>NZ_BBPM01000028.1 GCF_000787775.1 Streptacidiphilus carbonis | reverse complement strand
GGATGCAGGAGGGGGGCAGGAGCGGGGGCGGATCAGGACAACACCCCGGGCCGCGTCAGTCGAACCAGCGCTGCGGCTCGGCGGCGGTATTGCGCCAGACGTGCTTGGCCTCCGTGTATTCGGCCAGGCCCGCCGGGCCGAGCTCGCGGCCGATGCCGGACTGCTTCATCCCGCCCCACTCGGCCTGCGGCACATAGGGGTGGAAATCGTTGATCCAGACCGTGCCGACCCGCAGCCCGTCGGCGACCCGGTGGGCGCGGGCCTGGTCCGTCGTCCACACCGCCCCCGCCAGACCGTAGACGGTGTCGTTGGCCAGTGCCAGCGCCTCGGTCTCGTCGCGGAACCGTTCCACCGTCAGCACCGGCCCGAAGGACTCGTCCTGGACCACGGACATGTCCGGGGTGCACTCGTCGAGGATGGTCGGCGGGTAGTAGAAGCCGTCCGCGAGGGCGGGGTCGTCGGGGCGGGCCCCGCCCAGCCGCAGCACCGCGCCCTCCGCGACGCCTGCGGCGACATACGCCTCGACCTTCTCCCGGTGCGCCGCCGAGATCAGCGGGCCGGTGCGGGCCTCCGGGTCGAACGGCCCGCCCATCCGGACCCGGCGGGCGCGCGCCACGAGCTCGTCGACGAAGCGGTCGTGCAGCGAGTCCTCGACCAGCAGCCGGGCCCCGGCCGAGCAGACCTGCCCGGAGTGCAGGAAGACCGCCATCAGCGCGTAGTCCACGGCGGTGTCGAATTCCGCGTCGGCGAAGACGATATTGGGGTTCTTGCCGCCGAGTTCCAGGGCCACCTTCTTCACGGTCGGCGCGGCCGCCGCCATGATGCGGCGCCCGGTGGCCAGTCCCCCGGTGAAGGACACCAGGTCGACCCGGGGGTCCTCGGTCAGCGGCGCACCGGCCTCCGCCCCGGTGCCCAGCACCAGGTTGGCGGCGCCGTCCGGCAGCCCGGCCTCCTGCAGCAGCCGCATCAGCATGATCGCGGTGTGCGGGGTCAGCTCACTGGGCTTGAGCACGATCGTGTTGCCGGTGCCGAGCGCCGGGGCGACCTTCCAGGCGGTCTGCAGCAGCGGATAGTTCCACGGCGTGATCAGCGCGCAGACGCCGACCGGCTCGTGCACGACCCGGCTGTCGACGGCCGGAATGCCGGTCTCGACCACCCGGTCCTGCCCGCCGGCGCCGACCAGGTTGCCGAAGTAGCGGAAGCAGTTCGCGATGTCGTCCATGTCGTACTCGGACTCCACCAGGCGCTTCCCGGTGTCCAGCGACTCCGCTCGGGCGAACGCGTCCCTGTCCCGCACCAGCAGCTCGGCCACCCGCAGCAGCAGCGCGCTCCGCTCCCCCGCCGGGGTCCGCGGCCACGGCCCCCGGTCGAACGCTTCCCGCGCGGCGGCCACCGCAGCGGCCGCGTCCTCCGCCCCGCACTCGTCCACCCGAGCGACCAGACTCCCGTCCGCAGGGCACCGGATCTCCCGGCTGCGCCCTTGCGCAGCCGTCGTCCACCGTCCACCTACGAACAGCTCGGGCATGCTATTCCTCCAGGTCAGGCCATACCGGACGGATCGCCCTCGACCACCTGACGGAGCTTCGGCAGGCCATCGGGACAGCAGTCACATGACCTGCCACAGATAACACGCCCCGGGCGCGACCGCGCGGGACCGACGCCCACCTTCCGTCAGACCTTCACGACAGCCCCGTCCTTGCACACGCCGCCGCCGCGACCTCCGCGACCTCGCGCCGGACCGGGCGGATCAAGCGCCGAACTGGGACCAACTGGTGAAGACGTCCAGGGGAAGTGCGTGGGCCAGGCGGAGCTTGATGCGCATCGGGCGGTCGTTGACGTGGGACTCGTAGGCAGCCGGGCCGAGGTAGAGGAACGGGGGTGCGCCGAGCCTGCCGTCGGCGCGCTTGGTCTCGCGGACGAAGAGGTGCAGGGACGATCCACGCTCGGCGTGGTTGATGTACCGCTGACCGTCGACGGAGTCCGCGGCGACCTTGCCCTGGGTCTCCCATTGGAACAGGGTCGGGGTGATCACTCGGTCCTCGTAGCGGGTGGACTCCGAGAACTGGTGCTCGGACTTCACCAGGGTGACGAAGAAGGCGTCGGCCCGGGACTCCGGGAACCATTCGACGCCGGTGGGCCGGCCCTTGTACTCCTCGCCGAAAGCCGCGACCGCCTCGGCCCGGGTGTAGCGCGCGTGGACATGCAGCGGCAGCGGGCCCTCCGCAGCGACCGGCCAGGTCAGGCGGCGCATCCGGGCACGCAGGACCGGGAGGAGCTGGAGCAGTTCCTCCCTGCGTCGCGGCTCCGCCAGCAGCCGTCGCAGGGCTTGTTCCAGCGGGCTGCCCAGGTGGGCGTCACCCCAGAGCACGCTGTTCGCCATCGCGGCCAGGCGCTCATCGGGTCGGGTACCCGTGGGGGCACGGCCCTCGGCGAGGGCGGTGAGGTAGTCCAGGCGCTCCGGGTCGTCGATATGCAGAATCCGGCACACGGCCTTCTCAAGCTGGCTGTCCTCCGGGCCCGCCTCGCCCACCGGAAGTCCCGCAGCCATGCGCAGCCCGCTCCAGGTGCCGTCCTTGGGACGGTAGACGTCCTCCGGCTGCAGGCCGGTCTCGTCCAGGAACGACGCGAGCGAGACGTCCCCCAGGGCTCGGAGCTCTGCGACGGTCTTCGCCCAGCGTGGGCTGAGCATGGAGCGCAGATTCGCCAGGACGGTCTGCCGTGCCACCTGGTCCAGCTGTACCGCGCAGCCGGACGGCAGCGACGGGAAGCCCTGTTCGACCGCCTGGAGAGCCTGTTTGAGGCTGCCCCCGCTGAGCGCGCGGATCTTCGGCTCGAACCGGAAGTCCGCGTGCTGTGCCCCGATGAAGTCCAGGACGGTCAGGCTCTCCTTGTTGTCCGCCCGTCGCAGGCCGCGGCCGAGTTGCTGGAGGAACACCGTGGCACTCTGCGTGGGCCGCAGGAACAGCACGGTGTCGACCTCGGGGATGTCCACGCCCTCGTTGAACAGGTCCACCGTGAACAGGACATTGACCTCACGCTTCCTCAGCGCGGCGATGGCGTCGTCCCGTTCGGCTCCCGACGACTTGGAGGTCACCGCGAAGGCGGGGATGCCGGCTGCGTTGAACTTCGCGGCCATGAACCGGGCGTGGCGGATGGAGACGCAGAAGCCGATCGCCCGCATCCGGGACGGATCCAGAACCCGTCGGTTCAGCTCGCCGAGGATCAATCGGACCCGGGCGTCGTCGCCGGTGTAGAGGGCGGTGAGTGACTGGGTGTCGTAGCCGCTGCTCCGGGTGAAGCGCAACCGCTTCAGGTCGGTTTCGTCGTTGATCCCGAAGTAGTGGAACGGCACCAGCAAGCCGCGGTCGACGGCTTCCCACAGGCGCAGGTCGACGGCGGTGTGCCCGTCGAACCAGTGCGTGATGTCGGCGTCGTCGGAGCGCTCGGGGGTCGCGGTCAGGCCGAGGAGACAAGTGGGGTTCAGGTGGTCGAGCAACCGCGCGTACGTGCGCGCGGTGGCATGGTGGAACTCGTCCACGATGACCATGTCGAAGCGTTCCGGGTGCAACTGGCGGTCCAGGTCGACATGCGCCAACGACTGCACCGAGGCGAATACATGCTTCCACGTCTCAGGACGGTCTCCGCCGACATACTTCTCACCGAAGGCGCTCTCCCTGAGGACATGTCGGAACGTCAACCGAGCCTGGTCCAGGATCTCCTGACGATGCGCCACGAACAGCAGGCTGTCGACCTTCCGCTGCTCGCGCAGCCTCCGGTAGTCCATCGCGGCAACCATGGTCTTGCCGGTCCCCGTGGCCATGACCACCAGGTTTCGGAAGCGCCGATGGATGTCGCGCTCGGCCGTGAGCTCGTCCAGGACCTGTCGTTGATGCGGGTGCGGAGTGATGTCGAAGGGGGCGAGTTCAAGGGAGAACGGCTTGGGGCCGGAACGCTCGATCTCCAGTGCTCGGCGCAGACGCTCCCGCTGCCGCTGGTCCTGTGCGTCGTAGAGTTCGAACTCCGGGTCCTCCCAGTAGGACTCGAAGTTGTCGGCGAAGGACAGCAGCAGATTGCCCTGCTCCACCTCGGAGAAGCGCACATTCCACTCGACGCCGTCCGTGAGGGCCGGCATCGACATGTTCGAGGAGCCCACGTAGGCGGTGGACGTCCCGGAACGGCGGTGGAAATGCCAGGCCTTGGCGTGCAGCCGGGTGGCCTGGGTCTCATAGGAGACCCTCACCTTCGCGCCGATCCGCACCAACTCGTCCACTGCCCGCAGATCCGAGGCGCCCATGTAGGTAGTGGTGACCACGCGCAGCTCGCCGCCGCGGGCCACCACCTCCGCGAGGCGGTCTCGCAGGAGGCGCAGCCCCGACCATTTGATGAACGCGCAGATCAGGTCCACACGGTCGGCCGACTCCAACTCGCTGTGCAGTGCGTGGCCGATCCGTTCCCGGCCCCGGTTGGCGAAGAGCGCGCTGGCTGACAGCGGCACCACCGGGCGCCCCGGGAAGCTCTGCTCCCCGGGCAGGGCCACCCCGCTCGCGACCGCCAGCAGCAGTTCCTGTGATGCGGCGACGGCATCGGCGTCCCCGACCCCGTCGGGCAGCAACTCGCCCAGCGCGCCCACCATCCGGTTGACCGTCGCGATCTGCAGTCCGAGCTGCGCCCCGGCGTCCCTGCCTCCGGCCTTGCTGTGGGCGCGCAGCGCCTGCCGGGTCAGAGCACCGACGTAGCGACCCAACAACTCCGGGGCGTCGTCCGGATCGATCCGTTCCCGGAGCACTCGGCCCAGCTCCGCCGCGATGGCCAATCGCTCGTCGAGAGCGTTCGTCACAATGTGCTCGTACAGGCCATCAGGCAGTTCCGTCACGCCGGCACCCTAACGCAATCGACCAGGCGGGCCCCGCCCTTCTGCCGACCGAAGCGGGCGGGCGAGAACTGGGAGTCGTGAGCCCCGCAGGGCTTCGGCGAAGCAGCTCACCGACAACGGAACCCGTATCCCGCCGAAACGTACTGGTTCCGTCATCCGGGTGGGGTGGCGAGGCGCACCGCCGCCTCCACCCGGGCGGCCACCGCCTCCGGCTTCTCGTGCTCCGAGAACCGCATCACCGTCCAGCCTTCAGCGGCCATGTGCTCGCTCGTCTCCCGTCCCTGACCACGTTGCGGTCCAGCTTGGCCCGCCACCACTCCGCATTGGCCTTCGGACTGGTCGCGTGCTCCGGGCAGCCGTGCCAGAAGCAGCCGTCCAGGAAGACGGCGATCCTCGGGCCGGCGAAGGCGATGTCCACGGTGCGACGTGCCATTCCGGGGACCTTGGCATGTAGTCGGTAGTCAGACCGAGGATGCCAGCACCACCGAAACCACGGCATAGCAGAAGATCCCAGCTCCGAGGGTGTCCTCGGCTAGGCTGAATCCTGGCAGACAGACCCGCATCCAGGAGGTGCCGCCGGATGGATCCTCAGCACTTCGCCCTCCTGGAGGAGGCTCGCAGAGCCTTGCCACAAGGCTTCAAGGCCGAGATCTCCGGCGACATCATCGTGATGATGGTCAGCCCCTCGGGGATCCATCAGCGCAACCTACTGATCGTCCGGCGGCAGTTCGACGCAAACGCGCCGGCCGAGCTCCTGCCGAGTGAGAACACGGACCTGATCTCGCCGCAGGTCGGCAAGAGCCGCAATCCGGACCTCACCTACCTCCCGGAGCAGGTCCTGGAGACCACGGACAACCAGGTGCCCGCCGAGACCGCGGCCATCGCGGTAGAGCTCGTGTCGCCCTCCAACCCGGAGAACGACTGGGTCGGCAAGGTCCGGGACTACCCGCTGATGGGCATCCCGCTGTATCTGCTGATCGATGCCAGGCAGAAGACGGTGACGCTGTTCAGTCGGCCCGATGGTACGAAGTACCACCGTCGGGAGGACATCGAGTTCGGCGAGGGGATTCGCATCCCCGAACCGTTCGACTTCGAACTCGACACCTCCGGACTCTTGCCGTACGGCTGAGCCGGCGTCCCGTGCCTCAGACGCCGGCCTGGTCGGCTATGTCGTTGGCGGCGACGTAGCCGAAGGTCATGGCGGGGCCGATGGTGGAGCCGGAGCCGGCGTAGCTGTGACCCATGACGGCGGCGCTGGCGTTGCCCGCGGCGTAGAGGCCGGGGATGGCTGTGCCGTCGGCCCGGAGGACGCGGGCGCGGGCGTCGGTGACCATGCCGCCCTTGGTGCCGAGGTCGCCGGGGACGAGTTTGATGGCGTAGAAGGGCGGCTCCCAGAGCGGGGCCAGGCAGGAGTTGGGCACCACCGCCGGGTCGGTGTAGTAGTGGTCGTAGAAGCTGACACCGCGGTGGAGGTCGGTGTCCTTGCCGGTCAGGGCGAAGCCGTTGAAGCGGCTCACTGTGGTGCGCAGCGCCGCGGCCGGGACGCCGATCTGCGCCGCCAGCAGGTCGAGCGTCCAGGCCTTGTGGACCGCGTCGGCCGAGTACCAGGCGTCGGGGAAGGGCAGGGTCGGCGCGACGTCGCGGAACAGGTAGCGGTTGCGGTAGTTCTGGTCGACGATCATCCAGGCGGGTACGTCCGTGGCGGCGGCGTTCTTCTGGTACATCACATGCACCACGTCGCTGTACGGTGCACCCTCGTTGACGAACCGTGAGCCGCCCTGGTTGATCATCAGGCTGCCCGGCAGGGTGCGCTCGGACAGGCAGAAGTAGGCCTGGTCGGGCAGCGGGACGGCCGGTCCCCACCAGGCGTCGTCCATCAGCGCCAGCGCCGCCCCGGCCCGCTGGCCGGCCTGGATGCCGTCGCCGGTGTTCTCCTTGGCGCCCACGGTCCAGCTGGTGCCGATGGGCTGCTGCTGGTACTGGTTGCGCATGGCGGCGTTGTGCTCGAAGCCGCCGGAGCCGACGATCACCCCGTGCTTCGCCCTGACCAACCCGGTGCTGCCGTTCTGCGTCACCAGCACGCCGGTGACCGCGCCGGACTCGATGTTCAGGTCGACCAGCGGAGTGTTCAGCCAGACCGGCACGTCCGCGTCCAGCAGTCCGGCGCGCAGTCCGGCCGCCAAGGCCTGGCCCATGGTGAGCGGCTTCTGGCCGAGCAGCGCGGCCGCGGTCCCTCGGGCGAGGCAGTCGGCGGCGACGGCCGCGCCCTTGGCGTTCACCAGGGACAGCGCCAGCCACTTGTAGTCGGCGCTGAAGACCACCAGACCGGCCGGGGCGGCCAGGTAGGGCGGGTTCAGGTTGGCCAGCTCCGCGCCGAGGATGTTGCCGTCGATCTGGTCCGGCTCCATGGAGCGGCCGTTGGGCATCCCGCCGGGGAGCTCCGGATAGTAGTCGCTGTAGCCCTCCATCCAGCGGAACCGCAGCGGGCTGTTGGCCATGACGAAGGAGATCATGGCGGGACCGTGGTCCAGGAAGGACTGCTGCCGGGCCAGCGGGACGTCGCTGCCGACCACCGCCGCGAGGTACTCCGCCGCCAGTGCGGGGGTGTCCGGGACGCCGGCGGCGAGGATCACCTCGTTGTTGGGGATCCAGACGCCCGCGCCGGACCGGGCCGCCGAGCCGCCGAAGGTGGGCGCCTTCTCGACCACCACGACGGACAGCCCGCGTTTGGCCGCCGTCAGCGCGGCGGTCATCCCGGAGGCGCCGCAGCCGACCACGACGACGTCGTACTCGCCGAGGACGGGGGTGTCCGCATACGCGGGCGCCGTGTCCAGCAGCCCGGACGCGAGTCCGGAGGCCAGAAGCACGCCCGCGCCGGCACCGGCACCGCGGAGCACCTGACGGCGGGAGGGTTGACGGCCCGGCAGGCCGTCATGGGCAAGTTCGGCGCTCTCCGACATGGCGGGCCTCCATCAGGGCCTGGGTTCTGACGCTGCGTCAGGAACCTGGACCGTTGACCGCAAGATGTCAATACCCGCGCGGAGAACCATAGTTCGGCCTCAGCCCTGCGCGCCGCTCGACGAGGGGTCGAGGTGTCGATGGCCGAAAATGCTTCCTCCCTGGGTTTCGTTCCGCCGTAATCGTGTGCTAGTCCGCCGGTCCCAGCCGGTACGGTCAGGCTGTGCGAGTGTCGACGACCGAGGGGGATGACATGGGTGATGACCTGCGGCTCGATCGGATTCAGGGGTGCCTGCTCGGCGGGGCCGTCGGGGACGCGCTGGGGTGGCCGGTGGAGTTCGTTCGGCTGGACCGGATCCTGGAGGCGCATGGGCCGGCGGGGGTCATCGACCTGACACTGCGGGTGGGCGGGCTGGCCGAGGTCACCGATGACACCCAGATGACGTTGTTCACCGCCGAGGGGCTGCTGCTGGCGAAGGACCTCGGTGCGGAGGAGGTCGTCGGTGCGGTTCATGCGGCCTATCAGCGCTGGTTCCTGACGCAGCGACTGTCCGGGCCCACGGCCGATGCGGTTGACGCCGAGGGGACGTTGTTGCGGGAGGGCTGGCTCTACGCCTCCCGGGCGCCGGGGAACGCCTGCATGTCCGGGGTGGTGGAGAACCCGCGGGTGCCGACCATTGTGGCAATGGGCCGAACCGGGGCGGTCAACCCCGACTCGAAGGGCTGCGGCACGGTGATGCGGTCGGCTCCGTTCGGGCTCGCCGGGGTCGGGCCGGAGGAGGCGTTTCGGCTGGCGGCGGACTGTGCACAGCTGACCCATGGCCACCCCACTGGTTACGTCGCCGCCGGGGCCTTCGCCGCGCTGGTCGATCGGCTGGTCGGCGGCGTGGCGCCGGACGAGGCCGTGCGGCTCACCATCGTCCAGACCGCGGCGCAGCCCGGTGGGGAGGAGACCGTGACCGCGCTGGAACGTGCGGTGCGGCTGGCGGGTAGCGAGGAGCCCGGCTTCGACGTCGTGGAACGGGTCGGTCTCGGCTGGATCGCCGAGGAGTGCCTGGCCATCGCTGTGTACTGCCTGCTGGCCGCCGCCTCCGGGGCCACCTCGACCGAGGACGATCTGCGGCGGGCACTGACGCTGTCCGTCACCCACTCCGGTGACAGCGACTCGACCGGTGCGGTCTGCGGCAACCTACTCGGCGCGGCCCACGGGCTGACGGCTCTGCCCCGAGACTGGGCCGGCCAGGTCGAGGGACGGGAAACAGTCCTCGCAACGGGCGCGGCGCTTCACGCCCGCGCGATGTCTGCCGAGTAGTCAGGTGTGGGGGCCGAGCCGTGGGTGGTCAGGCACTCCGCGCGGGCAGTGGCGGCGGCGAGGCGGGGGCGGCGTGGATCGTGTTCGGCCGAGACGGCCAGTTCGTGGAGCTGGAGGACGGTGAGCCCCGGGGCCACGACCAGGGCCGCCTCCGCGCGCGGGGCGTAGCCGGTCAGCGCAGTCGCACAGGCCCCTGCCGCGTAAAGCCGTCGATCGCCGGGAGGGCGTGTTCGGCCACCACTCGCCCACCTGCCGGCTCTGATCAGCTGCAGTGCATCCGCAGCAGGGAAAGGTCAGCCGGCGGCCAGTACTGCTGTCAGCGCCAGGGCCCCCGGTAGGGCCTGGACCAGCCAGATCCTGCGGTTGGCGGTCGCGCCGCCGTAGATGCCGGCGACCACGACGCAGCTGGTGAAGAAGATCTGGACGTCGTGGCCGACCGGGTCGGAGGCGATCAGGCCCCAGACCAGGCCCGCCGCGAGGAATCCGTTGTAGAGACCCTGGTTGGCGGCCATCGGGGCGGTGTCCCGGGCCATCTCGGGACCGAAGCCGTGCAGACCGCGACCCTTCGGGCCCTGCCAGAGGAACATTTCCAGCACCAGGATGTAGGCGTGCAGCAGGGCGACCGCAGCCACCAGGATTCCCGCGATGATTCCCATGGGCGTACTCTCGCTGCTCACGCGCCCCCGCAGCAAACCGGAGCCGACCGCGGGTCCAGGTCAACCGAACTGCACGGAGCGCTTCGCCAGGCCCATCCAGAACCCGTCGATGACGCTGCGCTGGGTGGACAGTTCTTCATGTGCAGCGCCGAGGGTGACGAAGAGCGGGGCGAAGTGCTCGGTGCGCGGGTGCGCCAGCCGTCCGGCGGGCGCCTTGTGCTCGAAGTCGAGCAGCGCGTCCAGGTCCTGGGCCTGCAGTGCGCGGCGGCCCCAGTCGTCGAACTCGGCCATCACCGAGGTGACCCGGCCGTCCTGACTGAGCGCCCGCAGATTGTGGGTGAAGAAGCCGCTGCCGACGATCAGCACGCCCTCGTCGCGCAGCGGGGCCAGCCGGCGGCCGATCTCCAGCAGCCGCTGCGGGTCCAGCGTGGGCATGGAGACCTGCAGCACCGGGATGTCGGCGCCGGGGAACATCTCCACCAGCGGGACGTAGGCGCCGTGGTCCAGTCCCCGGTCCGGGATGTCCTGGACCGGCGTTCCGGGGGCGCGCAGCAGCTTGCGCACGCTCTCGGCCAGCTCCGGGGCGCCGGGGGCCGCGTAGGTGACCTCGTAGTAGTGCTGCGGGAAGCCCCAGAAGTCGTACACCAGCGGGACGGTAGCGGTGGCGCCGAGGGCCAGCGGCGCCTCCTCCCAGTGCGCGGAGACCATCAGGATCGCGGTCGGCCGCGGCAGCTCCGCCGACCAGGCCGCCAACTGCCCCGGCCACACCGGGTCGTCGGCGAGCGGCGGCGCGCCGTGGCTGAGGTAGAGCGCGGGCATGCGCCCGGCCGCGGGAGGCGTGGCGGAGGTGCCGGAGGCGGCAGGAGCCGGGGATGCGGTGGGAGCGGGGGTGGTCATGGCGGGGGCTCCTTCCGGGTCAGCCGGCGAGTTGGGTGAGGGCGATGGTGTGGTTGGTGTGCTCGACCTTGGCGCGCAGGTAGCGCAGGTTGTGGCCGGTGGCGAAGACGCCGGTGGGGATGCGGTCGCGGACCGGGACGCCGAGGTCGCGCAGTTGCTCGGCCTTGTCCGGGTTGTTGGACAGCAGGTCCAGTGTGCCCACGCCCAGGGCGGTCAGCATCTGCGCGGCGGCCGTGTAGTCGCGGCCGTCCTCGGGCAGGCCGAGCGCGGCGTTGGCGGCGTAGGTGTCCAGACCGGTGTCCTGCAGGGCGTAGGCGTCCAGTTTGTTGTAGAGGCCGATCCCCCGGCCCTCCTGGCGCAGGTAGAGCAGGTAGCCGCCGGTCCCGGCGATGCGCTCGACGGCTTCGCGCAGCTGCGGGCCGCAGTCGCAGCGGGCCGAGCCGAACACGTCGCCGGTCAGGCACTCCGAGTGCAGCCGCACCAGCGGCGTCCTACCGCTCCCCCGGGCCTGCTCCGGGTCGCCGAGCGCGATGGCGAGGTGCTCCTGGCCGTCGACCAGGCCGTGGAAGGTGACCAGCTCGGCGTCGACCGAGTAGCCGTCGCCGAACCGCAGCGGGACCTGGACCCGGGTGCGCACAGAGGCGACAGGAAGGTTCTCCGGCATGCGTTGCTCCGCTCACGAGAGGCTTGATTCCAATTTGAACCAAGCCGGCCCGGCCGACGCTACACCGAGTTTCAAATTTGAACAATAGGAGTAGAGTGGTGCCCATGGAAGAACCGCGATGGCTGGACGATCGGGAGAGGGCTGCCTGGATCGGCTTCCTCTCAGCCACCAACCTGGTCTCCCGCAAGCTGGAACAGCAGCTCAAGGACGATGCGGCGCTCTCCCACACCCAGTACGAGGTGCTGGTGCAGCTCTCCGCCGCCCCCGACCGCTCGCTGCGGATGACCGAGCTCGCGGAGCGGCTGGTCACCTCGAAGAGTGGACTGACCTACCAGGTCACCCAGCTGGAGCGGGCCGGGCTGGTGGCCCGCCGCTCCTGCCCCAGCGACGTCCGCGGGGTGATCGCCGAGCTCACCGACCGGGGCATGGAGGTACTGCGCGAGGCCGCTCCGGGCCATGTCGCCGCCGTCCGCGAGTCGCTGATCGACGTGCTCACCCCCGAGCAGCTGGACCACCTGGCCGCCGGCCTGGGCGAGGTCTCCCGCAGGCTGCGCGGCTGCACCCCGCCCTGAGCCGGGCCGAGGCTCACTCGAAGCACACCCGAACCCCACCGGAACCGCTCCGAAAACCGGGTCCGGCCGGTCAGGGGCTCGCATAAGCTGCACGAATGAGCATTCTTGATGGCGCCCGTGCGGGCATGAACCCCGACATCCGACCGCAGGACGACCTGTTCGGCCATGTCAACGGCGAGTGGCTGCAGACGGTGGAGATCCCGGCCGACCGGTCGAGCTGGGGCCCCTTCGTGCAGCTGGCCGACACGGCCGAGGAACAGGTCAAACTGATCATCCAGGAGCTCGCGGCGGGAGTGTCGGCGGCCCCGGCCGGCGCCGGTGAGAACGCCCGGAAGATCGCCGCGCTCTACACCTCCTTCATGGACGAGGCGGCCGCGGCCGAACGCGGCATCGAGCCGGTCCGCCCGCAGCTGCGGGCCGTGGCGGCGCTGGCCGACACCCGGGAGCTGGCGGCCTTCCTCGGCGGCTTCGAGCGCACCGGCGGGTCCGGGCTCTTCGGCCTCTACGTCAACACCGACGACCGGGACTCCGACCGCTACCTGGTCAACATCGTCCAGGGCGGGCTGGGGCTGCCGGACGAGTCGTACTACCGCGACGAGAAGTTCGCCGAGATCCGGACGAAGTACGTCGGCTACCTGACCCAGCTGTTCACCGCCGCCGAGCACCAGGCCCCGGGCATCGCCGCGGAGACGGTGCTCGCCATCGAGACCCGGCTGGCGGCAGGGCACTGGGAGCGCGCCGAGACGCGCGATGTGCAGAAGACCTACAACCTCACCAGCCTGGACGAACTGGTGCTGCTCGCGCCGGAGTTCGACTGGAGCGGCTATGTCGCCGCGCTCGGCGGCTCGGACCGCACCATCGCCGAGACCGTGGTCCGGCAGCCGTCCTACCTGGCCCACCTCTCCACCGTGCTGGGCGAGGTGCCGATCGAGCAGTGGCGGGACTGGGCCACGGCCCGGGTGCTGCGTGCGGCATCGCGGTTCCTGACCGACGAACTGGTCAACGCCGACTTCGAGTTCTACGGCCGCGCCCTCAGCGGCACCCCGGAGCTGCGGGCCCGCTGGAAGCGCGGGGTCGCCTTCGTCGAGGATGCGATGGGCGAGGCGGTCGGCGAGGAGTACGTCGCCCGGCACTTCCCGCCGACCTCCAAGGCGATGATGGACGACCTGGTCGCCAACCTGCTCCGGGCCTACCGGGAGTCGATCTCCCGACTGGAGTGGATGACCGACGAGACCAAGGAGCGCGCCTACGAGAAGCTGGCCACCTTCCGCCCGAAGATCGGCTACCCGGAGAAGTTCCGCGACTACTCCGCACTCCAGGTGAGCCCGGACGACCTGCTGGGCAACGCCCATGCGGCGGCGGCCTTCGAGAGCGACCGGGAGCTCGCCAAGATCGGCGCTGCGGTCGACCGCGACGAGTGGTTCATGCTGCCGCAGACCGTCAACGCCTACTACAACCCCGGCACCAACGAGATCTGCTTCCCGGCCGGCATCCTCCAGGCGCCGTTCTTCTCCCCCGAGGGCGAAGCGGCCGAGAACTACGGCGGCATCGGCGCGGTGATCGGCCACGAGATCGGGCACGGCTTCGACGACCAGGGCGCGCAGTACGACGGAGCGGGCAACCTCAACGACTGGTGGACGGCGGCCGACAAGTCGGCCTTCGAGGTCAAGTCCAAGGCGCTGATCACCCAGTACAACGGCTTCTCGCCGCGCTCGCTGCCCGGCCAGACCGTCAACGGCGCGCTGACGGTCGGTGAGAACATCGGCGACCTGGGCGGACTGACGATCGCTCACAAGGCCTACCTGATCTCGCTCGACGGTGACAGCGAGAGCGCCGACTCGCAGACGCTGTTCATGAACTGGGCCTACTGCTGGCGCACCAAGCGCCGCAAGGAGCAGGAGGAGCAGTACCTCACCGTCGACCCGCACTCGCCCCCGGAGTTCCGGGCGAACATCGTTCGCAACCTGGACGAGTTCCACCAGGCCTTCGGCACCGTCGAGGGCGACGAGCTCTGGCTGGACCCGGAAGAGCGCGTCCGGATCTGGTGAATTCCGGGTGGACCGCGGGGCCGCCCCTCCGTCCGCACGCGGAGGGGCGGCCGTTGTTGTCGTCTTCCCAACTCCTGTGGAACAGAGGTCCGTTAATCTTTGCCGTATGACAGAGCAGGAGACGGTCTCCGAGTGGGAGAGGCTCGGCGTGGACACCTCCAAGCCCAGCGTGGCCCGCGTCTACGACGCGATCCTCGGCGGCAAGGACAACTTCGCCGTCGACCGGGCGGTGGCCGCCAAGCGCCTTGAGCTCATCCCCGACGGGGGCCAGGGCGCCCGCCTCAGCCGCGGGTTCCTGGCCAGGGGTGTCGCCCACATGGCCCGCGCGGGCATCACCCAGTTTCTGGACATCGGCTCCGGGCTGCCCACCGCGCAGAACACGCACCAGGTCGCCCAGTCCGTCTCCCCCGGCGCCCGGGTGGTCTACGTCGACCACGACGCGATCGTGCTGGCCCACGCCCGGGCGCTGCTCACCGAGACCCCGGACACCCGGGTGATGCTCGCCGACTTCCGCGCCCCCGAGGCCATCCTGGACAGCGCGACCGTCCGGGAGTTCCTGGACTGGAGCCGCCCGGTCGGCCTGCTGCTGGTGGGCCTGGTGCACCACATCGCGGACGCGGAGGACCCGGCCGCGCTGGTGCGGTCCTACGTCGACCGGCTCCCGGTCGGCAGCTACCTGCTGCTCAGCCACTTCAGCGACGCAAGCCCGGAGGCGCGGGAGCTGGAGCAGGCCTTCCAGCAGATGATGGGCAGCGGCCGGATGCGCAGCCCCAAGGAGATCGAGGGCTTCTTCGACGGCCTGGAACTGGTCGAGCCGGGGGTCGTCCCGGTGGTCAGCTGGCACCCCGAGCAGACGGCGCCCGAGCCGTCGACGCCCAGCACGCTCCTGGTCTACGGCGGCCTGGGCCGGCGCACAGCGGCAGGCGCGTGAGCCGCACGGACCCGACCTACTGCCTGTAGTCGCACCCGTACTGGCACCTGCACTGACCGGTCAGCGGAAACCGTCGTCCCGCTCCCCCTCCAGCGCGTCCGCCTCGGCGTCGAACCGGCGCAGCTCCTCCTTGGCGAGGAAGGGGATGACGGCACCGCAGTCCCGACAGGCCCGTGCGAAGACCGCGTCGTACTCGGGCCGCGGCTTGAACGCCCCCCGCCTGGGGAACCGCAGCCGCAGAAACCTCTGATCCCCCATCCGGTTGCCCGAGGTCAATTCGCCCAGCGGACCGAGCCGTTCCGAACCGCACACACCGCATCGCATGCCGGGAGCCTAGGCAACCCCAACGGTCACGGACAACAGGCCGATACCGAGGCGGAGGCGGACACCGACGCTGACGCTGACACCGACGCCGACGGCCGGACGGGCTCCGTTCCCGTCGAGCCGTGCAGGCCGTGGGTGAGGAACCAGGCCAGCGCGGCGGTGGCGATCAACATCCCACCG
Organism: Streptacidiphilus carbonis; assembly: GCF_000787775.1. Classification (GTDB taxonomy): domain Bacteria; phylum Actinomycetota; class Actinomycetes; order Streptomycetales; family Streptomycetaceae; genus Streptacidiphilus; species Streptacidiphilus carbonis. Next base: position 79,464 of record NZ_BBPM01000028.1, on the reverse strand, counting down.
GCCCCTGCCAACCGGGGATCCATCAGCAGGCTCCGCTGCGGCTCGGGTCCCTCGCCCGCCTCCTCGTCCTCGTCCTCGTCCTCGTCCATGTCGATGTCCCCCGCCCTCGAACGACTGTACCGCGCCGAGAGTACTGCTCCTGGGACTCGACCGCCCGGCCCGTCACAGCTCGCCGCTGCGGGTGGCCACCCGGTCGCCGACCCGCGCCAGTACCTCGGCGACGGGTTGCGGGTCGAGTCGGCGGCCGTCGCGCAGCCGCACCGCGAGCAGGCCGGCCGCGGCCTCGCGGGGGCCGATGACCGCCTGGTAGGGCACCAGTCGGGCGGTCCGGATCCTGGCGGACAGGGTGCCCTGCTCGGGGCCGGCGAGCTTTGCCCGAAGTCCGAGTTCCAGGCACCGGCGCAGCAGGTGCTCGGCGGCGGGGAGTTCGGCGTCGGACACCGGCAGGACCGCCAGTTGGGCCGGGGCCAGCCAGGCCGGGAAGGCACCGCCGTGGACCTCGATGAGCTGGGCGACGGCCCGTTCCACGCTGCCGATGATGCTGCGGTGCACCATCACCGGCCGGTGCTTCGCGCCGTCCGCGCCGATGTAGTGCAGATCGAACTGCTCGGGCTGGTGGAAGTCGACCTGGACGGTCGACAGGGTAGCCTCCCGTCCGGCGCCGTCGGCGATCTGGACGTCGATCTTGGGACCGTAGAACGCGGCTTCGCCCTCGACGGCCTCATAGGCCACTCCCGCTCCGTCCAGCACCTCGGTCAGCAGGGCGGTTGCCCTGCGCCACATCTCCGGGGCGGCGACGTACTTGCCACCCGGCCCGGGGAGCGACAGCCGGAAACGGGACGGGCTGATGCCCAGGTTCGCGTAGGCGCGGCGGATCAGCACCAGGGCCGAGCGCGCCTCCTCGGCGACCTGCTCCAGGGTGCAGAAGATATGGGCGTCGTTCAGCTGGATCGCCCGCACCCGGGTCAGCCCGCCGAGCACCCCGGACAGTTCGGATCGGTACATCCCACCCAACTCGGCCATCCGCAGCGGCAGTTCGCGATAGCTGTGCGAGCGCGAGCGGTAGATCAGGGCATGGTGCGGACACAGGCTGGGCCGGAGTACGACCTGCTCCGCGCCGAGGTCCATCGGCGGGAACATGTCCTCGCTGTAGTGGGACCAGTGGCCGGAGATCTCGTACAGCTCGCGCTTGCCCAGCACCGGCGAGTAGACGTGTTGGTAGCCGGCCCGGCGCTCGGCCTCGCGGATGTACTCCTCCAGCGCGTGGCGCAGCACCGCGCCGTCCGGCAGCCAGTACGGCAGGCCTGCGCCCATCAGCGGGTCGGTGTCGAACAGGTCCAGTTCGCGGCCGAGTCTGCGGTGGTCGTGACGGCTCTCCTGGTGGGCCTGCATGGTGGTCTCCTCACAGTTGGACGGGGCGGGTGACCACACGGCGAAGCCCCGGGGCGACTCGCCCCGGGGCTTCGGACAGATCAGCTGTCAGCGCGCCGGGACACTCTCCGGCGTCGTCGTGTTCACAGCAGCGCGCTCGTTCATGCCTGCACGCTAACAAGGACGCGGGCGACCATGCGACCGGTTTTGGCACCCGGCCCTGCTCAGGCGCGACGGCGTGCTGCGACTAGCAGTCCGAGGACGGCGCGCTCAGCGGGTCGCGGCGCGGCCGACCTCGTGCATGTGGCCGAGTCCCTGGCGGTAGGACTCCAACAGGCCGGTCTCGGTGTAGGGGAGGCCGAGGCGGGCGCAGTGGGCGCGGATCAGGGGCTGGGCCGCGCGCAGGTTGGGGCGGGGCATGCTCGGGAAGAGGTGGTGGTCGATCTGGTAGTTGAGGCCGCCCAGGAAGAAGTCGGTGAGCGGGCCGCCGCGGACGTTGCGTGAGGTGAGCACCTGGCGGCGGAGGTGGCCCCAGTCGTCGCCGCCGTCCGGGTCGGGCATCTCCATGCCCTTGTGGTTGGGGGCGAAGGCAGAGCCGAGGTGCAGCCCGAACAGCGCGTGGTGCAGGGCGGCGAAGACCAGCGCCTGCAGCGGGTTCATGGCGAGCAGCAACAGGGTTGCGTACAGGGCCAGATGGGCCACCAGCAGCGAACCCTCGACCAGCCGCTCGCGCGGCGGCTGACGCCTCAGGTCCAGCAGGCTGGAGACCTTGAGGGCGACGCCTTCGAGCAGCAGCATCGGGACGAACAGCCGGGCCTGATGGCGGGTCACCCAACGTGCCAGGCCCTCGCGTTGGGCCGCCTGGCGCTGCGTCCAGACCAGTGCGCCCACGCCGACGTCCGGGTCCTTGTCCACATGGTTGGGGTTGGCGTGGTGCCGGTTGTGCTTGTCGGTCCACCAGCCGACGCTCATGCCCAGCAGCAGGTCGGCATGGACCAGGCCGAGCACCCGGTTCACCCGGCGGCTCGCGGCTATCTGCTGGTGGCAGGCGTCGTGGCCGATGAAGGCGGTGCGCCCGCCGAGGACGGCCGCGGGCAGCGCCAGTGCCAGCACCCACCAGGAGCCGCCGAGCAGCACCACCCCGGTCCAGACGGCGGCGACCAGCAACAGGTTGAGCGCGATGCTGCGGGCGTACCAACCGGTCCGGCGCTCCAGCAGGCCCGCCGAGCGGACCCGCTGCAGCAGCGGGCTGAACTCCGAGCCGCGTGCGGCGGTCGGGACGGCGGTGGGGGTGGCGGTGGCGCTGAGGGGTGGCGGCATCCGGGTCTCCAGGGTGGGCGATCAGGTGGGAAGACGGCGCGTCGTCCCTGATCACCAACCTATGAACCGCCGGATGCGGCAACCATGGAGCGCCCACCCGACCCGGTCGGGGGTTATCCCCCTGCCGCCCGCACCGGCAGCCCCGAGAGCCATCCGTGCCGCAGGCGCCGGGTGCTGCGGAACGCACCGTCCCCCGCCACCCCGGGAGCACGCGCTGTAACCGGTTGACCGCGTTGTGCATACGCTTTCATACTGGCCCGGGGTGCGGGGCCGGAACACGGGGCTGGAACACGGGGCTGGGGGAAGCCATGGCGATCATGCCCAATGCCAGGCAGTTGCTCGGGGGAACTGCGGCGATGACCGCGGCGGTGCTGCTGCTGGCGGCCTGTGGGGGCTCGGGGGCGGCGACCGGTCAGGGCACGGCAGGCGGGGGTGGTTCGACGACCGGGGCCCCGCCCAGTGCGTCGCCCACCCCGACGGAGATGACGACCAGTCAGTACGTGACCGCGGTTGCCGGAATCGACAAGCCGGTCGGCGCCGCTCTGTCCGCCCTGGCCGCAAGCGGCTCCAGGGCCCGGCTGTCCGCCGCCGCGACGGCGCTGCAGACCGCGGCGGGCAGGCTGGACGCCGTGAACGCCCCGGTCGAGGCCGCCATGGACAACCAGGGCCTGTCCGAGAAGCTGAAGAACCTGGCCGGGGATCTGCAGTCGCTCGCCAGGGGCGAGGACAGCAACGGCAACGCCGTCTGCGCCGCCGCCTCCCCCGCCGTCCAGGCCGGGAACACGGACAGCTTGGCCGCGTTGGCCACCCAGCTGAGGACGATGGCCGCGGCCGGCCACCCGGCCGGGATCGCCCTGCCGGCGTTCCCCAAGCAGCAGAAGCGCTCCCTCTCCACCGGCACCTACCTCCGGGACACCGACCGCAGCGGCCGGGGCCAGCTCACCATCGAGAACGGCGGAGACGGCGACGCGGTGATCACCCTCACCAGGAGCGGCGCCCGCTCGCTGGCGGTCTACATCCGCAAGAACGGCAGCTACACCGTCAAGGGCGTGCGGGACGGCACCTACACCGTCTACTTCGCCACCGGCTCCGACTGGGACTCCGGCCGCCGGGGGTTCACCTCAGGGTGTGCCTACCAGAAGTTCGACAACACCCTGAAGTTCACCACCGTCTACGGCTCGACGCAGATCGAGTACACGACCTACACCCTCAGCCTCTACGCCGTGGCCGGCGGCACAGCCAGCACCAGCGACGTCCCGCCGGCCCAGTTCCCGGCGCCGTAGCGCCCGTTCACCGGTCCGCCCCATCACCACCAGTTGGTGCAGGTGATGGCGCGGTCGGCGGTGTAGCCGCAGGCGCGGAAGCGCCAGAGGTTGCTGCTGCTCTCGGACTGGGCGGCGCTGGTCTTGGAACTGCCGTTGCCCTTGTTCACGGTGAAGGGGCCGCACTGCAGCCAGGTGGAGCCGCCGTCCCGGGTCCAGTCCATCCAGACGGACTCGACGCCGTTGACGGTGCTGCCCGAGATCTTGGCGAAGCCGCGGCTGCCGGCGGTCTGCAGCGAGATGGTGTCGCCGTCGTGGACCACCGACTCGCGGACGGTGCCGGAGGCGTTGTCCGAGATGTCCACGAAGCCGTTGGCGCCGCCGGTGCAGTCCGAGGCGGCGGCGTGCGCGGCGGGGGCGGCGGCCACGCCGACGGCGACGCCGCTCACGGCGAGGAGCAGCGCTCCGGCCGCTCCGGCACACTTCTGACGGACCATGTGACGGATCATGTCGAGTACTCCTGTCATCGGACACGGTGCTGAAGTCCTTCGCCCCGTACACGTCCGGCGGGCACCCGCTGTATGACAGCGGCGACAGAGTTTTCCGAATCAGAGGATTTCCGAACAGAGGATTTCCGAACAGAGGATTCCCGGATCAGCGGATCCCGGCCTCGGCCGGGGTGCAGTCGCGGATGTCCACGGTGTTGCGGGTCCGGACGCCCGGGAGCCAGCCGCGGACGCCGTTCGCCGTGGTGACCAGGTACCAGCGGGTGGAGGTGATCCCGCTCTCGTCCTCGACCAGGGTGCCGTCGGACACCACGCACTGCGCGCCGACCCGGTCGCCGTTCCAGACCCTGCCCGCCGCGTTGTCGTCGTCCGCGTACCGGGCGTAGGGGTCGCGGGCCAGCCGCAGGCCGCACTCCATGGTCCGCAGCGAGCGGCACGGCGCCTCGGCGTTGAAGACGGTCAGCGGCGTGCCGGAGCCCGCGCCGGGTACGGCCGAGCCCGGTGCGGGAGCGCCCGGACGGGCCAGCCACCAGGCGCCCAGCGCGATCAGACCCACCGTCACGGCCAGCACCGCGAACCCGGCGACCAGCCGGGACGGCCGGCGCGGGCGCGGCGCCGGAGCCCCGATCCGCGCCACCGGCGGCTCGGCACTGACCCGCTCCCAGAGCCCGGGTGGCAGCGACAGCTCCCTGTCGGCGGTGCGCAGCCGTTCCCCCAGGGCGGCCGCCGCCCGGTCACGCTGTGCCTTGCGACGCATGGCCGTCCTGCCCTTCCGCGATGTCCGCCGGCCGCGCCGGGGCCGGGCGCTCCCCCAGGCAGCCGCGCAGTTTGTCCAGGGCGCGGGCCCGTGACCGCGAGACGGTGCCCCGGTGCGTCCCGAGTATCCCGGCGGCCTGGTCGATGGTGTACCCGTCCAGGTCCACCAGGATCACCGCGGCGGCCTGGCGCACCGTCAGCCGCCCCAGCAGGCTCAATGCCTCCAGTTGCGAGGCGCGTTCCGCGAAGCCGCCGTCCCAGCAGGTTCCCGCGCCGTCGGCAGGGTGTCCGGGGTCCGCGACCAGGACCTGCCGCCGGCCCCGCCGATAGCTGTCGCGCACCTGGCTGACCAGGGCGGCGAAGGCGTACGCATAGGGCTCCGGATGGGCGAGGAAGCGCTGCGGCCGGGCGGCGAGCTTGAGGTAGACCTCGTGCACGGCGTCCTCGGCCGCGTCGGAGCCGCCGGCCAGCAGGGCCGCTCTGCGGTAGAGCCTGGGCAGCAGGGCGCAGAACACGCTGTCGAAGGAGGACCTGAGGTCGTCGCACTGGGGCCCCGGCATAGGCCCATCGTGGCCCAGGGGAGCCAGGGTCAGCGGCAGCCACATCCGGACAGGAGGGGCGCATTGGGGTACGAGGGGCGGACATGTCGTCCGTATGCGCCCTACTGCCGGGCTCCCGCTACTGCGGTGCCGGGGAGAAGGCGCCGGGGACGATCAGCTTCGGCTTGCCGCTGCCGTCGGCGGGGACCGACCACAGGTCGGTGCTCCTGGTGTCCCCGTCGGTGGGCAGGGCGTAGGCGATGGTGTCGTCGTCCAGCCAGGTGGCCTGGTCGTCGACGCTGTGCGGCTCGGCCAGCGGGGTCTCCTTCAGCGTCCGCAGGTCGATCACGTACTCGCGCCAGAGCGCGGCGTTCGGCAGCACCCGCTTCTTGAAGGCGATCCGGGTGCCGTCCGGCGACAGCGAGGGGCACTCCACGTTCTCCACCCCGACGCCGGTGGCGCTGTGCTTCGAGAGCGAGCCGCGCATCAGATAGGTCCGGCCGGCCGTGCCCAGGGTGGCGTAGAAGGTGTCGTCGTCCGAGGCGAAGGTGACGCCCCAGAAGTTGTCGTCGGTCGCGTGGTAGGGCTTCCCGTTCAGCTGGACGGAGAACTGCTCCAGACTGTCGACGACCTTCCAGGTCCGGGTGTCCAGGATGGAGGTCCTGGTGGAGAAGAAGGCCGAGCCGTAGGAGTCGCCGCCGACAAAGTCGGTCCAGGCGACCAGGCGGCCGCTGGGCGAGACCCTGGCGCGGCTGGGGATGCCGGCGATCGGGTAGCTGCGCAGGGTCTTCAGCCGGGCGTCCAGGATCACCGCCCGGGTGGTCTGGCCGAGCACCCCGGTGGCGGACTGCAGGCAGACGCCGGTGCCCGCCGCCGCGTAGAAGCGCAGGCAGGTGGTGCCGGTGGCGGTCCGGGGGCCGGCGGTGTCGCCGATCGGCACCGAGGACAGCCGGTCCAGGTCGGGACCGGCCGCGGTGTTGAGGAACAGCAGCTTCTTCGCCGCGCCCGGACCCAGCGACACCTCGCCGCTGCTGACAGCGGGTCCGCCCGCCGTCGGCCTGCTCCGCTGGGCGGCCTGGTCGGCCGCGTGCAGCACGAAGCCGGTGCCCACCCCCGCGCAGACCAGGACGGCGACGACCAGGATGACCAGGCGGCGGGCGGTGCTCATGGACGTGCTCCGGTGGTGGCGTTCGGACGGGCGGTGGGGCGCAGCACGGTTCCGGCCGCGACGGCGCAGCAGAGCAGGCCGACGGCGGAACCGGCCAGCGCCGGGCCGTCGCCCCAGGCGGTCCAGGCCGCACCGAAGGCCAGGGAGCAGCAGAACCTCGCCAGCGCCTGCCCGGTGCCGACCAGGGCCAGGCCGCTCGCCCGCAGCGCCTCGGGGACCACGTCGGCGACCGCGGCCGGGAGCACCCCGTCGGTGGCGGCGTAGAAGGTCCCGTGCAGGGCGAGGACGAGGTACGGCAGAGCCGGCGTGGACGGGGTCCACAGCAGCAGCGCGTAGGCGGCGAGCAGACCGGCGTGCCCGGCCAGAAAGACCGTGCGGCGGCCGATGCGGTCGGCGAGGACGCCGAGCGGCACGGCGAGGGAGAGGAAGACCACCGCGGTGCCGAACGGCAGCAGTGGGAACCACTGCTCGCCGATGCCGGTGCGGCGCTGCAGCAGCAGGTAGACGAAGGCGTCGCTGACCGTGGTGAGACCGAGCAGCGCGGCGCAGACGGCGAGCGCGCGGAGCCGCGGGATCCGCAGCAGGGAGAGCGCCTGGCGCAGGTCGGGCCGGGCCTTCGGGGGTTCGGCGGCCGCACCGTCCGGGTCGACGCCCGGGGCCGCGGGGCTCGCGGCGTAGGGCTTCGGCCGGGACGGCACGAAGAGCACCAGCACCACCACCCCGAGCGCGGCCACGCACGCGCTGACGCCGAACACCGCGTTGTAGCCATCGGTCGCCGCCCGCAGGATCAGGAACGCGGCGACCGGGCCGAGGACCGCCCCCGCGGTGTCCATCGCCCGGTGCACCCCGAAGGCGCGGCCCCGGTACTCCGGTGCCGTCGACATGGAGATCAGCGCGTCGCGCGGCGAGGTCCGCAGCCCCTTCCCGGTGCGGTCCAGGGCCAGCACCGCGCCCAGCGGGCCGAGGGCGTGCACGGTCAGCAGCAGCGGCTTGCAGACCGCGGAAAGCGCGTAGCCCAGTCCGGCGATCAGCTTGTGGTTCCTGGCCCGGTCGGCGAGATGCCCGCCGACCAGCTGCACCAGCGCGCTGACGCCGTTGTAGACGCCGTCCAGCGTGCCGAAGCCGAGCGGGTTCATCCCCAGCCCGGCGACCAGGTACAGCGGCAGTACGGCGGTGACCATCTCCGAGGAGACGTCGGTGACCAGGCTGACCGCCCCGAGGGCGAGCACCACCCCGGTGACCGCCCGCACCTTGGCCGACCCGCCTGCGCCGCCGGCCTTCTGCGCCGCCGGCGCCGCCCGGTCAGCGAGATACATGGCGTACTCCCCCCTGCTGTCGTGCTGTTCCTTGCTGCCGGCTCAGGCCCCTCGGCTGCTCTCGTCCCTCAGCCAGGTGCCGAAGTCCCCCTGCCTGATGGCCCGTTTCGCACCCCGCCGGGCCGCGAGCGCGGCGGTGAGGAAGACCAGAACGGCCGGAAAGAGACTGGGCTGGGCCCGCAGCAGCGCCCCCAGGTCCGCCTTTCCGGTTCGTGCCGACGGCGTGTGCGCGGCCCCCACCGCTCCCCCCAGCGCCCCCGCGTCCGCGTCCGCCCCCCGCTGGTGCTGTTCGACCTGCGCGGTCGACGTCGCCGCCCTGATCCGACGTCGGATCAGATCCCCCCAGGTCCGCGGTGGTTGGACCACCACCCGGGCGGCGGCCACCACCCGGCGCTCCTCCGGCCCGAAGGCCAGCGAGGCGACCAGGTCGTCGGCCATCAGCGGGGGCAGTGCGGCGATCCGAGCGTACCCGGCCTCGGTGACGGCGATGACACCACGGCCGAACAGCCCTTCCCGCACGGCCGGCAGCCGCTGCCAGACCCGGTAGTAGGCCCGCACGGACCAGGCGCTGCCCGCCAGTGGAAGCTCCCGCTCCGGGGCGGCGGCGAGGATCCCGTCCGCCGACCGCAGTACCTCCGCCAGGGCGTGCACGTCGGCCGGGCCGAGGACCACGTCGGCGTCCACGTACACCCGCGGGAAGCCCTGGGCGTACTGGTCACCGGTGCGCAGCGCCTCGTGCTTGGAGGGTTCCGGGATCTCCACGACCCTTACCGCGGGGGCCCGTTCGGATGCGATCCGTACCGTGTCGTCGGTGCAGCCGTTGCAGACCACCACGATGTGCAGCGGCTCTGCCGCTGGGTCGGCAAGCAGGGAGTCGAGGAGGCGGCCGATCACTCGCTCCTCGTTGTGAGCGGGGATCACTATGCTCGTCACCCGGGCAGTATGACGCCAAAGATGGGGATCATGGCCAGCGTTTGGTCCAACTGCTCCCCCGGTGTGACCCCAGTGGTCTACATTGAACGGCGGTGAACCGGTTTGCGCATCACGCGCAGAGAGGGTGTAGTTCCGGCCGTTTCGGTTTATTTCCTCAGACGTACTGATTGGTCATCGGTACGGTGGCGGGCGTTGCCCGACATGCTGAAGTCTCGCCTGGTCGAGAATCTGGGGAACGAACCGGGAACAGTGCCAAACGGACTCCCGAGGCGGGGGGAAAACTGCCGACGGACCGTCCGTGCTCGTGTCAGGTGTACGAGCCGAGCGCTCGCAGCGACTCCAGCACCACGCGTCCTGATCCATCGTCAATCACTGGACGCCGCAGGGTCCTGACGAGTGCGTAGCGCACCGTTGTGGTGGGGGGTTTCGCATGGCCGTCGAGCCGGTCACGCATCAGCTCAGAGTCGTCGAACGGAGAAGTCCAGGGGTCCGCAAACGCCGTTGGGAGCACAGGTACCGGATCGTCCTGCTGGTCGCGGACGCACTGGCCGCCGTGGTCGCCGCGTTCCTGGTCCATGGGGCGTACGGGCGTTGGGCCGTGGCCCTGGGCCTGCCGCCGGCCTGGATCGTCGCCATGTGCGCCTACCGCGCCTACGACCGCAGTGCCCTCGGTCTCGGCACCGAGGAGTTCCGCCGGGTGCTGCGCGGGGCCGTCGCCCTACCTGCACTGACGGCCATTGCCTGCTGGTGGTTCCTGCACGACTCGGATCTGCTGCACGACATGATGGTGGCGGCCGCGCCCGCCGCCGTACTCGCGGTGCTGGCACGGTACCTGATCCGGCGTCGGCTGCACCGGCGCTGGCGCAGGGGGCGCGACCGCAGCGAGACCGTGCTGGTCGGACCCTCCAGCAGCGTCGTCGAGCTGATAGGCGTCCTGCGCCGGGGCAGCGCCGAGGAGTTGAATGTCGCCGGGGTCTGCCTGACCGATCCGGTGAACGCCCCGGTCGTCAATGAACTGGGGCTGCCGGTGCGCGGCGGCGTCGGCGACCTGTCCGGCGTGATCCGGTCCACCGGCTGCAACACCGTGGTGGTGCTGCCGGCGCCGGAGATAGACGCCCACGCGCTGCTGCGGCTGTCCTGGATCGCTGCCGCCCAGGGCGCCGACTTCCTGGTCGCCCCGCTGGTCACCGATGTCGCCGCGTCCCGGGTGGCGATCCGCCCCAACAACGGCGTGCCGCTGCTGACCATCAGGACGCCGCGGCTGGGGCGGCTGCCCCGGGTGCCCAAGGAGGTCATGGACCGCGCGGTGGCCGGACTGCTGCTGCTGGCGCTGGCGCCGCTGTTCCTGCTGCTCGCGCTGCTGGTCCGGTTGGACAGCCCCGGGCGGGTGCTGTTCCGGCAGCAGCGGGTGGGCCGCTACGGCAACCACTTCACCATGCTGAAGTTCCGCACCATGCGCCAGGACGCCGAGCGGGAGCGGGACCTGCTCGCGCACCTCAACCACAACAGCGACGGCATGCTCTTCAAGGTCAGGGAGGACCCCAGGGTCACCCGGGTCGGGTCGGTGCTGCGGCGCTACTCGCTGGACGAGCTCCCGCAGCTGCTGAACGTCCTCAGCGGCGACATGTCCCTGGTCGGCCCGCGTCCGCCGCTCCCGGCGGAGGTGGAGGGCTACACCCAGGAGGTCAAGCGCCGGCTGCTGGTGAAGCCGGGGCTCACCGGGCTGTGGCAGATCAGCGGCAGGTCCGACCTGTCCTGGGACGACGCGGTCCGGCTCGACCTCGGCTATGTGGACAACTGGTCGCTGGGGCTGGACCTGGCGATCCTGCTGCGCACCGGACCCGCCGTGGTCCGTGGGACGGGGGCGTACTGACATGACGTCAAACAGCAAGCACAGCAGCACCAGCAGAGCGACCGTCGGCGAGCAGGGGAAGACCAGCACCGTGACCGAGAGCAGCAGCGCCGCCCCCTCCGCCGCCGTCCCCCCGGCCGCCGAACCCCTCGGCGTCGCCGTCATCGGCGCCGGGTACTGGGGCCCCAACCTGGTCCGCAACTTCCAGTCCAGTCCGCAGTTCCGGCTGCGCCGGCTCTGCGACCTGGACGTGGACCGGGCCCGGCGGGTGCTCGGCGGCTACTCCACGGTCCAGGCGACCTCCGACTACGCCGCGGTGCTCGCCGACCCCGAGGTGCACGCCGTCGCGGTGGCCACCCCGGCCGGAACCCATCTGGACGTGGCCCTGGCCGCGCTGCGCGCCGGCAAGCACGTCCTGGTGGAGAAGCCGCTGGCGGCGACCTACGCCGACGGCGCGCGCCTGGTCGCCGAGGCCGAGCAGCGCGGACTGACCCTGATGTGTGATCACACCTACTGCTACACACCGGCGGTGGGGCGGATCAGGGAGCTGGTGCGTTCCGGCGAGCTGGGCGAGATCCACTTCGTCGACTCGGTGCGGATCAACCTGGGCCTGGTGCAGAAGGACATCGACGTGATGTGGGACCTGGCCCCGCACGACCTGTCGATCCTGGACTTCATCCTCCCCGAGAACGTCGAGCCGGTCGCCGTGGCCGCGCACGGCGCCGACCCGATCGGCGCCGGGCAGGCCTGCGTGGCGTATCTGACGCTCCAGCTGAACACCGGCGCCATCGCCCACGTCCACGTCAACTGGCTGTCCCCGACCAAGGTGCGGACCACCATGGTCGGCGGCGCCAAGCGCACCCTGGTCTGGGACGACCTCAATCCGGCCCAGCGGGTGGCGATCTTCGACCGGGGGGTCGACCTGGCCGCTCCGCAGGAGATCGGCGCCGACGAGCGCCGGGACATGCTGATCTCCTACCGCTCCGGCGACATGGTCGCCCCAGCGATCGGCGAGAAGGAGGCCCTGCGCAGCATGGTCGACGAGTTCGCCGGTGCGATCCGCGAGCGCCGGGCCCCGCTGACGGACGGTCAGGCCGGGCTTCGGGTCCTGGACATCCTCGAAGCCGCTTCGCGCAGCCTGGAGTTCAAGGGCGCCGTGGTGGGGCTCCGCACCGGTCGCTGATCCGGCGTCAGGGCTTTTGTCAGTGCCACAGTTCACAGGCTCCAACGTGCAGAGACAGGGAACAGAGTTGAGCAGCGTACGCGGCAAGAAGATCCTGGTCACCGGGGGCGCCGGAACCATCGGCTCCAATCTGGTGGACCTTCTGGTCGACAGCGGAGCCGGACGGATCACCGTCCTGGACAATTTCGTCCGCGGCCGGATGGCCAATCTGGCCACCGCCATGCCCAGCGGACTGGTGGAGGTGGTCGAGGGCGACATCCGTGACGCCGCCACCGTCCGCAAGGTCACCGAGGGCTCGGACCTGGTGTTCCACCTCGCGGCCATCCGGATCACCCAGTGCGCCGAGGAGCCGCGGCTGGCCAACGAGGTGATGGTCGACGGCACCTTCAACGTCCTGGAGGCGGCGGCCGACGCCAAGGTGCGGAAGGTCATCGCGTCCTCGTCGGCCTCGGTCTACGGGCTCGCCGAGGAGTTCCCGACCACCGAGCGGCACCACTCCTACAACAACGACACCTTCTACGGGGCCGCCAAGGCCTTCAACGAGGGGATGCTGCGCAGCTTCTACGCCATGTTCGGACTGGACTACGTGGCGCTGCGCTACTTCAACGTCTACGGCCCCCGGATGGACATCCACGGCCTCTACACCGAGGTGCTGATCCGGTGGATGGAGCGGATCGAGAACGGCGAGCCGCCGCTGATCCTCGGTGACGGCACCCAGACCATGGACTTCGTCGACGTCCGCGACATCGCCAGGGCCAACCTGCTGGCGGCGGAGTCGGACCTCACCGACACCGTCTTCAATGTCGCCAGCGCCACCGAGACCAGTCTGCGCGACCTGGCGCTCGGGCTGCTCCGGGCGATGGACTCCGACCTGGAGCCGGTGCACGGCCCGGCGCGGGCGGTCAACGGGGTGACCCGGCGGCTGGCCGACGTCTCCCGGGCCCGGGCCGAGCTCGGCTTCACCGCCGAGATCGACCTGGAGACCGGACTGCGGGACCTGGTCCGGTGGTGGCGCGCCGAGCGGGCCGCCGACGCCGCTGCTGCTGCCGCCGCCGCTCCCGCCGCGGGGGCCGGCCGATGAGCGGCGACCGCATCCCGGTGATGATCCCCTGGCTGGGCGAGGAGGAGGCGCAGGCCGCCGCCGACGCCGTGCTGTCCGGCTGGGTGGCCCAGGGCCCCCGGGTCGCCGCGTTCGAGCGGGCCTTCGCCGAGCGGGTGGGCGCGGAGCACGGGATCGCCGTCAGCTCCTGCACCACTGCGCTGCACCTGGCCCTGGTGGTACTGGGCCTGGGCCCCGGCGACGAGGTCGTCGTGCCGTCACTGTCCTTCATCGCCACCGCCAACGCGGTGCGCTACGTCGGCGCCGAGCCGGTGTTCGCCGATGTCGAGACCGCCACCGGCAATCTGACCGCCGCCACCGTGGACGCCGTCCGGACCCCCCGGACCAGGGCCGTGCTGGCGGTGCACCAGGGCGGGGTCCCCGCCGACGTGGACAGCCTGCGCGCCGCCTGCGCGGACTGGGACCTGCCGCTGGTCGAGGACGCCGCCTGCGGCATCGGCGCGACCGTGGGCGGCAAGTCCGTCGGCCACGGCGCACTGATCGCCGCCTGGTCCTTCCACCCCCGCAAGGTGATCACCACCGGGGAGGGCGGCATGGTCACCACCGACGACGCCGAGTGGGCCGAGCGGCTGGGCCGCCTGCGCGAGCACGGCATGAACGCCTCGGCGGCGGCGCGTCACGCCAGCCGGCAGCCGATCCTGGAGAGCTATCTGGAGGTCGGCTACAACTACCGGATGACGGACATCCAGGCCGCCGTCGGCCTGGTGCAGCTGGGCAGACTGGACGAGATCGTGACCCGCCGCCGCGCACTGGCGGCCCGCTACGCCGAACTGCTCGCCGACGTCCCCGGGCTCACCCCGGTCGGCGACCCGGCGTACGGGGAGGCCAACTTCCAGTCCTACTGGGTGCTCCCGGACCAGGACTTCCCTGCCTCCCGCGACCAACTGCTGTCCGCGCTGGCCGAGGCCGGGGTCTCGGCCCGGCGCGGCATCATGGCCTCACACCTGGAACCCGCCTACCAGGGCCACCCCTCGGCGCCGCTGCCGGTCACCGAGCGGATCAGCCGGGACTCGCTGATCCTGCCGCTGTTCCACACCATGACGGAGGACCAGCAGGACCGGGTGGTCGCGGTACTGCGGCAGCAGGCGGCCGCCGGATGACGACCGACCTGCTGATCGTCGGCGCGGGCGGATTCGCCAGGGAGACCGCCCAGGCGGTCCTGCTCGACGACAGCACACGGCTGCTGGGCCACCTGGACGACGACCCGGCGCTGCACGGCACCACCGTGGACGGCGTACCGGTGCTCGGCGGCTGCGACCTGGTCCACGAACGGACCGGGGCCCGGGTCGTGGTGTGCGTCGGCAGTCCCCGGGACTACTCCGTCCGGGCCCGGCTGGTCCGCCGGCTGGGCCTGCCCGAGGAGCGGTACGCCTCGGTGCGTCATCCGAGCGCAGTGGTCTCCTGGAGTTCCACCGTCGGGCCGGGGTCGGTGCTGCTGGCGCACACCGTGCTGACCGCCGCGGTCACCGTGGGGGCGCATGTCGCGGTGATGCCGCAGGTGGTGCTCACCCACGACGACGTGGTGGCGGACTTCGCGACCATCGCCTCGGGCGTCAGGCTCGGCGGCGGCGTCAGGGTGGGGACCGGCGCCTACATCGGGGCCGGGGCGCTGCTCCGCGAGTACACCAGCGTCGGCGCCGGGTCGCTGGTCGGCGCCGGGTCGCTGGTGCTGTCCGACGTCCCGCCCGGCGAGGTCTGGGTCGGCAGCCCGGCCCGCCGCCTCCGGGCGGCCGCCGGCGGCGAACCCGCCGCCACAGGACGCGCCGACACAGGACGCGCCGACACAGGACCGGCCGTCACAGGTCGCGCCGGCACACCACCGGCCGGCACCGCACCACTGGCTGCAGCGAACCACCAGCACCGTTGAACCGATAGCCGTGGGGGGAACCACCGCATGAACCACATTCCACTCGTCGACCTGAAGGCGGCCCATGCCGAGGTCGCCGACGAGGTCAGGGCCGGCTTCGACCGGATCCTGGCCGGCACCGCGTTCGTCGGCGGCGAGGAGGTCGCCGCGTTCGAGCGCGAGTACGCGGCCTTCGCCGGCGTCGACCACTGCGTCGGGGTCGCCAACGGCACCGACGCGCTGGAGCTGGCCCTGCGCGCGGTCGGCGTCGGGATCGGCGACGAGGTGGTGCTGCCCGCCAACACCTTCATCGCCACCGCCGGCGCCGTGGCCAGGATCGGCGCCGTCCCGGTCCTCGCCGACTGCCTCCCGGACACCCTGCTGCTCGACCCGCAGGCCGCCCTGGACACGGTCACCCCGCGCACCCGCGCCGTGGTGCCCGTGCACCTGTACGGGCAGTGCGCCGACACCGCCGCCCTCACCGCGCAGCTCCCGGACCGGGTCGCCCTGTTGGAGGACGCGGCACAGAGCCAGGGCGCCAGCCGGGACGGGCGCCAGGCCGGCCGTGGCGGGATCGCGGCGACCAGCTTCTACCCCGGCAAGAACCTCGGCGCCTACGGCGACGCCGGGGCCGTGGTGACCGACGACCCGGAGCGGGCCGCCCTGGTCCGGGCACTGGCCAACCACGGCGGGACCGTCAAGTACCGCCATGACGTGGCCGGGTTCAACAGCCGGTTGGACGGCCTGCAGGCCGTGGTGCTGCGGGCCAAGCTGACCCGGCTCGCCGAGGGCAACGCGGCCCGGCGGGCGGCCGCCGCCCGCTACCACGACCTGCTCGCCGGCCTCGCGGCCGCCGGACGGCTGGTGCTGCCGGTGACCGCCGAGGGCAACGTCCATGTCTGGCACCTCTATGTCGTCCGCATCGACGGCACGTCCGCCCAGCGCGACGCCGTCGTCGGCAAGCTCAATGCCGGGGGCGTCGGCGCGGGCGTGCACTACCCCGCACCGGTGCACCTCACCGAGGCGTTCGCCGGTCTCGGCAAGGTCCGGGGCGACTTCCCGCACGCCGAGCAGGCCGCCGACCGGATGCTCTCGCTCCCGCTCTACCCGCAGATCACCGCCGACCAGCAGCAGCAGGTCGTGGCCGCGCTCACCGACGCCCTCGGCTGAACCGCGTCCCGCGCCGCACCCCCGTCACCCCCGCACCGGCATCCGAACCGGCACCCGCACGTCCGGCACGCACCACCCTCACCTTCGAAGAGGCACAGCCCATGCATAGATCCAGAAGATATCTCCAGGGCGCACTGCTCGCCCTGATCGGCGCTCTGATGATGGCGGTACTGCCCCAGGCGGGGGTCGCCAACGCTGCCACCGACCCCTGCGGCACCGGGATGAACCCCATCGTCTGCGAGAACTCCAAAGCAGGCACCCCGATGGCGGACTGGTTCTCCCCCAACGCCTACGGCAATGTCGAGGGGTTCACCAGCGCGGAGAGCTACCAGGCCGGCGACACCGTCAACTTCAAGATCCAGTCGCCCGCTTCGTACCACGTCGAGATCTACCGCCTGGGCTACTACGGGGGCGACGGGGCCAGGGAGGTGTCGACCGCGGCCCAGGCCTCGGCGACCTACCCGGCCAACTTCACCACCGACGGCAAGGCCGGCAGCCCGATCGACACCAAGGTGACCGACGGTACCCCCGACGGCAAGGCTCTGACCTGCAACAGCAACGCCGGCACCGGGCTGGTGGACTGCGGCAACTGGCCGGTCACCGCGACCTGGCAGGTGCCCAGTGACGCCGTGTCGGGCCTCTACATCGCCAACTTCGACCAGACCGACGGCAACGGCCTGATGCCCTACCCGTTCGTGGTGCGCAACGACGGCAGCCACTCCGCCGTCGTGGTGCAGACCGACGACGAGACCTGGCAGGCCTACAACCAGTGGGGCGGCCAGAACCTCTACCAGGGCGCGGGGCCGGCCCCCGACGGCCGCGCCTACCAGGTCAGCTACAACCGCCCGCTGGACATCGGCGGCGACAACGGCGTCTACGGCTCCGAGTTCGAGATGATCTCCTGGCTGGAGCAGAACGGCTACGACGTCAGCTACATGTCCGGCGTCGACATGTCGGCCCACGGGGCGACGCTGCTGCCCAACCACAAGATGTTCATGTCCTCGGGGCATGACGAGTACTGGACCCAGAACCAGTTCGACAACGCGCTCGCCGCCCGGAAGGCCGGCGTGAACGAGACCTTCTTCAGCGGCAACGAAGTCTCCTGGGAGACCAGGTTCGGCGCGAGTACCGACGGCACCAACACCGCCAACCGCACCCTGATCTGCTACAAGGAGACCAAGCTGGAGTTCCCGACCCCGGACGGCATCGCCGACCCCAGCTCCACCTGGACCGGCGCCTTCCTGGACCCGGGAGCCGCCGCCAAGGGCGCCCCGTACAACCCGCAGAACATCCTGACCGGTTCGCTGTTCACCGTGAACGGCTACCGCAGCGACGCCATCACCGTGCCCGGCACCTATGCCAAGCTCAGGCTCTGGCGGAACACCTCGGTCTCCTCGCTGACGGCGGGTCAGACCGCGACCTTCCCGACCGGGACGCTGGGCTACGAGTGGGACAGCGACCTGCAGAACAGCACCAGGCCCAGTGGTGAGATCGACCTGTCGTCCACCACGGTGGACATCACCAGCGGGCAGTACCTGAGGCTGGACTACGGCAACACCTACGGGACCGGGACCGCGACGCACAACCTGGTCGAGTTCCGCGACCCCACCTCCAACGCGCTGGTCTTCGGCACCGGCACGGTGCAGTGGTCCTGGGGTCTGACCAACGTCCCGACCGCCGACCCGTCCGCCACCGTGGTCACCGCCGACAAGCGGATGCAGCAGGCCACCGTCAACGTCTTCGCCGACATGGGCCTGCAGCCGCAGACACTGCAGTCCGGCCTGGTCGCGGCCACCGCCTCCGCCGACACCACCGGGCCCACGGTCACCGTGACCAACCCGGTCGCCAACAGCACCGTCCCGGCGCTGAAGCAGATGACCGTCGCCGGCACCGCCACCGACACCGGCGGCGGTGTGGTCGCCCGGGTGGAGGTCTCCACCGACGGCGGCGCCACCTGGAACCCGGCCACCGGGCTGACCTCCTGGAGCTACTCCTGGACGCCGACCACGGTCGGCGCCGCCTCGGTCAAGGTCAGGGCCGTGGACGACAGCGTCAACACCGGCACGGTCACCACCGTCCCGCTGACCGTGGGACCGCAGCAGTGCCCCTGCTCGGTCTTCCCGGCCACCGCGGTGCCCGGCCAGGTCAACGGCGGTGACGGCGGCGCCATCGAACTGGGCGTCAAGATCCGTAGCTCGGTGCCCGGTTCGATCACCGGCATCCGCTTCTACAAGTCCGCGGTCAACACCGGCACCCACACCGGCAACCTGTGGAGCAGCAGCGGCCAGCTGCTGGCCACCGGAACCTTCACCAACGAGACGGCCTCCGGCTGGCAGCAGCTGACCTTCTCCTCCCCGGTGCCGATCAAGACCAACACCACCTATGTCGCCTCGTACTACGCCCCCAAGGGCGGCTACTCCTACGACGGCGGCTACTTCAGCAGCAGCAGTGCGGGACTGGCACCGCTGACGGCCCTGCAGAGCGGCACCGACGGCGGCAACGGGGTCTACCACTACGGCCCCGGCGGGGTCTTCCCGTCCTCGCAGTCGTCCGGCAGCAACTACTGGGTGGACGCGGTGCTGGACACCTCCACGGCGAGCACCACGCCGCCCTCGGTCACCGCCGAGTCGCCCACCTCTGGGGCCACCGCGGCGCCCATCACCAGCTCGGTGTCGGCGACCTTCAACGAGGGCATCGACAGCAGCACCCTCGCCTTCACCGTCAAGGACGCCGCCGGCAACACCGTGCCGGGGACGGCCACCGTCAGCGGCGGCAGCAACGAGGCGGTGTTCACGCCCACCAGCCAGCTGGCGCTGAACACCACCTACACCGCCTCGGTCAAGGTCGACGACCTGTGGGGCAACTCCATGACGGCGCCGACCACCTGGTCCTTCACCACCAGCGCCACGCCGCCGGCGGTCAGCTGCCCGTGCGGGCTGTGGTCCGGCACCACCACCCCGGCCACCCTGGACGAGACCAACGACGGCAACTCGCTGGAGCTGGGCACCAGGTTCGAGTCGGCGGTCGCCGGCTACGTCACCGGGGTGACCTTCTACAAGGGCACCGGGAACACCGGCACCCACACCGGCTCGCTGTGGAGCAACACCGGGACGCTGCTGGCCACCGGCACCTTCTCCAGCGAGACGGCGTCCGGCTGGCAGACGCTCAGCTTCGCCAACGCGGTGGCGATCAGCGCCAATACGCCGTACGTGGTCTCGTACCACGCGCCGAACGGGAACTACTCGGTCGACGGAGGCTACTTCTCCGGGGCGCACCAGGCGTACCCGCTGACCGCGCTCGCCGACACCGCGGGCAGCTCCAACGGCCTGTACAACTACGGTGCCGCGTCGGCCTTCCCGACCGGTTCGGCCGGGTCGGCGAACTACTGGGTCGGTCCGGTCTTCACCACCACGGCGCCGCTGGCCGCGTCGGCCCAGAGCTCCGCGGTACAGGCCAACGCCAGGACCGAGGGCACCACCGCCTCGGAGACCACCAGCGGCACCGTGCCGCAGCAGGCCTACGACCCGCTCACCAACCGGGTGTCCACCGACGGCAAGGGCGCCAGGCACCGGCCGACGCCCGGCGACTCCGTCCCGGCGGTCACCACGCTGGACCACGACCGGGCCCAGCGCCGCGGCGGCCCCGCGCCGACCCGCTTGTAGCACCGCAGCAACCGTCAGGTACCGACCGCACCCGCCGGGCGGCTCCCCCACCGGGGAGCCGCCCGGAGATTGGCCACCACCACCATGAGCACCCTCGGCGTCGTGATCCCCTGCTACAAGTACGGCCACTTCCTCGCCGACTGCGTCCGGAGCGTCCTCGACGAGCAGCCGGGGCTGGACGTCAGGGTGCTCATCATCGACGACGCGTCACCCGACGACTCGGGGGAGGTGGCCCGCAAGCTGGCGGCCGTCGACCCCCGGATCGAGGTCCGGGTCCACGAGACCAACAAGGGCCATATCGCCACCTACAACGAGGGCCTGCTGGAGTGGGCCGACACCGACTACGTCGCGCTGCTCTCGGCGGACGACCGATTGGTCCCCGGCGCACTGGTACGCGCCGCCGCCCTGCTGGACGCCCACCCCGAGGCCGGCTTCGCCTACGGCCGGCCGCTGCGCTTCCAGCACGGCGGCCCGCTGCCCAGGGCCCGCGACCCGAAGGGCTGGAGCAGCGGCACGGACTCGGTGGTCTACCCGGGCAGGTGGTGGCTGGACCGCCGC
The DNA here is from genome assembly GCF_000787775.1 of Streptacidiphilus carbonis. Classification (GTDB taxonomy): domain Bacteria; phylum Actinomycetota; class Actinomycetes; order Streptomycetales; family Streptomycetaceae; genus Streptacidiphilus; species Streptacidiphilus carbonis. Next base: position 58,902 of record NZ_BBPM01000028.1, on the reverse strand, counting down.
TTCCGGGAGGCCACCGGCTGCATCACCTCTCCCGAGGTCGTGGTCAGGACCAGCCTGCAGCGCACGGTCGGCGGCTACGACCCGGCGCTGCCGCACGCCGGGGACATCGAGATGTGGATGCGGCTCGCCTCGCACGCCGACGTCGGCTACGTCCGCGGCGCCGACCAGGCCTACTACCGGGTCCACGGCAACAACATGTCCACCACCGACTTCGGCGGCCAGCTGGACGACCTGCGGCAGCGCCGGATCGCCTACCGCTCGGTGCTGGCCAAGTGCGGTGACCGGCTGCCGGATGCGGACCGGCTCTCGGCCCGGGTGCACACCCGGCTGGCCCGTTTCGCGCTGCGGCGCGCCTACCGCGCCTACGACCGGGGCCGCACCGACGTGGTCCCGGTGGACGAGCTGGTGGAGTTCGCCGCCGAGTGCCTGCCCGGCTACGAGGCGCTCGCCGAGTACCGCGCACTGCGGCTGCGGCAGCGGATCGGCGCCCGGACCATGCCCTACCTGCAGCCGCTGGTGCTGTCGGCGGTGGCCGAACGGGGCCGGGAGTGGCTCTGGTGGGAGTCCTGGAAGCGGCGCGGGATCTGATGGGCCGCCTGCTGATGCTTCGTCAATTCTGGACGCCTTACCGGACACTGACGGATCGCCTGTCCCGGTCCCCCCGCCGGTCAGGTTGCCAGGACGGTCCTTCCTCGGCGGGCCCGACGGCCCAGCAGCCAGCGGTCCAGCCAGAGCGCGCCCAGCACCCCGAGGAACGCGCCCAGCACCGCGGTACCCACCAGCCCCCGGCTCTTGGTGCCGTACACCGGCGCGGCGCTGGGCGACACCAGCAGGTCCCCGACGATCCGCGAGGCCTTGGGGACGTCCTGCTGGGTCTGCAGGGCCGTCAGGTGCTTGTTGTAGACGCCGATGATCGTCTTGACCACCTGGTCGGCGTCGACCGGGTCCGGCTGCTCCGACTGCACCTGCAGGGTGGGGATCTGATAGCTCGGCGTGGCGGTGGTGCCGCTGTTGCGCGGGATCAGCTGGTAGCTGCCGTGCACCCCGGCCGCACGCAGCTCGGCCACCCCAGCGGGCGCCTCCAACTGCTGGATCACCCCGTAGGAGAGGGTGGCGACGGTCGGGTTCAGATTGGTGTACTGGTTGGGCTGGTTCCCGGTCGCCGGCGGCTCCGCCACGACCACCGCCTGGCTCAGGTAGAGCTGGGTGGGGCGCAGCACATGGTAGGCCCCGGCCGCGGTGAGCAGCGCCGCGAGCAGCAGCACGTACCAGCGCCGGCGCAGTGCGCGGACCAGCTCTCCAGGGGACACAGGGGGGTTCCTTCCGTCAGCACCCTCGCCTTCATGCTGTCAGCCCACCACCGGCCCTGTCCCCGATACTCCAACTATCCGGGGAGCGACCCCCCGTACCCCCACGCTCGACGGCGCCGGCGCTCGACGGCGCCGACCGGCCGCCGCCGCTCGGGGTCCGTGCCACCGACGACAGGAGGCATCGCCCAGTATGCTGCTGAGGACCAGGGGGGTCTGAGTCGACATGAGCATCAATGAGCTCTTCGCCGTGCTGCGCCGGCGCTGGTACATCATGCTGCCGATCACCCTGCTCAGCCTGCTGGCGGGCGGGTACGTGTACCGGACCGTCCCGGTGTCCTACCAGTCGACGAGTTCGGTGTCGCTGCTCGACTCCTCAGCCGTGGCCAAGCTCCCGCCGACCTTCGGCAACTCCATCTCCAATGCCGGCGGCACCCTGGTGGTCACCGCCGACGTGCTGATCAGGACGCTGCTGTCGAGCGACTCAGCCGCCACACTGCAGGGCCGCGGGGTGACCGACCGGTACACCGTCGGCTTCGCCGAGAACGCGACCGGGCCGCTGATCACCCTGGCGGTCACCGGCAACAATCAGAGCAAGGTGCTGGACGAGACCAGCACCCTCTCCGACTTCGCCGGGGACCAGCTGGAGGCGATGCAGACGGGGAGCGGGGTCGCCCCGGTCGACGTGGTGAAGAGCGCCACCATCGTGCAGCCGCAGATCCCGGTGCCCCAGCTGAAGAGCCGCTACCAGGACGTGGCCGGCGTGGTCATCGCCGGAACCTGCTCCGCGCTGCTGCTGTCGCTGGTGTTCGAGAGCGCCATGCTGGCCCGCCGCCGCAGGCCGTTCTTCGGTGCGCGGATCAACCCGTGGCCGCTGAAGGGCGCGGCGCAGGGCTTCTTCGGCCGACCGCAGGACGCCACCTCGATCCTCACCGGATATCTGGCGCTGGCCCTGTTCATCCCCTCGGACCTGGCCATCCCGTCGTTGGGCGGGATCGGCACCCCGGCCAATGTCTTCGCCCTGCTCGGCCTGCTCTGGTACGTCGCCTGCTGGTTCTGCGACCGCATGACCCCGGCACCGGGGACCCGGCTGCCACGGGTGGCGATGTGCGTGCTGGCCACCGCCGTGCTGCTGTCCTACCTGGCCGACGCGACCCGCAGCAGCTCCCACGAGGAGGTGCTGAGCGCGGACCGAGGGCTGATCGGGCTGCTGGTGTGGGTGTCGCTGGTGGTGCTGACCTCGGCCGGGATCCAGACCCGGGCCCGGCTGGACGTGCTGATGCGCCGTCTGGTGGTGATGGGGACGGTGGTGGCCGCGATCGGCTACTACGACTTCTTCACCGCGACCAATATCGCCGACTCCATCCACATCCCCGGGCTGCACGCCAGCGTCGCCGGGATCCAGGCCATGGGCCGCGGCTCGTTCACCCGGCCGCGTTCGACCACGGCCCAGCCGCTGGAGTTCGGCGGGATGCTGGCCATCCTGCTGCCGTTCGCGATCCAGCAGGCCTTCGACCCGGCACGGTCCCACGTGCACGTGCTGCGCCGCTGGGCGCCGGTGGTGATCATCGCGGGCGCGCTGCCGCTGACGGTGTCCCGCACTTCGATCATCGGGATCGCCCTGGTCGCCGTGGTGATGATCCCGCGCTGGAAGCCGGTCCGGCGCTGGTCCGCGCTGGGCCTGCTGCTGGGCGGCCTGGCGGCGTTCAAGGTGATCATCCCCGGGCTGATCGGCACCATCATCAACCTGTTCTCCACCTTCCTGTCGAACTCCGACAGCAGCACCCAGGCACGGACGGTGAAATACGCCGAGATCCTTCCCTATATCGCCGAACGCCCGTTCTTCGGCCGGGGGTTCGACACCTTCACGCCCGACCTCTACTTCTTCACCGACAACCAGTACATGCTGACCGCCGCCGACATGGGCGCGATGGGCCTGGTGGCCCTGCTGACCCTCTTCATCACCGGGATCCACCAGGGCGGCTCGATCCGCAGGCTGGCCCGGACCGACTCGGACCGGGAGCTGGGCCAGGCGTTCTTCGCCTCGGCGGTGGTGACCCTGATCGTCTCGGCCACCTTCGACTCGCTCAGCTTCGCCATGTTCAGCGGCATGTTCTTCCTCATCCTCGGCAGCGGCGGCAGCTACCTCGGCTTCATCCGCCGCGAGGCGGCAGCCGCCGCGGCCCCCACGGTGGCGGCCCGCCCCCGCCGCGAACCCCAGCTCGTGGAGTCCCCCTGATGCCCGATCAGCCCGCGGTGGCTCCCGGGGAGCCCTCGGTGTCCGCCGAGCCCTCGGTGGCCGTGCTCGTCGTCACCTGGAACAGCGCCGCCGTCCTCCCCGACTTCCTGGCCGCCCTCCCCGAGGCCATGGCCGGCCTCGACTGGCACCTGGTGGTCGCCGACAACGACTCCGCGGACGACACCGTCGACCTGCTGCACCGCCTGGCCCCGGACGCCACCGTCGTCCAGACCGGCCGGAACGCCGGCTACGCGGCCGGCGTCAACGCCGCGCTGGACGCAGCCCTCGCCCGCGACGGCGGCACCGCCGCGGCGCTGGTGTGCAACCCGGACATCCGCATGCGCCAGGGCTGCGGAGGGCAGCTCTTCGACGCACTGGGCGAGCCGCTGCCGGACGGCGCGACCGTCGGCATCGCCGTCCCGCTCATCCACGAGGAGGACGGCCGGACCCTGCTCCTCTCCCTGCACCGGGAGCCCTCGGTGACCCGCGCCCTGGGCGAGGCCGTCATCGGCAACCGCCGCGCGGGCCGCTTCCCCCGCTGGAGCGAGACGGTCTCCGACCCGGCTGCCTACACCGCCCCCACCCCCACCGACTGGGCCAGCGGCGCGCTGATGCTGCTCTCCCGCGCCTGCCTGGACGCCTGCGGGCACTGGGACGAGTCCTTCTTCCTCTACTCCGAGGAGACCGAGTACTGCCTGCGCGCCCGCGACCTGGGCTTCGCCACCCGCCTCCAGCCCCGGGCCACCGCCGTCCACCTGGGCGGCGACTCGCAGGTCTCCCCCAGACTGTGGACCCTCCTGGTCCTCAACCGGGTCCGGCTCCACCGCAAACGCCACGGCGCCGTCAGCACCGCCGCCTTCCGCGCCGCCGTCCTGTTCCGCGAATCCACCCGAGCCCTCCTCGGCCGCCCCACCAGCCGAGCCGCAGCCGCCGCCCTGCTCTCCCCCACTGCCCTGAGCCGACCCCCGGGCCCCTGACCGTCCGATGGCCGGGCCCGGCACCTGCGGCGGGGCTACCCCGCATCCCGCGGTACCTGATCATCGATCCACGTGACGGGAGCTGGCACCTCCTCCAGCTCGACTTCGGCGACGTCTCGCCCCGGTACGAAGTCACGCCAAGGGCGTCTTCGGCCGGCCCGCAGCCCTCGGCGTCAGCGACGCCGCCGGTGAGCTCGTCCTCGACACAACCGCCTGGCACCCGTACCCCGCGAAGTCCCTCGACTGAACCGGGGACGGGCCGCCCGGGCGGCTCACCGTGCTGTGGTCATCCGACGCCCCTTCGCCTTGACCGGCAGTGGCCAGGTCAGCGTGATGCTGCCGTCCACCGGGAGGGTGTGCCAGCGGCGGGCGAATGCGTCCAGGCGGGTCAGGATGCGTTCGATGAGCGAGGGATCCACCAAGTCGGGGGCCAACAGGGGGAACCAGTCCGGCAGTTCGGAGCAGTGGCCGGCCCGCAGCTCCCAGAGACGGGAGCAGGCGGAGGCCAGCCGCTCGGAGCGCTCCATGTCGTTGTGCTCGACCCTGCTCGGGGACCATTTGGCCTCGCGGCGGTTCTGGCGACGCCGGACGGCCGGATCTGCGGGCGTGAAGATGTTGTTGTGCCCAGCCGCGATCCTGCCGAAGGCGCCCCCGCGCAGTCGGGCCTCCGCCTCCACGAGGAAGTGCACGGCATCGTGCGGAAGATGGTCGTCGTACCCCGGCCCCTGACGGGGCTCCAGCATCGGCCCGATCTCGCGTACCACGGCCATCCGATAGCGCCGACCGGACATCTTGGTGAACGTCACGTCCATGCACGGCAAGCTACCCGGCGGCGGGGGTGATCGCCTTTGGTTTTCCGCCCGGCCGGCTGCCGCCGTCACCAGCGCAGCGCGGTGAAGTCCACTGGCCTGGGCGCGAGTTGGGCTGTGCTGGCGGCCAGGTTGTGCATGCGGTGGGCGAATTCGTCGGCTGGAAGCCGCTTGCGGTCGCCGTGGCCGGGCAGCACCCACTCGAAGCGCAGTCGGGGCGCCGTACGGGCCAGGGACGCGGCGAGTTCGGTGATGGAGTACCAGGTGACCGACTCGGCGACGGCGAGGTCGTTGAGGGTCCGGGACCAGTAGAAACTGTCGCCGCTGAAGCAGTAGGTGTCGTCGGCGAGATAGAGCACGCTGCCCTCGGTGTGCCCGGGCAGCGGTTGCGCGACCACGCCGTCGGCGATCTCGGTCGGCTCCGTGCCGCGAAGGACGGTGTCGGCATCCGGCGCGGCCGCCAGATCCCCCTCGTGGATCCAGAGCCGCGCGCCGAACCGGTCGGCGTACTGGCGACCGTGGGCGGCGTGGTCGCGATGGGTGAGCAGGACGTCGGTGACCGGGCCGAGGGCGGCGTACTTCGCGGCCAGGGCGGTGCTCCAGCGCGGGGTGTCGACCATCATCAGGTTTCCGGCCGGCCGGCGAAGGAGGTAGGAGTTCGCACCGGCGGTGTGCGGCGAGTTGTGTCCGCACAGGTGGACACGTTCGGCCAGCCGCAGCGGGAAGGGGTCGAGCGACGAGTCCGGTCCACGCGCGCCGTGCCGGATCGACCGGGGGTGGCACGCGAACGCCGCGGCGTGCAGCGCCCTCTCCTCCGCCTCCGTACCGGGCCGGCGAACCACCGCCGACCGACCGTCGACCTCGGCCACCAGCCCCGGCGCGAGCTGCCGGGCGACGTCGCAGTTGGTGCAGCGCTGGTCGACATGCCAGGTGGCGGTATCGGCCGAGTGCTGGTCCATGGTCAGGTCCCTTCGCGGACGGGTGATGAGGATCTGCACCTTCGTCCAAATTCCTATCACGTACGGCACGGAGAACCAATCCAGCAATCTCCTTGACTTTACCGGTAACCGCTGCTCTCACGGAGAAAGAAGGTCGGCGAACTGATCACAGATCAATTGCCATCTTCGCGAGGTCCTCCGCAATTCCGGGCAGCGCGGCGGTCTCTCCGGTCAAGGCGAACCAGTCCCACAGCTCCAGGGCCTGGTAGAGCCGATAGAGGCTGATCCGCTCGGTCGCATCAGCGGGAAGGGGGCCGTAGCCCCGATGCAGGGCGTCTTGCTTGTTCCGATTTCCGCGAATGGAGTAGTAGTCGGTTTTCGCCAGATCCATGAGCGGATCAGCGGCAATGGCATTCTCCACGTCAATGAATCCGGCGATCCGCCGGCGGCCGGCCACTTCGTGCAACAGGACATTGCCCTCGTGGAAATCGTTGTGGCACAGCACCGGCCGGGTGCAGTTGTCGAAGAGACCGGCGCCGTCGCGCACCCTGGCCTCCATCGCCTTCCGCAGGTTCGGATCTCCTCCGAGGTCGGCGAACTCCCGCATTTTCATCTCGAACTGGCGCTGCATGTACTGGGCATTGGTGGCACAGGGATCGAGAATGCCAGTGGTCAGGTACCCGTAGGCCTCCTGCGGAATCCGGTGCATGCGGGCGAGCAACGCGCCCATCTCCTCGTAGATCCCCGCGACGGCGGAGGCGCCGAGTTCCCCCACCACCTCAGAAAGCGGCTGACCGTCAAGCCGACTCATCACCAGGTGCCCCCGACCCAGCGCCCCCTCGGCCCCTTCACCACCACTACCCAGCACGACAGGCACACACCGCACCCCGCGTTCCCGGAGGAGCCGATAGACATGGACCTCCTTGTCCCGCTTCCAGCGCGAATCACCGTCGTAGAACTTGATGACGACTGGCTCGACCGGCGGGGCACAACGGACCTCGACGACGGGGCTCGACCGACCGCCGGTCCGAACGACGACTTCGGCGACCGAGGCCGCCGGGTGAATCCGACGCAGAATCGTCTCGGCCTCCCTATGACTCAAGGGAATTGACTCAACATCAGCATCAGCATCAGTGCCAGCAGACATGTGCGAACCCTAGGACCACCGCCACCTCCCAGGCGACCGGTTATCCGGCAACGGACCACCCCTCCGCACCACCCGTGGGCTACGAAGCATCCCGGTCCCCCGGTTCCCGTGTGAGCCACACCACTTCACCGCTGTCCTCCATGGAGAGGTGGTCCCGCTCGAAGCCGAGCTTCTCCAGGACGCGGAGCGACGGGGCGTTCCAGGTCCCGACCGTCGCCCAGACGCGCTTCCGGCCGGTCGCCGTCGCGGCGGCAAGCACTGCGGCGGCTGCCTCGGTGGCGTAACCGTGGCCGTGCACACGCGGGAACAGCTCGTAGGCGATCTCCGGCTCGTCCACCGTGGACCGACCGACGACCAGCCCGCAGTAGCCGATGAGGTCGCCTTCATCCCGACGGCGGATGGACAGCAGAGCCAGGCCGTTCTTCGCCGTGGCGAGGAGCTGGGCGGCGATGTTCGCCCGCGCCTCCGCCACCGTCGCCACCCCCGGTCGCACCCCCTCGGCGCGTTCGGCGTGCAGGGCCAGAAGCTGCTCGGCGTCGGACTCGACCCACGGGCGAAGCAGAAGCCGCTCTGTCTCCAGGGCGGATGGCATCGGTTCGTATGCAGATGTGGACATGGTCCTACTCTGCCGCATCTGCCGCATGCTGCGGCGACGCGGTCCAGGTGGTCCAGTAGCTGTCCGGGTTGACCAGGTAGCGGACCGTCGGTTCGGGGAGGTGCCGGACCGCGTGGTGGCGGCTGTAGCGGTGGATCAGCTCCCAGTCCTCGCGGGGGAGGACCCTCGGGGTTCGGCGCAGACGGCTGAAGTGGAGGGACGGAGTGCGGCGGGCGACGAAGGCGTTGGTGTCGAGGAAGGACTCGCGGGCGGCTCGGCGGCGGTCGAAGGGGACCGACAGGACGTCGTGGTCGGTCCCGTCCGGTCGGACCCGCCGCAGTGCGGTGTACACCGCGTCCGGGCCGCCGGGCCGCTCCAGGACGCCGAGCGCCAGTTCCAGGTGGTCCGGCGTCCAGAGGTTGTCGTCGTCCAGGAAGGCGACATAGCGGGAGCCGGTCAGGCGGATGCCGACGTTGCGGACCACCCCTGCGGTGCCGGTGTTGCGGGACAGGGAGACGGCGAACAGTCGTGGGTCGTCCGGTAGGTCAGGGAGTCCGGCGCCGTCGTCGACGACTATCACGACGTGGTCGGCCACGGTCTGGACCAGTGCCGAGCGCACTGCCCCGAGCAGGGGCTCCGGGCGGCGATGGGTGGCGATCACCGTGGTGACCAGGGCGGTCGGGACCGTCCCCAGCTGCTGCGCGAGACGGCGGACCTCGGCGGTCTCCAGGCGGCGCAGCCGCACGGCGGAGGGCGCCAGCAGCACCTTGTTCCTCGCCTCGAACAGCACCAGCCAGCCGAAGAGCCGCTTCAACAGCTCCCAGGGGGCCCTGGCGATTCGGCGCATGGCCGTCCGTCTCCTTGTCTCCGGTACGGTCTCAGGACGCCGGCTTCACCGGGGTGCCGTCGGACATCCGGTTGTTGCTCCAGATATTGCCGGCACCGCCGGCGTTCCAGGCGGCCACCGCACCGTACACACCGCAGTTCGGGTGGTACTGCTTGGAGAAGACATTGTTGGTGACCTTGATGCCGTTGGCCCCCGCGCCGCCCCCGTACAGCGCATAGGCCCCGCCGGCCAGCCAGTTGCCGTCGACGACACTGTTGGCGACCGAGCCGGTGTCGGCGTAGAGGCCGATGCTGGCCGAGGCGCCGTGGTTGATGTCCACCGGGTTCAGCAGCGTGTTGTGACGGATCGTCAGCATCCCGCTGTTGCCGCCGTCGCTGATCAGCGCGTCTGCGTGCTGCCATTCGCCGCTCTGGTTCACGAACGGGGCGATGTCGTGCACGTAGTTGTCGTGGATGTCGCCCTGCCCCATCGAGATGGCGTTGCCGAACACCGCTATGTTGTTCCAGCCGACCTCGACCGGGCTGCCGCCCATGTTGGAGACCGCGTAGTCCTCGCCCCCGTTGTCCGGGCCCTTCCCGGGCACCCCGGTGACGGTGGAGTGCAGCACCCGCAGACCGCTGTAGCCGGCACGGAGATTGACGCCCCACCAGTTGGAGGAGGTGATCCGGCTGTCGATGACGGTGACGTTGTTGGCGTAGATGTCCAGCGACCCGGTGAGGTCCCAGCCGCTGATCACCTGGCCGTCGGTGTGCAGCTCCAGGTTGCCGCTGTGCGTGCTCAGCGCGACCCGCGGCCCGGTGGACCCGGCGTCGGGGAAGCCGCAGGCGGCGGGCGACGGGCACGGGCCCTTCAGCGCCGACGGCGTCTGGGACGAGCCGGCCGCTCCGGACGACCCGGCCGCGGTCGACTGACCGGCCGACGCGGAGTGCCCGGGTGCGGGCGAGGGGGTCGAGGTCGCGCTGCCGATCTCCGGCGAGGCGCCGCTCGCCCCCGCCGAGGGCACCCCCGCGCCGCCGCTCCCGGATCCGCCGGCCGAGGAGGCCGCCGCACTGCTCCCCCGGCCCGCCGTCGTCCGGTTGTGGGCGCCGCCGCAGCCACTGGCAGTCAGTCCGACCAGTCCTACTAAGGCGCTGACCAGTACCGCGAGCAGAGCGGTGCGGCGGCGTTCTCTTCTCGATCTGTTACTGCGGGACATGTCCCTCGCCTTGTCGTCATGGGTTCTCACCGCCGGTGCCGTCCCTGCTGTCGCCCGCGCCGGGGCCTGGTCCCGAGCAGGAAGCGGCGGCTGGGCAGAACGCACACCACGTACACCGCCATCGCCGCGGTGCCCAGGACGAAGAGGGCGATCCTGCCGTCGCCCAGCTGCGGTTCCAGCAGCTCGATGAAGACCGCCATCACCGCGCCGCCGAAGAAGGGCCAGGAGCAGGCCCGGGCGATCGAGCCCACCGCGATGCCGCCGCCGTGCAGCGCGATCAGGAACACCGGGACCACCAGCCCCGCGGCCACCAGCACATGCCCCTGCGACACCCCGACGATGCCCCGCGTCCGCGCCGCCACGATCAGCACCGGGACGAGCGCGACCAGCCACAGCCCCTGGACCAGGATCAGCGAGCGCCGTCTGCCGATGGCGACCAGGCAGTCGTAGGCGAGCTCGCAGCCGATCCGGACCAGTCCGAGCACCATCAGCCAGGGCAGCGCCTTCGCCGCCGGCAGCCACTCGCCGCCGTAGACCAGCCCGACGATCGGCCCGGCGAGCACGGCCAGCAGCACGCACAGCGGGACGGTGCCGGTGATCAGCACCCCCAGGGCGCGGCTGAACCCCTCCGCCAGTGCCTGCGGCGAGGAGGCCAGCCGGGAGAAGCCCGCGAAGGACACCCGGCGGGCGGCCTCCGAGATGATCCGCACCGGCCAGCCGGAGATGTTGAAGGCCAGCACGTAGAAGCCCAGCGAGACCTTGCCCAGGGTCGAGCCGACCACCATGGTGTCGACATTGACCACGCCCAGGGCCAGCAGGCTCGCCCCGGCCAGCGGCATGCCGAAGCGCAGCAGCGCGCGGGCCTGTTCGGGGTCCCAGCCGAACCGCAGCGTCCCCGGCGCCGCCAGGCAGCAGGCGACCAGGGCCACCACATTGCCGGTCACCGCGCCCCAGGCGAAGCTCATCGCACCCCAGCCCGCGAAGGCCAGCACCAGGGTCACCGCCGTGCTCAGCACGAAGTTGAGGGCGTCGATGACCATGCGCCTGCCCTGCGCGAACTCCCGGGTGAGGAACCCGGCCGGGACCTGGGACAGTCCGTCCAGCACCACGCACACGCACATCACCCGCAGGACGCCGGTGGCGTCCGGCGAGCCCAGCAACCGGGCCACCGTCGGCGCGATGGCGAACAGCACCACGTAGAGCAGGCTGCTGGAGGCGGTGCACAGGGTCAGCACGGTCGGCGCGAACCGCTTGGGGTCGCCGTCCCAGCGGACGATGGCCAGGCCCACGCCGAGTTCGTTGGCGGACAGGAGCACCAGTAGCACGGTCTGCGCGATCCCGTAGACGCCCCAGGCGGCGGGGCCGAGGACGAATCGGGCCAGCACGATGCCGGTGGCGAAGTTGCCGAGCCGCATCACCACGGTGTTGATCAGGCTCCACCGAGCCGCGGAGCGGACCTTGCCGCCCAGGCCCGGTTCGGCCGGATCCGGGTCCGCTGCCGCCGCCGGGTCGGGAGGTTCGGCCATGGGGGCCGCCCAACCAGGCTCGGTGTCCGCGCTCACCTGCGCCAGGGCGCGCGGGTCTCGTCCATCGACAGGACCGACAGCTGGACGGTCGGGTTCTCCAGCGACTCCCCGTCGGACTCGGACGCAGCCCGTGCCCCTGCCTCGGCCCTGGCCCCGGCCGCGCTCCTGGGCTCCGCCGCAGCCCTGGACTCCGCCGCAGTCCTCGGTCCGCCCGCGGCCCTGGACTCCTTCCCGGCCTGGACCCCGGGCCTCGGGGCCTGGGCCCCGGCCCTCGGCTGCGGACCCGTCACCGCCCTGCCCTCCTCGCGACCGCCGCCACCACCGGCGAGCGCGGCCTCGCCGTCCTCACCACTGCCGTCGCCCTCGCCATTGCCGTCGGCCTCGCCGACGCCCGCGAGGCCGTCGGCTCCGTCCGCACCCGGTCCGGCGGGCCTGCGGTTCCGGGCCTCGGTCCAGAACACCAGCACCAGGCTGAGGGCGATCCCCAGCAGGGCGAGGATCACCGCGTACTCGATCTTGCTCTTGGTCTGCGCCACCGGCTGCGTCGGCGGCACGATGGCGATCATCGTGATCATCGCCGCCGGGGCGATGTTGCGCTCCGCCTGCAGGTCCTCGAGCCGCTGCTTCGCATACGCGCTGAGGATCTGCTCCGACGCCAGCACCGCGGCCTTGTCGGTGCCGGTGACGGTCAGGTCCATCAGCGGCGCCTGGGCGTTGTCCGCGATCTTGGCGACGACGGTGCCGGTCAGCCCCTTCGACTTGAGCACCGCCAGCGAGTTGTCGTCCATCAGGCTTCTGGCCAGGATGTCGACCGTGCCGGTGATGCTGGTCTGGGTGCTCAGGAAGGGGTTGCCGTCGTACGGCGCGGGGGCGGTCGCCTTCTCCGAGTTGAGCAGCATCACAGTGCTGCTGGACTGGTACTTGGTGGGTACCGCGAACAGCAGCCCGGCCACCATCACGACGGTGACCAGCAACCCTGGCAGCATGACGTACCAGCGCCTGCGAACGACGCGTGCGATCTCGGCGAGATCCATGGTGTTCCCCCTCGCGGCCCGTGGCCGGACCATCGCGTCCTGACCCTGCATCAGACACGAACGGCTGTACGGTGATCAAGCATATGGTGCACGTGAGTCAGTTGGGAGTGCCTCGATCGGAAGTTGCCGCAACGGGCGTCCAACGGACGTTCGACCGACGGCGACGCCTCACCCCAGATCGGTCGGCCGCAGCCTGCCCCCCGCCCTCCCCCCGGTCAGCAGCACCTCGGCGATGCGCTCGCTGGCCCGCCCGTCCCACAGCTCGGGGCGGCGCGGTGCGGGCGGGTCGTCCAGCACCCGGTTGGCGGTCTCGACGATGCGCTGCGGGTCGCGTCCCGCAAGGGTGTTGGTGCCCTGCAGTACGGTGATCGGCCGCTCGGTGTTGTCCCGCAGGGTCACGCAGGGCACCCCCAGCGCGGTGGTCTCCTCCTGCACCCCGCCCGAGTCGGTGAGCACCAACCGGGCCGAGTCCTGCAGTGCGATGAAGTCCAGGTAGCCGGCCGGCGGCACCAGCCTGATCCCGCCGGGGACGCCCAGCTCGGCCAGCCGCCCGGCCGCGCGCGGATGCACCGGCAGCAGCAGCGGGCAGCGCCCGGCGATCTCGCCCAGCGCCTTGAGCAGGGTGGCCAGCACCTCCGGGTCGTCCACATTGGCCGGCCGGTGCAGGGTGACCAGGCCGTAGCCGCCGCGCTCCAGCTCGTACCGCCGTAGCACGTCGGACTCCCTGGCCCGGTCCAGGTTGGCCAGCAGGGTGTCGATCATGACATTGCCGACCACATGGACCTGGTCGTCCCGGTAGCCCTCGGCGCGAAGGTTGTCGGCCGCGTCCGGTGAGGGGGCCAGCAGGTAGTCGCTGACCCGGTCGGTGGCGACCCGGTTGACCTCCTCGGGCATGCTCCAGTCGCGGCTGCGCAGCCCCGCCTCGACATGCGCCAGCAGCGGTCCGGCCTTGGCCGTGACCAGGGCGCAGGCCAGGGTGGAGTTGATGTCGCCGACGACGACCACGGCGTCCGGGGCCACCTCGTCCAGCAGCGGCTCGAAGGCCGTCATCACCCGCCCGGTCTGCTGCGCGTGGCTGCCCGAGCCGACCCCGAGGAAGCGGTCCGGCGGACGGATGCCCAGGTCGCGGAAGAAGACGTCGTTCATGGACTCGTCGTAGTGCTGCCCGGTGTGGACCAGCACCACCTCGGCGCCCCGGCGCTCCAGCGCGTCCATCACCGGTTTGATCTTCATGTAGTTGGGCCGCGCACCCGCGACCGCCACCACCCGCATCACCGCGGCCATCAGAGGACCTCCACCTTGTCGCCGTGGCTCCGGTCGCTGCTGACCTTGCGCCGGCAGTCCAGGACGAACCGCGCGTGCTGCAGCACCGACTCGTAGTCGAAGGAGTCGTGGTCGGTCAGCAGCACCACCGCGTCGGCCGCCGCCAGCTCCTCCGGGGTGGCCTCCACCCGGACCAGCCGGGCATCCACCTTGACGTTCTCCACCACATGCGGGTCGGCGGCCCGCACTTCGGCGCCCATGTTCAGCAGCAGCTGGGTGATCCGCAGCGCCGGCGACTCGCGCGCGTCGCCGGTGTTCTTCTTGTAGGCGAGCCCGAGCAGCAGCACCCGCGAGCCGTTCACGGACCGCCTGCGGTCGTTGAAGGCGTCGATCAGACGGCGCGTCACATACTCCGGCATATGGCTGTTGATGTCGTTGGCCAGCTCCACGAACCGGAAGTTCTGCCCCAGTTCGCGCTGCACCCGCCAGGACAGGTAGGACGGGTCGATCGGCAGGCAGTGCCCGCCCACGCCCGGCCCCGGGGTGAACTTCATGAAGCCGAAGGGTTTGCTGGAGGCCGCGTCGATGGCCTGCCAGACGTCGATGTCCAGATGCCGGGCGAACATCGCTATCTCGTTGACCAGCGCGATGTTGACGTGCCGGAAGGTGTTCTCCAGCAGCTTCGCCAGCTCGGCCTCCTTGGGCGAGCCCACCGGCACGGTGGTGTCCACGAGTTGACCGTAGAAGTCCTGGACCGCCGTGAGCGATGCGGCGTCCACGCCGGAGACCACCTTCGGCGTCTCCTTGAAGCCCCAGACCGGGTTGCCCGGGTCGATCCGCTCCGGGCTGTAGCCGAGGTGGAAGTCGGCGCCCGCGGTCAGCCCGGAGCCGTCCTCCAGGATCGGCGCGAACAGCTCCTGGGTGGTGCCCGGGTAGGTGGTGGACTCCAGGATCACCGTCGCCCCGGGCCGCAGGTAGCGGGCCAGCGTCCGTCCCGACTCCTCGATGTAGGTCAGGTCGGGCACCCCCTCGTGCAGCGGGGTGGGCACGGTCACCACCGCGACGTCGAAGCCGCCGCAGTCCCTGGCCTGGTCGCCGACCCGGTAGGCACCGCTCGCGAGCACCGCCTGCAGCCGCTCCGAGGACACGTCCTCCACATAGGACTCGCCCGCGGCAAGGCTCTTGACGCGCCGTGAGTCGACGTCGTAGCCGATCACCTCGTGTCCGACCTCGGCCGCGCGGACCGCGAGCGGCAGGCCCACATATCCCTGTCCCACCACGACAACACGCATCAGCTGCTCCCTCTGGCACTGCCGGTGGCGCCACCGGAACGACGGGCGGGCGGGGTTGGGCGCACGAGCTCTCGCGCGGTCATCAGGAAGAACAGGGTGTTGGTGGTGACATAGCGGCGCCCCAGCCGGCGCGGCTCCTGCAGCGCCCGGTACAGCCACTCGACGCCCAGCCGCTGCCAGGCGGCCGGAGCCCGGCGGGTGACACCGGCCAGGATGTCGAAGGAGCCGCCGACGCCGTGCACCACCCTTACTCCGGTGCGCTCGCCGTAGGCCGCGGTGAACAGCTCCTTCTTCGGCGAGGTCATCCCGAGGAAGAGCATCTGCGCGCCGCTGGCGGCGATGGACTCGGCGATCTCCTGCTGCTCGGAGTCGTCGAAGTAGCCGTTCCTGCTGCCAGCCACCACCAACTCGGGGAAGCGCAGCCTGATCTGATGCAGCATGAGTTCCAGTACCGGCTGCTTGGCGCCGAGCAGGTAGACGGATATCCCGGCCGTCTCGGCCTCCGCCAGCAGCCGCATGAACAGGTCGATGCCGGCCACCCGCTCCGGCAGCGGGGCCCGCAGCACCTTGCCGGCCCACACCACGGCCTGCCCGTCGGCCAGGACCAGGTCGCAGCCGTTGACCGCACCGGCCAGCCGCGGGTCGCGGCGCATATTGACCAGCTTGGCCGCGTTCACCACGCCGATCTCCAACTGCTCACCGTCCCGTACCGCGTCCAGGCAGCGCCGCACGGTCTGGTCCATGGTCAGCGGGTCCAGCTCGACCCCGAACATGCTCCGCCGCGGCGGGGCCGCTGTCGCCGCGCTCATCCGGGCAGCCTCCCCAGCCAGGCGAACAGCATCCAGCCGAACTCGTACGGACGGCACTCGCGGTCCAGCGAGGTCGGCCGGTACATCCGGTCCAGCGCGGAGAGCCGCAGTCCGGGCAGCATCCGGGTGCTCACCCCGCGGGCCGCGCGCACGGCCTTGCGCGGGTCGCCGCGGTGGACCTTGCGCCAGGTGACCCCGAGCTCGTCGTGGATCATCGACTGGGGGGCGGCCGCCAGTTCCGGCACCTCGGTCATCCAGCGCAGGCCCTTGCGGATCGCCGCGCCGAAGTCCGGGCCGCCGGCCTCGGTCACGTCGAACAGCGCCGTGGGCGCCATCGCGTGCTGGTGCACGCTGTAGACGGGGTAGCCCTCGACCACCGAGCCGCTGCGGGCGTCGTAGTGCCACCACCACTGGCCGCCGTCGCCCTGCAGTTCGCAGATGCGCGCGGCGCAGGCGACGGCCGCGGCCAGCGCCTCGCCGTCGCCGCCGGCCCCGGCCGCGTGGGCCCGGGCCAGCGCCTGCAGCGGATAGGTCTGGTCGGCGAAGCAGCCGATGTGCGAGCGGTACCAGGGCACCAGCCCCGGGCCGGTGGCGTGCGGGAACAGCGGACTGTCCCCGACCCTGGCCCGCAGCAGCCGCTCCCGCGCCGCGGCGAGTTCCGTCTCCACCTCGGCGGCACCGCGGGCCGCGGCCAGCGCGGACAGCACCCAGGCGGCCTCGACGGTGTGGCGCGGCCCGTCGTCGGCGTCCAGCGCGGCGACCCGCCCCAGCGCGTCGGACAGCTTGGGATGCCCGGTCTCGGCGGCGGCCCAGGCGATCAGCGCCGCGTCGCCGAGGTTGCCGACCTGCGGCAGCTGCTGCACCAGCAAACCGGTGAAGTCCTCGGCGCTGTGCCCGCCGAGGACCGCGCGCTGGCGCTCCTCGGGCAGGAACCGCGCTCCCAGCGCCGTGATGGCGGCATAGCGGGTACTGGTCCCGCGCAGTTCCATCCCGGTGGCGACCGCCGCCCTGGTGAAGGCGAAGGTGTCGTCCTTGGCACCGCTCCTGGACGACCGCAGCATGGCCGGCAGCCCGGCCTCGGCCAGCGAGAGCAGCCGCTCCGCGAGCCCGTGCAGTTCCGGGTCCTCGTCGGCGAGGGCCCGCAGACGTACGGCGGTCATCGAACCATCACTGCTGTGCGGTTCTGGTGGCACACCCAACCCCCCTGGGTCCATTCAACGTTCGGGAACTTCCAACGTTCGGGAACTTCGCCGCGCCGCTCGTCAGGGGGTGTGCGACGGCAGGCGGCAGCTGCCGAAGCGGTTGCCGCTCCGACGCTCCACTACCTTCGGTGACCCCCCACCGCGCGCTCCCCCGCAGCGTACAGAGACACCGTAGGGCCCCGGATGGTCGCAGCATGACGTTTCGGGAAAATAACACCCCTGTACGGATCCTGAACAAGTGTCAGGGAGATGTCGTAGAGATCTCCGCCCCTCGTCCGTCCTGGTCAGCGCCGCTCGACGAGTTCGCCGGCCTTCTCGTCGTGCAGCGCCCCGGTGCTGGGGCACTCCCACACCCCGGGCTCACCGGCCCGCTCCACCAGCCGCGCACCGGCCCGGCCGACCCAGCCCACCTGCCGCGCCGGGACCCCCACCACCAGCGCGAAGTCCGGTACGTCCCGGGTCACCACAGCCCCGGCCGCGACCAGGGCCCAGCGGCCCACCCGCACCGGCGCGACGCACACCGAGCGGGCGCCCAGCGAGGCACCCTCGGCGACCCGCACGCCGACCGCCTCCCAGTCGTCGCCGCGCTTGGGCCGGCCCTCGGGGGTCACCGCCCGCGGGAAGTAGTCATTGGTGAACACCGCGGCGGGACCGACGAACACGCCGTCCTCCAGCACCGCCGGCTCGTACACCAGGGCGTAGTTCTGCAGTTTGCAGTTGTCGCCGATACGCACCCCGGGGCCGACGTACGCGCCCCGGCCCACATTGCAGTCCCGGCCGAGCCTGGCATGCTCCCTGATCTGGGCCAGGTCCCAGATCGCGGTCCCCTCCCCCAGCTCGGCGTCCGGGTCGACCTGGGCGGTGGGCTGGATCCTGACGCTCATTCAACTGCTCCTCGGGGACGGCACACCAGGGCGACGAAGTCATGGCCGAGTTCGGGTAACGCCGCGTCCTCGGCCTGGAAGCACAACTCCAGCAGTTCCCCGGTCTCCGGGCTACCGTCCAGGAAGTTGTGCGCGATCCCGGAGAGGGCGATGTGCAGCACCGTGCCGCCGTAGGGGCACTCTTCGAGGACCTCGAAGTTCCGCCGCACGGAGGGCAGCAGCGCGGCCGAGTCCACCGCCTCCGACGGATCGTCAAGGATCATACCCATCCGGCTCGGCCGGACCACCCGCTGTTTGATCCGGCCGTCGGCGAGCCTGCGGCGCTCCACCGGCAGCCGGGCCAGTAACGCGTTGGCCGCCTCCAACTGCCCGTCGCTCCACTGGAACCGGGTAGGCCCGACGAACTCGTCGACCACCAGGAACCCGACCGGGTCGATCAGTCCGGCGATCCTCGGCAGGGTCCGGTCGAGATCGTCGAAGTGGTGCAGCGACTGCAGCCCCAGCACCACGTCGTAGCGCCGGTCGCCCCGGTCCAGCTCCCCCGCGTCGGCGACCCGGAACCGCAGCACCCCGTCCAACCCCTGCTCGGCGGCGGTCGCCGAGGCGAAGGCGATCCGCTCCGGCGACACGTCGATGCCCTCCAGCAGTCCGAACGCCCCGGTGCTCGCCCAGACCAGCTCGTTGCCGCCGGTCCCGCAGCCGAGCGAGAGCCCGCGCAGGTCCGTCCGCGGCGCGAAGTACTGCCGGGCCACGTAGGAGGGGAACGGCGTCGCCGTGTCGTGCGACATCAGCAGGTTCCACCGCCGGATCACCTCCGGCACCGCCCACCACTCCTGCAGCGACGGCTCCACCGACGCCCAGTGCGCGACCACCCGTTCCTTCCCCCGGACCCGGAGCTTGGCCAGCACCGGACTGACGTCGTAGCGCCGCACCTTGCGCATCACCTTGTATGCGTCATGCCTGTTCACCAGATTGTTGAGCACAAGACCCCCCTCGGCTCGACCCGATTCCTTCACAGAAATGCGCCGCCACGAGAATGGCAGCCCGTCTCCCGCCGCACAACGGGGCTGCGGTCCTGGAAACGGTCGGGGAACGGCCCCGGGAAGGGTCCGGGGAACTACCGGGGCACTGTCAGCGCAGGTGGCGGGAGATCCACTGGAAGGCGGTCGGCAGCATCTCCTGCCAGACGTCCATGTTGTGCCCGCCGCGCTGCACCGTGGCCACGTCACCGGTGGCCGGCGCCCGCAGCGCGCCCACCAGCGCCCGGGCGTCCTGCACCGTGGAGCCGTCCTGCAGACTGCCGGTGAGCAGCAGCGCGATGTCCGGCTGCCGGGCCGCCCGGCGCAGCACCAGCAGCGGGTTGTTGGCCTTGGTCAGCGCGGGGTGGGCCAGCACCACGGTGGCCTCGGGCATGTTGTAGCCGGAGATGCTGACCGCGGAGTGGAACACGTCGGGGTGGTGCACGGCCAGGTTCGCGGCGCAGTAGCCGCCGGCCGAGTAGCCCATCACCGACCAGTCGTAGGGGTCGTTGGAGACCCGGAACCGGCTCTTGACGATCGCCGGGACGTCCTCGGCGAGCCAGGTGTCGGTCTTGGGCCCCTTCGGCAGGTCCGTGCAGCCGGCGTCGTCGGTGCCCAGGGTGTTGGACTTGGCCGCGACCAGGATCATCGGCCGGGCCTGATGGGCCTCGACCAGCCGGGCCAGCTCGTCCTGCCCGTTCATGGCGTCGAACCAGGACATCGGGGTACCCGGCTGCCCGGGCAGCAGCACCACCACCGGGAAGCGCTCCCCGGCGTGCGCGGGTTCGTCGTACTCCGGCGGCAGCCAGACCAGCAGTTGGCCGCGGATGTGCGAGCGCGGCCCGACCGGCTCGGAGACCTGCAGGCCCTGCGACCCCGTGCGGAAGGTGGCCGGCGTCGCGGTGGCGGCGCTCAGCGAGCTCTGCCGGACCCCAACACCCACGGACTCGAAGGTCGCGGCCCCGGCCTGGGTCCCGACCAGGTCCGACCAGGAGTCGTAGAAGGCGTAGCTGTTGTTCACGAGCACCAGCACCACCAGCACCGCCGCGCCCTGGGTCGCCGCGAGCATCAGCAGCCGCGCGCCGACCCGAACCGGTTTCGGGCCCGGCAGTCGGTTCCAGGCCGTCAGGGCGAGCAGGGTCAGTACCAGCGCGAGCACGATGGTCGTCACGAGGAACGGAGAACCGTTCAGGGCCATGCGTCACCCTCCGGGTGCGTTCAACCGCCTTGGCAGTCGGATGCTGTCCGTCGTGGCGAAAACCCAACCTCAAGATCGGCTGCTCGGGTGGACGCCGTCAGCCAAACCTCTCGCGGCGAGGTTTCGGACGCAGGTCCGGATTCCCGCCCAGCAACCCCGGAGGATCGGAATAGTCGCAGGTCAGGCCGTTGATCAAGTCTCCTGGGAGACCCTGACCGGTACTGCTCCAAGCAGGTGGCGCGGACCGGACCCCCCGTCAGCCCTCCTTCCAGCAGATCAGCACTATGGTCGCGACGGTCCTGGCGGCCGAGGCCCGGGAGCGGGCCGGCTTTCCGAAACCGGCCGGCAGCGCGCTGACGTCCACGGTCAGCACGGTGGCGTCCGGCAGGTCCTTGACCGAGAGCAGCATGGAGCCGCCCGGGTAGACGTAGCGGCACGAGTACAGCCGGTCCGACCAGGTCGGCCGGACCGGCTGGGCGCTCCGCCGTGGCGGCGCACCCCGCGACCGTGCCGAGCTGCAGCAGCGCGGCCCCCACCGGGAGGCGGGTCCTTGCGTTCATGTCCGTTCCTCCCAGTGGGCGCGCGGGTGGGTGGGTTGGAGCAGAGTGGTTCCTCGGGACTCAGGCGTAGACGCCGAACTCGTACAGCGAGTAGCCGTAGGCGCTGCCGCGCTGAGTGAGGTTCAGCCGCACATAACGGCCCGATCCGGTGACGTCGAAGTCGTCGACGCCGCCGGTGCCCGTGGTGGTGGAGTAGACCGTGGTCCAGTTGGTGCCGTCGTTGGACACCTGGACCTGGTACGACTTGCCGTACGCGGCCTCCCAGCCGAGCTGGACGTGGTGGATCGCCGTGGTCTGGCCGAGGTCGACCTGCAGCCACTCGGCGTCGTCCCAGTTGCTGGCCCAACGGGTGCTCCAGTCACCGTCGGTGGCCTGGCCCGGGCTGAAGTTGCCGACCGTGGTCTGGAAGGACGAGGCCGTGGTGGTCTTGCCCTTGGCCACGTTCGTCCCGTTCACCGGCGGGGCGACCACCCGGAAGGAGCGGGTCTCCACACCGACGTTGCCGTGGCCGTCGTAGGCGTAGACGTAGACCTTCCAGACGCCCAGGGTCTTCGGCGCGGTGGCGGTGAACCGGCCGTCCCCGGTCTGGGTGAAGGTGACCTGCTGCAGCCCGGTGCCGCCGTCCACGTACTTGCTGGTGTACATCAGGTTGTAGCGGATCAGGTCGCCGTCGGGATCGGTGGTGTTGGTGGTGATGTCGAAGGTTCCCCCGGACGGCACGGTCGCGGTATTGCTCAGGGACATGCTGCTGATCACCGGCGGGGTGTTCTTCTGCGGGGTCCCGCCGTAGGCCTTGGCCACCGAGTAGTAGGCGAGCCGCTTCCAGGCCTCCGGGATCAGGTTGAACCAGATGCCGCCGAAGTCGTTCTCCTGGCCGTAGTTGAACAGGGTGCCGCCGAAGGAGACGCCGGTGTGGCCGGAGATGCAGTTCCAGGCGCTGGTGTAGCCGTCCCGCATCTGCACGTCGGTGGGCTGGGTGGGCACGCCGTTGGCGTCGTTGGGGACCTCCCACTCCCCGGAGTCGCCGGACTCGGTGACGATGTAGGGCTTGGTGTAACCGCCGTTGATCCAGTCGCTCTTGACGCTGCACACCGCCCCGTAGGAGTTGACCGCGTAGAGGTCCAGGTCCGGGGTGTACTGCTTGTAGTACGGCCAGGCGCCGGTGTAGGCGTCGGTCGAGGTCACCGGGTGGTTGGGGTCGGCCGCGTGGACGGCCTGGACGATCTGCTCCACGTACTGGGCGTAGGCGATCCGCTGCTGCTCCACCGCCGCGCCGGTGTAGTGGTCCTGGGTGGTCAGGATGACCTCGTTGCCGACGTCCCACATCAGCACCGCGGGGTCGTTCTTGTAGGCGTTGACCCAGGACACGATGGAGTTGAGGGTGCTGGTCCTGTACGCGGTGTCGTTGACGTAGTCGGCGCCCTGGTTCAGCCAGAAGCCGTTGATCACCTTCACGCCGTAGGCGGAGGCTGCGTCCAGCAGCGGCTGGGTGGTGCCGTCGGTGCCCCAGGTGCGCACGGTGTTGACGCCCATGGACTTCAGGTCCCTCATATGGGCCGCGGCGGTGTCCGTGGAGGGACCCCAGGTGACGCCCTTGACCTGGTACGGCGAGCCGTTGACGCTGAGCTGCCAGTTCCCCTGCGAGCCGGTGACACGCACATTACTGGCGCCGGTCGGCACCGCCGGGTCGGTCAGCGGGGAGGGCGGCGTGCCGGTGGTGGTGGACACCGTCACCGCGCCGATGGACAGCGTGCCGCCGGAGCCGGTGGCGCTGCTGGGCGAGGTGCAGCCGCAGACTGCGTTGGGGTAGGAGCCGCCGATGGCGAGGTCCGCCTGCAGATAGAAGCCGTGGTCCACGGCCGCCTGCCAGGTGGCGACGCCGACCTGGGACTCGTTGACCTGCCACACCTGCTGGTTGTCCAGGTAGTAGCGGATCTGCTCGTCCGACTGGGTGCGGTCGACGATCTCGGTGTAGGTGTGGTAGCCGGTCTGGCAGCCGGTGCAGCCGGCCAGTCCGCTGGTCATCCCGTTGTACTCGTTGCAGTTGCCGTTGGGCGCGGTCCCGCAGTGCAGGGTCGCCGAGAGCTGGCTGCGGCCGTTGACGTCCTCCAGGATGTCGCTCTCGCCCATCTTCGGCCAACTGGTCATGTCGGTGCGGTACTGGGCGCCGACGGCCTTGAAGGCGGGCCAGTAGCCGAGCCCGTTGGCCGGGTTCGGCTGCTTGATGGAGGCGGAGACCATCAACTGGCCGCCGGCCGGCGCGGCGAAGTCGCTGCGCTGGGTCTCCACCCGGCCCGAGGTCCAGTTGCCGCTGCCGTCCTTGACCGCGGTCAGGTTGAGGTGGCCGTTGCCGTCCACCGCGACATTGGCGGCGTTGGCGGTGTCGGTGTCGACCTCGCCGGTGCCCCAGTTGGCGGAGCCGTTCTGGTACTGGGTACCGGTGTCGGTGATCCAGTTGGCCGAGGAGGGCGCGCTGCCCGAGCCGCCGGCGAAGTCGTCGGTCCAGACGGTGGTCCAGTTGCCGGGCGGGGTGGACCCGGTGGCGGTCGGCGTCGGGGTCGGCGTGGGCGTCGGGGTGGCGGTCGGCGTCGGGGTGGCCGAGGAGGCCAGGCCGTACACCTGGAACTCCCAGAGCGAGTAGCCGTAGCCGTTCTCGCGCACCGTCCCGTACATCCGCACATAGCGGCCGGTGCCGCTGACGTTCAGGGTCTCGGTGCCGCCCGCACCGGTGGTGGTGGAGTAGACGCTGGTCCAGTCGGCCCCGTTGTCGGAGACCTGGATCTGGTACGACTTCGCGTAGTTCTCCCAGTTCAGCACGATCTTGTCGATGCTGTAGCTGCTGCCCAGGTCGACCTGCAGCCACTGCGGGTCGCTCCAGGCGCTGGCCCAGCGGGTGCCGGTGCTGCCGTCCACGGCGTTGGCCGGGCCCAGCCCGTCGCCGGCGGTCTCATTGGACGAGGAGGTCGCGGTCCTGCCCTGGGAGAGCAGGGTGTCGGCGGCACGGGCCGTGATCGGCCCGGCGACCAGAGCGTAGAAGAACAGCGAGAGCGCTACGACGGCGGGGGCCGTCGTTCTCAGCAGAACGCGCGCGGAACCAAGGGGTGGGGCTCCCATGGGGACTCCTGACAGAGGTGGCAGGGGGTGGGCCTGAGTTGGAGAGCGCTCACCCAGAGAGCGCTCTCCCGATGGTGGCGCTGTTGTTTCACGGTCGTCAAGAGTTTTGTCAGAAGACGCGGTTCCGGTACTCAACGGCAGCCATAACTGCCATCATTGATGGACATTCAGGGCAGCCTGACGGTGTCGCGTCCCTTGACTCCGCAGGCCCGGACGCGGACCCTGAACCGGAACGGAGAGCGCTCTCCGTTCCCCGGGAGCACGTTCCGGGCGGGGGTGCCTCCCCGCCCGGGGCGGAAGACCGCTCAGCCCGACTGCCGGACCACCAGCACCGGGTCGAACACCGCCGATCTCGGCCCCTCCACCCGCCCTTCGATCCGGTCCAGCAGCAGCCGCGCCATCTCCGCCGCCATCTCCTCCACCGGCTGCCGCACCGTGGTCAGGGCCGGACGGCTGTCGACCGCCGCGCTGCTGTCGTCGAATCCGACCACCTTGACGTCCGCCGGCACCCGCCGACCGTGCTCGCGCAGGATGTGCAGCGCCCCCCGCGCCATCAGGTCGTTGGCGGCGAACACCCCGTCCAGGTCCGGCCGTTCCAGCAGCAGCCGCTGCATCGCGGCCTCCCCGCTGGCCTGGGTGAAGTTCCCCTCCGCGGTGGGCACCAGCGGCTCGCCGTGCCGGGCCATCGCCTCCAGGAAGCCGTCCTGGCGCTCCCGCGCGGCGCGGATGTCCAGCGGTCCGGAGATCACCGCCACCCGCCGGCAGCCCTGCCCGACCAGCCGGTCCGCGGCCAGCCGCGCGCCCTCCTGGTGCGCGAGGTCGACGAAGCCGATCCGCACCGGCCGGGCCGGCCGGGCGAACAGCACCGCGGGCAGCCCGGCCGCCACCAGCAGCTCCGGCAGCGGGTCGTCGGCGTGGGTGGACACCACCAGCGCCCCGTCCGCGCTGCGCTGCCGCAGATAGGCGACGACCTCGTCCCTGGCCTCCTCGGACTCGGCCAGCATCAGCACGGGGTGCATCCCGCGCGGGCGCAGGAAGCCCATCACGCCGTTGACCACCCGGCTGAAGAAGGGGTCGGTGAAGAACCGGGTGCGGAACTCCTCCTCCTGCCCCTCCCCGGCGCCGGAGGCCACCAGCGCCACCGACCCACTGCGGCGGGTGATCAGCGAGCGGGCGGCGCCGTTGGGGACGTACCCCACCGCGGCGACGGCCCGGCGCACCGTCTCCTGGATCGCGGGGTCGACATTGCGGGTGCGATTCACCACCCTGGAGACCGTGGCCCGGGACACCCCGGCGACCCTGGCCACGTCCTCCAAGGTCGGAGCGGTTCCGGCGGCGGCGCTGTGGAGCTCGTCCATGCGCCGTTTATAACAGAACCGGAGAGCGCTCTCCACCCCTTTGACCAAGCCCTCCCCGCAGCACTGAGCCTTACTCACTATTAGCCGGAATAACGATGAGCTATGCTCCGTTGGACGGGAGGAAGCAAGCCCGTCCCCCGATCCCCCGGAGCCGCCCATGCGCACCCCAGGACCTGACTGGACTCCACCCGCCCGCAAGCCGGGCGCCCCCCAAGCGCCCGCGCAGCTGCGCCGCATCCTGCGCCTGTTCCGCCCCTACCGGGGCAAACTGATGGCCGTCGGCCTGTTCGTCGGCCTCTCCTCGCTGGTGTCGGTGGCCTCGCCGTTCCTGCTGCGCGCCGTCCTCGACACCGCCATCCCGCAGGGCCGCACCGGCCTGCTGAGCCTGCTGGCCCTCGGCATGATCGCGGTCGCGGTCGCCAACTCGGTCTTCAACGTGCTGCAGACCTACCTCAGCACCAGCGTCGGCCAGCGGGTCATGCACGACCTGCGCACCAGCGTCTACGCCCATCTGCAGCGGATGCCGCTGGCCTTCTTCACCCGGACCCGCACCGGCGAGGTGCAGTCCCGGATCGCCAACGACATCGGCGGCATGCAGTCCACCGTCACCAGCACCGCAACCGCCCTGGTCTCCAGCCTCACCACGGTGGTCGCCACCGTGGTCGCCATGGTCGCGCTGGACTGGAGGCTTACCATCGTCTCGCTGCTGCTGCTCCCGCTGTTCGTCTGGATCAGCCGCCGGGTCGGCAACGAGCGCCGCAAGATCGCCACCGAGCGGCAGAAGCAGCTCGCCGCGATCTCCTCGATCATGCAGGAGTCGCTGTCCGTCAGCGGCGTCCTGCTCGGCCGCACCATGGGCCGTTCCCGCGGCCTCAGCGACGAGTTCGCCCGCGAGTCCGACGCCCTGGCCGACCTGGAGGTCCGTGCCGACATGGCGGGCCGCTGGCGGCAGTCCACCATCCAGATCGTGATGGCGGCGATGCCCGCGGTGATCTACTGGGCGGCCGGCCTGACCGGCGGCAACGGCCACACCACCGCCGTCTCCATCGGCACCCTGGTCGCCTTCACCTCGCTGCAGCAGAGCCTGTTCCGGCCCACCGTGCAGCTGCTCCAGGTCGGCGTGTCGGTGCAGGTCTCACTGGCCCTGTTCCAGCGCATCTTCGAGTACCTGGACCTGGTCCCCGACATCACCGAGCGCCCGGACCCGGTCACCCTGGCACCGGCTCCCGGCTCCGGCGCACGCACCGGCTCGGTCCGCTTCGAGCACGTCGGCTTCAGCTACGACCCCGCCGCCGGCGCCCGCCCCACCCTCGCCGACATCGACCTCACCGTCCCGGCCGGCAGCAGCCTGGCCGTCGTCGGCGAGACCGGCTCCGGCAAGACCACGCTCAGCTATCTGGTCCCCCGCCTCTACGACGTGACCTCGGGCCGGGTGCTGATCGACGGCACCGACGTGCGCGAGCTCAGCTTCGAGTCGCTGGCCGACACCGTCGGCGTGGTCTCCCAGGAGACGTACCTCTTCCACGCCTCGGTCGCCGACAACCTGCGCTTCGCCAAGCCCGACGCCACCGACGAGGAGCTCTACGAGGCAGCCCGCGCCGCGCAGATCCACGACCACATCGCCGCCCTCCCGGACGGCTACGCCACCATGGTCGGCGAACGCGGCTACCGCTTCTCCGGCGGCGAGAAGCAGCGGCTGGCCATCGCCCGCACCATCCTGCGCGACCCGCCGGTGCTGGTCCTGGACGAGGCCACCAGCGCGCTGGACACCCAGACCGAGCAGGCGGTGCAGCAGGCCCTGGACACCCTCTCGGCCGGCCGCACCACCATCACCATCGCGCACCGGCTGTCCACGGTCCGCGACGCCGACCAGATCGTGGTCCTGGACCACGGCCGGATCGCCGAACACGGCACCCACGACGAGCTCCTCGCCCTGGGCGGCCACTACGCGGCCCTGGTCTCCCGCGACGGGACCCTGGAGCCGGCGGCCTGACCCGTCGGGACCGTGGCGGACGGACCGCGCGCCCCCTGCCCACCGCGGCGCGACGGCGCGATACTCCGGAGCATGACACCAGCTCAGGAGTGCTCGCCCGTCCGCCTGTTGATCGTCGGGGCGGGCTCGCGCGGCAGCGGCTACGCCCGCTATGCAACGGCCACCGGCCGCGCCGTGGTCACCGGCTTCGCGGACCCCGACCCGCGCCGCGCCGCCGACGCCGCCCGCGAGCACCCGGAAGCGACCGCCTTCGCCGACTGGCGCGACCTGGCCGCAGCGGGCGTCCCGGCAGACGCCGTCGTCATCGCCACCCAGGACGCCGACCACGTCGAGCCCGCCCTGGCCTTCGCCTCCGCCGGTCTGCACATCCTGCTGGAGAAGCCGATGGCGACCAATGAGCCGGATGCCCGCCGGATCGTCGAGGCGGTGCGGCGGTCCGGGGTGATCCTCGCGGTCTGCCATGTGCTGCGCTACACCTCGTACACCGCCGGGGTGAAGGCCCTCGTCGACGACGGCCTGCTGGGCGACGTGATCGCCGTCCAGCACCTGGAGCCGGTCGGCTGGTGGCACCAGGCGCACTCGTTCGTCCGCGGCAACTGGCGCCGCGAGGCCCGGGCCGTCCCGATGCTGCTGGCCAAGTCCGGCCACGACCTGGACTGGCTCTCGTACATCGTCGGACGTCCGGTCCGCAAGGTCTCCTCGTTCGGCGGCCTCCAGCACTTCCGCCCGGAGAACCGCCCCGCCGGCGCCGCCGACCACTGCCTGGACTGCCCGGTCGAACCCGACTGCCCGTACTCGGCCCCCCGGCTCTACCTGCGGGTCCTGGCCGAGAGCCTGGCCGACGACGGCGGGAGCGGCGGGGGCCGCGCGGACGGCGGGAGCGGCGGCCGCCTGCACTGGCCGCTGTCGGTGGTCACCGCCGAACGCACCCCGGCCGGCGTGCTGGACGCGCTCCGCGACAGTCCGTACGGGCGCTGCGTCTACACCTGCGACAACGACGTGGTCGACCACCAGGTCGTCAACCTGGAGTACGAGGGCGGCACGACCGCCTCCTTCACCATGACGGCGTTCACCGCGATGGGGCCGCGCCGCACCAGGATCTTCGGCAGCCACGGCCAACTGGACGGCGACGGGATGACCGCGACCGTCACCGACTTCCGCACCGGCACCAGCACCGTCCACGACTTCGGGATGGCCGCCGGAACCGACCTCGGCGGCCACGGCGACGGCGACGACCGCCTAGTCGACGCCTTCCTCGCGGCCGTGAGCAGCGGCGACCGCACCCTGGTCCGCTCCGATCCGGAGACCAGTCTGGAGGCCCATCTCACCGCCTGGGCCGCCGAGCGGGCGCGTCACAACAGCACCGTGGAATACCCCTGGGGGGTATAGTCGTTGCTCGGGAGCACGACCACCCAGACCGCCACACACCCCCGGACGGCGCGAGATGAACGACCTCTGGCACGCCCTCACCCATGCACTCTCCATCACCGGAGCCATGACCTGGGAGATCACCTGGGCCCTGATCCTGGGTTTCACCCTCTCGGCCGTGGTCCAGTCGGTGGTCCGCAAGTCCACCGTGGTCCGCCTGCTCGGCGACGACCGCCCCCGCACCCTGGCCCTGGCCTCGCTGCTCGGCGCCGCCTCGTCCTCCTGCTCCTACGCCGCCGTGGCGCTGGCCCGTTCACTGTTCCGCAAGGGCGCGGACTTCACCGCGGCCATGGCCTTCGAGATCGCCTCGACCAACCTGGTGGTGGAGTTGGGCGTGATCCTGGCCCTGCTGATGGGGTGGCAGTTCACCGCGGCCGAGTTCGTCGGCGGCCCCATCATGATCGTGGTCCTGGCCGTCCTGTTCCGCCTCTTCCTGCGCGACAAGCTGCTCCGGGAGGCCCGCGAACAAGCCGACCACGGCCGGGCCGGCTCGATGGAGGGCCACGCCGCGATGGACATGTCCGTCCAGAGCGAGGGCTCCTTCGCCAAGCGCCTGTTCTCCCGCGAGGGCTGGACCTCGGTGGCGCACGTCTTCGTCATGGAGTGGGCGGCGATCCTGCGTGACCTGGTCGTCGGCCTGCTCATCGCCGGCGCCATCGCCGCCTGGGTCCCCGACAGCTTCTGGCGCACCTTCTTCTTCGACGGCCACCCCCTTGCCGCGAAGCTCTGGGGCCCGCTCGTCGGCCCGCTGGTCGCGGTCTTCTCCTTCGTCTGCTCCATCGGCAACGTCCCCTTGGCGGTGGTGCTCTGGAAGGGCGGCATCAGCTTCGGCGGCGTGGTCTCCTTCATCTTCGCCGACCTGCTAATCCTCCCGATCCTGAACATCTACAGGAAGTACTACGGCTGGCGGATGACCGCCTTCCTGGCCGCGACCTTCTACGCCGCCATGGTCGTCGCCGGCTACGCGATCGAGTTCGCCTTCGGCGGCCTGGGCCTGATCCCCGACCAGGCCCGGGCGAAGATCCCGATGGACGGCGTCAGCTGGAACTACACCACCTGGCTCAACATCGCCTTCCTGCTCCTGGCCGCACTCCTGCTCTACCGCTTCGCCCGCACCGGCGGCCGCCGGATGCTCAGCATGATGGGCGGCTCCCCCGACTCCGACCACACCGGGCACGACCACGCGGCCATGGAGCACCACCAGCACTGACGGAACGTCAGCACCCGCCCGGGGGAACGCGGCACGCACCTCCGGCGTTCGGCCGACAGGACCGACACGGAGGTGCGGAATGCCCAGGAGCAGCTGGTACCGCGGGGACTGCCATGTCCATTCGGTGCTCTCCACCGCCGGCGAGCTCACCCCGCAGCAGCTGGCGGCGGCCGCCCGCGCGGCGGGGCTCGACTTCATCGCGACCACGGAGCACAACACGGCCGAGGGGCACGGTGCCTGGGCCGCTCACGCAGGCCCGGACCTGCTGGTGATCCTCGGTCAGGAGGCGACCACGCAGACCGGCCACTGGCTCGCCCTCGGCATCGGGCCCGGGCAGTCGGTCGACTGGGACTACGGCGTCCAGGACCACCTGGTCGACGAGCAGGTGGACCGGGTGCACGGGGTCGGCGGGCTGTGCGTGGCGGCGCACCCGCACGCGCCCTACCCCACCGGCGACTTCGCCTATCCGCTCCAGGGGTTCGACGTGGTCGAGGTGTGGAACGGCCAGTGGGCGTCGGACCGGCCGTGGAACGCCGACAACGAGAGGGCCCTGGCCGAGTGGGCCGCCGCCCTCACCGCCGCCGACCTCCGCGACGGGAGCTGGCGGCCGGCCATGGGCAACAGCGACACCCATCTGGCGGGCCAGCTCTCCCTCCCGCACACCGTCGTCCTGGCCGAGGAGTTGAGCACCCGGGCGATCCTGGCCGGCATCCGTGCGGGCCGGAGCTGGATCGCCGAATCGGCCGCGGTGGGGTTGTCGCTGACCGCGACCGCCGCCGGACACGGCGCGGGGATCGGCGAGCGCCTCAACAGCCTCGGCGAACCGGTGAATGTACGGGCGGACATACGCGGCGTCCCATGGGCGACCGTCAGCTTCCACACCGACCACGGAGGGGTCCACCGTGCACCGGAGCTTCCTGCTCACGGCGCCGGCGCCGCCCAATGGCACACCACGGCCCGGGAATCGGGCTTCGTCCGGGTCGAAGTACGACACCCGAACGGCCATATGGCGGCCCTCACCAACCCGGTCGTCCTGACCTGAACCGTCCTCAGTGACCGCGCTGGCCCAGGTAGCAGAGCAGCATCACGAAGCCCGCGAACACATGCAGGCCGATGACGTAGATGAAGACGCGGATGCCGACCCGGCGCCCGGTCCGGGCGCCACCGTCCTCGACGGGGTACTGCGTACTGGCCATGGTGACGGAATCCCTTCGGTTCGATCCGACCGGTTCAGTGGACGCACAGGTCGGCGGTGGGCGTCTGCAACAGGGTGTGGAGGAAGAGCAGCTCGACCCCCGGTTCCCTCTCCGCGACCAGCCGGTGCGGTCGCATGGAGTCGAAGTGCGCCGAGTCCCCGGGGTCGAGCAGGTGCTGCTCGCGGTCGAGGGTGAGCACCAGCCGGCCCTCCAGGACGTACAGCCACTCCTCGCCCGGGTGGACCCGCACCACCGCGTCCTGCACCCGCACCGGGATGTGCACCCGGAGCGCCTGCATCGCCCGCCCGGGCACCCCGGCCGGGCGGTAGGTCCAGCCCCCGGCCGACGTCGACTCGCCCTCCGCGGCCCGGAGCACCGGCGCCCTCACCACCGACGGCCCCTCGCCCTCCTCCCCGAGCAGGACCTCGACGGGGACCCCGTATGCTCGGGAGAGCCCGAGCAGCACCGGCAGCGAGGGCTGGCGCTTCGAGGTCTCCAGCCGGGACAGGTGGGCCGGTGACAACCCCGTCCGGGCAGCCGCCGCCTCCAGCGTCAGCCGACTGCGCAGCCGCCGTTCCCGCAACCGGGCCCCGAGCCCGAGCACCTCGCCGTTGATGTCCACGGCACCAGCCTCACACTGCGTGCCCTGCACAGGCAAACATCTTGCCTCTGAGGCAAACCCACGCGTCGGCCGCCGCCGCAGGGTGACCGCCGACGCGGCGGCGCCCCGGCTCCCCCGCCCCTGCCTGTGTCCCGGCCCGTGCGAAGATCGAGCAGGATGTGAGGCATCGGGCGACGCGGGGACGTGGGAGTGATGAGCGGCATGGGCGATGTGATCCTGGTCCGGCACGGCGCGACCGACTGGAGCGAGGCCGGGCGGCACACCAGCTACACCGACCGTCCGCTGACCGCCAACGGCGAGCGGCAGGCCCGGGCGCTGGCGGGGATGCTGGCCGAGCACCCCGTCGCGGTGACCCTGTGCAGCCCGATGCTGCGGGCGCGGACCACGGCCGGGCTGGCCGGGCTGGAGAACGCCCGGATCGTCGAGGACATGCACGAGTGGGACTACGGCGGCTACGAGGGGATCACCACCGCCGAGATCCACCGGACCCGCCCCGACTGGGACCTCTGGACGGACGGGGTCGTCCCCGGCCCGGACGGCCACGTGGGCGAGACCCCCGAGGAGATCGGCGCCCGCGCCGACCGGGTGCTCGCCGTCGTCGACAAGGAGCTCCGCGCCGCCGACGGCGGGGACGTCGCCCTGGTCGCGCACGCCCACTTCCTGCGGGTGCTGACGGCCCGCTACCTCGGGCTGCCGGCCGCCTCCGGCTCCCTCTTCATGCTCGCCACCGGGACCATCAGCCGGCTCGGCGTCGAACACGACAAGCACGCCATGGCCGCCTGGAACGAGCGCCCCAGGACCTAGCCGCAGTACCCGGACCAGGCCCTAGGCTCAGCCGCATGCCCTGGATCACGGCCCTCAAGAGCACCGCCCGCTCCGGCTTCACCCTGCAGCGCGCCTACAACGAGCCGCTGCGGGCGCTGCGCGGAGCGGTGGGGGCCGGGATCGCCGCGTTCGGCGCACTGCTGCTCGGCAATCCGCAGCTGGCGGCCTCCGCCGCGATCGGCGCGTTCATCGCCGGGGTGGCGACCTTCCAGCGCAGCTACCGCCCCCGTCCGCTGCTCGCCCTGGCCGCGGCCGCCGGGCTGTCGCTGAGCACCTTCGTCGGCTACCTCGCCTCGCCCTGGGCCCCGTTGTTCGTGCTGGTGGTCGGCCTCTGGGCGTTCATGGGCGGGCTGGCCTGGTCGCTCGGCCAGGCCGCCGGGGTGGTCGCGACCAACACCATCCCGGCGATGCTGGTCGTGGTCGCGCTGACCGAGAACATCCCGCAGGCACTCGCCCACGCCGGGGTGATCGCGGCCGGCGGGCTGGTCCAGGCGCTGCTGGTGGTGGTCTGGCCGATCCGGCGCTGGGGCGCGCAGCGCGACGCCCTCGCCGACGCCTACGCCTCGATGGCCGACTACGCCCGGCGGCTGCGGCACGACCCCTTCGCCGCTTTCGACCCGGATCCGCTGATGGTGGCCAGGAGCGCCGCCACGGTGACCCGCCGTCAGGCCCGGACCCGGCCGCCCGAGCTGGCCGGCCGCCGCGGCACCATGGAGCGGATGCGCCCCGCCATGGCCGCTCTGGCCGACCCCCGGGTCGGCGCGGACGAGGAGGGTCCGGAGCGGGACCGGGCCCGGGAGATCCTGGGCGCCGCCGCCCAGGTGCTGGACGCGGTGGCGCACTCCATCCGCACCGGCCGTCCGGTCGCCGTCCCCGAGCGCACCTACCGGGCACTGGCGCTGCGCTCGACCGGACCGGTGCTCACCGGCGCCGCCCGGCAGTCGGCGCTGCTGCTGATCGGACTGCTCGCGGACACCGCCGACTCGCTGGAGTCCCCCGGCGGCGACGGGGACGGCTCCAGCCTCGGCACCCTCTCCCGTCCCTCGGTGCACGAGCTGCTGCCGGTCGCCGTGCACGCGGTGCGGCGCAACTGGCACTGGTCCTCGCCGGTGCTGCGGCACGCGGTGCGGGTGGGGGTGGTGGCCGCGGTCGGCGAGACCATCGGCATGCTGCTCCCGTTCGGCCACGGCTACTGGGCGCCACTGACCGCGGTGATGGTGATGCGGCCCGACTTCTCGCAGACCTACTCCAGGGGTGTGGGCCGGATCGTCGGCACCGCCCTCGGCGTGGTCCTGGCCAGCCTGGTCATCTGGTCCGCCGCGCCGGGCGACCGGCTGCTCACCGGCCTGGCCGTGGTCGCCATCGGCGGCGCCTACCTCACCATCCTGACCGGTTACGCCGCGATGAGCGCCTGCGTCGCCGCCTATGTGGTGTTCCTGCTGGCCATGGACGGCAGCGGCCTGGTCAGCACGGCCGAGGAGCGGGTCGGCCAGACCCTGCTCGGCGGCGCGCTGGCGCTGATCGCCTACGCCCTGTTCCCCACCTGGCAGACGGTACGGCTGCCGGACCGCCTGGCCGCCTACGTCGAGGCCGGCGGCCACTACGCCGCGGCGGCGGTGGCCGCCTTCGGGGCGCCCTCGGCCGACTCCTACCGCGCCGTCAGGGAGGCGCTGCTGGACCACCGCCAGGCCCGTGCCGAACTGCTGACCGCCACCGGGCAGGCGGCGGACGAACCGGTGCGCCACCGCGGCCTGCGGAACTCGCAGATCAGCGGGGCGCGTTCGGCGATGGCGGCCCTGGGCCGCACCACGCTGCTGATGGAGGCGCACCTGCCCCCGCTGGACGCCGACCCGGGGTCGCCCCGGGCGCCCGTCCCCGTCCCCGGCGCCGAGCGCTTCGCCGCCGTGCTCCGGCAGGAGACCGCCCGCGCTGCCGGCTCGGTCCGGCTGGAGCAGCCGATCGACCTGACCCCGGTCCGGCTGGAGTACCAGGCCTGGGCGGCGGAGCTGCCCGACCCGGACGAGGAGAGCACCGATCCGCGCCATCTGGTGGTGCGGGACGCCGGCCTCCTGGTGGCGGCCCTGGAGGGGCTGCAGCAGGCGCTGGGGTTCCAGCCCTCCGGAGAGAGACCGCCCGGACCTCCGCGAAAATAGGTTGATTTTACAATAGCCAGCGCATGCAACTAGTTTGGACGACAGCTCGACACCATCTCATCCCCACCTGAAGGACTGCGCGTGAACCAGCCCGTCGTCACCCTCAACAACGGCGTCCAGATCCCCCAACTGGGCTTCGGTGTCTGGCAGGTGCCGGACGCCGAGACCGCCGCCGCCGTCGGCACCGCCCTGGAGGCCGGCTACCGCAGCATCGACACCGCCGCGATCTACGGCAACGAGAAGGGCACGGGCACCGCGGTCGCCGAGTCCGGGCTGCGCCGCGAGGAGCTGTTCGTCACCACCAAGCTGTGGAACGGCGACCAGGGCCACGACCGCACCCTGGCCGCGTTCGACGCCAGCCTGGACAAGCTCGGCCTGGACTACGTCGACCTCTACCTGATCCACTGGCCCACCCCGGAGCGGGACACCTACCTGGACACCTGGCGCGCCTTCGGCAAGCTGCTCGCCGACGGCCGCACCCGGGCCATCGGCGTGTCCAACTTCAAGCCCGAGCACCTGCGCCGGCTGATCGACGAGACCGGCGTGGTCCCCGCCGTGAACCAGGTCGAGCTGCACCCGCTGCTCCAGCAGCCGGAGCTGCGCGCCTTCCACGCCGAGCACGGCATCGCCACCGAGGCCTGGAGCCCGCTCGCCCAGGGCACCCTGCTGCAGCACCCGGTCCTCACCGGCATCGCCCAGCGCCTGGGCCGCACCCCGGCCCAGGTCATCCTGCGCTGGCACCTCCAGCTCGGCACGGTGGTCATCCCCAAGTCGGTCACCCCGGAGCGGATCCGCCAGAACGCCGACGTCTTCGGCTTCACCCTGGACGAGGCCGACCTGACCGCCATCGCCGGCCTGGACCAGGGCCCGGCCGGCCGCATCGGCCCCGACCCCGACTCGGTCAACTGACGCCGGTCGCCGGCTAGCGCGTGGCGTTCGGGGCGTCCCGCGCCGCGCGCGCCTGTTCGTCGGCTGCGCCGCCGCGGCCGACCAGGCCGCGGCGGTCGGCGGCGGTGGCGCGCAGGCGGGGCTCCAGGGAGCGGAGCTGCATCGGGGCCAGCCGGCCCAGCACCAGCGGGATCTGACCCCTGATCAACTGGTAGGAGCGCAGCCAGCCCTGGGCGTAGACGTGGACGGAGCGGCGGGCGATGCCGTCGGCCAGCCGCTGGACGGCCGGGGCCAGCGGGTAGGTGCGGTTGGTGGGCCAGGGCAGGTGGGAGCGCATCTCACGCATCACCTCGTCCTCGTCCGCGCCGCGCACCATGTCGGTGTCCGTCCAGCTGAGGTAGCCGACGCCGACGGCGACACCCTGGTTGGCGACCTCGCCGCGCAGGGCGTGGGCGAAGGCCTCGACGCCGGACTTGCTGGCGC
This sequence comes from Streptacidiphilus carbonis, assembly GCF_000787775.1. GTDB lineage: Bacteria > Actinomycetota > Actinomycetes > Streptomycetales > Streptomycetaceae > Streptacidiphilus > Streptacidiphilus carbonis. Next base: position 22,791 of record NZ_BBPM01000028.1, on the reverse strand, counting down.
AGTAGGCCGTCATCAGCGGCGCCGGGGTCATCGCCGCCAGCGAGGCGATCTGCAGCAGGTAGCCACGGGAGGCGATCAGCGCGGGCAGGAAGGCGCGGGCGGTGGTGGTGCTGCCGAGCAGGTTGACCTCGATCACCCGCTGGAAGGCGGCGGGATCGGAGTCCAGGAAGGTGCCGCCGATGGCGATGCCGGCGTTGGCGACCACGGTGTCGACCCGGCCGAAGCGCTCGACCACCTGCCCGGCGACGGCCTGAAGCGCCGTCAGGTCGGTGACGTCGGCCTCCCACCAGCCCGCCCCTGGGCCGCACTCGGCCGCCGCGCGCTCCAGTTCCTCGGGCTCCAGCCCGACCAGGGCCACGGTGGCGCCGCGGGCGGCCAGGGCGCGGGCCAGTTCGGCGCCGACGCCGCGGGCCGCGCCGGTGACCACGGCGACCTGTCCTGCCAGGGACTTCTTGGGCATGCCGGTGGGGTCCTTTCGGGTGTGCGGGTCTGCGGGTCTTCAGGCGTCCGCGCGGACCGGGGCCGGGACCCGCTTGCCGACGAGTTCGTACTCGGCCAGGTCCACGGTCCGGGTCTCGCGGCGGAAGTGGGCGGTGGTGCCGGGCCAGAGCACGGTGTTGTTGCCGTTGGCGTCCAGGTACCAGCTGCGGCAGCCGCCGGTGTTCCACACCGTGCCGGCCATCCGCCGCTGCACCGCCTCGTTCCAGCGCTGCTGGGCCGCCGGGGCGACGTCCAGCGCGGCGGCGCCGGTGCCCTCCAGCCGGCGCAGGTAGTCGGCGAGGTAGTTCAGCTGCGACTCGATCATCAGCACCATGGAGCTGGTGCCCAGCCCGGTGTTGGGGCCGATGACGAACAGCAGGTTGGGGAAGCCGCTGACGGTGGTGCCGCGCAGGGCGGCCATGCCGTCCTTCCACTCCTCGGCGAGGGTGCGTCCGGCGGCGCCGGTGATCCGGCTGCCGATCGGCATGTCGGTGACATGGAACCCGGTGCCCAGGATGATCGCGTCGACCTCGTGCTCGCTGCCGTCGGCGGCGACCACGCTGCTGCCGCGCACCTCCCTGAGCCCGGCGGCGACGTCCACATTGGGCTGCGCCAGCGCCGGGTAGTAGGTGTTGGACAGCAGCACCCGCTTGCAGCCGAAGCGGTAGTCGGGCGTGAGCCTGGCCCGCAGCGCCGGGTCCGCGATATGGCTGTCGAGGTTGCGCTTGGCCATCCGCTCGGCGGCCCGCAGCAGCACCGGGCGGTTGACGAACATCCGGGTCTGGCCCTCCCTGATCCCCCACAGCGCGGCGCGCAGGGCCCGCTGAGTGGCCGGGAGGCGCCGGTAGAGCCATCGCTCGGCGGCGGTGATGTCGCGGTCCATCCGCGGCATCACCCACGGCGGGGTGCGCTGCAGCAGCACCAGCCGTTCGACCTGCGGCTGGATCATCGGCACGATCTGGATGGCGGAGGCTCCGGTGCCGACCACGGCGACCCGCTTGCCGGCCAGGTCGTAGTCGTGGTTCCAGCGGGCCGAGTGGAACACCTCGCCGGGGAAGTCGGCCAGGCCGGGCAGGTCTGGCACCGAGGGGTCGGCCAGCGGCCCGCAGGCGGCGACCAGTACCTGGGCGCTGTAGCGGCCCTGGTTGGTCTCCAGCTCCCAACGGGCCTGCCCGGCGTCCCAGCGGGCGCTCAGCACTTCGTGGTGGAACCGCAGGTGCGGCCGCAGCCGGAACCGGTCCGCGATCCGCTCCAGATAGGCCCGGATCTCCGGCTGGCCGGAGAAGGTCCGCGGCCACTCCGGGTTGGGCGCGAAGGAGAAGGAGTACAGGTGCGAGGGGACGTCGCAGGCGCAGCCCGGGTAGCTGTTGTCGCGCCAGGTGCCGCCGACCGAGCCGGCCCGTTCCAGCACCACGAAGTCGTCGACGCCCTCCTGCCGCAGCCGCACGGCGGCCCCCAGCCCCCCGAAGCCGGAGCCGACGACGGCGACCCGGACGTGCTGCACCGGCTCTTCGGTACTGCTGCTCATCGCGATCCTCCCCGACCGTGCCAGTAATCAGTGGCGCAATCAGGAGGGTAGGGCACCGGGGCCTGCTCCGGAAGACTTATGACTGGCCGGTAACAAGTGCGGGCGACACGCCCGGGACGCGTCCCAGTCCGATGAGCAGCCGCTCCAGTACCAGGCCGGCCTCCTCGCGGGCCCGGACATGGTCCTCGGCCCTGGCGATGTACAGGCTGGCCTCGGAGATCAGCGCAGCCAGCATCCTGGTCAGCGGCCCCACCGGCAGGTCGTCCACGTTGCCCTCGCGGATCGCCTCGGTCAGCGCCTCGGCCAGCAGGACGTACCCGTGCTCCTCCACCAGAGCGTCCCAGGCGCTGTGTCCCAGCACGGCGGGGCCCTCAATGAGTACGATCCGCTGGAACTGCGCGTCGTTGCAGGCGTCCAGGAAGGACTGGAAGCCACTGCGCAGCAGCTGCCAGGCGTCGCCGGGGTTGGTCTCGGCACGGGCGGTCTCCTGGGCGACCAGGCGCTCCGCCATCTCCTGGGCGCACTCCGCCATCACCGCTCGGAACAGGTCCGCCTTGTCCTTGAAGTGGTGGTAGAGCGCGCCACGGGTCACCGCGGCGGCTGCCACGATGTCCTCGGTCCCGGTCGCGGCGTAGCCGCGCTCGGCGAAGAGCTCACGCGCCGCGCGCAACAGCGCACGCCGGGTGTCCGCGACATGCTCCGCGCTTCGACTTCGCCTGATCCTGGGCACTGACATACCTACATCCTGTTCCATACAGACTGTATGTTAGTGGAGGGCACCAACCCTGGGGCCCGGGGGAACGGAGACAGTGATCATGGGACTCCCACTTAATCTGACCGTCAAGATGGGCACGTACCTCCTCAAGCAGAAGATCCTTCGGCGGAAGAAGTTCCCGCTGATTGTGGAGGTCGAACCCCTTTTCGCCTGCAACCTCGCCTGCGCGGGCTGTGGCAAGATCCAGGAACCGGCCAGCATGCTGAAACAGCGCATGACGGTCGAGAAGGTCGTCGGCGCCGTCGAGGAGGCCGGCGCACCGATGGTGTCGCTGGCCGGCGGCGAGCCGTTGATGCACCCGCAGATCGCCGAGATGACGCAGGCGCTGCTGGACAAGAACAAGTTCGTGGTGCTCTGCACCAACGCCGTGCTGCTGCCCAAGCATCTGCACAAGTTCAAGCCGAACCGCAATTTCGCCTGGATGGTGCACATCGACGGGCTGCGTGAGCGGCACGACGAGTCGGTGAGCAAGGTCGGCGTGTTCGACCAGGCCATCGAGGCGATCAAGCAGGCCAAGGCGGCCGGCTTCACGGTGTTCACCAACTCGACCTTCTTCAACAACGACAGCCCGCAGGACGTCATCGAGGTGCTCCAGTACCTCAACGACGACCTGAAGGTCGACCGGATGCAGATCTCGCCCGGCTACGCCTACGAGAAGGCGCCCGACCAGGACCGGTTCCTGGGCGTGGAGCAGACCAGGGCGATGTTCAAGAAGGCCTTCGCCGACGGCCGCCGCAAGAGCTGGCGGCTCAACCACTCGGCGCTCTACCTCGACTTCCTCGAGGGCAAGACCGACTTCGAGTGCACCCCCTGGGCGATCCCCTCCTATTCGCTGAAGGGGTGGCAGAAGCCCTGCTACCTGATGTCCGACGGCTATGTGGACACCTACCAGGAGCTGCTGGACAGCACCGAGTGGGACAACTACGGCCGCGGCAAGGACCCCCGCTGCGACAACTGCATGGCCCACTGCGGCTACGAGCCGACGGCCGTGCTGGCGACGATGGGCTCGCTCAAGGAGAGCCTGCGCGCGATCACCGCGGGCTGAGGGCTCACCCGTGCGCGCCCTCCGGGGAGCACAGGTGACCCACAGCAAGCAGCCTCTGGCCGTTTCCGGGGTCGGCTCACTACCATGGGCCGACCTCCGGGGCCGTTGGGGCAGGAGGCATGCGCGCAGAGAGGCGGGGGCTCCCCCATGGCGGAGGTCGACGACGACGCGTTCTACGTGCTCAGCGCGGTGCTGCTGACGCCGGGGCAGTTCCCGAGCCTGCTCGGGGACGACTATCCGGCCGCCTGCGGCTCGCTCGGCCTGGAGGCCTGGGCCGACGGCTACGGACTGCTGTTCGGGCAGGACGCCGAAGGGGCGCGGTGGACCGTGGTCTCCGACGACGCCGCGCTGGTGGGCTGTGCCATCGCCGCCTGGGACTGCGGGATGTCCTACGACCTGACCCCGCCCGACCGCACCGTGGTGGACTCGCTGCCCGGCTGGCCCATGGAGCTGACCGTGCAGACCCCCGGGCTGCCGGACCCGCACGACCCGGAGCCCGGTGAGGACGACCACCCGCTGCTCACCCCGCCCGACCCCAAGCAGTGGGGGCCGGCCCAGCGCCGGATGGGCGCGGACGACATCGCCCACCAGTGGCAGATGTGGCGCGAGCAGATAGCCGATAGCGTCGAGTTCGACGAGCATCCGGACGAGGTGCCCGAGCCGATCGCCAAGGTGCTCGCGGAGGCGACCGAGTACACCAGGACGCCGCCGCCGGCCGGCCGCGTGCGCTCCTCGCCCGCCGGCGAGGACGGCCGGCTGGTACGGGCGGACGGCCCCGGCTGGAGCCTCACCGCCCGTACGGACGACATGGTCGTGCTGCTGTTCGACGACAAGCCGCACGAGGTACTGCCGGTGGGGTGCGGTCCCCGGTTCACGGTGCTGCTGAAGGCGCTGGACGAGATGGCCCGGGCTTCGGCGTAGTTCGTCCGAATGTCGGCTGCGGCGTGTGCCTGGTTTGTCGCGCAGTTCCCCGCGCCCCCAGCTGTCTGCAACTGAGGCGGTTGCAGACCCCTGGGGGCGCGGGAACTGCGCGACAAACCCACTACGGTCCGCAGCCGAAGACGGCCGGAACCCCTAGTGCGCGGGCGGAGCCGCCGAGGGGTCCATCGTGGCCAGCGGCTTCTCCTTCAGGAGCAGGGCGAAGACCAGGGCGATGGCGATGAAGGGGACGCCGGTCAGGAAGAGGTCGCCGATGGCGTGCGCGAACGCCGCCGTGACGTGCTCCTTCGCCGGGGCGGCCAGGTGCTGGATGGCCTGGACGTTGTTGGCGTCCAGCTTGCCGCCGCCGGAGCCGGCCGGGCTGCCTGCGAACTCCTGCTTCATGTAGTGGGCCAGACGGCTGGTCAGCACCGTGCCGAAGATCGCGGTGCCGATGGAGGCGCCGATCTGCCGGAAGAAGGTGGCCGAGGCCGTCGCCACGCCCATGTCGCGGAAGTCCACCGCGTTCTGGATGGCGGTGACCATGGTCTGCATGGTCAGCCCCAGGCCCGCGCCGAAGGCGAAGGCGTACAGCGCCACCTGCCAGTAGGCGGTGGTGTTGCTGAGGGTGCTGAGCAGCAGCAGCGAGCCTATGATCACCAGCGCGCCGACGATCGGGAAGATCTTGTACTTGCCGGTCTTGGCCATCAGCCGGCCCGAGGTGATCGCGGTGGCCATGATCCCGGCGACGGCCGGCAGCATCCCCAGCCCCGACTTGGTGGCCGACATGCCCTGCACCGCCTGCAGGTAGACCGGCAGGTAGATGATGCCGCCGAACATGGCGAACCCGGCGAAGAAGCCGAAGCCGTTGCCGGCCGAGAAGATCGGGTTGCGGAACAGCCGCATCGGCAGGATCGGCTCGGCCGCGCGCTGCTCGATCACCACGAAGCCCACGGTCAGCAGGATCGACCCGCCGAGCAGCAGCAGGCCCTGCCAGGAGACCCAGCCGTAGCTGGTGCCGGCCCAGTTCAGGTAGAGCAGCAGGCTGGTGACGCCGGTGACGATGGCGGCGGAGCCCAGGTAGTCGATGCTGTGCTCACGGCGGTTGACCGGCAGCTTCAGCGCGAAGGAGCAGACCACCAGGGCGCCCAGGCCGATCGGCAGGTTGATGTAGAAAATCCAGCGCCAGCCGATGGAGTCGGTGAACCAGCCGCCGAGCAGCGGCCCCGCCACGCTGGCCAGGCCGAAGACCGCGCCCATCAGACCCTGGTAGCGGCCGCGCTCCCGGGGCGGTATCACGTCGCCGATGATGGCGAAGGCGAGCGACATCAGACCGCCGCCGCCGATGCCCTGGATCGCCCGGAAGCCGATCAGCTCGCCCATGTTCTGGCTGAGGCCGGCCAGCGCCGAGCCGATCAGGAAGATCACGATCGCCGACTGGAAGATGATCCGGCGGCCGTAGAGGTCGGAGATCTTGCCCCAGAGCGGGGTGGCCGCGGTGGAGGTCAGCAGATAGGCGGTGACCACCCAGGACAGCTTGTCGATGCCGCCGAGCTGGCTGACGATCGTGGGCAGCGCGGTGCCGACGATGCTCTGGTCGAGGGCGGCGAGCAGCATGCCCGCCATCAGGCCGCCCATGACGACCATGATCTGCTTGTGGCTCAGGTAGTTGGGACCGTCGGCGGGCGCCTCGGGTGACGGTTCGGGCGGGTTCGCAGTGGGTTCGGTCGCTGTGTCGACCGGGGAGTCGGACATGGGTGGCAGGGCTCCTGGGTGGTTCACCGTTCGCTGCTCGGATGCGAGCAGGTGCGCACCGTATCGTGCACCACTGACACTGCGGAACACCAGCCTTGCCTTACGGCAGGTAAGCACGGCTGCCCCCGCCGCGGGAATCCCGCGACGAGGGCAGCCGTGCAAGCGTTGCTGCAGGTCAGGACACGTTGATCGCGGTGTCGTCGACCACGAAGCTGGTCTGCAGGCTGGAGTCCTCCGCCCCGGTGAACTTCAGGGTGACGGTCCTGCCGACGTAGGAGGAGAGGTTGAAGCTGCGCTGGGTGTAGCCGCTGCCCTTGTTGAGGTTGGAGTAGGTTGCCAGGGTCGTGGTGGTGCTGCCCGTGGCGGCCGTGACCTTGAGGGTGTCGAAGGCGGTGCTGGTCGTGGTCTCCGCGGTGTCGATGTGGAGCCAGAAGGTCAGCGTCGCGCTGGTGCAGCCGGCGGGCACGGTCACCGACTGGGACAGGGTGTCGGTGTGGGTCGTGCCGTAGCCGTCCAGCCAGGACTTCCAGCTGCCGCTGTGGGCCGGCTCGCTGCTGGAGTTGTCGATGACGCCGGCGGTGGCGCTCCAGGGCGAGGCGCTGCCGGTCTCGAAGCCGGGGTTGCCGAGCAGCTGGGCCGCGGTGCAGCCGCCGCCACCGCCTGAGCCGGCGATGGTCCAGGTGAAGGAGGCGCTGCCGGAGGCCCCGGTGGCGTCGGTGGCGGTCACCGTCACCGAGGAGCTGCCGGCCGTGGTCGGGGTGCCGGAGATCAGGCCGGTCGAGGAGTTGACGGACAGGCCGGCGGGCAGGCCGGAGGCCGAGTAGGTCAGGGTCTGGCCCGAGGCCGAGTCGGTGGCGTGGATCTGCAGCGAGGCGGCGGTGCCGACGGTGCCGCTCTGGTTGCCGGGTCCGGTGACGGTGACGGTGTTGCCGCCGGTGCTGCTCCCCGCCGTGAAGGCGGCCAGGCCGTTGGGGGTGCCCAGGCCGGTCGGACCGTCGTAGCCGGCGCCCGCGGTGCAGAGGTAGCTCGGGGAACAGGTCCCGTTGCTGCCGCTGGTCACGTCGTTCAGCGCGCTGGTGTGCTGGTAGGGGTACTGGGCCGGGACGGTGCCCGCGGCCGGGGTGCCCGCGTCGGCGTAGACGCCGGCGATGATCGGGGAGGAGGCGCTGGTGCCGCCGTAGACCTGCCAGCCCGAGGCGCCGTAGCTGTCGTAGACCGCCACGCCGGTGGCGGGGTCGGCCACGGCGGAGACGTCGGCGATGGTGCGCCTGGAGCAGCCGGTGTCGGTCTGCCAGGTGGGCTTGGCGTCGTAGGCGGAGCAGCCGGAGCCGGTGCCCTCGGTGCTGCTGGTGGACCATACGCTCTCGGTCCAGCCGCGGCTGTTGGAAGCGGTGCTGAGCGAGGTGCCGCCGACCGAGGTGACGTACTTGGAGGCGGCCGGGTACTCGGCGCCGTAGGCGCTGTCACCCGCGGAGACGGTGATGGCCACGCCCGGGTGGTTGAAGTAGCTGGCGTCCGAGCTGGTGTCGGTGGAGTCCTCGGACCCGCCGTAGCTGTTGGACACGTACTTGGCGCCCAGCGCGACCGCCTCGTTGACAGCGGTGCCCAGGTCGCTCATGTTCGCCGAAGTGGCCTCGACCAGGATGATGTGGGCGGCGGGGGCGACCGCGGAGACCATGTCGAGGTCCAGCGAGATCTCCCCGGCCCAGCCGGAGTCGGCGGTCGGGTAGTTGGTGCCGCCGTTCTGGTCGACCTTCTTGAAGCAGCCGTTGGCCGTGGTGCAGGCGGACAGCCCGTACTGGGTCCGGTAGGCGGCCAGGTCGGACTCCGCGTTGGGGTCGTCCTGGGCGTCCACGATGGCCACCGTGGCGCCGGCGCCGCCGTTGGCCGGCAGGGCGTAGGCGCTCTTCAGGTCGGTCGGACCGTAGCCGGACGGTGTGGCCAGCGGCGAGACCGCGTTGGCGGTCAGCGCGGCGGGCTGGGTGACGTCGGTGCGGGCCAGGGCCAGGCAGGCCATCTGGTGCACACCGGCCGGGCCGGCACAGAGGTGCTTGACGTGGACTGCGGCGGACGATCCGCTCTGGCCGGTGGCCGCGCCGGCAGGGGCTGCGGCCGCGAAGACCCCGCCGACGAGCGCGGCGGCGGAGAGTGAGGCGACTGCGACTCTGCGCAGTCTGCGGCGTGAGGTGCTGGGGGTGTGCAACAGACGGCCCTCCGGTGGGGTGAGGACGGCACCCGGGACGCCTTCGTGGAGCGGCCCGCCACCGCCCGGGGGAACGCCAGGCACATGACAAAACATGCTACCTGACACCCCGTTGAGTGGTGCTCAGCGCCGAGAAGATTAGCGAACACATGACAACCCCACAAGAAGTTCTGAGCGCCCAGCACATCTCCCTGGGGAAAAGCTGTGGCGGAACTTCCAGCCACGTCGTGGACACGGCTTGCCAAAGCGGGGACCATCGCCGCTACGGTGCCTCCATGCAAACGGACGACAGGCGCGCAGCGGACCTCGAAGAGCTCGGCCTCACCAACTACGAGGCGCGGGTGTACCTCGCGCTGATCCGACGCGACGTCTTCACCGCGGCCGAGGTCGCCCGCGAGGCGCAGGTGCCCAGGCAGCGGGTGTACGACGTGCTGGAGGGCCTGACCCGGCGTCAACTCGCGGTGCTGCACCCGGGACGGGTCGCCGGCTACTCCGCCGTCGCCCCCGAGATCGCCGTCGACCGGCTGATGGAGCAGCAGCGCCGCTCCCTGGGCCGGCTGGAGCGGCTCTCCGACGAGCTCGCCCGCGAGCTGCTGCCGACCTGGGACAGCGGCCGCACCCACACCGACCCGCTGGACTACGTCGAGGTGCTGCGGGACGCGGCGGACATCAGCGAGCGCTTCGCCCGGATCCAGTCCGAGGCCGAGCGCGAGCTGCTGAGCTTCTCCCGTCCGCCGTGGGTGACCCCGTCGGAGAACACCGCCGGCCTGGAGGCAACCGCCCGGATGCACGCGGCCGGGCGCACCAACCGCGCGCTCTACAGCCGCGACGTGCTGGACGACCCGGCCATGCTGGAGGTGATCCGCCGCTTCGCCGAGGTCGGCGAGGAGATCAGGATCGCCGACAGCCTGCCGCTGAAGCTGATCGTCACCGACGGGTCGACGGTGCTGTGCGACATGCCCGACCCGGTGGCCAGGACCGGCGCCACCACCGCACTGGTGATCCGCCACCCCTCGCTCGCGGAGACGCTGCGGCTGGCCTTCCACAGCATCTGGGAGCAGTCGCCCACGCTGGAGGAGGCGCTCAAGCTTCGTGACGCCGCGTCAGCCGCGGAAGCGGCGGAGGCGGAGGTGGCCGCGGAAGCGGCGGAGGCGGAGGTGGCCGCGGAAACGGCGGAGGCGGCCGAGGAGGGCGGACCGGCCGAGGAGGACCGGTCGTAGCGCCCCTCTCGGTACCGGCTGCGTGTCAGTACCAGTTGTTGGCCTGCCAGAACTGCCAGGCGGCGTTCGGGCTGCCGTAGCGGTCGTTCATGTAGCTGAGGGCCCAGCGGATCTGGGTCTCGGCGCTGTTCTGCCAGTCGGAGCCGGCCGAGGCCATCTTGGAGCCGGGCAGGGCCTGGCCCAGGCCGTACGCGCCGGACGAGGCGTTGGTGGCGTGGACGTCCCAGCCGCTCTCATGGGAGATGATCTCGTCGAACGAGTCCAGCTGGTCGGCCGGCACGATCTGCGCGGCTATCGACTGCGGGCTGCCGCTGAGCGTGGTCCGGGTCTGGGAGCGGGAGGCGGCCTGCTGGCTGGCAGCGGCGGCGGCCCGGGCGGAGGCGGCCTTCTCGGCGGCAAGCCTGTCGGCGGCGGCCTTGGCGGCGGCAGCCCGGTCGGCGGCAGCCCGCTCCGCAGCGGCCTTGGCAGCCGCGGCCTGAGCGGCAGCCTTCTGCGCGGCAGCCTTGGCGGCAGCGGCCTTTGCGGCGGCGGCCTTCTGGGCGGCGGCCTTGGCAGCGGCAGCCTGCTGCGCGGCGGCCTTCTCGGCGGCGGCCTTGGCGGAGGCGGACGCCGACGCGGAGGCGGAGGCGGCGGTCCGCAGGTCGGCGACCTTCTGCAGGCTGTCCGCCTGCGAGGAGACCGAGGAGCTCGGGGTCGCGGCGGAGGACTCGGCGACCACGACGCCGGCCGCGGCCATACCGCTGACGGAGACGGCGGCGACGATGGCAGCCGTGCGCTTTCGCACACGAAGAGCAGGCTTGCGGTGCATGGGAGAGGACCTCAATCGGCTGGCTCGGCGGCTGGCCGACGGATTCCTCAGAGCGGGACAGGTGCCCTGGGGAGCCGGATCAGCGCCTGGGGCACCCCGGTTTCGGTTGGTGCCGGACTGAAGGCAACCCCTCGACCGGCACTGCGATGAGCAGTGCGGTCAGCGGGGCTGCCGTGACGACTTCGCCATTGTTAGCGGGTCGTCGGCCCAGGACCAAAGGCCCTTACTACTATGCGACTCCGTAGTCGAACACCGTTCGCGATCCCGATCCGAAATCGCCGGGTACCCGCTCCCGGACAACCGAAACCCCGGGTTCCACTTGTTTCGGGATTTCTTCGGCCGGGCCTGAGCAGGGACGGAACACCTGCAGCGACCCCGCCCCGGCAGAACGGCGGACAGCCCGGCCCCAGGTGGACGACAGGCTGCGCCCAGGTAAGGAATGGATCAACTATCGGGCTTCGTGGATGCCTGCGGCCGTGTGGCGGGGGTCACCCGGCGAGGGCGCAACCGGAACCCCGCACGCCTCTTCCGGTGCCGTCAGGTGCGGTCGCGGTACCGCTTCACGAACCACCCCAGCAGCATCCCGACCGCCGCCATCACCAGCAGCACCAGCCACAACGGGGAGCTGACCGTGGAGAGCCCCCAGAGGTGGATCTTCACCGAGGAGGTGTTCATCAGGATGAACCAGACCGCGAGGATCGCGACCACTGCGAAGACCACCATGCGCGCGCTGACGGTCACTCCCCCGACCTTGCGGCCCGCCGCGGTGTCACTCTTCTTGGCCATGGACCCATTCTGGGCAGGCACCGGGACGCCCCGCGCGACGGAATCCGCCGCACGGGGCACCCGGCGCCCGCCCGGCGGGTCTAGGCCGACACGGCGGCGTCCTCGCGCTGCCGCTCCAGGTACTCCTCGCGGACCTCCTTGGGCCCGAACGGCCAGACCTTCTCGAAGCGCGACCACAGCACGAAGGCGATGCAGCCGGCCGCCAGCCAGGCCAGTGACCACTCGATGGGGTGGATCCCCGGCGCCGCCTTGTCGGCGAAGCCGTACACCACGAGCCAGCCGATGCCCGCCAGCACGCCGGGCAGCGGGTAGAGCCACATCTTGTAGGGGCGGCTCAGCCCGGGCTGCCGCTTGCGCAGCACCACCAGCGCCAGCACCTGGGCCAGCGACTGGACGATCACCATCACCGTGGTCAGCAGGCTGATCAGGGTCTGCAGGTTGGTGTGCCGGCCGAACAGGAAGCCGGCCGCGGTGATCACGCCCATGCTGAGCAGTCCCAGCACCGGGAAGCGGTGCTTGGGGTGCAGCCTGCCGTACTGCTTGAAGAAGACCCGGTCCCGGGCCGCGTCGTAGGGCACCCGGGAGCCGCCGAGCAGCCCGGCGAAGACCGAGGCGAAGGCGGTGATCAGGATCAGCACGGTCACCACCTGGGCCGCGGTGTGGCCCCAGGCCCGCTCCAGCACCACCGAGGCCACCGAGGTGTAGGCCGCCGAGTGGGTGTCCAGCATGTCGTGCCAGTTCACCACGCCCAGCACGCCGATCTGCATCAGCAGGTAGATGCACATGATGGCGATGACCGAGTAGACGATGGCCCGGGGCATGACCCGGCCCGGCTCCCTGATCTCGGCGCCGGTGTACGAGGCGGTGTTGTAGCCGAGGTAGTCGTAGATGCCGATGGTCAGCCCGGAGGCGAAGGCTGTCCAGAAGCTGCCGTGGGTGAGCTGGATGGCATGGGCCGGCCAGTCGAACGCCTGCCCGGCGTGGAAGTGGCTGTAGGAGGCGATGATCAGCGCCAGCACGGCGAGGATCATCACCGCCCACATCGCCACGGTGATCCGTCCGATGCTCTCGACCCGCCGCCAGAGCAGCACGACCACCAGGGCCACCACCCCGAGCCCCACCAGGTCTCCCTGCAGCGAGGTCATCCCCGGCCAGAGGTAGCCCAGGTAGGAGACCAGGCCGACCACGCCGGTGGACATGATCAGCGGGATGAACAGCATCGCGGTCCAGACGAAGAGGAAGGGCATCAGCCTCCCCGAGCGGTACTGGAACGCCTCGCGCAGATAGACATAGGTGCCGCCGGAGCCGGGCAGCGAGGCCCCGAGCTCGGCCCAGACCAGGCCGTCGACCAGGGCGAGGACCGCACCGGCGATCCAGCCGATGATCGCCTGTGGACCGCCGAAGGCGGCCACCATCAGCGGAATGGTGATGAAGGGGCCGACGCCGCACATCTGACTCATGTTGATGGCGGTCGCCTGGAACAGGCCGATCCGCCGGACCAGGCCTGTTGGCTCCGTCGTCGGTGGGGCGGGTGTAGGGGCAGTGGGCACCGCGGGCCTCCGGTGGGTTGGGGGTGGGATTAAGTTAGGTATCTTTACTTAAGGCGTCAAGAGTTTGCTCACTACAGTGATCACCGCAGCAGTCGAGGACTGGTCGTTCGACCGGAGAGGCAGCCGGAGCAGCATGATCGAGTACCCCGCCGATCCACCGGTCGACCAGCGCTGGAACCGGCGGCGGCTGCGCAGCAACAACGAATGGCTGCTGCTGGAGCGGCTGCGCACGGCCGGGCCCGCCTCGCGGGCGCAGCTGGCCCGCGACTCCGGCCTCTCCAAGCCCACCGTCTCCGCCGCGCTGGCCGCCCTGGAGCAGGCCGGCCTGGCCCGCGAGGCCGGCACCGTCGTCCCGGACCGGGGCCGCACGGCGGTGCTCTACGAGGTGGACCCCACCGCCGGGTACGTGCTCGGCGTCGACATCGGCCGGGCCTGGCTGCGGCTGGCCGTGGCCGACCTCGCAGGCACCGTGGTGGCCCGCGAGGACGTCCCCAACCGGGGCCGCAGCGGCAGCGCGGTCGCGGAGGCGGTCCTGGCCGCGGCCGAGCGGGTGACCGCGGCGGCGGGCCTGGGCCGGGGCGACATCGTCGAGGCCGTGGTCGGCGCACCCGGCGTCTTCGACGAGCAGACCGGACGGGTCCGCTACGCGGTCAACCTCCCCGGCTGGGGCCGCAGCGGTCTGGTGGCCGGCATGCGGGAGGGTCTGGCGACCTCGCTGACCCTGCACAACGACGCCAACCTCGCCGCGATCGGTGAGTACGCCTGCGGCGCGGGGGCCGGCAGCCGGCTCTTCGTCTACATCCTGATCGGTACCGGCCTCGGCATGGGCGTGGTGGCCGACGGCGAGCTGTTCCGCGGGGCGCACGGGGCCGCCGGCGAGATCGGCTTCCTGCCGCTGCTGACCAATCCGATGCCGCCGTCCGCGCCCTCCCCGGTGGAGGGGGCGCCCCGGCGGGGGTCGCTGGAGGACGCGGTGTCCGGCGAGGCCGTCGTCCGGGGCGCCCGGATGCTGGGGATGAGCGGGCCGCTCAGCGCCAAGCAGGTGTTCGAGGCGGCGCGCGAGGGGGTGCCCGCGGCGGTGGCCGCGGTGCGGCAGGAGGGGGAGCGGCTGGCGCATGTGGTCGCCGCGGTGTCCTCGGTCCTGGACCCGGATCTGGTGGTGCTGGGCGGCGGCGTCGGCCACAGTGCGGACCTGCTCCAGCAGACCGTGGAGGACACCCTGCACCGGCTCACCCCGCTGCGGCCCCGGGTGACCCCCAGCAGTCTCGGCGACGACGCGGTCCTGCTCGGCGCGATCACCACAGCCCTGCGCTCAGCCCGCCCCAAGGTCTTCGACACTCTGACCGCACCGCCGCAGACCTGATGGGCGCGGGGAACCGCGCTGCCAACCCTCCACGGAGGTGCATGGTCGGCAGTTCAGTTCCCCGCGCCCATCAGGCAGGTGCCTACTCCGCGATGCGGGCGACTACCGCGAGGAGTTCGACGCAGCGGACCCGCTCCGCGGGTTCCAGCGGGGCGAGCATGCGGTTCTGGACCTCGGTGACGCCCGGGTTGACCTGCTCCAGCAGCTGCGCCCCCGCCGGGGCCAGCGCCAGCAGATTGCGGCGGCCGTCCGAGGGGTCCCGCCGACGCAGCACCAGGCCCCGCCGCACCAGTCGGCTGATCAGTTCGGCCATCGTCGCCTTGTCCAGCGACGCCCGCTCGCCGACCGTGCGCTGGTCGATGCCGGGCTCCTCGGCCAACGCGGCGAGCACCGCGTGCTGGGGCGCGGTGAGCTCATTGGAGGCGAGCTCGGTCCACAGCCGGGTGTGCACCTGCTGGGCCACCCGGATCAGGTAGCCGACGACCCTGGGCGCGTCCAGGATGGGCCTGGCCTCCACCATGGTCTCCAGCGCCATGTCCTCCATCCGCGCCATCCGGGCCAGCGCCGACATCAGCTCGCAGCGCTGGGCCTCGGTGAGCGGCTCCAGCAGCCCCTGCTGCACCCGGGCCACGCCCGGGGACACCTCGTCGACGATCCGGACGCCGAGCGGCGAGAGCGTGAGCAGCTTGCGCCGCCCGTCCGCCGGGTCGCGGCGGCGCAGCACCAGACCGCGGCGGACCAGCCGGCCCACC
Organism: Streptacidiphilus carbonis; assembly: GCF_000787775.1. GTDB lineage: Bacteria > Actinomycetota > Actinomycetes > Streptomycetales > Streptomycetaceae > Streptacidiphilus > Streptacidiphilus carbonis. The sequence goes on along the minus strand of NZ_BBPM01000028.1, from coordinate 7,608 downwards.
ATCTCGGCCATCGTCGCCTTGTCCAGCGACGCCCGCTCCCCCACCGTGCGCTGGTCCGCGCCGGGCTCGACGGCCAGCGCGATCAGCGCGGCGTACTGCGGAGCGGTCAGGTCCTGCCCGACGTGCTCCGCCCAGAGCCTGGTATGCACCTGTTGGGCTATCCGAATCAGCTGTCCCGGTGACTGGGAGAGGCGGAGCGGAGCACCCGTCATATCGATCTCCCCCAGCACCATAGAGAACCGTCCCTCGTAAAACGCCTTCGCACACCCCCCGTGGGAGGGGGACACGCGGCATGGCAGCGGCGTACCCGCTTCCCGCGTACCGGCCGGGGCCGTGTGCGGGGAGGTTTCACCGAGCAACCGACGGCTGCTGGCGCACACTATACAAACCAACCGAACCCAGACGACACGCCGATCGGACCTGCGGCCTAATCGTGATCCGGGATGGTCCCTTCCGGTCATTCACGATCACCCGGATGGGTCCAGTCCCCTGAGCAACAGGTCGGCGAAGGTCTCACCGATCGAGGCGGGGGTCAGTTCGCCGTCGGCGTGGTACCAACTGCCGAGATGGTGTACCCCGCCGAAGAACTGATGGGTCGCCAGGTCCGCGGAGACGTCGGTCCTGAGCACGCCCTCGGCCTGGCCCCGCTCGATCAGGGCCCGGAACCGCTCGTGGTAGCGCCGCCGCTCCAGCCGCACCTCGGCCAGCCGCTCCTGCGGGAGCATGTGCATGGAACGCCAGGAGACCATCGCGTCGTCCAGGTTCTCCAGGGTGCTGACCACCACGTCGGCGGCGGCCGAGCGGAGCCGTTCGCGCACCGGCAGGTCGGCGACGGCTATCGCCTCCAGCCTGGCCGACTGCACGTCCAGCAGCCGGGTGTAGATCTGCTGGAGCAGGTCGTCCTTGGAGGCGTAGTAGTGGTACATCGCCCCCTTGGTCACCCCGGCGCGCTCGACGATCTCCTGCACGGAGGTCAGGGCGAAGCCGCGCTCGGCGAACAGTCTGCTGGCGGCGGCGAGCAGGCGCTCCTGCACCGGCGGGGCCGCACCGCGCGTTGCTGTGTCCATGGCGTTCCTTTCCGACGTCCGCCGAAGCACTCCCGGCGTGTGTCCGGGGCCACTCTAGCCGACATACCTACCAGTCGGTATGGTGGCGGCAGCGGCACCGGTGCTCCCACCCTCCGCACCACTCTGCCGCATAACGTGCCAGGAGGTATGCATGCCCGTGCAATCGCTCGATCTCCCAGGCCTCGACCTGGGCCGCCTCCGCGACCACCTCGACCGGGTCCGTCCCGCGCTGGTGGAAGGGTCGCTCGCGGCGGAGCTGATCGGCGGCGGCAAGTCCAATCTGACCTATCGGCTGCACGACGACCGGCACCGCTGGGTGCTGCGCCGTCCCCCGCTGGGCCATGTGCTGGCGACCGCGCACGACATGTCCCGCGAGTACCAGGTGATCGCGGCCCTCGCCGGCAGCAGCGTCCCGGTGCCCGGGGTGCACCTGCTGTGCACCGACGCCGAGGTGCTCGGCGCGCCGTTCTATCTGATGGACGAGGTCCCCGGACGGGTCTACCGGTTCGCCGAGGACTCGGCGGACCTCGGTCCCGAGCGGGCCAGGGCGCTCTCCTACCGGCTGGTCGACGTACTGGCCGAACTGCATGCCGTGGACCCGTCGGCGGTGGGGCTCGCGGAGTTCGGCCGTCCCGAGGGCTATCTGGAACGTCAGGTGTCCCGCTGGTTCCGGCAGTTCGAGGCCTCCCGGAGCCGTGAGATCCCCGGGGCGGACGAGCTGCAGCGGCGGCTGGGCCGGCGGGTCCCGGCGAGCCAGCGGCCCGCGATCGTGCACGGCGACTACCGTCTGGACAACACCGTGATCGCCGACGACGACAGCGTCGCCGCGGTGCTCGACTGGGAGATGGCGACCCTGGGCGACCCCCTCGCAGACGTCGGCCTGATGAAGGTCTACTGGGACGTCTCCCGCGACCTGCCCGGCAATCCGGTCGCCGGCGCGGTCAGCGCCGAGGCCGGCTTCCCACCCATGGACGACCTGCTCGACCGCTACGCCGGACGCACCGGCCTGGACCTCGCCCCGCTCCCCTGGTACACGGCCTTCGCCGGTTACAAGCTGGCGGTCATCGCCGAGGGCATCCACTTCCGCTACACCCAGGGCAAGACCGTCGGCGAGGGCTTCTCGCACGTGGGCGACATGGTCGCGCCGCTGGTCAGCTCCGCCCTGGAGACCCTTCTCAAGCTGGAGGCAGACTGATGGACTTCCGGTACGACGACCGCACCCGCGAACTGCAGGAACGACTGCTCGCCTTCATGGACGAGCTGGTCTACCCGGCCGAGGCGGTGGCCGCCCGGCAGCTCGCCGACGCCGGGAACGAGTGGAGCCGCCCGCCGGTGATGGCGGAGCTCAAGGCCGAGGCGCGCCGTCGCGGCCTGTGGAATCTCTTCCTGCCAGGAACGGAGCACGGCGGCGCCGGGCTGACCAACCTCCAGTACGCTCCGCTGGCCGAGATCACCGGCCGAGTGCCGCACCTGGCCCCGGAGGCACTGAACTGCGCCGCGCCCGACACCGGGAACATGGAGCTGCTGGCCCAGTTCGGCTCCCCGGAGCAGCGCAAGCGCTGGCTGGAGCCGCTGCTGGAGGGCGAGATCCGCAGCGCCTTCTGCATGACCGAGCCCGAGGTCGCCTCCTCCGACGCCGCCAACATCGCCACCCGCATCGAGCGGCAGGGCGGGGAGTACGTGATCAACGGGCGCAAATGGTGGTCCTCCGGCGCCATGGACCCGGCCTGCGAGATCCTGGTGGTCATGGGCCGGACCGACCCCGACGCGCCGAAGCACCAGCAGCAGAGCATGGTGCTGGTGCCGCGCGACACGCCCGGGGTGGAGATCCGCCGGGGCATGCATGTCTTCGGCTACACCGACGGCGCCCACGGCGGCCACGCCGAGATCGACTTCCACGACGTCCGGGTCCCGGTCGAGAACCTGATCGCGGGTGAGGGGATGGGCTTCGCCATCGCCCAGGCCCGGCTCGGCCCCGGCCGGATCCACCACTGCATGCGGCTGATCGGCATGGCCGAGCGCGGCCTGGAACTGATGTGCCGTCGGGCCGTCTCCCGTACCGCGTTCGGCCAGCCGCTGGCCGAGCAGGGCGTGGTGCAGGAGTGGATCGCCGAGTCCAGGGTCCGGATCGAGCAGCTGCGGCTGCTGGTGCTGAAGACCGCCTGGCTGATGGACACCGTCGGCAACAAGGGCGCCCACACCGAGATCCAGGCCATCAAGATCGCCACGCCGTCCACCGTGGAGTGGATCCTCGACAAGGCGATCCAGGCGCACGGCGGCGGCGGGATCTCCCAGGACTTCCCGCTGGCGAACCTGTGGGCGCAGACCCGCACCCTGCGCTTCGCTGACGGCCCGGACGAGGTGCACCGGCGCTCGCTGGCGCACCGCGAGCTGAAGCCCTACCGCGCCGAAGCCGCCTCCCACTGACCCGACCCCCACTCAACGCACTCCCCCTCAGCGGACTCCCCCTCAACGAAGGAATGACAACTGCCATGACCGAACAGACCCCCCGCGTCGCCGTCGTCACCGGCGGTGCCCGCGGCATCGGCGCCGCCACCGCGATCCGCCTCGCCGCCGACGGCTTCGCCGTGGCCGTGGTGGACCTGGAGGAGGCGGCCGGCAAGGACACCGTCGAGAAGATCACCGCCGCGGGCGGCCGGGCCATCGCCGTCGGCGCGGACGTCAGCAACGCCGAGCAGGTCGCCGCCGCGATCGAGCGGATCGTCGCCGAGCTGGGCGCGCCGACCGTGCTGGTCAACAACGCCGGCGTGCTGCGCGACAACCTGCTCTTCAAGATGAGCGAGAACGACTGGGACACCGTCATGAACGTGCACCTCAAGGGCGCGTTCCTGATGTCCAAGGCGGTCCAGAAGCACATGGTGGACGCCAACTACGGACGCATCGTCAACCTCTCCTCCTCGTCGGCACTGGGGAACCGCGGCCAGGCCAACTACTCCGCCGCCAAGGCCGGGTTGCAGGGCTTCACCAAGACCCTGGCCAAGGAGCTCGGCAAGTTCGGCATCACCGCCAACGCGGTCGCCCCGGGGTTCATCGCCACCGACATGACCGCGGCCACCGCTGCGCGGGTGGGCATGGGCTTCGAGGACTTCAAGGCGGCAGCGGCCACACAGATCCCGGTGGCGCGGGTCGGCGTCCCGGACGACATCGCGCACACCGTCTCGTTCCTCGTCAGCGAGGGGGCCGGGTTCGTGTCCGGCCAGGTGGTGTATGTGGCCGGCGGACCGCTGGACTAGTTGTCGGCTGCGGACCGTGGACAGCTGGTCGCGCAGTTCCCGGGCCCCTGGGGGGCTGCAACTGAACCGCTGTGGGCCGGTTGCACCTCCCTGGGGGCGCGGGGAACTGCACGACCAGCCAGGCACGCCCCGCAGTCAAAGATCCCCCGCTCACCGTCGAGAGGGTCCCACCCCCATGAGCACACCTGAGATCAGCGAACCAGCCCTCCGCGCCGCCGTACGGGAGCTGCTGGCCGCGCACGACCCCACCACCACGCCCGTCGCAGACTTCCTCGGCGCCCGCTACGACGCCGGCCTCGCCTGGATCCATTTCCCGGTCGGCCTCGGTGGCCGCAACGCCCCGCGTTCACTGCAGCAGGCGGTGAACGAGGAGTTCGCCGTCGCCGGAGCCCCCGTGCTGGACCCCGGGCGGCACGGCATCGGCCTGGGCATGGCCGCGCCCACCCTCCTGGCCTTCGGCGACACCGAGATCCACCGGCGCTTCCTGCGCCCGCTGTGGACCGGCGAGGAGGTCTGGTGCCAGCTGTTCAGCGAGCCCGGCGCCGGCTCCGACCTCGCCGCGCTCGGCACCCGCGCCGTCCGTGACGGCGACTCCTGGGTGGTGGACGGGCAGAAGGTGTGGACCTCGCTGGCGCACGAGGCGCAGTGGGCGATCCTGGTCACCCGCAGCGACCCGTCGGTGCCCAAGCACCGCGGCATGACCTACTTCCTCTGCGACATGACCGCGCCCGGCGTCGAGGTCCGCCCGCTGCGGCAGGCCACCGGCGAGGCCGAGTTCAACGAGGTCTTCCTGACCGGCGTCCGGATCCCCGACAGCCGGCGGCTCGGCGAGGTGGGCGACGGCTGGCGGGTCGCCCAGACCACGCTGATGAACGAGCGGGTCGCCATCGGCGGCAGCGCGCTCCCCCGTGAGGGAGGGCTGATCGGCACCGTCGCCGCTACCTGGCGCGAGCGGCCGGAGCTGCGCACCCCCGGTCTGCAGGACGGCTTGCTGCGGCTGTGGGTGGAGGCCGAGGCGGCCAGGCTCACCGGCGAGCGGCTGCGCCAGCAGCTGGCCGCGGGGCAGCCGGGCCCGGAGGGCTCCGCCGCCAAGCTCGCCTTCGCACGGCTGAACCAGCAGATCTCCGGTCTGGAGCTGGAACTGCTCGGCGACGAGGGCCTGGTCTACGACGACTGGACCTTCCGCAGGCCCTCGCACCCCTCGATGGAGGGCGGCACACCCGGCTACCGCTATCTGCGGGCCAAGGGCAACTCGATCGAGGGCGGGACCTCGGAGATCCTGCGGAACATCATCGCCGAGCGGGTCCTGGGACTGCCCCAGGAGATCCGCGTCGACAAGGACGTCGCCTGGAAGGACCTGCCGCGATGAGCGAATCGACCGAATCGACCGATCTCCAGTACTCCGAGGTGGAGCAGGAGCTCCGCGGCAACGTCAGGGCGCTGCTGGCGGCCCGCGCGCCGCAGGCGGCGACCCTCGCCAGGACCGAGAGCGAGCAGCCCGTCGACACCGCGCTCTGGCGGGCGCTGGCGGACGAACTGGGCGTCACCGGCCTCGCCGTGCCGGAGAAGTGGGGCGGCGCCGGGGCGGGCTGGCGGGAGACCGCCGTGGTGCTGGAGGAGCTGGGCCGCGCCGCGGCGCCGGTCCCCTACCTCGGCAGCGCGGTGCTGGCCACGGCGGCGCTGCTGGCCGCCGAGGAGACCGAGCTGCTGCCCCGGGTGGCCTCCGGCGAGCTGGTGGCCGCCCTGGCCGTGCCCTTCGGCACGGCACCGTCGGCCCCCTTCCCCTCCGCCGTCCGGACCGGCTCCGACGGGCGGCTGCACGGGAGGGCGCGCCTGGTCGCGGACGCCCGTACGGCCGGAGTGCTGCTGGTCCCGGCCCTGGACCGGGACGGGTCGGCCGGGCTGTACGCGGTGGAGGACTTCACCGTCGTGCCGGTGGTGAGTCTGGACATGACCAGGCCGCTCGCCGACCTGGTCCTGGACGCTGCGGCCGGCCGCCGGATCGCTTCCGGGGACGCCGCAGTCGCCGTCCTGGGGACCGCGCTGGCCACCGGCGCCGCGCTGCTGGCCTCCGAGCAGCTGGGCGTCGCCGAGTGGGCGCTGGAGACCACCACCGCCTATGTGAAGGAGCGTCACCAGTTCGGCCGCCCGGTCGGCTCCTTCCAGGCCGTCAAGCACCGGCTGGCCGACCTGTGGGTGTCGGTGGCGCAGCTGCGCGCCGTCGCCCGGAGCGCCGCCGCCGCTGCCGCGACCGGGACCGACCTGGCCGTCTCGTCGGCGCTGGCGCAGGCCTTCGCCTCGCCCGTCGCGGTCGTCGCGGCCGAGGAGGCGGTGCAGCTGCACGGCGGAATCGGCTTCACCTGGGAGCACCCGGCCCATCTCTACCTCAAGCGGGCCAAGAGCGCTTCGATCGCCCTGGGCACCGCCGACCGGCACCGGGCCGCGCTCGCGCAGCTGGTCGACCTCACGCTCTAGCAGAAATCCGGAAGGGTGCACGCAATGACTGGTAACGACACGACGCCGAGCAACAAGGTCGCGCTGGTGACCGGGGCCAGCCGAGGCATCGGCTTCGCCGTCGCCGGGGCGCTGGTGGCCCGGGGCGAGCGGGTGGTGATCACCGGCCGGGACACCGAGAGCCTGGCCGCGGCGGTGGAGCGGCTCGGCGGCCCGGAGCTGGTCCTCGGCATCGCCGGCAAGAGCCATGACGAGGCGCACCGCGTCGAGGTGGTGGACCGGGCCATGGAGCGCTTCGGCCAGATCGACCACCTGGTCAACAATGTCGGCACCAACCCGGCCTACGGCCCGATGGTCGACCTGGACCTGTCCGTGGCCCGCAAGATCCTGGACATCAACCTGGTGTCCACGCTGGGCTGGGTGCAGCTGGTCCACAAGGCGTCGCTGCGCGAGCGCGGCGGCGCGATCGTCAATGTCTCCTCGGTCAGCGCACTGGGTCCGGCCCCGGGCATCGGCATGTACGGGGCCAGCAAGGCCGCGCTGATCCAGCTCACCCAGCAGCTCGCCCATGAGCTGGCCCCCAGCGTGCGGGTGAACGCGGTGGCGCCCGCCGTGGTGCGCACCAAGTTCGCGGAGGCCCTGTTCATGGGCCAGGAGGAGGCGGTGACGGCGACCTACCCGCTGAAGCGGCTGGGTGCGCCCGAGGACGTGGGCGGCGCGGTGGCGTTCCTGCTGTCGGAGCAGGCGTCCTGGATCACCGGGCAGACCCTGGTGCTCGACGGCGGGCTGACGCTGGGCGGCGGCACGGTCTGACCCCGCCCCGGCCCCGCGGG
>NZ_BBPM01000029.1:4303-92535 GCF_000787775.1 Streptacidiphilus carbonis | reverse complement strand
CCCCGGCCCCGGCCCCGGTGGCCGCACCGGTCCCCCCGGCGCCCGCCGCCCCGGCCCCGGTCGACGCCGGCGACGCCTACGTCACCCCGCTGGTCCGCAAGCTGGCCTCCGAGCAGGGCATCAGCCTCAGCGCGGTCAAGGGCACCGGCGTCGGCGGCCGGATCCGCAAGCAGGACGTGCTCGCCGCAGCCGAGGCCGCCAAGGCCGCGGCCGCGCCCGCCCCGGCTGCCGCGGCTGCCACCGCCAAGGCCCCGACGACCGTCGCCGAGGCCTCCCCGCTGCGCGGCCAGACGGTCAAGATGACCCGCATGCGCAAGGTCATCGCCGACAACATGCTGAAGGCGATCCAGACCACCGCCCAGCTCACCACGGTCATTGAGGTCGACGTCACCAAGGTGATGCGGCTCCGCGCCCAGGCCAAGAACGGCTTCGCCGCCCGTGAGGGCGTCAAGCTCTCGCCGATGCCCTTCTTCGTGAAGGCCGCCGCCGAGGCGCTCAAGTCCAACCCGATCGTCAACTCGACCGTCAACGACGCCGAGGGCACGATCACCTACCACGGCGCCGAGCACATCGGCATCGCGGTGGACACCGAGCGCGGCCTGATGGTCCCGGTCATCCACGACGCGGGCGACCTCAACATCGCCGGCATCGCCAAGAAGACCGCCGACCTGGCCGCCCGTACCCGGGACAACAAGGTCAAGCCGGACGAGCTGTCCGGCGGCACCTTCACCGTCACCAACACCGGCTCGCGCGGCGCGCTGTTCGACACCCCGATCTTCACGCCGCCGCAGGTCGCGATCCTCGGCATCGGCGCGACGGTCAAGCGTGCCGTGGTGGTCACCACGCCGGAGCTCGGCGAGACCATCGCCGTCCGCGACATGGTCTACCTGGCCCTGTCCTACGACCACCGCGTGGTCGACGGCGCCGACGCCGCCCGCTTCCTGGGCACCGTCAAGGCCCGCCTGGAGGAAGGCGCGTTCGAGGGCGACCTCGGGCTCTGACCCCTCCTGACCGCTGCCCCCGTCCCCGCTTCGGCGGGACGGGGGCAGCGGCGTCCCCGGAGACCTGCGAGGATCAGGGCTATGGACGAGACGGACTTCTGGCAGTTGATCGACGAGACCCGTGAGGGAGCTCAGGGCGACCCGGTGGAGCATGCCGACCTGCTGGTCGAAAGGCTGGTGGAGCGGACGCCCGACGAGGTGATCGACTTCGCCAGGCTGTTCGAGGCGCGGATGGTGCGGGCCTGGCGCTGGGACCTGTGGGGAGCCGCGGACCTGCTGCTGGGAGGGGCCAACGACGAGGCCTTCGACTACTTCTGCTGCTGGCTGATCGGCCAGGGCCGCGAGGTGTTCGAAGGCGCGCTCGCCGAACCGGACGAGCTGGCCGACCTGGTCCCGGACTTCGACGAGGAGGACGACGGCGACGCCGAGGAGCTGGGCGACGCCGCGGACCGTGCCCACGAGCAGCTCACCGGACTGCCGCTGCCGGACCTCGGCATCAAGGTCAGGTCGGGCAAGCCGACCGGAAGGTCCTTCGACTTCGACAACGCCGGGATCATGGCGGAACGTTTCCCCCGCCTCTGGGAGCGGTTCGGCGGGTAACGGGTTTCTGACACGTTGTCGGCTGCGGGATGTGCCTGGTTGGTGTTCGCGCAGTTCCCCGCGCCCCTGGCAACTGCAACTGGCCCAGTTGCAACGCCTGAGGGGCGCGGGGAACTGCGCGAACAGGAACCACACACAACCCGCACCCGACGTCCGACATCACCCCGTACCTCCGCAGCGCCACTACGGCGACCTGCCAGGATGGCGACATGCGCATCGCTGTCACCGGCTCGACCGGCCTCGTCGGGTCCGCCCTCGTCCGCTCGCTGCTGGAGGACGGCCACCAAGTGGTCCGGCTGGTGCGGCGTCCGCCCGCTCCGCGGGGGGACGGCAGCACCGAGGTCCGCTGGAACCCGCGGCTGCGGGCCATCGACCGGGCCGCCCTGGCGAAGGGCGCCGACGGAGCGCCGCTGGACGCCGTGGTGCACCTGGCCGGCGCCGGCATCGCCGACCACCGCTGGACCGCGGCCTACAAGCGGGAGATCCACGAGAGCCGACTGCTGGGCACCGCTACCGTCGCCGACGCCCTGGCCGGGCTGGAGCAGCCGCCCAAGGTGCTGGTCAGTGCCTCGGCGGTGGGCTACTACGGGCAGACCGGGGACCGGATCATCGACGAGACCGCACCCGCGGGCGGCGACTACCTGGCCCGGGTCTGCGTGGAGTGGGAGCGGGCCACCGCCCCGGCCGAGGCGGCCGGCATCCGGGTCGCACACGCCAGGACCGGGCTGGTGGTGGCCGGCGACGGGGGCGCCTGGGGGCGGCTGTTCCCACTGTTCAAGCTGGGCCTGGGCGGGCGGCTGGGCAACGGCCGGCAGTACTGGAGCTTCATCTCGCTGCGCGACGAGGTGGCCGCGCTGCGCTTCCTGGTCGACAACGAGTCGCTGAGCGGTGCGTTCAACCTGAGCGCACCGGACCCGGTGACCAACCAGGAGGTGACCGAGGCGATGGGACGGGTGCTGCACCGCCCCACCGTGGCCGCCGTCCCGGAGTTCGCGCTGAAGCTGGTGCTGGGCGAGATGGCGGTGGAGGTGGTGGGGAGCCACCGCGTGGTTCCCGCCAAGCTGCTCGACGCCGGGTTCCGTTTCGCCCACCCGACCGTGGACCAGGCCATCGAAGCCGCACTCTGAGCGGCACCTGACGCGCCGTCCGTATGCCCCGTGCCCGCCCGCACGCTCCGTGCCCGGCGGCCCCTCCGCGGTCGGCGGCGCGGACGGCGTACAGGCGCACGGCGGGGGCGCACGCCGACGCATCAGTAACCCTCCGCGCTCGCCTGCGCCCCTCCCCCATCCCCACAGTCACCCGCCGTCGTCGAACGGTCGCCGTGCGTTCACTCCGTCCGAAACCGGCGGTCTGATCAGCACCTCGACCGGGCATGGACGGGGGGACCGGTCGGCGTCAGCCGGCCGAGGCACCTGGAGGGAGCCGCACCGTGCCCGCAACGCCTCTGCTCCACCGCAAGCCCAGCCCGGTCGACGTGGTCGTGGTGGGAGCCGGACTCGCCGGACTGGCCGCCGCGCGACAGCTCACCGCCGCCGGGTTGGCGGTCACCGTCCTGGAAGCCACCGGCCGCATCGGCGGCAGGTCGGCCGGGGACCACCAGGACGGCTTCCGGCTCGACCACGGTTCGCACCTGCTCAATCCCTCGTTCCCGGACCTGGACCACAGCCTCGACCTGCAGCGGCTCGAACTGCGCCCGCTCAGCCCCGAGGTGCTGGTGCATCAGCAGGGACGGCGGCACCGGATCGGGGCGGCCCCCGGGGCCCGCAGCGCGCTCAACTCCGTCCGCGCCCCCATCGGCGCCCCCTGGGACAAGGCCCGCCTCGGCGCGGCCCTGGCGCGGCTCGCCGCGACCCCCACCGAACGGCTGCTGGGCCGCCCCGAGCGCACCGCCGCCGAGGCGCTGGCGCTGCGCGGGATCCCGGCCAGGACCGTCGAGAGCTTTCTGCGCCCGCTGCTGGCCGCGCTGCTCAGCGACCCGCACCTGGCCAGCAGCAGCAGGGTCGCCGACCTGGTGCTGCGCGGCTACGCCCGCGGCGGGCTCAGCCTGCCGGCCGGGGGCATCGGCGCGGTCCCCGCGCAGCTCGCCGAGGCACTGCCGGCCGGGACGGTCCGGCTGGGCGTCCGGGTGGCCTCGGTCTCGGCGGACGGCGTCGACACCGCCCGGCACGGCCGGGTGCCCTGCCGGGCGGTGGTGGTGGCCGTGGACGCCCGCTCGGCGGGCGAGCTGCTGCCCGGACTGCACCAGCCGGGGCACCACCCGGTGACCACCTATTACCACGTCGCCGCCGCCCCGCCGCTGGCCGCGCCGCAGCTGCTGCTGGACGCGGACCGGGGCAGCTCCCCGGTGGCGCACACGCTGGTCCTCAGCGAGGTGGACCGCAGCTACGCCCCCGGCGGCGGCGCGCTGATCTCCTCCACGGTGCTGGGCCGCCCGCACTTCGGGCCCGACGGCCCGGCAGCACTGGAGCCGCAGGTCCGGCGGCGCCTGGGCCGGCTCTACGGGGTGGACCCGTCCGGCTGGGAGTTCCTGACGGTACGCCACGTCCCGGACGCCCTCCCTGCGATGGTGCCGCCGCACCACTTCCGCCGACCCGTGCGGGTGCTGCACGGCCTCTACGTCTGCGGCGACCACCGCGACACCAGCACGGTCCAGGGAGCCCTGGTCTCGGGGCGGCGGGCGGCCGTCGCCGTCCTGCGGGACCTGGGGGTGCCCGACGTGACCGGGGCAGAGCGGGCTGCCTGATGTGCGCAGTTCCCCGCGCCCCTTCGGGGGCGCGGGGAACTGCGCGAACAGCAACCAGGAACAACCCGTCAGATCACCCCGGCCGCATGCGCCGCCTCCTCGAAGCTGCGGACGGCCGTGGTCCCCCGATAGGGCCCGAGCCGACGGCTGAACTCCCGGACGTACTCGACCGCACGGAGCGACCGCATCTCCGCGGCCCCGCGCAGCGCCTCCGTGGCGCCGGTGCAGGCCTCGTCGATCTCGCCCATCCCCAGCCTCGCCGTGGCCAGCACGATGCGGCAGAACACCCGGCTGCGGGCGTAGCCCGCGGCCCGGAGCCGGAGCGACCGCTCCGCGTGCTGCGCGCAGGGGCGCCATTGCTGCAGATCGCGGTAGCAGTGGCCGAACTCGTCGGCGAGTTGGGCCTCGTCGAAGAAGCGGGCCCACGGCGGCAGGTCGTCGCCGGGGCGCGCGGTCTGCAGCGCCCGCTCCGCGCGGACCAGCGAGGTGGTGCAGGAGCGGGCGTCGCCGATCACCCCGTGCCCCCGCGCCTCGGCCGCGTGCATCAGGGCCTGAACCGGGCTGGGCGCCGCGCTGCCGATCCCCTGCTGGGCCACCCTGGCCAGCTGCACGGCCTCCCGGCCGTGGCCCAGGTAGACCGCCTGGCGGCTCATGGTGACCAGGATGTACGCGCCGTAGAGCCGGTCGTTGGCCGCCTGGGCCAACCGCAGCGACTGCACGAAGTAGCGCTGGGCCAGACCGTGCGCGCCGATGTCGTAGGAGGTCCACCCGGCCAGCCGGGTGAGGTCGGCGACGGCGCCGAACAGCGAGCGGCCGATGGGCTCGCTGTAGCGGCCCCGCAGCATCGGCTCGGCCTCGCTCTCCAGGTACCGGATCAGCGCCTGCCGGGCGTGCCCGCCGCCGTAGGCGTTGTCCAGCGAACGGAACAGGTCGCCGACGGCGCGGACCGCGGCGACGTCGCCGCGGCCGACCCGCTGCAGTCCGCGCGGCGGGTGGGCCGGCGGGGCCGGGGCGGGCAGCAGCTCGCCGTGGCCGATCCCGCCCGAGCCCCCCACCGGAGCCCCGACCGGGCCGCCGGCCCCCAGTGCTCCGGGAGTGAGCGGACGACGGGTCTGCGCGGGGATGCCCGAGTGCCCGGCCGGATGCCCGGGGCGCAGTCCGGGACGCAGCGGCGGGGCGGCGATGCCCAGCTCCTGCGGGGTCTCCCTGGCGACCCGGTCGTCGGTGCGGCCGATCAGCCAGTCCCGGCTGGGGACCACCAGACCGGCCGGGGTGAAGGCGATCCGGCGCAGCTCCGAGTGGGCGCCGGTGTCCTTGCGCCACATGCTGCTGACGATGTCCACCGCCTCGGCCGGGGTCTCGGCGAACTCCAGCCCCGCGTACACCGGCGCGCAGGCGTCCAGCCCCAGGTCCTGCGCGCTCAGCCGGCGGCCGAGGCGGCGGGTGAAGACCTCGGCGATCAGTGCGGGGGTCGCCCCGCGCGGCTGCTGACCGCGGAGCCAGCGGGTCACCGAGGTCTTGTCGTAGCGCAGGTCCAGGCCGTGCTCCAGGCCGAGCTGGTCGACCCGCCGGGCGAGGCCGGCGTGGGAGAACCCGGCCTCCTCGATCAGCGCCGCCAACCGTGCGTTCTGCGACCTGTCGGCCTGGGAGCGGACCTCGGGCTGCGACGCCTGGTGCGGGACGGGACGGGCCTGACCGGGACTCATGGATGGCTCCAAAGCCCGGGGCGGGCTGATCCGGTGGTCGACCGACCGAGGGAGGTCCGGGACTGGGCTGCGGTCCGGACGCGGCTCGGTCGACGGCCGCTCGGTTACTGGCCGTTGGGGCATAGGGCACTCACCTTCCGGGGGCTCTCGGCGGCACCGGGGTGCGCTCCCCGGAACGCCCCGCGAGCTCCCTACGGGAACGGCGTGAATGTAGCGAGCATTTGACCCGTATGGCCGAATACGTCTCTACGTTCGTCCGATCGAGTGACAACATCCCCCCGTTGAGGCGATGCCGACAACGGCCGTGGCAGCGGACCCTGAGGGCGCGTCAGCGCGCCGCGAGGCCCCGCAGCAGCAGGCCGACGACGGCGGCGAAGTCGCGGTCCGCGTTCGGGGCGGACCAGACCGGTGCGTAGACCGGGTCGTGGAAGCGGCCGGTGGCCTGGAAGACGATCTGAGCCAGCGTCAGCGGGTCGCCGTCGCGGGCGAAGATCCCGTCGTCCTGGCCCTCGGCGATGATCACGGCGAGCTGCGCCTGCAGGGTCCTTATGTGCTCGTCGAGCACCTCGTGGCTCTCGGTGGCCAGCACCGAGTAGGTGGCGAACAGTTCGGGGTCGTCGAGCGCCTTGCGCTTCTTGGCCCCGTACAGGGCCTCCAGCCAGAGCCGGAGCCGGCGGTCCGGGGACTGGGATCCGGTCGCGATGGCGGGCAGCGCCGCATGGGCGCGGTCCAGCCAGCGGCGGGCGACCGCGGCCCGCAGCGCCGCCTTGCTCGGGAAGTGGCGGTAGACCGTGCCGTGGCTGACGCCGAGCACGCGGGCCACATCCACCACCGTGGCCTTGGCGGGCCCGAAGCGGCGCAGGACGTCCTCCGCCGCCTCGAGGATCTGCTCGGTGGTGAGCGGTGTTTCTGCCATCGCTTGTCGTCCGGCCTTACTTCTCGCTGTCCAGATGTGCCATCTGCGCGGCCGCGTACCGGTCGCCCGCGGCGGCACCGGCCGGGACCGCGGCCTCGATCGCGGCCAGGTCGTCAGCGCCGAGCTTGAGGTCGAGGGCGCCGAGGGCCTCGCTCAGCCGCTCCCGGCGGCGGGCGCCGACCAGCGGGACGATGGACTCGCCCTGGGCCAGCACCCAGGCGATGGCGGTCTGTGCGACGGTCGCGCCCTTGGCCTCGGCGACCGCCCGCAGGGCCTCGACCAACCGGAGGTTGGTGTCGACGTTGCCGGCGGCGAAGCGGGGGCTGATGCCGCGGAAGTCGCCCGGGGCCGTGGCCTGGTCGGCGCGCCAGTGGCCGCTGATGAGACCGCGCGAGAGCACCCCGTAGGCGGTGATGCCGATGCCCAGCTCGCGGGCGGTGGGCAGGATCTCGGCCTCGATGCCCCGGGAGATCAGCGAGTACTCGATCTGCAGGTCGGCGATCGGGTGCACGGCGTGGGCCCGGCGCAGGGTCTCGGCGCCGACCTCGGAGAGCCCGATGTGGCGTACGTGCCCGGCCTGGATCTGCTCGGCGATGGCGCCGACGGTCTCCTCGATCGGGACGGCGGGGTCCAGCCGGGCCGGACGGTAGATGTCGATGTGGTCGGTGCCCAGCCGGCGCAGCGAGTAGGCGAGGAAGTTCTTGACGGCCTGCGGGCGGGCGTCGTTGCCCAGCCAGCCGCCGTCGGCGTCGCGCAGGGCGCCGAACTTCACGCTGATCTGCACCTCGCCGCGGTCGCGGCCGCTACTGCGCAGGGCGTCGCGGATCAGCAGTTCGTTGTGGCCCATGCCGTAGAAGTCGCCGGTGTCGATGAGGGTGACGCCCGCGTCCATGGCCGCGTGGACGGTGGCGATCGACTCGGTCTCGTCGGCGGGGCCGTACATGCCGGACATGCCCATGGCGCCCAGGCCGATGGCGGAGACGCGGGGGCCGGTGCTGCCGAGCTGACGGAAGTCCATGAGGGTTCGGTCCTTTCGGGGTCTTCTACCTTCTGCGGACAACTATGCACGATGTGATGACAGATTTCAATCTCTGTCATCCCATCGGCGGGTCCCGGCAGTCGTAGAGTGGCAGGGACTGCAGCACGGACTGCGGCACGGACTGCGGCACGGCAGGCGGAAGACGGACGGAAGAGGGGCGGTTGCGGTGGGCGGCGGACTGCGCTTTGTGCACCTGGGCATCGGCGAGCGGGCGGTTCCCTACGAGGAGGCCCTGGCCGAGCAGCAGCGGCTGCACGCCCTGCGGGTCGCCGACGAGATACCGGACACCGTCCTGCTGCTGGAGCACCTGCCCGTCTACACCGCCGGCCGCCGCACCCGCCGCGAGGACTACCCGCTGGACGGCACCCCGGTGGTCGAGGTGACCCGGGGCGGCGAGATCACCTGGCACGGTCCGGGCCAGCTGATCGGCTACCCGATCGTGAAGCTGCCCGAGCCGATGGACGTGGTCGCCTACGTGCGCCGGCTGGAGGAGGCACTGATCCGGGCCTGCGCCGAGTTCGGCGTGGCCACCACCCGGGTCGAGGGCCGCAGCGGCGTATGGGTGCTCGGCGAGGAGCTTCCCGGCGCCGTGGTGGACCAGGAGCGGGTGGTGGACATCGGCGCGCTGACCCTGCGGATGGGCGCCAAGCTCGGCCTGGACCCCCGGCTGGCCGGCCCCGAGTACGCCGCGTCCAACGCCGGCCAGCGCGGCGACGACCGCAAGCTGACCGCCATCGGGGTCCGGGTCGCCCGCGGGGTGACCATGCACGGCTTCGCCCTGAACTGCGACCCCGACATGACCTGGTTCGACCAGATCATCCCCTGCGGCATCCGCGACGCCGGGGTCGGCTCGCTCAGCACCGAACTGGGCCGGGACGTCACCGTCGCCGAGGCGCTGCCCGCGGTGCAGCGGCACCTGGGCGAGGTACTCGGCGGATCCGCCGCTGCCGAGAGCATCCCTTCCGGCACCGCCCGGTCGGACACCGCCCGGTCGGACAACGCCCCGGCACCGACCGGGAATCAGCCGCCGTCCCCCGCTGTTGCCGTCTGAAGGGTGGCCCGGGGGCCGACCGGCCCATGGAATCACAGGCGTACCCTGGGGGGACCGCCTGGAAGTTCGAGTGAGAGCCCGCACCACATCAAGCCCGCACCACATCAATATTGATCAACATTGAGGGAGCCGCTACGTGTCCGCTGTCGCACCCGACGGTCGGAAGATGCTGCGTCTGGAGGTCCGCAACAGCGAGACCCCGATCGAGCGGAAGCCGGAGTGGATCAAGACCCGGGCCAAAATGGGGCCCGAGTACACGGCTCTCCAGTCGCTGGTGAAGAAGGAGGGGCTGCACACGGTCTGCCAGGAGGCCGGCTGCCCCAACATCTTCGAGTGCTGGGAGGACCGCGAGGCGACCTTCCTCATCGGCGGCGACCAGTGCACCCGGCGCTGCGACTTCTGCCAGATCGACACCGGCAAGCCGGCCGACTTCGACCGCGACGAGCCGCGCCGGGTCGCCGAGTCCGTGCTCACCATGGACCTCAACTACGCCACCATCACCGGCGTCGCCCGCGACGACCTGGAGGACGGCGGCGCCTGGCTCTACGCCGAGACGGTGCGCCAGATCCACGCGGTCACCGCCGACCGGCCGACCGGGCGGACCGGCGTCGAGCTGCTGATCCCCGACTTCAACGCCGTCCCCGAGCAGCTGGCCGAGGTCTTCTCGTCGCGCCCGCAGGTGCTCGCGCACAACGTCGAGACGGTGCCCCGGATCTTCAAGCGGATCCGTCCCGGCTTCCGCTACGAGCGCTCGCTCAAGGTCATCACCGAGGCCCGGGCCGTCGGTCTGGTCACCAAGTCCAACCTGATCCTGGGCATGGGCGAGACCCGCGAGGAGGTCAGCGAGGCCCTTCGCGACCTGCACGAGGCCGGCTGCGAGCTGATCACCATCACCCAGTACCTGCGCCCCTCCCCCAGGCACCACCCGGTCGAGCGCTGGGTGAAGCCGCAGGAGTTCGTGGAGCTGCAGCAGGAGGCCGAGGAGATCGGCTTCGCCGGCGTCATGTCAGGCCCGCTGGTCCGCTCCTCCTACCGCGCCGGACGCCTCTACCGCCAGGCCCTGGAACGGCGCGGGGCCACCGTCTGAACAGATCGCCCGAAACCCGCCACAGGGCTTCATGCATGTTTGACCCGGGGGTCACCACGCGGTAACACAGTGTGGTGACGATGGGGGTGGAAGTCGCCGCGACGGAACAGCACCGTCGCGGCGCCACCCCGGAGACGCGGCCGACGCACGGCCAGAACAGCACGTTCATGTTCCGGACAGCACGACCACGAGGGGAGTGGTTCAGGATGCAGTCGACGAAACACGTACGACCCGGTGCGGGGCAGCCCGTCACCGGCCACATCAGCACGAGTCTGAGCGGCGGCCTGCTCGGCGGCGCCCTGCGGATGGCGGAGTCCGTCCTGCTCCGCGGCGGGCACGAGACCGCCCGGCGCAACGCCTGGGACGCGGTCTGCGAGAACCGCCGCCATGCCCGGGACCGCGAGGACGTCCACAGCGTCCTGGTCGGCTCGGCGCACTGACGGACGGCCGTCCGCCGCAACGAGATCAACCCGATACGGTTTCCGACCCCCGGGCTTGGGTAACCGGATCAGTCGCACCGTACGATGGCGGCATGGCGAGGCAGGAAACCACCGACGAAAACCCCGGACGGCTGAAGCAGATCCGTCTGGCGTACACCATGACCAAGCGGGTCGACCCGAAGATCGGTCTCATCATCGCCGGTATCGGGCTCGGCACCTTCGCGGTGCTCCTGGTTATCGGCTTCTTGATCGGACACCCGATCTACCTGGGCGTGCTCGGCCTCTTCGCGGGGCTGCTGGCCGCCGTCGTGGTCTTCGGCCGCAGGGCCGAGAAGGCCGCCTTCGGGCAGATGGACGGACAGCCCGGCGCTGCCGCGGCCGTCCTGAACAACATCAAGCGCGGCTGGACGGTCACCCCCGTGGTCGCGGCCACCCGCCAGCAGGACGCGGTGCACCGCGCGGTGGGCCGCCCCGGCATCGTGCTGGTGGGCGAGGGCAACATCAACCGGCTGCGCCCGTTGATGGCCGCCGAGAAGCGCAAGATGAGCCGGGTCGTCGGCGACGTCCCGGTGATCGACATCATCGTCGGCGACGACGAGGGCCAGATCCCGCTGAAGAAGCTCCAGCTGCACCTGACCCGGATGTCCCGGACCCTTCCCGCGTCGCAGGTCACCCAGATCAACGACCGGCTGCGGGCGATGGGCGACCTGATGACCAACGCGCCGATCCCCAAGGGCCCGCTGCCCAAGGGCGCGCGGATGCCCAAGGGCGGCCGGCCGCGCTGACCGGCTCCCGGCGTCCGCACCCCCACCACTGAACCGGAAACCGAACCGGAACACCGCCGGCCCCGGCCGCGCCTCCTCACCGGAGGGGCGCGACCGGGGCCGTGCTCGTTCCCGCCTGCCCACGAGCGCCCCGCAGACTCCCCCCGGGGCGCCTGCGGGGAACGGGTCGTCAGATCCGGACCTCGACCGTGCCGACCGCCCGGTCGTGCATCCCGCGGCCGTCCCGGTCCCAGACCACCGCGGGGATGGCCAGCAGCAGCAGGAAGGTCCGCAGCGCCACCTGGCCCAGCGTGGCCCTGCCGCCGTCCAGCCGGACCACGCGCAGGCCGAGCAGCCGCTTGCCCGGGCTGCTGCCGATGGTGCCGACGGTGAGCAGGCTCAGCACGAAGAAGACGAACATCGCCCAGTAGTTGGCGAGCACCGTGTTGCCGTGCGCGATCAGCCCGTAGGAGATCAGCGCGCACAGCCACCAGTCGATGACGACCGCGGCCAGGCGGCGCCCGGTCGAGGCGAGCGAACCTGCCCCCTGCTCGGGCAGCCCCAGTCGCTGACCCCGGTAGCCGGTGGCCCCGTCCTGCGCCGGGCCGCCGACCTGAGGGCCTTCGATCCACGATCCGATGACTTTTCTGCTGTCGTCCACAACGCCACAGTAGCCGCCCGAGGTGGACCGAATTGCGCCCGGGTGCCGGTTTCCCCACAGCACCCCACAGTGGTCTAGTCCACTCCCCAACGAGTGAACCCCTGACCAAGGTGTGGTCCGCCACAAACCCAGGAAACACAAGGGTTCCCCGCTCCTTGACCTGCTGCGGTTAACATCGACGAAACATACGAGTCACAAGCGAGAAACGGCCTGTTCCTATCGTGGCCACACCGGTACCGCCGGCGGGACCGGCGGGCCGGCTGTGACGCCAACCGAGCTGCAACCCTGGCGCTTGCCGGGCCCGAGGAGGATGGATGTTCAACAACGCCGACGAGGTGTCCCGCTACATCTCGGAGAACGACGTCAAGTTCGTCGACGTCAGGTTCTGCGATCTCCCGGGCGTGATGCAGCACTTCACCGTTCCGGCCGGGTCCTTCGACCCCGCCGAGACGCTGATGTTCGACGGGTCCTCGATCCGCGGCTTCCAGGCGATCCACGAGTCCGACATGGCCCTGATCCCGGACCTGGGCACGGCACGGCTGGACGCCTTCCGCAAGGACTCCACCCTCAACATCAACTTCTTCATCCACGACCCGATCACCGGCGAGCAGTACAGCCGCGACCCGCGCAACGTGGCCAAGAAGGCCGAGGCCTACCTCGCCTCCTCCGGCATCGCCGACACCGCCTACTTCGGCCCCGAGGCGGAGTTCTACGTCTTCGACGACGTGCGCTTCGAGACCAAGCAGAACAAGTCCTTCTACGAGATCGACTCGGTGGCCGGCGCCTGGAACACCGGTCGCGTCGAGGAGGGCGGCAACCGCGGCTACAAGGTCCGCTACAAGGGCGGCTACTTCCCGGCCCCGCCGGTGGACCACTTCGCGGACCTGCGCGCGGAGATGTCGCTCGAACTGGAGGCCTCCGGGCTCAGCGTCGAGCGCCAGCACCACGAGGTCGGCACGGCCGGCCAGGCCGAGATCAACTACAAGTTCAACACCCTGCTGGCCGCGGCCGACGACCTGATGCTGTTCAAGTACATCATCAAGAACGTCGCCTGGCGGAACGGCAAGACCGCGACCTTCATGCCCAAGCCGATCTTCGGCGACAACGGCTCCGGGATGCACTGCCACCAGTCGCTGTGGAGCGACGGCTCGCCGCTGTTCTACGACGAGCAGGGCTACGCCGGCCTCTCCGACATGGCCCGCTACTACATCGGCGGCCTGCTCAAGCACGCCCCGTCGCTGCTGGCCTTCACCAACCCGACGGTGAACTCCTACCACCGCCTGGTCCCCGGCTTCGAGGCCCCGGTCAACCTGGTCTACTCGCAGCGCAACCGCTCCGCGGCGATCCGCATCCCGATCACCGGCGCCAACGCCAAGGCCAAGCGCATCGAGTTCCGCGCGCCCGACCCGTCCTCCAACCCCTACCTCGCCTTCTCGGCGATGCTGATGGCGGGCCTGGACGGCATCAAGAACAAGATCGAGCCGCTGGAGCCGGTCGACAAGGACCTCTACGAGCTCGCCCCCGACGAGCACGCCTCGGTCCCCCAGGTCCCCTCCACCCTCCCGGCCGTCCTGGACGCCCTGGAGGCCGACCACGACTACCTCCTCGCGGGCGGCGTCTTCACCCCCGACCTGATCGAGACCTGGATCGACTACAAGCGCACCAACGAGATCCTCCCGGTCGCCCTCCGCCCCCACCCGCACGAGTTCGAGCTCTACTTCGACATCTAAAAGGCAAAACCAGCACGACGGCATCGCTGCCGGCCACGAACTTTATGGCCTGCAGCGATGCCGTCGTTGGAGCAACTCAGACGGGCCCAGGCGTTGGTCGGGGACGAGTCCTCGGACTGACGTAATGACTTCGTCAATGTATTATTCTTGCATGCTCTACCCGACTCCCACCCTCAGCACCGTCGATGAACAGGTCCTCGGCGAGATCGACCGCATGCGGGATGCCCTGCGGCATCAGGTGCTCACCACACCGTCAAAGTGGACTGCCGGGCTTCGCAAGTTCCTGACCGCCGATGCTGTTGCCGCCTCCAACTCCATCGAGGGGTTCAAGGTGTCCACCGTCGACGTCGAAGACCTGATGGACGGCGAGCGCGACGTCGAGGTCTCCGAGGAGAACCGCGAGGAGACCCTCGCCTACCAGCGGATGATGACGTACATCCAGACACTGCACGACGCCCAGGACTTCAGCTACAGCAAAGGCCTGCTCAACGCACTGCACTGGATACTGCAAGGCCACCGCCACGCCGTGCGGAAGCCGGCGGGACAGTGGCGTCGCGGCCCGGTGTACGTGACCGACGCCCGCGACCCAAGCATCGCGGCCTACACGGCCCCGAATGCCGAAGGCGTTCCCGCACTAGTGCAAGAACTGGTCGATTGGTTGAACGCCGACGACGGAACCCACCTCTTGGTGCGAGCCGCCATGGCACATCTACACCTCGTCTCCATCCACCCCTGGGCTGACGGAAACGGGCGCATGTCCCGTTCGCTGCAGACGCTCATGATTGCTCGAGAGGGCGTGCTAGCCCCGGAGTTCTCATCGATCGAGGCATGGCTGGGCCGCCCTGGCAATACCTGGGAGTACTACCGCGAACTCGCCGACCGGGGACCGGAGTACGTCCCCGACCAGGACGTCTCCAGCTGGATCCGCTTCAACCTGACCGCCTACCACCAACAGGCCCAGGCCGTCCAAGGCCGACTCGACCGCTCCGGCCGAACCTGGAGATCGCTCGCCGACTTCGCCGAAAGCAACCGCCTGGACGAACGTACGGT
This sequence comes from Streptacidiphilus carbonis, assembly GCF_000787775.1. GTDB lineage: Bacteria > Actinomycetota > Actinomycetes > Streptomycetales > Streptomycetaceae > Streptacidiphilus > Streptacidiphilus carbonis. Next base: position 77,747 of record NZ_BBPM01000029.1, on the reverse strand, counting down.
GACTGCCCTGCACGATGTGGCCATGGCCGGCCGCGTCCGTCGCTCCCGTTATGAGCAGGCCGAAGGCTTGAGCCTGCAACAGGCACAACGCGACCTCCGCGACCTCGTCACCGCGCAACTTCTCGATCCAGTCGGCCGCACCAGGGCCCGCTACTACACAGCGGGCCCCCGCTTCCCCCAGTCCACCCTGGACATCGCACGCACCCCGATGACCCTCAAGAACCCCTACACCAACTGATCGGTTCAGCATCCCTGATCAACTTCTTGTGCAGCGGCGCAGGGCCACGGGGAGGGACGCGTAGGCGGTGACCAGGTTGGTGGGTCTGCGGACCGGGGCGCCGAGGAGGTGGATGGACTCGACGTGGGTCAGCAGGGCCTCCAGGACCAGGCGGATCTCCAGCCGGGCGAGCGGGGCGCCCAGGCAGAAGTGCTTGCCGCTGGTGAAGGCCAGGTGCGGGTTGGGGTTGCGCTCGATCCGGAAGTCGTCCGGGTCGGGGAAGACCTCCTCGTCGCGGTTGGCCGAGGGCATCCACAGGCAGAGCAGTTCGCCCGGCCGCAGCGCGGTGCCGGCCACGGTCCGGGGTTCGAGGACGGTGCGCGTGAAGTGCAGCGGGGGCGTGGTGTAGCGCAGGACCTCCTCCACCGCCTGGTCCAGCAGTTCGGGCCGGCGGCGCAGCCGCTGCCACTGCTCCGGGTTCCCGGCGAAGGCCAGCAGGCCCCCGGTGGTGGCGTTCTTGGTGGTCTCGTTGCCGGCGATGGCCAGGTTGAGGCAGTTCAACAGCACTTCCTCGCGGGTCAGCCGGTCACCGTCGAGCTCCGCGTCCAGCAGCCGTCTGATCAGCCCCTCCTCGGCCAGCTCCGCGTGGTCGAGCAGCCCGGCGAGGTGGACCAGCAACTGCCCGTTGGCGGTCGCGGTGGAATGGCGGCGGGCGTCCAGGTCGCCGACCCGCTCGTCGTCGACGGCCAATGAGCCGCAGAGGGCCCGGCCGGCCCGGTCGGCGAGCCGGTCCCACTCCCGCTCCGGCAGGCCCAGCAGCAGTCCGGTCGCCGCCGCCGGGACCCGCTCGCTGACCGATCGGACGAAGTCGGTCTCACCGTCCGCGACCGCCTGCTCGACCCAGCGCTGCACGCGCTCACGCAGGACGCCGTCCATGGTCCGGGCGACCGAGCGGTTCAACCCGCCGCTGACCAGTCGGCGCAGCCGCTGGTGGCGGGGCGGATCGGTCAGCTCGATCATCTTCCCCGCGGCCGGGTCGTGGACGCCGAGCGCGCTGTCCAGGGTCATGCCCCACTCGGAGCTGAAACCGGCCGAGTCGCGCAGCACCCGGTCGATGTCCCGGTAGCGGGTCACCGAGTGGAACCCGGGCGCGCCCTCGCGCTCCTGGTAGTGCAGGCGGCCGCTGCGCCGCAGGGCGGCCCAGACCTGGTAGGGCGGCTCGGGCAGGAACGAGCGGGGATCGGTGAGGTCCGGGACCGGCGACGTGCCTGCAGTCAAGTCCTGCACAGCGGACCGGAGTTCAGGCATGACCGACTCCGGGGGCAGCCGCAGCGGGCTCCGTGATGAAGCCGGAGGCGTGGAAGTACCCGATGTAGCGGTCCAGCAGCTGCTGGTCCACCGGCGGGCAGTCGATGCCGCGGCCGGCCAGGTCGGCCTCCAGCCGGCTGCGGTCCAGCCGCGGGGAGACCGATACCCGGGCGAGCTCCTGGACGGTGATCCCTCCCGGCGCGATCCGCTGGGTGAACAGCCGGGTCAGCGGGGCGAAGCGGTGCCCGGGGCGGTCCGCCAGGTGGTCCAGCAGGGCCCCGGTCCAGGACGGGTAGTCGACCGTGCGGATCCGGTGGCCGTGCGCGCGCAGCCGGTCGACCATGTCGCCGAGCACCGCCTCGCGCGGGTTGACCAGGTGGTACGTCTGCCCTTCGGCCGGCCGGCACAGTGCCAGGTCGACGATGGCGCCCGCCACGAAGTCGACCGGGACCAGGTTCAGCGCCAGGTCGAGGTCGGGTGCCAGTCCCAGTTCGACGATGATCCGGAAGAGCTCGCAGAGCGCCGCGCCGCTGTTCCAGACGTGGTCCGTGGTGGCTCCGGACACCTCGTACGGGCGGTGGACCGCCACCGGCAGACCGGCCCGGGCGGCGCTACGCACCACCTCCTCGGCGACCCACTTGCTCTCCGGGTAACCCATCGCGAGCAGTTCCACACCGTCGAGCGGGGTCGACTCGGTGACCCGGCGGACCCCGGCCGCGCCCAGGCCGTGCACTACGGCCAGGGTGGACACATGGTGCACCGGGACCGCGCGGCGGGCCGCGAGCCGCAGCACCTCCTGGGTGCCGTGGACATTGGCGGCCCGCAGTTTCTCGTACGGGTAGAGGAAGTTGACCTCCGCACCGCAGTGGTGGACCACGTCGGCGGCGGCCGCCTGCTGCTCCCAGTCGGCGTCGCTCAGGCCCAGACGGGGACGGGCGAGGTCGCCGAGCAACGGGCGCACCCGCTGCTCGGGCAGCGCCCGGCCGCAGCCGTAGCGGGTCTGGGCCTCGGCGAGCCGCTCGCGGGCGTGCCCGGCGTCGCGGGCCCTGACCAGGGTGTGGATCTGTGCGTCGGTGCGTTCCAGCAGTTCGCCCAGCAGGTAGGAGCCGAGGAAGCCGGTGGCGCCGGTGAGCAGCACCTGCCGGGGAGCACGCCAGTCCGGCGCGGGGTCCGCATGGGTGACCCTGGGAATGTCCCACTGCAGGTCGGGGCGCCAGCGGTCGGTGCCGTCGTCGGTCGCCCCGGACCTGGCGGCTGGACCGGACCCGGGCCCACCCGCGCGGACGACCTCCGCGACGACTGCGGTGAAGGCCCGCAGGGTCGGCTCGTTCAGCAGTTCGGTGATCAGGTGGAGGTTGCGCTCGTCGTCGATCCCCAGGGCCTCCTGAACCTGGGCCACCAGCATCACCGCCAGCAGCGAGTTGCCGCCGACCTCGAAGAAGTCGTCCTCGGGCTCGGCCCTGCCGGTGGACAGCGTGGCCGTCCAGGCCGCGGCCACCGCGCCGGGTACAGCAGCCGTCGTGTGGCCTCCGGCCGGCGGTACCGCGACGGATGGCGGCTCGCCGAGCGCGGCCAAGGCGGCGCGGTCGAGCTTGCCGCTCGCTGTCAGCGGCAGCCGATCCAGGACGGTGACTGTGCCGGGCACCATGGGGCCGGGAAGCCGGTCGCGCAGGAAGGAGAGCAGTTCCTGGGGGCTCGGCGCCGGGCCGGGCGCCCCTCCGGTCGCCGCCCAGGCGGCCAGCGAGCGGGTCGCCCCGTCCTCGCGGGTCAGTACCGCCGCGTCGGCGACGCCCGGGTGCCCGGTCAGCGCGATGCGGATCTCGGCCGGTTCGATCCGGAAGCCGCGCACCTTGACCTGTTCGTCGCGACGGCCGCGGAACTCCAGGCAGCCGTCGGCCCCGCGGCAGGCGAAGTCACCGCTGCGGTAGACCGGTTGGTCCTCACCGTCCGGTCCGAGCGGAAGGGTGACGAAGCGTTCGGCGCTCTCCCGCGGGGCGTTCAGATAGCCCGTCGCGACGGGGCCGCCGATGTAGAGCTCGCCCTCCTCGCCCACGGCCGCCGGGCTGCCGTCCTCGCGCAGGAGGTGGCAGCGGGTGTCGGCGATGGGCACTCCGATCGGCACCCTGATCGCGTCCTGCGGCACCTCGGTGATCTCATGGGCGGTGGCGACGCAGGCGGCCTCGGTAGGTCCGTAGGCGTTCACCAGGTGCTCCGGCCGACCGCGTTCGAGCACCCGGCGTGCCGCCTCGGGCTGCAGGACCTCGCCGCCTGTCAGCACATAGCGCAGCCCCGCGAACATCTGCGGCCGCTCCCTGGCCATCTGGTGGAAGACGCTCGTGGTGAGGAACAGGACGGTGATCCGCTCCCGCCGGAGGAACGCGTGCAGGGCGGGCGGCGACAGCAGCAGCGTGGAGTCGGCCGGGACCAGGCAGGCGCCGTTGAGCAGGGTCGGCCAGATCTCCAGCGTGGAGGCGTCGAAGGACAGCGTCGAGGCGTGCAGCACCCGGTCGGTGGGGCGGACCGCGAGGAAGCCGTTGTCGATCGCGAGCCTGGCCACCCCGCGCTGGGGCACCGGCACCGCCTTGGGTCGACCGGTGGTCCCCGACGTGAACATCACATAGGCCGGGACCGCGGCCGCCTCGGCCGGTCCCGGCAGCGCCGGACGGGCCCCGGCCCCGGTCCCGCCGCCGGGACCGCTGCGCGTCGCGGCGGAGTCGGAGGTGGCGGCGGAGTCGGTGGCGGCGGAGTCGGCCGCATCTGCGGCCTCCAGGATCTCGGTGAAGTCCAGCACCCGGCTGCTCGGACCAACGGCCAGGAAGGACGCCGGCAGTCGGACCACGGCCGCCGCTCCGCTGTCCGCCAGCATGCCCTCCAGCCGCTCGGCCGGCAGCGACGCGTCCAGCGGCAGATAGCTGACCCCGGCGAAGGCCGCTCCCAGCAGGGCCACGCAGGCATCGGGTCCGCGCCGTCCCGACACCGCGACGACGGCGCCGCGCGGCACCCCCAGGTTGCGCAGCCCCGAGGCGAAGGTCCGGGCGAGCACGTCGAGTTCGGCGTAGCTGTACTGCCGGTCCGGTCCGGACACGGCCGGCCGGTCCGGATGCCGGGCGACCTGCACCGCGAACAGGGCGGCCAGCGACTGCGCATACGGATCCGTGACGGGTTCGACCGTCCGCACCAAGACGTCCACATCCATCGGACCGCTCACCTTCGCTTCCGCCTCGTCGCTCCGGAACGACGCGAGCCTAGCGACCGGAATACGGCCGTCCGCAGGGCCTGCCCCGGTCGGCCGTCGACAGCGTTCGGAGCGTGGCGGGACTGTGGCAGGTCCGGTTCGGGCCGACCGGGCCCGGCCTCCGCATGCGGCTGCCGCGGCGGGCGTCTAGCCTTCGTTCATGGGCAGCAGCGAGGCGTTCGTGACGGTCGCCGGGCGCCGTGTGCGCATCTCGTCGCCGGAGAAGGTCTGCTATCCGGCCGTCGGGGTGACCAAGCTCGAACTGGCCGAGTACTACGTCGCCGTGGCCGAGGGGTTGATGCGCTCGCTGGCCGGACGCCCGATGGCGCTGCACCGCTTCCCCGGCGGCCACGACGGCAACTCCTTCTACACGAAGCACGCGCCCAAGGGCCTGCCCGACTGGGTGCAGACGGCGGAGGTGGCCTTCCCGAGCGGGCGCACCGGCCGTGAGGTGTGCGTGACCGAGCCGGCCACGGCGCTGTGGGCGGTACAGATGAACGCCCTGGAGCTGCACCCGTGGCCGGTGCGCCGGGAGGACACCGACCACCCCGACGAGCTGCGTCTTGACCTCGATCCGCAGCCCGGCACGGAGTTCGCCGATGCGGTCGAGGCCGCCGGCGAGGCCCGGGCGCTGCTCACCGAGCTCGGCATGGCGCCGTTCGTGAAGACCTCAGGCGGACGCGGTCTGCACGTGCTGGTGCGGATCGAACCGCGCTGGTCGTTCGTCGAGGCCCGGCGCGCGGTCATCGCCCTCGCCCGCGAACTCGAACGCCGCCGCCCCGAACTGCTGACCACCTCCTGGTGGAAGGAGGAGCGCGGAGCGCGGATCTTCGCCGACTTCAACCAGATGGCCCGGGATCGGATGCTCGCCGCCGCCTACTCCACCCGCGCCGCGCCGAACGCGCGGGTCTCGATGCCCGTGCGCTGGGCGGACCTCCCCGACATCGCCCCGGACGACTTCACCGTGCGCACGGTCCCCGCGCTGCTGGCCGACCGCGGCGATGCGCACGAGTCCGTCGACGACTCACCCGCGACCCTGGACGCGCTGCTGGAGATGGCCGAGCGGGACCAGCGCGACCGCGGGCTGGGCGACCTGCCCTATCCGCCGGACTTCCCGAAGATGCCGGGCGAGCCCAAGCGCGTCCAACCGTCCAAGGCCCGCCACACCGAGGACGAGACTCCCGCCGAGCCGACCGCCGGAGCGGCGGACTAGGCCGGCTCCGGGCCGAGCACATCGGCGAGATCGTAGGCGGCCGGCACGTCCAACTGGTCGTAGCCGCAGGACTCGGGCTGCCGGTCGGGCCGCCAGCGCAGGAACCGGGCGCTGTGCCGGAACCGGTCCGCCTGCAACTGGTCGTAGCGCACCTCGCACACCCGCTCGGGGCGCAGCGCCACGAAGGACCTGTCCTTGCCGGCGTTCCAGCGGTTGAGCGTGCCCGGGCGCCGGTGCTCGCCGTCGTCCTCGCCGGTCCAGGGATGGTCCTCGCCCTCGCCCAGCACCAACGGCGCCAGCTCGTCGACCAGTTCGGCGCGCCGGGCCATGGTGAACGCGCTCGCGCCGCCGACGTAGTTGAGCACACCGCCGTCCAGGTACAGCCCCAGCATGAGCGATCCGACCACCGGGCCGCTCTTGTGCAGCCGGTAACCGGCCACCACGACATCGGCCGTGCGCTCGTGCTTGACCTTCACCATGGCGCGTTCACCGGGCCGGTAGGCGCCGTCCAGCGGCTTGGCGACCACGCCGTCGAGCCCGGCGCCCTCGAAGGCCTCGAACCAGGTCCTGGCCAGCTCGACGTCCAGAGTGGCGCGGGACACCCGTACCCGCGGGTGCGGCTCGAACAACCGCGTCAGCACCTCGTGCCGCTCGGCCAGCGGGCGACGCATCAGATCGTCGTCGGCGACCGCCAGCACGTCGAAGGCCACGAACGTCGCCGGCGTCTGCTCGGCCAGCAGCCGGATCCGTGACTCGGCCGGATGGATGCGGTCGGCGAGCCGGTCGAAGTCGAGTCGGCTGCCGTCGACCACCACGATCTCCCCGTCCAGCACGCAGCGCGGTGGCAGCGCCTCGGCCAGCGAGGCGACCAGTTCCGGGAAGTAGCGGGTGAGCGGCTTGCCGCCGCGGCTGCCCAGTTCGATGTCGTCACCGTCGCGGAACACCAGGCAGCGGAACCCGTCCCACTTGGGCTCGTACAGGTACCCGCCGGTCGGCACGGCCGCCGCGGACTTGGCGAGCATCGGCTCGATCGGGGGAATGACCGGCAATGCCATCGCACATCCTCGCTAGTCGTCCTCGTGCCAGCGCACCACACCCGACCGCACCTCGGCACCCCCGGGCGTCCGAACCGGTGACGCCCGGGTCGGGACGCTTCCGGTGAGCTGCCCCGCGCCCGACGGTCTCCTGGCGGCGGCGCGGTCGGACGGCACGGCCGGACGTCGGGCTCGGACGGCGCGCTCGGACGGCGGACGGCTGGACCGGTCAGGCCGGCGAGCGGCGGCGGTACAGCCGTGCCCGCGGTGACACCCGTCCGCCGTGCTCCGCCTCGGGCGCAAGCGGCAGCACCGGGCCCACTGGGCCCTCCACAGCCCCCGCTCCGGCCCGCGGGGTATCCGGAGGTTCGGCCGGCGGGCGGTCCAGGACATCGAACTCCTGCTCAAGGCGGACCAGTCGCATCACCTTCGTCACCCGGGGCTCTCCGCGCAGCAGTTGCCCCCGCCGGCCGAGGCAGGCCTGCTGCCGCTGGATCCGCAGCAGCAGCTTCACCCCGCTGGCGTCCAGGAAGGTCACCGCCCGCAGGTCCACCAGCACCGGGCCCCGATGACCGTCCAGCGCCTCGGCGAGCAGCGGCCCGAGCTGCTCCCAGGCCCAGACGTCCAGTTCGCCGGAGAACCCGATCACCAGCGCGCCGCCCGTGCGGCGGTGCCACAGCCCGAATACGCCCTCACCCACGCCCGTTCCCACCACGAACGCCTCCTGCCCTCGGCCCGGGGCAGCGGTCCGCAGAACGCGTTGCACCCGCACTGCCATGATGCCTCAAAAGTTGCTGCAACCAACCGTATTGACGATATGTAATTTCTGTTCACTGCCCGTGATTCCCGAGGGGGAGGGGGTGGCCACTCGCGCTCTGCGGACCCGCCGCCGACCCCCCGCGGACCTGCCACCAACGTGCCGCCGACCTGCCGCGCAACCGCGCTAGGGTGGGCCGCGATGACCGACCGGATCGCGGCCCTCGGGCCGTTCTTCGCCTTCGAGGCCCACGACCCCCGGCTTCCCCCCGCCACCCCGTGGCGCTCCATGCGCGAACTGACGGACGACCCGGCCGTCCTCGCGGAACGGGTGGCCGCCGTCCGCGGCTATCTGGCCGCGGCCGGGGGGCAGCCCGGCCACGCCGTGGAACTGCGGGTGGCGGCCTCGGTCACCCACCTGGGCCTGGTCGCGCGCATCCTGTCACCGGCGCTGGCCCTGGCCGTCGTCGAGGGTGACACCCGTCCGCTCGACCTGGCCGAGCTGCGCTGGCAGCCCGTCCCGGGCGGGCTGTTCCCGCTGTCGCTGCCCCGACTGCCCCGACTGCCCCGCGTCCCCCCGACCCGCCGGCTTCCCCCGCTTCCCCCGCTTCCCCAGGAACAGCCCATGGCCGAGGGGCCCGAGCCGTCGGCCTGGGCCGCCGCGCTCGTCGGCGGCCCGCTGACCGAACTGGTCCGGGCCGCTGGGGCGCTGTCCGTCTCCCGGCGGGTGCTGTGGGGCAATGTCGCCTCCGCGGTCAACGGCTCGGCAGCCGCCGTCATCGGCGCGTCCCCCGCCCACGCCGGGCGGACCCGCGCACTGGCCGCGCTGCTGCTGACGCAGCCCGCACTGCAGGGCACCGCCACCGGCGCCGCCGGCGTCCGGGGGTTCCGGCGGCGGAGTTGCTGCCTGATCTATCGGGCGGCACCGAAGGCCGACGGCCCGGTGTGCGGCGACTGCGTGCTCACCCGGCGCCGATAGCGCGCACGGACGGACAGCAGGCGACCGGCAGCAGCCGCCCGACAGCGGGCGACGCTCCCTCAGTTGCTGTGCCCACCACGGGTTTTCCCTGTGTTGACGCCCCACCAGGTGCGATGGCGGGGCGAGGGCGATGCGTCGGTGAAGCGAATGTGAGCGCTCACATTTATTCTGCCGGACACCTTGACGCAATCATGCACCGGACCCATAGTGATGGCCATCGCGCCGCCTGCCATGCGCACTACATCCCGCTGAGCTGACCACCCATGCCCACGGGAAGAATTGTTAACGCTAACATGCCCGGTCGCCCCCAGGTGATCCGGCTCGTCGGCGCGGCTCCATCCCCCACCCACCCCCACCCTGCACGGCCCACCGGAACGGAGAGTGGTCCACCTTGGACGTTCGGATGCGACTTCGACACCTGAGGAGAGCGCTGCTGTCAGCGGGCGCCGCCACGGCGATCCTGCTCGCCATGCTCGTCGGCGCAGTCAGCACGGCCGGGACGGCGCAGGCCGCGACGTCACTGCCGTGCGACATCTACGCCGCCGCGAGCACCCCGTGCGTCGCCGCGCACAGCACCGTGCGGGCGCTGTTCGCGTCGTACAGCGGCTCGCTCTACCAGGTGAAGCGGGCCTCGGACTCCACCACCCTCAACATCGGCACCCTCGCCGCCGGCGGCTACGCCAACGCCGCGGCCCAGGACACCTTCTGCTCCGGCGCCACCTGCACCATCACCGAGATCTACGACCAGACCTCGAAGCACAACAACCTCACCGTCGAGGGGGCCGGAGGCAACGGCGGCGCGGACGTCGGCGCCATCGCCAACGCGCTGCCGGTGACCGTCGGCGGGCACTCGGTGTACGGGGTCTTCGTGTCGGCCGGGGTCGGCTACCGCGACAACAGCACCAGCGGCGTCCCCACCGGCAGCACCGCCCAGGGCGCCTACATGGTGACCAGCGGCACCCACGTCAACGCGCGGTGCTGCTTCGACTACGGCAACGCCGAGACCTCCAGTGACGACACCGGCAACGGCCACATGGACGCCATCAACTTCGGCACCGAGTGCTGGTTCTCGCCCTGCAGCGGCTCCGGCCCCTGGGTCCAGGCCGACCTGGAGAACGGCCTCTTCGCCGGGGGCAACGGCTCCGACACCGCCAACAAGGGCAACTCCAGCGCCTTCGTCACCGCCCTGCTGAAGAACAACGGCACCACCACCTACGCCATCAAGGGCGGCAACGCCCAGTCCGGATCACTCACCACCTGGTACAACGGCGCACTGCCCAACACCGGCGGGTACACGCCGATGAGCCAGGAGGGCGCCATCGTCCTCGGCACCGGCGGCGACGACAGCAACGGGTCCGACGGCTCCTTCTTCGAAGGCGTGATGACCTCCGGCTACCCGACCGACGCGGCCGACAACGCGGTCCAGGCCAACATCGTCTCGGTCGGCTACACCAGCCCGACCGCGAGCTTCCCGGTCGCCGGGACCGCCTACCGGCTGACCAACACCAACAGCGGCAAGGTCCTCGACGCCGTCAACTGCGGTACCGCCAACGGTACTTCGATCGACCAGTGGGCGTCGCTGGGCAACACCTGCCAGCAGTGGAAGTTCACCAGCCTCGGCAGCAACCGCTACACCATCACCAACGTCAACAGCGGCACGACCCTGGACTCGGTCAACTGCGGGTCGTCCAACGGGACATCGATCGACCTCTGGGCCTCGCTCGGCAACCTCTGCCAGGAGTGGAACGTCACCGCGGTCGGCAGCCACTACACCATCTCCAACGTCGGCAACGGCATGGTCCTGGACGTGACCAACTGCGGGACCGCCAACGGCGTCGTGGTCCGGCAGTGGCAGCAGCTGGACAACGGCTGCCAGCAGTGGAACATCGCCCCCTGACCGGCCCGCACCGGTAGCCCGCTCGCACACCCCCACCCACCCCCACCCCCACAGGCGCCCGCTGAGCCGGTCTCAGCGGGCGCCGCGGCCGTGCCGGATCTCCCGCAGCAGCGCCGCCGCGGCGGGGCTGACCGGGTCGCCGGTGACGCTTACGGTCTGCCACGACGGCAGTCGGCCGGACAGCGCGACAAAGCGCACCTGGTCGGTCTTGGCGGCGAAGGACTGCGGCACCAGGGCCACCCCCAGGCCGAAGGCGACCAGGTCCAGCAGCGAGTGCACATCGGTCACTTCGAGCGCCACCCGGCGGGCCACCCCGGCCGCGCCGAGCACCTGGTCCACCAGGTCCCGGGTGCCCCAGTCCTGATGGAAGTCGACGAACTGCTCCTGCGGCAGCTCGGTCAGCCCGACCTCGGTACGCGCGGCCAGCCGATGGCCCGGGCCGCAGGCCAGTACCAGCGGCTCGTCGGCCAGCGGCTCCACCAGCACCCCATCGGTGCTCCCGGCCGGACGGGAGACGAAGGCCAGGTCCAGCCGGCCGGAGCGGACCTCCTCGGTCAGCTCGTTGGATCCGCCCTGCCGCAGCCGGATCTCCAGCCCCGGGTAGGCGGCGCTGAACCTGGCCAGCACGGCCGGCAGGTGGACCACGTGCAGGCACTGCAGCGAGCCCACGGTGAGGCTGCCGCGGAGCAGCCCCTGCACGGCGGCGACCGCGTCCTTGGCGGCATGGGTGGCCGAGAGGGCCCGCCTGGCCTCGACCAGCAGGGCCTGTCCGGCCGGGGTCACCTCGACCGAGCGCGTGCTGCGGAGGAACAGGGCGGCGCCCAACTCCCGTTCCAGCGTGCGGATCGAGGCCGAGAGTCCGGACTGCGCCACCTGCAGGCGCTTGGCCGCCCGGGTGAAGTGGCGCTCCTCGGCGACGGCCACGAAGTACTCGAGCTGCCGCAGTTCCATGATTCATCACCCGCAGTGCTCAAAGGGATCATCAGCCTCTGTTGGACAGCTTAATGGCAGAGGAGCAGGCTGTTGCAGACAGTCGGAAAGAACGTTTCAGAGCTCAGATCGGCTCAGATCGGCTCAGCTCAGATCCCAGGAGGATCCTCCATGCAGGCTCGCAGCATCGGTGACGTCCAGGTCGGCGCGATCGGCCTCGGCGGGATGCCGATGTCGATCGAGGGAAGGCCCGACGAGGAGCGTTCGGTGGCGACGATCCACGCCGCCCTGGACGCCGGCGTCACGCTGATCGACACCGCCGACGCGTACCACCTCACCGCCACCGACGTCGGCCACAACGAGGTCCTGATCGCCCGCGCGGTGGCCGGTTACGGCGGCGACACCTCTGCCGTGCTGATCGCGACCAAGGGCGGCCACCTGCGCCCCGGCGACGGCTCGTGGACCCAGAACGGCGACCCGGAGTACCTGAAGCAGGCCTGTGACGCCTCGCTCAAGCGCCTCGGCGTCGAGGCGATCGGCCTCTACCAGTTCCACCGCCCGGACCCGAAGGTCCCCTACGCGGACTCGGTGGGCGCGATCCGCGATCTGCTGGACGCCGGGAAGATCCGGTACGCCGGGATCTCCAATGCGAATCCGGAGCAGATCCGGCAGGCCAATGAGATCCTCGGCGGACGCCTGGTCAGCGTGCAGAACCAGTTCTCGCCGGCCTTCCGCTCCAGCGAGCCGGAACTGGAGCTGTGCGCGGAGCTGGGCATCGCCTTCCTGCCCTGGAGCCCGCTCGGCGGCATCTCCAACGCGGGGCAGCTGGGCTCGCGCTTCGACGTCTTCCAGCAGGTCGGCCAGGCGCACGGGGTGAGCCCGCAGCAGGTCTGCCTGGCCTGGATGCTCGCCAAGGCGCCGGTGGTGATCCCGATCCCGGGGTCCTCGCGCCCCGAGACCATCCGCGACTCGGTGGCGGCGGCGGACCTGCAGCTCTCCAGCGAGGAGCTGGCCCGCCTCGACGCAGCCTGAGCATCGGTGAACCGGCCGGTGTCCGGCGCCCCCGCTGAGGCGGGCGCCGGACACCGGCAACCAGTGCAGTTGCCCACCGCCCGCCCGCTCAGCCGAGCGTGAGGTCCTTCTCCCCCAGCGCGTCCAGGACGCCGGCGTACATCCGGGCCTTGATCGTCCCCACCGTCGGGCCGGCCTTGGCCGCGTGCGGGGCGGCCAGCTCGATCGCGGCGGCACGCACGGCGCCCTCGTCCGCCGTGCGGTCGACCAGACCGGCGGCCAGCGCGTCATGGCCGCCGTAGCGGCGGGCGGTGACCATGGCCTCGTGCGCGGTCCGCGGGCTCAGCCGGGACTGGATGAGCGCCGACATCCCCACGCTGAACGGGATGTTGATCTCGGCCTCGGGCAGGCTCCAGAAACCGCGGTCGGCCCGCATCACCCGGAAGTCGTGCGCCAGCGAGAGCATGGCGCCCGCCGCGAAGGTGTGCCCCTGCAGCGCCGCCACGGTGACCATCGGCAGCGACAGCACCCGCGCGAACAGCTCCTGCACCCCGGCGACGTACTCCCCCGCCTGGTCGCCGTGGGCGAACAGCCAGTCCAGGTCCAGCCCGTTGGAGAAGAACTTCCCGCTCGCGGCCGTCACCAGGGCCTTCGGCCCCTCGGCCTGCTCCACCTGGTCCAGCAGCGAGTTGACCGCCGCGAGCCAGTCCGGGTGGAAGCGGTTCTCGGTGTCGCCTATGTCGAGCACGAAGACGTCGTCCTGGCGGTCCAGCGTGGGCATGGGCTGTTCCTTCTCTCGCTCTGGCTCTGGCAGTCGCACCGGCTGCTACCGGCCAGTAACAATAGTACCGACAGCAGCACCGCCGTCAGCCGTTTTGCGCCTCTCTCCGCTGCCGTCCGCTGCCGTCCGCCGTTGCCGTCCGCGCGAAGCACCGGATGTGCCGGCTGGGGCAGACTTGTCGTATGCCCGAACTGCCGGAGGTCGAGTCCCTAGCCCGATTCCTGGCCGAGCACCTGGCCGGCCGCACCGTGGAGCGGGTGCATCCACTCGCCGTGTCGGCGCTGAAGACCTACGACCCGCCGCCGGACGCGCTGGCGGGCCGGGTGTTCGCGGGGGCGACCCGGCACGGGAAGTTCCTCGACCTGGACGCCGACGGGCTGCATCTGGTGATCCATCTGGCCCGGGCCGGCTGGCTGCGCTGGAAGGAGGGGCTGCCGGAGCTGCCGCCCAAGCCCGGCAAGGGACCGCTGGCCCTGCGGGTCCGCCTGGCCGGGCCGGACGGTGCCGGCTTCGACGTGACCGAGGCCGGCACCCGGAAGCGGCTCGCGGTGTACCTGGTCGGCGACCCGCAGCAGGTACCGGGGATCCAGCGGCTGGGTCCGGACCCGCTGGCACCGGACTTCACCCCGGGGGCCTTCGCCGCGCTGTTGAAGGACGAGCGCCGCCAGATCAAGGGCGTGCTGCGGGACCAGGCCGTGATCGCGGGCATCGGCAACGCCTACTCGGACGAGATCCTGCACGCCGCCCGGATGTCCCCGTTCAAGCCCGCCGCGAACCTCTCCGAGGAAGAGGCGGGGCTGCTGCACGCCACCGTCGTCAGCACGCTCGTCGAAGCCGTCGAAAGGGCCCGGGGACTCCCGCTCAAGGACCTCAAGGCCGAGAAGAGGAGCGGCCTGCAGGTGCACGGGCGCACCGGGGAGACCTGCCCGGTCTGCGGGGACACCGTCCGCGAGGTGTCCTTCAGCGACTGGTCGACGCAGTACTGCCCGACCTGCCAGACCGGCGGCAGGATCCTCGCCGACCGCCGGATGTCGCGGCTGCTGAAGTGACCCGGCACTACTTCTTGATCGCGCTCAGGACGACGAACTTGGGATTGCTCGCCACAGTCGTGCAGTTGCCGAAGAGTCGGCGCAGCATGACGTGGTAGCCGAGGTGCCGGTTGCCCACGACCCTGAGTTCGCCGCCGGGGCGGAGCGTCGCGCGGGCGCCGGCGAACATCCGGCGGGCGATGGCGTCGGTGGTGGCCTGGTGCGAGTGGAACGGCGGGTTGTTGAGCACCAGGTCGACCGAGCCCGGCGGCAGGCCGGACAGGCCGTCGCCGATGAGGAACTCGGCCTGCGCGTCCGGGTGCGGGCCGTTCGCCGCGAAGGTGGCCTGCGCGGAGGCGATCGCCTGGTGGGACTCGTCCGCGAAGACGACCTCCGCCTCCGTCCCGGGCCCGGCGAGCGCGGCGACCGCCGTGCCGACGACGCCGTTGCCGCAACCGAGGTCCACGGCCCGGGTCGGTCCTGAGAGCTGCGGGAGGTGCTGCAGCAGCAGCCGGGTGCCGATGTCGAGGCGTTCCGCCGAGAACACGCCCGCGTGGTTGGTGACGGACAGTCCGCCGGCGACGTCCCCGGGCAGCTCGTAGCTGTGCGGCCAGGGGCTGGGGCCGGGCTTCAGCGCCGGGTCCGGGGTGCAGTGGATCAGTCGGGCCTTGCGGACGGCGAGGGAGGTTCGGGTCGGGCCGATGATCCGCTCGAAGAGCTTGAGCGTCGAGGTGTGGATCTCGGTGGTCATCCCGGTGCCGATGACGACGGTGCCCGCGTGGACGGCCGGCGCGAGCCGGTGCAACTGGTCCTCCAGCAGCGCGAGGCTCTTGGGGACGCGGACCAGCAGCACGTCGATCCTGGCCGGCGGCTCGTCCTGGGTGGACAGCAGCCGGACGGCGCCCGGGTCGATGCCGTTGCGGGCCAGGCTCGCCCTGGTCGCCTGCTGCGCCAGGTAGGAGTCGCTGACCTGCACCGGCCGGTGCCCGGCCAGGGCGACGGCGAGCGCCCCCCACCGGTCGCCGACCACCACCACCTCCCCGGAGAGGTCGACCGGCTCCGCGGGCGTCCCGTCCAGGGCCGCACTCCCGTCGAGCTGCCGCAGCAGGTACTCGTCGGAGGCGTCCCAGGCCCGAAGCGTGTCACGCGGGTCCGCCGGAAAACGGGCGAGGTCGTACGAGCCGTGTGCGGCGATCAGTCGATTCATCGTCCCCCCAACCTAGCTCCTGCCCGCCGTCAGCGGGATTTGCGTCACGGTGTGGTTTCGGCGGCGGATCTGAGGCGACGTCGGTAGCTGGGATCAGCTAGCGTCTGCGCGTTCCTTATCTCGTCTTTACCTCTCGGGGGATCCCTGTGAATCTCGACTTCAGCGCGCAGCCGCTGTTCTCCTGGTACGTCGTGCTGCTCGCCGTCAGCGGCGTCGCGATGATCGCCCTGGCTGCGGTCAGGTCCGGCAGCACCGGCATGCGGGTCTTCAACGCCCTGGTCGGCGTCGCGTTCCTCGGCTACGCGATCTACCTCGCCTTCATCTTCGAGGGCGGCACGTACTTCATCATGTTCAAGGCGTTCATCCTGCCGGTGCTGCTGATCGCCAACGGAATCAAGTCGATCGCGGCCCGCCGCCAGGCGACGGAGGCCGCGATGCGGGCGCAGCAGGCGCAGGCTCAGCAGGCCCAGGCCGCCGCGCAGGCCGCCCAGGCTGCGCCGGTGGCGTCGCAGGGCTGATTCGGCCAGGTGCTACAGCAAGCGGACCGGTGCGGGTTCCCCGCACCGGTCCGCTGCCGTCGTGCCGAACGGTCAGCCGTTGCCGGCCAGGGTGCGCAGTTGGGCTGCCTCGGCGGGGGCGGCGCCCAGGGCGTCGGCGGTCGCGTAGAGGTCCGGGATGTCCTTCTGCCGGCCCCACTGGCGCAGGAACTCCGCGTAGGCGAGCAGCGCCTGCAGGTCGCCGGCCTCGATGCCGCTGCGGTAGCAGTCCTCCGCCGTGCGGCGGTCCTTGCGGTCCTCGTAGATCAGGGCCAGGTTGAGCCAGGCGTTGGACTCGCCCTCAGCGGCCGCCGCCTCGTACTCCTTGACCGCCTCGTCCATCCGGCCCTGCTCGGCCAGGAAGATGGCGTAGTCGAAGTGCGCACCGTACTCGTCCTGCTGAAGCGCCGTCAGGAACTCGCCCTCGGCGGAGGACTTCTCGTCCGCGGTGCCGTGCTCGGCGCAGAAGTTGGCCCAGGCCAGCTGGGCGCCCTCGATCTCCTCGTCCAGCGCCGCGGCGAGGTGCGCGCGGGCCTGGTCGAAGCGGCCGAGCTGCTGCTCGGCCTCGGCCATCGGCACCAGCACCGAGCGCACCCCGGCGTCCAGGCCGCGGCCCAGCCACTCCAGCGCCTGCTCGGCGCGGTCGGCCTCCAGGTGCATCCGGCCCAGGTTCCCCAGCGCCATCGGGTCGCCGTGCTCGACCGCCAGCGTCAGCACCTCCTCGGCCTCGACCAGCCGGTCCTGGTCGTCGCTGAGGAAGACGCCGAAGTCGTTGAGCGCCCCGGGCTCCTCCGCCGCGATGGCCTTGCGGTACCACTCCTCGGCGCGCTCGCGCTCCCCCAACTCGTCCGCGTACACCGCGGCCGTCCACAGGGTGACCTCGCGGCCGGCGTCGTGGGCCAGGGTGAGCGCCTCCAGCGCCTCCTCCGGCTCCTCGATCTCGATGAGCAGCGCGGCGAGCGCCTCGTAGGCCCCGGAGACACCGTTCTCGGCGGTGCCCCGCAGCACCTCCAGGGAGGCCTCGACGTCGCCCCACTCCTCGACCAGGTCGAGCAGCTTGTCGGCGGTCTCGTCGTGCCGGCTCTCCCATGCCCTCGCGTACAACTCCAGTGCGGCGGCGTGGCGGCCCTGGGCCGCTTCCTGGTCCGCGCGCTGCACGAGAACCTCTTCGGGCATGGTGGCTTCCTTCCTCGGATCCGACGTGGTCCAGTATCGCCGTCCCCGGGGGCCGCCCGCCCACCAGCCCGGACGCGCGTCGCGCAAACCGCGTGCGCGGGGCCGCCGGGGGCTGGCATGATCACCGCATGCCGGACTCCACCTGGCGCGAGGTCGCCGACCGCGTCTTCCAGCGCCGCTACGACCCCTACGACGTCACGGTAGCCGTCATCGCCGGCGCCGACGGGCTGGCGGTGGTGGACACCCGCACCGACCTGGCCGAGGCCGCGGAGCTGCGCGAGCACCTGCGGCAGCTCTCCCCCGCGCCGGTGCGCTGGGTCGTCAACACCCATGTCCACTTCGACCACGTCGGCGGCAACGCCGAGTTCGTCGCGCCGCGGCAGCTGCCGCCCGCCGAGCTGTGGGGCCACCGCGCGATGGCCGCCGCGCTCCGCGCCGGGGAGACCGACCCGGACTGGACCCGGGCAGGGTACGAACTGCCGCCCCGGGTGGTCCCGGAGCGGCTGGTGGACCGCAGCAGCAGCCTGGACCTGGGCGACCGCACCGTCGAGCTGTTCCACCCCGGCCGCGGCCACACCGACGGCGACCTGGTCGTGCTGGTCCCCGACGCGGATGTACTGCTGGCCGGGGACCTGGTCGAGGAGTCGGGGCCGCCCGCGCTCGGCCCGGACAGCCACCCGCTCGACTGGGCCGGCACCCTGGACACCCTGCTGACCCGGACCACCCCGGACACGGTCGTCGTCCCCGGCCACGGGGCGCCGGTGGGTGCGGCGTTCGTCCGGGCCCAGCGCGATGCGCTCGGCCTGCTGGCCGAGCGCATCTCCGCGTTGCACCGCGGTGGGGTACCCCTTGAGGCCGCGTTGGCGGAGGGTGGGTGGCCGTACCCGGCAAGCGGGTTGGCTGACGCCGTCGCCCGTGGGTACGCGGCGCTGGGGTAAGGCAGGGGTCTTCGGCTGCGGACCGTAGACGGCTGGTCGCGCAGTTCCCCGCGCCCCTAGGTAGATGCAACTTGCCCACAGCGATTCAGTTGCACCCACATAGGGGCGCGGGGAACTGCGCGACCGGCCAGGCACAAGCCGCAGCCAGGGTCGGACCTCAGCCGAGAACTACCGGCAGGCTCGCGTACCCGCGCAGCAGCAGCCGGTCCTGCCGTACCGGCTCCGCACCCTTGGCCGCGTCGATCGCGGGGTAGCGCCGCAGCAGCGCGGCGAAGGCGGTCCTGGCCTCCAGGCGGGCCAGCATCGCGCCCAGGCAGTAGTGCATCCCGGCGCCGAAGCTCAGCGGCTGGTTGTCGGCCCGCCAGGGGTCGAAGCGGTCCGGGTCGTGGAAGCGGGCCGGATCGCGGTTGGCGGCGCCCAGCATCAGGATGACCTCGCCGTGCTGGGGCAGCGGCACGCCGTCGACGTCCAGGCCGCGGAAGAGCGCGACCCTGGAGGTGAGCTGGACCGGGGAGTCGAAGCGCAGCACCTCCTCGACGAAGTCGCCGACCGGAAGCGCCTGCCGGATCAGGGCGGCACGGACCGCGGGGTGCTCGAAGAGCAGCGCCAGGCCGTTTCCCAGCAGGTTGGTGGTCGTCTCGAAGCCCGCGACCAGCAGCAGCACCAGGTTGCCGAGCAGTTCGGCCGCGTCCAGCCGGGCGTCCTCGGCGTCGACCAACTGGACCAGGGCGGTGACCAGGTCGTCCCCTGGCGCGGCGCGGCGCAGCTCGGCCAGGGTCGCGAAGTAGCCGCGCAGCTCGCGGGCGGCGGCGTCCGCCGCCGTCAGGTCGGTCTCGCTGCTCATGAACTCGAACACCTGGGTGAGGTCGTGGACCAGCGACCGGAACGGGCCGCGGTCGTCCTCGGGCACGCCCAGCAGCTCGCAGATCACGCTGACCGGCAGTTGGTAGGCGAACTCCTCGATGAAGTCGACGCCCCGGCCGTCACCGGCGTCCAAGCCGGCGCTCAGCCCGCCGATCCGGTCCAGCAGCCGCTCCACGATCCCGGCCACGACCGGCTCCAGCGCGGCGACGCGCCGGGGCGTGAAGACGGACGCGACGGGCGCGCGCATCCGGGTGTGCAACGGTGGATTGCTCTGCAGCATGGAGCGGCCCAGCAGCTCCAGCGAGTCCGGCATCGGCACGTCGCCGAAGCGGGACCGGCGCAGGTCGTTGTCGTCGACGCCGAAGGCCGGATTGCGCAGCACCCGGTTGACGGAGTCGTAACCGCAGGCCAGCACCCATCCCTCGGCCACCGGCGACACCGGTCCCAGCCCGTGCGCGAGCGTGTACAGCGGATAGGGGTCGTTCCGTCCGTCCCTGTGGGCCAGTCGGCCGATGATCTCTGCGGCGTCCATCCCCGGACCCTCCCCGGTGTTGCCCGTCCCTGCTCCCGGACGGAGAACTCCGGGTGAAGCGGGAGCGTTCCCATTGTTCGCATACATGACAACTCTTATCCCGTTCCTACCTGGTGCTCAAGCTGTTGAGCCGCCACATAATGGATGGTGTCAGCTTCTTTGTCGGAAGGGGCACATCGTCATGTCCGAAGTCGATCCGCAGTCAGGACGGGCAACTCCGCCTCCCGCAACCGCATCCGCGATCGCCGACCCCGCCCCACTGGGCCTGGCCGGGTTCGCCATGACCACCGTCGTACTCAGCGTCTTCAACGCCGGACTCCTCGACAAGTCCGTCGAGGCCGTGGTGCTGCCACTCGCCCTGGTCTACGGCGGCCTCGCCCAGCTCCTCGCCGGCATGTGGGAGTTCCGCAGGGGCAACACCTTCGGCGCAACGGCCTTCAGCTCGTTCGGGGCGTTCTGGCTGGCGTACTACTTCCTGGTCAAGGAGGTCGTGCCGGTCACCGCCACCTCATCCGAACTGCACAACGCCACCGGGCTGTTCCTGCTGGTCTGGGGCATCTTCACGCTCTACATGACCGTCGCCGCACTACGGGTGAACCACGCGGTGCTCGCCGTGTTCGTCTTCCTGACCATCACCTTCGTGGTGCTGGCGATCGGCGACTTCGCAAAGAACACCGACATCACCAAGGCCGGCGGATGGCTGGGCCTGGTGACCGGTGTGATCGCCTGGTACACCTCCTTCGCCGGGGTGGTCAGCACCACCTTCAACCGCCAGGTGCTGCCGGTAACGGTGCCCAGGAAGCAGATCTGACGCCTCACCAGCAACTCCGGAAGGCACTCCGCACGTCACCCCGCACGTCGCTCCGAGAGGAATGACGAAGGCGGCCCCGCTCCCCGGGGCCGCCTTCGCCGCAACTGGTGCATGCACGCATCTGGTCCGTACCGACCAGTCGGTACTACCCTCCGTTCACGCCCTCGCCGCTGAGGCGCGTGCCCTTGTGGGCGTGCGCCCCGACGCGACCGCGCGCCGTCCCGTCCGTCCGCATCCCGTACGCACCGGTGCCCCGAGGAGCAGCATGACCACCACCCCCTCCACCGCAGACGCGCCCGTCTCCGGACCGGCTCCCACCCCTGTCGCCCGGCTGTGGCAGCGCGACCTGGCCCACTACCCCGACACCGGCCGCCGCTACGCCTATCTCGCCATCGTGGTGCTGACCACGATCGTTCTGTACTACTCCCTGTACATCCAGTACGCGGTGGCGACCTCGATCATCAACCACTTCCACATGACCTACCGCTACTTCATCTGGGTCTCCGTGGTCGGCAACCTCGTCGGCGCCTTCGCCTCGCTGATCGCGGGTCTGGCCGACCGCTGGGGCCGGGCCAACATGGTGGTGTACGGGCTGCTGGTCACCGGGCTGCTGGTGCTGTTCGGGCTGCCGAACGCCTCCGGTCAGCTCTCCTATCTGATCCTGTTCGCCCTGGTCGGCTTCGTCGAAGGCATCGTGCTGGTGGCGACACCGGCCCTGATAAGGGACTTCTCCCCTCAGCTGGGCCGCGCCACGGCGATGGGCTACTGGACCATGGGCCCGGTGCTGGGCAGCCTGGTGGTCACCACGGTCACCAGCAACACCCTGAACTCCTCCAGCTGGCAGGACGAGCTGCGCTATGCCGGCATCGCCACGCTGATCGTCTTCCTGGTGTCGCTGGTCGCGCTGCGCGAGCTGTCGCCGCGGCTGCGCGACCAGATCATGGTGAGCCTGCGCGACCGGGCCCTGATCGAGGCCCGCGCCAAGGGGATGGACCTCGGCGAGGTGCAGTCGCGCAGCCACTGGCGCCGGATGATGCGCCTGGACGTGGTCGGCTCGGCCGTCGCCATCAGCATCTTCCTGTTGCTGTACTTCGCCGCCGTCGGCAACTTCGTGGTCTTCTTCTCCACCGTCTTCGGCTACTCCGAGCAGCGGGTGAACGCGCTGGCCAACTGGTACTGGGCAGCGAACGCCATCGCCCTGGTGGTGGCCGGACTGGCCTCCGACCGGCTGAAGGTACGCAAACCGTTCATGCTGGTGGGCGCCGTCGGCTCGATCGTGGTGACGCTGCTCTTCGCCCTCAGCGCGACCCACGCCAAGACGGGGTACTACACCTTCGCCTGGATGTTCGTCGGCATCGGCGTGCTCGGCGGCCTCACCTACGCGCCGTGGATGGCGAGCTTCACCGAGACCGTGGAGAAGCACAACCCGGCCGCGACCGCGACCGGCCTGGCGGTCTGGGGCTGGATCATCCGGATCGTGGTCGCGGTGTCCACCGCGTTCATCCCTGTGGTGGTGACCTCGGCGACCCCGCTGGTGGAGCACGGCGCCGCGGTGGCGACCGCGGAGGCGCAGGCCGGTCCCGCGCTGGCCATCGTGAATGCCCATCCGCAGCTGTTCGCCGAGCTGTCGAAGTACCCCCCGACGGCGATCCCGCCGGCCCTGCAGGCCCAGGCGGTGCAGCAGGTCGGCCTGCCCGGGCTGCAGACGGTGCAGAAGGCCCAGCCCCAGCTCGCGGTGCTGCAGCAGTACGGGACCACGGTGCAGAAGGCCGCCAAGGACAACCCGGGCAACTGGCGCACCTGGTGGTTCGTCTGCCTGGCCGGACAGGTGCTGTTCCTGCCCTTCCTGTTCGTGATGGCGGGGCGCTGGAGTCCCAGGAAGGCGCGCGAGGACGCCGAGGAGCACCAGCGGCTGGTCGACCTGGAACTGGCGGCGATGGCCGGCGCGGGCACCCCGGGCGGTTCGGCCGGCGGCCCTGGCGGGGGTTCCGGTGAGGGAGAGACCGGCTCCGGCGGCGGATCGGCTGAGTGAACTCCTCATCATCGGGCCGTGACCGGCCGGTGATCTGAAGGCCGATCTCAACACCGGCTCAGCGGTCTCTCACACCCGGCCGCGACGGTTGCCCCATGTCCGCAACCGTCGCAGCACCCTCGACACCGGCCCAGCGGGTCGCGGCACGGCCACTGCCGCGCCGCGACCCACTGCCCGCCGAGCTGGAAACACCCATGCTCGACGTCGTGGTCCCCGTGTACAACGAGGAACGCGACCTCGCCCCCAGCGTGCACCGGCTGCACGCCTACCTCGACCAGGCGTTCCCGTACGGCTTCCGGATCACCGTCGCGGACAACGCCAGCACCGACTCGACCCCGGCGGTGGCCGCGCGGCTCGCCCGCGAGCTGCCCGCCGTCTGCGTCCGCACGCTGCCGCTCAAGGGCCGGGGCCGGGCCCTGAACAGCGTCTGGGCCTCGTCCGACGCGCCAGTGCTCGCCTACATGGACGTCGACCTCTCCACCGACCTCAGCGCACTGCTGCCGCTGGTCGCCCCACTGATCTCGGGCCACTCCGACGTCGCCATCGGCTCCCGGCTGGCCCGCGGCTCACAGGTGGTGCGCGGGCCCAAGCGCGAGTTCATCTCCCGTGCCTACAACCAGATCCTGCGGCGGACCCTGTCGGTGCGCTTCAGTGACGCCCAGTGCGGGTTCAAGGCGATCCGCGCGGACGTGGCCGAGCGGCTGCTGCCGATGGTGGAGGACACCGGCTGGTTCTTCGACACCGAACTGCTGGTGCTCGCCGAGCGCGCCGGGCTCCGGATCCACGAGGTGCCGGTCGACTGGGTCGACGACCCCGACAGCAGCGTGGACATCGTGGCCACCGCCACCGCCGACCTCAAGGGCTGCTGGCGGGTCGGCCGCGGTCTGGCCACCGGCTCCATCTCGCTCGCCGAACTGCGCCGGCCCGAGCCCGAGCAGCCGGAACTCCCGGGTGTCCCGCACGGGCTGGGCGGGCAGCTGCTGCGCTTCGGTGTGATCGGCGCCGCCAGCACCCTGCTGTACCTGGTGCTGTTCGGCCTGGCCGGAACCCTGATGGGTGCTCAACCCGCCAACTTCACCGCACTGTTGCTCAGCGCGATCGCCAACACCGCGGCCAACCGGCGGCACACCTTCGGCGTCAGCGGCGCCGGCGCGGGCCGGCACCAGGCCCAGGGCCTGGTGGTCTTCCTGCTGAGCCTGGTGCTCACCAGCGGCTCGCTCGCACTGCTGCACGCCCTCTCCCCCGACCCGGGCCACGCGACGGAGCTGGCCGTACTCGTGGCGGCGAACCTCGCCGCCACCCTGGTGCGCTTCGTCCTGCTGCGCACCTGGGTCTTCCGCAAGCACAGCGCCGACAGCAGCAGCGAGCACAGCAACAGCGAGCAGAGGAACTCCGCATGACCGTCCACGCACCCGAGACGACAGCACCGCTCCCGGAGCAGCCGCCCGTACCCCGGTCCCACAGCCGGACCACCCCGGAACCGCTCTTCCCGGCCTGGGATCCGCCGCCGCCCCAACCCCGGCTGCCGCTGGGCGAACGGGTCCGCACCCTGCCCGGCCGGGTCTGGCGCGGTCGGGCCGAGGACGCCCGCTGGGTGCGCCCGGCGCTGCTCGGACTGCTGCTGGCCACCGCCGTGCTCTACCTGTGGAACCTCAGCTCCTCCGGCTACGCCAACTCCTTCTACTCGGCGGCGGCGCAGGCCGGGTCGAAGAACTGGGAGGCGTTCTTCTTCGGCTCCTCGGACGCGGGCAACTCCATCACCGTCGACAAACCGCCCGCGGCGCTATGGGTGATGGGCCTGTCGGTGCGGGTCTTCGGTCTGAGCTCCTGGTCGATCCTGGTCCCGCAGGCGCTGATGGGCGTGGCCACTGTCGGCACCGTCTACGCGGCGGTGCGCCGCCGCTTCAGCGCCATGGCCGGGCTGGTCGCCGGCGCGGTACTGGCGCTGACCCCGGTCGCCGTGCTGATGTTCCGCTTCAACAACCCGGACGCGCTGCTGGCGCTGCTGCTCACGGTCGCCACCTACGCGATGCTGCGGGCCCACGAGGACGGCCGTACCCGCTGGCTGGTACTGACCGGCGCGCTGATCGGCTTCGCCTTCCTGACCAAGACCCTGCAGGCCTTCCTGGTACTGCCGGCCTTCGCCGGCGTCTACCTGGCCTTCGGCCCGCACAAGCTGCTCAGGCGGATCGGCCAACTGGGCTGGGGCACCCTGGCGATGCTGCTGGCCGGCGGCTGGTGGGTCGCGATCGTGCAGCTGGTGCCCGCGGCGAACCGCCCCTACATCGGCGGCTCCACCGACAACTCGTTCCTGTCACTGACGTTCGGCTACAACGGCTTCGGCCGGCTGACGGGCAATGAGACCGGCAGCGTGGGCGGCACCGGCGGCTCCACCGGCCAGTGGGGCGCGACCGGCATCACCCGACTGTTCGGCTCCGAGATCGGCGGCCAGATCTCCTGGCTGATCCCGGCGGCGCTGATCCTGCTGGCGCTCGGCGTCTGGGCCACCCGCAGGGCCGCGCGCGCGGACACCGCGCGGGCCGCGTTCCTGCTCTGGGGCGGCTCGTTCCTCTTCACCGCCCTCACCTTCAGCTATATGAGCGGCATCTTCCACGCCTACTACACCGTGGCGCTGGCCCCCTCCATCGCCGCCCTGGTCGGCATGGGCGCCGAGGCCGTCCGGCGCGGACGCAGGCGTCCGGGCACGGCCTCGGTCGGCGCGGCGGCCATCGCGGTCTCGGCGATCTGGGCCTTCGTGCTGCTGAACCGCAGCGCGGACTTCGTCCCCGCGGTGCGCTGGCTGGTGCTGGTGCTGGGGCTGGCAGCGGCGGCGCTGTTCCTGGGGAACGCCTTCGTACCGGCCGCGGTAGGCATCAAGCGGCTGATGGTGGCCGCCGGGCTGGCCGCGCTGATCTCGATCACCGCAGGTCAGGCCGCGTACGCGGCGGACACCGTGTCCACCGGTCATACCGGTTCCATCCCGTCGGCCGGACCGGCCACCGGGATGGGCGGCATGGGCGGCGGAATGCCCGGCGGCGGCAAGACCGGCGGTTTCGGCGGCGGCGGTACGGGTGGCGGCGGAACGCCCCCGACCGGCACCGGCGGTGGGACCGGTACCGGCACCGGCGCTCCGGGCGGCAGTACCTCGCGGGCGGCCGGCATGCCCGGCGGCAGTACCGGTGGCAGCAGCACCGTCCCCGGCGGCACCGGTACGAGGACCGGCACCGCACCGTCCGGCACGGAACGCGGCTCGATGGGCGGGGGCGGGGGCGGGGGCGGTCTGATCAACGGAACCACCGTCGGCTCCGCGATGACGGCCCTGCTGGAGAAGAACGCCTCCGACTACACCTGGGCCGCCGCGACCGTCGGCTCCCAGAACGCCGCCAGCTACCAACTGGCCACCCAGGACCCGGTGATGGCGATCGGCGGCTTCAACGGGACCGACAACTCGCCGACCCTGGCCCAGTTCGAGCAGTACGCCAAGGAAGGGAAGATCCACTACTTCATCGCCGCCTCCACCGGCGGTCAGGGCGGCAGCGGCGCCACGACCGACGCCGCCTCCCAGATCACCGCCTGGGTGAAGGCCCACTACAAGGCCACCACCGTGGACGGCACCACCGTCTACGACCTGACCCCGGCGACGACCTCCAGCAGCATCTGAGCCGCGCACCGCACCTGACGGAGCCCGGCCCCGGATCAATGGCGATCCGGGGCCGGGCTTCTGACGCGCGGTCACTGCATGACCGCTACTGCTGGACGAAGACCGCCACGGTCCTCGCGGGGATGGTGAAGGTGCCCGTGGCGGGGTCGAAGGCGGACGTCCTGACCACGGCGTCCGAACCGTCGGCCTGGGCCGGGTGGAGCTGCTGGGCGGTGCCGGCCAGGGTGCTGAGGGTCTGCTTCTGGGTGGTCGGGGTCGCGTTGAAGACGACCGTGACGGACGTGTAGGTGTGCAGGCCGCTGCCGTCGAGGTGGAGCGTGATCACACCCGGGGTCTCCCCCGGGGTGCCCGACAGCGGGTAGCTGAGCCGCTGCTGCACCTCGGCCGCGGTGGTCAGCGAGAACAGCGGGGTGGACTTCTTGATCTGCAGGAACTGCTGGTACTGGGCGGACGCCGACTGCTCGGCCGCACAGCCCGGGACCAGGTCCGTCCGCGCCAGCAGCGGCTGGGCGAAGGTCCAGGAGGCCTGGTTGGAGGCCGCGAGCGGCAGGCCGTGGCCGAAGCCGTTGCCCTGGCCGCAGTTCCAGTGGATCGCGTTGAACCAGTCGCCGCTGTCGTAGGAGTTGGCGTCCAGCGACTTGGAGCGGAGCAGGTCGCTGCCGGCGACGGCGAAGCCGGGGCCCTGGGACAGGGCGGTGGTGGCCAGCGCCAGCGACTGCATCCGGGCCCGGTCCGCCATCGAGGTCCCGGCCGGCAGCTTGTAGGTCAGCGCGTCGTAGAGGTCCAGGTTGTCGTGGGCGTCCACATAGGTGACGGCCTCGCCCGGGGCGTCGGTGTATCCGGTCGGCGAGCCGTTGTAGTCGACCTCCGAGCCCTTGACCGTCCTTCCGCCGCTGTCGGTGAAGGAGTACGAGGCCAGGTCGCCGGTCAGGCCGACCTTGAGCTGGTCCATGGCGTGCAGCAGGTTCGCCTTCTGCTGGGCGGCCGTGCCGTTGGCGGCAGCTCCGTTGGGATCGGTGTAGAGGCCGGAGGCGAAGCCCTGGATCCGCGGGTCGGTGTCGAACGGGCCGCCGCCGCGGACCGCGTCGCGCTGGCGGTCGTTGAAGGTGGCGATGCCGGTGCCGGCCATATTGGCCTGGGTGGCCTGGACGAAGCGGGCGTCGTTGGCGACGACGCCGAAGTTCCAGCCCTCGCCGTAGAGGAACTCGGAGCGGCCGGTCTTCTTGAGCGAGGACCGGACGTCCAGCATGGTCTGCTTGGGGTCCAGGCCCATCAGGTCGAACCGGAAGCCGTCGACGTGGTACTCGTCGGCCCAGGTCCTGGTGGAGTCCACGACCAGCTTGTTCATCATGGTGTGCTCGGGCGCGGTGTCCGCGCAGCAGCTGTCGGTGGTCACCGCGCCGGTCGCGGAGAGCCGCTGGTAGTAGCCGGGGACGATCCGGTCCAGCACCGAGGTCGCGGCCTCGCCGGAGGCGGCGGTGTGGTTGTAGACCACGTCCATGACCACCCGCAGCCCGATCCTGTGCAGTGCGGCGACCATCTGCCGGAACTGCACGGTGCGGGCGGTGCCGTCGGCGTCGGTGGCGTAGGAGCCCTCGGGGACGGTGAAGTGGTAGGGATCGTAACCCCAGTTGTAGTCGTCGGTGGCGGCGCTCGCGCTGACGCAGGCCTGCTGCGACTGCGAGTCGGGGGCGTAGGAGGCCAGGTCGCAGGCCGGGGTGGACTGCTCGGACTTGCTCTCGGGGACGGAGGAGAAGTCGAAGGTGGGCAGCAGGTGGACGGTGGTGACCCCGGACCTGGCGAGGGCGGCGAGGTGCTTCATGCCGTCCGAGTTCAGGTCGTTGAAGGCCAGGTAGGTGCCGCGGTCGGCGGCCGGGACAGTGGTGTCGGCCGAGGAGAAGTCGCTGACGTGCAGCTCCTGGATCTCCTGCTGGGTGGAGGTCAGCGCCTTGGGCGAGGTGTCACCGGACCAGCCGGACGGGGCCGTTGACGAGTCGTCGAGGTCCACGATCTCGCTCCGCTCGGAATCCGCGGAGAGGGCCAGCGAGTAGGGGTCGGTGACCTGGTTGGTCACGATCTTCTGCACGCTGGGGGCCCAGACCTTGACCTGGTAGAGGTAGTACTTGCCCTTCCACGAAGCGGGTCCGGTCGCCGACCAGATGCCGGTGCGGTCGTCGCGTCGCATGGCGACGGTGCGGCCGGTGGCGGCGCTGGGGCTGTCGTAGAGCTCCAGGCTGACCGACTGGGCGGTGGGGGCCCAGACCGAGAGCTTGGCCGAGGTGTGCGTGACGACCGGGCCGAGGGTGGCGTCGACCGCCTTGGTCGCGTAGACCGCGTCCAGCACGCCGGGGATCTGCACCCCGGTGGCCGCCAGCAGTGCGCCGTTGGCCTCGCGCTCGGTCATGATCAGCTGTCCGCGCAGAGCCGTCGTGATCCGCCCGGTGTCGCGCGGGTCCACGGTGAAGGCGGCATAGCGCTTCAGCTCGGGGTGGGCGGCCAGTTGGGCCGCCGTCAGCCCGGTGCTGACCGGCAGCAGCCGGAGCCAGTAGCCCGGATCGGTCAGGTCGCCGTCCTTGACCGCCAGCGCGCCGGTAAGGCATCCGGGGGTGCGGGGGTCGCCCCCCGAGGAGTCGCAGTAGACCATCTCTGCGGACGCGCCTGCCGCCAGGTTCTGGCCGAAGCCCCAGGAGGCGGGGACGGCGACGGTGGTGCCGTCGATCCACTGGGCCTTGGACCGGCTCAGGTCCAGATCCGCGGCGGAGGCCGTGGACTGCGGCAGGATGTAGCCGGGGGTGCTGTCGGTGATCCAGACCTCGCGGCCGTCGACCGCGAAGTTGAGCTCCTGGTTGTCCGGCAGGTCCTTGGTGTCGCCGTTGTGGATGATGTAGTCGAGCACGGTCGCCCCGGAGGCCAGCGGCACGGTGAAGACGTCCCCGAAGGCGTCGGTGCCGGACGGGCTCAGCGGGTTGCTCCAGTCGGTGGGCGTGGCCGCACCGGTCCAGTCGTGCAGGCCCCAGCCGGTGTAGTTCCCGTCGGTGCGGTGGTAGTGGATGACCGCGGTGCCGGCCGGGACGGTCGAGGTCGCGCCGGGGTCGGTGGTGTAGGTGGTGGTGTCGCCGGAGTTCACCCACACCTCGCCGGTCGACGACAGGTCGATCGAGCGGTCGGCGGCACCGTCCTTGGTGCCGTTGTCCTCCACGATGAAGCCGACGTTGGAGGCCCCTGCCTTCAGCTTGACGTAGGCGAAGGCGCCGAAGGCGTCACGGCCGATGAAGGGGTGCCCCGCGGGCCAGGTGGTGCTCTCGCCGTCGGCGATGTCCCCCCAGGCGTAGAGGTTCCAGTTGCTGTAGTCCCCGTCCGCGCGGTGGTAGTGCACCACCGCATAGGTGCGCGAGGTGGCCGTGGGCTTGGCCACCGGCGGGACGGTGCCCACGGTGGTCGACCCGGTGGCGTCGGCGAGACGGCCGGCGCTGTCCTCGACCACGGCCTTGTAGCGGACCGTGGTGCCGTTGGCGACGTTCGCCAGGTTCTCGGTGACCTGGTACGGGGCGTGGTCGGCGGTGCCCAGGGTCTGCCACTTGCCGTCGCCCACAGCGGCGGCGAAGGTCACCCGGTCGAAGCCGGTGCCCGGCACGGTCGCGGCGACGGTGACGGTCCTGGTGGAGCCCGCCGCAGGGGCGGTGAGGGTGACCGAGGGTGCGACGGTCGGCGCGGCAAGTCGCTCGGTCGCCTGGTAGACCACGGCCGACTGGGCCGGCACGGTGATCGCCAGCTTGCTGTCGCCGCCGGTGGTGGCCGCGTCGACGGCGCCGCCGTAGATCGGGTCGAAGGTCATCCCTGCCGAGTAGGTGGGGACGCTGACGCTCTGCGCGGTGGTCGCGTTGTTCACCGCCACCAGGTACTCGACCTGCTGCTTCTCGTCGATCCTGGAGAAGGCGTAGACCCCGGGCCCGTCCGCGGCGTAGCGCTCGACCTGGGCGCCGTTCTCCAGCGCCGGGTTGGCCTTGCGCAGCGCGGCGAGGGTGGAGATGGTCGAGTACAGCGGCGTACTGGTGCTGTAGCGGTCGGCGGAGCCCGAGGTACCGCCGATGACCGTGCCCGTGTTGTAGGACGCGGTCTGCGAGGCGAACATGTCCTGCCGCGCGGCCTTGTCCCCGCCGGAGCCGGTGAAGCCCTGCTCGTCGCCGTAGTAGACGACCGGCTGGCCCCGGGTCAGGAACTGGAGCTGCTGCGCCAGCTGGTCCTTCTTCAGCAGTTGGGCGTTGCTGTCGCCGGGGTTCGCCGACTGGATGAAGTAGCCGACCCGGCCCATGTCGTGGTTGCCGAGGAAGGTCGGCAGCTCATAGGCGTTGGTGTCGGCGGTCGTGTACTTGTAGTCGTTCCCGTACACGGCCGAGAGCGCCTTGGCCGAGCCGCCGTCGGCGGCATAGGTCTGCGCGGCCGACTGGAACGGGAAGTCCAGGGTCGCCTGCAGCTTGCCCTGGGTGACATAGGACGAGGTGGTCGAGGTGTCGCTGTCGTAGACCTCGCCGAACATGAAGAAGTTCTTGTTGCCCCGGGCGGCGGCGTACGCCTTCAGCGTGGGCGCCCACTGCTCCCAGAAGGCCATGTCGACATTCTTGACGGTGTCGATGCGGAAGCCGTCGACACCGGTGTTCCTGACCCAGTCCTCGTAGATCTGCTCCATCCCCTTGACGACCTTGGGGTTCTGGGTGTCGAGATCGTCGAGGCCGGAGAAGTCCCCTTCGGTCCCGGACTCGCCGGTGAAGGTCGAGTTGCCCCGGTTGTGGTAGAGCGTCGGATCGTTCAGCCAGGACGGCGACTTGGCGCTGGAGTTGGCCGGCGAGTTGAAGATCGGGGTGTAGGGGAAGGAGCTGGTGGTGAGCTTGGGGTAGAGCGAGGTGCCGTTCAGCGCGTTGGCGTCGGCCATGGCCGTGGTGTCGACCGGTCGGCCGCCGGCGTCCAGGGTCGGGTAGGCGCCGGTGGAGCGGTAGTCGTAGGTCTTCTCGGCATAGTCGATGACATCGGCGGTGTGATTGGTGATGACGTCGAAGAAGACCTTCATGCCCATCGCATGGGCCTTCTGGATCAGCTCCTTGAGCTGCGCATTGGTGCCGAAGTGCGGGTCGACCTGGGTGAAGTCGGTGATCCAGTAGCCGTGGTAGCCGGCCGAGGCGTTGCTGCCGGTGCCCTGCACCGGCATGTTCTTGAAGATCGGCGCCATCCAGATCGCGGTGGTGCCCAGCTTCTTGATGTAGTCGAGCTTGCCGATCAGGCCCTTGAGGTCGCCGCCGTGGTAGAAGCCCGAGTCGGTGGGGTCCAGGCCGTTGTCCATCCGGCTGCCGGTGATGCCGCCGGTGTCGTTGCCGGTGTCCCCGTTGGCGAAGCGGTCGGGGAGGACGAAGTAGTACTGCTCCCTGGTGAGGTCGTGCCGGTCCGGGGCGGCGGCGAGCGACTTGTCGGAGGGGGCGGCGACCAGGGGCTTCGCCAGGGTGGTGGTGGCGGCGGCGGTCGTGGTGGTGGTCGACGCCGTGGCGGTGGTCGTCGCCGTGGTGGCGGTCAGAGGCTGGGCGGCGGCTGCCGGGAGCGGCGCGACCGCAGCGAACGCCGGTGCGAGCAGCGCGGCTGTCGTCACGAAACTGCCGAGCCTGGATCTGCCGAGCCTGGGTCTGTCGGGCTTGGATCTGATGCGGTGGGACCTGGTGGCCACGCGGGCCCTCCCTTGAGACGGCGTCAGCAATGCCAGGACCGTACTGTCCGCAAGATGTTTCAGCAAGATGCAGAAACGATTTCCATCCAGTCACTTCCGATCACCCTGGTCACGGGCGTGCGCTTCGCCCCCAGTAACGCGCCCCTGCCACGCCGGGGATAGGATCGCGTGCGTGTTCGGAGCCGCCGTCCGACTCGTGTGGGTGCGACTCCGCTGAACTGCAGTAGGACTTCAGAGGGATATCGGCGAGCGAATCCCCAACCAGAGGGTGATCGGGTCCCGGGAGGCCGCATGGCAGACTACTGCCCCATGGGGGAACCTGAGCGGGACCAGCAGGGCGGCGCACGCGCCGCCACAGCGGTGCGTCCGTCCGGTTCCGTCGCCCCCGACGGAACCACGGACACTGCCGGAGCAGAGAGCCGCGCGAAGCGTGCCTGGCAGTGGGGCTGGCATCCGCTGCGCGGTCACTTCCGCTCCCCCGGCCACCCCAGACTCTGGTTCGAACTGCTGCTGATCGGCATCAGCTACTGGGTCTACTCACTGGTGCGCAACGCCGTTCCGGAGATGCAGAACCGGGCCGAGCGCAACGCCCACGACGTCTGGCACCTGGAGCAGACGCTGGGCTTCGCCTGGGAGAAGTCGATCAACCATGCCTTCGACTCGGTGGGCTGGCTGATCACCGGGATGAACTACTACTACGCCACGCTGCACTTCATCATGACCATCGGCGTGCTGGTGTGGCTGTTCCGCACCCAGCCGGGACGTTACGCGGCAGCGCGGTTCGCCCTGTTCGTGACCACCGCGATCGCCCTGTTCGGGTACTACTTCTACCCGCTGGCACCGCCCCGGCTGATGGACGGCGGCGGGTTCGTCGACACCGTCGCCAAGCACCACACCTGGGGCTCGATGGCCTCCGGCGACATGGCCACGGTGTCCAACCAGTTCGCCGCGATGCCGTCCATGCACATCGGCTGGTCGCTCTGGTGCGGGCTGACCCTCGCCTTCCTGGCGCGCAGGCGCTGGGTGCGCGTGGTCGCGCTGCTGTACCCGCTGGCCACCCTGCTTGTCATCGTGGCCAGCGCCAACCACTTCTTCATGGACGCGGTGGCCGGGGCCACCTGCACCGGCATAGGGCTGGTGAGCTCGCGGCTGGTGTACCGGCGCTGGGTGTTCGCCTTCCCACGCAGCAACGCCGAGCCGACCACGCTGACCGGCACCGCGCCGGCGAAGGGCGAGGGCGACGAGGACACCGCCGCCGTGGCCGTGGCGGCCACGGCGGGTGACGCCCGCACCGACGCCCGCACCGACGGCCGCACCGGCACCCACTCCGACGGCGACGCCGAAACGGACCAGGACACCGAACGGGCGCCGGTCGCCGCCAACCGCTGAGAGCGGTCGGCCCACCCCGTCCGCAACCCTCAGGCGCCGGCCCTCAGGCCCCCCTCAGCCCGAGTAGAACAGCTCCTCCACCACCATCCGGGCCTGCCGGGCCCGACGCCGATAGTCGTCCACCATCACCCCGGCGTGCCCCTCCCCGTACCCGAGGTAGCGGGCCACGCCCGCCAGCTCGTGCGAGTCGCCCGGGAAGCTGTCCCCGGCCCGGCCGCGCACCAGCATCACCGCGTTGCGGACCAGCGTCGCCTGCACCCAGGCCGCGTCCAGCGCGCTCGCCCGGTCCGGCGCCATCAGCCCGGCCTCCACCGCCGCCGCCAGCGCCTGCCTGGTCCTGGTCGTACGCAGCCCCGGCACCCGGTGCCCGTGCTGCAGCTGCAGCAGCTGCACGGTCCACTCGACGTCGGCCAGGCCGCCCGGGCCCAGCTTGGTGTGGGTGGTCGGGTCGGCGCCGCGCGGCAGCCGCTCCGTCTCCACCCGGGCCTTGATCCGCCGGATCTCCCGCAGCTCGGTGTCGCTGACCCCGGCGGCCGGGTAGCGCAACGGGTCGACCAGCTCGACGAAGGCGGCGCCGAGGTCCGGGTCGCCCGCTATCGGGGCGGCCCGCAGCAGCGCCTGGCTCTCCCAGGTCCGCGACCAGCGCCGGTAGTAGGCGGCGTAGGAGGCCAGGGTGCGCACCAGCGGCCCCTGCCGGCCCTCGGGGCGCAGATCCGCGTCGATCAGCAGCGGCGGCTCGGTCGAGGGCAGCTGCAGCAGCCTGCGGACCTCCTCGAACACCTGACGGGCCGCGTTGGCCGCCTTGCTCTCGTCGGCGCCGGGGACCGGGTCGTGCACCACCATGACGTCGGCGTCGCTGCCGTAGCCCAGCTCACCGCCGCCGTACCGGCCCATGCCGATGACCGCGATCCTGGTCGGCAGCGGCTCGCCGGTCCGGGCCTCCAGGGCCTCGGCGCAGGCGCGCAGGGCGCCGGTGATGGTGGCGGTGGTGATCGCGGTGAGGGCGGTGCCGGACACCTCGACCGCCTCGGCCGGACTGTCACCCAAACGGCCCAGCACATCGGCGGCCGCGGTACGGAAGAGCTCCCGGCGACGCACCGACCGGGCGGCGGCCACGGCGGCGGGCGCGTCGGCCGCACGGCCCGCGGCGGAGTCGATCTCACGCTCCAGCGCCTGCCGGTCGCGCGGCAGCAGTCCGTCCCGGTCGCCGAGCAGGGCGACCGCCTCCGGTGCCCGCAGCAGCAGGTCGGGGGCGAGCCGTCCGGAGGACAGGATCCGGGCCAGGCTCTCGGCCGCCGCTCCCTCGTCCCGCAGCAGCCGCAGGTACCAGGGGGTGGAGCCCAGGCTGTCGGAGACCTTGCGGAAGTTCAGCAGCCCGGCGTCCGGATCGGCGGAGTCGGCGAACCAGCCGAGCATCACCGGCAGCAGGGTGCGCTGCAGCGCGGCCCGCCGGCTGACCCCGCCGGCCAGGGCGCGGAGGTGGCGCAGCGAGTCGGCCGGCTCGCGGTAGCCGAGGGCGGCCAGCCGGGCCTGCGCGGACGCCACGCTGAGCGCGGCGCCGCTGCCCGCGGCGGCCTCGGCGGCCTCCTGGCCTTCCAGGGCCCTCGTCAGACCGGCCTCCACGGCGTCGAGACGGGCCACCGAGTCCAGCAGCGGACGGTAGAACAGCTTCTCGTGCAGCCTGCGCACCTCGCGGGCGTGCCGCCGCCACTCCTGGCGCAGCTCCTGGACCGGGTCGGCCCGCATCCCCAGCGACCGGCCGAGCCGCCGCAGGTCGTCCTCGCCGGTCGGCACCAGATGGGTGCGGCGCAGCTGGTAGAGCTGGATCCGGTGCTCCATCGCCCGCAGGAAGCGGTACGCCGAGTCCAGCGCGGCGGCGTCGGCGCGGCCCACGTAGCCGCCTGCCGAGAGCGCGGCGAGCGCGTCCAGGGTGGTGGCGCTGCGCAGCGTCACATCGGTCCGGCCGTGCACCAGTTGCAGCAGCTGGACCGAGAATTCCACGTCACGCAGCCCACCGGGGCCCAGCTTGAGTTCGCGCTCGACCTCAGCGGCGGGGATGGCGTCGACCACCCGGCGGCGCATCTGCTGCACGTCCGGGACGAAGTTCTCGCGTTC
The DNA here is from genome assembly GCF_000787775.1 of Streptacidiphilus carbonis. GTDB lineage: Bacteria > Actinomycetota > Actinomycetes > Streptomycetales > Streptomycetaceae > Streptacidiphilus > Streptacidiphilus carbonis. The sequence continues at coordinate 42,387 of NZ_BBPM01000029.1, read as the reverse complement.
GGCGGCCTGCCAGACCATCGGGGTGACCGCGTCCAGGTAGGCGCGGCCCAGCTCGGCGTCGCCGGCCACCGGACGGGCCTTGAGCAGGGCCTGGAACTCCCAGGTCTTGGCCCAGCGCTGGTAGTAGGCGAGGTGGCTGGCGAGGGTGCGCACCAGCGGCCCGTTCTTGCCCTCGGGACGGAGGTTGGCGTCGACCGGCCAGATCACGCCCTCGCGGGTGGTCTCCGAGCAGATCCGCATCATCCGCGCGGCCAGCCGGGTGGCGGCCCGGACGGCGGTGCCGTCGTCGTGCTCCCCCTCCGGGCGGGGCTCGCGCGGTTCGCCGACGAAGATCACGTCCACGTCGGAGACGTAGTTGAGCTCATGGCCGCCGCACTTGCCCATGGCGACGACCGCGAGCCGGCAGGCCGCGGCGGCGTCCGGGTCCTCCTCGGCGGCGATGTCCAGGGCCGCCTGCAGGGTGGCCCCGGCGAGGTCGGCCAGTTCGGCGGCGGTCTGGCTGATCTGGGTGGTCCCGGTCAGGTCCCGGGCGGCGATGCCCAGCAGACAGCGGCGGTAGCCGGTGCGGAGCGCGTCGGCTCGGGGGAGGTCGGGGTGGGCGTCCCAGATGTGGTGGTAGAGGGTGCGCAGGAACTCCTCCGGACCCGGGTGGATGTCGTGGAGTTCAAAGGTGACCAGGGCGTGCCAGTCCTCAGGGTGCCGGGCCAGGTGGTCGCCGAGGGCGGCGCTGGCGCCGAGGACGCCGAGCAGGCGGTCCCGCAGCGGCTTGGCCGCGGTGACGGTGTCCAGCAGGGTCCGCCGCTCGGCCGGGGTGCAGGCCTCGGCGATCCTGGCCAGGCTCTGCAGCGCCAGGTCGGGATCGGCGGTGGCGGCCAGGGCGTCGAGCAGCACGCTGTCGCCGGCGTGCGCGGCGAGGTCCGGCTCCGCGAGGCGCCTGACGGCGGACTCGGGGTCGGTGAAGCCGCGCCGGACCAGACGCGCGGCCGGGTTCACCCTCCGCGCGCCCCGGGTCGCCCCGGGCTCCGGGGATTCCGGGGACGCCGCGGGCTCCGCGGGCTCCGCGGAGACCAGCGGCTCGGGGGACGCCGGAAGTGCAGAGCCCTCACCGCCGGCCGTGGGGCCGTTCAACCCGACACCTGCCTGCTCCAAGACGCTGCCCCTCCCCTGTACGTCTGCTGCGTGCCTGCTGCACGACTGCTGCGTTCGAACACCTGACAAGATCCGAGCGTACGTGCAACGAAACCGTTCTTCCCCTACTGGACGATGTGACTCCTCGTCGCGGGCGGCGTTGTACCGCGTATGGACCGTGACCGGCTGCCCTCGCTGACCGGGCTGCGCTTCTGGGCCGCACTGCTGGTGGTGACGTACCACCTCAGCAGGCAGTACCACCGGCTACCGGTCGTCAGTTCGCTGGTCTGGTACGGACGGGACGGGGTGACCTTCTTCTTCGTGCTGTCCGGCTTCGTCCTGGCCTGGTCCTACGCGGGGGCGGCCGCTGCCGTCCCGGCACAGGTGTTCTACCGGCGGCGCTTCGCCCGGGTCTGGCCGCTGCACGTCCTGGCCACCGGGTTCGCCCTCGCCGTGACCGCCGGCGCCGGCACGGGCGCCGTGCTGCCGTGGCGGGCGGTGCTGTGGTCGGTGCCGCTGCTGCAGGCCTGGGCGCCGTCGACGGTGTACGGGGGGAACCCGGCGGCCTGGTCGCTCAGCGCCGAGGCCTGGTTCTACCTGCTGCTGCCGGTGCTGCTGCGCACCCTGCTGCGGCGCGGCGACCGCGCTCCGGCGCTGCTCGCCGCAACGGCCTGCGGCTGCGGCGTCGCCCTGTGGTTCGCCGGGGCGTACGTCGACTCCCCCGCGTTGCGGGACTGGCTGCTGGACTACCTCCCGCTCACCCGCACCCCGCAGTTCCTGCTGGGCGTCGCCGCCGGGGTGGCGTTCCGGCGCGGGTGGCGGCTGCCGGTCCCGGTGGGCGCGGCGGTGGGCGCGCTGGTGCTGTGGCATCTGGCGCTGGTGCCCTGGTCGGGGGCCGTGCCCGAGAGCCGCTGGTACGGACCGTACAGCGGCTCGCAGTTGCTGGTGGCGCCGCTGTTCGCTGCGCTGGTGCTGGCGGCCGCGGCACGCGATACGGACGGCGGGCGAAGCCGTGCGAGCGGGCGAAGCCGTGTGGGCGGGCGGGCTGCGGGTGGGCGGGCGAACGGTCTGCTGGCCCGGCCGTGGATGCGCCGGCTGGGCCACTGGTCGTTCGCCTGGTACCTGGTGCACCAGACCTGCCTGCGGCTGGCGCTGCTGCTGTTCGGACGTCCGCAGAGCACGGCGGAGGCGGCGACGGGCTGGTTGCTCGTCGCCGCCCTGAGTCTGGCCCTCGCGGGCGCACTGCACCGCTGGGTCGAACGCCCGCTGGAGGCCGCGCTCCGTGGGAGCCGGAAGCCTCCCGGCGAGGGTCCGGACGGACCCGGTCCCGGTCTCCCGGGGCCCCGGTCCGCAGCCGGCCCCTCCGTGTCCGGCTACTGCAGGTCGGTGTAGGAATAGATCACGCCGACCTGGTAGCCGTCGAGCTTGGTGTCGAAGGTGAAGTCCAGGCCGGTGTCCCCGTTCCGCATGAGCGACGAGAGGTCGAGGCGGTTGGAGTCGTAGCCCATCTGGTTGACGTAGCTGGGCGTGCGCGGTCCTGCAGCGGTGCCGGCAGTGTCGATGATGGTCGAGTTCATGAAGTCGTTCGCCGGTTTCTGCGGAAGGCTGAGCTGGGTCAGCGGACCGTTGGTGGACTTCACGCTCACGGTGTCACCGGTGTAGGTGCGGTCGCCGTCGTAGGCGACGTACCCGAGCACCGACTTGATCGGACCGGACACCGGGGTCTTCAGGTCGGAGACGCCCACATGGATCGGCGCCGATTTCGGCAGTTCGATCTGGAAGCCGTCGTCGAGGGTGATGTGACGGTAGGGCAGGTTGCAGTTCTCGTACGCCACGACCAGGGTCCAGCCGCCCCAGCTGTGCGGCCGCAGCACCGAGTCCATGTCGGCCACGATGTAGTTGCCGTTGCCGTTCTTCCTGACGATGTCGGTGACATCGGCGGACGCCTGGTAGCCGTGCTCCATGGCGTCGCCCTCGCCGATGCCGGTCATGTAGCCGAGGTCCTTGTCGTCCGTGTTGACCTCGTGGTACGTCTTGTCCTTGGCACCCTTGAAGAGCACCCCGTCGACCTGGGTCAGCGGAAGGATCTTGTTGCCGATGCCGCGGGTGCCGCCCCAGTACAGCCGGGCGTACTTGATGTCGGAGCCGGCCGACAGCTTCAGCTTCGCGCCGCTGGAGGAGTACAGGGTCTCGTAGCCCCCGCCCTCGGAAGCGGGCAGCTTGAACTTCCCCGGGTACTGGTTGACGTACCGCATGTTGTAGTTGTTGTTGTAGATGCCCTGGCCGACGCCCTTGCGCGCGTTCAGGCAGGAGGCCACGCCCTTGGTCACCGGGGGCTTGGTCTCGTCACAGGTCATCAGAGTGTTGGCGATACTGGTGATGGATCCGTTCATGTCCGCCTGGTAGCGGGTGCTCATGGGAATCGGGTGCTGCCCGGTGTCGCCGACGGCGCGCTGCGCGGAGTGCGGGCCGGGGCGGGCCGGGGCGAGTGCGCCCGATCCAGAGGCGAAGACCAGCTGGGAGGCGGCTGCCGCGCCCGCCACCGTCAGGGCGACGGTGGCACGGATCAGCTTGCGCGAGCGGGGGGTCGTCACTGCGGTCCTGCGGTGCATCGGGTCCTCTCGGTTCGAACTGGCGGAACACCTCATCCGAACACGACGAACCACCCCCCGCCGGATCTGATGGTCCGTTAGTGGCACCGCCACAACGCCCACCCCAGTCACGCGAAAAGCCGCCCCCAACCGACCCGGCCCCGGTGGACGGATCAGCCCACGCCGGGGCGTGCCGTGCCGGGGCCGTCCGCGCGTTCGGGGCCGGACAGGGAGCTTTCAACCGTCACGCGCCGGGCCATCGTCGGGTAGTCGACGACCAGGCCGTCCTGGTCGACCAGGAGGTCGCTGGAGAACGTTCCCGACGCATACCGGACGCGCGCGCCGCCGCCCGGGATCACCTCGAGCAGCTGGTAGGTCTGCGGCACCGCGATCACCCGCAGGGTCGGCACCTCGACGAAGGCCATCGTCAGGTTCCGGCTGCCGGGCTGCTCGTGCAGCCGGTACCGGAGGATCGGCATCGTGTTCGTCACCGGACAGCAGCCGAGGTCGCAGTCCAGGGCGGCGGCGAGATCGGGGCGCGGCTCACCCTGGACGGTCCAGCCGTCATCACCCCGGCGCAGGTCGAGCCGGCGGACGGCGGCCCGGGTTTCCGCCTCCACCTCAAGGCTGGTGGTGACGCCGGTCGCGTCGGTCGTCAGCCGGTAGGAGAGCCAGTACGGTTCGGGCAGCTGCCCGGTCGCCCGCCCCCGGGCCTGCACCGAGGCCCCGTCGAGCGAGAGCCAGGCCGACTCGAACCCCGCCGTCTCGACGACCTGCCACGTCAGCAGCCGCGGCTCCGCCGCCGGCGACACTCCCGTCATATCAGCCCCTCCAACCGCACCCGGTGACCTTCCCATGGTCGGACGACGCCGTGCCCGCGTCCAGGGCGGACCCGTAGAACCCGGATGCCGGGCACTCGCCCCGCTTGTTAAGGTCCCCGGATGACCGCTACCCCGTCCTCCTCCCGTCCCGATTCCGCCGACGCCGCCGAGGCGTTCCTGCGGGACTTCCACAACCGCACTCCTGGTCGGCAGTCAGTGAACATGGAGGCCGCACCGCTGGGCGACGGTCGCACCGGCTACCAGGTGCTGGCCGCCGAGGTCGCCGGGGCGCGGCGGGTGCTGGACCTGGGGTGCGCCGACGGCGCGCTGCTGGAGGTGCTGGCGGCGGCGGGGGCCGAGGAACTGGCCGGGATCGACCTCGCCGACGGCGAGCTGGAGTTCGCACGTCGGCGACCCGCACTCGCCCGGGCGGACCTGCGCCAGGGACGGGCCCAGGAGCTCCCCTTTCCTGACGGCTCGTTCGACGCGGTGGTCTCCCACATGGCGCTGATGCTGATGCACGAGGTGGAGCAGGTGGTCGCCGAGACCGCCCGGGTGCTCGCCCCCGGCGGCCGGTTCGCCGTCGCCGTCGGTGGCGGGTCGGTACCGGGCGAGGCGATGAGCCTGTTCCTGGAGCTCGCCCGCCCCTACTTCAAGGCCGTCCCGCCCGAGCGCTCCATGCCGCGGCTCGGCGACCGCCGCAGCCGCACCCGCGAGGGGCTGGACGAACTCCTGACCCCGGCCGGCTTCGAACCCGTCAGCTGGCAGACCGTCACCATCGACATGGGCGGCACCCCCGAACGCGTCTGGATCTCGCTCACCGACGCCTTCTACGACATGACAGCCCTGGACGAGGACCAGACCGCCCGCCTCCGCACCGACTTCCTCGCCGCCGCCCCCGCCCTTCTCGACCCCACCGGCCGCATCCCCTCCGGCATGCGCCTCAACCTCGCCACCACCCGCCTCGCCGCCGTCTGAAGGCGCCTCGCGCGTCCGGGGCTCCGATCTCAGCTGCCGGTCATGCCGAAGTCGTCGTGAATCGGGCGGACCTCGACCGCCACGACGTGGAAGTCGAGGACGCGCTCGGCGATTTCGCGGGCGCGTTCGGGGGTCGCGCAGTCGATCACGTAGTAGGCGGTGAGCTGCTCGGGAGCCTCGGCGAACGGGCCGTCTTCAGCGGTGACGGGGCCGGCGCGGTGCCGGCGGAGGGTCGTGGTGTCCGCCGGGAAGGCCAGCCCGGCCCCGTTCAGCATCTCGCCCGTACCGGCCAGGTCCGAGTGCAGCGCCTCGTGCCGCTGGAACACGTCGGCCCGTTCCTCCGCGGTCATCGCCGCGGTCGCCGCGGGATCGGCGTACATCAGCACCATGTACTTCATGCCACGATCCTCGCACCGGAGGCGGCGTCCATCCCTCCGCAGAAGGGGTCTACTGCCGACCATCGTCGTACAAAGGCAAACCGGTCGTATCGATCTGCAGGTCACCAACAGGGATGGTGTCGCCGTACTTGTACGGGATGCGTCCCAGATAGGCAGGACGGCCGTTCTCGGTGCCGATTTCGAACTGGTGCAGGCAAGTCCCGTTACGAGGATCCACGATCAGATAGTGCGGGATACCCATGGCCGGATAGTCGATGCTCTTCTCGATGTAGTCGTTGTCCGGGTTCGACCTGGAAACGACCTCTACAACCAGGCTCACCTCGTGCGGATCTATGGCGTCGGTCTGGAGCATGGACTCACTCGGGACGACGAACACATCGGGCATGCGCAGTTTGCCGAGCGCCTCCTCCTCGGTGTCAGTGTTCTCGAACGCCTCGAGCCCTGGCGGAAGCTGGGCGTCGAGCTGCCGCACGATCCTCTTCGCCGTGTATCCGTGCATGGGATTGGGGGCCATCATCGTGAGCAGGCGCCCCCCACTGATCTCCGACCAGCGCGCGAGGTCCTCGTGAAGCCGGTCGCGCAGCCGCTTGAGCTGGCGATAGTCCTCGACATCAGTCATAAAGTCGAGCATATCCGGCAGGTCATGACGGCGGGGGGCGGCAGCCCAGGATGCGTCCTCGTGAGGTAGGTCTGGCACCGGACGGACCGAAGCTGCCATCGGCGGCGGCGGTGTTCTGGACGAAGCGGTCAGGGTTGCGGGAGCCGGGGACCCGGACGGCCCCGGGAGACGCAGAACGGCCGGTGGCCGGCGGGATTCGATCCGCCGGCCACCGGCCGTTCCTATGCTTCGAGCTGACGCTTCCCGCCGGTCAGAGCACCGGGAGGTTCTTGCGGAGTTCGAAGGCGGTGACCTCCTGGCGGTACTCCTCCCACTCCTGGCGCTTGTTGCGCAGGAAGAAGTCGAAGACGTGTTCGCCGAGGGTTTCGCGGACGAGCTCGCTGCGCTGCATGAGGTCGATGGCCTCGCCGAGGTTCTGCGGGAGGGGCTCGATGCCCATCGCGCGGCGCTCCATGCTGCTGAGTGCCCAGACGTCGTCGTCGGCGCCCGGGGGGAGCTCGTAGCCCTCCTGGATGCCCTTGAGGCCGGCCGCGAGGATCACCGAGTAGGCCAGGTAGGGGTTGCAGCCGGTGTCCAGCGAGCGGATCTCGACCCGGGTCGAGCCCTGCTTGCTGGGCTTGTACATCGGCACCCGGACCAGGGCGGAGCGGTTGTTGTGGCCCCAGCAGATGTAGGACGGGGCCTCGCCGCCGGCGCCGGCGGCCCGCTGGGAGCCGCCCCAGATCCGCTTGTAGGAGTTGACCCACTGGTTGGTGATCGCGGCCGACTCGGCGGAGTGCCTCAGCAGCCCGGCGATGAAGGAGCGGCCCACCTTGGAGAGCTGGAACTCGGCCCCGGCCTCGTGGAAGGCGTTGCGGTCGCCCTCGAACAGCGAGAGGTGGGTGTGCATGCCCGAACCCGGGTACTGCGAGAAGGGCTTGGGCATGAAGCTGGCGTGCACGCCCTGCTCCAGTGCGACCTCCTTCATGACCGAGCGGAAGGTCATGATGTTGTCGGCGGTGGACAGCGCGTCGGCGTAGCGCAGGTCGATCTCCTGCTGGCCCGGTGCGCCCTCGTGGTGGCTGAACTCCACCGAGATGCCCATCGACTCCAGCATGGTGATCGCCTGGCGGCGGAAGTCGTGGCCGACGCCGCGCGGGGTGTGGTCGAAGTAGCCGGAGTGGTCCGCCGGGGTGGGCACCGAGCCGTCGCCGGGGAGGTCCTTCAGCAGGAAGAACTCGATCTCCGGGTGGGTGTAGAAGGTGAAGCCCTGCGCGGCGGCCTTCTCCAGGGTGCGCTTCAGCACGTAGCGCGGGTCGGCGTAGGACGGGGAGCCGTCCGGCATCAGGATGTCGCAGAACATCCTGGCCGTGCCGGGCGCCTCGGAGCGCCACGGCAGTATCTGGAAGGTCCCCGGGTCCGGCTTGGCGAGCATGTCGGACTCGTAGACCCGGGCGAAGCCCTCGATCGCCGAGCCGTCGAACCCGATGCCCTCCTCGAAGGCCTGGTCCAGCTCGGCGGGGGCGACGGCCACGGACTTCAGGAAGCCCAGGACGTCGGTGAACCACAGCCGGACGAACCGGATGTCGCGCTCTTCGAGTGTGCGGAGAACGAACTCCTGCTGCTTGCCCATGGCGACAGTCTCACCTCTGCTCTTTACGATTACGTTACGTGAAGGCGGCCACCTGGGGGCAGCGCTCCGCGCGCTGACTCGTCCGCTTGTCGCATCATTGCAGATTCAGCGCCAGGAATAACTCCGCGCACGGAGCAGGTCGTGGGGGACCGGGCGGTCCTCAGCGGGTGACCCGGCCGAAGAACGTCGGGTAGTAGCCGGTGGACAGGATGGAGATCCTGACGTCCTTGCCGGGGCGCGGGGCCTCGATGTAGCGGCCGCTGCCCAGGTAGAGGGCGACGTGGTGGATCCCGCTCACCCGGCTGCTGGAGGACCAGAACAGCAGGTCGCCGGCGCGGAGGTCGGTAGCGGCGATCGGGCGGGTGGCCCGGTACTGGTCCACGGCCAACCTGGGCAGCCTGAGGCCGACCCGGAGGAAGGCCTGCTGGATCAGGCCGGAGCAGTCGTAGCCGTTCGGGCCGTTGCCGCCCCAGACGTACGGCTTGCCGAGTTGCGCCTGGGCGAAGGCGATGGCGGCGGCGAGCGAGGCGGCACCGGCGGGGGGCTTGGGCCGGGCCGGCGGCTTGGGCGGGACCGGGTTGCCGGTGCCGGAGATGTAGTGCAGGTAGATGTCGTAGTGGCTGGTCCAGCGCCATTCGCCGTTGTGCCGGAACCAGTAGCGGTGGCCGTCCCAGCCCTGGTGGATCCCGCCGGAGCCGGGCTTCGTGGTGGTGGCGGGTCCGGTGGTGCCGCGCGAGGCGCTGCCTGAGCCGGAGGTGGCGCTCAGGTAGATGTCGTAGTGGCTGGTCCAGCGCCACTCGCCGTTGCGCTGGAACCAGTAGCGGTGGCCGTCCCAGCCGGGACGGGACGGGGCCGGCAGGGCGTCGGCCGACGACGCGGCGGTCAGGCTGAGCGCGGTGCCGCCGACCGCGCCGCCGACGGCGACCAGGGCGCCGGTCGCGGCGAGGCGGAGCCTCGGGCGGTAGCGCGAGGGCAGCACGGGGGCTGCCGATGCGGGCGGGGCGGCGGGGGCGGTGCAGCGGGAGCAGCGGCAGACGCCGGGGGCGAGAGTGGTGGCGTCGAGTTCTATGAACCCGGTGGTCGTTCCGGTGGTCATTCGGTGGCTCCGTTCACAAGGGCGGAGGGGAGTAAGCCGGACGGGTGACGACGGGGGGTCAGCCGCCGGTGGGGGTGGCTCCGTTGACGGAGGCGGCAGTGCGGGGGGTGACGACGGTGGAGGCCGCGAGGTCGGTCGAAGGTGCGGCTGGGGGCGGGGGTGCGAGGAAGGAGGCGACCAGGTCGCGGAGGAGGGCGGTGCGGGCCTCCTGGGGCAGGGCCAGGCCCTGGCTGTGCTCCAGCTGGGAGACGGTCAGGGCGGCGGTCTCCAGTGCGTCGCCGACGATCACCTCGCGGGTGCCCGCGTCCAGCTCGGCCAGCCGGCGGCGGCGCATCGCCGTGGCGAACTCCTCGGTGTAGTCGAGGGTCAGCGCCTGGGCCGAGAAGACCGTGATGCCGACCGGGGCGGCCTCGACCGCCAGCAGCCGGGTGAGTTCGCCGCCCAGCCACTGCCCGTCGCGCAGGCTGGGGCCGGGGCTGGCGAAGCTGTCGCACGGCAGCGTCGCCGCGACCCGGCACAGCGCGGCCTCGGCGGCGGCGGACAGGTAGGCCTGGTGGTCCGGGACCGCGAGCCCGGCGCGGGCGGTGTCCCGCACCGACCAGACCAGCAGCAGTTCGGCCCGCAGCGGGGAGCCCTCGCGGTCGGTCGCGGCGATCGGCTCGCTGCGCCAGTGCCGCACCCGTACGTCCACCGTGCGCCGCTTGAGCAGCGGGTTCACCCAGATCAACCCGGTCCGGCGGACGGTGCCCCGGTAGCCTCCCCAGCGGGTGAGAACCCTGGCGCCGCCGACCGGGTTGGCCATCAGCCCGAAGACGGCGACACCCGCCAGCAGCGCGCAGCCGAGCAGCAGGCCGCCCGCCTCCGGGCGGCTCAGCGGCGTACCGGTCAGCACCTCGTTGAGGCGGCCCGCGCCGGGGATGCGGCCGGGCAGCGCCTGCCGCCCGGCCTGGACCAGGACGGCGACGGTCCCGGCGGCGAGCAGGGCGGTGAGGGCGACCCAGCCGGGGAGCACGCCCCTGGCCGGACGCTCCCTCAGCTCGCTGTCCACGCGGGGCGGTCGCCGTACGGCCGAGCTGCCGAGAGCGGCGACGCCCCCGGTGGACGGGTCGGCGGACGAGTCGACTGCCGGGTCCGCTGACGGGGCTTCGGCGGGGCTGGTGTGCTGATCCCTGTGCTGATCCCAGTGCTGATCCACGTGGACGGTCTCCCTCTGCGGGCCGCGGGGCGGGCGAACGTACCTTTACTTCGGACAAATCGTCAATACACCTATATCTCACCCCAGATAGGGTGTCCCCGCACGGACTGGAGGCCGAAACCGCCTCCTGACGACCCGTCCGGCCCCCACCCGAGGGACATAGCGTCGATTAGACGAATAGACGATTAGAGTGAACGGGTGCCTTCTCTCCGCCTCGCGCTGAACCAGATCGACACCACCGTCGGCGACATCGCCGGCAACAGCGAGCTGGTGGTCCACTGGACCCGGCACGCCGCCGAGCAGGGCGCCCACCTGGTCGCCTTCCCCGAGATGGCGCTCACCGGCTACCCGGTGGAGGACCTGGCGCTGCGCCCCTCCTTCGTGGCCGCCTCGCGCGCCGCACTGGTGGCCCTGGCCGAGCGGCTGGCGGCCGAGGGCCTCGGCGACACCGCCGTGGTGGTCGGCTACCTCGGCCGGTCCACCACCCCCTCGCAGCGGCTCGGGCTGCCGGTGGGCTCGCCGCAGAACTGCGCCGCCCTGCTGCACCGCGGCCGGGTGGTCACCCGGCTGGCCAAGCACCATCTGCCGAACTACGGGGTGTTCGACGAGTTCCGCTACTTCGTCCCCGGCGACACCCTGCCGGTCTTCCGGGTCCACGGCGTGGACGTCGCCCTGGCCGTCTGCGAGGACATCTGGCAGGACGGCGGCCGGGTCCAGGCCGCCCGGCAGGCGGGGGCCGGACTGCTGCTGGTGGTCAACGCCTCACCGTACGAGGCCGACAAGGACGACCTCCGACTGGAGCTGGTGCGGCGCCGGGCCGCCGAGGCGGGCTGCACCCTGGCCTACGTCAACCAGGTGGGCGGCCAGGACGAGCTGGTGTTCGACGGCGACTCGCTGGTGGTCGACGCCTCGGGCGAGGTGCTGGCCAGGGCGCCGCAGTTCGAGGAGGGCTGCCTGCTGCTGGACCTGGACCTGCCGCAGGCCACGGCCGCGACCGGCCGCGAGGCCGAGGCGAACAGCAGCCGCTTCGTCGCCGACGGTCTGGAGGTGGTCCGGACGGTGCTCTCCGAGGACGTCCTGCCCGCCCCCGCCGAACCGGTGACGGCAGGTCAGGCCCCCCGCCTCGGCGAGCTGGAGGAGGTCTACGGCGCGCTGGTGGTCGGGCTGCGCGCCTACGTCCAGAAGAACGGCTTCACGGCGGTGCTGATCGGCCTGTCCGGCGGCATCGACTCGGCACTGGTGGCCGCGCTCGCGGTGGACGCCGTCGGCGCGGACAACGTCCACTGCGTGTCGATGCCCAGCGCGTACTCCTCCCAGCACTCCCGCGACGACGCCGCCGAACTGGCCCGCCGCACCGGGCTGCACTTCCGCACCGTCTCCATCGAACCGATGTTCAACGCCTACATGGACGCGCTGGGACTGACCGGCCTGGCCGAGGAGAACCTGCAGTCGCGGCTGCGCGGCACCCTGCTGATGGCCCTCTCCAACCAGGAGAACCACCTGGTGCTGGCCCCGGGCAACAAGAGCGAGCTGGCCGTCGGCTACTCCACCCTCTACGGCGACTCGGTCGGCGGCTACGGGCCGGTCAAGGACGTCTACAAGTCGCTGGTCTTCCGGCTGGCCAGGTGGCGCAACGAGGCCGCGGCCGAGCGCGGCGAGACCCCGCCGATCCCGGAGAACACGATCAGCAAGCCGCCCAGCGCCGAGCTGCGCCCGGACCAGGTGGACACCGACTCGCTGCCCGACTACGACCTGCTGGACGCGGTGCTCACCGCCTACGTCGAGCGGGACCGGGGCCGCGCCGAGATCCTCGCCGAGGGGTTCGACGCCGCGGTGGTGGACCGGGTGATCCGTCTGGTGGACACCGCCGAGTACAAGCGGCGGCAGTACCCGCCGGGGACGAAGATCTCGTCCAAGAACTTCGGCAGGGACCGCCGCCAGCCCATCACCAACCGCTGGCGCGAACCGTCCTGACGGGGCCCCGGAACCTCAGAGTTCGATGTGGGCGGCGACGGGGAGGTGGTCGCTGCCGGTCTGCGGGAGGGTCCAGGCGTCGGTGGGAGTGACCCCCCTGGTCATAATCTGGTCGATCCTGGCCATCGGGAACGCGGCCGGCCAGCTGAACCCGAAGCCGGAACCGGCCGAGCCCTGAGCCGAACGCATCTGCGAGGTGATCGGGGCCAGGCTGCGGTCGTTCATGGTCCCGTTGAGGTCGCCGAGCAGCACCACCTTGGAGAGCTTCTCGGCGGCCAGCGCCTGCCCCAGTGCCTCGGCGCTGTTGTCCCGCTGGTTCGCGGTGAATCCGCCGTCGAACTTCACCCGAACGGACGGCATATGGGCGACATAGACGGCCACGTCGCCGTGCGGCGAGGCGACCGTGGTGCGCAGCGCCCGGGTCCAGCCGATCTGGATGTCCACCGGCTTGCTGTCGGACAGCGGGTACTTGGACCACAGCCCGACCGTGCCCTCGATCACGTGGTACGGGTAGGCCGCGGCCAGGTCCTGCCGAAAGGTGCCGACCTGGTCGGTGGACAGCTCCTCCAAAGCGATCACGTCCGGCTTCGCCGCCTCCAGCGTGGCCACCGTGCCGGGGATGTCGGAGTTGGTGGCGTTGACGTTGTGCTGGACCACGGTGAAGTCGTAGCCGCCGCCGCCCTTGCCGGTGAGCAGCGCGCCGAACAGGTTGGCCCAGACCAGCACCGGTACCAGCAGCACCACCAGCGCCGTCGCCGAGCGCCGGACCACGGCCAGCACCAGCAGCACCGGGACGGCCAGGCCGGCCCAGGGCAGGAAGGTCTCCACCAGGCTGCCCAGGTTTCCGACCTGGTTGGGGAGCTCGGCGTGGAACAGCAGCAGCAGCGCAAGCAGCCCGGCCAGCACCGCGAGCACCCAGCCGCGGTGCCAGGCGCTGCGGCCCCTGCCGTCCCGCCCCCAGCCGCCGGTGCCGGGGACCCGCGACCACTTCGCAGCGGTGCGCGGCTGTGCGGTGTCTGTTTGTGCCATGTATGAACCCCAACGCCGTTCGCGTGCCCGGCCGCCAACCCCAGGGTGCGGTGGGCCGGACCCTTATGAGTCCCATGACGCGCACCGGAACGGCAAAGGTTCCGTTCTATGGCAAATGCGGCGATCCGGACGCTACTCCGCCCCGGCCCCGGACGCGCTCCCCGACGTGTTCCCGGGCGCGTCCCCGGCTTGGGTCCCGGCTGCGGTCCCGGACGGTGCGGCCGAGGCTGCCGTCGGCGGCGCGATGCCCTGGAGCACCGTGTCCACGATGGTCGCGCAGAGCTGCGGGTCGTCCAGCCGGGAGTCCGGCCGCAGCACCGTCCTGGCCAGCATCGGGCCGATGACCAGCTCGCCGAGCAGGTCGAGGTCGACGTCGCCGCGGATCTCGCCGTTCGCCACGCCGCGGGCCAGCAGGGCCCGGGTCCGGGCCCGGCGCGGCTCGATCACCTGCTCGTGGTAGCGGCGGTAGAGCTCGGGCATGGAGCGCAGCTCGGTCGACAGGATCGCCAGCGAGGAGTGCGCGCGCCGGGCCAGCGCCGCCTGCCGCAGATACTCCAGGGCTGCGACCAGCGCGTCCCGCACGCTGCCGTCGTGCCGCGGCGGCTCGGGCTCGTCGACCCGCTGCAGCACGTCCAGCAGCAGTTCCTCCTTGTTGGGCCAGCGCCGGTAGATGGTGGCCTTGCCGACGCCCGCCTCTGCGGCGATCCCCTCGACGGACAGCAGCGGGAGCGGATAGCCCTGCTCGATCAGCCGCAGCACCGCCGCCACGATCGCCTGCTCGGCCGCCTCGCTTCGGGGCCGGCCACGGCGCGGGGCGAGCGGCGGCGGCCCCGCCTGCGGCGACGCGGCGGGGGACGGCACGGGGGGTGCCGCCGCCCGGGCCGCGCCGGTCCTGTCGTCGCTGGTGCTGGTCACGGGCCTATCCTGCCCTGCTCGGCTCCCCGGCCGGATCCGCGCCCCCGGCGGCCTCCCCGGCCGCCTCCCCCTGCTGGGCCTCGGCCGGCGGCCGGCCGGGCAGGAAGGAGAAGGCGATCAGGGCGCCGATCGCCGCCACCGACCCCGCGGTCACCGCGGTGATGTGCATGGCGTGGATGAAGGCGTCCTTGGCCGGGTCGACCAGGGCGGCGGCGCGCGGGCCGATCCGGTCCACCACCCCCAGGGTGCCCTCGATGGACTCCCCCGCCGGGGTGCGGTACTGCGCGGGCAGGGCGCTCAGCTTGTCCTGGATGCCGCTGCGGTAGCTGGTGGACAGCAGCGCGCCCAGCACCGCGACCCCGAGCGATCCGCCGACCTGGCGGAAGGTGTTGTTGACGGCCGATCCGGAGCCGGCCTTCTCCCGGGGCAGGGTGCCCATGATGGTGACCGTGGCCGGCGGCATCACCAGCGCCATGCCGGTGCCCTGGAAGAAGGAGAGCACCTCCAGCACCCAGATCCCGGTGTCCCGTCCCAGCAGCAGGAAGCCGGCGAAGGTGGCGGCGATCAGCAGCATCCCGGTGGCGCAGGTGGCCCGCACGCCGAAGCGGTCGACCACGAAGCGGGCCCGGGGCGAGACCAGCAGCTGCGCGGCGGCGAGCGGGAGCAGTAGCAGGCCGGCCTGCAGCGGCGAGTAGCCGCGGACGCTCTGCAGGTAGAAGACGCCGAAGAAGGTCACGCCCATCAGCGCGAAGAAGGTCAGCCCGACCGCGACCACGGCGGCGGAGAAGTGCCGGTTGCGGAACCAGCCCATGTCCAGCATCGGCGTGCGGCTGCGCAGCTGGTGCAGCACGAAGCCGGCCAGCACCAGGATGCCGACCAGGATCGGCAGCCAGGACTGGGCGACGGTGAAGTCGGCGACCTGGCCGCCCTTGATGATCCCGTAGACCAGCGCCACCAGGCCGACGACCGAGAGCAGCACGCCCAGCGGGTCCGGCCGGCCGGGGTTGGGGTCGCGGGAGTCCGGGACCAGCCAGACCATCCCGATCAGCGCCAGCACCACGATCGGGACGTTGACCAGGAAGACCGAGCCCCACCAGAAGTGCGCCAGCAGCAGCCCGCCCGCGATCGGCCCGATGGCGATGGCCAGGCCGACCGCGCCGGACCAGATGCCGATGGCCTTGGGCTGCTCCTCGCGTTCGAAGACGTTCATGATGATGGCGAGGGTGGCCGGCATCACGAAGGCGCCGCCGAAGCCCATCGCGGCGCGGTAGCCGATGAGTTCGGCGGGCGAGGCGGCCATCGAGCAGAGCAGCGACCCGGCGCCGAACACCACCATGCCGAACAGCAGGGTCTTCTTGCGTCCGAGCCGGTCGCCCAGCATGCCCGCGGTGAACAGCAGCCCCGCGAAGACCAGGGTGTAGGAGTTGATCGCCCATTCCAGCTGGCTCTGGGTGGCGCCGAGACCGGTGGGAGCCGGGCTGGCGATGGTCTTCATCGCCACATTGAGGATCGAGTTGTCGAGGACGACGACCAGCAGGCTGAAGATCAGTACGGTCAGGATCCCCCACCTGCGGCGGTGCACCGCCTCGGGGATCCGGCGTCCGGCGACGGCGGACGTCTGGGATGTGGTGGCCATAGGGACACGTTACCGCTATTTACGATACGGGTCCGTCTCGTATCGTAAAGATTCGGCAATGCCCCCGCTCTTTGCGGGGAGGCGACGACGTGTCAGCATGGAGGGGAATCCGGGGACGCCCTCCGCGGCGCCACGAGACGACCAACAGGAGAACAGCCATGCAGCACGGTTCGCTCCCGCCTGCCCAGAAGTCCGACGCCGCCGCCGAGAAGGCCGCCGCCGACAAGCCGCAGCAGTCCCTCTACGGCGGTGTCACCTCCCGCCGGGTCACCGTCCGCGACCTCGCCGCCGCGAAGCAGCGCGGCGAGCGCTGGCCGATGCTGACCGCCTACGACGCCCCCACCGCCGCCGTCTTCGACGAAGCGGGCATCCCGGTGCTGCTGGTCGGGGACTCGGCGGGCAACTGCCACCTCGGCTACGAGAACACCGTGCCGGTCACCATGGACGAGATGGTGATGATGTCCGCGGCAGTGGTGCGCGGCACCAAGCGCGCCATGATCGTCGCGGACCTGCCGTTCGGCGCGTACCAGGAGTCCCCGGCGCAGGCGCTGCGGAACGCCGTGCGGCTGATGAAGGAGGCCGGGGTCGGCGCGGTCAAGCTGGAGGGCGGCGAGCGGTCCGCCGCGGCGACGGAGCTGCTGGTGCAGGCCGGGGTCCCGGTGATGGCGCACCTCGGGCTCACCCCGCAGTCGGTGCACGCCTTCGGCGGCTACCCGGTCCAGGGCCGCGGCGACGAGGCGGCCCACCAGCTGCTCCGCGACGCCAAGACCGCGCAGGCCGCAGGCGCCTTCGCCGTCGTCCTGGAGGCCGTCCCGGCCGAGCTCGCCACCCAGGTGACCTCGTCCGTCCACATTCCCACCGTCGGCATCGGCGCGGGCGTCGGCTGCGACGCCCAGGTCCTGGTCTGGACGGACATGGCCGGGATGACCGGGGGGCGGGTCCCGAAGTTCGTCAAGCAGTACGCGGACCTGCGGGCGACGCTCGGCGACGCGGCACGGGCGTTCTCGGCGGACGTGATCGGCGGCAGCTTCCCGGCCGCGGAGCACACCTTCCACTGACGGGGGTTGCTGCCGGTTTCGACTGCGGCGGATGGATGGTCGGTCGCGCGGTTCCCCGCGCCCCTGATGCAGGTGCGACGTGCTGTCAGAAGCTCAGTTGCAGCACCCCAGGGGCCGCGGGGCTCTGCCCCGACCTCGTGGCGCGCCGGTGCGGATCCTCTCACTCCCCTGCACGGACCCCGTCGGTCGGAACGCACCACCGAACACGGTCGTTCCAGAGGTTGACACTCAGGTGTCGCTTGTCGCCGGGGGCGGCGAGACGGCATGATCGGCACTCCCCCGCGCTTCGGAGCCCTGCACTCATGACGTTCAACGACACCCGCCGCTCACCCACTGCCGACCGGAAGATCAGCGTGATCTTCTGGGTACTGGTAGCCGTCCTGGTCGCCTCCGGCTGGGCCCTGTGGAGCGGATGGGGCAACGCCAGGGTCGGCGTGTTCCTCTTCGTGGTGGCCGGCTGGCTGATCTCACTCTGCCTGCACGAGTACGCCCACGCCAGGACCGCGCTGCACGGTGGTGACATCTCGGTGGGCACCAAGGGCTACCTCACCCTGAACCCGCTGAAGTACACCCACCCGATCTACAGCTTCGTGATGCCGCTGATCTTCATCATCCTCGGCGGTATCGCGCTGCCCGGCGGTGCGGTGTTCATCGAGCGCGGACGGATCCGGGGCAAGTGGAAGCACAGCCTGATCTCGGCCGCCGGTCCGGCCGTCAACCTGGTGCTGGCACTGCTGCTGCTGATCCCGTTGAGCCAGGTCGGCCTGGACACCGCCCATCCGGCGTTCTTCTCGGCCCTCGGGTACCTGGCACTGCTGCAGCTGATGGCCGGCATCCTCAACCTGGTGCCGATGCCGGGACTGGACGGCTACGGGATAGTCGAGCCCTGGCTCTCCTACGAGAACCGGCGGGCTTTCGCGAACCTGGCCCCGTACGGGATGATGATCGTCTTCCTGCTGCTGTGGAACCCGACCGTCAACAACTGGTTCTTCAACGACGTGATCTACCGGGTGCTGGGCTGGTTCGGCCAGAGCGCGCTGTTCGCCTCGGTGGGCTCCAGCGCCTTCCACTTCTTCAACTTCCACCTCGGCAACGTCTTCGGGAGCTGAGCCCCCGGCGCGCGATCGGAGCGGCTCAGCTCCGGGCGCGCCGCAGCTGCACCCAGCCGACGTTGCTGGAGATGCCGGCCAGCAGCACCCAGACCAGGCCGATCCAGAAGCCCGCCAGCACCGAGACCACGGCGGCGACCAGTGCCAGGGCGGCGAGGACGAAGGCAAGCAGGGCGAAGCGGGGCATCGGGGACTCCGGGGAGCGGGACGACGGGAAGGGCCGGACGGGAACCATTGTGTCCGACCGTCCGGCCCGCTCCTTGCCCAGGGGGCTCCAGCGGGCTCCCCGAGCTCTCCCTGAGGGCTCCCGGCAGGCTCAGATGTCGGTGACCCGCAGCCCCGCGTGGGCCTTGTAGCGGCGGTTCACCGAGATCAGGTTCGCGACCAGCGACTCCACCTGGTGCGCGTTGCGCAGCCGTCCGGCGAACACGCCGCGCATCCCCGGCACCCGGTTGGCCAGCGCCTGGACGGCGTCGGTCGCGGCCCGCTCCTCGCCCAGCACCAGCACGTCGATCTCGACCTCGTCCACCGCCTGGTCCAGCAGCAGCACCGCCGAGAGGTGGTGGAAGGCGGCGGTCACCCGCGAGTCCGGCAGCAGCGCCGCGGCCTGCTGGGCGGCACTGCCCTCCTCGGGCTTGAGCGCGTAGGCGCCCTGCTTGTCGAAGCCCAGCGGGTTGACGCAGTCGACGACGATCTTCCCGGCCAGCTCGCTGCGGAGCGAGGCCAGCAGCTCAGCGTGGCCCTCCCACGGCACCGCGACGATGACGATGTCGCTCTCCGCCGCCGTGGTCGCGTTGTCCGCCCCACGCACGCCATGGCCGAGCTCGTCGGCCTTCTCCTGGGCGCGCTCGGCGCTGCGGGAGCCGATCACCACCTGCTGGCCGGCCTTGGCGAGCCGGTAGGCCAGGCCGCGGCCCTGCGGCCCGGTGCCGCCGAGGACGCCGACCACCAGGCCGGAGACGTCCGGCAGGTCGTACGGGCTGCGCGCGGCCGGGGCGGCGGTTGTGGTCTCTTGAGGTGCAGTCATTCCCGAATCCTCCCATCAGCGGCGCCGACTGCGGCAGCATGAGGGACATGGATGCGGCCAGGGTCACAGTGCTGCGGGAACTGCTTGCCGGTTCGGGCTGGCTGGAGCGGACCCAGGGGTTCGCCGGCGCGCTGCGCGGGGCGGTCACCCGTCCCGCAGCCGCGCCCGGCGGACTGCTGCTGGTCGGCACCGACGCGGAGGAGCCCTGGCACCTGGCCGCGCACCTGGACGACGAGGCCGCCTGGAGCGGACTGCCCGAGCTCTCACCGACCCTGCTGCGCCGGACCGTTCCGCCCGGGGCGCCGCCGCACCTCTCCGTCCCGCTGCGGCGACTGGAGCAGGCCGGACGCGGCGAGACGGTGCTGCTGGTGGCACCTGGCGCGTCCGACGGCGGCCTGCTGGAACGGGTCCACGGAGCCAGGCGCAGCGGTGCCACGGTGCTGGCCCTGGAGGCCGTGCCGGCCACGGCCGGCGGCGAGCTGCGCGGCCTGGCCCATGAGTCGCTGATCGTCCCCGACGACGACGGCGCACTGGACTTCGACGTCGTCCAACACCTCGTCAGCGCCGCCGCCGGCGAACCGTCCGTCCCCGCCCGGCGCGGCCGGGTGCTGCGCGGCGCCCTCACCCGCACCATCGAGCGGCTGACCGCCGCGCCCCCGCCGATGCGCTGGTAGGGGTCAGCGGCGGCGGCCCCGGGCGGTCATCGCGACCGCGACCGCCGCGGCCGCGGCGCCCAGGGCCAGTGCGGCGAGGAGGCGGGAGGACGGGCCCATGGCGGTGGTCGGGAGCAGGGCCGCGGCCAGGACCAGCGCGGTGGCGCCGTAGGCTGCGAGCAGGGTGAGCGGGCGGCGCAGCAGGCGGAGCCCGGGCGGACCGGCTGCCACGGCGTCGACCGCCAGCAGATAGGTGAGCAGCAGCGCCGCGTCAACGGCGGCGAGCCAGCCCGGCGGCGGGTCGGTCGCGGCCAGGACCACGCACATCACCGCGAAGGCGGTGTTGCGGTGCCGCGCCAGCCTGGCGTACCAGCGGTGGCCGCCGGCCACCGGACGCGCCGTCAGCGGGGCCGCCGCGACGAAGGCCAGGACCAGGGCGGCCAGCGGCACGACCAGGTCGGGGGCGGGCCGGCCGGCCCATGCGGTGGGGTCGGTGACCAGCAGCGCCAGCGCGCAGCCGAGGAGCTGGATCGGCCGGTCGAGGGTGGGCGCGGGCGCGGGCGCGGGCGCGGGTTTGGGCGCCGGGGCGTCGGTGGTGGTCAACTGACCCTCCCTGAGAGGCGGCTGCGCAGCAGCGGGGCGAGCGACAGGTCCAGGGTCTCGCCCAGCCAGGGGACGACCGGGATGCCCTTCTCGACCAGGCTGAAGCGCACCGCCTCGCGGTCCAGCCGCCACAGTCGCAGGGCGAGCCGCTCCACCGCGTCCTCCTCGGAGATCCGCGGGTCGCCGACCGGGATCTCGACCACCGCTATCGGGTTGCCGCGCTCGGCCAGGCCGCCCAGTACGTCCATGATCCGGTTGTCGGCGAGCGGCGTCACCGCGTAGACCAGCGCGCCGTGCGGCAGCGCGGGCGGGGGGAGCCGGCTGAGGTCCGGGGTGTGGAAGGTGAGGTCGCGGCGGACGTCCAGGACGGTCTGCACGATGCGGTAGAAGTAGGCGTCGCCGGTGCCGGGTTGCAGCCAGTGCAGTTTGCCGCCGACCGAGACGATGCCGACCCGGTCGTGGCTGCGCAGATAGGTGCGCACCAGGCCGGCCGCGACCCGCAGCGACTCGTCCAGGCTGGAGGCCCCGGTCACCGGGTCGGCGACGTCGCTGAAGGCGTCCAGCAGCACCACGGCGTCGGCGGTGCGCTCGGCCGCGAACTGGTTGATCTGGATGGAGCCGCGCCGGGTGGTGGACGGCCAGTGGATGCGGCGCTGGCGCTCGCCCCAGACATGCGGCCGCACGCCGATGACCTCGATGCCCTCGCCGGACTGGCGGGCGGTGTGCTCGCCCAGCCGGTCGGGCAGCCGGACCGGGATCGGGGTGAGCGTGCCGTCCGCCGGGACCGGGAAGACCTCGATGTCGCCGAGGTCGACCCGGACCGTGCTGCGCATCAGGCCGCCCGCGTCGTAGAGGTCGAGGTCGACCACCCCGAGCGACCAGCGGCCCCAACGGGCAGCGGTGAAGCCCAGCTTGACGGCGGGTCCGGACACGTCCACCGAGACCAGCTCGGTGCCGGGGCCCGGTGCCACTCCCGGGTCGATCCAGCCGACCGTGCCGTCGAAGCGGACGGTGACCACCGCGGTGACGGTCTCGCCCTCGAAGTAGCGGCGCGAGGCCACCTCGGCGGTGGCCGAGGCCCGGTCCGGACGGCCGCCCAGGCCGGCCAGCACCAGCAGGCAGGCGGGTCCGACGGCGAGCGCCAGCAGCCAGGGCTGCCCGGTCAGCACGGCGGCGGCCGTGGCCGCCGCCGCGACGGTGGCCAGCCGCAGCGCCCGCTCGGACGGGCGCGGGCCCTCCGGCCTGGGGTTCGGCGGCTCCGAGTTCGGCTGGTGCACCCCCTCGCCGCCGAGGGCGCGGCGCACCTCCGGCGGGAGCAGCGGCGCCGGGGGCGCGACGGGGCCGGCTCCGCCCGCACCGGCCCGGACCGACCTGCGCTCCGGCCTGCGGTCCTGCCCGCCGTCCTGCCGCCCGGACATCCGACCCACCGTCATGCCTGCGGCGGGACGGCGCGCGGGGCCGTCCTCGGCGTGGTGCGCGGTGTGGGCACGGTCTCCGCCACGCTCGCGATGACGTCGTCGGCGCTGATCCGGCGCACCCACAGCTCGGGCTTGAGGCTGATCCGGTGCGCCAGCGCGGGCACCGCCACCGACTTGACGTCCTCCGGGGTGACGAAGTCCCGTCCGGCCAGCACGGCCCGGGCCCGGGCCAGCTGCACCAGGGCCAGCCCGCCCCGGGGCGACGCGCCGACCTGGATCTGGGCGTGCTTACGGGTGGCGTCGATGAGCGCCACGATGTAGTCGACCAGGTCGTCGTCGATCTCGACCCGCTCCAGGCTGTCCCGCATCGCCAGCACCTCGGACGGGTCGGTCAGCGGCTTGAGCACGGCCTCCGGGGCGGACCGGTCCAGCCGCGCCCGCAGCATCGCGGCCTCGTCGGCGACCGGCAGGTAGCCCATCCTGACCCGCAGCAGGAAGCGGTCCAACTGGGCCTCGGGCAGGGTGTAGGTGCCCTCGTACTCGATCGGGTTGTCGGTGGCGATGACGACGAAGGGCGAGGGCAGCCGGCGGGTGGTGCCGTCCACCGAGACCTGGGCCTCGGCCATCGCCTCCAGCAGCGCCGCCTGGGTCTTCGGCGGGGTGCGGTTGATCTCGTCGGCGAGCAGCAGGTTGGTGAAGACCGGGCCGGGGCGGAACACCATCTCACCGGTGCGCTGGTCGTAGAACGGGGCGCCGGAGACGTCGGAGGGCAGCAGGTCGGGGGTGAACTGGATCCGGCTGAAGTCCAGGCCGAGCACGGTGGCGAAGGACCGCGCCAGCAGGGTCTTGCCGAGTCCGGGCAGGTCCTCGATCAGCACGTGCCCGCCGGCCAGCACGCCGAGCATGACCAGCTCCAGCGCCTGGCGCTTGCCGACCACGGCGCGCTCGACCTCGGCCAGCACCTCGTGCGCGCGGCTGCCCGCCTGTTGGGGCGTCAGGACCGGGGCGTCCTGCTGGCTCACGGTGGTCACGGCGCTCCTCATGTCCGGGACGGACGGTTCGGCTGTGGACGGTGTCAGGTCGGGCGTCACGTCACATCTTTTCCAGGCGTTCGACAAGGGCGGTGAGGACGGCTCCGCTGATCGGCTCGGGTCCGAGCCGGGGATCGACCCGGCGGGCGGCGCGGGTCGCCCCGCGGGCGGCGCCCGCGGCCGCCGCCCGGCCGACGTCCAGCGGATGGCGGTCGGTGCGGCGGGAGGGGTCGATCCAGGGCCACAGCTCCGGGCCGATGATCGCGGCGGCCTGCCGCGGCTGGGTCTCCAGGGAGACCCCGTGCCGTTCGGCCAGGCGGACCGCGTAGAGCCGCTGCAGCAGTGGGCGCAGGTGCAGCTCGTAGCCGCTCATGGAGTCGCGGGCGTCCTCGATCGCGGCGTCCCAGTAGCGCAGGGTCGGCTCCCGGCTGCCGACCAGGTGGACCTTGCGGCGGTAGTCGCTGTCCATGGCCTGGGCGCCGTGGACGTAGCGCACGCCCACCAGCCCGGCGACGACGAAGACGCCCGCCCCCGTCGCGGCCCCCGGCAGTCCGCCGACCAGGGCCAGCGCCACCTCGGAGCAGAGCACCGCGACGCCGAGCCAGAGCAGGGACTCCGGCAGGACGCCGAGGCGCGGAACGGCTCGCGGGCTCATCGGGTCCGGGCCCCCTTCGACATCGTCACAACCGCTTCCCCGGCCGCAACCGCCTGCTCGGCCAGGACCGCCGCCGCGGCTGCGGCCTCGGCCTCCTGGCGGGCGGCGTGCTCCGCCAGCCGGGCGCTTATCTCGTCGAGCGCGGCGCGCGCCCGGAGCAGATCGGACTCGGCCATCGGATGGGTGGAGTAGCGCGCCTCGCGGAACAGCGCGGCCAGCCGGTGCGGCGCGGAACCGCTCAGCAGTCCTGCCTCCGAGGCCCGGCGCAGCAGGTCGGCGGGGCTGTCGGCGGCATGGCGGCGCACCCCGCCGGCGATCAGGGACTCCTCCATCGCAGCGTAGCAGGCGATCACCGCGGCTCGGACGTCCTCGCCGCGCAGCGCCAGCCGCCCGGCCCTGACCGCGTCGCCGAGCGCGGCGCTGTCGTCGTCCTCCAGCGGGAGCGTCGACCGGAGCGGCGGCGGAGGTGTTCGGCGCGCCTGCAGCCAGCGGCTGACGAAGAGCACCAGCACGATCACGGCCGCTATCACCAGCAGGCCGACCAGCACCAGCAGCACCTCGCCGACCGGGAAGGGGTGCGAGGCGTGCTTCTCGGCCGGTGCGATGCTGGGCAGGGGCATCGGGGTGGGGGGTGGGGCCGCGCCGGTCGGCGGCATCGCGGTCGGTGCGGGCGGCAGGTCCGGCGGACCGGTGTGGGTCATCCCGAGCACGGCCACCGCGGCGGTGGTGCCCACGCCGATGATGCCGAGGGCCGCGGTGGTCAGGCTCTGCAGCCGCTCCTCGCGGGGCGTCCCCATCGGTCGCTCGCCCTGCCGGGCCTGGTACTTCGCGACGAGGTACAAGCCGCCGGCGAAGACCGCCAGAGCGACCAGCAGCCAGAGGCCGTGCAGCACACCCACCCCGCCGAGCGCGGCGGAGCGCCCGGCGCGCAGGCACACGGCCGCCACGGCGGTGCCGACGACCAGGCCGAGCAGCAGCAGGGGGGCGCGGGCGCTGCGGTGGGCGGCACCGGCCCGGTCGGAGTCAGAACGGGGGTCCGGGAGACGCGGGTCTGCGGGACGGGGGTCCGCGGGACGGGGGTCCGCGAGACGCGGGTCTGCGGGGCGGGGGTCTGCGGGGCGGGCGTCGGCAGGCTCTGATCTGGAATCAGCGATCCGCCGCCGTGCCGCCTCTGACCTGTCCGCCACCCGCGTGCGCCCCCGCCGTGCCCGTACCGTCACCGGCGGCGGGAGCTGGGTACCCGCACCGGTCTCGACGGCCACCCTGGCACGATCAGCACCTCAACGCCAAGGACTGTCCGCGATGTCCGTAATGCCAGCCCCTTACCGCCGGATCACCCGGGGACCACCGGGGGTTGACCGGCGCACTCACTGCCAGCGGGGATCGTTGTCCCACTCCTCGTTGCGCTCCTTGGCCTTCTCCAGCGCCCGTGCGGCCTCTGCCTCGGTCGCATACGGCCCGAGCCGGTTGCGCGCCGGGCAGACCATCCCCTGCTCCACGGTTTTGTGCTTGAGGCAGTAGAACCAGCCCTCGGCCTTGTCCGCACCGTCAGCCATGATCTCTCTCCTTCTCCTCGGGGGCGTCCCCCGGGTCGTCCCCTCGGTCGTCCCCTCGGTCCGCTCGTCCGCCATCAGCATCCTGCCCACCCCGTCGCGCCGCACTCCGGACGCA
Organism: Streptacidiphilus carbonis; assembly: GCF_000787775.1. GTDB lineage: Bacteria > Actinomycetota > Actinomycetes > Streptomycetales > Streptomycetaceae > Streptacidiphilus > Streptacidiphilus carbonis. The sequence continues at coordinate 17,170 of NZ_BBPM01000029.1, read as the reverse complement.
TCAGGAGGCCGGGCCGCTCTCGCTAGGATTGGCGGTATGGCTCCCCTCGTTCCCGGCACCCTGTCGCCCACCCGCAGCGTCCCTGCGCACATCCCGCGCCCCGAGTACGTCGGCCGCAAGGGGCCCACCCCCTACACCGGCCCCGAGGTGCAGTCCGCCGAGACGATCGAGAAGATGCGGATCGCCGGCCGGATCGCGGCCAGGGCCATGGACGCCGCGGCGGCGGCCATCGCACCCGGGGTGACCACCGACGAGTTGGACCGGATCGCGCACGAGTACATGTGCGACCACGACGCCTACCCCTCGGACCTGGGCTACCGGGGCTTCCCCAAGTCCATCTGCACCTCGGTCAACGAGGTGATCTGCCACGGCATCCCGGACTCGACCGTGCTCCAGGACGGCGACATCGTCAACCTGGACGTCACCGCGTTCATCCACGGGGTGCACGGCGACCTCAACGCCACCTACCCGGTCGGGAATGTCGACGAGGAGTCAAAGCTCCTTGTCGAGCGCACCAGGGAGGCCACCCGGCGCGGCATCGCCGCGGTCAAGCCGGGCCGGCAGATCAATGTCATCGGGCGGGTCATCGAGTCCTACGCCAAGCGCTTCAACTACGGCGTCGTGCGGGACTTCACCGGGCACGGGATCAACACCGCCTTCCACTCCGGCCTGATCGTGCCGCACTACGACAGCCCGTACGCGACCACGGTGATGCAGCCGGGGATGACCTTCACCATCGAGCCCATGCTCACCCTGGGCACCTACCAGCACGACATGTGGGCGGACGGCTGGACCGTGGTCACCAAGGACCGCAGGCGCACCGCGCAGTTCGAGCACACGCTGGTAGTGACGGAGAGCGGCAGCGAGGTGCTGACCCTGCCGTGAGCGGGGGTTCTGCTCTGCTTTCGGGTGCGGACCGTGCCTGGCTGGTCGCGCAGTTCCCCGCGCCCCCGAGGGGTGCAACTCGCCCTCAGCGGGTCAGTTGCAGCCCCATAGGGGCGCGGGGAACTGCGCGGCCAACCAGGCACGGTCCGCAGCTAACCGATGAGCCAGTGTTCTCCCACGGCGACGGCGCCGACCGCCGTGCACGCGTCCGTGAGGACGTCCAGCACCCGCAGCGGGTCCGGCAGGGGGCGGTCCGGGTCCCGGACCCAGCTCACGGTCGAGCCGTCGGCTAGACGGGACGGCGGGAGCAGGACGTAGCTGCCGCGGGTGTGCCACCGCAGGCCGGGGTGTTCGGAGACGTCCTCGGGGCTGGTGTCCAGCTCGGAGGTCCACCACTCGTCCTCGTCCAGCACGGAGCGGCTGGCGGTGAAGAAGAGGTAGCGGTCCTCGCCGATCGCGGCGACCGGGCCGACCGCCACGCCCAGGCTGTCCATCTGCTCCAGTGCCAGCCGCCCGGCCTCCGCAGGCACGTCCAGGACGTCGTGGCTGCGGCCGGTCGCGGTGACGGCGTTGGCGTCCGGGTCGCGGGACAGCCAGCGGGTGACCTGTTCGATGTCGCTGGAGGCCTGCGACTGCCAGGCGAAGGAGAGCGGGTGCTGGGCGGGGGCCGGACAGCCGACCCGCCCGCAGGAGCAGCGGTAGTCGACGGCGTGCGCGGCCGGGGCGACCGGGAAGCCGGCGCGGACGGCGCGCAGCAGCTGTTCCAGGCGGGATTCCAGACGGGCCGCAGCCTCCGCGGCGCCCAGCGGAGCGGTTTCGCGCGCGCCCAGCACCGAGCGCCTGCGCCACCAGTTGGATCGCCTGCCCGCGGATTCCATCGAGCCCCTCTCGCCACCGTACGCACTCCAGGGTTACCGGAATGTGTACAGAGCAGGATACGGGTGCGACGGGGGTGGTGTGTGCCAAGGGCCGGAAGTGGGAAGCTGTGCTCCATGCGCCGAGCCCGGGTCCAGTTCGTGGGAGGGCCGCTGGACGGCAGGGTCTCGGCGGTCCCGGTCAACCTGGCCGAGCGGGTGCCGCCGGAGCACCGCACCACAGTGCCCGCCCGCGACGGCGGAACGGCCCAGACGCTGGTCTACGTCCGGGAGCCGTACCGCACGGCGGACGGGCGCCGGCAGTGGCGCTACGCCTTCGCGCGGGCCGAGGCCGGCGCGGCGGACGCGGAGGACGTCAGCTCGTCACCATCTGGGTGAGCTGGCTGCTCGAGGGAACCTTGTCGGTGACGTTGAGGCCGTTCTGCGAGCCGGCCTTCTTCACCCCGTCGACGACGCTCTGGACCTGGTTGAAGTCGGCGTCGGTGGCGTTGCCGCCCTTGATCTTGCTCGGCAGGCCCTTGATGCTGTCGACCGCGGACGACAGCGCGTCCGTCGCCTTGGACAGGGTGGGGTCGCCCTTGGCGTCGTTGAGCGCGGCCTTCAGCCGGTTGTAGGTGAAGGCGCCCGCCAGGCCGCCCTTGACCAGGGCGAACGTCCGGCCGTTGGCGCCCTTCTTGAAGGTCCCCGCCTTGAACGGCTTGTAGAGCCACTGGTACGCGGCTCCGGCCGCCAGGCTCGCGTTGGCCACGAACTTGGTCTTGGCCAACTTGACCCGGTCGGCGCTGCCGGTGGGCGTCGCCCCGGCCGCGACGCCGACCCCGGTGACGGTGCTGCCGGCATTCTTGCTGCTGCTGGAACAGGCGGGCAGCACCAGCAGCGACGCGGCCAGCGTCACCGCCACGAGCGCGCTGCGGGTGCGTAGGCGGGTGTTCGTGAGCACGTCAGATCCTCCGGAAGAGCTTGCTGTTCTCGGATTCCCCCACGCTCACACGCGCCCCGCCGGGCGGCGACCCGCTACGGCCCGAACGGGTGACCGCCTCGCGGCACCGCCGACCGGCCGCGCAACCGGACGCCCGCCCGGCCGTGCGTCCGGCCGTGCGCAGAGGTCTGGCCGGGGGTTCGGCAGCCTGGTAGGAAGTGCGAATGGACGATTCCCCTTCCGCGGTCCCGCGTCCGCAGCACCGCCGGTACGACGTGGTGGTGGTCGGCGGCGGCCACAACGGTCTGGTCGCGGCGGCCTATCTGGCCCGGGCCGGACGGAGCGTGCTGCTGCTGGAGCGGCTGGGGCACACCGGCGGCGCGGCCGTCTCGGAGCAGGCCTTCACCGGGGTGGACGCCCGGCTGTCGCGCTACTCCTATCTGGTCAGCCTGATGCCCGAGCGGATCCGCGCCGATCTGGGCCTGGACGTGGAGCTGCGGCGGCGCAGGTTCTCCTCGTACACGCCGGTGCAGCGGGACGGGCGGTCGACAGGTCTCCTCGTCGACAACGGCGACCGCGGGGCCACCGCCGAGGGGTTCCGCCGACTCACCGGCTCCGGGCGGGAGTTCGAGGCCTGGCAGGAGTTCTACGGACGGACCGGACGGGTCGCCAGGGCGGTGTTCCCGACCCTGACCGGGCCGCTGCCGACCCGGTCCGAGCTGCGCAAGCGGATCAGCGACGACCACGCCTGGGAGTCGCTGTTCGAGCGGCCGCTCGGGGAGGCGGTCGAGTCGTCCTTCGCCGACGACCTGGTCCGCGGGGTGGTCCTCACCGACGCCCTGATCGGCACCTTCACCCACGCCCACGACCCCTCGCTGCGGCAGAACCGCTGCTTCCTCTACCACGTGATCGGCAACGGCACCGGCGACTGGGACGTCCCGGTCGGCGGGATGGGCGCGGTCACCGACGCGCTGGCGTCGGCCGCCCGCCGGGCCGGGGCCGAACTGCTGACGGGCTGTGAGGTGATCGCGGTCCGCACCGATGGCACCGCGGCCGAGGTGGTGTTCGGCTGCGGCGGCGAGGAGTGGCGGATCGACGCGGACCAGGTGCTGTGCAACGCCGCGCCGCGCGAGTTGGAACGGCTGCTGGACGAATCGCCGTCCGGGCCCGATCCAGAGGGCTCACAGCTGAAGGTCAACATGCTGCTGCGACGACTCCCCCGACTCCGCGACCGGGACGTGGATCCAGGCGCCGCCTTCGCCGGCACCTTCCATGTCGCGGAGTCCTACCGGCAGTTGGCCGAGGCCCACCGTGAGGCCGAGGCGGGCGCGGTGCCGTCGGCGGCGCCCTCCGAGCTGTACTGCCACTCGCTGACCGACCCGTCCATCCTCGGCCCGGACCTGCGCGCACAGGGGTACCAGACGCTGACCCTGTTCGGACTGCACCTGCCGGCCCGGCTGTTCGCCGGCCCCGACCACGACGCCGTCCGCGAGGCGGCGCTCAGCGCCGTGCTCGCCCGACTCGACGCCGTACTCGACGAACCGCTGGCCGACTGCCTGGCCGTGGACGCCGACGGCAGGCCCTGCCTGGAGGCACGCAGCCCGCTCGACCTGGAGCGCGACCTCGGCCTGCCCGGCGGCAACATCTTCCACCGCGATCTGGCCTTCCCCTTCACCGAGGACGACGCCGACCCGGACGCGGCCCCCGGCCGCTGGGGCGTCGCGACCGCCCACCCCAACATCCTGCTCTGCGGCGCCGGCGCGGTCCGCGGCGGCGGCGTCAGCGGCATCCCGGGCCACAACGCCGCGATGGCGGCGCTGGGCTGGTGAGCGCTCGGCTGGTGAGCCCGGCGCGTGAACTCCCGTCTCACTCCCCCGAGGAGCGGTAGCGGGCACCGTGCAGGCGGGGTTCCAGGCCGATCCAGATCACCGACATCAGCCGGCGGGCGGTCTCCTCCGGCGGCTCCGGCCCGGTGTCCAGGACCCAGCCGGCCAGGGCGTCGGCGGCGCCGACGATGGCCTGGGCGACGGCGGCGGCCTCGCCGCGGTCCGGGCGCTCGCCCGCGCGCGGCGCGGGGACGGAGTCCAGCGCCGCCCTGCGGACCAGCGCGGTGACCGCTGCGGTGACCTGGCGGCGGCACGCGGCGACCTCCTCCACCACCGGCTCGCCCTGCGCCCTGGCCTGCTGGTAGAGCACGATCCAGCTCTCACGGTGCTCGGCGACGAAGGCGAAGAACGCGGTGAGCCCGCGCCGCAGCTGCTCCCCCGCCTCCAGACCCGGTTCGGCCGCCTGGCCGACGGCCTCGATCAGCCGGTCCGCCTCGCGCCGGATACACGCGGCGAAGAGCTCCTCCTTGGACCCCAGGTAGAGGTAGAGCATCGGCTTGGAGACCTGGCATTCCTCGGCGATCTCGTCCATCGAGGCCGCGTGGTAGCCGGAGCGCGAGAACACCCGCACGGCGGCGTCCAGCATCTGCTGCTCGCGCTGGGCCCGCGGCACCCGCTTGGCCTTGGGCGCGGGCACGTCCGCGGGCGCGCCGGTGGCACTCTTGGCAGCGGGGTGTGCATCCGATCGCATTGGGTGAGTCTATGGGTTCGCGGCGGACCGGATTCGCCCGGAGCAGCCATCGAATTCGGCCAAGCTGCTGACCTGATCTACCGGTCCGCCCTAGATTTGGGCCATCCGCGGCATTCGGATGCCGCCGGCAGGAGGAGGCCTGATGGCCACCGTCCAGCAGCCGCCCGTGCCCGTCGGCGCGGTGCGGCCCAACGACCACCTCTGCTTCGTCTTCGGCGACGAACGCGAACGCGCCGCGGTCACCGCGGCGTTCGTCCGCGACGGGGTGCAGTGGCACGACAAGGTCATCTACATCGCCGAGGACGACGGCCCCGCCCTGGCGCGGGTGCGGGAGACGCTCTCCGGCGCCGGCATCGACGTGGACGGGTTGACCGCCACCGGTCAGCTGATGATCATCCCGGCCGACCTGGTCTACATGATCGACGGCTACTTCGACATCGACCGCACCGTCGCCATGATGGACGCGCTGATCGAGCAGAGCGGCGTCGAGGGCTACCGGCTGCTCCGGGTCACCGGCGAGACCGGCTGGGTGCCCCGGCACGGGATCACCATGGCCCAGATCGTCGCCTACGAGCAGGCGGTCTCCCCGCTGGCCGTCGGCGGCAAGGTGCTGGCGCTCTGTCAGTACGACCACCGCGCCTTCGCCGCCGCGGACATGGCGGAGGTGGACGCGGCCCACAACGGCAGGGCCGCCGAGAACGCGCAGTTCGAGGACGGCGAACTGGTCATCCTGCGCCGCCACGGGGCGACTCCGGGGCTGGGGCTGAGCGGTGCGGTCGGCGACACCGGCCACTCCCCGCTGGCCCAGGCGCTGAAGGCGGCCCTGGCTGACGGAGCCGAGACCGATCAGGATCTCCATGTCGACATGTCAGGTCTGGACTTCATCGACCTGGAGGGCCTGCGGCTGCTGATGGCCACCAGGCAGGACCTCAGCGACGGCCGCTCACTGCACCTGGAACGTCCGGCCGCCCACGTCCGACGGGTCATCAGGATGGCCGGCTGGGACACCCTGGACAGCTTCCGCTCCACCGCCCCGGACTTCCGGCACCAGGTCTGTGTCTACGGCTCCGACGAGGAGTTCCTGGCGATGGCGCTGCCCTTCGTCGAGGAGGGCTTCCGACTCGGCGAACCGGTGCTGGCCGCCACCACCTCCGCCAATCTGGAGCTGCTGACCGAGGCCCTGGGCGAGCAGGCCGACCGCCTCGACTTCGCCGAGACGGCGTACTTCGGCCGACGCCCGCCCCAGCGCGTGGCCGCGTTCGAGCGCTACTGGCGCCACAGCAGCGCCCCCGACGGCGGCGGCACCAGCCGTGCGAACGGCGCTGCGCGGCGCCGTCACGTCCGGATCATCGCCGAACCGGTGTGGGCCGGCCGCTCCCGGGCCGAGGCCGCAGCGTGGAAGCAGATGGAGTCCCAGCTCAACGCGCTGCTGACGGACACCGACATCTGGATGATCTGCCCCTACGACTCCCGGATCGCCGGCCCCGACGTACTGGCCGACGCACTGCGCACCCACCCGCAGCGGATCGACGGCACCAGGATCTCGGCCTCCGACGACTACCTGGAGCCGGTCCACTTCCGCGCCCAGAGCCCGGCCGCCGCACCGCTGGACCCGCCGCCCACCCGCGCCGCCCGGCTGTGCTGGAGCTCGCCTGCCTCCGGCAGCGCCCGGCTGCGCGGCTTCGTCGCCGACCACGCGATGAAGCTGGGCCTGGAGCGGGAGCGCGCCGAACTGCTGGTGCTGGCTGTGGCGGAGGTCGCCCGACTGCTGGGCCACGCCGCCGCGGAGGCGGAGGCAGATGCGGAGGCGGGGATCCCGGACGTTCCGGAATCCCCGGAGGCCCGGGAGACTCCGGGGGAAGCCCCAGGAACCCCGGAGGCCCCGGAGCCCTCCGGCTCCACGGCGACCGTCGCGATCTGGTCCGGCGCACGGACCGTCTCCGTGGAGCTGACCCAGCCCGGCCCGCGCCCCGCCGACAGCGTCCTGGACGATCCCACCCTCGGCTACCGCCTCCCCCGCCCGGACGGCCCCCGGCCCGGCGAGGGGCTCTGGCTGGCCCGGCAGATCTGCGAGAGCGTGGAGGTCAGGGCGTCGGCGACCGGCTGCACCGTGCGAATGGAGCTGGCCGGGGCCAGAGCGGAGGAGCTACGGCAGCGGGAGGCGCCCTTCCCGTCATGACTGTCCCGACCGTCCTGACGGCGCGTGCCGACGGTGACGGGCGGCACGCGCCTCGGCACTTGCGTCGGAGCCGCCCGCAGCGATTAATTAGCATTGCTAGTTAACGACGGCAGCCGTGACGGAAGGACCACCTGGTGCAGCAGCATGGAGATCAGTACATCGGCGGCGAGTGGGTCGCGTCCCTCGGGGCGGACACCATCCCCGTACTGAACCCGGCGACGGAGGAGGTCATCGCATCCGTCCCGGCCGGGACCGCCGAGGACGTGGACGCCGCCGTGCGCGCCGCCCGCGCGGCGGCCCGCAGCTGGGGCGCGACCAGCCCGACCGAGCGCCTGGCGCACCTGACCCGGCTGCGCGACGGCCTCGCGGCCCGCCAGCAGGAGATCGCCGAGACCGTGGTCGCCGAACTCGGCTCGCCCATCGGCTTCGCCACCGCCGTCCAGGCCGCGCTCCCGCTGGGCGTCGCCGGCAGCTACCTCGACATCCTGGCCGGATACGAGTTCACCGAGCAGGTCGGCAACTCCACCGTCTACGCCGAGCCGGCCGGCGTGGTCGCCGCCATCACGCCGTGGAACTACCCGCTGCACCAGGTCGTCGCCAAGGTCGTCCCAGCTCTGGCGGCAGGCTGCACCGTCGTGCTGAAGCCCGCCGAGGACACCCCGCTGGTGGCCCGGCTGTTCGCCCGGATCGTGCACGAGGCCGGCTTCCCTGCCGGGGTGTTCAACCTGGTCACCGGCGTCGGCGCGGTCGCGGGCGCGGCCCTGGCCGCCCACCCGGAGGTCGACCTGGTCTCCTTCACGGGCTCCACCGCCGTCGGCGCGAAGATCGCCGAGACCGCGGGCGGCGGCATCAAGCGTGTCGCCCTGGAGCTCGGCGGCAAGTCCGCCAACGTGGTCCTGCCCGGCGCCGACCTGGCCCGCGCCGTCAATGTCAACGTCGGCAACGTCTTCGCCAACTCCGGCCAGACCTGCACCGCCTGGACCCGGCTGCTGGTGCACCAGGACCAGTACGAGGAAGCCGTCGCGATCGCAGCCAAGGCCGCCGCGAAGTACGTCCCCGGTGACCCGGCCTCCCCCGACACCCGCCTCGGCCCGGTGGTCAACGCCAAGCAGCGGGACCGGGTCCGCGGCTACATCGAGACCGCGGTCGCCGAGGGCGCCCGGGTGGTCGCGGGCGGCCCGGAGGCCCCCGAGGGCCTGGCGACGGGCTTCTACGTCCGCCCGACGGTCCTCGCCGACGTCGCCCCGGACGCCACCGTCGCCCAGGAGGAGATCTTCGGCCCGGTGCTGTCGATCCTGTCCTACCGGGACGAGGCCCACGCCCTGGAGATCGCCAACGGCACCGCCTACGGCCTGGCGGGCGGCGTCTGGGCCGCCGACAACGAGACCGCCGTGGCCTTCGCCCGCGGCATGGACACCGGCCAGATCGACATCAACGGCGGACGCTTCAACCCGCTCGCCCCCTTCGGCGGCTACAAGCACTCCGGCGTCGGCCGCGAGCTGGGACGCCACGGCCTGGAGGAGTTCCTCCAGCCCAAGTCCCTGCAGTTCTGAACCCGGCCCCCTGCGTTCCGGCCCCCTGAGTACTGAGAAAGGCACGAGTCATGGTCCGCGCCGCCCTGCTCTCCTCCGTGGGAGCCCCGCTCGACATCATCGGGATCGCCCTTCCCGAGCCCGGCCCCGGCAAGGTCCGGGTCAAGCTGGCCGCCGCCGGCGTCTGCCACTCCGACCTCTCGCTGGCCAACGGCGTGCTCCGGGCCAAGACCCCGGTGGTCCTCGGCCACGAGGGCGCGGGCACCGTGGTCTCCGTCGGCGAGGGCGTGGCCTCGGTCCGCCCCGGCGACCCGGTCGTCCTCAACTGGGCCCCTGCCTGCGGCCACTGCCACCTCTGCGCGATCGGCGAGCCCTGGCTCTGCGAGAACCAGTACGCCGCCTCGGTGGAGACCTACGCCGCGCTGCCGGACGGCACCGGCCTCTACCCCGGCCTGGGCGTCGCCGCCTTCGCCGAGGAGACGATCGTCAACGAGAACGCGATCATCCCGCTGCCCGAGGGCGTCCCGCTGGCCTCGGCGGCACTGCTCGGCTGCGCCGTGCTCACCGGCTACGGCGCGGTCCACAACTCGGCCCGGGTGCGGGCCGGCGAGTCCGTGGTCGTCTTCGGCCTGGGCGGGGTCGGCCTGGCCGTCCTGCAGGCGGCCAGGATCGCGGGCGCGTCCCCGATCATCGCGGTGGACGTCACCCCCGAGAAGGAGGAGCTGGCCCGGCGGCACGGCGCCACCGAGTTCCTGCTCGCCGACGAGCAGACGCCCAAGGCCGTCCGCAGGCTCACCGGGGGCAACGGCGCGGACCACGCCTTCGAGTGCGTGGGCCGCAGCACGACCATCCGCGCGGCCTGGTCCTCCACCCGCAAGGGCGGGCGCACGACGGTGGTCGGCATCGGCGGCAAGGACGACATGGTCTCCTTCTCGGCCCTGGAGGTCTTCCACTTCGCCCGCACCCTCACCGCCTGCGTCTACGGCAACAGCGACCCGGTCAAGGACATCCCGGTCCTCGCCGAGCACGTCCGCGCCGGACGGCTCGACCTGGACGCCCTGATCACCGACCGGATCACCCTCGACGAGATCCCCGAGGCCTTCGCCCGCATGTCCGCGGGACGCGGCGGGCGCTCCTTGGTGATCTTCTGAGCAGACACCAGCCAGGCACGACCCAGGGGCGCGGGGAACTGCGCGGCCAACCATGCACCTCCATAGAGGGCTGGCAGAGCAGTTCCCCGTGCCCTGCGTGGTTCGACGCCGGGGCTGGTTCCTCGTTAAGGTGGTTTGTTCCCCCGCATGCCCGAGGACCGAGGAAATCACCGTGAGCTCCGATCAGCCCGCCAGCGCGACCCAGGTCCTCCAGGAAGCCTCGCGGCGGCGAACCTTCGCCGTGATCAGCCACCCCGACGCCGGTAAGTCCACCCTGACGGAGGCCCTCGCCCTGCACGCGCAGGCGATCACCTCCGCCGGCGCCGTCCACGGCAAGAGCGGACGCAAGGGCGTCACCTCCGACTGGATGGAACTGGAGAAGGAGCGCGGGATCTCGGTCACCTCCGCCGCGCTCCAGTTCGGCCACCGCGACCATGTGATGAACCTGGTCGACACCCCCGGCCACGCCGACTTCTCCGAGGACACCTACCGCGTCCTCTCCGCCGTCGACTGCGCCATCATGCTGGTGGACGCGGCCAAGGGCCTGGAGGAGCAGACCCGCAAGCTGTTCTCGGTCTGCCGCCACCGCGGCGTCCCGGTGATCACCTTCATCAACAAGTGGGACCGCCGCGGGCGCGAGTCGCTGGAGCTGCTGGACGACATCCAGAACATCCTGGACATCACCCCGGTCCCGGTGGTCTGGCCGGTCGGCAACGCCGGCAACCTGCGCGGACTGGTCGAGGCGGGCAACCCCGAGCAGATGCGCCGCTTCACCCGCGTCCCCGGCGGCACCCACAAGGCCGAGGAGGAGAAGCTGACGGCCGATCAGGCCGCGGAGCAGGAGGGCGAGCTCTGGCAGACCGCCCTGGAGGAGATGGAGCTGGTGCTCTCGTCGGGCCCCGGCTGGGACGAGGAGGCCTTCCGGGCGGGTCACATCACCCCGGTCTTCTTCGGCGCCGCCCTCACCAACATCGGTGTCGGCCTGCTCCTGGACGCAGTGGTCGACCTGGCCCCGGCCCCCGGCCCGCGCCCGCTGGCGACCACCGGCACCCGTCCGGTGGAGTCCGACTTCTCCGGCCTGGTCTTCAAGATCCAGGCGAACATGGACCCGGCCCACCGCGACCGCATCGCCTTCGTCCGGGTCTGCTCCGGCGTCTTCGAGCGCGGCATGTCGGTCACCCGCGCCGCCAGCGGCCGCTCCTTCGCCACCAAGTACGCCCACACCGTCTTCGGCGCGGAGCGCACCGTCGTCGACACCTCCTACCCGGGCGACGTGGTCGGCCTGATCAACGCGACGGCGCTGCGCGTCGGCGACACCCTCTACACCGGCAGGAAGGCCGAGTTCCCGCCGCTGCCGGCGTTCGCCCCGGAGCACTTCGCGGTGGCCCGCCCCAAGGACATCAGCCGCTCCAAGCAGTTCCGCAAGGGCATCTCGCAGCTGGACGAGGAAGGCGTGGTGCAGGTCCTGGTCTCCGACCGCCGCGGCGACCAGGCCCCGGTGCTGGCGGCCGTCGGCCCCATGCAGTTCGACGTCGTGCTGCACCGGATGGAGCACGAGTTCTCGTCCCCCATCGCGCTGGACTACCTCCCCTACAACATCGCCCGCGTCACCGACGCCGAGGGCGCGGCCGTCCTGGGCCGCAGCCGCCTCGTCACCGGCGAGGCACTGACCCGCCGCTCGGACGACGTGCTGCTGGCCCTGTTCGGCGACAAGTGGCAGATGAACAGCTTCGTCCGCAGCAACCCGGATGTGAAGCTGGAGACCCTGATCGCGACGGCGGACTAGGCATTTCGGCCGCGGCGTGTGCCTGGCTTGTCGCGCAGTTCCCCGCGCCCCTGGATAGTGCAACTTACCCACAGCGGGTCAGTTGCAGCCCCCCAGGGGCGCGGGGAACTGCGCGACAAGCCCCCTACAGCCCGCACCCGAGAACAGACGGAAGCCCGTCAGCGCCCCCAGCGGCTCCCGCCTCCCCGCTCCTCCCGGGCCACCTCGTCCACTGCCTCCTTCGCCTCCCGCAGCCCCACGCGAGTGGTCTCCCGGTACGCCTTGATCGCCTGGATCAGCTTGTCCTGCCGAACAAGGGCCATCACCTCGGGCATCCCCCGCGGATCGGTCGCGGAGTACGCAACCGGAGCCGCATCCACCGGCGCCCCCGCCCCCGCCAGGGCGCCGCCGGCGCCGATCCCCAGGTGCGCCATGATCGCGTCGAGCTTGGCCTCGATCTCCGCCAGCCGCTGATCCGTCGTCCGAATGTCGATCTTGTCGAACATATCCATGGTCAGAACCTATGACACAGACCCGCGCTTCCGCGCTCCCCTCGGCTTGTAGACCGAGAGCGCAGTCGCCGTGGTGTAGAGCGCCCCCGCCACAATCGGCGCCGCGACCAGGCTGTTGCCGGACCCTCCCGGCCCGCCGCCGGCCACGCAGTTGGCCACCGCCCGGTCCATCTGCGGCAGCAGCGCGAACGCCGTCGCGACCAGCGCGACCGACGTCAGCACCAGCTTGATCACCACCCAGCGGTACCGCAGCAGCCCCCAGTAAGTCCCCAGCGACAGCACCACCCCGGACGCCGCGGCGATCACCGCCACCGGCAGCACCACCGCGTACCCGAGCAGGTCGATAGCCCGGTACACCCCCAACTGCCCGACCCTGGGCGTGAACCAACGCCCCGTCACCCCCAACGCCAGCAGCCCGAAATCCAGCCCCAGCCACCCCACCGACGTCACCACATGGAGCAGCACCCACAAC
>NZ_BBPM01000029.1:0-3756 GCF_000787775.1 Streptacidiphilus carbonis | reverse complement strand
CCACCCACCCTGCCCGCCGCCCCACCCCCGCGCGTCCTAGCAGGAGCGGCACTTCACCTACTCCCCGGGGAGTACGCCGAAAACAAGGGGCCGGGGCGATCCGCCCCTACGCCGACCCCCGCACCACCAACGTCGGCTGGAACACCACCGACTGCAGCGGCTCCGCCGGTTCCATGATCTGCTGCAGCAGCAACTGCGCCATCCGCGCCGCCATTTCCTCCAGCGGCTGCCGCACCGTGGTCAGCTGCGGGTCGCACGCCAGCGCCGCGCTGCTGTCGTCGAAGCCCACCAGCGCCACGTCCTCGGGAATCCTGCGCCCCGCCCGGTTGAGGACCGGCACCGCGCCCAGCGCCATCAGGTCGGAGGCGATGAAGACCGCGTCCAGCTCGGGCGACTGCTCCAGCAGGCGCCGCATCGCCGCCGCGCCGCCGGCCTGGGTGAAGTCACCCTCGACCATCCCGGCCTCCTCCAGGCCGTGCGCCGCCATGGCCTGTCGGAAGCCGGCCAGCCTCTCCTGGGCGGACGGCATGTCCAGCGGTCCGGTCAGCGTCGCGATCCGGCGGCGTCCGGCCGCGACCAGGTGCTCGACGGCGAGCACCGTCCCGGCGCGCTGGTCGGCCTCGACGAAGCTGATCGTGGTGGGCTGCCCCGGACGTCCGGACAGCACCGCCGGGACGGCCGCCTCGGCGAGCAGCCCCGGCAGCGGGTCGGCCGCGTGGCCGGAGATCAGCACCACCCCGTCGACGTGCCCCTGGCGCAGATAACTGACCAGATGGGTGCGCGAGTCGGCGTCGTCCACCAGCATCAGCACCAGCTGGACGCCGCGCGGGCGGATCACCTCCATCACACCGGTGACCATCCGTCCGAAGAAGGGGTCGGTGAACATCCGGCCGAGGAAGGGGTCGGCGACGTTGCGCTGCTCGGCCTCCGAGACGACCAGGGCGATGGAGTCGGTGCGCCGGGTGACCAGGGACCGGGCCGCCCGGTTGGGGACGTAGTCGGTCGCGGCCACGGCGTCCTCGACCAGGCGCCGCATGGCCGGGTCCACCGTGGTGCTGCCGTTGATGACACGCGAGACCGTGGCCCGGGAGACTCCTGCGACCCGGGCCACGTCTTCGAGCGTGACCGAACCACTGGACGGCGGCTTCCTGTTCATGAACGTAGTTATACCTGCTGTCACGGGGCGGGAAGCCCCCGGCACCGGGGTCCGGGCCCCGCAGCTCAAGCGTTCTCAAGCGTTGAGGTCGTGCCCGGTCGTCGCGTCCACATGGTCGGGGATCTCTTCGTGGCGATCGCCCACCGTCGGCGTCCCGGTCGGCTCGAACATGAGGATCGCAGCACCGGACGGGGCGGACGGCTTGTGCTCCGTACCCCGCGGGACGGTGAAGACCGCCCCCTGCGGCAGCACGACGGTCCGCTCGCCCTCGGGCTCACGCAGGGAGATCTGCAGCTCTCCCTCGATCACCAGGAAGAACTCGTCGGTGTCGTCGTGGACGTGCCAGAGGTGTTCGCCCTCGACTTTGGCGATCCGCACGTCGTAGTCGTTGACGCGGGTGACGATGCGCGGGCTCCACAGCGCGTCGAAGGAGGCCAGGGCCTTGCTCAGGAGGATCGGCTGGTTGCTCATGAGCCCATCCTCAGCCCTTCCCCGCGCTCGACGTGAGTGCTAGGAATCGCACATGACGAAAGAATCCTCGCATCGGGCCGATCCGGCGGACATCCACCGGGTGGTCGTGATCGTGGACGAGAACTCCAACCCCTTCGAACTCGGCTGCGCCACCGAGGTCTTCGGCCTGCGCAGACCGGAGACCGGGCGCGACCTCTACGACTTCAAGCTCTGCTCCCCCGAGCCGCGCACTCCGATGCGCGACGGATTCTTCACGCTCACGGGGGTCGCCGGCCTGGAAGCGGCCGACACCGCCGACACCCTCATCGTCCCCAACCGCCCCGACGTCGAGACCCCCCGCCGCCCCTCGGTACTGAACGCCGTCCGCCGCGCCCACGCCCGCGGCGCCCGCCTGATCGGCTTCTGCAGCGGCGCCTTCACCCTGGCCGAGGCCGGCGTCCTCGACGGGCGCAGGGCCACCGCCCACTGGCAGTGGGCAGACGCCTTCCGAGCCCGCTTCCCCGCCGTCCACCTGGAGCCGGACGTGCTCTTCGTCGACGACGGCGACATCCTCACCGCCGCAGGCAGCGCTGCCGCCCTGGATCTCGGCCTCCACGTCGTCCGCCGCGACCACGGCGCGGAGATCGCCAACGCCGTGAGCCGCCGCCTGGTCTTCGCCGCCCACCGCGACGGCGGACAACGGCAGTTCGTCCAACGCCCCATGCCCGACCAGCCGAACGAGTCCCTGGCCCCCGTCCTGGCCTGGGCCCAGGAACGCCTGCACACCCCACTCACCGTGTCCGACTTCGCGGCCCGAGCGGCAGTCAGCCCGGCAACCCTCCACCGCCGCTTCCGGGCCCAACTGGGGACAACCCCCTTGGCCTGGCTCACGGCAGAGCGCCTCGCCCTGGCCTGCCGCCTGATCGAACGCGGCGAGAACCGCTTCGAACTCGTCGCCCGCCACAGCGGCCTCGGCACCGCCACCAACCTGCGCACCCTGCTCCGCCGCGAGACAGGCATCACCCCGTCGGCCTACCGACGCCGCTTCGGGCCTGAGGTCAACTGACGCCTACCGCCGAGAAGTTGAGCGTGAGCAGGGCGTCGGCGGGCGCGAGCCGGTGCTGCGGCAGCGCGGCCGGGCCGCAGGAGCCGCTGCCGATGCCCTGATGGGCCAGATCGAGGGTGAGATAGATCCGGTCGCGCGGCTTGAGGTCGCTCGTGTGCCGGGCGGCGTCCAGGTCCTCCGTGGTCCAGCGGCGTGCGGTGAAGTCGAAGCCGGGCCGCCCCTGGACCCGCAACCCGTGGCCGGAGGCGTCGGTGAAGGTCGCCCAGCGGGCGTCGCTGCGGTTCCCGTTCTCCTGCGGCATGACATACGGGGTCTGCAACGCGTCCACGTCCACGGCGAACCGGCCGACCCTGACCGCCTGCCGGCTGTCCCGGTAGGACTCGCCCGGCCCCAGGCCGAACCAGGTCACCTGGTCGAACTCCGCCGGGACAGCCATCCGCAGTCCGAGCCGGGGCAGGGTCAGCGAGTCCCAGTCGCCCTCGGTCCCGACCGACAGGTCCAGACGGAGCGACTCCTCGTCGCCGCTCCACCGGTAGGTGGCGAGCAGCGCGATGTCGGTGGCCGCGGGAGCGACCCGGGTGCGGACGACGTACGCGCCGTCCTCCAGCTCCGCCGAGACCGTGCGGTGCCGCATCCGGTCCAACCCGGCCGCGAGCCAGGCCCGGGCGACCGCGAGTTCCTGTCCGCCGCGGTCGTTGTCGGTCGGGGCGCGCCAGACGTCCAGCCTGGGACCGTCGACCGGCAGCTCACCCAGCCGGAGCAGGAGACCGGACGCCGGGTCGAACCGCCCGGGGCCGAGGGCCACCGCGCTCCCGGAGCGTCGCGGCCGGGCGGGGGCGGGGGCGGAGTCGGGCGCGGAGTCGGGGCCTGCGGGCGTCCGGCCGGTGACCGCGAGTTGGCCCCAGGCGACCTCGTGGCCCGCCTCGGCCCAGGACTGGTCCTCGGCCAGGACGGCGCGCACGGTGAGCCAGGACTCGCCGACCGCGTCGGGCAGCTTGGGCAGCGCCGGCTCGACGGCTGCACCGGCCGGAACCTCCGGCAACTCCATGGTGCCGTGGGCGACCGGGAGCCCCTCCGCTTCGAG
>NZ_BBPM01000030.1:46951-92254 GCF_000787775.1 Streptacidiphilus carbonis | reverse complement strand
AGGACGGAGGCCGCGATGACCGCTGCCGCGACCAGGGCCAGGATGACGGCGAGCCCGCTCAGCGCCCGCTGCACCGGCCCGAGCGGCTGGTAGACGTCCAGGGCCATCGGAACGACGGTGCCGTCCGTGGTCGTGGCGGTCCCCAGGCCGACCGTGTACACGCGCACGGCCTGGCCGCTGCTGGTCCTGCCGTCACGCCAGGCATGGCTGGGGTCGGCCCCGGGCTTGCTGCCGGCCGCAAGCCGCACATCACCGGAGGTCACCACCACCGGATCCGTGTCGCTCAGCGGACAAGTGCTCCCGTCCCCGAAGACGATGGTGCCGTTGCCCGCCGCCATCTCCCCGTGCACGTTGTCACCGCACAGGCTGAAGTTCTCCATGAGACCCCTGCTGATCGGCCCGACCGACTGCCGCAGCGTCTGGTCGACCTGCTTGGTCATCTCGCTCCGCGCGACGAACCAGCTGACCGTCGCGCACAGCACCACGGCCAGGGACACCGCGACGGTCATCAGCAGCGCCAGCCGCCCCCGCAACGCCATCCGTCCGAACCAGCTCGCGGTCCCGAGCAGTTCGCGCTGCGAACGCCCCTCCTCCGTCGTGCCCTGAGGCCCTGTCACTGCCGCGCTCCCAGCTGTCCGTTTCCCCCGGTTCCCCCCGGCTGTCCACGTCACAACAGTTGATGCGGAGCATGAGAACCAGCTGAGAACCGGGTCAGAGTAGGAACCCTTTTTCGATCACCGCCGGCCGCCGGGGAAACCCCTGGTCAACGGCGGGCGCCGAGGACCGGTCGCCGCCGCGGCCGCGGCCCTTCCGCGGCACGGCCGCTCCCCCGGCGATAACCGGCCGCGCGGTTCCGCGCCGCCGCCCTATCGTGGGCCGGTGACCACCACTCTGCTCCTGTGCAGCGACCCCCTCCACCCGTCCCGCCCCGACCCGCAGTTCGCCGCGGAGGGCGCCGCCGCCCGTGCGCACGGGGCAGCGGTGGCGCTGCTGGACCACGACGCCCTGGTGGCCGGCCACATCCAGGAGGCGGTACGGCGCGTGCCCCGCGGCGCCGGACCGCTGTGGTACCGCGGCTGGATGATCCCGGCCGGGATCTACGCGGACCTGGAAGCCGCCCTCGCGGAGCGGGAGGCGCACCTGCTGACCACGGCCCGCCAGTACCGGGCGGCGCATGAACTCCCCGGCTGGTACGACCTCTTCCGGTCCGTCACGCCCGCCAGCAACTGGCTGCCCTGCGAGCCCCGGCACACACCGGACCCCGGCGAACTGTCCCGACTCGCGTCGGTGCTCCCGCCGGGTGCGGGGGTGGTGAAGGACTACGTGAAGTCCCGCAAGCACGAATGGGCCGAGGCCTGCTTCCTGCCCGACCTCGCCGACGCCGACGCCGTGCACGCGGTCGTGTCCCGCTTCGTCGCGCTCCAGGACGACTCGCTCACCGGCGGCATCGTCCTGCGCGCCTTCGATCAACTGCGCCGCCAGGACGGGGAGGCACGGGTCTGGTGGCTCGACGGCAGGCCGCTGCTGACCACCGCCCACCCCGACACCCCGGACCTCCGTCCGGCCCCCGACCTCACCGCCGTCGAACCGCTGGTCGCCCGCCTGGGCTGCCGCTTCGTCACCACCGACCTGGCCCGGCACACCGACGGCCGCTGGCGCGTCATCGAAGTAGGCGACGCCCAGGTCAGCGGCCTGCCCGCAACCACCGACCCCACCACCCTGCTCGGCCCCCTGCTCGCCGCCTGAACCCGCGGCGCGACCGACCCGGCCGCACGACTGTTCCCCGTACGGGCGTTCCCCGTTCGCTCGCCGAGTTCGCACGCACTCTCCGCAATCTCCTCGGATGGCACACGAGTGGGCCTTTCCACCCTCGTTTTCCGCTGTTTCCACACGTCTCGGCCGCATGTACCGCACGGCTTTTCACCGGTTCCGCACGCCTTCATCCGACCTGCCGTCCATAGGCTCGCGAGCCGACCGGAACGTTCACATAACATCCAAATGCGCTGAATGGACGAACATCCGGCACCCGTGGTTGGATCATGTCAATAACGGGAGCGGCAATGTCCGGCCCCCGTTCCGGAAATACCAAGGGTATTGAGAGGAAAAGCGCCATGCGCAACGACTTCACCTCCCAGGTCGAGACCCGCGAGATCGACGACGCCGACCTGGACGGCGTGGCCGGCGGCCTCGGTGTGGCGGGTATCTCGGTGGACAACCTCGTGGGCACCGTCACCTCCGTCGTCCCGGTCGACGGGGTCATCGGCACCGTCACCGGCCTCACCGGCCTCACCGGTGTCTCGGGTGTGACCGGTCTCGTCCCCGGTATGTGATCGACAGGTACACCGCCGGGCAGAACAGCCTGGAATTAGGCCTCGGAACTATGTTCCGGGGCCTGATCGGCGCGCCCGATCCGAATTCCGGCGCATTTTCTCCGTATGCAGCCTAAGGAATATCCCCGTGCAGTTCCGGAAAAAGGCGCTGGCCAAGCAGCAGTCATCCGAGGAGCTCGACATACCGGTGCGCCTGGCCCGGCCGCAGGGACGTCTCGTCCTGCTGGCCACCGCGGCCGTGGTGGCAGCCGCCTGCTTCTGGGCAGTGACCGGGACGGTCTCCTCGAAACTGAGCGCCGCCGGGATCCTGATCCACGCCGAAGGCAGCTACACCCTGCAGAGCCCGGTCGCGGGACAGGTCGTCGCCGTCTCCGCCAACGTGGGGGACACGCTGGCCGGGGGCGCCCCCTTGCTCAGCGTGAGCACCGGTACGGGGTCGGGCCAGAAGGTGCAGACCGTGCGGACCGTGGCCGCCGGCCGGCTGACCACCCTGGTGGCCAAGCTCGGCACCGTCGTCCAGGCCGGCTCCGAACTCGCCACCGTGGAACGCGTCACCAGCCCCTCCGAGCCGCTGGTGGCGGTGTTGTACGTGTCCGCCGGCAGCGCGGCGACGATCCCGGCCGGCGCCGCGGTGGACCTCACCGTCCAGTCGGTGCCCGCGCAGCAGTACGGGGTGCTGCGCGGCCACGTGCTGGCGGTCGGACGGGTTCCGGAGACGCAGCAGCAGATCAGCGACTACCTCGGCAGCGGCCCGTTGGCCCAGGCGTTCAGTGCTCAGGGCGAACCGGTGGCCGTGGTCGTGCAGTTGGAGCGGTCGGGCAGCACCAGGTCCGGATACGCCTGGTCCTCGACCCAGGGGCCGCCGTACCCCGTCGAGTCGACCACGCTGGTCGGCTCCGCCGTCCACCTGGGCACGCAGCACCCGATCGACTGGCTGCTGCCGTGAGCGCGCGGCACGGCGGCGGCCCGAACCCGGGAGCCGGGGCTGCTCCCCGCCTCCCCCCGCGCGGACGCAAGCGCCGGAAGACCGTCCGCACCCCCACCGTGCTCCAGATGGAGGCCGTGGAGTGCGGCGCCGCGGCCCTCGCCATGGTGCTCGGCCACCACGGCAGGCATGTGCCGCTCGAAGAGCTGCGGATCGCCTGCGGGGTCTCCCGGGACGGGTCCCGGGCGAGCAATGTGCTGAAGGCGGCCCGCAGTTACGGCCTCACAGCCAAGGGCATGCAGATGGAGCCCGCCGCACTGGCGACCGAGGTGCAGGCACCCGCCGTCCTCTTCTGGGAGTTCAACCACTTCGTCGTCTACGAGGGGATGGGCCGCCGCGGAGTGCACCTGAACGACCCCGCCCGGGGGCGCCGGTTCGTCGGCTTCGAGGACTTCGACTCCAGTTTCACCGGCGTCGTGCTCACCTTCGAACCCGGCGAGCGGTTCCGGACCGGGGGCAGGCGACCGGGCCCGATGAGCGCGCTGCCGGCGCGGCTGCGCGGCACCCGGGGCACCACACTGGCGGTGCTGATCGCCAGCTTCCTGCTGGTCTGCGTCGGCGCGGCGGTCCCGGCGCTGAGCCGCACCTACATCGACTCCTTCCTGATCGGTGGTCAGTCCTCGCTGCTGCCGGTGCTGTTCGCGTCGATGGCGGTCATGCTGCTGCTCACGGCCGTGCTCACCGGACTGCAGCAGGCCAACCTCCTGCGCGGCCGGATGATCTCGTCCACGCTGAGCAGCGCCCGCTTCCTGCGCCATCTGCTCAGACTGCCCGTCACCTTCTTCTCCCAACGCAACCCGGCAGACCTGGTCCAACGCCTGCAGTCCAACGACGCGGTGGCCGAGACCCTGGTCAGGGACCTCGCCTCGGCGGGCGTCGACGCCGTGGTGGTGGTCCTCTACGCGGTCCTGCTGTGGACCTACGACCCGCAGTTGACCGTGATCGGCATCGGCGTCGCGCTCCTCAACGTGGTGGCGCTGCGACTGGTCGTACGCGTCCGGGGCACCGGGGTGCAGAAGCTGCGCGCGGACAGCGCCCGGCTGACCAACACCTCCTACAGCGGGCTCCAGCTGATCGAGACGATGAAGGCCACCGGCGGCGAGGACGGTTACTTCCGCCGCTGGGCCGGACAGCACGCGATCACGCTGGCCGGGGAGCAGCGCCTCGGCGTGCCGAGCGCGGCGCTGACCGTCGTCGCCCCCACCCTGGCCGCGCTCAACAGTTCGCTGATCCTGCTGATCGGCGGCCAGCGGGCAGTGGAGGGCCGGATCTCGATCGGCCTGCTGGTCGCCTTCCAGGCCCTGGTGACCAGCTTCACCGCGCCCGTCACCCGGCTCAACGGGGTGGCCGGACGGGTCCAGGACTTCGCCGCCGACCTGGCCCGGCTCAAGGACGTCGAGAGCTTCCCGGCCGACCCCCGCTACGCACGGGACCGGCCGGACGCGGGCACCAGGCGGCTCAGCGGCCATGTGCTGCTGGAGGACGTCACCTTCGGCTACAGCGCGCTCGACAAGCCGCTGCTCACCGGTTTCACCCTGGCCGTCGGCCCCGGTCGGCAGGTGGCCCTGGTGGGCGGCTCCGGCAGTGGCAAGTCGACCGTCTCCCGGCTGATATCCGGCCTGTACCAGCCCTGGAGCGGCGGGATCAGCATCGACGGCCGGCGGCTGGAGGAGATCCCGCGCAGCTCGCTCGCCGCCTCGGTCTCCTTCGTCGACCAGGACGTGTTCCTCTTCGAGGGCACGGTCCGCGACAACGTGGCGCTGTGGGACCCCTCCGTACCGGACGAGGCCGTCACCGCCGCACTGCGGGACGCGGCCGTCCTGGACACGGTCTCCCGGCGGCCCGGCGGCATCCACAGCCGGGTGGAGCAGGACGGCCGCAACTTCTCCGGCGGCCAGCGGCAGCGGCTGGAGATCGCCCGGGCCCTGGTCCGCGGACCGAGCGTGCTGGTCCTGGACGAGGTGACCAGCGCCCTGGACGCGGCGACCGAGCAGGTCATCATCGACAACCTGCGGCGCCGCGGCTGCGCCTGCGTGCTGATCGCGCACCGCCTCAGCACGGTGCGGGACAGCGACGAGATCGTCGTCCTGGACCACGGCACCGTGGTGGAACGCGGCCGCCACGAGGACCTGCTCGCCGCCGGGGGCCCGTACGCCGCACTGGTCGGGGAGCGCTGACGTGACGTTCCCGTACCCCCAGGCCCAGCCCCAACCCCAGCCCCAACCCCAACCCCAGGCCCAGCCGTCGGCGTATCCGCCTGACGCACCGTCCGGACCGGCCGCCCTGGGCGGTGTCGGCACCCCGGTCGACTGGATCCGCAGTCTGTCGCTGCAGGGTCCCGACGCGGTGTGGCTGGTGGCCGACGGGGCGATGGACCTGTTCGCCGTCGACGCCGTCATGCAGGGCCGCTGGCACTTCCTCGGCCGCCTGGAGGCGGGCAGCCTGCTGCTCGGCGCGGCCGAGGGCCCCCGGCACAGCCTGGTCGGCAGGCCTTTGCAGGGCTGTGTGCTGCGCCGGATCCAGCTGCGGGAGCTGTTCTTCCAGCCACAGTACGGTCCCGAGTGGGCCTACTACGGCGCGAACGGGATGCTGACGCCGCTGGAGGACGCCTTCGCACAGGGCGTCGGCCGCAGCCTCCGCCTCCTCTTCGAAGCACGTGCGGGCGACGGGGCCGGCCGGACGGACACGGGCGACGGGGACGACGGGGACGACGGCATCCTGTGGATGTCGGTCACCCCCGGCAGCCTCCAGTACGGCGCCGCCTACAGCCAGGAGACCGCCCAGGACCTGTTCGTCGAGCCCGCCATGTGGCAGCGGCTGATCGACCAGCAGTCCCGGCTGCTGTTCGCGCTGGACCGCTGGATCGAGCAGCTCGAACGCGCCCACGAGGAGCGCTCGGCGGCCGGCGCCAAGGCCGGCGAGGCGGTCCGGGCCCAGGCCGACCAGACCCTGCTGACCTCCATCAACCGCCCGGTGCGCAGCGCGTCCCCGTCGTCCGGAGCGACCGACGACGCCACCCTCGCCGCCTGCCGCGCCGTGGCCGGGGCCGCCGGGATCACGGTCGTCCCACCCACCGGCGGCGCGGCGGCGAACGACCGGTTGTCCCCGGTCGAACGCATCGCACTGGACTCGCGGTTCCGCACCCGCACCGTACGGCTCGACGGACGCTGGTGGCGGGAGGACGCCGGACCGCTGCTGGGCCACCGCGCCGGCTCCGGAGCCCCCGTCGCGCTGCTCTGGCGTCGCGGCGGCTACGAGGCGGTGGACCCGGCCCGCGGCCGGCGCACCCGGATCCGCGAGTCCGACGCGGCCCAGTTCGAGCCGCAGGCCGTCATGTTCTACCGCCCGCTGCCGGAACAGCCGCTCTCCCGTCGGCAGCTGCTCCGCTTCGGCCTCCGCGGCACCCGGGGCGACCTGCGCAACCTGGTGCTCGGCGGCCTGGCCGCGGTCCTGCTCGGCACACTGGTACCGATCGCGACCGGGCAGATCCTCGGCGTCTACGTCCCGAAGGCCGAGAACAGCCTGATCGTCCAGACCTCGCTGGCGCTCGTCGCGAGCACGCTGGTCGCCGCCGTCTTCATGCTGCTGGAGAGCATCTCGATCCTGCGCCTGGAGGGGCGCGTCGAAGCCACCCTGCAGCCGGCGGTCTGGGACCGGCTGCTGCGCCTGCCGACCAGGTTCTTCGCCGGACGCTCCACCGGGGAGCTGGCCACGGCGGCGATGGGCATCAGCGCCATCCGCCGGGTCCTGTCCGGCATCAGCTCGGTGGCCGTCCAGGCCGGCACCGTGGGCGCGGTCAACCTCGGGCTGCTGCTCTGGTACAGCGTCCCGCTCGCCTTGGCGGCGATCGGCATGCTGGTGCTGATCGGTACGGTCTTCCTCGGCCTGGGCCTGTGGCAGCTGCGCTGGCAGCGGCGGCTGACCGTGCTCAACAACAAGCTCAACAACCAGGCCTTCCAGACCCTGCGCGGCCTGCCCAAGCTGCGCGTCGCCGCGGCGGAGAACTTCGCCTACGCGGCCTGGGCGGGCGAGTTCGCCCGCAGCCGCGAACTGCAGCGGCGGGTCGGGCGGATCAAGAACCTGACCACCGTCTTCAGCACGGTCTACCTGCCGTGCTGCACCCTCATCATGTTCATGCTGCTAGCAGGGCCGGCCCGCGGCAGCATGTCGGCGAGCAGCTTCCTCACCTTCAACACCTCGGTCACCATGGTGCTGAGCTCGGTCACCCAGCTGACCGGAGCACTGCTGTCGGCAGCCTCGGCGCTGCCACTGTTCGAGCAGATCGAGCCGGTCCTCGGCGAGGTCCCCGAGGTGCGCGGCGGCAGCACCGTTCCCGGCACGCTGACCGGCGAGATCGAGGCACGGCAGCTGTCCTTCCGCTACTCCGGGGACGGCCCCCTGGTCCTCGACGACGTGTCCTTCCGGATCGCCCCGGGCGAGTTCGTCGCGGTCGTCGGGGCCAGCGGCTGCGGCAAGTCGACCCTGCTGCGGATGCTCATCGGCTTCGACCGGCCCACCTCCGGCGACGTGCTCTACGACGGCCAGAACCTGGCCTCACTGGACCAGGCCGCGGTGCGCCGCCAGTGCGGCGTCGTCCTGCAGAACGCACAGCCGTTCACCGGATCGATCCTGGACTGCATCAGCGGCCCCGAACCGTGCACCCTCGAAGAGGCCTGGGAGGCCGCCGGGATGGCGGGCCTCGCCGAGGACATCCGGCGCATGCCGATGGGCATGCACACCGTCCTGTCCGACGGCGGCGGCACCGTCTCCGGCGGCCAGCGCCAGCGGCTGATGATCGCCCAGGCCCTGGTCCGCCGCCCGCGCATCATCCTCCTCGACGAGGCCACCAGCGCCCTGGACAACGAGACCCAGCGCATCGTCATCGAGAGCACCCGCACCCTGCAGGCCACCCGCGTCGTCATCGCCCACCGGCTCTCAACGGTGCTGGACGCCGACCGCGTGATCGTCATGTCCGCCGGCCGCATCGCCCAGCAGGGCACCCCCGCCGAGCTCCTGGCCGACACCGGCGGCCTCTTCCACGAGCTGGTCCGCCGTCAGATCACCTGAGGTCCCCCGGCGGTCGGCCTGGTGCCGATCGACCCCGAGCAGCCCCGCCTCGGCGCGGTCCAGGTCACCGGCAGACCGCGCCGTCGGCTTAGGCAACAGCGTTGCCTATAATCGGCTCTTATGCCGCCACTCACCGCAGCGCGCCGCCGGGCCGCACTCCTAGCCCTGGCCATGGGCGGTTTCGCCGTAGGGCTGACCGAGTTCGTCCCGATGGGTCTGCTCCCCGACATCGCCCGCGGTCTGCTGCCCGGCACCTACGCCCACTCCTCGGCGCGCGCCAACAGCGATGCCGGCTGGGTGGTCAGCGTGTACGCCCTCGGTGTCGTCGCCGGCGCGCCGACGATCGCCGCACTCAGCGCCCGCGTCGCCCGCAAGCGGCTGGTCCTGGGGCTGCTGGTGCTGTTCGTCGTCGGCACCCTGGCCAGCGCGGTGGCCCCGAACTTCGCGCTGCTGCTGCTGGCACGCTTCGTCGCCGGACTGCCGCACGGCGCGTACTTCGGGGCCGCCGGCATGCTGGCGGCGAACCTGCTGGGCCCGGGCAGCCAGGCCAAGGGCTTCGCGGTGGTGCTCAGCGGGCTGACCACCGCCAACGTGTTCGGCGTCCCGCTGATCACCGGGCTGGGCCAGAGCGCCGGCTGGCGCAGCGCCTATCTGGCGATCGCCGCGGTGTTCCTGCTGACGCTGCTGGCCGTCCGGGCGGTCGTGCCGGAGGCGTCCGCGCACCCCGGCGGCTCACCCCGCTCCGAGCTGGCCGCGCTGCGCGCGCCGCGGGTGTGGCTGGCGGCCGCCGTGGCCGCCATCGGCTTCTCCGGCTTCTTCGCCGTCGACAGCTATATCGCGCCGATCACCACCCAGGTCACCGGACTGTCCTCGGCCGCGGTGCCCTGGGTGCTGGTCGCCGTGGGCCTGGGCATGACCGTGGGCAACGCGGCCGGCGGCTGGTGCGCCGACCGGCAGCTGCGGCGCAGCCTGCTGGCCGGCTTCCTCGGCATCATCGCCGCCCTGGTCGTCTTCGCCCTGATCGCGCACACCACCGCGGGACTGTTCGCGGGCGCCTTCCTGGTCGGCGCCACCGGCCTGTTCGTGGGACCGGCCATGCAGGCGCGACTGATCGCCGCCGCCCCGCGCGCCCAGCTGATGGGCGCCGCGGTGAACCAGTCGGCCATGAACACCGCCAACAGCCTCGGCGCCGCCATCGGCGGCCTGGCCATCGCCGGCGGACTGGGCTACCTGGCCCCGAGCTGGCTCGGCGCCGGCCTGGCCACCATCGGCTGCGCCCTCACCGCCGCCGGCTTCGCCGCCGACAACCGAGCCGCCCGAAAGCGCCCCCCGACCGAGGACGGCACCGCGACGTCCCCGGCCCCGACAGCCTGCGCCGAGGCACGCTGATCGACACATGACCCGGCGCTCCCGCGCCTCCGGCCGCGAAACGGTTCAGATCGCGACGACGCCCACCACACCGCCCAAGCCCCCGAAGCAACCACAGCCGGCGAGCTTCCAGGCCGCGCCGGCCCCGTCGGCCGGCCGGCCGACGCGGCACAGGCAGGCGCGCGGATCGGCGTAGAAGCCGTCCGTGCGTGGGCCCGCAGCGTCGCGAGGAGCCGCCGTTCCGCTGTCGGTGCCGGCCCGTACTCTCCAGCCATGACCAACGATGGCTCCGGAGGACCGATGAGCAGCACCGCGGACGAGGACCTCTTCGCCGCCGACGAACTGCTCGACCGCCCCTTTCCCGAGCGGGAAGGCCGGGATGCCTCCGGCTCCGCCGGTCCCGGCTTCCATCTGCTCGTTCTGCAGGCCAGCCGTGACTTCTGGGACTGCCCTGATGAGACGGTCGTACAGGAGGCCGAGGCGGATCTCCAGACACGGCTCGATGCCCTGGAGGCGAAGCTCGTCGCCCGCTGGGGAGACCCCAGGGAGATCGACCTTTGGCCCTATCTGCGCGCCGGTCTCGAAGGCGCGGCAGTACCCGAACCGATCGTCTCTCTCTGTCAGCTGACCGGCAGCATGCGCGTCTGGCTGCGCCCGGACACCGGCCGATGGCTCGCGCTGACCATTGGTCAGGGTGACAAGGAGTTGCCGTTCGAGCTGATCGTCGCGGTCGGCGAGAAAGACCGGATCGACCCAACCGGCTCCCTTCAGGAAGGGCCTGAACCATCCGAGGGCGCTAGGGGTGGCGTCAATGGGCTGGGAACCCGATCGATGTCATTCACAGCGAGGCCCTTGCCGAAGGCCGTCGAGGCGTTCGGCCAGGGCGAGCAGGTCCGGTAGCCGCAGGATTCGACCGCCCAAGCCGGGCAGCGGGGCGTGCAGAGGCACAGTCCAGCGGACGGGGATCGCGCAGTACCCTGCCCTCGCGCAGATACTTCTCGACACCGGTGACAGCAGGATCACCTACACCGGGCTGTCGGACTCCCCGTTCTGACGGGACGTCCCCGACCACCGCGGTCGCAACTGGATGGGGCGGCTCCTCGAGTTCATCCGCTCCGAGCTCGTCATCCAGCGGAGGCTCGGTCTGACCGAGAGCTCGAAGCAGTAACGTCGAAGTGAGCGGTTTCGGGCTCGGTCGATCACGACCTGCGCCGGCGCCTTGGCTCGGGCGGGTGGGGGATCAGCGCGCTGCTGCCGCGCTCGGCGGTCTCGTCCGTGGACCCATGGCTGCCTCGGCCTGAAGCTCAGGGTCCTCCAGCGCCACCGCCAGGGCATCGGCGCACAGCCGAGAGGCTTCCAGACTCGCGCAGACGCTGCTCAACGCCTCGGCGCGCACCTCGGGGTCGGTATCACCGAGAGCCCGGCTCAGAGGCAGGCGGAGCCGGTCAGGCGCGGCACGCCAACGGCGCAGCGCCCCGCGGGCGAGATCGACCCCGGCCAGGCGAGCCACCGGGGACGGGTGAGCGAGGAGCCGCGACGCCCATGCGTAGGCCGCCTCCTCGCGGTCCTGCCGGACCAGGGCGAGCGACCACCACCAGCCGGGGCGAAAGGCCAGCCGGGACCCCGGCCCACCCAGGCGCTCTCCAGCCGACGCGAGACAGGACAGGGCGAGGTCCTCCCACGCCGGCCACTGCTCCTGTGGAGCGACGCGGAGCGACGCGAGGGCCGTGCGGAGTCGGACCGCCTCGTCCGGGTCCGTCCGCAGGCTGTCGGCGAGCGTGGATGCCGCGTCGCCGTTGCAGTCCCAGTGCAAACCGAACACTGCCTCCACGAGAGACAGGCGAGCCACCGGATCAAGGCGCCAGTCCGACTCCCGGACCAGGCCGAGGGCGTGCTCCGGATCGGCGGTCCCGAGGAGCCATGCCGCACCGCGGCGGACCGCGGCATCCGGATCACCGAGGCACAATGCGGCGCACTCCGCAGCCGCGCGCCAGGGCTGCGCGCCCCAGCTCATGTCGGTCAGAAGTCCCAGGATCCGGCGGCGGGCCTCAGCATCAGGGTGCTCGCAGTAGCTGAACAGCAGACGGGCCACCGGGCCGTTGCGGTCTTCCCGCACAGCGGCGAACAAGGCACTGCGGGCGTCACCGAAGCCGCTCCCCCGGGGGTCGGCGACTGCAGCAGTCAACCAGGCGTCCACAATGTGACCCGGCTCGAAGGCCGTTCCGTCGGGGCTCACCAGCGGGAATGGGCACTGCCCTGCAACAGGTTCGTCATGCGGCCGATCATGCCCGGCCGGAGAGCCCTTCACAACCGGATTTCGGTTGCCCGGCCATGACCAGGCAGGGCCGGGCGAGACCCGCGTCGTCCGGGCGCCCCCAAGTCGTAGGGCCTGTCAGCGCACCAGGAAGGCTCGTGAGTGGCCCTGAACCAGCAGATCACAGCCGCGCGGGCGACAGCTCCGGTCGCCCCGCCAAGGCCCCGCTTCGTACCCGTCACGAATCAGAGAAGCAAAAGGCGGCCTACCCACGAAGGGTCAACTGCCTTGTCATGCTTGCCACTTGGGCAATCCGTGCGATGTGCGCCGCCAGGGACTCGAACCCCGGACCCGCTGATTAAGAGTCGGCGGGTCAACTGTCCAGCCAGGCACGAAGGTTGCCAGTCTCGATGTTCTACACCCAATCTATCCAGGAAGACACCGAGCCACACTCCAGACAGTACCAACGAGCACCGACCGCATCCAACGCCGCCGCTCCCACCACAGGGCGCTGACCCGACATACCGCCACCCGGGCCGGGGCCGCGCCACATCGAGACGGCCCGGCGGACACGGTATACAGGTCGGCAGCGAGTGTCCTCATCGGCCATCGGGTTACACGGCGTCCCTCCCAAGGTCGGTAAGCAGCCGATCGATCAGGTGCTCTTCTTCGACCCGGATGCCGTGGTGTGCGAGGGCGGGCCCGAGGTCGGGATCCCAGGGCGTGGGGACGACGGCCGTCGTGACGCCTGTGAGCGGGGTCCCGAGTCCTCGTTCGACGGCCGCGAGGTAGGCCGGGGTGTCGTAGCGCCAGGAGCAGGCTCCGGGCAGGCGCAGGACCGAGGTGGCGATGCGGATGCCGCCCCAGTCGAAGTCGCCGTGGTAGAGGAGCGGGCTGCCCTGCGCGGAGAGCCGGGCGAGCAGCGTGCGCGCAGCGGCTGAGGGGTTGCCTTCGACGCAGACGAGCGGCGGACAGTCGGAGCCGAGCGCGTCGGCGGCGGCCGCGAGGACCGCCGGATTCTCACAGACCCGGACATGGAGACTGTCAGCTGCGAGGCAGTCGGGTTCACGCAGAAGTTGCCGCAGCGTCAGAACGCAGGGCTCTCCGCCTTGGCGAGCGGCCGCGAGCATGCGTCCGGTGGTGCTTCCCGCTCCGCCGGGCAGGCCGAGGACGAGCACGCGGGAGGAGAGTTCGTCGAGCGCCACGCCGACCGCGGCCCACGCTGCACGGCGGCCGTCGACCGTGGCCGTTGCCTCCGGCGCCAGGAGGGTGAGCGCGCGGACGGCGGACAGGGTTAGCGCGGCCAGGGGCCGCCCGTCGTCCAGGGCGTGGGCGTCGCCGAGGGTACGGGCCGCGAGGACGGGGAGCGTGAGGCCGTCAGCCGGTAGGGCGGACAGTACCCGTGCTGCGTCGGCCGCCAGCCGCCCGGCATTCCGGGGGTCGCTTCCGGAGAGCCGCTTGAGCAGTCCGGTCGCCTCCACCGTGGCGACCCAGGCGGCGAGTTCGGGTCGGCCGGCGATGGCGGGGTGGTCGAGTTCAGCGTGTGCCCGCTGCCAGGCGGCTTCGCGGGCTGCTTCCTCGGCGCGCCGGTCGGTCACCGGGCCGGTCAGTACGACCGTCGCCGCCGCGAGACCGTCCGGGCAGGCCATCGACTCCCGCAGCACGCGGTCGACCTCAGCGAGTGGCACGGTCAGCGAGGCGCCAGGCCGCAGGCGGCGGCCGAGGAGCCGTTCGACGGCGAGGCGCTGGCCCTGGGTGGCGGCGCGCAGGGTGGCGCGGGTGTCCAGAGGTCTCTCGGTGGCCATGCGGTCGCGGACGCGGTCGAGCAGCCACGCGAGTTCGGGCGTGCCGAGCAGTCGGCGCAGGCGAGGGAGGTCCACGGTCGGCGGGATGTCCATGGTCAGCCGGCCAGGTTGCTTCTCGGGTCGTTGCTCGGGCCCTCGGTCGGGTCTTCCGTGCGCTGTCCGGGCACCGGGGCGTCGGGGACCAGGGTGCGCCGGTGGCCGTCCCACTCCCAGCGGGTGACCAGGACCGCGGCGACCTCGTCGACCCGGGAGAGCTGGGCGATGGCCAGGCCGGGGACCTGGGGGTAGCAGCCCCACTCGCGCTCCGAGGTCATCACCACGTCCAGGTCGAAGGCGGCCAGCAGACCCAGCGACTTGGCGCGGGAGTCGTCGTCCACGCCGGCGAAGGCCTCGTCGAGGGTGACCAGTCGCGGGGCGTCCGGGTTGCCGGCCGAGGCGTAGTGCGAGGACGCGGCGGCGAACAGCGGAAGCGAGACGGACAGCACCCGCTCCCCGCCCGACGCGGGCCCTGTGGCGGACTGCCACCGGCCGTGCTGGTGGCGTTCGATGCCGAATTCGTGCCAGGAGCGGTAGTCGAGCGCGGCGGTGAGGTGTTCGAGCCAGGTGCCGGCGGGGTTGTCCGTGCGGGCGCGGTCGATCTGCGCCTGGAGGAACTCGCCCAGGGCCGAGCGGTCGGCGGCGGTCCAGGCGTCGGCGGACTGGCGCAGCAGCCGGTCGCGGGCGGCGGCCAGGCCGCCGGGGGCGTTGCGGGCAGGGCGCCAGGCCAGGCGCAGCAGCATGCCGGTGCTGGTGGGCCGGTCCTTGAGCTCTTCGTTCATCCGCAGCACCTGGTGCTCGGCTGCGGACACGAGCTCCTGGAGGGTGCCGGCCACCTCGGTGATCAGGTGGTTCTCCAGGATCTCCTGCTCCCTGGCGGACAGCAGTTCGCGGCGCTGCTCCACCTCGGTGCCGAGGGCTGCGGCCAGGGCCGGGACGGAGTGTTCCCGGCCCTGGAAGACGATGTCGACGACCAGGCCGTCCTCCAGCATCCGGGCGGCGGCGGTGTGGCCGTGGCGCGAGAGGGCGTCGGAGAGATCCTTCAGCTCCTCGGTGATCCTGCGCTGGACGCGCTCCCAGGCGGGGTCGGAGTCGTCCACGGCTTCCAGCTCGCGTTCCACGGCGCGGGCGAGGCGGACGGCGGGGTCGGGGGCCCAGCTCTCGGAGCCGCCCCGGACGTAGTCGGTGCCGATCTGCGCGGTGAGCTCGGGCAGGGCGACGGCGAGCAGTCCGGTCGCGGTGAAGCGCCGCAGCGCCTCGATGGCCTCGGCGCGGGTGCGGGTCGTGTCCTCGATCTCGGTGCGGACGCGGGTGCGCAGGGCGTCGGCCGCGGCCTGGCGGCCGGTGGCGGCGTTCTGCTCACGCCTTGTGGTCCGCTCGGAGTCCTCGCAGGACCGCAGTTCGCCGGCGACCTCGGCGAGTTGTCGTTGCAGCTCGGCCACGGCGGCGCCGACGGTGGCGGCGAGCGTCTCGTGACGCTCACCGGCGGCGACGGCCTCGCGTGCCGCGGCGCGGGAACGCTCGACCAGTTCGGCGGCGTGCTCGGCGGCGCGCGCGTGGTCGGTCTCCTCGCCGATCAGCGCGGCGTGGGCGGCACGGTGCTCGCGCACGGCAGGCCACAAGGCGGCCAGGGTCTCCCGGTAAGCGGCGAGGGCTTCGCGGACGGCGCGCAGACCGGAGGCGGTGGCCGGAAGGCCGAGTTCCTCGGCGAGGGTGTCCAGTTCGGCCGTGGCCTGCTCGGCAGCGGTGGTGGCCCGTGCCGCCGCGTGGTCTGCTGCCGCGCGGCGCTCGGCGGCGCGGGCGCGCTCGCGTTGGGCGGACGCGACCGCGGCATGTGCGTCGCGCAACGCGGCGTCGGTCGGCAACGACGCCTGTTCGGCGGCCAGGGTGCGCAGGTCGCCGTCGACGCTCTCCAGCCGGGCGCTGAGGTCGTCCGACCTCACGGTCAGCTCGGCGAGTTCGGTCTCGACGTCGGCGATCCGGGCGCGCCTGGCCTGTTCGCGGGCGCCTTCGCCGAGGTACTGAGCGGCGGGCTTGGACCAGGTGCCGGTCAGGGTGCCGAGCCGGAAGCGGCCGTCGTAGGCGATCCAGCTGCCGGGGCCGGGAAGCGCGCCGCCCGCAGGGCTTTCGCCGTCCCCGGCGCCGAGCAGGCCGATGCCGGCCAGCAGACGGACGACGAGCTCGTCCGGCAGAACGGCCGCCGCCGGGTCGGCGCGGTCGACCGCCGGGCGCAGCACGTCGGCCAGGCTCGGGCCGGTAACGGGTGCACCGGGGGTCGCCAGGGTGTCCCCGGTGCCGGCGGCGATCACGTCGCCGTCCGGACCGACCCAGGCGTCGAGCAGGCCGGATGCCTCCAGAGCGGCTTCCAGGCCGGCCTTCTGCTGCTCCGTCGCAGCATCGGCGGTGAAGTCGACCAGCCGCCACAGCGGCGCTCCCAGGCGGTCCTGGCGGGCGTGCGGGGAGCGGGTGTAGGGGGCGTGCGGGCCACGCTGCCCCCCGCTCCGCAGGTCGGCCAGCTCGGCGCGCAGCCGGTCGCGCAGCACGTCGGCGTCCCGCTGCTCGGACTCGAGTGCCGCGCGGTGGCGCGCGAGTTCGGCCCCTGCGGCGGAGGCCGCCTGCTGCGCGGCGGTGCGGGACGGATCGGGGCCGGTCAACGTCCCGACCCACTGGGCGAGTTCGTCCAGCATGCCGGTGGGATCGGCCGGACGCAGCAAGGTACAGGCAGCGAAGTGGTCACGGACGCTCGAAAGGTAGCCGCGGCCGCTGCGCTCCGCGTCCTGTTCGGCCTCGGCCCGCAGGTCGGAGCGGCGGCTCAGCTCCGCGTCCGCTTCCTGGAGCAGGAGCCGGTTCCGGTCCCGTTCGCGCACGGCGTTCTCGGCGACGGCCGCGTGCTCCTCGACCAGGGCGACGGAGCGCAGCCTGCGATCGGTGAGGTCGGCGGCGGCCCGCTGCGCCGTCTCGGTGACCCCGCCCTCGGCCGGCGGGCCGGCGACCCGCTCGGCGTGGTCCCGCTCCAGCCCCGCAGCAGCGGCTGCCTCTTCGGTGCGACCCATGGCGCTCTCGACGGCCCGCCCGGCGGTCTCGGCCCGGGAGCGCGCGGTGGCGCACCGGGCGGCGGACCGGGCCAACTCCTGGTCGGCACGTGCGGTGTCCGCCTCGGCGCGGGCGGCGTCCCGGGCGGCGCGCCCGGCCAGTTCGGCGGCCTGCTCCAGTTCGCGGGCACTGCGCATCTCCGGTCCGGCGCGCAGCGCCTCGTCCCGGGCGCGCAGCCCCGCGCGCCGCTGGTCGAGCTCCTCCAGCCGGGTCTCGGCCTCGGCCAGCGCCATGCCGGCCGCCTCGAAGTCCGCGTCGGCGGTGTTCAGTTCGGTGCGCAGCGCCTCGTAGCGGGCGTGCTGCGCGCGCGGCGCGCGGGCCTTGCGGCGGGACGCGACCTGGGCGTAGCGGCGGTAGTGCTGCAGGAAGGCGTCGGCGGCACGCTCGGCGGCCGTCATCACCGCCAGCTGCTCCTTCTCCTCGTCGAGCGAGCGGAACGCCTCCGCGACATCGGCGACGACCGCCTGGTCCATCGGCGGCAGCGCCTCGGTCAGCGCCTGCGAGAGCGCCTTCTCGCTGGGCCGCTTGGACAGCTGCGGTTGTCGCAGCTGCACCAGCAGATCGACCAAGGCTGCGTAGCGCTGCTCCCCCAGGCCGAACAGCGCCTCGTCCACCGCCCTGCGGTAGGCCCTGGCCGAATCGTGGACCAGGCCCCGCCCGGCCAGCGCCTCGGCGAGCCGGTCCCGGCCGATCGCCGCGCCGGCTCCGTCCAGCAACCGCAGCTCGGGGCCGATCCGCTGGTCGGTGACGAAGTACCAGTGCCGTGCGATGCCGCGCCCCGACACCGCCTTCAGGCCGCAGCCCAGGGTAGTGAAGTGTTCGATGCCGTCCTCGTCCCGGCGACCGAACTCGATCCAGGTGTAGCCGAGGCGCTCGGAGTGCGGATGCTCGCCGCCCAGCAGCAGGTTCCACTCCATCCGCTTCTTCGGGTCGGCGTCCGGCTCCACGCGGTGCGGGGACAGGTCGCCGTCCAGCAGGAAGGGCAGCGTCAGGGCGAGCACCTTGGACTTCCCGGTGCCGTTGTTGCCCCGGAACAGCAGGCGACCGTCGCGGAAGCCCCACTCCTCGACGTCGTAGTAGAACAGGTCGACCAGGCCGACGCGGAGCGGCTGCCAGCGAGTGCGGCCCGGGGACGGAAGCAGCGAGGCCTTGGAGGCGGTCTCGGTCATCGGGTCCTCACACTCTTGGTCGTCTTCGAAGTCGTCTGTGTGCCCTTGGCGGGCGTGCCCGCACCGGCCCCGCCCCTCCCGGGCTTCGCGCCGGCCGCACCCTTCCGGGATCTGCGGGGCGCACTCTGCCCGGGTTCCAGCAGAACCGCCTCGCCGACCCGGTAGCGGTCCAGCGCCGGGCGGGGCCGAACGGCGGCGGCCCCGTCGTCGTCCACCGTGCGTTCCAGCAGCCCGAGGGCGACCAGCCGCTCCACAGCCTGCTCTGCCAGCTCGGCCTCGGCCCCCGGCAGGGTCGCGCTGCGCCGCCAGAAGCCGGCGTGCTCCAAGGCCCAGCCCGCCACCTGGCGCTGCAGCTCCGTGAGCGGGACGGTGCCGCCGCGCCCAGCCAGGTACTCCGCCGCCAGCAGCGCGACGTGTCCGTCCGTGCCCTGCTCCGGCATGCGCAGATCCGTCAGGTCGTCGTCCGGGTCCACCATCGCGACGCCCTCGGCCCGCACCTCCGGTACCAGCCCGGTGAGTTCGCTGATCCGCCGGGTCAGCGCGGCACGCTGGGAGGTGAGATACGCGCTCTCCGCCTCGGTCAGCCCGTCCAGGTAGAGCACCGGGTCGTCGAGCAGCCGCCGGGTCAGGGAATGGCGCAGGGCCCTGTTGCGCAGCTCGTCACTGTCCGGCAGCACCTCGGCATTGAGCTCCCCCAGACAAGCCTCGAAGCCGTCGCCCCGGACGGTGCTCGGGCCGCGCCGGGCGACCAGCAGCCCGGCGAGCACGCGGCGGTCCACGTCGTACAGGGCGTCCCCGGCCGACTTCAAGAAAGCGTCCTCGTCGCCCGCGACCTTGGCCAGCACGCCCCACTCCAGCAGCAGCCGCACCACGGCCACCAGGTCCGTGCGCTGCTCCCGGTCGGCCAGGGTGAAGGCGACCTGAGCCTCCTCCAGCGCGGGATCCGCTGCCGCGAGCACCACCTGCTCCGCCAGCCGTCCGAGCGCGATCTGCTGCTCGGCGCGCTCCAGCACCGCAAGGGACAGGCAGAACACCACGTACCGGCGCCGGGAGAACGGCAGGCCGGTCCGCACGTCCCGCGCCGGATGCGTGGGATCGGTGTCCACACCCGGAATGCGGCGCAGCCGCGCCACCTGCGCGTCCACCAGCAGCGCCCAGCCCGTGTTCCGCTCGAACCACGTCCGCAACTCGGCCGCGTGCTGCCGCACCAGCCGGAAGTCGTCACCGCCCGCCCGCAGCAGCGGCCTGCGCAGCAGCGCCCGCGCGGCCCGCCGGACCTCCTGCTCCCGCTGCGCCGCGAGAGCGTCCCCGAGACGGTTGTCACCGCTCACCCCTGCCCACTCCCCACCGTCTCGGCACCCGCAGCCTCGGCACCCACTCGCACGTCGTTCTCCGGTTCACCACCCGATGTCCCGCTCACGTCCGCTTCGTCCCCCACGGTGAGGTCGACGATCTCCACCAGGTGCTCAGGCCCGCGCAGCACGCCGTCATGGGTGTGGACCTCCGCCGTGCCCTCGCCCGGCAACCGGATCAGTCTGATCTCCATCGTCCCGTCGTTGGTCGTGGCCGACACCGCCATGAGCCCCGGCCGCCAGGCGGAAAGAGCATCGCCGAGCAACTGGAGGAAGAGCCGGAAGGCGTCGCGATCCAGAACGTCGAGATCGCTGAGACGGATCTCGCCCCGCGTGGCCAGCCGGGCCCGCGCCGCCGCCGTCTGCTCCGCCTGCTTGCGTGCGAGCTCCGCCAGGTAGGTCCTGGCCTCGGACCGGTCCTGCACCGCACGCGCCCGCCCACGCCGCTCGTACGAGCCCGTCCGCCGCAACTGCGGGCTGATCCGCACCCCGGGCGCGTCGTACCAGGACGCCGACGCGGGCACCGGATCCTCCAGGCGCTCAGCCAACGCCTCCTGGTCGATCGTCAGATGGCGGGCCGAGTACAGCCCGAAAGCCGACCGCCACAACCTGTGCCGCGCGTTGTCGTCCGGTGCCTGCGCGAACCAGCGGGCCAGCTCTCGGAAGTCCGCGGACCGGTCCGAGCGCCCGGCCCGCCGCTCGTTGAGCACCTGCACCACGGCCAGCAGTTGGGGGATGGCCTGGCGGGCGGCCGAACGCAGCAGCTTGGCCTGGGAGTTGCGCCCGGGAACGCTGAGGAACCAGGCGCGGAGCCCGTCCCAGCGCCCCCGCCAACGGCGTTCGGCCGCAGCCAGCGCCTCGGCCGCGGCGTCGGGCGCCGCATCGGACGCCTCACGCTCGGCGGCCAGCAACAGCAACGGCCCCACCCGCCCGTCCGGCCAGACACCCAACTCCTCCAGCAGACCGGCGATCTCGGCCCCCCGCGTCACCAGGTCCTCGATGAACCGCTCCAGGTACTCGATCAGCCGCTGCTTGTAGGCCAGGAACACGTCCACCTCGGCTTCGTGGAGATCGACCGTGCGCTGCAGCGAGTTCATGAACGCCCGCGCGTTCTCCGCGAGCCCGGAGAAGCGGTCCACCAGCGCCAGAAGCGCCAGGTGCACCACCGCTGGGTCCGGATCCTCCCGCCCTGCCAGCGCCAGCAGCGCGCGCAACTGCACCGCGATGTCCGCCAGCGCGACGGCCTGCAGTTCACCACGCCTGCCCAGCGCCTCGTCGTACGCTGCCAGCGCCTCCTCGGCCGCCTCACCCGCCCGGGAGAGCTGGTAGATGTACCGGGAACGGTAGAAGTCCTCCAGCGCCGTAACCCGGCCCGTGTCCGGATCCGCCCGCAGATTGCCCCACCGGGCCAGGGCCTCCAACGCCCGCGCCACCACTTCCAGCGGCGGCCGGCCCTCAGCCGCCAGCGCCAGGTGCACGTCCTCCGGCCGCAAGTGGACCGAGAACTCCTGCTTCGCACGGACGAACACCCCCATCACCTGACGGTAGAGCGCACTGTGCTCTACCGTGAGATGGGCGAACGGCTGGTACGTCCCCGGCCCGCCGTCCCTGTCGACGTCGTCGGCCGTCCGATTCGCGAGGGTGTCGTCGACGCTGGTCACACACCTCATTGTGTCGCACGGCCGAGCAGCCTCCGTCCGCTTTCCCGGACCGCCCGGCCCGACTCCTCCGTTCCCGTACCATGCCGCAGCCCGATCAAGACCTCCCGACCACGCCCCGGCCGACCTGCGAACGACGCCAGCCAGCACAGCAGGACGTGGGCGCGGATGCGGTCCTCGCGGCGGTGGTAGACGGGCCGCAGGTCCAAGATCTGCTTCATGTCCCTCCAGCCGCGTTCCACCTCAAGAAGCGACTTGTAACCCAGCGCGATGTCGCTGATCTTCTTCTTGTCGATCCGCAGCAGTCCGCCCGGCGTGGTGCGCAGGTGAGGATTCGGTGGCGGAGGAGGGTCGAAGCCGGCGCGGCCGTGCATCTGGCGCATGACTCGTTTGGTGTGGGTGTTCACGTCTTCGGTGCGGCCGTTGTGCCCCGGCATGCGCCGTGGCCCGGGGTTGCGGGGCACGCACCCGTGGAGCGACGGCCGCGCTACTGGTGGCCGACCGGCTGGACGACGCCGATGCGTCCGTGTGGAAGTACCTTTTCGGCCCCGGCGTCTGGTGCCAGCGCCCGGAACCTCTGCCTTGGCCGGGTCGCGCTGCCTGGTATGTTGCGGTCCACTCCGCGCTGCCCCGAGACGGGTGCCTCGGCCGAGAGCGGAACCCAGGGGGAACACCGTGTCCAGATCTCATGCGGCCGGACTCGTCGCTCTGACGCTACTGGCTGCGGGGGTGGTACTACCGACCGCCACAGCGTCAGCGGACGCAACGACGCTGTACGTCGACGTGCGCAACCCCGCCTGCTCGGACACCGCCGCAGGCACCGGTACCGCGGCGGATCCCTACTGCACCATCCAGGCGGCGACGGTCGCCGCCCAGCCCGGCGGCACCGTCCAGATAGCCGCCGGCGGCACCTACCCGGCGACCACGATCACTACCTCAGGCACCCCTGGGGCCCCGATCACCATCATCGGCACGAACTACATATCCCTTCCGCAGTTGAGCTTCCAGGGCGTCCACGACGTGGCGCTACGCAACCTGCAGCTGGTGATGTCCGCAGGCAGCCTGCAAGTCAAAGACTCCAGTGACGTCACCATGGACGGCCTACGCGTCGACGTCCCGGTGAACACCACGGCCGTCGAGGTATCCGGCCAGAGCAGCGGCGTCACCGTGAGTCGCAGCTTCCTCAATCCGGTCGCCGGTGACGCCATCAGGGTGGACCAGGGCGTTCAGCACACGGTCATCAGCACCGACGAGATCAGCTCGGGCAACAACTCCGGCACAGGTGTCGTCCTCGACGGAGCGATCGACACCGACGTCACCAGTAACACCTTCGAGCTCGTCCGACAGGCGCTCACCGCAGACGGTGGTTCGACCGGCCTCAGCGTCGAGAACAACGTGGTCTACGGCGGCGACATCCAGGTCAGCGCAGACTCCGCTGCTCAGTCGACAACCGGGTACAACCTCTTCTCTCCGCTGTCAGGTGCCGACCTCTACACCTGGGCAGGGACCCGCTACACCACCGTGGCGCAATTCCAGACCGCGACCGGCCAGGGCAGGCAGGACATCGTCGCCGGTGTGGCCAGGCTGGGGATCGGCGCACCTTGGCCCAGCGAGGGCTACCCCGGCATTGACTCGGCCGACGCCGACGCGCCGGGAGAGCTGGCCACCGACATCTACGGCAGGCCGCGCGTGGACGACCCGCTTGTCCCCAACACGGGTACCGGCAGCGGCTACTACGACCGTGGGGCGGTCGAGTTCCAAGACCCCCTGTGGCACTACGCCCCCACCGTCACGCCGCTGGATACGGTCGTGGGCTATCCGGTGACCGTCACCTCGGGTGACCGCAACCCCTGGGGCACGGCCGTCACCCGCACCTTCGACTTCGGCGACGGAACCCCCCTCGTCACCACGACCGCCCCCTCCGTACAGCACACCTACACCACCCTGACCAACAGCAAGAGCACCATCTACACCATCACCGAGGCCGAGGGCGGCCAGAGCTACACGCGCTGGGTCACCATCAACCCGCCCGGCCCGCTCGTCGACCGCATCAGCGCCAACGAGCAGAACGCGGACGCCCCGCTGGGCGTGACAGTGCATGCTGACGGCTCCAGCTCGCCCTTCAACCTCGCCTCCTGCAAGCTCAACTTCGGTGACGAGACGCCAGTCGTCGTCCAGGCCAGCAATTGCGAGGGGGGCGAGCACACCTACAGCAAGCCCGGCACCTACACCATCAGCAGCACCCTGACCGACATCGGCGGACGCACCGCCACCGCGAGCACCAAGGTCACCGTCGGTCCCGCATTCGTGCCCGTCGGCCCCACGCGCGTTCTCGACACCCGCGCGGGACTGGGCGCGCCCAAGGCTCGGCTCGGAGCGGGCGGCGTAGTCCGGCTGCAGGTGAACGGTGCCGCGGGCGTTGCCAACGCCTCGTCCGTGCTGCTCAACCTCACCGTCACCGACACCACAGGCAACGGTTTCGTCACCGCCTACCCCGACGGAGGAGTACGTCCCACGGCCTCCGGCCTCAACTACCGTCCGGGACAGACCGTCGCCAACCTGGTGGACGTACCGGTCGGGGCCAACGGCATCGTGGACCTCTACAACTCCGCCGGACCGCTCGACGTGATCGCCGACGTCGAGGGATACAACACCGTCACACCCTCGTCGAACGGCACGATTCTGATGAACGACGCCAAAACCTGGGGTGAGTTCCGACCGGTCCTTGACACCCGTGGCAACCAGGGACTGCCCAAGCTCGGCAAAGTCGGACCGGGCGCGTCAGTCACATTCTCGACTCTGCAGACCAAGAACCTGGGCAGTTACGAGTACGGCGCGACCGCAGTGCTCCTGGACATCACCGAGACCAATGCGACGGCGAGCAGTTACGTCACCGCCTATGAGCCCGGCACCAGTCGGCCGAACACGTCCGACCTCAACTTCGTTGCAGGCGAGACCCGTTCGACGACGGTCGTGGCTCCGGTGGACGCACAGGGTCGGGTCTCGCTGTTCAACCAGTCCGGCTCGGTGGACCTCCTCGCCTCGGTGGAGGGTTTCTACCTGCCCTTCGGCCCGACGACCGATCCCGTCAACGCGCCCATGACCCCGGTCACCCCCGTCCGGGTCCTCGACACGCGCTCGGGCGTCGGCGCCCACAAGGCGCCGATGGGGCCCACCAGCGACCTGAGCTTCAAGGTCGCCGGCGTCGACGGAATCCCGGCCGGTGCCACCGGGGTGCTGGTGAACCTGACCGCCATCGACTCCACCGCCAACGGCTACCTCACCGCCTGGGGCGACCTGACATCCCAGCCGGGTGGCTCGGCGCTCAACTTCATGCACGGCCAGATCACTCCGTCCCTGGTCTACCTGCCCATCGCCCACGGATACGCCGCTCTCTACAACCCCTTCGGGTCGGTCAACGTCATTGCTGACATCGAGGCGTACTCGACCAACTGACCGCCTTCCGTAGCGAACCCGCCCCGAGCGGCCCGCGCGCGACCCGCGCGCGCCCTGGGGTCGGCTGGGACCAGCTATTCAGGGCCTCAAGTCCGACGCCGGAGAGCGCGCCATCGCCCTGGACCCCGACACCGTCACCCTCCTGGGCGCCCACCGCCGCCGCCAGCGCAAGGTCCGCCTGGCCCACGGCCCCGGCTGGCTGAACACCGGCCTGGTATTCACCGACGCCGACGGCGGCCCGCTCCACCCGGCCCACGTCACCGCGGCGTTCCAGCAACTCATCGAGGAACACGACCTGCCCCCGATCCGCCTGCACGACCTAGGCCACGGCGCGGCCACCCACGCCCTGGCCGCCGGCGTCGACGCCCGCGTCGTCAAAGAGACCCTCGGCCACTCCTCCACCAGCTTCACCCGCGACACCTACCAGTCCGTCGTCGACGAACTCAAACACCAAGCCGCCGCCGCCTTGGCCGGAGCCTTCAACCAGGCCGGAGCCCGCACCTGGGGCACATCCAGCAACTGACGCCCACCGCCGGGAAACCCCACGCGCGCCCAGTCCGCGTCCGTGCTCCCACCACGCTCCCACCACAAGATCAAAAAAGACCTGCGGGTTCATGATCACTCATGAACCCGCAGGTCAGATACTACTTTGACGGTGCGCCGCCAGGGACTCGAACCCCGGACCCGCTGATTAAGAGCTCGCTCGTCGCGGGTGCGTGCGGTGCCGGGGAGGTACATGTAGTAGCGATGGGTGCCGTTTCCTGCGGGTCAACGACCCTGTCCCGTCCGGGCGGTGCCGACCGCTGCCGTCCCGTACCGGGGACGCCGCTCCCACCACGCTCCCACCAGCGCGGGTCACCGCCCTCGATCGGCACCCGCTGGCACAAGTCGCCGCTCTGTCGGCGTCGGCTTCACCGGCCGACGGGCGGAGCCAACTGGTACGTCCTCGGCTTGGAGTCCACGAGCCACCATCAGCCTGTGCGTGCCGACAATCCGCCCGGCGAGCAGGGGGCATCGGGGGTGGCGCGTGGCTGACGACGAACTCCTCACCGTGCCCAAGGCCATGGCCCGGCTCAAGGTCGGCCGCTCCACCGTCTACGACCTCATCCGCACCCGGCAGCTCGCCTCCATCACCATCGGCCGCTCCGCCGCATCCCTGCTCACGCCCTCAACGCCCTTGTCCACCACCACCTTGAAGAGGCCACCTGATGACCAGCCCGAACCCCAGCTCCCGCCGCACCCGCGCGAATGGTGACGGCAGCGTCTACCAATGCAAGGACGGCCGCTGGGAAGCCGCCGGATACGTCCTGGCCGCAGGCGACACCCGCAGACGCGTCCGCGTCTACGGCGCGACGCGCAAGGAGGCGCTCGCCAAGCTCACCGAGAAGACCGCCGCCAGCAACCGCGGCGTCCCGCCCCCTCCGCGCAGGGCAGCGTCGCCGCGTTCCTGACCTACTGGCTGGAGACCGTCGCCGTCCACCGGCTGCGCGAGAACATCGACACCCGCTGCACCGCCTGCACGCGGCTCTACATCATCCCCGGCCTGGGCAAGAAGAAGGTCACCAAACTCACCGCCAAGGACGTCCGCACCTGGCTCGACCAACTCCGCACCACCTGCAGTGCTGCACACGCGGCCTTGACACCACCCGCACCCAGCTCCAGTGCTGCGCGGCCAGCACCTGCTGCCGCAAGCGCCTGTCCCCGCTCACGCTGGCCTACGTCCACTCCGTGCTCAAGTCCGCCTTGGAGCCCGCGGTGCGCGAGGAGGAGATCCCGCGCAACGTCGCCCGCAACGTCCGCATGGGCACCCCCAGGGCACGTCGCTTCGAGCCGCTGACCGTGGAAGAGGCCCGCGATCTGCTCACCGTCGTCAGCGGCCACCGGCTCCAGGCGCTGTTCGAACTCGCCCTGCGCACCGGCCTACGCAAGGGCGAACTCCTCTGCCTGCGCTGGGAAGACAACGACCTGACCGGCGGCACCGCCAGCATCCGCCGCACGCTCCAGCGCACCAACAGCAGCGGACTGACCGCCCTGCCGACCAAGACGCAGAGCTCCGAGCGGCGCATCGCCCTGCCCACCGAGTGCCTGCACTCCGTGCGGGACCACCGCGAACAGCAGGGCCGGGAACGGGAGGCAACGGGCAAGGGCTGGTCGGACAGCGGCTACGTGTTCACCCGGCCCGACGGCCAGCCGATCGAAGGAGCCACCCTGATCCGGCACTTCAACACCCTGCTCCGCCGGGCCACCCTCCGCCGCATCCGCTTCCACGACCTCCGGCATGGCGTCGAACTCGTCGTCATCAAAGAGTTGTTGGGCCACGCCCACATCGGCGTGACCGCAACGGTGTACGCCCACGTCCGATTCCACCTCCAACGCGACGCCATCGACCTCCTCGGCAACGCCCTCCACGACCCCAAGAAGACCAGCAGCCGACCCGGCGACGGC
Source organism: Streptacidiphilus carbonis (assembly GCF_000787775.1). Classification (GTDB taxonomy): domain Bacteria; phylum Actinomycetota; class Actinomycetes; order Streptomycetales; family Streptomycetaceae; genus Streptacidiphilus; species Streptacidiphilus carbonis. The sequence goes on along the minus strand of NZ_BBPM01000030.1, from coordinate 65,236 downwards.
GACGAACCACCTTTGCGTAGCACCCGTCCGCTGACGTTGCCGTCAACTACTGCCGTCAGACACCCCAGAAGCCCCATCAGAATGAATCTGGCGGGGCTTCTGCCGTGATACCGATTGGGCGCATCCAGCGCTATGAGGTCGATTGTGCGATTTGGTCCAATTCTCTGCGAATAGGCCCAAAAGTGGGGATTCTCCGCCACCACCAATGATCAGAATCAGCGGGAAGCTCGTCGACCTTCCCAATCACTGCCGATGCATCCTCTTCCGTGAATGAGATGAACTTATCATCGATAGCCAAAAGCAGCGGATTAACCCTCGCCGCCAAGTCATCGTCTAGCGAATCCAAGGCACGCTGCACGAAATTCCGGATCGACAGTGCCGCCAGGAGGTCATGCGCTCCCCAGACGGTTCGATCCGAGTCAGGGAGACTGAGATCCCTCTCCATCTTTTCGACGTGCCTATGCCACGCCTCCAAGACAGATGGGACGTCAATCTGCCGACCAGGGCCCATCTCAATCATAGTCGCGCGAAGCATGGAGAGCTCGCCAGCACTCAAGCAATGCGCCAATCGGGAATCAATACTGTCTGTCATCTCTACTTCCCTGGGTAGTATGCAGTGCTCTTCCAAGGAGTATTCCAGTTCACAATCACCCTCACGCCCTCGTAGTCAAACCTCGATGAATTCTGCCCGGCAAGCTGAACTGGACCAGCCTGCCGAAGAGTCGTCTCAATTTGAGCTTCAGTGGGCCGTCCCATTGCCGGATTTGCATCGCCGGTGTGCCCGTTTACAAACCCCACGATTTCATCCAGCGAGTAGTCACTCCCATGGAAGTCCTCGTCGCCGAGTGCGTCACCATTCTTACCACCCACCGGAATTCGACAATCCGGCCCCGTATTATGGACCAAGATCGGCGTAGTACCGGCCAGTACATAGTACGTGTGGAGGTTGGCGACGGTGAGGTTGTAGGTGACCACATGGCCGACGTAGTTGCGGACGCGGGCGATGGTAACGGTGCGCCCGTCGGGTTCACGGAGGCGATCCCCGGCGTGGAGGTCCGCGGCGTTCGTCCAGCGCTGGGCGGTGACGTCCCAGTAGGGGTGGTGCTGGGTGGAGGTGAGTTTCTGGGGGCCAGTGATGGTGTTGATGACGAGGTCGGTGAATTCGGTGTCGGTCAGCGTTTTGATGACGTCGGTGACTTTTTCGGCTTGCGTCTGGCCGGTTAGCGGGTTGGTGGCCAGGACGGTGTCGCCGATTTTGATGGCGCTGATCGGCTCGGTCAGCGTGTCGGCTCGTAGCACCTGGGTCTGGCCCGGAAAGCTATTGAAGCATCCACCGAATGCCGCATCTTCGGGGTTGGCATAGAATTCTGGGTCCGAGAGCAGCACCGTCAGCATGTCCGGAACGGACCTGCAGAGGGAGATGGAGTTGCAGGGGTTGGTGGGGATGCTCTGGACGGCGCTCCAGTGGTCGTAGAAGTGCTGCAGGTCTACGCAGCCGTTTTGAGTGATGTCAAAACTGCAGCGGTCGCGGAAGTATATTTCGACGTTTTGTTCGAAGGTGAGGTTCGGGTCGAACTCCCCGAAGTTGACCATCTGGTTGATCGTGGGATATTTCGGCTGGAACTTTTTGACGATGGTGATCGGGGGGAGGTCGTTCCCGGCCTTGTGGGCCCACCCCTCGCGGTGCCATTCCGCGTCCACGGTCTGCTGTGACCTGCAATTTCCGCTGGCATCTGCGGAGCAGCCGATGTCGTCTGTCGCTGCTGCGGCGGCCGCGCCTGCCGCGCCTTCGCTGGCGTCCTGCTGGCAGCCGTCGCAGTACATGCCGGTGGAGTCGCTGCCGTTGGTGGGGGCGTTGTTGCTGTAGGCGTAGCCGTTCCAGGACTGCGGGTCGGCGCTGTTGAACAGGGGGTCGACGTTGAGGAAGCGTCCCGTGGCGGGCTGGTACTCGCGGGCGCCTAGGTTGGTCAGGCCTGTGGTCGGGTCCTGGGTGCCTCCGACGAAGCCCTTGTCGCCGTACCCATTGGCCAGGGTCCAGGCCGCGGGGGTGGTACCGCGCGCGTTGCCGAAGGGGTCGAGGTAGCGGCGGGTCTCGGCCAGGGTGGTGGCGTTGATGTCCAGGGCGGCGGTGCCGTGGGCGTCGCTGATCTCGAAGTTCTCGCTCGTGCCGTGCTTGATGATGCTGATGCCGTTGGGCGTGGTGTAGGTGCGGGTGTCCTGGGCCGCGGGCGTGTTGCCCGCCTTGTAGGTAATGACGTCGTCGCCGAGGTAGATCGTGTTGGTCTTGTCCGGGGCGGTCCGCACCAAGAGGTTGCCGGCGGCGTCGTAGAGGTAAGTAGTGGGGCCCGTGGCTCCGGTGGCCGTGTCGGAGGCGAGGTGACCTTCAGCGTCCCAGGTCAAATTAGTGGTGCCGGCGGTCGCGGTGATATTGGTCGTGTTGCCGTCGGCGTCGTACTGGTAGGCGGTGCTGCCGGTGGTCCCGGTGGTGGTGGAGGACAGCAGGGCGTGGGGGCCGCCAGTGCCGCCGCCGGTGTTGGGCGCGGTCGTGGGGGTGTTGTTCTGGCCGACGGCGGGGAACGTCTGGATGGTGGTGACGTCCTTGCTGGTGGTGCCAGCGGTGTTGTGCTGGGTCTGGCCTGTGCGGTTGCCGGTCAGGTCATAGGTGTAGCTGGTCCAGTAGGCCGCCGGTCCGCCCACGGTGGTCTTGCCCGCTGCGGCGCCGGAGGTGGGGCTGGTGTTGGTGCAGCCGCCGATGCCGCCGATGGACGGGGAGGGGGCGACGGTCGTGGTTCCGGTGTCGGTCCAGGCGGTGCTCAGGCGTCCGAGATAGTCATAGCTGAAGCACTGCAGGTCGCTCTGGGCCGGGGTGTTGTCCGGGATGTCCTGGACCGAGGTGACCTGTCCGGCCTGGTTGTAGGTGTAGTTGTACTGGTCGACCGAGCCGGTCAGGGCGGTCTGCTTATCGATGAAGTCCGACAGGACGTGCCCGGTGCCCTGGTCGTAGTTGTAGGTGGAGACGACCTCGGTGCCCCACGGGTTGAGTGTGGTGCGCAGCGCGCGGCCCCACGGGTCCCAGTCGGTGGACAGGTCGTAGGTGGTGGTCGCGGAGCCGTAGGTGAGCAGCGGGCCGTTGACGTCGTAGCCGTAATTGAGGGTCTCGGCGGGCTGGTCTGCGGCTGCGCCGTCCTGGGAGGCCGTCAGTGCGCCGGAGTAGGGATCGTAGGCGGCGTGGGTCGTGTAGGTCAGGGCTGCGGTCTGGCCGACCAGGGAGCCGGGCAACGTGGTGGTGGTGCCGGTGGAGCGGTAGGCGTTGTCGTAGCCCAGCGTGGCCTGGCTGTAGGCGGTGCCGCTGACGCCGCCGGTGTAGCGGGTCGCGGTGGCGGGCTGGCCCAGGCCGCCGGTGACGCTGTCGTAGGTCCAGGAGGCCAGCTCGTTGGCCGCCGCGACGGTGCCGTTGTACTCGCCGGTCTTACGGCCCAGCAGGTCGTAGGTGTAGGCGAGGGTCTGCTTGCGGGCGTCGGTGGTGGTGGCGGCCTGCCCGTCTGCGGTGTAGGTCGTGGTGGTGGTGCCGGTGTCCGGGTCCACGGCCTTGATCTGACGGCCCTGCAGGTCGTAGCTGTAGGTCCAGGTGTCCTTGCCGGTGGTGTCGGTGTGAGTGGCGACCTGGCCGGCTGCGTTGTAGGTGGTGGTGGTGACGTCCGCGTCCGAGGCCTGGCCGGTGGCAGTGGTGGTGCGGTACTGCCAGGTCTGGCTGGTGCGCCCGGCCGCGTCGGTGATCGTGGTGGTGGGGGTGGACCCGGCGGGCGGGGTCACATCGGTCTCGTCCGCGCCGCGGTAGACGGTGCTGGTCGAGGACTGGGCATGTCCCAGCGACAGGAACGTCGACAAGGTGGCGCGGCCCAACCCGTCGTAGGCGGTGGTGGTCTCGGTGGGGGCCTGGGTGTCGTTGTTGGTGGCGTACAGGGTGGTGGTGGGACCGGTGTCGCTGTTGTACCAGGCGGCGTGGGACTTGACGACGCGTCCCTGCGAGTCGTAGTAGCTGTCGGTGATCATGCGGCCGGTGTAGGCGGAGATCCCCGGTGTGGACTGGGTCTGGGCCACTTCGCCGAAGCCGTTGAAGATCTGGATGCTGTACAGGCGGTTGGTGCCCTTGGGGCCGAAGGTGGCGGTGGTGGTAGAGGAGGGGGCGGTGGTGCCGTTGACGGCGTAGGTGTACAGGATGTCGGCGTTGGTGGTGGTGTTGCCCGGCTTCCACACCGCGGTGGTGCGCCCGAGGGCGTCGTAGGTGGTCTTGGTGACCTTGGCGTTGATGTCGGTGCTAGTGAGGACCAGGCCACGGGCGGGGTCGAAGCTCTGGCTGCTGGGCCAGGTGGTGGTCTTGCCCGGCACCGGCGCGACGGTGTCCAGTTCGGTGGGCAGTTCGCCCGCGGCCGCGGACTTGAAGGTCAGGGTGGTGGTGGCGCCGCCGGTGTGAGCGCTGTCGGTGGCGTTGGGGTCGGTGCTGGAGGCGACGCGTCCGTAGGTGTCGAACGTCGACGCGGTCACGGTGGTGTACACCGGGTTGCCGCTGCCGTCATAGGACTTCAGGACCTGCTTGGAGGTCACGTCCCCGGCACCCAGGGCCTGCCCGAAAGGCTGGCCGTCGTACAGGGAGCGGCTGTCGGAGACCGTGTTGGACGCGGTGGCCACAGCGGTGCAGGCACCGGCCCCGGAAACGGTGAGGGTCTCGTCGGCGAGCTCGGTCATCTGCGTCGTGGTGCTGGTGGCGTAGCTGGTGCGCGCGCAGGTCTCGGGCAGGCCGTCGGCGGTGGTGTCCTGGGTCAGCGGGCGGTTGCCGTGGGCCGAGTCCGAGGTGGCGGTGCTCGTGGAGGTGCGCCAGGTTCCGTCGGCTTTCAAGGACTCGGTGGTGGACACCGTCTTGGTGGTGGCGAAGCGGGCGACCAGGTCGGGCAGGGAGCCGCCGCGGGCGTGGGTGGCAGTGGTGACCGGTCCGCTGGCGCGGGTGAAGGTGTAGGAGACCACGCTGCCAGGGTTGCCGGTGGCGTACGCGTGGTTGTAGGTGTCGGTCTCCAGGACCTGTCCGGACAGCCAGTCGTCGTCGGTGACCGCGCCGCTCCACGTTCCGGCGCCGGCCTGAGCGCTGCGAGTGCTGCCGTCGGCCATGACGTCGCCGTTCATGCCCTGCATGTAGTAGGCGACGGTCTGCCCCTGCGGTCCGTCACCACCTGTGCCGGTCACGGTGTCCACCGAGGCGAAGCCGCGGAACTGGTCCCAGGTGCGGGTGGCGGGGTCGGTGAGCTCGCTGTCGTCGCGGTGCCAGGCGGCGGCGCCGTAGCTGTAGCTCGTGACTCGGGAGGGGGCGCCGGCCACGGTGTCGTTGGCGGTCACCGAGGCGACGGTGTAGTGGTTGAACCAGTCACTCGCGGGAGGCTGGCCGGCGGTGGAGCCCGGCGGGTACCACAGCACGTTGAAGCAGGCCATGGTGTCGCTGTCCGCGGAGGCGGGCATGACGTTGTTCACCCGTGAGCAGGCCGGCAGGTTGTAGTCGACGTTGAGGCGCTCGCCGCTCTCGGTGGTCAGGGTCTGGATGCGCGGACGGTAGTAGGGGGCGGGTGCCGGCACCAGGTTGGTGCCGTCCACGCGGTTGGCCAGCATGACCGGAGTGAAGCTGACCGCGGGCAGGGTGATCGGCGTGGTGCCGTCCTTGCCGGTGCGCTGGATCGAGTCCAGCCACAGGGGGGGCTTGGTGCCGTCTCCGGGCGTGCGGTAGGACTGGGTCAGCGCGTAGGAGTCGACCTGCTGGGTGGCGCCGGCGGACTGGATCTGGGTGGTGATCGATGCCAGCCGCTGGTTGGTCCAGAAACTGGGCCCGTAGTTGGTGCACGCCCCCGCGCTGGGGCAGTACTGGTCGTAGGGCACGTCGGGCCAGTGCGTGGCGTTCGTGGAGGACAGCGTGGCACCGGAGCAGGTGAAACCACCGCTGGTGTCACAGCGCCCCTCGGCTGCCAGGTTGAACTTGACGGTAGCCGCGACAGCGGCCGTGCCCTTGGCCGCGACCTGTCCGGCCAGGGTCTGGCCGTAGTTGATCTTGGCCAATGAGCCGCCGGGGGTGTAGCCGGTCAGCGTGCCGGTGCCGTTGTTCTGACCGCCGCCACGACTGTAATAGTTGGTAGCGGCGGGGGCGTAGGTGTAGGTGGTCAGGTTGCCGTGCGGGTCCACCGCGTAGGCCAGGTTCATCCGCCACGGCATGCTGCACCAGGACGCCTGGGCCTGGGCTGCGGTGTAGCAAGGGTCGCCGCTCTTGGGCGAGTAGACGGGAACGGTCCAGTTGCTGTTGGTGGAGGGGTCGGTGCCGTCGCCGCCGGGCAGATGGTTCAGGCCGAAGTAGTACACCGTGCCGGAGGGGTCGGTGACCTTGACGTACTCCCCGAAGGTAGCCCCGTTGCCCGGCTGCGCAGAGTCGACGAACTCGACCTTCGTGCCGTCGTCGCCCTGCAGGTGCCAGGCCCCGGTCGTATCGTCGCGCACCAGGGTCCCGGAGTGGCTTCCCAGCGACAACGTGGCGACGTTGCCGCCCCAGCACTCGTCACCGGAGCCGGTGAGGCCGTCCTTGTCGCAGGACTTGAACGAGCGCTCGATGAATCCGCCAGACGACACATCCCAACCGTCGCCCACGTTCGATGCCTGGGCGTTGGTCGCCGAGGTCTTCCCGTCGATGGAGGACGAGTCGTAGGTCAGGGATACCTGCGGCGCGGTGCCCCCCAGCGCGGGCGGCACCGCGATCGGGTAGCTGTAGGTGAAGGAGCCGCTGGAGTTGCCCGAGGCCCAGGCCGAACTGCCCTGCAGGCTCGTGGCGGAGTAGGTCCCGGCGCCGCCGCTCGATGTCGTCTGCACAGCCAGGACCATCGGGGTCATCTGCGCGGCGCTCGCGGCAACCGTCCCGCTCTGTATCGCCGAGGCCTGCACCACGGGCGGCTGGGCCTGGCCGCCGGTCGTCGGGGACCGCAGTGCCGAGGCGGGCCCCGTGGCAGCGGCCGCAGCGGGCAGGGTCACGTCGGCCACCAGCCGCTTGGTGGCCGGGTCGTAGTGCGAGGCGATGGGGGTGGCGGCCAGGCAGCCCTTGGCCTGTGGGGTCGTCAGCGCGCAGGCGGGAAGCTCGACCAGGCGCGAGCGCTCGGCCGCGTCTGCGCCGTAGCTGGCATCCAGCGAACTGAGGTCCAGGCCCACCTGCACGGGGGCCTTGGACGCTGCCGCACTGCCCGGCGACAGCGACACGATTAGCCCGTGCACCCCGGCGGCCTGCGTGTGGGCAGTGTCGGCGACCGTCGCCGTGACCGCACCCGCGGCGCCCGCCGAGCGGCCCGCCGCGCTCCGGCCGGCCAGCCACACCGGCAGCGTGCCCGCACGCACCGATGCGGCACTGTCCGTTCCCTTGCCGCCAGTTGCGGCAGTCGGCGCCGGAAGGGTCGCCGTCGCACTGCCTGACACCGTGGTGCTCGCCGGCGCGGGCTGCCACAGTCCCGGTACCGGGTACTTGGACTTGGTCGCAGCCGGCAGGCCGACGTCATGGCCGGAGATGGAGGCCGTCCGCGGCAGGGCGGTGTTCGGCGGTGACCAGATCTTGTGCGGGTCCACCGTGGCCGCCTGCGCGGAGATCGGGCCCAGCAGAGTCGCCCCCACCGCCAATGCGCACACGGCACCCAACACGCGGTGTTCGCCCCGGAACCAGTACCAGGCCCGACTCCGCTTGCCCCGCTTGACCACTGAAGACCCCTCAGACGCACCGAGCCCACGTCCTGAAAGCGCACGTGGATCGAACGCACTGTGACCTCCATGTGATGAGCCCGTCAAGACTTTATGGAATCCCGTGCCCCTCTTGTGCAGGGTGACACTTCTCACCCACCCAGGAATGTCCGTATACATCAGGATTCAGCATTGCGCATTCGCACCATGGCAGTTGACCTGTGAGTTTTCACGGTCGCAAAGTGCGCTTGTCCTCTACCCACCGCCCAGTCGCAGGAACGAGTGCCCGCATGCCGCCCTTGCCCTCCTCTCTCCCACGCGCCGCCGGCAGTGTCAGACGTCGGCGGTTCAGCGCCGCCGGGGCCGTCATCGCCCTGGCCGCAGGGCTGCTCTCGGCCGCTCCCAGCGCCTGGGCCGACACTGCCACCCCGGACCCGGCAGCCGTCGAGGCCGCCCACATCGCCGACGCCCCCGCCCAAACCGCGGGCACGCCGCCGACGCTCAGCGCCGACCAGCAGGCCCGCGCCACCGCCCAGGCACAGGCCAAGTCCAGCGGCAAGCCCGTGCCGGTGGACGCCCTGACGGACGCGTTCACCACCACGGTGGCCAACCCGGACGGCTCGTTCACCCTCACCCAGTCCCCGCAGGCCCAGCGGGTCCAGAAGGACGGGACCTGGGTGCCACTGGACGCCACCTTGACCGCCAACGCCGACGGCACCCTGTCGCCCAAGGCCGCGTCCGGGGCCCTGATCCTGTCTGCGGGCGGCACCGGCCCGGTGGCCACCATGACCGGCGCGGACGGCAAGAAGCTGTCGATCAACGCGCCGTTCACCCTGCCCGCCCCCACCTGGTCGGGTACCACCGCGGTCTACCCGAACGTGGCCCCCGACGTGGACCTGGACGTGACCGCCAACCCCACCGGCGGCGCCATGACCGTCCTGGTCGTCAAATCCGCCGCGGCCGCGGCCAACCCGCTGGTGAAGAACCTGAAGTTCACCACCACCAGCAGCGACCTGACCGTGACCGCAGACCAGGGCGGCAACCTGGCCGCCACCGACACCAGCGGCCAGACCCAGTTCAGCGCCCCCACCCCGCTCATGTGGGACTCCAGCACAGCCAGCAGCAGCGCGACACCCTCGGCCAGCGCCGCCCCCAGCACCGCGACCCCCAGCGCGTCCGCGGCCGCCACAGGCGCCACCCAGGCACTGTTCGTCAAGTCTCTGGCCCAGGCCGCACCCTCCGACACCAGCACCACGTCGGCCGACGGCACCGGTGGCACGAGCAGCGCCACCGGGCCCGGCGACGGCGCCCAGACCGCCACCATCCCCGCGACGGTGTCCGGCAGCACCATCAGCCTGACGCCCAGTCAGAGCATCCTGAGCGGTACCGGTACCCAGTACCCGGTGTTCATCGACCCCAACTGGCAGCAGGACAACCCCTGGGGCGAGCACTTCGCCTGGACCCAGTCCGCCTACCCGAACCAGAACAACTACGACGTCTCCAACACCGACTACCCCGGCGTGGGCACCTGCGGCACCTACCCCAACGGCGGCAGCTGCAGCCCCAACGACACCGAGGAGACGTACTACCAGTTCGACACCACCGCGCTGGTGGGCACCACCGTCTACCAGGCCACCCTGGACACCGCCGAGCACACTTCTGCGGACATGTCCTGCACCACCAAGTACACGATCGACCTGGACTGGTCCGGCTCGCTGACCAACCCCACCACCTGGAACAGCCACCCCGGCAGCAGCCAGATCACCTCCAACTCGGTCGGCGGCGCCCGCCAGACCGGCTGCGACGGCGACGTCGCCCTGAACTTCAACGTCACCTCCACCCTGCAGACCGCCGAAGAGCAGCAGGGCAAGACCCAGATGACGTTCAAGCTGCACGCGGACGACCCGTCCAACGTGTACGGCTTCAAGCGGTTCAATCACAACGCGCAGCTGATGGTGCAGTACGACACCACCCCGCTTGCGCCCAACCACCTGTCCACCACGGACGCCGGCTACTACAAGTCCACCGCCTGGGACTCCTTCGACTACTGCACCTCAGCCCCCGCCGGTGTAGACAGCAACTGGCCCTGGGTCAACGCCAGCGGTGCCACGCTGAACGCCGCCCCGGAAGGGGCGCAGTCGCAGTACCGGGTCAACTTCCGTCTGTGGGACGACTCGTCCAGCACACCGGCCGGGGACACCTACGACACCCCGGCCAACTCGCCCTGGGTGAACACCGCCACCGCGGCCCACTCCGACCACCTCCCGGTGGGCGCCCAGGCCAGCACGGGTGCCGTGATCAAGGACGGGCACGCCTACGGATGGCTGGCCACCGGCACCGACGCCCTGCCCGGTGTGCCGTCCTCGCCGAACTCCCTGGTCTGTCACTTCCGCGTGGACGCCACAGCCCCCACCATCAAGATCACCAACACGGGTGACTTCCCGCCCTCGGGCAGCGGGATCACCCCCACCAAGTACACCGGCCAGTACGGCACCATCGGCGTGTCGGTCAGCGACCCGGCCCCCAGCGGCTACAACGGCGACACCCTGGCAGCCCAGACCTCCGGCGTCCAATGCCTGAAATACGGACCGGACCCGACCCTGACCGACACCACCACCAGCACCGTGTGCGGCAGCGCCATCAGCACCCTGCAGATCATCGCCCCGCACTGGGGCACCAACATCCTGTACCTGCAAGCCGACGACTACGCCGAGAACTTCAGCCAGATCCTCCCCTACGCCTTCTACGTCCCCTGGAACGCCAACGGGCCCGCACCCAAGTTCGGCGACACCACCGGCGACTCCATCCCCGACGTGCTGACCCCCGGCAGCGACGGCAACCTGTACACCCACTCGCTGCCCAACTCCTCCGCCACCACCCCCACCACCAGCCTGGCCGCCGTCGCCGCCAAGAGCCCCGACGCCAACGCCGACGGCAAGGGCTGGTCCAGCTACCAGATCACCCACCGCGGCAGCGTGCGCGGCGGCATGAACGTGGACGACGTCATCGCCCACAAGCCCGGCGACCCCACGCTCTACGCCTACACCAACCCCGGCGACGAACACATCGACGGCCTGTTCGACAACCACCTCACCCTGGACCGGCCCGCCTGCATCACCGACCCCGCCAACACCAACGACACCCACTGCGCCACCTACGCCACCGACTGGTCCAAGACCACCCAGGTCCTGGCCCTGGGCGACATCGCCCACAGCGCGCTGAGCCAGACCAGCGGAACCTTCCAGAACCGCACCGGCCTGCTCACCACCGAGACCACCACCACCGGCAACGCCGCCCTGTGGTTCTTCCCCATGGCCAGCGACCAGACCCTGGGCACCCCCGTCCTCCTGGACACCACCACCAACTGGGCCAACCTGGACCTCATCTCCCCCGGAGACTGGAACGGCAGCGGCAGGCCCGGCCTGTGGACCCGCAACCGCACCACCGGCGCCGTCAGCGGCTACACCTTCACCCTCGGCAGCTACACCCCCGTCGACACCTTCGGAAGCCCGCTGCCGGCCGTGGCCACCCTCACCGCCATCAGCACCGCGACGCCCCTCAACGAGACGCTCGCGGCCGCCACCTACCCGGTCATCGGCTCCGAGGGCGACCTGACCGACAGCACCGGCATCCCCGACCTGTGGACCGTCAGCAGCACCGGCGCCCTGGCCGAATGGACCGCGGGCACCTCCGACGGCAAGAACGACCAACCCGTCAGCACCTGGGCCACCACTTCCACCCCCATGGGAACAACCAGCGCTGCCGCCAACCAATGGCTGATGCCCGCCGCCAACTACCCCAGCGCCACCCTCACCCAGGACGCCGCCAACCTCGCCACGACCACCGCCGTCGCCGGCCCCGGCTACGGAACCGTCACCGACAACGCCGCCAGCGCCAAGCGCGCCGCCACCCTCAACGGCACCAACTACCTCTCCTCCAGCACCACAGCCGTCGACACCAGCAAGGACTACACCCTGTCCGCATGGGCCGACCTGGCCAGCACAACCGGCGGCGACTCCACCGTCCTGTGCCAGCGCGACACGGCAGGCAAACGCTGCGGCATCTACCTGCAGTACTCCTCCACCCAAAACGGCTGGGCCCTGGTAGCGCCCTCCGTCGACGCCTACCCCATGCCCGCAGGCTCGTCCTACGCAAAAACCGCGCCCGGCGTCACCGCCACCCCAGGCAAGTGGACCCACCTGGTAGCCGTCTTCAACGCCACCAGCAAAACCATGACCCTGTACGTCAACGGCAAATTCGCCAGCACCACCACCAACGCCAGCGCCTGGCCCGCAACCGGCCCCTTCCTCATCGGCGGCACCGACAACGCCAACAACGCAAGCAACGGCTCCTTCAACGGAAGCATCGCCGACGTACGCACCTACCCCAGCGCCCTGACCGAACCGCAAATCACCACCCTCTACAACAAACCCACAGGATGACACCCAACCGAGCCACGAACACCGCCTGAAACCCCAGGCTCAGTCGCCCCCGTCGCCACCCCGGCGACGGGGGCGACAATCATTGCCGAGAAGGGCTGATCATCCCGGCCGCGAGATGAACCACCGGGTCTTTGGAGAAGGCAGTTACGCCCGCACACAACTCCCGCAAGCACATGCCAAGAGAAGCCGACCCGGCCGCCCAGTGAAGCCTGCGGCCTGCGCTGGTCCGATCTCGACCTCGACGCCTCCACCCTCAGCGTCAACCAGCAGATCATCCAACTCGGCTGGGCCACCCAGACCAGCCGCCCCAAATCCGACGCCGGAGAGCGCGCCATCGCCCTGGACCCCGACACCGTCACCCTCCTGGGCGCCCACCGCCGCCACCAGCACAAGGCCCGCCTGGCCCACGGCCCCGGCTGGCTGAACACCGGCCTGGTCTTCACCGACGCCGACGGCGGCCCGCTCCACCCCGCCCACGTCACCGCCGCGTTCCAGGAACTCATCGAGGAACACGACCTGCCCCCGATCCGCCTTCACGACCTACGCCACGGCGCAGCCACGCACGCCCTGGCCGCCGGCGTCGACGCCCGCGTCGTCAAAGAGACCCTCGGCCACTCCTCCACCAGCTTCACCCGCGACACCTACCAGTCCGTCGTCGACGAACTCAAGCACCAAGCCGCCGCCGCCTTGGCCGGAGCCTTCAACCAGGCCGGAGCCCGCACCTGGGGCACATCCAGCAACTAACGCCCACCGCCGGGAAACCCCACGCGCGCCCAGTCCGCGTCCGTGCTCCCACCACGCTCCCACCACAAGATCAAAAAAGACCTGCGGGCTCATGATCACTCATGAACCCGCAGGTCAGGTACTACTTTGACGGTGCGCCGCCAGGGACTCGAACCCCGGACCCGCTGATTAAGAGTCAGCTGCTCTAACCAACTGAGCTAGCGGCGCTTAGTGCCTGCGGCTTTCGCTTGCGCTGTTGCCTGGGCACGACGGAAATACTACCTGACCTGCGGGGGTGCTCATGACCACCCCCGGGTGGGCCGGGTCAGCCGCCGGAGGACTGGGCGCTTCGGGCGGCGCGGGTGGCTTCGTGGGCGGCGGAGGCGATGGGGTCGAAGCGGGTGAGGTCGGCGAGGCGGCGGCGGGCGGTGCGGTTGGCGATCGGGCCGGGGTAGAGCCGGCCGGTGAGCTCGCCGGCGTGGGCGAGGGCGGCGAGCAGGAGCGAGCGGGCCGGGGCGTTGCCGTTGTCCACCGCGTCCGCGACCAGTGCCCTGCGGGCGGCGATGACGCTCAGGTCGCGGACCGTGTACTCATTGAGCGTGACCAGGCCGAGCAGCCTCCGGCTGCGCCGGTCGACCAGGCCGGTCTTGACCATGACGTCAAGGTAGGGCTTGGACGGCCGCCGACCCACCCGCTGCAGACATCTGCGCAACCGCGCCCCGCGCGGTGGCGCGGCCGGCCCCGCCAAGGCCGCAGCCGCCGCATCGAGGCCGGGGTGCCCCAGCGGTGCTCCGCGCAGCAGCACCAGCCGCCCGCCCTCCAGCGCCGCCGCCCCCGCCGCCACCAGCTCGGCAACGGTCGCACCGGCCAACGCGAAGCGGAACTCGCCGGGCTGCCGGATCCGCCCGGTCTCCGGGTCGGCGCAGAGCAGAAGCAGGTCCTCGGGAAGGCCGGTCGACGACTGGTCCATGGCGTGTTCCTCTTCGAATGATGCGAATGACCGGACGAGCGGGGACGGGAGGCAACCGGCGCTATGCCCCGGCTGCCATCGCATGGAGCACGGTCAGGGCCGCGGCCGACTGCTCGGCGGCGACGTGCATGGCGGCCTCCCCGGCGAGCTGCCGGTTGACCAGCGCGTTGGCGGCGCGGGCCAGCTGGTCCATGTCCATCAGGTGGGCGAGCCGTCTCGCCGCCTCCCCGCCGGACTTGGGCTGCTGCGCGTCGAAGTAGCACGAGGTGAGCCGTCCGGCGTGGACCAGGGCGCCGAGAAGCCGGGTCCGCCCGGGGGCGTTCAGGTCCGCGGCGGCACGGGTCAGTTCGGCGCTGCAGCGGTCGAACGCGGCCCGGTCCCGGAGGTGGTACCCGGTGGTGGCGCGGCCGAAGCTGCGCCGGTGTTCCTGGGTGTACAGCAGCCCGCGGTTCACCATCGAGTCCAGGACCGGCCTGGCGATCCACGCCGCCAACCACTCCACGCAGTCGATGAGCGGTCCGGCATACAGACCCCCCACCCCCTGGGTGAGCCCCAGGACGACGGCATCGGTGGTCAGGTTGCCACTCGGCGCGGCACTGACCAGCCGCAACCTGTCCTCGTCCAGGACGGCGTACCCGCTGCGCAGCAGGTCCGCGACCACACCCGCGGCCAGGGCCGGCATGAAGTACGCGGGTGTGACGACACGCAGCTCCGGCCCGGCCGCAGCACAGAGCAGCAGCAGGTCCTCGGCAACGCCGGTCGGCGATGTCGGCGACTGGTCCATGGCGGCTGCCTCCCCCGGTCGGCGGGGTGCCGAACATCCGGGAACGTAGCAGTACGGGAACAGGGCAGTACGGGAACAGAGCCGGTGGGGCGCGGGTTGGGCCTGGGGAGAGCCTGTAGTCGTCCGTAGCCGTGGGAGCACCGCAGTGAGCCAGCAGTCAACGCCGTCGTCGGAACAGCCGGAAGCGCCGGAACAGCCGGACCGGGCAGTCGCACCGCTGGCTGCCCAGATCCCCGGAGTGCCGAGCGGACGGGCGGAGACGCCGCTGTCGATCCTGGACCTGGCCACCGTGGGCGCCGGCTACACCCCCACGCAGGCGCTGGCAGCGACCACGGAGCTCGCCCGCAAGGCCGAGGGCTGGGGGTTCCACCGGTTCTGGGTCGCCGAGCACCACGGTATGCCCGGGGTGGCCAGCTCCGCGCCGGCCGTGCTGCTGGCCCATCTGGCTGCCGCGACCAGCACCATCCGGCTGGGCTCGGGCGGGGTGATGCTGCCCAACCACGCGCCGCTGGTGATCGCCGAGCAGTTCGGCACCCTGCACGCGCTGCACCCCGGACGGATCGACCTCGGCCTCGGCCGGGCCCCCGGCACCGACCCGGCCACCGCCAGGGCCCTGCGCCGAGGGGTGCTGGACGAGACGGCCGACGAGTTCCCGCTGCAGCTCAGCGAGCTGACCCGGTTCCTGCACGCGGACTTCCCGGCCGGCCACCCGTACCAGCGGCTGCGGGCGGTGCCCGGGGAGGCGAGCGCTCCCGGCGGGGGCCGGCCGCCGATCTGGCTGCTGGGCTCCTCCGGCTTCAGCGCGCAACTGGCCGGGCGGCTGGGGCTGCCGTTCGCCTTCGCGCACCACTTCAGCGCCGGGAACACCGTCCCCGCCCTGGAGCTGTACCGGGACTCGTTCCGGCCCTCGGAGGTGCTGGCCGAGCCGTACACGCTGATCGGCGTGGGGGCGGTGGCCGCCGACAGCGAGGAGCTGGCCCGGCGGCTGGCCGGGTCCGGGGCGCTGGCCATGCTGCGGCTGCGGCGCGGGCAGCCCGCGCTCGTTCCGACGCCCGAGGAGGCTGAGGCGCACCCCTACACCCCGGCCGAGCGCGAGTTCCTCGACTCCTGGCTGTCGAACGTGGTGCTGGGCGCCCCCGACCAGGTCCGCGACGGGCTGCTGGAGCTGCGCAAGCGCACCGGCGCCGACGAGCTGATGATCACCAGCAACATCCACGGCCATGAGGCACGGCACCGCTCCTACGAGCTGATCGCGCAGGCGTACGGGCTGCTGGGTTGAGCCAGGATGCGGCTTCCCCGCTGCAGCTCCTGGTGGACGAGCGGGCGGCGGCGGCCGGGGTGCGGCTGCTGCTGAAGCGCGACGACCTGCTGCACCCCACCGTCCCCGGCAACAAGTGGCGCAAGCTGCTGCCCAACGTCGCCGAGGCGAGGGCACGCGGCCTTGACACCGTGCTGACCTTCGGCGGCGCCTACTCCAACCACCTGAGGGCGACCGCGGCCGCCGGACGGGAGTCCGGTCTGCGGACGGTCGGGGTGGTGCGCGGGGACGAGCTGGCCGACCGGCCGCTCAACCCGTCGCTGGCGCAGGCGGCGGCCTGGGGCATGCGGCTGGACTTCATGGACCGGGCCACCTGGCGCCGTCGGATGTCGGCCGAGGTGCTGGCGAAGCTGCTGGCCGAACACGGTCCGGCGCTGGTCGTCCCCGAGGGCGGCAGCAATGCCGCCGGGGTACGCGGATGCCGGGCACTGGGACGGGAGTTGGCGGAGTCCGACGCGGAACTGGTGGTGGTCTCCGTCGGCACCGGCGGCACCCTCGCCGGACTGGCGGCCGGACTGGCGCCGCATCAGCGAGCGGTCGGATACGCGGCGTTGGGCCATGCGCCGCTGGCGGACGAGACCGCGGCGCTGCAAGTGGAGGCCTTCGGTCGGCGCACCCGCAACTGGCGGATCGACACCGGGCACACCTTCGGCGGATACGGCCGCACCACCCCGGAACTGCGCGGCTTCGCCGAGGACTTCCGGGCCAGGCACGGGATCTCACTGGACCTCGGCTACGAGGCGAAAGCGCTGCATGCGGTCTTCGCGGGCCTCGACGGCGGAGCGTACCGCAGGGGCTCAGCAGTAGTCGTGGTCCTCGCTGGTTAAGGGGGTCTCAAGGGAAGAATTGGTCTAGTCCTAGGTCTAGGCCATCCTATTGACGACTGGTGGTCATCCCCTCCACCCTGGGCACTGGTACAGACCTCCCCTTCCTCTCCCCCACGAGGAGCCCAGGTGTTCCGCACTTCCCCTTCCCGAGTCCTCGGCGCGGTCGCCGCCGCCGGGCTCGCCGCCACGGCGATGGTCGCCGTGAACGGCAGCGCCCACGCGAGCGTCAGCCCGGCCGCCACCACAACCGCGCTCAGTAGCAACTGGTATGCCGCCGCGCCCTACCTCATGCCACTGGACAACAACCCGCCGAACCCGGTCGACGTGATGAACGCGACCGGCCTGAAGGCCTTCCAGCTCGCCTTCGTCCTCGCCCCCAACGGCGGCGGCTGCACTCCGACCTGGGGCGGAACCGCCGCGGTCTCCTCCGACACGGCGGTCGCCTCGACGATCAACAGCATCCGCTCGGCCGGCGGCGACGTCTCCGTCTCCATCGGCGGGTACGGCGGCACCAAGCTCGGCCAGACCTGCGGCACCCCGGCCGCGACCGCCGCCGCGTACCAGCAGGTCATCACCAAGTACGGGCTGCACGCCATGGACTTCGACCTGGAGGAGCCGGAGTACGAGAACACGGCCGCCGTCGCCAACGAGGTCGGTGCCGCGCAGATCCTGCAGCAGAACAACCCGGGCCTGTACATCTCGATCACCACCCCCGGTACCGCGGCGGGCACCGGCTGGTTCGGGACGCAGATGCTCGACCAGGCCAAGACGGACGGCTTCACCCCGAACAACTTCTCCATCATGCCGTTCGACGGCGGCTTCAACGGCGCCGCCTCGCAGATCTCCGCGCTGCAGGCGTTCAACACGCTGCTCATGAACACCTTCGGCTGGAGCTCCGCCACCGCGTACGCCCACGAGGGCATCTCGATGATGAACGGCCGCAGCGACAGCGGCGAGTACTTCTACCAGGCCGACTTCCAGTCGGTGCTGGACTTCGCCACCAGCCACGGCCTGGCCCGCTACACCAACTGGTCGGTGAACCGCGACCGCCAGTGCACCCCGGCCGACAACAACGGCCAGACGTCCGGCGTCTGCAGCAGCGTGACACAGGGGGCATGGGACTTCACCAAGTACAGCGTGACGTTCGCGGGCGCGACTCCTCCCACCAGCCCGCCCACCACGGCGCCGCCGACGACCGCTCCGCCGACCACGGCACCGCCCACCACCGCCCCTCCGACCGGCGGCAGTTGCACCGCGGCGGCCTGGAGCGCCACCGGCACCTACACCCAGGGCAACACGGTCAGCTACAACGGCCACTCCTGGACCGCCAAGTGGTGGACCTACGGTGACGTCCCGGGCGGCGCCGCCGGTGTCTGGACCGACAACGGAGCCTGCTGACACCAGGTACTGACGAACGACCAGACAAGGGAGAGACAGACGAGAGAATGGCGGTGGGCGGGACCCCGAGGGGTCCCGCC
>NZ_BBPM01000030.1:29736-46493 GCF_000787775.1 Streptacidiphilus carbonis | reverse complement strand
GGGCGGGACCCCGAGGGGTCCCGCCCACCGCCATGTCCGATTGACGCTGTGTCAGCGGTGCCAGCTGACCGGCGAGTTGTAGCTCGGACGACGCTCGGGGCGCTGCCACTGGGCCTGGGTCATACCGGCGCCGGCACCCTTGGCGGCCTTGGGCGCGGCCGCGGCGCGGGCCAGCAGCACGGCGGTCAGCGCGGCGAGCTCCTCGTCGGCGAGGTTGCCCTTGACGACCCGCACCAGCGGGTCGGCCGGCGCGGCAGCCGAAGCGGCGGCGGTGGCTGAAGCAGCGGCGGTGACCGAAGCAGCGGCGGCAGCCGGAACGGCGGCAGTGGCCGCGGCGGGTTCGAGGACGGTGGTCATGGCGGGTGCCTCCGGGTTACTGGGGCGGGTTGCCGTGCTTGCGGGCGGGCAGATCGGCGTGCTTGCTGCGAAGCATGTGCAGCGCGCGGATCAGGGTGTGCCGGGTCTCGGCGGGGTCGATGACGTCGTCCACCAGGCCGCGCTCGGCGGCGTAGTAGGGGTGCATCAACTCGTCCTTGTACTGCTTGACCATCTGGGCGCGCATCGCCTCGGGGTCGTCGGCGCCGGCGATCTGGCGGCGGAAGATGACGTTGGCCGCACCCTCCGCGCCCATCACCGCGATCTCGTTGGTCGGCCAGGCATAGGACAGGTCCGCGCCCACGCTGCGCGAGTCCATCACGATGTAGGCGCCGCCGTAGGCCTTGCGCAGGATCAACTGGATCCGCGGCACCGTCGCGTTGCAGTACGCGTACAGCAGCTTGGCGCCGTGGCGGATGATGCCGCCGTGCTCCTGGTCCACCCCGGGCAGGAAGCCCGGCACGTCCAGCAGCGTGACCAGCGGGATGTTGAACGCGTCGCACATCTGCACGAACCGCGCGGCCTTCTCGGACGCGTGGATGTCCAGCACCCCGGCCAGGGACTGCGGCTGGTTCGCCACGATCCCCACCACCTGGCCGTCCAGCCGGGTCAGCGCCACGATGACGTTGGTGGCCCAGCGCTCGTGGATCTCCATGTACTGGCCGTCGTCGGCGATCTCCTCGATCACCTTGCGCATGTCGTACGGGCGGTTGCCGTCGGCCGGCACCAGGTCCAGCAGCGCCTCGCAGCGCCGGTCGGCACGGTCCTCGGTGATCTCCACCGGCGGGTTCTCGCGGTTGTTCTGCGGCAGCATCGACAGCAGGAAGCGGACCTCCTCCAGGCAGCTGCGCTCGTCGTCGTAGGCGAAGTGCGACACCCCCGAGACCTCGGAGTGCACATCCGCGCCGCCGAGCCCGTTCTGGGTGATCTTCTCGCCGGTCACCGCCTGGACCACGTCCGGCCCGGTGATGAACATCTGCGAGGTCTCCCGGACCATGAACACGAAGTCCGTCAGCGCCGGACTGTAGGCGGCCCCACCGGCACAGGGGCCCAGCATCACGCTGATCTGCGGGATCACCCCGGACGCCCGGGTGTTGCGCTGGAAGATGCCGCCGTAGCCGGCGAGCGCGGTGACGCCTTCCTGGATCCGGGCCCCGGCGCCGTCGTTCAGGGACACCAGCGGCGCACCGGCGGCGATGGCCATGTCCATGATCTTGTGGATCTTCTGGGCATGGGCCTCGCCCAGCGCCCCGCCGAAGATCCGGAAGTCGTGCGCGTACACGAACACCGGACGCCCGTGCACCGAACCCCAGCCGGTGATCACACCGTCGCTGTAGGGCTTCTTCTGCTCCAGCCCGAACCCGGTGGCCCGGTGCCGGCGCAGCGGCTCGACCTCGTTGAAGGAGCCGTCGTCCAGCAGCAGCGCGATCCGCTCGCGCGCGGTCAGCTTGCCCTTGGCGTGCTGCGCCTCGGTCGCCCGCTCGCTCGGCCCCGCCAGCACCTGCTCCTGGATGGCGTGCAGCTCCTCGACCCGCCCCCGGCTGTCCACTCCGGTCGGGCCGGACGGGCCGGTCCGATGCGCCACATCCTGCTCGGTCATCGCAGAACCACCATCTCAGGAAACTCCAAGTCTCTACGGGAACGGCTCGCCGCTGTGGAGGCGGACCAGACCACTCTTCGACCCTACGAGGACCACCCCGTCGAGCAGGGGTCGATTTCGTACAACACATGACCCGAATAGCTGGCGGAGCCGGACAGGAGTCGTACCCGCACCGACCTGCGCCGACCTGGCCGCATGGTGCCGACCAGCGGTTCCTTGGCCGGAAGGAAACCTTGGAAGGTTCATCCGGTTTTCACAAAACATCACTAGGGTGCCGCCATGCCCACTCCGAAGCCCACCGACATCCCGCAGCCCTCCGACCCCCGGAAGGACGACTCACCTGCGGTTGAGTCGCCTGCGACACTGATTCTGAGCAAGGACGACAAGGAAGAACAGACGGAGGCCGCCGAGCCCCAGTCGAAGACCTGGTCGCCCCGCCCCAATTCGGTCCTCAGCCCCGAGGACAAGGACCCCGAGGACCTCTCCGACGAGGAGCTGGAGGACCTGGCCTCCGGCGGCGTCTCCAAGGGCATCGTCGCCGGCGCGGTGTCGATAGCCGCGGCCGCCCTGGGCCTGGCCTCGGTCACCGGCACCTGGTTCGGCAACATCATGCTCGCGCAGGCCCAGCTCCAGTCCCAGGTCTCCGCGACCGGCAAGACCACGGCCACCCAGCTCGCCGAAGGCTACACGGGCCCCTGGCACAAGGTCGCCGAGATCAACGGATTGGTCGCGACCATCGCCCTGGTCGTGGGCGCGCTGGTGCTGTTCTCCGGCCGCTACCTCACCGTCCGCCCGCTGCCGAACTGGGTCAAGGCCGTCGCCTGGGGCGGTTTCGTGCTCGGCGTCATCGGCCTGTTCATCGCCTTCGGCATGCGCTTCGACTGGTGGGGCTACCACATCGTGGTTCCCGCCAGCACGAGCAGCAGCAGCAGCGCCACCGGCTGACGCCGTCGGCCGCACCGGCCCCCTGCCTCGGACCCGCCCGCGCCACCCCGCCCGGGCGGGTCCTCCGCGTCCGAGGCCCGGCCCGGCATCCGCGGCCGCGGCCCCGGCGTGACGCCCGCAGCCCCGCCCGCTCTCACAGCCCACCCGGCTCCCGCAGCCCCGGACCGCTCCCCCCCCGCACCGGGCCAGTAAGCCGCGCGGTAGCAGCCCGCACGCGGCAGGTTGGCCGCCCGCACGTCGGACGCACCCGCACGCACCCGTACGGGGGAAAGCGGCCGACTCGCCGCCGTGTCCCCCCGTGTGCCGCCCGGCGGATTGTCAGGGTGCCGGTATGACGACGTCCACGCGCCCCGCCGCCCCGGCCCACGCCGTTCCCGCCCCGGCCTCTGCCGCCCCCGCCGCCCGCCGACCCCGCTCGTCAAGTCGGCGCAAGCCGCTGATCCGCGCCCTGGTCGCGCTCTGCGCCTCGCTGGCACTGCTGGGGCTGCAGGCCCCCGCAGGCGCGGCAGCCAGGGCCGTGCCGGTCGCCGGGCAGCAGTACCGGCAGCTCGCCCACCCGGTGGCGGCCTCCCCGCGCGAGGTCGTGGAGGTGTTCTGGTACAACTGCGCCCACTCCTACCAGCTGGCCCAGCCGCTGCGGGACTGGGCCGCGCAGCAGGACCCGCCGGTGACCATCCGCTACATCCCGGCGGCATGGCCGGACCAGCCACTGGAGATGGGCTACGCCCGGCTCTACTACGCCCTGGTCAAGTTGGGCGTGGAGGACCAGGTGGAGCAGTCCGTCTTCCACGCCGTCCGCGACGAGCACCGAAACCTCACCGACCCGGACACCATGAGCGAATGGGCGGACTCGCAGGGGATCGACTCCCAGCAACTGCTGGCCGCCTGGAACTCGCCCGAGGTCCAGCAGGAGACCCAGGCGGCGCCGGCGCTGCGGGAGAAGTACGACGTACAGGCGATGCCGAGCGTGGTCGTCGGCGGCCGCTACCTCACCGACCCGTTCATGCTGCCCGACGGCGTGGCCGGCACCGTCCCGACGGTCGACTACCTCTACCAGCACTCGATCGCCGAGGCTGCAGCGGCTGCCAAGGCGCCCAAGAAGACCACCGTCCCCAAGAAGGTCACCGCGCCCAAGAAGGCCACCGCCCACAAGAAGGCCAACGCCCACAAGAGGATCCACAAGAAGCGCTGACCGCCACTGCCCATGCGCCTTCCGCCAGTCGGCCAACGGCTTACCGCGTGGCTCGAAACGACCCGGCTGCTCGCCGCCGACACCGACGAGCAGCGCGGGGACCGAGGTGGCGGTGCTCAGGCGAACTCGGCCAGCCGGGGCCGTACCCCGGCGACCACCAGCAGCAGTCCGGCGCCCAGCAGCGCCGCGGGGATCACGGTCCAACCGTCGAGGTCGTTCGAGGCGGAGTCCGCTCCGGAGCCGAAACGGGCCGCCCGCTGATCCGCCAGGGTCTGCAGACTGACACCGAAGTCGTAGTAGGCGAACGCGACCTGACCACGCGTCACACCGGTGAGCTGGACCGCCGCCTGGTCCAGCCGGTCCGAGCCGGCCAGCGAGCGCAGGCTCGCGTCGGCGGCCAGGTAGGCGGCCTCGGTCCGGGCCACCCCGGGCGAGCCCGCGCCCGCCGCCGTCAGCGTGTGCAACTGCCGCGAGAGGTCGCCGAACCGGGAGGCGAGCGAGGGGCGGTACGCGGTGTCGACCAGCCAGCGGCTCTGCGACGCCTCCGCGTCCGCGGCGGCCACCTGTGCCTGGGCCACCGTCGCGCCGGGGGTGTAGCCCTGCCGCACCGCGCCGTCCAGCGCGGAGGCCGCACCCAGCAGCGCCGTGCCGCCGGCGACCGACACGGCCAGCACCGCCGCCGTCGCCACCAGCAGCGCCGGGTTGAACATCCGCCGGTGCCGGCGGCCGAGGTCCAACTGCCACCAGACCAGCAGCAGTACGGAGAGCACGCCCCCGGCGCCCAGCAGCAGCGCACCCCGGCGCGCGTCGCCGACGGCGGCGCCCCGGTCCGTGCCGACCTGCCGGTCGGCCGTGGCGAGCAGGGTCCGGACGTGCGGCAGCAGCGACTGCTGCAGCAGGCTCTCGGCCTGGTCGTAGTAGTCCAGCGCGAGGTCCGGCGGACGGCCCACGACCGGGTCGGTCTGACTGGTCGCCGAGTACTCCTCGGTCCCGCTCAGCGCGTCATAGGTGCCGAGCGAGTCCAGCAGCGCCTGGACGTCCGCCTGCCCCTGGCCGCCGACCGGAGCGAGCGCCGCCAGGTCGTGCCCGACCTGCCTGCGGTCCGCCTGCGCGGTGAGGGCGGCCAGCACCCCGTCGTCGACCAGCGTCGGCGACTGGCCCGGCTGGGCGGGGGCCGACGAGTAGCCGACCACCAGCGAGTCGGCGTGCTGTGCGTCCAGGTCGGCCAGGGTCCGGTAGAGATCGGCGGCCGCGGCGGCCCGCGGCTCGGAGACCTCGGCGAGCTGGTGCAGGTCCGTCCTGGCGGCGGCGAAGGAGACCAGCGCGGCCACGAGCAGCGCGGCGGTCAACAGCAGGGCGGCGGCGGCCTGGAGACGCAGTCGCAGCACCGGGGCGGCGGTCTTGGTCACCCTTCGAACGTAGGTATCCGGGACGACGGGCCGGGGGCCGGGAGCAGAACGCAGGGTGAATGGGAAAGCACGGCTGGTAGCGGTCGCTGAGTGTCCGCTGGGGGGCTGGTAAGAGTCGTGTTACATGACTCACTACGGGGCGGTTTCAGGTGTGATCATGGCACCGGTTAGCGTTGTCGATCGGCAGTGCTCCAGCTTCCGGAGTACTGGTCAACCATCATTTCCTGTCTGCGGACAACAGCATGAGGAGTCACCTTGAGCGAGGTCCTGGACCTTTTCGGCTCCTCGTGGTTTTTCATAGCGGCACTGCTGGCAGTGCTGTCGGACGCGTTCCTGCCGATAGTGCCCAGCGGCACCATGGTCATCGCGGCGACGCTGCAGTCCTCCGAGACCCACACCTCGCCGCTGCTGCTGGGGCTCGGGGTGGCCGTCGCCTCCTTCTCGGGCGACCTGCTGCTGATCCGGATCGCCCGCCGCGGCGCCGTCTGGGCCCAGCGGCGGCTGGACAGCAAGCCGGGCGCGGCCAGTGCTGCGACCTACCTGCTGCAGGCGCTGGAGACGCGCCGGGCCCGCACCATCATCGCGGCCCGCTTCGTCCCCGGCGGCCGCTCCGTGCTGGACCTCGCGGTCGGCACCTCACCGATGCCGCCGCGCCGCTTCCTGCGCTGGTCCGCCGTCTCGGCGGCGGTCTGGGCCACCTACATAGTCGGCCTCGGGTACCTCAACGAGCACACCTTCGACACCAGTTGGCTGAGCTTCGCGGTGTCCTGCGCCGCCGCGACCGCGATCAGCGCGGTGATCGCCCGCATGGTGCAGCGCCAGCGCCGCAGCGCCCGTCAGGCCGCCGCGGCCGCCGCCCCCGACACGGACGATCACTTGGGGACGGCCCCCGTAGCCGTCAGCTGACCGCTAGGCCGGCAGCCGCCAGTCGACCGGAGCCAGTCCGAGGTCGGCCAGCGCCTTGTCGATCTGCGAGAACGGGCGGCTGCCGAGGAAGAGCTTGGCCGACAGCGGCGACGGGTGGGCGCCCTGGACCACCACGTGCCGAGTGGTGTCGATCAGCGGCAGCTTCTTCTTGGCGTAGTTCCCCCAGAGCACGAACACGGCGGGCTCGGCCCGGTCGTTGACCGCCCGGATCACCGCGTCGGTGAACCGCTCCCAGCCCTTGCCCTTGTGCGAGTTGGCCTCGTGCGCCCGCACCGTCAGCACCGCGTTGAGCAGCAGCACGCCCTGGTCCGCCCAGGCCTCCAGATTGCCGTGGGCCGGCGCCGCGACGCCCAGGTCGGCCTCCAGCTCCTTGTAGACGTTGCGCAGCGACGGCGGGATCTTCACCCCGCGCTTCACCGAGAAGCACATCCCGTGCGCCTGGTTGTCGTCGTGGTACGGGTCCTGACCGAGCAGCAGCACCTTCACCCGGTCGTAGGGCGTGTGCTCCAGCGCCGAGAACACCTGGCCGACCGGCGGGAACACCTGGTGCTCGGCCCGCTGCTGCGCCACGAACCCGGCGAGCTCCTGGAAGTACGGCTTCTCCGTCTCCTCGGCGAGCACTCCCCGCCAGGACTCGGGCAGCACGAACTCATTGACTGACGACATGACGGGTTCCCTCCGAGGTGTACGACCGACGTGCACCTGCACCGTACCGGCCGGCACCGACAACCCGGGATTCCCCTGCCCCACCCGGCTCCTGGACGTTCCCGCCACGGTGTCAGGCCGTGCCCCGGAGCTGCACCAGGCCCGCTGCCACGCCGTCGAGGACGCGTTCCAGACCCCAGCGGAAGACCTGGTCCGGGTCCGGATCGTGCTCGGCCAGGGCGACGAAGCGGGCCAGCAGCGGGTGCTGTCCGGCCGCCAGGACATCCTTGAGGTAGGGGCCGGCGCTGCGGCGGTAGCCGTCCTCGTCCAGGCCGGTGCGGCGGGTCGCCTCGGTATCGGCGATCTCGGTGAGCACCACCCCGCGGACGAAGCCGATCACCGTCCCGGCCAGCCCTGACATCGCGTCGATCTCCAGCCCCAGGCCGTCCATGACGCCGAGCAGGTGCTCGGTCCGGCGCAGGCTGTTGGGCCCCATCGGGGGCCGGCTCGCGGCGATGGGCAGCAGCCAGGGGTGCCGCAGCATCAGCCGGCGGTAGCCGACGGCGACCGCGCGCAGATCCTCGCGCCAGTCCCCGGTGGGCGGGTCGCCGGGCCCGTCCTCGCCCATGACCTGATCGGTCATCAGGTCGAGCAGGTCGTCCTTGGTCTCGACATAGCGGTACAGCGACATGGTCCCCACGCCCAGCTCGGCGGCGATCCGGCGCATCGAGACGGCGTCCGCGCCCTCCGCGTCGGCGAGCGCGACGGCCGCGCCGACGATGGCGTCCACGCTCAGCGACGGCTGCGGCCCCCGGCCGCCGGAACGCGGACGGGCCCACACCGGCGGCCGCGGCGTCCCCAGTTCCTTCGCGGACCCCGGTGCCTTGACGGATCCCGGTGACCTCACGGACCCCGGTGAAGGTGCGGACCCCGGCGGCTGTGCGGACCCCGTGTCGCGGGCTGCCACCGGCGGCCTCCTCGGCTGTGCTGTGCTGTCCCGCTCCCGTACCGTTCCGGGAGTCGCGTACATGGTACGCAGATATCGGCGCTACGCGGCGCGCACCCCGCTCAGGTGGGCGAACAGCACCACATTGCCGGTGTACTCGGCGCGCTTGCGGTCGAAGCCGCCGCCGCAGGTGATGATCCGCAGCTGGGCGTCCTTGGCCGGGGCGTAGACCTGGGCCGAGGGGAAGGACGCCTTGGGGTAGGACTGCACCCGGTCCACGGTGAACTCGGCCGTGCTGCCGTCCAGCCGGGCCACCTCGACCGGGGCGCCCGGCTTCACCGCCGAGAGGTTCCAGAACACCGCGGGTCCGGTCCTGGTGTCGACATGGCCGACCAGCACCGAGGTGCCGGCCTCGCCCGGCGTCGCCGAGTCCCGCAGCCAGCCGGCCGTCCTCGGCTGCGAGAACGGCGGCAGCTCCGGCTGCCCCTTGCTGTCCATGCCCAGGCCCAGCAGCGGCGCGGTCAGCCCGACCGACGGCATCAGCAGCTGGATCGGGGTGGACCGCGCCAGCGGCGCGTGCGCAGCACGGGACGCCGGCGCGGCGGACGCCGAGGACCGCGGCGCGGGCCGGACGCTGTCCGAGGCGGTGCCGCGCGCGCTCACCGCGACCGCGGCGGCGGTACGGACCGGCGCACCGACGCCGAGCGCCGCACCGGCGACCGACACCGCCACCAGCCCGGCGGACAACGAGGCCAGCGCGCCCAGCACCCGCGGGCGCGAGACCGCCGACAGGCGCCGGAGCTCAGCCACGGCTGCCCGCGCCCCGACGCGCGGTGAGCGCCCTGCGGCGCAGCAGTTCCAGCGCGCCCAGCGCGGCCGCGCCGGTGACCGCGAGCGCGCCGCGCCCGGTCGCACTGGACAGCGCGCCGGTGCCGGCCAGATCGCGGGTGGCGCCCCAGCCGCCGCCGGTGTCCAGCGCGCCGATCCGCACCACGGTGACCGTGCCGACCGCGACCGGGGTGCCGCTGCACAGCTCGGTGACCGGGTGCGGCCCGGGCTTGGCGTCCTTGGCGACGACCGCCTCGGCGAACAGCCCGCCGTCGGCCGCCAGCCCCAGCTTCACCGGCGCGGCGAAGGCGGTGGAGGCGACCGTCCCGGTGGTCGTGCCGCCGCAGTCGGCGAAGGTGCGCACATCGACCGAGCCACCGGGGCGGGTGAGCGCCGGCGAGACGGTGACCACGTCGAGCGCGCGCAGCACCCCCCGGGGAGTGGCGATCACCCGGGTGCTGTCGGTCGTGGTCAGCACCGTGCTCCGGACGGCGTTGTCCGTGGACGACCCTCCCGTGCCGGACGGGCCCAACGTCGCGGCTGCCGCCGGGGCCGCCGTCTGCACGGCGAGCGCCAGCGCGAACGCGGCCACGGCCGCCCCAGCCGTGGCGGTGCGGAGCTTCGCC
Organism: Streptacidiphilus carbonis; assembly: GCF_000787775.1. GTDB lineage: Bacteria > Actinomycetota > Actinomycetes > Streptomycetales > Streptomycetaceae > Streptacidiphilus > Streptacidiphilus carbonis. Next base: position 37,000 of record NZ_BBPM01000030.1, on the reverse strand, counting down.
ATCACGATTCCTCTCACTTCCGGGCAGCCGAACCAGCGCTCGGGCAATTCACCCATATCAATGCAAAATATGACGAACGATTTCCAGAAGTGGGAGGACCTGCGCCATCTGACACACCGTCGACACTCGGACGGATGACCACCAGGACCATCCGGCGCAGCCGGACACGGCGAAAGGGGCGGGGTCAGCCGCCTTTTCCGAACTTGTGATCGCTACTCTTGAGCCATCGCGCACGTTTCGTCACCGGTAGGAGAACGCCCCTATGGCAGAGCGCAAGCCCATCGAGTCCTGGCTCACCGACATGGACGGGGTGCTCATTCACGAGGGTGTGCCGATCCCTGGTGCGGACGCCTTCATCAAGCGGTTGCGCGAGTCCGGCAAGCCATTCCTGGTGCTGACCAACAACTCGATGTACACCGCCCGGGACCTGCACGCCCGGCTGTCCCGGATGGGCCTGGACGTGCCGGTGGGCAACATCTGGACCTCGGCCCTGGCCACCGCGAAGTTCCTCGACTCGCAGCGTCCCGGCGGCAGCGCGTACGTGATCGGCGAGGCGGGGCTGACCACGGCCCTGCACGACGTCGGGTACATCCTCACCGACGTGGACCCCGACTTCGTGATCCTCGGCGAGACCCGGACCTACTCCTTCGAGGCGATGACCAAGGCCGTGCGCCTGATCAACGGCGGCGCCCGCTTCATCGCCACCAACCCGGACGAGACCGGCCCGTCCGCCGAGGGCGCGCTGCCCGCGACCGGCTCGGTGGCGGCGCTGATCACCAAGGCGACCGGCAAGGAGCCCTACTTCGTCGGCAAGCCGAACCCGCTGATGATGCGGGCCGGGCTGAACCACATCGGCGCGCACTCCGAGACCAGTGCGATGATCGGCGACCGCATGGACACCGACGTCCTGGCCGGCCTCGAAGCCGGGATGACCACGTTCCTGGTCCGCACCGGACTCACCGCCGACGCCGACGTGGAACGCTACCCGTTCCGCCCCTCCGAGGTACGCGACTCCATCGCGGACCTGGTGGAGCTGGTCTGACCTCCGGCTGCGGACCGTAGCGGGCTTGTCGCGCAGTTCCCCGCGCCCCTAGGCAGGCGCACCCGACCCACTGCGGCCGAGTTGCACCTCCTCAGGGCGCGGGGGACTGCGCTGCCGGCCGCCCACGGTCCGCAGCCGAAAACCCTCCTGCCTACCGGCCCAGCAGCAACGACGGCAACTCCCCCACCGACCTCAGAACCACGGTCGCCCCGTCCGCCCGCAGCCTCCCGGCGTCGTGCGCACCGGTGAGCACCCCGACCACCGCTCCGGCCCCCGCCGCCGCCCCGCAGCGCATGTCGTAGCCGGTGTCGCCGACCACGGCCATCTCCCTGACATCGTCGGCACCATGCGTCCGCAGCAACGCGGCCAGCGCCAGGTCGGGGTACGGGCGCCCGCGCCCGCCCGCGTCGGCGGGGCACAGCGCCAGGTCCACCAGGTCCTGCCACCCCAGCGCCCCGATGATCCGCTGCTGCGTCGCCCCCGAGAACCCGGTGGTCAGCACCACCGTCAGTCCTGCCTTCCGCAGCTCCCGGATGGAGTCCTCCGCCCCGGGCAGCGCCGCGCAGCGGCCCGCGTCGACCAGCGCGTCATACGCCCGCTCGAAGGCCCGGTTGGCCTGCTGCGCCCGCTCCTCCGCGGCGAACAGGTGCCGGAACACCGAGATCTTGCTCTCGCCCATCGTGGTGCGGACGTAGTCCAGCATCTCCCCGTGCCGGGCGCCGGCCGGGTCCACCCCGAGCTCCCGCGCCGCCGCCTCGAACGCCTGCTCCACCAGCCCGCCGTCGGCGACCGTGGTCCCCGCCATGTCCAGCACCACCAGCTTGGTGCCTGCTCCGGAACCCGCCTGACCGCCCATCACAGCCCCATCTCGTTCGCCGTCGCCTCGCCGATCGCCGGCGAGCCCGTCATCCCGCGCCCACCGGGCCCGGTCACCAGCCAGACCCCTTCGCGCACCTGCTCCCGGTGCACCACCAGGGCCGGGTCCAGGCACTGCGCGTACACCCCCGCCCAGCGGCGGCGGATCCTCGGCAGCGGCCGTCCCAGCAGGCTGCCGGCCAGCTCCGCCAGATAGGCGTACGGGTCCTCGGCCACGTCGAAGCCGAAGGGCTGGTCGTACTCGTGGGTGTCGCCCACCGTCAGCGAGCCGTCCGCGCGCTGCACCATCAGCAGCTGCATCCGGTGCTCGGCCGCGGTCGGGTGCTGCGGCTGGACGGCGTTGAGCGCGTCCAGCGCGCCCCCGGCGTACGCCGGGTAGTAGCGGAAGCTGTCGCCGTCGGCGACGGAGGTGGTCAGCCGCTCGTCCAACGGCTCGGTCTGCATCATCTGCAGCCGCACCCGGCGCACCGGCAGCTCCGGCGCCAGCTCGCGGACCAGTCCGCCCAGCCAGGCCCCGGTGCACAGCACCACCGCGTCGCCGCTGTGCAGCTCGCCCCGGTCGTCGCGGACGGACCGCTCGCCGACCACCTCGCGGACCTCGCACCCGCCCAGGAAGGTGTAGCGGCCGGACTCGCGCAGCCGGTCCTGCAGGGCCCGCTGGGTCACCCGGGGCTCGACCTGCGCGTCGTACGGGCTCCACAGCGAGCCCAGGAACTCGCCGCGCAGGGCCGGGTTGGCCTTGCGGGTGCCCTCCTCGTCCAGCAGCTCCCAGCCGCGGCGCCCGGCGTCGTGCCGGGCCGCGACCTCGGCCGCGACGGCGACCTCGGCCGGGGTGCGCAGCACGGTGAGCGAGCCGCCGGGCCGGAAGCCCACCCCGGGCACCTCCGCGGCGATCTCCTCCCACAGCTGACGTGCCCTCAGCGCGGTATCCAGATCCGGGCCCTCGGCGCGACCGCCGACCCAGACCAACCCGAAGTTGCGGACCGAGGCGCCGCGCGCCTGCTGCTCCCGCTCCAGGTGGACGACGTGGTGTCCGCGCCGGACGGCATGCCAGGCATGCATGGTCCCGAGCGCTCCTGCTCCTACGACGATGACTCTCACAGGTGCGACCTTCGATCCTCTGGATGTTGTGCCGGGACTGGCTCGGTGAACCCAGCATGAACAAGGCGGCACGTTTGGACTAGACCCGTTACATATACGTTATATTCACAACCGGCAGCCACCGCCCCTGCCCCGCTACTCCCCCGCGCTCAACTCCGCCGAGAAGCTGAACCGGTCCCCGCGGTACAGCGTCCGCACCCGCTCGAACGGGCGCCCGGAGGCGTCCCAGCTGCTGCGGTGCAGCAGCAGCATCGGCAGCGCCGGCGGGGTGCCGATCAGCAGCGCCTCCCTCGGAGTCGCCAGCACCGTCTCGATCCGCTCCCGGCCGCCCCCGGCCACCAGCCCGCAGTCCTTGGCGTAGCGGTAGAACGACGACTCGGGCTCGAAGCCGTCGTCCAGCCCGGGCAGCAGCGCCACCGGCGCATAGGTGCTCTCCAGGCCGACCCGCTCCTCGTCCGCCAGCAGCACCCGTTCCAGGTGCCACACCTGGTCGCCCTGGGCGATGCCCAGTTCCTCGGCCACCTCCCCCTCGGCGGCGAAGCGCTCCAGCGCGATCAGCCGGCGCCCGGGCAGCCGGCCCTGGCGGCGGACGCCCTCGGTGTAGCTGGACAGCGACAGCGGCTGCTCGATCTTCGGCCCGGCCACCACGGTGCCCCGGCCCTGCCGGCGCACCCGTCCCTCCAGCAGCAGCTCGCGCAGTGCCAGCCGCAGCGTCTCCCGCGCGACGCCGTAGCGCTCGGCCAGCTCGCGTTCGGTCGGCAGCAGCCCGCCCTCGCCCAACTCCTCCAGCAGCGCGGTCAGCTGGGCCTTCGCGGCGTAGTACTTGGGCATCCGCCCGTGCTCGGGCACGCCCTCCCGGACGGGGGCGCCGAGCAGGCGGGGGGCTGAGTGGCCGGTCATGCCGTCACGGTACAGCCGGACCGGACCGCTATGCCGTCCGCGCCTCCTGGGTGACCAGGCGCCCCCAGGCGATCATCCGGTAGAGCGAGGTGAACGCCGGGGTGCAGGTGGTCAGCGTCAGATAGCGGCCCGGGGCCGTGTAGCCGTAGCCCGAACCGGGGTGCAGCGAACTGTGCGGCACCGGGGCGACGGTGTCCACATCGCTCTGCGAGGTCTCCGGCAGGATCGAGTCGATCCGGTAGTAGTAGGTCCAGCCCGCGGTCTCGACGATCACCACGTCGCCGACGTTCAGCCGCTCCAGGTGCCGGAACGGCTCGCCGTGGGTGTTGCGGTGCCCGGCGACGGCGAAGTTGCCGGGCTGCCCGGGCATCGCCGTGCCCGGGTAGTGGCCGATGTAGCCGTGGTTGAGCACGGCGTACTTGTCGATCCCCTCGGCGACCGGGAAGACGATGCCTAGGGCCGGGATCCGCAGCACCGCGAAGGGGGTCAGGTCTCGGCTCATGCTGTCGATGCCGCTACCGCCGGCACCGCCCACCTGCAGTGGAGGCGGCTTGGCGGCAGCGGACGGGGCGGCACCCTTCACCTCGGCACCCCTGCCCCCGGTACCTCTGCTCCCGACAGCCCCCGCCGAGGCGGAGGCGGAGGCCCTGGCCCGCGCCTCCGCCTGCCACTGCTGCTCAAGCCCTGCGACCGCGGAGCGGGCTCCGGCGTCGGCGGACGCGTTGGTCCACCACAGCTCATAGGCCGCGAGCAGCACCACGACCAGGCCGAAGGTGACCGCCAGCTCCCCGAACCCGATCAGCAGCCGCCGCAGCACCAGCCTCTACCGCCTCCCGCACCGCAGCTGACGCCCCGTCAGCTCACCGCAGGCTACCTCCGCAGCGGCCACCCCGCCAGATACCCGTCGATCTCGCCGAGCAGCGCGCGCTTGCCCGCCTCGTCCAGGAACGAGGCCCGCACGGCCTGTCGGGCCAGCTCGGCGACGCCGCCCTCGTCCAGTCCGAGCAGCCCGGCCGCGACGGTGTACTCGCGGTCGATGTCGGTGCCGAACATCGGCGGGTCGTCGCTGTTGACGGTGACGAACAGCCCGGCCTCGACCATCCGCTTGATCGGGTGGTCCTCGATCCGCTCCACCACCCGGGTGGCGATGTTTGACGTCGGGCAGACCTCCAGCGGGATCCGGTGCTCGCCCAAGTAGTCCACCAGCCGCGGGTCCTGCACCGACGAGGTGCCGTGCCCGATCCGCTCGGCGCCGAGGAAGCGCAGCGCGTCCCACACCGTCTCAGGACCGGTGGCCTCACCCGCGTGCGGGACGCTGTGCAGCCCGGCCGCCCTGGCCCGGTCGAAGTACGGCTGGAACTGCGGCCGCGGCACGCCGACCTCAGGGCCGCCCAGGCCGAAGCTGACCAGCCCCTCGGGACGCAGGTCCAGCGCCAGCCGCTCGGTGACCTCGGCGGACTCGAGACCGGCCTCGCCGGGGATGTCGAAGCACCAGCGCAGCACCACGCCGAGCTCGGCCTCGGCGGCCTTGCGGGCGTCCTCGATGGCCTCCATGAAGGCCTCGCCCGGGATGCCGCGCCGCACCGAGCTGTACGGAGTGACCGTCAGCTCCGCGTAGCGGACGTTGCGTCGGCCCAGTTCCTCGGCCACCCCGTAGGTCAGCGTCCGGACGTCCTCGGCGTCCCTGATCAGGTCGACCACCGACAGGTACACCTGGATGAAGTGCGCGAAGTCGGTGAACTCGAAGTACTTCGCCAGCGCCTCCGGATCGGTCGGCACCGCCGTCTGCCCCTCGTACCGCGCCGCCAGCCCGGCCACCACGGCCGGCGAGGCCGAGCCCACATGGTGGACGTGCAGCTCCGCCTTGGGCAGCCCGGCCACGAACGCCTCGATCCCAGTCCCCACCACTGCCGTGCTCCTTCGTCCCTGCCGCGTGTGCGCGTCGCACCTGTCGCCTGATCCGTCCCCGTCAGCCTCTCATGGGGGCTGCTCACGAAGGCGCTCAGACCAGAACGGACACCGTGTGGATCAGCAGCCCGGCGGCGGCGCCGACCACGGTGCCGTTGATCCTGATGAACTGCAGGTCGCGGCCGACATTGGCCTCGATCTTCCGGGAGGCCTCGTCGGCGTCCCAACCGGCCACGGTGTCGGAGATGATCGAGGTGATCTCGCCGCGGTAGGTGTCGACCACGTACTCGGCGGCGTCCTCCAGCCAGCCGTCCAACTTGGCCTGCATCTTCGCGTCCGTGGCCAGCCGGCGGCCGAAGCTGCGGATGCCGTCGCGGATCCTGACCCGCAGCTGGCTGTCCTCGTCCTCCGCGGCCTCCAGCACCATCGCCCGGACCGCGGCCCAGGCCGAGGCGATCAGGTCCTGCACCTCGGAGCGGGCCAGCAGGTCCGCCTTGGCACGTTCGACGCGGGCGATGGTGTCCGGGTCGGTGCGCAGCTCCTTGGCGAAGTCCTCCAGGAAGCTGTCGACCGCGCCGCGGGCCGCGTGGTTCGGGTCGTCCCGCACGTCCACGGCGAAGCGCAGCAGCTCGCGGTAGACCCGGACGCCGATCTTGTTGTCGATGAACTTGGGCGTCCAGCCCGGCGCCTCCTCGGAGATGGTCCGGATCACCTGGTCGCTGTGCTCCTCCAGCCAGTCGTGGGCCCGCACCACGCACAGGTCCACCACCCCCTTGTGGCCGCCCTCGGCGAGGATCCGGGCCAGCATCTTGCCTATCGGCTGGGCGATCGGCTGCGCGGCGGCGCGCCGGGTCACCGCCTCGCCGACCACCGCCTGCACGTCCTCGTCCCGGAGCACCGCCAGCGCCCCGCGCAGCGCGGCCGACGCCTCCCGGGTGACCCGCTCGGCGCTGCCGGGCGCGGACAGCCACTCCCCGAGCCGGCGCCCCACGCCCAGCCCGCGCAGCCGGCCCCGGACCACCTCCACCGACAGGAAGTTCTCGCCGACGAACTGGCCCAGGCTCCGCCCGAACACGTCCTTCTTGGTGGGGATGATCGCGGTGTGCGGGATCGGCAGCCCCAGCGGGTGCCGGAACAGCGCGGTGACGGCGAACCAGTCGGCCAGCGCGCCGACCATCCCGGCCTCGGCCGCCGCCTGGACGTACCCGGCCCAGGGGCCCGCGCCGCTGTGGATGGCCCAGCTGGTCAGAATGTAGATGACGGTGGCCGCGCCCAGGAAACCGGTGGCGATGGTCTTCATCCGCCGCACGCCGCGCTGCTTGACCGCGTCGGAGGCGGTGTACCGCACCCCCATCGGCCCCCCGCCCGGCTTCACTCCGGACCCCGTACCCGACGCCACCGGCACCGCCACGGCCGAGGCGGTGGCCCCCGTGGGCC
>NZ_BBPM01000030.1:0-29625 GCF_000787775.1 Streptacidiphilus carbonis | reverse complement strand
CCCCTACAGTCTGCCCTCCACCCGTTCGAAGTCACCGCGCGACCACGGATGATCCGACCCCTGACCCGCCCCTGACCCGCCCCCGGCCCGACCCTGGCCCACGCGCTCGGGTCAGCTGCCCCAGGGCACCCCGTCCGCCCGCTGGTACGACAGCCCCTGCGCCTGCCAGCGCGGCTGCTGTGCCGCCAGCCGCTGCCGGAAGTCCGCCCAGCCCCGCTCGGCCTGCGGCGTCCAGGCGACCTCGGCCAGCGCCGGGAGCCTGGGCAGCAGCATCGTCTCCAGGTTCGCGACGGTACTCAGGGTCTCGGTCCAGACCGGCGCCTCGACCCCGGTCACCGATCCGGCCGGAAGGCCCGTCAGATAGCCGTCCGGATCCCAGTCGTAGGACTTCTGCACGCTCAGGTAGCCGGCCCACGAGGTGCCGAGCGAGGTCTGCTCGTCGTACTTCTGGTCCAGGTAGGCCCGGTCCGCGGGCTCCATCACCAGCTTGGCCCCGCGCTGCGCCGCAGCGACCAGTTGCTGCGCCAGCCCCGCCGGCTCCAGCTTCAGCGGGTGCCAGACCCCGAGCAGCTGCGGGCCGTCCTTCCCCGCGCCGGCCGCCTCGTCCCAGGCCACCGGCTGCTTCCCGTGCGCCCGGACGATGGCCGCCGCGCGGGCCATGAAGGCGTCGTAGTCGGCGGGAGCCAGGGCGTCGGCCTCGTCCCCGCCGATGCCGAGGTACGGACCGGGCGTCAGCGCGGCCAGCGCGCCGACGACCTTGTCGACGAAGCCGTAGGTCGATTCCTTGCCGGTGCAGATCCGGCTGAACCCGACCCCCACCCCGGTGTAGGGCTGCGCGGGCGCATCCCCCGCGCAGCCGAGGTCCGGATAGGCGGTCAGCGCCGCGTTGGTGTGCCCCGGCAGGTCCACCTCCGGCACCACGGTGATGTAGCGGGCGGCGGCGTAGGCCACGATCGCCCGGTAGTCGGCCGCCGTGTAGTAGCCGCCCGCTCCCCCGCCGACCTGCGTCGCCGCCCCGATCCCGGTCAGCCCGGGCAGCCCGGGGACGGCGATCCGCCAGCCCTGGTCGTCCGTCAGGTGCAGATGCAGCACATTGAACTTGTACTGCGCCAGCAGGTCGACGTACCTCTCGACATCAGCGACCGGAAAGAAGTGCCGCGCGACGTCCAGGGACCCGCTGCGGTACCCGTACCGCGGCCGGTCACTGATCCGCACCGCCGGCACCGTCCCGACGCCCTTCACCGGCACCAGCTGACGCAGCGTCTGCACCCCGTGGAACAGCCCGGCCCCGGTGGCCGCCGTGATCACCACCCCGTCCGGTCCGGACACCAGCCGATACCCCTCGGCGCCGGTCCCGGCCGCGGCGTCCAGCCGCACCACCAGACCGCTCGCGCCACCCGTCCCCACCACGGGCAGCGCGAGCCCGGTCACCGGCCGCAGCAGCGAGGCCAGGTCGCCGGCCACAGCCGTGGCCGCCGCCCCGCCCTCCCCGTGCACCACGGTCCCGGCCGACAACGCATAACCCTCACCGCCGCCGACCGAGACCTGCGAGGGCAACGGCACCAGCGCCACCGCCCCGGCACCGGCCGAGACCGAGGCCCCGGACACCGCGTCGCCCCGCGCCGACGGCGTCCCCCCGCCCGAACACCCGGCCGCCGCCAGCACCAGCACCACCCCAGCCACCGCCGCAGCGGCCCCCCTGCCCCGGATCATGCCCAGATATTGCCATCTGGTCTGGACCAATACAATGGCTCGTGCCGCCACCCAGCGCGAGCCTGCCCCCGCTGCCGTTCGTCGGCAGCGGAGGCAGGCTTCTTCCACGTCCTGCGCCTGCTCCTGCCGCGCCGCCTCAGCCGCTCACTGCCTCCATCTCGCGTCCCACCTCTCCGCCGTACATGCGGGCGATGACGTCCTCGATGGCCGGTTCCTTCACCGAGAGGTCGACCAGGGGGTAGCGGGCGGCGATCGCCGCCACCAGGGGGGCGGCGCTGTCGGCGGACGGGAAGGCGAGCCACTGGCGGGGGCCCTCCATGCGGACCACGCGGGCGCCGGGGACGGTGATCGGGTCCGGCTGCGGGGTGGCCAGGTCGACCACCAGGGTGCGTTCGCTGCCGCCGATGCCGTGCAGGCCCTCCAAGCTGCCGTCGTAGACCACCCGGCCGTGGTCGATCACCATCACCCGCGAGCACAGCCGCTCGATGTCGGTGAGGTCGTGCGTGGTCAGCAGCACCGTCGTCCCCGCCTCGGCGTTGATCTCGGCCAGGAACTCACGGACCCGGTTCTTGCTGATCACGTCCAGGCCGATGGTCGGCTCGTCCAGGTAGAGCACCTCCGGGTCGTGCAGCAGCGCCGCGGCGATGTCGCCGCGCATCCGCTGGCCCAGCGACAGTTGACGCACCGGCACGCCCAACAGCGGTCCCAGCTCCAGCAGTTCGATGCAGCGGTCCAGGTTGTGCCGGTAGCGGGCGTCCTCGATCCGGTAGATCCGCCGCGCCAGCTCGTAGGAGTCGCGCAGCGGCAGGTCCCACCACAGGGTGGTGCGCTGGCCGAACACCACCCCGATCCGCCGCGCCAGCCGGACCCGCTCCCGGGACGGGTCCGCACCCGCCACCCGCAGCCGCCCCTCGCTCGGGACCAGGATCCCGGTCAGCATCTTGATGGTGGTGGACTTGCCCGCCCCGTTGGGGCCGATGTAGCCGACCATCTCCCCGGCCACGACCTCGAAGCTGAGCCCGTCCACCGCCCGCACTTCGCTGCGCTCCCGCTTCAGCCGCCCGACCTTGCGCCGCACGGTGAAGGTCCTGGCCACGTCCTCGACCTCGATGATTGCCATGCTGCCAGCCACATCCCTTCTTCTGCCCACTGCTCGATGGATCGTCAACTGCCGGTGCTGCGATAGGAGCGGATCCCGGCCCGCCAGGCCAGCCCGGCCGCCGTCGCGCACAGCAGCGCGGCCAGCGGCGAGGCGAAGCGGAACCAGCCGGGGACGCCGACGGGGTCCGGGACGCCCAGCAGATAGAGCGCCGGAAGCCAGTTCACGAACGCCAGCGGGATCCCGTAGACCGCGCCGCGCACCAGGTCCCGGGCGAACACCGAGGGCGGGTACTGGAGCATCGTCGCCCCGCCGTAGGTGACGGAGTTCTGCACCTCGGCCGCGTCGGTGGCGAAGAACTGGAAGGCCGCCCCGGCGACGAAGACCGAGCCAAAGATCACGGTGCCGCAGACCACCAGCACGGCCATCACCAGCAGCTTGGGAAGCGTCCAGTCCAGCCGCAGTTCCAGCAGCGACCAGCCCAGCACCAGCAGGTTCTGCACCACCCGCCCGGCCCGGCGCAGCGCGAAGCGGTCCGCGCCCAGCTGCGCCAGCGCGGCGGCCGGACGGACCAGCACGGTGTCCACCGACCCGTCGCGGACCCGCTGGCCCAGCTGGTCCAGGCTGCCCACCAGCAGGTCGGCCAGCCCCAGGGTCAGGCCCGAGGTCCCGTAGAGGAAGGCGACCTGCGGCAGGGTCCAGCCGCCCAGCACCGTGGTGTGCTGGAACATCACCGCGATCACGACGAAGTCCAGCAGCGAGGTCACCCCGTTGCCGACGGTGGTGATCCAGAACGAGGCCCGGTACGCCAGCGACGCGCGCAGCCACATCCCGGCGATCAGCCGGTACGCCCGCAGGGCCTCCTCGACCCGGCCGTACCTCGGGTACCGCGAGTACCGCGAGTACCGCGCCGAGTGACCGCTCGTGGACTCAGCCACCCTGGACCACCACCTTCCGCACCACCGCGCGCTGCAGCAGCTGCCCGGCGCCCAGCAGCAGCCCGGCCCAGCCCGCTTGCAGCAGCAGTCCCTCCGCGAGCGCCGCACCGGTGCGCCGCTGCAGGAACACGTCCAACGGGATCTGCACCATCGCCGCCCAGGGCAGGTGCTGCGCCACCGCCGCCAGCGCGGACGGCAGCAGCGACAGCGGCAGCAGGAAGCCGGAGAAGAACATCCCCAGCACGACGGTCACCTGCCGGATCCCGCGCGGATCCATCAGCCAGAAGCCGGTCAGAGCGGCCAGGTAGCGCAGCAGGAAGCTGACGGTCACCGCCAGCGCGACCGAGGCCAGCGCCGCAACCCAGGTCAGCGCCTGGTCGGCGGCTCCGCCGGCGGGCATCCGGAGCCGGAAGAACAGGCTGCCGACCAGCAGCGGCGCGATCCCCCGGCTCAGCAGGTGGTAGCAGGCCCGGCCGAGGTCGGCGGCCAGCCACCACACCTGCTGGTCCACCGGGCGGTAGAGGTCCACGGCGATGTCGCCGTTGATGATCCTGGCCTCGATGTCGTCCTGGACGCCGCCGCCCATCGCGGCGACCGGCATCAGCAGGGACTGGCCGAGCCAGACATAGGTGAGGGCGGCGCTGAGGTCGTAGCCGCCCAGGTGTGGGCGGATCTGCCAGAGCGCCTGGTAGGTGTAGGCGATGAAGAAGCCGAACACGGTGTTGGTGAACACGCCGGCCCAGGTGGCGGCGCGGTACCCGGCGTAGCGCCGGAAGCTGCTCCGGGCCACTGCGGCGTAGAGCCGCAGCGAGCCGCCGGGGCGGGCCCGGAGGGCCGCGAGCGGGGTCGGGCCGGTCGGGCCGGTCGGATCGGGATCGGGGGGATGGGCCAGGGCGACGGATCGGGCCACCGGCAGGTTCCTTCCTTCTGTCCTCGGACGAGCGGGTCACCGCATCTCGGATGTCCATTTGTCGACACGGCGCAGCCCACTTCCACCACGGCGTGCGGGAACGCCAAACAGGCCCCTTCCGCGGACACCCGGGGGGTGCGCGCAAGGGGCTCGATTCCGTATGCAGTTGTCACGCCAGGGTAGCGACCCGGGGACGGTGATGTCACAGGCGCGCCACAAACGGCCCTATCCATGCCTGTCGGCGCTCGTCGGGGTAACCGGTAAGGCAGGGTGGAAGCTGTTCCTGCGCAAATCGCGTCATAGGGACATTAGGTGATGAAGGCGGACGGAGCAGTACGCGGATGAGCAGCGACCCGAAGGGACCTCAGGGAGAGGGCTGGGGCCCCGCCGGAGGCGACGATCCGGACGGTCCCGCGCATCCCATGGACCCGGACACGCTGGAGGCCGAGGACCGCGCCCAGGGCGGCGGCATGGGCGGCAGCCGGTCCGACCTCCGCCGCGCCAAGAAGCAGGCGCGCAAGGCCGCCCGCAAGGCCAAGCCCTGGTGGCGCCGGGCGATCCCGACCTGGCGGATGACGGTGGCCGGAATCGTCGGCCTGCTGCTGCTCCTGGTCGGCGCCTTCGTCGTGATGTACATGACTGTCACCGTGCCGGACCCCAACGCCTCCGCCACCGCGCAGAGCAACGTCTACTACTACGCCGACGGCAAGACCGAGCTCGGCCGCACCGGCCAGACCAACCGGATCTCCGTCCCGATCGACCAGATCTCCCTGAACATGCAGCGGGCCGCGGTCTCCGCCGAGGACCGCACCTTCTACAGCAACCAGGGCGTCAGCATCAGGGGCACCATCCGGGCCGGCTGGCAGACCCTCACCGGCAACGGCATCCAGGGCGGCTCCACCATCACCCAGCAGTACGTCAAGAACTACTACCTGACGCAGGACCAGACGGTCACCCGCAAGGTCAAGGAGTTCTTCATCGCACTCAAGGTCGACCAGACCGAGAGCAAGAACGACATCATGGCCGGATACCTGAACACCAGCTACTTCGGCCGCAACGCCTACGGCATCCAGGCGGCGGCCCAGGCCTACTACGGCGTCAGCGCGGCCAACCTGAGCGTCCCGCAGTCGGCCTACCTCGCGGCGCTGCTGCAGGCCCCCAGCGCCTACGACGTCGGCACCGCCACCACGGCCGGCAAGGCCGCCGCGGTGGCCCGCTGGAACTACGTGCTGGACGGCATGGTCAAGCTCGGCTGGGTCAGCCAGAGCGACCGCAACGCGATGACCTTCCCCGCGACCAAGGCCCCGGGCGCCACCCCCGGCGTCAGCGGACAGGCCGGCTACCTGATCGGCATCGCCGACCAGTACCTCAACGACAACAACATCGTCGACGCGGCGCACCTGAACGCCGGCGGCTGGAAGATCACCACCACCTTCGTCAAGCAGAACCAGGACCAGCTGGTCGCCGCCGTGAAGAAGGAGTTCAGCGACCAGCTCCCGAACACCGCCAAGGCCAAGGACGTCCGCGCCGCGGCCGGCTCGGTCGACCCGACCACCGGCAAGCTGGTCGCCGCGTACGGCGGGCCCGACTACGCCGAGCAGCAGTTCAACGACGCCACCCGGACCGACATCCAGGTCGGCTCCACCTTCAAGGCCTTCGACCTGGCCGCAGGGCTGCAGTACGGCGGCAAGACCCAGGACGGCCGGGCGATCACCCCGTACACGTACTACGACGGCACCAGCGGACGCAGCGTCCAGGGCCTGCCGTCCGGCCAGTCCTACGCGCCGCCGAACGAGGACAACCAGGACTACGGCCAGATCAACCTCACCTACGCCATGAAGAAGTCGGTCAACTCGGTGTACGCCCAGGAGGCCGTCGACGCGGGCCTGGACAACGTCCGCAAGATCGCCATCGCGTCCGGCCTCCCGACCGACACCCCCGACATGAGCTCGGGCAACCCGGCCCTCGCCCTGGGTGTGGCCACCCCGAGCGCCGTCGAGATGGCCGGTGCCTACGCCACCCTCGACAACCACGGCGAGCAGATCACCCCCTGGTCGGTCCAGGCGCTCAGCCGCAACGGCAGCAACAAGGCCCTGCCCGCCCACCAGACCACCGTGGCCTACGACCGCACCACGGCCGACGCCGTCACCTCGGTCCTGGAGGGCGTCATCAGCTCCAACGGCACCGGCTACGCGGCCCTGAACCTGAACCGCCCGGCGGCCGGCAAGACCGGCACCACCGACGACAACAAGTCCGCCTGGTTCATCGGCTACACCCCGCAGCTGGTCACCTCGGTCGGCCTGTTCGCCGAGGACTCCACCACCCACGCCAGGGTCTCGCTCGGCGACGCCGCCGGGGTCACCCGGGTCAACGGCGGATCCTTCCCGGCCCAGATCTGGACCGACTACATGACCGCGGCGCTCCAGGACCAGCCGGTCAAGCAGTTCGACCTGAACACCTCGACGATCGACAGCAGCAGCCCCGCCGCCTCGACCAGCCCCAGCGCCTCGGCCGGCGCCCCCGCGACCAGCGGCACCACCCCGTCCGCACCGGCGTCCACCCCTCCGCCGTCGAGTACCACCCCGTCGTCCACCCCGAGCGCCGGAACATCCACCACCCGGTCCACCCCGAGCGGCTCGGCCTCCCCGTCCGCCCCCGGCAACAGCGGCGGAGCCACGCCCTCCGGCATCAGCCTGCCCAGTGGCTTCGCCTCCCCCTCGACCCGTGTGGGCGGCCAGCAGAGCCCCGCCGGGTAAAGCCGCAAGGGGAACGGTTCAGCGGTTCGGAGTCAGAGGTAGAGCCCGGTGGAACCGGTCGCGTCCCCCACCCGCTCGGCCGCCACGGCGTGCACGTCACGCTCCCGCAGGAGGACGTACAGCTCGCCGCGGACCTCGACCTCGGAACGGTCCTCGGGGTCGTACAGCACCCGGTCACCGGGCTCGATCGAACGCACGTTCTGACCAATGGCGACCACCTTCGCCCACGCACACCGCTTGGACAGCTCGGCGGTCGCCGGGATCAGGATGCCGCCGGTGGAGCGGCGGTCCCCCTCCGGGCCGTCGGTGCGGACCAGCACCCGGTCGTGCAGCATCCGGATGGGGAGCTTCTCTCCGAAGGGGTCGGGCGTGGGGGCAGACGATTCACTCACCCCAGGACCGTACACCGCCACGCCGACCGCGGCGGACCCGCCGGCACTGCGGGAACAGTCGCCGGAACCCACTCAGGACCACCGGCAGGACGACCGGCAGGGCCGCCCCCGCCGGCCTCCCCCCTCACGCTGTCCTACCTGCGCCGGCGCAGCAGGACCAGGCCCGCCACGGCCACTCCGGCGACCACCGCCACGGGCACGATCCGCTCCTTGCGCGGATGCCCCTTCTCGTCCACGAACTGGGCCCTGACCTGCTCCACACCCCGGTTCGCCGCCACGAACGCCTGGCCCACCGTCCGGTCCAGGACCGCCTTGGCGTCGGCCCTGGCCTTGCCGACGATCGTGGACGGGTGGACCGCCACAGCCAGCTCGTCCAGCGTCGCGGCCAACTGCTTCCGGGTGCGGACGATGTCCGCCTCGATCTGCGCGGCGGAACGCCCGTCCGGGCCGCTGTCCTTGCCCCTCGTGCCGACGACCTCGCCCACGAGTCCACCTTCCTCCGCTACCCGCTCCACCTGTGCACCTGACGGACAGTTTGTCAGGTCCTGTGACGCCGCGCGCATCGGCACCCCGGTCCCGCACCGCTCTGTCGTACCCGGACGGTACGTTCTAGTGGGCACGACCTTCACCACTCAAGCACGAGCAGGAGCACCCATGACGGACCAGCAGACCAAGCTGCAGGCCGGCGACCCCGCCCCGGCCTTCACCCTCCCGGACGCCGACAGCAAGCCGGTCTCCCTGGCCGACCACCTCGGGCGCAAGGTCGTCGTGTACTTCTACCCGAACGCGCTCACTCCAGGCTGCACCAAGCAGGCCTGCGACTTCACCGACAACCTGGACCTGCTCGCGGGGGCCGGCTACGACGTGATCGGCATCTCCCCGAACGACCCGGCGAAGCTCGCCAAGTTCCGCGAGCAGGAGCACCTCAGGGTCACCCTGCTGGCGGACCCCGAGAAGGACGTACTCAAGGCGTACGGGGCCTTCGGCGAGAAGACCATGTACGGCAAGACGGTCACCGGGGTGATCCGCTCCACCTTCGTCGTCGACGAGCAGGGCAAGATCGAGCACGCGTTCTACAACGTGAAGGCCACCGGGCACGTCGCCAAGCTGATCCGGGACCTCAAGATCAGCTGACCCGCGCCGCCGACGGGCCGCGGACCCGCCGCCGACACGCCGAAGGGGCGGCACACCCTCCGGGTGCACCGCCCCTCCTCAGGGATGCCCGTTGCCCACGGCTCCTGCCTACTGCATGGAGCTGTTCATGGTGTTGATCAGCGTGCCGCTGGAGTCGTCACCCTCGAAGGAGAAGGCGAAGATGCCGCCCAGCCCCTTCGATGTGGCGTAGGAGCCGCGCGCGGTGATCGCCTGCGGGGTGTCGCCGGTGTAGAAGTTGGTGCCGTCGTAGATCCAGGAACTCTGCGTGGTGGCGTCCCAGTGGACATTGCTGCCGCTGGTCAGACCCTTGGCCGCGAGCTCCTTCCAGTCCGCGATGCCGGCCTGCTGGGTGTAGGTCTGCACCGGGCTGGCCCCGGTCGCCGACTGGTAGAGGCCGTAGTTGCTGCCGGCCGGCACCCCGGTCCAGCCGCGGAAGTAGAACGGCACACCCAGCACCAGCTTGCTCGCCGGGAAGCCGCCGGTGATCCCGTACGCGGAGTCCCCCGTGGTGTACGCCTTGATGGTGTTGTCGACGTTGTACTTCTCGGTTCCCGGCGCGATCGCCGTGCTCGGGTCGGAGGCGGTGTCGTGCAGCGGGTCCTGGAAGTTGGTCGGACCGGTCGCGTCCCAGGCGCCGTGCATGTCGTAGGTCATGATGTTGCCGTAGTCCAGGGACTTGGCGATCTGCGCGGGCTGGATCAGCGCGATCTTGTCCTGGCCGCTGGGCAGCGCCGCGGTCAGCAGGTAGTGCTTGCCGATGGTCGCGCCGTAGGCGTCCAGCTCGGTGCGGAACTCCGCCAGCAGTGCGCTGTAGTCGGCCGTGTCGGCCGCCGAGGTGTGGTTGCCGGTGTGGCCGCCGGCCGAGGCCGGGTACTCCCAGTCGATGTCGATACCGTCGAACAGGCCCGCGATGGAGGCGGTGCCGCCGGACGCGTCACCGGAGACCCCGGTCGGCAGGTTGCCCTTGATGAACATGTTGATGCAGGAGGAGACGAACGCCTTGCGCGAGGCGTCGGTGGCGGCCGCGTCCGAGAAGTACTTGGAGTAGGTCCAGCCGCCGATGGAGAGGGTGAACCTCAGGTTGGGGTACTTGGTCTTGAGCTCGCGCAACTGGTTGAAATTGCCCTTGATCGGCTGCGACCAGGTGTCCGAGGTGCCGTCGACGCTGATGTCGCCGGTGTAGGACTTCTGGTAGTCCGCGAAGGCGTCGCCCGCGCCGTCGCCCGCGTTGGGGTCGGCCTCGTTGGTGGAGTCGCTGGCCTTCACGGCCTCGAAGCAGGTGTGCGAGCTGGGGTCGATGTTCTCGAACGCGTAGGTCATGACCTTGGTGTTCGCCGCCGCGCCCGAAGTGCCCACGTTCTTGGGGTAGTAGGCGTTGCCGTAGATCGACCACTGGTCGAAGTAGGCCGACTTCATCGCACCGCCGGCCGCCCCGGCCGTGGTCGCCGACACCGCGCCGGACTGGGCGGAGGCGTGGCCGTCCTTGTCGTAGCCCTGGACGGTGAAGGAGTAAGCGGTGTTGGGCAGCAGCGAGCTGACGGTTACCGAGGTGCCCATCGAGGTCGCGACCAGGTTGGAGCCCGAGTAGACGTAGTAGCCGGGAGTGTCCCCGGTCTGCGAGTTGTCCGTGGACGCCGCCCAGGCGAGGGTCACCGCGGTGTTGGTCACCTTCGCGGTCACCCCGGTGGGGGCGCTCACCAGGCCGTCGCCGGTCGGGCCGCTGCCGGTGCCGGTGGTCGCGGAGCTGCTCGGCGAGGCCGAGGCGCTGGCGGACACGGAGGCCGAGGCGGACGCGCTGGCGCTCGCGGACGGGCTCGAACTCGCCGACGGCGAGGAGGAGGCACTCGCGGAGGCGGACGGCGAGGCCGAGGCCGAAGCCGAAGCGCTGGCCGACGGGGTGCTGCTACTGCTCCCCCCGGGCCCGGTCAGCGTCACGTCGTCGGCGTAGTACGAACCCTGCCCGTACCACCCGTGCGTGTACACCTGCACCGACGTGGTCGCCGACCCGGTCGTGAACGAGGTCGACAGCTGCTGCCAACTGGTCGCGCTGGGCGTCCAGTTGCTCGCGGTCACGCCGGTCCCGGTGGCGCCGATGTAGACGTAGGCGCCCTGGACGTAGCCCGACAGGCTGTACGTGGTGTTCGGCAGCACCGCCACGGTCTGCGTGCACTGCGCGTCGTCGGAGCTGGACGCCGCGCCGAGCAGCGCGTGCGAACCGCCGTGCACGGGCGAACCGACGACACTGCCCAGCGAGCAGCTCCAGCCGCTCAGGCTGCCGGTCTCGAAGTCGCCGTTGGTCAGCAGATTGGTGGTGGCGGCGCTGGCCCCGGTGATGGTGGTGGCGAGCGCGGCGGAACCGGCTATCAGCACCGAC
Organism: Streptacidiphilus carbonis; assembly: GCF_000787775.1. GTDB lineage: Bacteria > Actinomycetota > Actinomycetes > Streptomycetales > Streptomycetaceae > Streptacidiphilus > Streptacidiphilus carbonis. The sequence goes on along the minus strand of NZ_BBPM01000030.1, from coordinate 18,288 downwards.
GCGGTGGCGAGCGCGGTGCCGCGCCTCATCCCTCGCCGTCTGGCGCGGGGGGTGGACGGGACGCGTTCTGGCATGACTGGACTCCTGGAGGGAGGGGGATGTGTGGGGGGACACCCGCGCCGGGACAGTGAGCGCGCCATGCGCAAAGCCCTGTGGGGGTGCACGGCGTGACCCGACGCGGGTGGACTGTGGGGGGTGGTGCCTGGTGGTGCCCGGTAGCGCCCTGTGGTGCGCGGTGGTGCCCGGTGGTGCCTACCGAGGACTCAGCCGTTGAACTGAGTGAGGATCTTCGTGAAGTCGTAGGGGTTCTGGGTGACGCTGCTGCACGCCCCGTCGGCCCAGTTGTGGACGACGCTCGGGTCGCAGGCGCGGTCCCGGTTGACGTCCCAGTAGGAGAAGGCGGCGGCATGGTTGGTCTTCACGAAGCCGAGCAGGTCGGTGAAGGTCGACTGGGTGAACAGCTCGCTGGGCTGGTCGGTGTGACCGTTCATCAGCTGCACGCTGAGGTGCGCCCACGCGGTGGCGGCGTCCCAGCCGTAGAGCTTCTCCAACTGGGCGACCACGTCGGTGGCCACGGTCTCGGCGGCGGCCGTCTCCGTCCCGCCGCTCAGTCCGAAGTCGAAGTCCATGATGTTGACCCGGTCGATCCGGGCGCCGTCGTTGATCGCCTGCTGGATCTCGTCACGGCCGGTGTCGGGGAGCCCGATCGTCGTCATCGGGATGGTCAGCGAGACCTTCAGGTTCGGGTTGGCCGCCTCCAACTGCTTGATCGCACCCCAGCGCACCGCCATGTTGGCGTCCAGGCTGCCGTTCTCCCAGTCCAGGTCGATCCGGGTGAGCCTGTACTTGTCGATCACCTGCTGGTAGGCCGACGCGAGCGCCGACGAGCTGCCGCAGGTGCTGCCCAACTCGGTGCCGTTGTAGCCGCCGAAGGACACGGCGACGTCCCCGCCGGCCGCGCGGGCGGCGTTCACATCCGCCAGTACGGCGGTGTCGGCGGCGACGCTGGAGGTGCCGGCGCCGTCCCAGGCCGGGGTGCAGCCGCCCGAGTCCAGCACGAACGCGAAGAGGAACTCGTTCTCACCGGAGTTTGCGATCACGTCCGAGATCGACTGCGGGCTGTTGTCCAACGGCATCATGTAGACGGGGTGCCGGAACCCGGTGTCCGCGGGCGGCGTGCTCGCCGTGGAGGTGGGACTGGCGCTCACCGTCGGGCTGGCGCTCACGGTCGGGCTCGAACTCGCCGTGGGCGAACTGCTCGCCGTGGGCGTCGGCGTGGACCCTCCCCCGGCCGGCGGCCCGCTCAACGAGAGCTCGTCCGCCCCGAAGGCCGCCTGCCCGTACCACCCGTGCACGTAGACCTGCACCGAGGTGGTGGTCGCCCCGGTGCTGAACGTCGTCGAGAGGGTCTGCCAACTGGCAGCGCTGGGCGTCCAGTTGCTGGCTGTCACGCCGGTACCGGTGGCACCGAGGTAGACGTAGCTCCCTTCCACCTGCCCGCTCAACGTGTACGTGGAGTTGGGCGCGACCGCGACCGTCTGGGCGCACTGTGCGAAGTCCGAGCCGGCCGGTGTCCCCGACAAGGAGTACGAACCCGCCGCAACCGGGCTCGTCACCACCTTGTCGGCCGTCGAACAGCTCCAGCCGCTCAGACTCCCGCTCTCGAACCCGGGGTTGACCAGCAACTGCGCGGTGCTCGCCTGCGCGTTCCCGCCGACCACGAGCAACCCTCCCGCCGCCAGCAGCGCGCCGCAGCACGCCGCCACCAGCACGCGCTGGGTTCCCGTCCGTGAGGACCTACCGACCATCTCTGCCTCCGCAACATGAACAATCCGTCACTGACACCCGCGGACCTGCTGCGGCAGTCGGATCCGAGGCCCCCACGCGACTCCTCGGTAACTACCGTTGTTGACGGATAAATTGGCCTGGACCATCCCCGCCCGTCAAGACCCTGTTCGACATCACGTCACTTAAGTTCCCTTAAGGTTCACCATCAGGCCAGCTCAGAGCTATAGCGCCTCACAATGGCCTAGTCCTATTGGTCTCAACCACAACCATGCCCACGCCATCCACACCCCATCTCCTGTGACTCACCTCACACCCCGGACGGCGTAACCCACCAGTTCCCCCCTCGTTGATCCATCCGAACCCGCGCCCCCGCCCACTCGGCACCCACGCCCAAGCCAGCCGAGCCGGGCCCGCCCCTGGCCTCCGGCGCCCTGCCCAACCACCCGGAGGACCCGATGGCAAGGGTGAAGTACACCCCCGAGCATCTGGCCGAAGCCGTCACCCGATCCACCAACTGGTGCGACCTGATGCGAAGGCTCGGCCGGCCGAGAAGTGGCGGCCTTCGAAAGCAGTTGCAGAAGCTCACGGCCGAGCACGGCATCGACGCCAGCCACTTCAAGCAGAAGAGCGGCTGGACCCGGTACCCCGACGCGGCAATCGCCGAAGCCGTCGCCTGTTCGACCACGATGCGTGAAGTCGCCCTGCACCTGGGCGCCGTGCCCGCGAGCGGCACGCTGAGCCATCTCCGCGGTCGAGCGGCCCGCCTTCGCCTGGACCTGAGCCACTTCCCGCTCATGCCATCGGATCCCCGAACTCGCCCTCGACAGACCCCGGGTGGCGTCGGCAGCGGCGCTGTCCAGCAGCGTCCGCGACCTCGCCAGACGACTCGGTCTCGCGGACGACAGCGCAAGCAGAAAGGTTCTCCGAAAGCACCTGAACCAGTGGGGCATCGAGCTGAGGAGCACACGATCATCCCCGGGCCAGGAAATTCCCCTGGATGCGCTCGTCGTGCACGTGCAGGTCTCGACCAGCTTCGCCGAAGTCATGCGACGCCTGGGACTCGCCACCAACTCGGGAAACCATCGAAGAGTCCGTGCAGCAATCCACCGGGAGCAGCTGGACACGAGCCACTTCACCCGTCGGTCCACCGATCCTTCCCCGACCCGGCCCTGCTTCGAGCCGGACCGCGTGCCGATCGTCAAGCCGCCCGGAAGCGCTCGAAGCAGCCACCCTCGACTGCGACGCGCCCTGGAGGCAAAGGGCGTGGCCTACGAGTGCTGCTCGTGCAAGAACCCCGGTGAGTGGCTCGGCGAACCGATCACCCTTCAGATCGACCACGTGAACGGCGACTGGCTCGACAACCGCCTGGAGAACCTTCGTTTCCTGTGTCCTAACTGCCATACGCTGACCCCGACCTGGTGCTCCGGAAATCGGCGGGGAGGGAACTCAACGCCAACAGGAGGGACCAGGTAGCATTCGTGGGGCAAGCGGCCGTGGCGCAGTGGCGACGCAAACGGTTTAGGTCCGTTGGCCCGAAAGGGCTTGAGGGTTCGAATCCCTTCGGCCGCACTGACCATGGAAACGAAGGTCCACCCTCGAAGACTCTACGGGGTGGACCTTCGTCTGGTCCTGCGGCCCCCACGGGCCAGCTCCGCGACCGAGCCCCCGCCCCGGGCCCGGGCACCGCGTGCGCGCCTGCTCCAACTGACCCACCGTCGCCAGGCGCCGGCCCCGTGCCCGGCCGAGCCGGCTCGCTCCCGCTCGCGGCCACTACCAGGACCGGGCAGCGAGCCGGGCCAAGCCCGTGAGCCCTGGTAAGTGCATGATCCTCAGAGGCCTTCCAGCTCGTCCGCGCGGCGGAGGTCCTTGGGTCGACCCACCGCACGGCGCATGCTGATCAGATCCGCCCGCCGGAGGTAGTGGATCTCGGATCCGTCCGAATCGGTGACGGTCAGCGCCCGGCCCAGAAAGTCCGCCACCGCCAGCGAACCCCACGGCAACGCCGGGGTGCAGCAGTCACCGCTGGCGCCAGGCGAAGCGAACTGAACCTTGTCGCGCCGGAAGGCCTCGACTCCGAGCGGCAACGCAGCACCGTCGTCATCGATGAGCGACCCACCTACGGCCCCGAAGGCCGCCACCAGGGCGTCGGCCTGGCCGGGATCACCGTCCCAGAGCAGGTCCAGATCCCCGGTCAGCTCGGTGGAGCCATGCAGGATCCCCGCCACCTGACCGATCACCACCGCACGGGCCCCGGCCCGGTGAAGCGCCCGGAGCAGCGGAAACGGATCAAATCCGCAGGCGTCGTCCGTGCCGATGGTCCCAACACTGTCATCGGCATCATCATGCCCCCGGCCGACGACCCCGCGATCACGCGTGAGCTCCTCCGTACGCCGCACCGCATCCCGCAGACGGTTCAAGATCTCCTGCTCCATCCCGCCATCCAACCACCACGCTCCCCCGGACGGTTGCCGGTCGCGGACGGCCTCGCGGGGTGGGCGCCGCGCCGCCGCCGCCGCTGAGTGCCGCTCGGCTCAGGCGTGGACCAGTTCGCGTACCGCGGGGACCAGGCCGCGGAAGGCCTGGCCGCGGTGGCTGATGGCGTTCTTCTCGTCCGGGGTGAGTTCTGCGCAGGTGATGTCGTAGCCGTCGGGCTGGAGGATCGGGTCGTAGCCGAAGCCGTTGGTGCCGACCGGCTCGAACCGCAGGGTGCCGCGCAGGCGGCCCATGACGACTCGTTCGGTGCCGTCCGGGAGGGCGAGGGCGGCGGCGCAGGCGAAGTGGGCGGCGCGGTGGGGTGGGGCGATGTCCCCCAGTTGGGCGAGCAGCAGGTCCAGGTTGGCCTTGTCGTCGCCGTGCCGTCCGGCCCAGCGGGCGGAGAAGATGCCGGGGGCGCCGCCGAGTACGTCGACGCAGAGGCCGGAGTCGTCCGCGACGGCCGGGAGCCCGGTGGCCCGCGCCAGCGCATGCGCCTTGAGCAGTGCGTTCTCCGCGAAGGTCACCCCGGTCTCGACGACGTCGGGAATCTCCGGGTAGGCGTCGGCGCCGACGAGTTCGACGCCCAGACCGGCGTCGCCCAGGATCGTCCGCAGCTCCACGACCTTGCCCGCGTTGCGGGTGGCGAGGATGAGTCGAGGTTCAGCAGTCACCGCAGCCGTCACCCTTCCAGGACCTTGCGCTGGATCTCCTCCAGCTCGGCGCAGCCCAGCTGTCCCAGGTCCAGCAGCTGGTCGAGCAGCGCCCGGTCGAAGGGGGCGCCCTCCGCCGTGCCCTGGACCTCGACGAACTTCCCGTCGCCGGTGCAGACGATGTTCATGTCGGTCTCGGCGCGCACGTCCTCCTCGTAGTTGAGGTCGAGCATGGGCAGTCCGCCGACGATGCCGACGCTGACCGCGCTCACGGATCCGACGATCGGTTCGGCCTTGGCCCGCGTGATCTTCTTCTCCTGGGCCCAGCGCACCGCGTCGACCAGTGCGACATAGGCGCCGGTGATGGCGGCGGTACGGGTGCCGCCATCGGCCTGGAGGACGTCGCAGTCGATGGCGATGGTGTTCTCGGACAGCGCGCGGGTGTCGACCACGCCGCGCAGCGAACGGCCGATCAGGCGGCTGATCTCATGGGTGCGTCCGCCGATCTTGCCGCGGACGGACTCGCGGTCGTTGCGGGTGTTGGTGGCGCGGGGCAGCATCGCGTACTCGCCGGTGACCCATCCCTCGCCGCTGCCGCGGCGCCAGCGCGGGACGCCCTCGGTGACGCTGGCGGTGCACAGCACCCTGGTGTCCCCGAAGGAGACCAGTACCGAGCCCTCGGCGTGCTTGCTCCAGCCCCGCTCGATGGTGATGGGGCGGAGCTGGTCGAGGCCGCGGCCGTCGTTGCGTGTCATGGATCCGACCCTATCCGTTGCCGGATGCCGCCCGCATACGGCCCGCGTTCGGGCCGCGGAGAGCGGCCCTGATTCGGCGGCAGCACGAGTCGGCAGCTGGATCCCGGCTGCGCCCCGGACATGCCGGCGGCCCGCGCTCCACCCGGGCCGACCGGTCGTGCGGTCGGCCGGGCGGCGCGGGCCGCCGGCGGCGCCCCTCGCGAAGGGCAGTCCAGGTGGCCGATCAGACAGGCCGATCAAGCAGGCCGATCAAGCAGGCCGATCAGGTGACGGAGCGTTACTCCATCATGTCCTCGATGTCGGCGGCGATGGGGTCGGCGTCGGTGCCGATGACGACCTGGATCGCGGTGCCCATCTTGACGACGCCGTGCGCGCCGGCGGCCTTGAGGGCGGCCTCGTCGATGAGGGAGGCGTCCTTGACCTCGGTGCGCAGCCGGGTGATGCAGCCTTCGACCTCTTCGATGTTGTCGATGCCGCCGAGCCCCGCGACGATCTTCTCAGCCTTCGTGGCCATCGTTGTTCTCCTGTTCTCGGCCGTGGGCCGTGTGCCCGACCTGGGGAGGAGCTCCGGCACGGAGCGTCCTCTTGGTCCGCATTGACACGGTAACGCACGGTTGGCCCAACTTCGCGCGCGAAGATCACCCTGCTCACCCAGGATGACGACAACGGGACTTTGGTCCCCGCTGTCGTTGCGGCTGTCGTCGCGGGCGAGCTCGCGCACAACTGGTCTACACCAATTTTGGGTGTCTGCCAAAAGGGCGTCGGGGGCGGACCCGGTCAGCCCGCAGTGGACACGCAGTGGACGTGTCGTGGACGCGCAGTGGACCGGCGAGCTCGACGAGGAGAGTGCATGAGTTCGGCGAATGCCGCCGCCCCCGGGGCGCCGTGGTGGCAAGGCCTGATCAGCGGCCTGCAGAAGATGGGCCGCAGCCTGCAACTGCCGATCGCGGTCCTCCCCGCCGCCGGTATCCTCAACCGCCTCGGCCAGGACGACATCCACACCAGTTGGGGCTTCCCGGAGAACCTGGTGAAGGTCTTCGGCGGCGCCGGCGGCGCACTCCTCGACGGTTCGCTCGGCCTCCCCCTCCTCTTCGCCGTCGGTGTGGCGATCGGCATGGCCAAGAAGGCCGACGGCTCCACCGCGCTCGCCGCCGTGGCCGGCTTCCTGGTCTACTACGGCGTCCTGCACCAGTTCCCGGCCACCAAGGGTGTCGTGACCAACGGCGTCTACACCGCGCCGACGTTCCAGAACCCCGGCGTCTTCGGCGGCATCATCATCGGCCTGCTGTCGGCCTACCTCTGGCAGCGCTTCCACCGGGTGAAGCTGGTCGACTGGCTCGGCTTCTTCAACGGCCGCCGACTGGTCCCGATCATCATGGCCGGGGTGGCCCTGGTCTTCGCGGTGCTCTGCCTCTGGGTGTGGCCGCCGGTCGGACGCGGACTCGACAGCTTCGCCAACAGCATCACCAACCTGGGCGCCACCGGCTCCGGCATCTTCGGTGTGGCCAACCGCGTGCTGCTGGTCTTCGGTCTGCACCAGTTCCTGAACGTCTTCTTCTGGTTCCAGTTCGGGGACTACACCAAACCGGACGGCACCATGGTCCACGGTGACATCAACCGCTTCCTGGCCGGCGACCCGACAGCGGGTCAGTTCACCTCCGGCTTCTTCCCGATCATGATGTTCGCACTGCCCGCCGCGGCGATCGCGATCGCGCACTGCGCCAAGCCGCACCGCCGCAAGGAGGTGATGGGCCTGATGATCTCCGTCGGCCTGACCTCCTTCGTCACCGGCGTCACCGAGCCGATCGAGTACTCGTTCCTCTACATCGCCCCGGTGCTCTACGGCATCCACGCGGTCCTCACGGGTGTGTCCATGGCGGTGACCTGGGGGCTGGGCGTCCACGACGGCTTCAGCTTCTCGGCCGGACTGATCGACTACGTCATCAACTGGAGTCTGGCCACGAAACCATGGCTGATCATCCCGATCGGGCTGGTGTTCGCGGTGATCTACTACTCGGTCTTCAGATTCGTGATCACCAAGTTCAACCTGAAGACCCCTGGCCGCGAGGACGACGCGGACGACCTGGAGGCGGAAGTCATCAAGTAGCGCCGCGGCACCCGGCACGGCGCACACACCCGCAGAGGCCCCCGGCGCACCCCCGCCGAGGGCCTCTGACGTGCCATGCACCCGAACATCACAACTGGAACACAAGGCTCCACATGCAGTTGAGCCCGTGCTAAAAGTGGTCTACACCACCCAGTGGTGTAGACCACTTAGCGCGAAGGAACACCCTATGAGCTCGACCACCGCCGTCCCGGTGGCCCCCGCGAAGAAGCGGGGCTCAGCCTTTTTCCAGGGCCTCCAGAAGGTCGGGCGAAGCCTGCAGCTGCCCATCGCAGTCCTCCCCGCAGCCGGCATCCTGCTGCGCCTCGGCCAGCCCGACGTCTTCGGCGACAAGGGCCTCCACTGGGGCAAGGTCGCAGCCGTCTTCGCCGCCGCCGGCAACGGCGTGTTCTCGAACATGGCGCTGCTCTTCTGCATCGGCGTGGCCATCGGCTTCGCCAAGAAGGCGGACGGATCCACCGCGCTCGCCGCGATCGTGGGCTTCCTCGTCTACCACAACGTGCTGACGGCCTTCCCGGCCTCCGGCTCGGTCACCGCCGCCAACCCGGCCGGCACCCCGCAGGACCCGGGCGTCCTCGGCGGCATCGTGATCGGCCTGCTCAGCGCCGTCATGTGGCAGAAGTTCCACCGCACCAAACTGGTGGACTGGCTCGGCTTCTTCAACGGCCGCCGCCTGGTCCCGATCCAGATGGCCTTCATCGGCACCCTGGTGGGCGTCTTCTTCGGCCTCACCTGGGGCCCGGTCGGCAGCGGCCTGGACCACTTCAGCAACTGGCTGATCAGCCTCGGCGGCGTCGGCGCCGGCATCTTCGGTGTCGTCAACCGCCTGCTGCTGCCGATCGGCATGCACCAGTTCGTCAACACCTTCTTCTGGCAGCAGGTCGGCACCTACCACGGTGTCCACGGGGACCTGAACCGCTTCTTCGCGGGCGACCCGCACGCCGGCCAGTTCATGTCGGGCTTCTTCCCGATCATGATGTTCGGCCTCCCGGCCGCCGCGCTCGCCATCGTGCACACCGCCCGCCCGGAGCGCCGCAAGGCCGTCGCCGGCATGATGCTCTCGGTCGGCCTGACGGCGTTCGTCACCGGTGTGACCGAGCCCATCGAGTTCTCGTTCATGTTCATCGCCCCGGTCCTCTACGGGATCCACGCGCTGCTCACCGGTGTCTCGATGGCGGTGACCTGGATGCTGGGCGTGCACGCCGGCTTCACCTTCTCCGCCGGTCTGCTGGACTACCTGCTCAACTGGAACCTGGCCACCAAGCCCTGGATGATCATCCCGATCGGCCTGGTCTTCGCGGCGCTGTACTACGTGCTGTTCCGCTTCGCGATCACCAGGTTCAACCTCGCCACCCCGGGCCGCGAGCCCGAGGAGGAGATCGAGGACATCACCAAGGCGTGATCGACCAGGTCCGACGGCATCGGACCGAGGAAGCGCCGAGCCGGCGAGGGTCCGGTCCGCACCGCGGGTGCGGACCGGACTCACGCCGGCTTCAGCCCGGAGGCGGTGTCAGAACGCGTAGACGTCCCCAGGCCGGGCCAGCTCGACCGGGCCGCCGAAGGCCGCTGCGGCGTCGCCGCGGTTCCGCTCCGGGTCGGTCCACGGGGGGATGTGGGTGAGGATCAGGCGGCCGACGCCGGCCCGGGCGGCGTGCTCGCCGGCCTCCCGGCCGTTGAGGTGCAGGTCGGGGATGGATTCCTTGCCGTCGGTGAAGGCGGCCTCGCTGAGCAGCAGGTCCGCCCCCCGGGCCAGCTCGACCAGCTCCTCGCACGGGCCGGTGTCGCCGGAGTAGACGAACGCGCGGCCGCCCTGCTCCACCCGGAAGGCGAAGGCCTCGACCGGATGGGCGACCCGCGTCGCGGTGACGGTGAAGGGCCCGAGGGTGAAGGCGCCGTTCCGCAGCGTGCGGAAGTCGAAGACCTCCTTCATCCCGGGGTGCTCGTCCATGTCGTACGCGCGGGCCAGCCGCTCCGGGGTGCCGTGCGGGCCGTAGACGGGGAGCGGGTCGGGGCAGCCGCCGACCCGGTAGTTCCGGGCCACGTAGTACGCGCACATGTCCACGCAGTGGTCCGCGTGCAGATGGCTGAGCAGGACGGCGTCGATGTCGTACAGCCCGGTGTACTTCTGCAGCGCACCGAGCGAGCCGTTGCCCAGGTCCATGACCATCCGATAGCCCTCGGCCTCGACCAGGTAGCAGGAGCAGGGCGAGTCGGCTGACGGAAAGCTCCCCGAGCTTCCCACCACGGTCAGTTGCATGCCGCTTCCTCCGCCGGTTCGTTCAATGTCCCACCACTGAGAGTCGAGAGTAAGGCGGCGTTAAGCCTCCGCCGCTGTGCGCGGGGCCGGTTGTGGTCGGAATCACCAGTACGGGGGGAGCTGCACGCTCCCCCCGTACCCGTGTGCGCCGCCTCCTGCCGCCTGCCGTCGTCCTCCCGCCGGCTCCCGGCACCTCCCGGCGCCCTCCGGCGCCCCGCTGACCACTCCGGCGCTATTTGTCGCGGCTGTGCGGGCGGCGGGAGCTCCAGGCTCTGATCGTCGCGGAGTACCAGCGCGGCTGGCCCAGGACGGTGACGACGTCCGGGTCGGGCAGCATGCCGTGACGCCGGTAGGACTTCACAGTCTCTGGCTTGACGCCGATATGAGCGGCGATCTCGGTGTAGGACCAGAGCTCTCCATTACGAGGACTCATCCCGTACCTCCTCCGGCTGGACGCGTGACCAGGTCTGACGGGTTCTCACCCGCTGGTCGGCTGAATCGTTCTCAACCTTTTCCGGGCCCAACGACGGAGTGGCTCGCTGATCGTTCCCTGTCGACGTTCTGTGACGGTTCTGGATCAGGAAACGGATAAACAGAAGGCCCCCACCCGTGTCACACAGGTGGGGGCCGCTGTCGGCACGGCACGGGCGGGCCCGCGGGCCGCCCGGTCCGCGGATCGGTCAGGCCCAGAGCTGGCCCTGCAGCGCCTCGACCGCGTCCTCGGTGGTGGCCGCGGTGTAGATGCCGGTGGAGAGGTACTTCCAGCCCCCGTCCGCCACGACGAAGACGATGTCGGCGCGCTCGCCCGCCTTCGCGGCCTTGCGGCCGACGCCCAGGGCGGCGTGCAGGATCGCGCCGGTGGAGACCCCGGCGAAGATGCCCTCCTGCTGGAGCAGGTCACGGGTGCCCCGGACGGCGTCCGCCGAGCCGACCGAGAAGCGGGTGGAGAGCACCGAGGCGTCGTACAGCTCGGGGACGAAGCCCTCGTCCAGGTTGCGCAGCCCGTAGACCAGGTCGTCGTAGCGCGGTTCGGCGGCGACGATGGTGACGCCGGGGACCTTCTCGCGCAGGTAGCGGCCGACGCCCATCAGGGTGCCGGTGGTGCCGAGGCCGGCCACGAAGTGGGTGACCGTCGGCAGGTCGGCGAGGATCTCCGGGCCGGTGGTGGCGTAGTGCGCGCCCGCGTTGTCGGGGTTGCCGTACTGGTAGAGCATCACCCAGTCGGGGTGTTCGGCGGCGAGCTCCTTGGCGACCCGGACGGCCGTGTTGGAGCCGCCGGCAGCCGGGGACGGGATGACCTCGGCGCCCCACATGCGCAGCAGCTCGCGCCGCTCCTCGCTGGTGTTCTCCGGCATCACGCAGACCATCCGGTAGCCCTTGAGCTTGGCCGCCATGGCGAGCGAGATGCCGGTGTTGCCGCTGGTCGGCTCCAGGATCGTGCAGCCCGGGGTGAGCCGGCCGTCGGCCTCGGCCCGCTCGATCATGTGCAGTGCCGGGCGGTCCTTGATCGAGCCGGTCGGGTTGCGGTCCTCCAGCTTGGCCCAGAGGCGTACGGCACCCGCCCCGTGCCCGTCACTGCCCAGATTGCCGGGGATGGCTGCAGAGAGGCGCGGCAGGCCGACCAGCGGGGTGTTGCCGACGGCTTCGAGGGGGGTGTCGTACTTCATCAGACGGACCCGCCGGCGACGGCGGGGAGGATGGTGACGTTGTCGTTGTCGCCGAGCGCGGTGTTGATGCCGTCCAGGAAGCGGACGTCCTCGTCGTTCAGGTAGACGTTGACGAAGCGGCGCAGCTCGCCGGCGTCCACCAGGCGGGCGCGGATGCCGGGGTGGCGGGCGTCGAGGTCGGCGAAGAGCGCGTCCAGGGTGGCGCCGTTGCCTTCGACCGCCTTGGCGCCGTCGGTGTAGGTGCGGAGGATGGTGGGGATGCGGACCTCGATGGCCATGGCTGCTGCGCTCCTGTGGAGTGGGAGAGGGAGGGGCTGTCGGTGGGGAAGGCGTGCGATGCCGCCCGGCCTTGGCGCGGACTGCGCGGGCACGGAGTCGAACGGCAGAGCCGAACCGCGGAGTCGGACCGCGGGTCGGCGGAGTCGTGCGGACAGCGGCGCTGTGCGGGCTCAGCTGGGCTGACAGATCGCGCTGGCGAGGCGGCACAGGTCGACGTGCAGCCGTGCCACGAGGCGGATGCCTGGGGCTGGAGTGCTCACATCGAGGGAACGCATGGGCTCATCGTATAGATTCCCGACCCCCAAAAGGGATGCCCGTCCCACTCAGTGGATGGTCGGATCTCACTTTTCGGGACCGCCGTCCCACCGCAGCGCCCCCGGAGGCCTCTCGGGGGGCTCCGGGGGCGTCCGCCGGCCCGCTCAGGCGTAGTCCTCGACGACCTCGACGTCTTCCTCTGTGATCTCGCCGTCCACAATGCGGAACGACCGGAACTGGAACGGCCCCTCGTCGCTGCCGCTGTCCGCCGTGGACACCAGCACGTAGTGGGCGCCCGGCTCGGAGGCGTAGGAGACGTCGGTGCGGGAGGGGTAGGCCTCGGTGGCGGTGTGCGAGTGGTAGACGACCACCGGCTCCTCGTCCCGGTCGTCCATCTCGCGGTAGAGCTTGAGCAGGTCACCCGAGTCGAACTCGTAGAAGGTGGGCGAGCGGGCGGCGTTCAGCATCGGGATGAACCGCTCGGGCCGGTCGGTCCCGGCGGGGCCGGCGACGACGCCGCAGGCCTCGTCGGGGTGGTCGGCGCGGGCGTGGGCGACGATCGCGTCGTGCAGGGCTCGGGTGATGGTCAGCATGGCGCCAGGATAAGCAGGCTCCCGCGGCGCCCCCGCCCGGACCCGCCCGGCCCGGCATCTCCCGGCCCGGCATCTCCCGCACCGGCATCTCCCGCCCCGGCACCGCCGACACCGGTACCGCTTTGCCCCGGCATCACCCGCCCGGCATCACCCGCCCCGGCACCGCGCGCCCCGCGCTCAGCGGGCCATGGCCTCGATCAGCGTCTCCTGCAGCCCGCCGAGCCAGAGGTACGCCATCATCAGCGGCTTGCGCGGGTCCTCGTCCGGAAGGCGGTACATCGCCTCGGCCTCCTCCGGGTCGTCGCTGACCTCCAGTCGGCTGCCCAGTGTGAGCCGCAGGTCGTTCAGCCCGCCGAGCCAGTGCGTGCAGCCGTCCTTGTCCAGCTGGACCTGGCTGCGGCCCTTGCGGTCGCTGCCGGCCCCGTCCAGGCTGCGGACCACGGCCAGGGCGTCGTCGCGCTTGCGGGCCCGCAGGTCGTTCTCGGTGAAGCGGCGGAACTCGGCCGACAGCTCACCGGCGTCCTCGCCCTCGCCGTAGTCCTCCCCCGCCGTGTAGGCGTCGGGGAACAGCCGGGCCAGTGCCGGATCCTCCGGCGCCTTGCTGGGACCCTCTGCGAACAGCCTGGCCAGCGGGTCCTCGTCCGCCTCCGGCTCGTCCCCCGGACCGAGGAGTTCCAGCATCTGGACGGAGAGATTGCGCAGGATGGACACCTCCACCGGGTCGAGGGTGAGTGACGCGCCACCGTGGCGAGCGGGTTTGAACAGTCCGGCCATGAGGGGTCCGTGGCGCCTTTCAGTCATCGGCTGTGGTTCAGGAGGCGGAGCAGGAGCATCAACGGAAAGCGAACGCCGAGCGGCCTGAGCGTACGTCACCTGTCGTGCTGCAGCGTCGCCCAGAGACCGTAGCCGTGCATCGCCTGGACGTCCCGCTCCATCTCCTCGCGACTGCCGCTGGAGACGGAGGCGCGCCCCTTGTGGTGCACGTCCATCATCAGCTTCCGCGCCTTGTCCTTGGGGTAGCCGAAGTAGGACTGGAAGACGTACTCGACGTAACTCATCAGATTGACCGGGTCATTGTGGACGACGGTGACCCAGGGGGTGTCCGGGGACGGCGTCTCCTGCGAGGACGTGTCCCACTCGGTGCGCTCGATCTCGACCGGCGCGACGCTCACGATGTGACTCCCCTGCCTAAACATTTTCGGGACACTCCAATGCTGCCATCCGGGGGAATCACAAGCGATCCGGGGCAGCCCGCCGGAGAGAAATCGTCAAACTGACGAGATGGCGCTAGCATCATCGTATGGACGCCGCCCAGATGACTGCGCCAGCGCAGTCCACCGCGCTGCTCACCGACCGGTACGAGCTCACCATGCTGCAGGCCGCGCTGCGGAGCGGGGCTGCTCGCCGCCGCTCGGTGTTCGAGGTCTTCACCCGCCGGCTGCCCGAGGGCCGCCGCTACGGCGTGGTGGCCGGCACCGGCCGGGTGCTGGACGCGGTGGAGGCCTTCCGCTTCGACACCCCGCAGCTCGACTGGCTCTCCGACCAGGCGGTCGTCGACGACGCCACCCTCGCCTGGCTGGCCGACTACCGCTTCAGCGGCGACATCCGCGGCTACGGCGAGGGCGAGTGCTACTTCCCCGGCTCGCCGCTGATGGTGGTCGAGGGCAGCTTCGCCGAGGCGGTGATCCTGGAGACGGTGATCCTTTCGATCCTCAACCACGACTCGGCGATCGCCGCCGCCGCCTCCCGGATGTCCGCGGCCGCCGGCAGCCGCCCGCTGATCGAGATGGGCGCGCGCAGGGCGCACGAGCAGGCGGCCGTCTCGGCGGCCCGCGCCGCGTACGTGGCCGGCTTCTCGGCCACCTCCGACCTCCAGGCCGGGTTCCGGTACGGCCTGCCCACCGCCGGCACCAGCGCGCACGCCTTCACACTGCTGCACGACAGCGAGCGGGACGCCTTCACCGCCCAGATCGAGAGCATGGGACGCGGCACCACCCTGCTGATCGACACCTACGACCTGGCCGAGGCCGTCCGCACGGCGATCGAAGTGGCCGGGCCCGAGCTGGGCGCGGTCCGGATCGACTCCGGCGACCTGCTGATGCTGGCCCACCGGGTGCGCCGGCAGCTGGACGAGCTGGGCGCGGAGAAGACCCGGATCACCGTCACCAGCGACCTGGACGAGTACGCCATCGCCGCGCTCGGCAGCGCCCCGGTGGACGGCTACGGGGTGGGCACCTCGCTGGTCACCGGCAGCGGGCAGCCGACCTGCGCGATGGTCTACAAGCTGGTGGCCCGGGCCGCCTCGGACGACCCGGCCGCGCCGCTGGTCCCGGTGGCGAAACGTTCCGCCGGGGGCAAGACCAGCCGCGGGGGGCGCAAGTGGGGCGCGCGCCGACTGGACCAGGACGGCGTGGCCGAGGCCGAGGTGGTCGGCACCGGACCGGTGCCGACCGAGCTGGCCGACCGGCTGCTGCAGATCCCGCTGATCGCCGGCGGCACCGTGGTCGGCCGCGAGCCGCTGCTCGCCGCGCGCGAGCGGCACCTGCGGTCACGCGCCCAACTGCCGATCTCGGCCACCCAGTTGTCCAAGGGCGAACCGGTCGTCCCGACCGACTACCTGGTCCCGGCCGAGCGCGGTCTGTAGCCGGGATGACAACCGGGCGCCCCGCCTCCGCATGGTGGCGTCCCGTGGCGTCCCCGTGGCGTCCGCGGACGCGGACGGCGCCTCCCCCTCGCAAGAACGCGCGGCGCTCCCTACTCTCGTTGCAACACCCCGCACCCTCCCGGCACAGCTCTTAGGAGAGCCATGCACCGCGCACTGATCGTCGTCGACGTGCAGAACGACTTCTGCGAGGGCGGCAGCCTCCCGGTGGCCGGAGGATCCGAGGTCGCCGCCTCGATCACCGACCTGGTCGCCGAGTCCACCGCCGGATACGCCCATGTGGTGGCCACCCGCGACCACCACATCGACCCGGGCGGCCACTTCTCGGCGACCCCCGACTTCGCCACCAGCTGGCCGGTGCACTGCGTGGCCGGGACCGAGGGGGTCGGCTTCCACCCGAACTTCGCACCCACCGTCACCTCCGGTGCGATCGAAGCGGTGTTCGACAAGGGCGCGTTTGCCGCCGCGTACAGCGGGTTCGAGGGCGCGGACGAGCACGGGGTGTCGCTGGCCGACTGGCTCCGGCAGCGCGGGGTGACCGAGGTGGACGTGGTCGGCATCGCCACCGACCACTGCGTGCGGGCCACCGCGCTGGACGCGGCCCGGGAGGGGTTCACCACCAGGGTGCTGCTGGACCTGACGGCCGGCGTGGGCGAGGAGTCCACCGAGACGGCGCTCAAGCAGCTGAAGGACGCCGGGGTGACCCTCACCGGGACGCCGGTGGTGCTGGCCGACTGACTCCGCAGGAGCGTCCAACTGGCTCCACGGGTGCGGTGGTTGAGCGGGGTGGGGCGCACGGCGGCGGATGGGGCGCGCGAGGGGGCCCGCGGCATGTGCCAGAGGGAACCTTCCGCCCTTTCGATGAGCCGATGCGCCCCCTGTGCCTCCCCAAGTGAGGTTAGGCTGGGCGTCATCGGTCACCGACCCGGGTATTTCAGCTGATGAACACGGCTCCAATTTTCCGGGAGGCGGCCCCCCGTGCCACCCGTACCGGAAAGCCCGAGCGGCAGCAACTTCAGGCCCCCTTCAGCGGAGTCCGACCCCCCGGCCCGCAGCCCCGAAGCCCAAGGACGGAACAGCCATGCCACGTCTGACACCGGCCCAGATCTGCTACGGCACGCTCGCGGTGGTCGTAGCCACGGTCGCCCTCCTCGCCGCCTCCGGCACCCACAGCCTGCTGGCGATCAGCCTGCTGATGATCCTCGGATTGACCCTCGGCACCATCGCCCTCGCCCTGGCGATAACCGCGCCCGCCCGGCGCGGGGCCAAACCGACGCAGAGCCGCATGGTGGCCGGCGGCCGTCCCGCCTCGGCCCCGCCGGTGGAGTCGATCGAGCGGGAGCGTGAGAGCGCGCGCGGCTGAAGCCGGTGTGCCTGGAGCGCCCGTCCCCGATGTACGGGGCGGGCGCTCCAGGCATACCGGCCACCGGAGTCAGACCACCTTCACGACCACGGTCCTCGCCGCCTTGTCGTGCAGGCACTGCCGGTACGGGCGGTCCCAGGTGCACCACAGCACATTGACCAGTTGCCAGACGCAGCAGACGATGTTCGGCAGCGAGTACACCGCCGCCCGGATCCACCCGGGGCTGCCCGCCGGGGCCGAGCCGTCCGCGAGCATCGCCACCCGGATCTTCATGGCCTTCTTCCCGAGGGTCTGACCACCCGCCAGGGTCAGCATCAGGCCCTCGTAGATGAAGTAGATCAGCAGCAGCGCGGTCTCGGCCACAAAGGTGGACATGGTCCGGTCGTTGTTCTTGGCGGCCGCCGCGATCACATAGAACGGGGTCCCGACGATCGCCACCAGGATGCCGTCGATGATCCTGGCGAGCAGCCGGTACCCGAGCCCTCCCAGCGGCGGCATCCCGCTGTGCACGGTGCCGGTGGGGTCACGGGTGGGGTCGTAGTACGGCTGGGCATTGCCGTACGGGTTGTCGGCGTACGGGTTCTCGCCGTAGGGCGACGTGGGCTGCTGCTCTGACGTGGGCTGGTCGTACGGTGAGCCGCCGGTGGCGGGCTTCTCGAACGACGGCGGTGTCGGCTCGCCGGGCGGCTCGGGCGTGGTCATACCACGAGTAGATCATCTGATATGGCAACAGATCAGGACCTGACCCCGCATGTCGTGCACATGGGTCACATCAGGTCCTTCTGGCCGCCCGGGTCTTTGCAGCCGCCACCAGCGTGCGCCCCGCCCGGTCGTGCCAGCCGCGCCGCCACGGACGGTCCGTCAGACCCCTTAGCAGACCGAACACACCGACCAGCAGCAGCATCGACAGCTGATAGGTGAGCCAGCGGACCAGGGAACGCGCCAGCGCCGGGGGCCGCTTGGACCGCCGGTCCACCACCCGCAGCCCGAACAGCGCCTTGCCGAGGGTGCGGCCCCACGCCGCGGTGGGCAGCGCCTCATAGACGAATCCGACCACCAGCACCGCGATCAGCAGCAGCGCGGCGTCCCCCAGCACCGTGGGGTCCACCAGCCAGACCTGGGTCTGTCCGGACAGCGTGCGGGCCGCGTCGATCTTGTCACGGAGGTGCTGCGACGCCTGCTGCACCAGCGGGACCCCGACCACGGACACCGCACCCACGAGCACGGCAGTGTCCAGCAGTCGGGCACCCAGACGGCGGATCAGCAGGGCGGGGCGCGGCTCCATCGGCCGCACCCGCCCGGCACCGGCCCGCGACGCCGCGGCGGCGCCGGCAGCGGCGCCGGAAGCTGCGAGGCCGACGGTGCGGACGGGGGTCGCTGCGGGGGTGGCCGGGGAGGGCTTGCGCGGCGCGGGGGCGC
>NZ_BBPM01000031.1:18735-86672 GCF_000787775.1 Streptacidiphilus carbonis | reverse complement strand
CCGGCGGGGTGGACGGGGCGGGAATCCCGTCCACCCCGCCGGGGCCCGACACCGAGAACCCCAACAAGGAGCAAGAACATGAGCACCACCACCGCCACCCTGCCGTTCCGCATCGGGGAGCCGGACATCGAATGCCGCTACCCCGTGATCATCGGAAAGGACCGGGTCATCGGCCAGGCCATGCGCTGGCACCGGGACTGGCTGGTCGTCACCACCGAGGGCGAGCACAATCTCCGTCGCCCGCCGACCGGCACCAAGGGCATCGACATGGCCGCCACCTACCTGGTCGAGGAGTACGCCGCCGGTGCAATCGCGGCGGTCGCGCTGGACCAGGTCCGCGCCGAGGCCCCGCAGCCGCTGCACGGCCCGGTGCCCCTGCTGCACCCGCGGATGCCCGCCAGCGCCCGCAACCTCCTCGGTGCCCGCATCGCCTTCGCCGGACTCACTGAGCACCACTGGCGGGTCGTGCTCCACGGCTTCCCGGGCAGCGACAACCCCTGGTACCTGGCCTGCGAGCTGTGCGGCTGGTCCGGCGTCCGGTACTGGTCCCACCACCGTGGGCGCAACGGCAACCCGCCGAGCATCTACCGCCACGACGGCGGATGCATCGGCGAGGACCAGGTCCGCGAACTGATCGCCGCCTACCAGCAGTAGCCCCGGCGCCCGCCGGTCCCGGACCCTCCCGGGACCGGCGGGCAGCACCGACCTCACCACATCACCCTGACGCCGGCGGGACGGGCATCCCCGCCCGGGCGGCGCCGAAGAACCTCAACTTCTCCCCGGAAGGGAACCGACAATGACGGACCCCGAGTACGACGACCAGGACCCGCGATTCCCGGGCCTGCTGGCCGACATCGCCGACCTGCACGGCCGGTTCGAGGACGGGTACAGCGCCGACGACATCCGGGCCGTCTTCGGTCGCATCTACGACGAGGGCGGCCCGTACCTGGTCTGCGTCTGGGACCACGTGGACGAGTACGGGTTCGGCGGCAACTCGCAGTTCTACGCGGAGGAGTGGGACGGCGGTCTCTTCGAGGTCCAGCCGGACATCTACCGCTGGCTCAGCGGGCAGCAGGAGACGCCCGGCCCGCCGGGAAGCTGGTTGTGCGCGCCGGTCGCCGAGCCGACCGAGTTCCCCGGCAGCGACGACTTCCACAACTACGCCCGGGCCGACCGGAGCAGGTGACCGGCCCCTGTCCGGTGGGGGAGCGGGGCGGGAATCCCGCTCCCCCACCGGGGCCTGGCACCACCACACCGAACGCCTCAACGAGGAGAGAACTGTGACGAAGATCCCCTTCACCCCGCCGTGCGGCACCGGTTGTGCCGCCGCGCAGATGGAACTGTTCGCCCTGGCCGCCGTCGCGCCGGCCGCGCCCGCGGCCGAGTTCGATTTCGACGCCGTCGATTTCGTGGTGGTCGGCGACAGCGGCGGCAAAGACAGCGGTGCCACCGTGCACGAGGTGTGCACCCGGGCCGACGCGGCGGGCCAGCTGCACAAGGTCCGGGTGCTGCACTGCGACCTCGGCAGCACCGCGCAGGGGCACCTGATCGAGTGGCCCGGTGCGCTCGAAGTCGCGCGCTCGCACGCCGAGCAGTACCAGGTCCCCTTCGCCGTACGCCGTAGCCAGCGGTGGGGCTCCCTGTGGGAGCGGATTCGGTCCCACGGCAACTGGCCCGGGCATTTCGCGCGCTTCTGCACGAGCGACACGAAGACGGCCGTCGGGCGCGACTACGTGGACGAGATCGGCGCCGAGCTGAACCTGGGGCGCGCGCCCCGGGTCGGCTACGCGATGGGTATGCGCGCCGAAGAGTCCGCCGCCCGCGCCAAGAAGCCGGAGATGGAGCGCAACCGGATGAGCGGCAAGGGCACGAAGCGGGTCGTGACGACGTGGCTGCCGATCCATCAGCTCACCACCGAGCAGGTGTGGCAGATCCACCGGGACAACGGCATCGAGCACCACGAGGCCTACGACCAGGGCATGCGGCGCCTGAGCTGCCGGGCCTGCCCGCTCGCCCACACCGACGACCTGGTGCGCTCCGCGCAGCTCAACCCGCAGCTGTTCGCCGAGTACGCCGAGGCCGAGGTCGAGATGGGCCAGCAGTTCAAGAAGTCCATCAGCCTGCGGGAGATCATCGAGCGCGCCCGGAGCTGACCGGCCCGGGCCGGTGGGGGAGCGGGGCGGGAATCCCGCTCCCCCACCGGCGGCCGCACGCCACACCGAATCCCTCAACCTCGAAGGACCCAGCATGAACGAGACCATGAGCACCACCGCCCGCCCCGTCATCCGACGCCCCCAGCGCACCCTCACCGCCGAGGAGCGCGAGCTCGTACGGGACATCCCGCTACTGAACCTCCAGGCGGCCCTGATCATGGGCATCGTGGACCCGGTGCCCAACGCGTCGCCGATGGGCGAGAACGAGGGCGCGTGGGTGCGCGAGCAGGTGTGGCCCGGGCACCACCAGGTGATCGAGGCCAAGTACCCGTTCGGGTTCCGCCGCTGGGCGAACTGCGAGCGGGGCACCTGCTGGAACTGCCTCTCCGGCCGCTGCGACCTGTGCGTCCACCGGCAGAAGTGCGGTCCGGACGTGGACGACAACACCGACCAGGTGCACAACGCCCAGGGCGTGGCCGTCGCGCAGGTCCTCCTCCGCCTGGACGACGCGCCGTGCGCCTGGTGGTGCCGGTGCCCCTGCCCCAAGGACGGCCCGCTCCCTGTCGAGTCCGCACCGCCGGTTGCGGCCGAAGCCGGACCGGCCAAGGCCGACTCCGGCCGCCAGACGGAGGGGGGCAGCGCGCGAGCGGGGCGCCGACGCGCCCGAGCCGCTGAGCCTGCCGACCAGACGCAGGGCGCCCTGTTCTGACGGGTCGCCCGGCTATCCGGGGCCGGACAGCGAGGGGCCCGGCGGGGCGCAAAAGCGTGGGAATCCCGCCGGGCCGTGCGGTCCGGCCACCGAGGGTCCTCAACAGACCCAAAACCGAACCGGCATCATCGTATCCAGACCGACCACCACCAGGAGCACACCCGTGAGAGACGTCGACGGTCGCCAGTGGGCGACCCGCGAGGACCTGATCGAGCACAGCGGCTACAGCCGGGCCACCCTGGGCGCACTGTGGAGCGAACGGGACGCCAACGGCCACCCGGCGCCCCGCGATTTCGACGGCGTCATGCACTGGGACGTCGGGGCGTGGAGCGCCTGGTTCGAGGCGCTGCCAAAGCAGCCCCGGGACCTGTCCGGCATCGACCGCAGCGGCGACCCGGACGAGCCGCTCCCGCCGGCGAAGCAGGCCCGCGTGCTCGGCGTCGACCCGGCCCGGATCACCCAGTACGCCAAGAGCCCGCCTCCGCGGTGGCCCGCCCCGGTCCGCGTCGAGGAGCTGCCCACCCGCACCCGCGAGTACCGCACCCGAGCCCAACTCTGGGCATGGGCAGACGATCCCGCCAGCGGGTTCGGCACCACCGGGGGACGCCCCTCCGGACCCGACCCCACAGTCCGCGCGGCGAAGGCGACGACGCCCGACTCACGCGTCCAGCTGGCCGCCGAGGCGCTGGCCGCGATGCCCTCCAGGAAGGCCGGAGACGTGGCCGCGATGCTCGCCGAGCGCCACGGCCAATCCCTGAGCACCTGGAGGGCGATCGTCACCCAGGCCCGCAAGGAAGCCCGGTAGCAGAGGCAGCACCTGCCGCCCGCACGGCCGGTGCAAACCGGTCCCAGAGTGGTGGCCGTCGCCGTCCGGCCGCACGCGGTCAGCGGCCCGTGCAACGGACGATGGCCGGACAACGCTTCGCCATCACGCCCGTGCCCAAGGTGCAGTTCGTAGCACAGGGAACGGTGCCGACCCGTGGTCCCAGACCCCGGGACGACAACCGCGATGGAGTGGTTGCTCGCCGTACGGGGAGCGCCCTCCGGCGTGGCCGCCGTCCGGCTCCCGGGCCTCCGCCACGAGCTGCCCAGAGGCCCGCCCGGTGGGGACGACCTGGCTATGCCAAGGCCCCAGGGCTCCCGGCATTCACGTGGTCCCAGCCTGCCCGACAGAGGACGCTGCGTCCCGGGCAATCGGTCGCAAGGCGGACATCAGGAGGGCGAAGAACGGCGACTGAGACGCCCTCAAAATCCCTTCCGACCTGCGGATTTATGGGGCGTCGCGGTTGACTCACAGTCCAAAACTTGAGAGTATTGGTCATGTCGAAAGGGGGCGGGAATCCCCTCCCGACACCGGCCCCCGGGCCACACCGAGAACCCCAACGATCAAGGACGGTCATGGTGAGTACCCCTGTGCGCGACGGCACCACCGACGCGGCGACGGACCAGGACGGGCGACCCTACGCGAACGGCTTCCAGCCGGCGGTACTGGCGTGGGACGGCTGGACGTGCGCCGACTGCATCGTGTGCGGCACCGGCGCGCAGTGCGCCGACTGCCGCACCTGCACCGAGGTCGCATACCCCTACCCGCCGCACTGGGCGCGCCCCTGGACCCCGGGCAGTCCCGAACGCGGGATCGAGGCCTTCGGAGGCCCGGGCGGAATGTCGGCGGGGCGTGCACTGGTGGACAACAGCGGCGACTGGGTGCTGATCGAGTGCAACCGGGACGCCGCAGCCACCGCCCGGGCCGCCGGTCACTGGGTGGTCGAGGCGGACATCCGCACCCTGGACCCGCGCCACCCGGTCCTGCGGGGCGTGCGCCGCTTCCACGGCTCACCGCCATGCCAGACCCTCTCCGGGGCGGGCAAGCATTCGGGCTGGAACGCGGCTGAGATCAGCGAACTCCAGTCGATCATGTGGCAGGCCAGCGAGGCCTTCGGCTTCCTGGAGGTGGACGATCTGTGCAGCCTCTACGGCGGCCCGCACAGCTACTTCGGCGACGTCCTGGACGGCATGGAAGACCACCCCGACGCCGACTGGGGCGAGGGCTGCGGCGGTGGCCACCTTCCCCCCACCATGACCCCCGCAGCCTTCCGCGAGTGGGCGGCGAGCGCGGTCTCCGACCAGCGCACCGCGCTCATGGCCGAGATGCTGATCTGGCCCATGTGCCTGGTCCAGAACGGTGCCCCGCTGGTGTCCATCACCATGGAGCAGAGCGCCAACCTGCTCCGCCAGAGCCCGGCCCTTGCAGAGGCCATTCAGTCCGAGATCGTCAGCGTCGAGGGCTTCGGCTGGTCCTGGTGCTCATGGCAGATCGAAGACGCCGCCGACTACGGTGCGGCCACCCACCGCGAGCGCGCGTGGATGGTCGCCACCCGCTACGAGAAGCCCCGCTACGCGGACCATGTGGACGGCGACCAGGCGGCACGGACGATGTGGTCCCACGTCCTCAAGCGCACCGGCCGACTGCCCGACTGGGCACCGGAGCTCAACCGTCGAATCGAGCCCTACCAGGGACGCCCCGCCCTGCCGAAGGTGACCGTCGCGGCCGCGCTCAAGCTCCCCTCGGACTGGTGGGCCGACACCCGCGGCAAGCGCCGGGTGAACCCCGAGACCGGCAACCCGCTGGGCGGCGGCTCCTTCCCCCTCAACGACACCGGCCAGTGCGTCACTGCCACCTGGTACGGCATCCGGTTCCGCCCGGCCGACGTTCCCCAGGGCGAGGGAACCACCACGATCACCCTGCCCGAACTCGGCATCCTGGTCGGCTTCCGCCGCAACTACCCGTGGACCTACATCCCCACGCGCCGGGGAGCCAGGGGAGTGCGGAACGTGGCGCAGATGATCGCCGACCCGGTGAGCCCGTTCATGGGCGCCGCCGTCTCCGCCGCAGTCCAGGGCGAGGACTGGTACCAGCCGACGGTCACCTACCAGGCGACGCTCTACCAGCTGGATGCGGCGCACCCGGACCAGGCCACCGACATCGGCATTCCAGCCCAGCGCGCGCAGCACGCCGACCACCTGGCGGTCGAGCAGCTGGAGCTGTTCGCCGCAGCCTGACCCACCCCTACGGCGAAGCCCCGGCGGGCCACTGGAGAACAGTGGCCCGCTACGGCGCTTCCAGCGCCGGTCGCTGCTGCGTGTTCCAGAAAACTGGATTGCTGCACTCTGCGGACTGCACCGCGAGGGGCTCTTGACCACCAGCGGATCAGGTCCGCCGCAACGCGAAGGGCCCCGCATCGCGGGGCCCTCTCTGCGCGTTCTCGCTGGTGATCTGGAGTTGCTGCCAGTGGTCGGCGTGGCGACATGCTGGCGGCTTCCTACGGGGCCGTCGTGGCTCCCGCCGGCGGCGCGGACGCCGACTCCTCCGCAGTGTCCTCTGGTGCCCCCTTCGGTGCTGTCCGCCGGTTACGCGTACGGACCTTCGCAGGCTTCACGGGCTGCTCGGCGCCGATGGCCTGCAACTCCACCGCCGTCCACCCGGCCGCCTCCGCAGCGGCGAACGCCTCGCCGTACGGTGCGTCCAGCTCAGCCAGCTGGTGCTGGAGTTCCGCGCGCTGTCCCAGGATCTCCGCGAGCGGCTCGAAGGCCTTCTCGCGCGCCGCCTGGACCTGCCTCATCCGCTGCATGATGTCGTTCGCTCTCGCCATGGCGTGATCGTACTGGCTCAGCCAGCCGGCGGCGGCGATGGCGCACCCCTGCCGCGGCAGTATTCGTGCCCTACCCGATAGGGCACGACCAATCTCGTAGAGCGCTTCCGGCGGCCTTAGCCACCGGAAGCGAGTTAGTGCTTACTGATATCAGTAAGCGTGATCACTCGCCGTCCGCCCGGTAGGGTGGCGGCTCTGTGATCATTGGTCCGAGGACGGACCGGGTGGTTGGAAGGGAGGCTTCTGTGACAGATTCGTCACCGGCCGATGGCCGGCGCCGGGCACCGAAGCGCCGTCGCGAGCGCGAAGCCGATGGACGTCGCACCAACCGCTTCCTTGTGTCCTACAGTGGCACCGAGCTGGCCATCGTCACCGAGGCCGCCGCGCGCGACAATCAAGCCCTTGCCTCCTGGGTTGGCACCGCTGCCCTGGACGTTGCGACGGAGAAGGTCGTCCCAGTCTCGGTCGATGCCCGTGACGTTCTCGCCGAGTTGATCCAGGCGCGCAACCAGGTCTCGCGTATCGGCAACAACGTCAACCAGATGGCGAAGGCATTGAACGCCGATGGGACGGTGACCGGCGATCAGCTTTTGGCCGCGATGGAGGCGGTGCTCCAGTCGGTCCGTCGCATGGATGAGGCGACGCTTCAGGTGATGCGCGAGCGGCGGCCGCGCTCGTGATGCCGAAGAAGGCCAGGGAGGGTGACGACACCTGGGGACTGCTGGACTACCTGTACGGTCCGGGCAAGCGTGACGAGCACACCGACCCGCACATGGTGGCGTCGTGGGATGACCCGTACGTCGATGACCCGGCGCGGTCGGCGGACATGACGATTGCCGACCTGGCGCTCATCATGGACGCCCCGGTTCACGCTCTGCTGGGCAAGCGCCCGGCCAAGCACGTGTACCACGTGGCGGTACGCAACGCGCCCGAGGACCGCCTCTTGACGGACGAAGAATGGGCGCGGGTCGCCCGCGAGATGATGCACGCCTCCGGCATCGCCGAGCACGGAGACGATCAGGCCTGCCGATGGGTGGCGATCCGGCATGCTGACGACCACATCCACATCGTCGCGACGCAGGCCCGGCAGGACGGTCGGCAGCCGCGGCTGCGGCAGGACATCCCCAAGATGCACGCGGCCGCGCGGAAGTTCGAGGTCGAGTTCGGACTGCGGCGACTGACCCACGGCGACAAGACGGCGAAGAAGTGGCCGAAGACAGGAGAGCAGGAGAAAGCGGCCCGGCGCGGTCTGCCGGAGCCAGTGCGCGAGACGCTCCAGCGGACGGTGCGCGAGGCCGCGGCCGCCGCCGTGAGCGACGATGACTTCTTCGCCAGGCTGACCGCCGCCGGTGTGCGGGTGAAGCAGCGCGTGGCACCGGACGGCAACATCACCGGGTACTCGGTGGCCATGCCCGGCGACCGTGACACCGGACAGACTCCGGTGTGGTTTCCTGGCGCCCGGCTCGCCGCGGACCTGTCCCTTCCGCGCGTGCGGGAGCGCTGGGCGATCCCGGTGTCCGTGCCCACGATTGCGCCGGCGGAGATGTGGCGCGAGGCCGAGCAGCGGGTGCGCGCGGCCGCCGACCTTCTGGGCGCGGGCGGATTGCATCAGGGGGCCGGAGACGTCGCGGCGCTGGGCGACCTCATTGTCATCGCGGCAGTGATCTCGCCGCGCATGGTGCGCGGTCAGATGAAGGACACGGCGTACGAGTTCGAGCGCGCCTCGCGCGCCCCGGGGGACCGTGCGCTGGAGGGTCAGGCACGTGCCCTGTACCGGGAGTCGTCACAGCTGCTGTCCCAATCGTCGGCCGCAGCCGGACGCAGTGACACGGTCGCCGCACTGGGCTTCCTGCTGGCCTTGGTGACCGCGATCGAGGCTGCCCGCCGCTGGCACCAGGCGCAGGAGCACCGCGCCCAGGCGGAGGCTGCTGGCCGGGCCGGTCGACTGCTGCGTGAAGCCGTCGAGGTGACCGCCGGCGCGAGCGCGGCACGTACGTACCGGCCCCGCCCGAAGCGCGCCCAAGCCCGGCCAGCCGGAGGCCGTGCGGCGCCGTCGGTCGCGGGCGAGCGGCTGATGGCGGGCGTGCTCCAGGAGGCTGTTCCCGGGCATGCCCCTGCCGTGCTCGCGGACTCGGCGTGGCCCGCACTGCGCACACGGTTGGCGGACATCGAGAAGACGGGGGAGGACCCGGCCGAGATCCTCGCGGCAGTCGCCTCCATCCGGGAGTTGGACTCAGCGGACTCGGTCGCCGAGGTGCTTACATGGAGGCTGTACGGGTGGCAGCGGCAGCGCGATGCGTCTGTGGCCGCCCCCGTCAAGAACCCGTCGCCGACGTCCGCGGGCGGCACCGGTCGCACCGGTACGCCGCGCAAGACGGCAGCACCCGGAGTGACACGTCGGCCGGGCGAAGAGCAGCGCAAGGGCCCCAGGCGGGCCCGGTAACGAGGGGAGAGAACATGGCAACACCGGTGCCAGAGGATCGGGCCGGGGAGGCGTTCGCGGAGGCCGCCGCCGAGGCGGTGCAGACCTCTGTGATGTCGTTCCGTCTGGTCATGGCCATTGCGGACGCTGTCCGTCGCCAGCAGCAGAACCGGGCCGGGAAGGAGGAGGAACTTCCCGATGCCGAGGAGTCGGCGGCTCAGGCCTCGGAGGAGGTGAAGAAGTTCCTGCCGCCGGACATCAGCACGGCGTTGCTGGAGGGTGCGGACTGGCCCCAGCTCGCGCAGCAGCTGATGGCGCTCAAGGCCGCCGGGGTCAAGCTGGAGGAGTTGCTCCCGCGCGTCGGCGAGATTGCCGTGACGGTGCGCGACCAGGTGGCGGCGAACGCGGAGCGGGTGGCGCGCGAGGGTACGGACGAGTGGGCCAGGGCATTGCGCGAGACGCTGCCGGCGGGGCCAGTGCGGGAGGCGATCCTGTCGTCCCCGGCGTGGCCGGAGATGGCTGCGACGATGGCGCAGCTGCACGAGCGCGGCGTCAACGTGAGGGCGATTCTGGCGTCCGCCCATGAGGAGGGCGTGGGCGTCGATAAGGCCGTCGCCAAGGTGCTCGAAGCAGCGACGGTGCCGACCACGAGCCACGACGCGAAGGTGTCGTACGGGCCGATGACGACCGGGCTGGACGTTCCCAAGGATCTGGATCTGGGCAATCGGGCTCGGGCGCTCCAGCAGCTGGCGATCTCGAAGTCGGAGAACGAGCGGTACATCGGCATGGTGCGTAAGGCCATGCCCGGCTTGGACTCGGAGGCGGACCTGTTGGTGACGGCGCGGCAGTGGCCGCTGCTTGCGGCGCGGATGGCCGACATGGAGAGCAAGGGGCAGTCGGTGGAGCCCCACCTGGCCCGCTTGTCGAGTGACCTCTCCTGGAAGCCGGGGCCGCAGCCGACGATGCGCCCGCGGCTGGTCCAGGCCACCACCAATGCGCTGCGTAAGCCGCTCGGTGCTGCGGTGGAACAGGGGGAATCGCGGGCGAAGGTGAACACCGCGGCGGCCCGGTCGACGTCGCCGAGCGTGGGCCCTACTAAGGCGGCCGCGAAGGGTGCGGCCCCGGCTACTGCGGGGGTGGCCGCACACCGGGAGGCCGCGCCGAAGACCGCGGCGAAGAGCGGCAAGGGCCGGTAGGGCGCCGTCCGATGCAGGTGCGCCGCAGACCGACTTCCGGTCTGCGGCGCATCTGCGTTCTGCTCCGGCTCGCATGCCCTGCGGGAGCTGCGTCGAGCCCTACGGGCGGGTCGCCCCGTAGTAGTCCGAGGCAGGCATAAATCCGATCGGAGCGATCTTCACCACGTCATTCGTGTGCGGCGCCTCGACCATCTGGCCACTGCCGGCGTAGATGGCCACGTGGTAGATGCCGGTGTCGCCGCCGTGGCTCCAGAAGAGTAGGTCTCCGGGGCGCAGGTCCGCCTGGGCGACGGGGTGGTTGGCGGTGGCGGAGTACTGGGCGGCGGCGGTGCGCGGCAGCTGCCGGGTGGGCCAGTACGCGTACTGGGCGAGGCTGGAGCAGTCCCAGCCGACGGTGGTGCTGGCCACGCACCTGCCGTTCACGCTGCCGCCGTCGCCGTCGCAGGACCCGGTGGTGGGACCGTTCGGGGAGCCGCCGCCGTAGGAGTACGCGACGCCGAGCTGGGTCATGGCCCTGCGCACGGCGTCGGGCCCGGTGCCGCTGCCGGTGACCGACGAGGCCAGGATGGCTCCGCCCTGGAACTTCGCCATCGAGGCCAGGATGGTTGTGACGTAGTCCTGCGTCTCCTTGTACGGGGGGATGCCGTGAGCGTTTTGAACAGCAGCCCACCCGGCGTTGTAGCCGGCCAGAGCCAGCGCCTGGACGTCGCCGGGGATGCCGGAGGACATGGCCTGCCCGATCAGGCTGCACATGAAGCGGCCCTGGGCCATGACCGCGTCGCCGATGTCGTAGGGGGAGGCGCTGCCGTTGCCGTCGTCGTCGCGGCCCCAGGTCGCCCAGGTGCCAGGCATGAACTGGGCGGGGCCCTCGGCGCCCACCGGGCTCAGTGCGCGGACGTTGAAGCCGCTCTCCTGGTTGAGCTGGGCTGCGAGCAGAGCCGTGCTCAGAGCAGGGTGGGGGCACTGCTGGGAGGCCCGGGTGATCCACGGGACGAAGGCGTCCGGTACGCCGGTCAGTGCTGCGGTGGCGGAGGCGGTAGCCGTCTGCTGACTGGAGATCACGCTCACCAGTGCGAGCACCAGCAGCCCGATCAGAGCGAGTAGAGCGGCCCCTGCGCCCGCCAGAATCTTCGACATCTATCCCCCGATCGGCCACGTATGGCCGCAACCCGTTCGAGTGCAGCGTCCCTGCCGTCGGCCGGGACGATACGGCTGTCGGAACGTCAGTTCGTGGGCATTCGCCCACGTTTCCGGCCCCCAGAATGGCTCCCGTTCCCGTGTCGTTTCGGGAGGAGTCCCTGGCCAGCGAAACAAATGCCAGCTTCCACTGTCGTCCCGTCACGTTAGTCTCTGTAGTCCCAGGGAGCCAAAGACGTTTCAAACAGCACACGCACGGGGGCGCGGCGATATGACGACGAATCAGGCTGTAGCGCCTATCTACCAACCACTGGCTGCGTTGAAGTACGCGCTGACGCCAGTTCACGGGCACGACATCGCGGTAGCCACCGTGGCACTGATGCTGGACGGCGTCGACGGTGCAGGCGGCCGGGCGAGGGTCCTGCACCCGGGGGAGCCGGTGCCGTTCGGAGCGCAGCCCGTGCTGGTTGCCCCGAGCACCGTCTACGCGACGGTGCTGATCGAGAACCTGCTCAGGCAGTGGCCAGCCCATGTACCGAAGCCCTGGCTGGTGCTGGTGGCTGACGTCCCGGCCGCGCCGGCCCCGGCGGCGCGCTACCGGCTGCGGGCGCTGAGCGCACGCCTTGCCGGGATCGCCCTGGTGCCGTACCTGCCGGTGCTGCGCACCGTTGAAGGACCTGGGGACGCCATTCAAGACGCAGATGTGATTCGAGCGGCCGCGAAGCTGTGCCGCCGGCTGGAGGGGAAGAACGCATGATGACCAAGGCGACGACCATGCTGCTAGCGGGTCTGATTCCAAATGCCAAGCCCACGAAGATCCCGGGCTTGGATGGGACGATCAGCACGATCTTCGGCTACGGCCTGTACGTCCTGGTGCTGGCGGGGGTGGCGGCGACCGGGTTCGGCGTCTACAAGCTGGCGATCAGCGACAAGGGCCGCAACGGCGGCGGCAGCGAGCCGTTCAAGTGGATGGGCTCCGGTGTCGCTGCGATTTTGTTGGCGAGCTCGCTGATCGCCATCCTCAATGGCATCGCGGGCGGCTGAGATGCGACGCAACCAGCGAGGCAGCGGCAGGGGGCTGCTGTGGGTGACCGGGGTGGCGGTGGCCGCGGTGCTCGGGTTGACCGGCTACGCGGCACTGTCGGGCAGCAGCCACAATTCGGCTACGCCGTCGAATGACGGCACGCCGTCCTCGTCGAGCGCGCCGACTTCGAGCGCGTCGCCGATCCCGGTGCCCACGGTCACCATCCCGAGCACCTGGACCGAGCCGCTGCGGTGGCTGGCGATGCCCAGGGGCGCGCGGACGGTCGCCAACGGCGACCAGGTGGGCTTCCCGCAGACCGCGGACGGGGCGGTGGCGATGCTGGTGTCCGCCAGCACGGTCAACGTGGAGGGGGCCACCAGTACCGCTGACCAGCAACTGGCGATCTACAACACGTACATGGACGCCGCCGACAAGAGCGCGGCCAGCGAGCAGCAGATCCGGGACCGTGCCGCGCAGACCGAGGCGTCCGAGCGCAGCGCGCTTGGACTGCCCGCCTCCGGGCCGCTGCCCAGCGGCGCGTTCGTGCGCACCAACGTGGTCGGCTTCAAGGTGATCCAGTCCTCCCCCGTCCAGGTCACCGCCTTCCTGCTGACGAAGGTGTCGCAGAAGGCCGGTGAGACCGTGGCGGAGAAGGACGACTACACCGTCACCACGGTGGGCGTGGTCTGGCAGGGCGGGGACTGGAAGCTGAGTATCCAGGCCTCCACCGAAGCCTCGCAGAGCCAGGCGCAGGTGCCCGCGATCGCGGCGCCAGGTGACGCGGCGTTCAACGACGCCGGGTGGACCGCGATCAGGCAGGCGTCATGAGGCGCCGTCTTCTCGCGCTGCTGATCGCGCTCACCGCCCTGTTCGGCACGGTCGCCATCGCGCAGCCGGCGGCCGCGGACCCGGTCGGCACCACCGGGCGGGTCCTGTGCGACATCGGCCTGGGCGGCATCCTCGGCGCCGCCACCGACCCACTGTGCAAGGCGGCGGGCTCAGTGGTCTCCGACGCCCTCAAGGCGGAGTTCGCCAGCATCTGGAACTCCGAGGTCGGAGACCTGATCAAATCGGGCGAGGACTTCGCGAAGACCTGCATCCGCTTCACGCTCACGCTCGCGCTGCAAGGCCCCTCGCTGAAGTTGGAGGACACCGGCCTGTTCGGGGCGAACGCCACGCTGGACGGGATGCTGGTCTGGCTGGGTCTGGTCATCGGCGCGGCGGGCTTCATGTGGCAGATCGGGAAGATGGCCATCACCGGCCAGGCCCGACATCTGGGCAAGGCCTGCGCCGGGTGGGCCCAGAACATGATGCTGAGCGTGTTCGGCCTGACCGCGGTGGGACTGCTGCTGACGGCTGGTGACCAGCTCACCAAGGGTCTGACCGACTCCGTCTTCGGCAACGACAGCGCCGCCTACGACCGCATCCTCAAGGTGCTGGTGCCCGAGGCGATCGCCAATCCGGTGATCGTGGCGTGCGGGGTCCTGGTGCTGCTGATCGTCGGCTTCATCCAGATGGTGCTGATCTTCCTTCGCCAGTCCGCCATTCCGATCCAGTGCCTGCTGCTGCCGATCGCGGGCGCGGGCCGGATGGGCGGGGAGACCACCCAGAAGTGGGCACCGAAGCTGATCACCTCGATCCTGGTCATCATCGTCTACAAGCCGATCCTGGCCGTGATCATCTGCGTGGGGTTCAGCGAGGTCGGCAACGCCTCGTCCACCACGGAGTGGCTGCGCGGAGTGGCGACCCTGGTCCTGGGCGTGCTGGCCCCGGGCCCGCTCACTAAGATCTTCGCGCCGATCGGCGCCGAGGTGGGATCGGGGATGGCGGCGGGCGGTGCCATGGGCGCCATGGGTGCGCTGGGTGGGATGGCCGCCGCTCGCATGGGCGGCGACGGAAGCAGCGACGGAGGAGCCCCGCCCACCGGTGCGGTGGACCACGCCAAGCACGTCGAGCAGACGATGCCCAAGAGCTACCAGGGCGACAAGAACGACCAGCAGCAGGAGGGGTCGGACGCGCTCACCCAAGCCTCCCGCAACCAGCCACCGGGCCCCAGCCCCACGCCGGTCCCCGGCCAGATGACGTCGCCGGAGAACACCACTGGCGTCTCGCTGCAGAAGGCAGGCGTTAGCTCGGGGACGGCCGCCACTGGAGCCGTACCCGCTGTAGGCATGGCGATCCAGGTGTTTGACGGAGTCAACAACGCGGTCCAGCAAGGGGCCGGTCAGATGGGAAGCGGAGGTGGTGGCAGTTGAGTGCACATGAGGTCCCGGACATGCTGCGGGTCGAGGGCTTCCGCGCCCGGCGCTCGTTCGGGTTGGGCGGCATGTCCAAGACGGCCACGATCGCGGTGGCCACAGTGTTGGCCGCCGACGGCATCCTGGCCACCGCGCAGCCTGTCACCTTGGTGGTCACCCTTCCGGCCACCCTCGCGGTGGCCGGACTCGCCGCGGCTCGCCGCCACGGGATGTCAGCCCTGGCCTACTACTGGGCGCGCGTGGCCTGGCGGCGCGCCCAGCGCAGCGACGCGACCGCGTACCGGCAGGTCCTGCTCCCGCAGCCCTTCGCCCTGGACCTGCCGGGCGTAGGCGCGTCCTCGTCGCTGATCGGGGCACACGACCCCACCAGCGGGCGGAAGGTGGGCGTAGTCCATGACCGGGCCACCGACTGGATGACCATCACGACGCTGTTGGCCCCCGGCGGCAGCCTGATGGCGCCGACCAACTCCGTGCGGGCCAACATCCGCACCTGGAGCGCGGTGTTGGACGCGATGAGCACCGACGAGCAGATCAAGAGCGCCTCGGTCACCATCCAGATCACCCCCGGCGCCGGCGAGGCCCTGGGTGACGACGTCAAGGTGCGCCGCAACTCCAACGCCCCGCAGCTGGCGCTGGACACCATTGACGAACTGGTGCGCACCACGCCGCGCGCCACCGCGTCGGTAGCCCCGTGGATGAGCGTGACAATCGACCCCACCGCGACCGCGACCCCGCCCACCGAGCTGTCGGACAAGGTCGCCGAGACGCTGCGCGTGGTGGACAGCCTGGACCTCAGCGGCACCGGCACCGACATCTACCGCCGCGCCACCGCCGTCGACCTGCGCCGCATCGTCCGCAGCGCCTACGACCCCGACGTCTTCCACGCCCGCGACCAGGACTTCGAGGACCTGAGCTGGGGTGAGTGCGGGCCGGTGGCCGCGGACGACAACTGGGAGGAGTACCCGCACGACGGGGCGGTCTCCATCAGCTGGGTGCTGCGCGAGATGCCGCGCCGCCCCATCGCCTACAGCGTGCTGCTGCCCCTGCTCTCCCCCGGGCGCTACCAGCGCCGGGTCACCATCGCCTACCGGGTCCTCGATCCGCAGGAGGGCGAGGCGGTGCTGGAGCGCGAGATTTCCAACGCCGAGCAGCGCGCGCAAGCCACCGCCCAGGTCAAGGGGCGGGCGAAGTGGTCCCAGAAGGCCGACTACCAGCGGGCGGAGCAGGCAGCGTCCATGGCTGCCAGCGGGGCGCAGGTGGTCGACTGGACGCTGATGGTCACCGCCACCGCGCGCAGCACCGCCGAGCTGCCGAACCTGCGGCAGGAGCTGGAGCGCGCGGTGAAGGCCACCCGGGGTATCCGGCTTCGTCCGGCCTACGGGGCCCAGGCCGCGGTCTTCGCGGCCAGCCTGCCGATCGGCTACAACCCGCTGGTGAAGTGACGGGTGAAGTGAAGGGGGAACCGGGATGAGCAGGCAGCAGAAGGTACTCACGCCGCGCAGGATGGAGGCACCCGCCTCCGGTCGGCCCTCGCGCGAACAGCGCCAGGAGGCGAAGCGGCTCCGTCGGGTCTTCGCCGGGCGGTTGGGGTGGTCCGGGCAGTTCAGCGGCCGCGCGCCGGTCGAGGACGCGGGCACCGTCTATACCGGGCCCACCACCCAGGTCGGAGGGCTGTACCCGTTCCTGCTGGGCTCTGGCCTGCCGCCGCGCGGGGTGCCGGTGGGACGCGACGTGCTGACCGGCGAACTGGTCTGCATCGACCCGTCGGGGTGGACCGGGACACTGACCACCAACCCCGGTGTGTGGGTGATGTCGCAGCCCGGCGCGGGCAAGTCCGCCCTGGTCAAGCGGATCTGCATCGTCTACGTCGCCTACGGCCACATGCTGTGCGTGCCCGGCGACGTCAAGGGCGAGTACAGCCAGATGGTGCGCGAGCTCGGCGGGAGCGTGGTGCGCATCGGGGACGGCCTCGGGCGCCTGAACCCTCTGGACTCGGGCCCGTTGAAGGACCGGCTGCCGTTCCTGTCCGTCACCGAGCGCGCCGCGCTGCTGGACGTGCTGCGCGGCCGGCGCCTGGAGACACTCGGTGCCCTGCTCAGCACGAAGCCGGGCCTTGGCCGCACCCCCAACGAGATCGAACGCAGCGCGCTGAACACGGCGGTGCAGCTCGCCTCCGACGCGCTGGTCGGCACCGACCCGGTCCTGACGGACGTGATCGCCGTCCTGCGGCAGTCCCCGGAGGAGCTGCGCAACAAGCTCTCCGCCCACAACGACACCTACCTGGACCTGACCCGGTCGGTCATCGCTGGCCTGGACAACCTGGTCAGCGGCCCGCTCAAGGGTATGTTCGACGGACCCACCACCGTGCCGCTGGACCTGAACGCCCCGGCGGTCTCCGTGGACATCTCCGGGCTGAGGGCACGCGGCAACGACGTCGTGTCCGCGGGCATGATCGCCACCTGGGCCTACGCGTACTCGAGTATCGACAGCGCCCGCAGCATCGGACTGATGGACCGCAAGCTGGTGCTGCCGATGGACGAGATGTGGCGCGCTCTGCGCTCGGGTCCCGGGCTGGTGGACGCCATGGACTCGATCTCACGGCTGAACCGCGGCACCGACGACGTGTCGATCTACGTCACCCACTCGCTGCTGGACGCCGAGTCCCTGCCCACCGAGGAGGACCGGGCCAAGGCCCGCGGCCTGATGGACCGCTGCGACACCTGGGTGATCGGCGCCTCCTCCAGTGAGGAGTTGCGGCGCGTCACCGGCAAGCGGGCCCTGACCGAGCAGGAACGCATGATGATCGAGTCCTGGTCCTCCGCCACCAGCACCGGGCTGGACACCAGCGACCAGGTGCACCCCGGCCGGGGCAAGTACCTCATCAAGATCGGGACCAGGCCCGGTATCGCTGCCGCGACCGAACTGACCGCCACCGAGGCCCGGCTCTACCGCACCGACAACAACGCCCGTAAGCCGCAGGGGGACGACGTCTGATGATGACCGACAACGACCGCGCCTGGGCGGGCGGAGGTGTCCTGTTCGGAGCCGCGGTGACACTGACCGCCTCGACCTGGGCCGGTGCGGCAGGCGGCGCACTGGTGACCGGAGAACCGGTGGCCCCGGCCTCGCCCCTGACCGCCTTCCACATGGCCACCGGGTGGTCGACGGTGTGGCCGCACTCGCAGACCGCTTCTGCGGTGGGCGCCACCGTGGCGGACCTGGCCGTCGTCGTGCTCATCGTGTGGGGCGTGCGCCTTGGGGTCCGCTGGTTCCGCAACCCCAGCAGCCTGGCCACCCTGTTCCAGGTGCGGGAGCTGACGCCCAAGCACGCGGCCCGCACCGCCACCCGCCTGCGGGCCTCGCTGAAGGAGACGAAGCCCAAGGAGATCGCCGCCCGGGACCGGGGCGTGATCCTGGGCAACCACATGCCGACCGGCGTCGAGCTGCGCGGATCGGACGAGGACACTTACATCGCCATCATGGCGCCCCGCGCGGGCAAGTCGACCGCCCTTGCGATCCCCGTGGCGGAGGAAGCGCCCGGCCCCCTGCTGATGACCAGCAACAAGGCCGACGTCTACGCCGCCACGCTCGGAACCCGGTCCAAGGCGGGGGAGACCTTCCTGTTCGACACCCAGGGCGTCGCCCAGGCCGAGCGGGGGGTGTGGGTCGACCTGATCGCCCAGGCGGAGACGCTGGAGGGGGCCGAACGGCTGGCCAGCCACTTCGTCAACCAGACCACCTCCGAGTCGGCCGACCCGTTCTGGAGCCAGGCCGCCGGAGACCTCCTCACCGGCCTGTTCCGGGCCGCCTGGTGGGAGGGCGCCACCGTGCGCGAGGTCATGCGGTGGCTGGCCGACCCGAAGGAGAAAGCGCCGCTGCGCGTCCTGTACCAGCACGAACCCGTCCTCGCCGAGCAGGTCGACTCCTCTGTCAACATCGCGGAGGAGACGCAGTCGGGCATTTTCCAGAACGCCCGTACCGCCATGAGCGCGCTGCGCGACGAGAAGACCCTGGCGTGGGTCCTGCCGGACAAGCACCGGCCCCGCTTCGACCCCGAGGCCTTCGCCACGAGCAAGGACACGCTGTACCTGCTGAGCAAGAA
Organism: Streptacidiphilus carbonis; assembly: GCF_000787775.1. Classification (GTDB taxonomy): domain Bacteria; phylum Actinomycetota; class Actinomycetes; order Streptomycetales; family Streptomycetaceae; genus Streptacidiphilus; species Streptacidiphilus carbonis. The sequence goes on along the minus strand of NZ_BBPM01000031.1, from coordinate 68,021 downwards.
GGGCGGCCCGTCCTCGGCGCTGGTTGCCGCCATTGCCGACGCGGTGTTCACCGCCGGCACCGAGGCGGGCGAACGCATGGGCGGCCGCCTGTCCGAACCGATGCGCGCCGTCCTGGACGAGGCCGCCAACATTTGCAAGATCGCGGACCTCCCCGACCTGTACTCACACCTGGGCAGCCGCGGCATCACCCCGTTCGTCATCCTCCAGTCCTACCGTCAGGGCGTGCGCGCCTGGGGCGAGGTCGGCATGGACTCCATGTGGAGCGCGGCCACCAAGAAGATCATCGGCGTCGGGATTGACGATGCCAAGTTCGCCGGGGACATCAGCACCCTGACGGGCGCGCACTACGTCCAGCGCGGCTCGTACTCCAAGAGCAAGGGCGGCGATAGCCGCAGCTGGTCCGAGCAGCGCGAGCAGGTGCTCGACCCCGCCGAGATCCGGGCGATGAAGAAGGGGACGGCGCTGCTGATGGCCACCGGCATGCCGGTCGCGCAGATCAGCCTGCGCCCCTGGTACGGGGAGAAGACGATGGCGCACATCGGACCGCAGATGCGCGACGAGGAAGCCGCCATCACCAAGCGGGCCGTGGGCGCCTACGAGCTGCGGAAGGTCACCCGCAATGGCAGCTGACCCCGGCAGTGGGGACGGCCCGCAGATGGACGTCCCCATCACGATGTTCCAGGACGTCGAGGACCTCAAAGCCGCAGTCGCACGCCTGACCGCCCAGCTCGGAGCGCTCACCAGCGAGCGGGAAGAGGAGCCGGGCGAGGCCTCCGCCGAGGAGGAGGAGACGGCCGGCGGGGAAGCCGCCGAGGAGGAGGCGGAAGAAGAGGGGCAGTACCCGCCGTTCATCCTGCTGCTCGACCCCCCGGAGTACGACGACGAGCTGCGGGCCCTGATCGAGTGGGTGGAGGGGGTGCTGGTCCCCGGCTACCTCGCCGAGCCGTCAGCCGATGCCCGATGGTGCCACCTGTGGTGGGAGCACATGGTGGCCATCGCCCGTCTGCACGCGCTGTGGCTGGCCTGGCAGGAACTGACGGACCCTGCGTCCTGCGGCTACACCGGCCCCAGCACCTGGCACCGCGACCACTTGGACCCCGCCCTGCGGGAGCTGCGCGGGTCCACGGGCCCGTTCAGCGGCTGCACCAAGGGCGAGCACCAGATCGACCACCGCATGCCCAGCCTGGTACCCAGCGCCTGGAGCCAGGCCGAGGACTGAGGGGGCGAGTGCCCAGCGTGGGAAGCAGTGATGGGGGGCCGTACCGCGAGTGCGGTACGGCCCCCCCATCATGACTGCTATCAGGCAGAGGGAAGATCGAATTCCCCGCTACGGGCACCATCGACAAAGGCCTGCCACTCAGCTGAGGTGAACCGGAAGTACTGCTGTCCGGCCAGGCCGTTCTGCTTGGAGTCACGCACCACGACGCCGCCGGCGGGGGCGAAGGCGGTTTCGACGCATGCGCCCTGGTCCCCGCTGAAGGAGCTCTTGAAGAAGTGAAGCGAGTCGAGGTCGAGAGGGGGCTGTTCCATGGCTATTTCTCCTTTGCGACGCGCTGCAAGAGCGCCGCTGAATCTGTTGGGTCGAGCGCGGTGGCCTGCAACGCGCTGTAGGAGCTGGCGAATGACCGCACCTGCGAGTCCCGTTCGACAAACAGGTTCCCGCTGGGAGCCTCCACGTAGACGACGCGCGGATCGGCCGGTCCGAACTCCAGGATGGCGAAGCTGCCCCGCAGGCCCGGGTGCATCCCCTTGGACAGCGGGCAGACTTGGATGTTGACGTTCGGCAGCTTGCCCAGGTCGAGGATGTGGCCGATCTGGTCGCGTACCGTGTCCGGACCGCCGATCGGCCGCCTGAACACGGACTCATCCATCACGGCCCACAGCTCCAGCGGTTCGGAAGAGGCGGTGAGCCGCTTCTGCCGCTCCATCCGGACATTGACGAGCCGGTCGGCCTCTTCCGACTGGCCGATGCGGCTGCTGCCCAGCACCGCCCGAGCATAGTCGGCGGTCTGGAGCAGGCCGGTGACCCAGGACAGTTCCCAGGTCTGCACCAGCCGCGCGTCGTACTCCAGGCCCACGTACACGCCGAGGCCGGAGGGCAGTACCGACTCGTACTCATCCTGCTCCCACCAACCGGATTCGCTCGCCCGCCGGTGGATGTCGATGATCACCCGCCGGGCTTCGTCGTCCGTCACGCCGTACAGGTCGAGCATGGCCCGAAGCTCCAGAGCCTTCGCCAGGACCTGGCCGGTTTCGATGCGGCTGACCTTCGAGGTGGAGCACTCCAGAACCTTGGCCACGTCTTCGAGCCGGAGGCCTGCGTGGTCGCGCAGGCGACGGAGCTCCGAGCCCAGGCGACGCCGCCTCACAGTCGGTCCCTGCGGATCGCTCATCCGGTGCCCTCCTTTGCGTCGTCGTCGTGCACTTGCTGGGTGCAAGTTTGCCGCATCGTCGCCAGCGTGATCGGACACGGTCCCTCCATCATCCTCGGACGCCTCCGGTCGGGAAGCGGAATATATCGATGGGCTTGTGTCATGGGATTGCACAGAGCATTCTAAGAGGGATCTCACTACGGGATGTAGTGATGTGATGGCGGGTTGTCCCGCCCGATCCGTGTGCGACCGGAGGGGACGGCATGGCAGCCAGTCCGGCAGAGCAGTTACGAGGCGTCCGGCTTTCGGCAGGAGAATCCGACTGTCGGGGGGTCAGCCTGACTCGCTGTGCGGCGTCCTGCGCGATAGAGGCCGGGGTTCTGGCCCCCCGTCGGATGCGTGCCTTCACCGCCGCAGTGCTGGCGCACTGGGGGATCAGCGGGGCCTCCGAGTATGAGATCCGCGAAATCGTGTCCGAGCTGGTCACCAACGCCTGTCTGCACTCCGGCAGCGTCGACGTCTCGCTGACGCTGACGATGTACGGAGACACGATCCACCTGACCGTGCGTGATTCCGGTCGGTGGAAGCGCCGTCGACGCGATCCGCTGGGCATCAACGGCCGGGGCCTGGCACTGGTGAGCCACCAAGCGACCAGGTCGGGCCTGACCCGATCGGCCGGGGGCACGGAGGCGTGGGCGCAACGCGAAGTGCCCGCAGCGGACCTTCTGCGGTCCTGCGGGCCCTGGGAGTCTCCATGCTGACGATGGATCGGTCAGCGGTCGATGCCCCGGTGGAGGGATCGTTCAGCTACTGGTGCGAGTGGGCCGGGATCAATCCGGCTACCGGCGCGGTGTTCCCTCTCGGCACGGAGTGCGAGTTGAACCCTCGGCTCGCTGTGCGGTGGGCCTATGAACGGGCCCAGGCCATTGCCCCGCAGCTCACCCCACCGGCGTCATGGGTGATAGGCGGATGGTTGCAGGATGAGCACGAGCGGTTGAAGGCCGTACACCAGCTGTCCGAAGGCAAGGAGTACGTCCTGACGGTCCATGAGGAGTCAGCGCACTACACCCTGACCATCCGACCCATTCCCCCCGTCCCCGCCGTCGCCGACTCGGAGTTCGGCGGTGACGGGGACTGGTGAACACCAACTTCGTGGTCGAGATGCACATCGGCATGGGCACGCCCGAGACCTCCGTGGTGTCCCGGGTCACCGCCGAGTCGCCCGAGCGCGCCGTGGCCCTGGTCCGTATCCAGGCCCGGCCGTTCGCCGCAGCGGTCCCGGGCGACGCCCCGATCTGGGAGTGGATCGAGCTGGGCCACCAGCAGGCCATAGGCGAACTGGGCGCCGGCGCGGCCGTGGCGGTCGGATTCGACATCGGCGAGAACCACTTGGAGTGGCGGGTGCAACCTGTGCTCGCAGCCCAGGCCGAGCCCACCAACTGACGAGCCACCAAGCCCCCGACGAAGGGAGAACCCCCATGGTCCAGCAACCCGGCAGCGACATCGCCGTCATCGCGGCCGCGCCGCTGCCCGATCAGCGGGCCCCGCGCTCGGTCCCGGGCCGGATCATCGAGCAGGTCCACCAGGGGCTCGACGGCGCCGACGAGACCCTGCGAGCGCTGGAGGAGGCGCCGGACGCGGGCGCAGGCGACTACCAGGTCGACATGCGGCCCATCGTTACCTGCTCCGGTGAGACCCCCGGCCAGGCCCTGGCCAAGGCCTCCGCGTGGTTCGAGAAGGCACCCACAGCCCGGCTCGAAGCGCTCGGATTCCGATACATCACCGAGCCCGGCGAACCCGCCGAGGTCAGGCTGACCCTCGCCCTCTCCTATCCGGATGAGGACGACGAGGAGTAGGTCCCCAGACTCCCGGCCGGGATGTGTCCCCTTCCCTCCCGGCCGGGGACGGACGCGGCGGTTCGGCACCCCCCGTTGCCGGACCGCCGCCCTGCCGCCGCCGGACCAGCGTCGGCACCAGAGCAAGCCGCCCGGCACTTCCGTCGGGCGGTCCGTCAGATCGAGACTGGAGAAGCAGTGACGACAGCGACAGGACCCTCTCGCCAGGCGTTCCCGCTCACCCCTCCGGGCACCCTGCGCCGGGGGCAGTGGGAGGTCACCCTGTGACCCCGGCGACCACCAGGTGGCAGCCGACCGGCGGACCCAGCCAGGCGCGGGCCACGACCCCCACCCTCCCGGACGGGCGCCGACTGGTGGCCCCACAGCCTCAGTTGGCGAACTCCCTGGAACTGGGCATGTGGATCTCGCTGGAGGGACGCCCGTACCGGATCACCGACATGCGATCCCGGATGGAGGGAGGCCGGGTTCTCCACCTGGCGGGCCACGCGCCGCACTCCATGACCAGCTTGGCGACCATCCCGGTCTACACCGTGGCCGAGCCCGTCCAGCCGGACCGCCACTCTGCGGAACCACCTCGGAGTCGAGGCCGCTGACTGCACCTCGCACCATGTTCTCCACGGAGAAGAAGCCCCCGCTCCTGCGGGGGCTTCTTGCTGTTCAAGGTTCGGCGCTGACTACGCCGTACGGGCCTCGGTCAGCAGCCGTTCGGCGTGCCGCTGGCTGACTCCCAGCTCCAGAGCCAGCCGACTCGGCAGCAGATCGACACCTTCGGCCGCAGCCTGCTCCAGGAGCCCGCGCACTCGTGCCCGGCGCTGGGCGGCGCGCTGGTGGACCTCGGCGGTCAGGCGGCGCTCGCCCTTGTCGACAGCACCCTTGGTGCGGCCCCGGCCCGGAGCGCCGCCGGGGGCGCGTCGGGCGGCCTCCAGGGTCGGCACCGCAGCGCGGCGGTAGTGCGGGACGGCCTCGCAGACCAGTGCGTCCGCAGCCGGGGCGGATGAGCCCTTGAGGTAGGTGCTCCAGGCTCCGGCGGTCGGGCGGCGGTCGGCGGGAATGGTCAGCCGCGCTTCCTCGGCGTCGAGCAGGTCCAGGGGGTGCTCGGCCGTATCCGGCAGCGGCGGGATGTCCTCGCCGGCGAGAGCCGCCACCAGCTGCTGGTAGTCCCACAGCTGGTGTCGCGCCCCCGTGCGGCTGATCAGCGGCGGGAGCCTCAGCGCGGACCGCTTGTTCTTGAAGGTGCCGTAGCTGACACCGAGGATCTTGGCTGCGGTGGCAGCGTCGGCGGCGGTACGACCGTGGGGGATCACGAAGGGCTCCTGGAGGCGTGAAGCTGCGCCGCCCCGACCCCGGTGCGACACGGAGAATGCTACAGGCTTCACGTCATTCCCCGAGGTGGGTGCGCAGAAGGGCCCCGCCGCAGGCGACTGCCTTCGGCGGGGCCCAAGAGGGGCCGTGCGGTGAATCCGTCAGAGCTGCTCGGTTCCGGGGATGGGCTTCGCGTTCAGGAACAGGCGGCGGCTGGTGATCGCCGCGCCGCGCCGATGGGCGACTGCCGACGGCTGGTGGGCCTCGGCCCAGGCGGCGGCGACGGCTGCGCGGGCGGTGCTGGCGGTCACCACCAGCGTCTGCTCACCGGCAGTGTGGCGGATGACGACGGACCAGCGGCAGGGGAGGTTCAGCATGCTCGACTCCTTGGAAGCGGGTGCGATTCGAGGGCCGGGCGGCGGGACCAACCGCCGCCCGGTGGTGGTGCGTTGTACCGACTGCTGGGGCCGGTAGCCTGGGATTCGCGCTCCGCTTTCGCGGAGGTGCGATTCGAGCCGACGGCGACCGTGGCCTAACCAGCCCCCTGCGGGGCCGCCCCTTGGGGCGGGCGGTCGCCGTCGGTGCGCCCGAGGGGGCTGTCAGTCCTGCTCGGGGGTGCGGTTGTCGCGCTGCGGGGGGATCGGGGGAGTCGACTGCTCGGGGCTGCGGCGCGGTCGGGGAATCCCCGTGATGCGGGGGATGGCGGGAGCGTTGTCGTCGTCGCTGTCGTACATGAGGCGTCCTTTGCTGTCGGGGTGCGATTCGGGCCGGTCGGGGAACCACCCCCTTCCGACAAGGAAAACACTACACTCTTTAGGTCATTTTCGGAGTCGTGTTGACACCTGCCCGGCGTGTTCACCTGAATGGCGCAGATCCGTCCGAGCGAACCGCCAGTCGCGTGCGCGCCTGAGGGCCGGGATGCGACTGCGAGCCGCCGCCGGGCTGGAGACATTGCGGCTTCCCGCAGAGAGCGGCAAGGACCAAGCCCGAGCCGACCCGGGGTGGAGGCGGTGTGCAAGGGACTGCGGACACCCGTGCAGTGGACTAACCGACCGGAGCGACCAGGACGGGGAAGATACGTGACGGACCGTCTGTATCTGCGGCATTCCACTGACAAGCAGACCAATGCTCGTCACAGCGGGCGGGGAGCCCCGGCGGCACCCTCGGGGGAGGGGTGACGCCGGGGCGGCCGCGGGGTCGCCCACGGGTGACCTGTCCTATGTATCACTGCGAGGGCCCTACGCAGGTGGTCTCCGCAGTTCCCGTCTCTTGTCCGCTTCCGGCGGGGTAGGACGAGGCGGTCGGACTCGGTGACCAGCCGCTGCCGGTCACGCCAGTGCTGTCTGGTCCCACCCGGGCAGGTCCAGGACCAGGACGTCGTGCAGTGCGGCTCCGGTCCAGGGGTGGTTCTCGCCGACCTTCTCGTATCCCCACGAGCGGTAGGCGCGGCTGGCTGCTTCGGCTTCGGGGCGGGTGTTGAGCAGGACACGCTCTTGGGCGATGCCGTCCAGAAGTTCGTGGTGCACTGCGGTGGCGAGGTGCCGGCGGCGCCAGGTGGGGTGGACGGCGAGCTCGAACAGGCCGAAGGTGCGGCGTCCGTCCTCGCGGCTGACCTCGGCGGGGACGGGCACGGTCAGGGTGTCCCACCAGCCGGTGGAGGCGGGCAGCGGGTAGCCGTAGGCCATGGCTGCGGGCTCGCCGTCGTCGGTGCGGGCCAGCACCGCGCGGAAGCCGGCCTTCTTGGTCTGGGAGCGGAAGCGCCGAAAGTTCGCCTCGACGTCCTCGCTGGTCTTGTCGTAGGGGGGTTCGGAGAACGCCTCGCGGTAGACCGTCCGCAGCTCGTCCTCGACCCAGGCGGCTTCGGGGCCGTCGTAGCGTTCGATCCTCATCCCGCCTCCGCGGTCGACTCCAGCAGGGCGACCGTATCGCGGGCGGTCGCGGTGTCGATGCTGGCGGCTGCCTGACGGAAGTTTGCCAGGCGGGCGGAGAGGCGGGCGGAGGTGAGCGCGTCGGATTTGGCGACAACGGTGGCCATCTGGGCGCACGCCTCTTCTACCTCCCCAGCCTGTAGGAGCACGGAGGCGAGCCGGGCGCGGTACAGGGCGGTGTTGCGTGCGTATCCGGCGGCCAGGCCGTCGACGGCGGCGCGCAGGAACGGGACCGCGGCTTTCGGCGCCCCGGCTTGCAGGTAGTGGGTGCCGGTGGCGTAGTCGATCTCGACGGGGCCCGCGAAGCGGACCCAGCGTGGGGCGTCGGGCTCCTGGTCGGCACGGTCGTGCAGGGCGATCGACCCGCTCAGCGCGCGACGCGAGCCGGTGAGGTCGCCCGCGGCCAGGGCCGCGCGCGCCTCGCGCAGCGACAGCACCAGCCGCACCCCGGGCCCGGCGTGACGGCTGGCTAGACCCTGAGCCGCACCGACGGCTGAGGCTGCCTCCCAGGGCAGGTGCCGGTCGACGGCCAGCAGCGACAGGGTGGACAGGGCCCGCATCTCCAGCTGGGCGTCGCCGGTCATCCGTGCCGCCGCGAGTGCCTCCAGCACCGAGGAGCGGGCCTCCGAGTCGCGGCCGGCGTCGTGGCACAGCCACCCGAGATGGCAGTGGATCTCCCCGAGCATGGCGTGCAGCTGCACCGCGACCCGCTCCGTGCACAGGCTCCCGGTCAGCCGTCCGCCGATCTGCTCCAGCAGCTCATGCGCCTGCTGGCGGGCGGTCAGGCCGCCGCTGGCGTGGTCGAGCCGGTACAGCCCGTCGATCCGGCCGCGCAGGCCGCGCACCTGGTCCATGCCGGTCCTGGGCCCGGGGGCGGGCAGCGCCGCGGCGGCGGCCAGGCCGCCGAGGTCCGCGATGAACTCCCGTCTGCGCACCGGTCCATCGTGCCGCAGCCGGGCCACGGGGTGGCACCGGTGTTCGGGCACGGTGAAGCCCATCTCCGCCAGCGGGATGCCGAACATCGCCTCCAGGACGTCCTGCTGCCCGGGGTGGGGCAGCGGCGGGTCCTCGCCCTCCCAGCGCCGCAACTGACGCACGCTGACGGCGGCATTCGCCCTGATCAGCTGTGCCCACTGGGCGAAGTCGACCAGGAACGACTCCTGGGTGTGCCCGGACGCCCTGCGTAAGCGCGCCAGGTTGCTCCTCGCCACGGCGACTCCCCGTTCTGTGACGTGCGGTCAGCCCACCATGCCACTGCCCGCCCGCCCCGTCATCGGAAACGTCCGGTGAAACGTCCGGTCAGGCCGACCCCACCCGGGCCCGGTAGGCGGTGCACTGGAACCCGCAGCCACCCGGGGCAACAGCTCCCCCGCTCCGGGCGGCTGCGGCTAGGGCGATTCCCGCCCGCGAATCCCGTGGCCCCCGCTGGCTGGGGCCGTGCCTGTCAGGAGTCCACGTGAGCGTGCCGACCATGACATCCCTGCCCACCACGCCCGTCCCCATGGACGAGGCCGCCGACCACGCCGCCCGGCTGCTGGCCGCCCTGGGCCTGGATCTGACCGGCCCGGAGCTGGCCGCGACCCCGGGCCGGATGGTGCGGGCGCTGAAGGAGATGACCACCCCGCCGACCTTCACCGCCACCGACTTCGAGACCACCGCCGAACCCGGCCAGCTGGTCCTGGTGCGCGACATCCGCTTCGTGTCCGTGTGCGAGCACCACGTCCTGCCGTTCACCGGCGTCGCCCACATCGGCTACGTGCCGCGCAAGCGCATCTTGGGGCTGAGCAAGGTCGCCCGGGTGGTGCACCACTGCGCGCGGCGCCTTCAGGTCCAGGAGCGGCTGACCGGGCAGATCGCGGACTGGATGGTCGAGCACCTGGACCCGGCCGGGGTGGCGGTGCTGCTGAGCGCCGAGCACACCTGCATGACCCTGCGCGGGGTCGGGGCGACCGGCTCGCGCACTACCACCTCCTCCCTGCGCGGCGTGCTGCTGGACGACCCCGCCGCCCGCGCGGAGTTCATGTCGCTCGCGGTGAGCGCGCCGTGACCGCGGTCCAGGCCAGCGCCCGGCCACTGGTGCAGGCGCGGGTCGGCGGGGCCGGCTGGGACTTCAACGCCGCCCACACCGGCCTGCACGAAGGGGTGTTCGAGCCGCTGCACGGGCACACCTACCAGGTCGTGCTGGCCGCGTGGGGGCTGCCGGACTCTTCCGGGATGGTCGCCGACTTCCGGGTCCTCAAGCAGCAGCTGCGCGAGGTCATCGCGCCGCTGAAGCGCCGCACTCTGATCGCGGTGGACACCCCCGGTGTCCTGGTCGAGGAGGTCAGCGGCGATCAGCTGCGCGTGACCGGCGGCGGCGCGTGCTTCAGCCTGCCTCGCTCCTGGACGGCTCTGCTGCCGGTAGCGGGCACCAGCACCGAGGCCCTGGCCTGCTACCTCGTCGCCGAGCTCGCCCGTCGGCTGGGCGCCGCCTGCCCCGCCGTCGAGCGGCTGGAGCTGACGCTGACGGAGTCGGCCGAGTGCTCCGCCACCGCCGAGGCGGTGCTGCGGTGACCGCCCCCGTGCCCGGCATCGGCCGTGGGCGCCTGGCCGCCGTTCTCGGCCTGGCCCTGGACGGCCAGCTCAGCGCGGGGCGGTCCGCCGCCCCGGCCGTGCTGGAGCATCCCTGGGACGCGTGGTGGACGGCGGTGCGCTCCAGCGGCCTGGTCCGGCCTGCCGCGGGCAGCGCCGGGGCATGCCTGCCGTGCGCCGAGCGGGCCGCCGCCGCAGCTTCGGCGGCGGTGCCGGAGCACCCGGGCCACGGCGAGCGGGACTGCGACTGCCACCGGGTCTGGGCCCAGGCGATGCGCGCGCCGCTGGCCGACACCCAACTCCCGGTACCCGGGCAGCGGCTGACGCTGGCCATGCTCAAGCCCGGTGCCCCGATGCGGGCGATCCGCTCACGGCTGCGGTCCGTGCTGCGCGAGGTCCACGTGACGACGCGGCAGTTGACGGCCGCCGACTGCGACCGGCTCTACCCCGACGCCTACGGCGCCTCCTTCGTCGCCGAGCGCACCGACTACCTCACCAGCGGTAGCGTGCAGATCGTGGTGCTGGCTGGCGGACCGGACGCGGTGGCGGCCGGCGCGGTCCTCAAGCGGACGGTGCGCGCGGACCTGGGGGCCGGGATGCTGGTCAACCACCTGCACATGCCCGACAACCCGGCCGAGGCCCTGGCCGACATCGCGCAACTGGCGGGCTGGCACGTACTGGAAGAGGTCTACCGGCGATGGGAGAGCAGTGATCAGCGAGGGGTCGCCGCCCGCATGGCGGGCTACCGGGCTCATCTGGGACCAGGGCACCGCACTGCTGGAATGGTCGGCCCCCAGCGGCGGTACCTCCAGGACGAGCCCGCTGAACACCGGCACTGACCTGGCCTTCACCGCCGGGGCCGACCGGCGCTGCATCGGGGTGTGGCGCTCGGGCAGCCGCCGCGACTGCCCGATGTCCGCGCCTGTCGTCCCGACGGTGCGCACCGCCCAGTGCCCGCCCTGCCAGGCGGCGGACCGCGCCGACTCCATCGCCGCCGACACCCGCCTGCACGACCCGCGCCCCTTCGCGGTCTACCTCGCCCACCACGGCTGCGCGGTCAAGGTCGGCATCACCGCGGTCGAACGCGGCGACGCCCGACTGCTGGAGCAGGGCGCGCTAGCCTCCACCGTCATCTCCACCGGCACCCTGACCGCTGCCCGCCGGGCCGAGAGCCTACTCGGCACCGCCCTGGGGCTGCCCGACCGGATGAGCGCGGCGCGCAAACGCCTCGCCCGTGCCCGGCCCGGCACCGCCGCCGAACGCGCCGCAGACCTGTTCGCCACCGCGCAGCGTGCTGGCGAACTGGCCTGGCCACAGGGCCAGGACCGCCGCGAGCCGCAGGTGAGGGACCACGCCGCCGCCTACGACCTGCCCGCCGACGGTCTGCGGCCGGACGCAGCGCTGCTGCCGCTCGCCCCCGGGGACGTGATCAGCGGACGGATCGCCTGCCGGATCGGCACCGACATCTATCTGGACACGGTCTCGGGGTTGGTGCTGCTGGACACCCGGCTGCTGGCCGGATGGGCACTGGGCCGCGCCGAACCCGACACCGCGCCGACCGCCGCGCTCGAATCCCTTGCACCGCTCGGCCACCAGGAGGAACAGGATGCACTCTTCTGACTCGTCCGCACCGGTCACCGTGGTCGAGGGGATGCCGGGCGCGGGCAAGACCACCGTGCTCGCCGCCCTGGCCAGGGCCGGCCGCACCGTGCTGCCCGAGTACACCACCCCCGCCGGAGACCTCCTTGACCACGACCGGCACCCGCACCACGACGACGAGGACAGCCATCTGGCGAACTGGCTGCGCAAGGCCGACCATCTGCGCGGCCACCCGGGGCCGGTGTGGGTGGACCGCGACTGGCTCACCGCCCTGGCCTGGGCGGCAAGCACTGGCGGCCTGGCCCGGCGCGCCGACTGGGTTCATTGCCACCTCGCCGCCGGACGGCTGATACCACCGCACCGGTGGATCATCCTGGACCTGCCGCCGCACCTCAGCCTCCAGCGCCGGGCCGAACGCCTCCACCCCGGGCACCCGTGGTCCGATCCCACCGTCCTGGAACGGCTGCGCGCCTTCTACCTCGATCCGCTCACCCACCTCGCCACGGCGCATCCGGGGCTGGCCGAACTGGTCGCAGCCGTCCCCCGGCAGCGGGTGGACGCCACCGCGTCGACCGACCAGCTGGCCGGCGCGGTCGATGCGGTGGGCGCGCGGTGAACGCCCCGGTGGTGGCCATCGCCCTGCACGACGGCTACTTCAGCGCCGCGACCGGAGCCGGCCGCAGCAACCAGGCCCTGATCACCGCCGCCGCCCACACCCTGGCCCCCGGGGTCCGCCTGGTCCTGCTGCCCGTCGACCTGCACCCCACCAGCCCCGAGTACGCGCCCACCGCCCACCGGGCCGTGCTCGACCTCCTCGCCGACGTGCCCCACCAGGTCACCGCTCTGGACAACGGCACCGCCGGACAGCAGCGCTTCGGCGACCTGACCGCCTTCGAGCACCTGGACCGCCACGCCGCCGAGGTGATCAACCCGCTGATGCGCCGTCACCCGCGAGGGCTGCTGATCGCCATCGACCAGCCCTTCGCCGGACTTGGCCGCCTGCTCGCCGCTCCGCCCGGATGGCGGCTGCTGTATCTGCCGCGCTCCAGCGCCGACCACCACGCAGACCCGACGCGCGCCGCCTGGGAACAGCATGGACTGGACGGCTGGATGGCTCTGGGAGCCGCGTTCGGCGCGATCAGCACCCACATGCGCACCCTGCTGACCGGCAAGGGCATCCCGCCCGAGCGGATCATCGACGTCCCCGGCGGCCTGACCGCCATCGACCGCGTCCCGCTGACCGCCGCCCCACCCTTGCCCGACCAGGCCGAGGGCGGATTCCTGCTCAGCATGGGCCGCGCCCAGCCCTACAAGGGTTTTGAAGACCTCCTCGACGCCCTCGGTCACCTCGCCGAAACCGGCGTACGCCTGCCGCACCTGCTGCTGGCCGCGGTCACTGACGGCCCCACCACCGCCTACCAGCACCACCTTCGCCAACGCATGAACGCGCTCGGCCTGTCGGCGACGCTGTGGACCCGCTTCGACCCCGGCCTGCCCGGACTGCTCCACCACCCGGCGCTGCGGGCGGTCGTCGTCCCCTCGCGCAGCGAACCACTGGGCCGCATCCCGCTCGAAGCCTTCGCCGCCGGAGCCGGACCGGTCGTGGCCACCACCGCCGGCGGCCTGGCCGAGACCGTCATCGACAACGCCACCGGTTACAGCGCCGCGCCGGGCGACCCGCGCTCCCTGGCCCTGGCCATCGGCCGCGCACTGGCCGCGCCCCCTGACCAGGTTGCGCGACTGCGGGAGGCCGGGGAACAGCTGGTCGCCGGACGCGACTACACGAGTTGCATCACCGGGGTGCTGGCTGCCCTGTCGCCCTGGGCGATCGGGGCCGCGGCGGCGAAGCCGTAGAGGGTCAGTGCGACCTGGGCGGCGGCAGCCGCCTGGGCGTGGCCCGGCTCAGCCCAGCCCAACAGGTCAGCGGCCTCGCCCAGCGGCACCCACACCCGTGGGTAGACCTGGCCGTTGTCCGGGTCCGGGGTCGCCGGGAGCCACTGGTCCACCCGGGCGGCGACCCGCAGCTGCGCGAACGGCTCACCGGTGGCGGGGCGTACTTCCTGGTAGCCGAGCGGGACGACGTCGCGCACCGTCACGTCGGCCTCCTCCATGACCTCGCGCTCAAGCGTCGCCTGCCAGTCGCGGTCGAAGTCCTCCGGAGTGCCGCCCGGCAGGTTCCAGCCGCCGGGCATCTCCAGCAGCAGCACCCGGGCGTCCTCGTCAACGATCCACGCGTAAACCTGACGTACCGGCAGAACCTCGGGAGCGGGCCAGGAGCGGTGCCACAGAAAGCTCGTCACGCCGAGCCACAGTAGTCCCTCCGAGCACCGTCCGACGCACGATCGCGCCCCTGCACGACCGCTACCGTCTCGAATGGCGCTTCCGGGCCCGACCGGACGCCGACATCGACCAGCAGGAGCACAGGTGACCCAGGCCCAGCCCAGCCAGCGCATGCGTGACCTGGGGATCGTCCAGCACGGCGCCCCGATCCTCACCACCCCGGCGCGCACCTTCGACCTTCCGGCCGAGGCCGCCGCCGCTGAACAGTCCATTGACCGCCTGTTCGCCGCTATCGAGGACATCGCCCGCGCCCACACCTTCGCCAAGGGCATGGGCATCGCCGCCCCCCAGATCGGCATCGCGCGCGCCGCCGCCATCGTCCAGCCGCCCACCGCCGGAGCCCCGGCGATCGTGCTGCTGAACCCCCGCATCACCGACAGCTCCGCCGAGGGCGACGAGCAGTACGAAGGCTGCCTGTCGTTCTTCGACGTCCGCGGACTGGTCCCCCGCCCCCTGGCCATCACCGTCGAGACCACCGCCCTGAACGGCAGCACCCACACCACCACCTACCAGCGCGGCCTGGCCCGCCTGATCCACCACGAGATCGACCACCTCGAAGGACAGCTGTACCTGACCCGCATGCGCCCCGGAGTCGAGCCCCTGCCCGTGGACGAGTACCGCCAGAACGGCCGCGCATGGGCCTACGAGCAGTAGAAGCAGCACAACCCGTACAGCTGGAAACCCAGCTGACCCCTTGTGGAAAGGTCAGTTTCCACTCATGCTTTCCACTATGGACGCATCCGATTACCACCGGGCTGAGACCCGGATGCACACCGCCGACCAGCGGGTGAAGGCACTCCAACACGAACTGTCGGCCGCGGAACTGGAACGGGATCGGTCGGTGGCGGACGTCGACCAGTATGCCCACGCCGCAACCGACGGACGGCCCCTGACCAGCAGGCGCGAAATCGCTCGGCGGCTGGGCGTCACCCACCCGTCGGTCAGGGCGATGGTCGACCGTGCCGCGGCAGCCCCCGCGCCGGCACCGGGCCGACCCGGGCCGATTCCGGTCATGTCCGCATGGCGGGCCCAGCAGTACGTCGAGGCGGGCGCGCTCGGCGACCTCGCCGGGGCACGCGTCGCGATCAGCCCGCTGGACATCCTTCTGGAGTCCGGACTGCACCCCGCCGCGTTCGCCGACGGCACCCAGATCAACCCGCCCACCATGCTGCTGCACGGCAGCACCGGCGAGACCATCGGCGTGGACAACTGCAACGCTGGCTACGGCGGCACCGGACCCAGCGCCAGCCGCGAGCTCCTCATGAAACTGGGCTGGACCAAGGCCGATGCCGCCGCCGTCCACGCCTACCGCTACGTCGAACTCGGCATCGGACGCGGGGTAGTGCGCGCCGAAGCCGAGTCCATCCACCACTGCGGCACGATGGAGTACACCCACGGCGTGCTCACCGCCCGCCTCCGCCCCGGACCCTGGCGCAACTACGGCCCCGACGGCCGCCAGCTCCGCGAGGACATCATGGGCCTACGGGCATGGATCACCGAGGTCCTGGACCAGCCGGACCGATACCCGTGGGCCGCAGGCGAACGAGTCGCCCGCGTCTACCTCAGCCGTGACACCGCCGCCGCCCGGCGCGAACCCCTCGGATCATTCACCCCCGGCCAGCTCCAGAGCCCCTACAGCGTGGTCATCGAGCAGGGTGAATTGCAGATCTGGTGCGCCGCCTACTACGCCACCGACTGGACTGAACTCCTCTCCCAGGAGCAGACCGAAGTCCTCAGCATCGCGGGCCTGATCCCCGCCGACATGCCCACCCCCGGACTCCTCGACCGCTTCCTGCCCCGCCGCCGCGAACGACCCGCCTACATCGAGGTCTCCGCCACCGGAGCCGCCACCCTCCAGCACGAACCCGACGGCCGCACCCTCAGCCCCGAAGTCCACTACCCGTGAGTGCCCGTTGAGGTGACATGGCCTCAACTCACCGCACAAACTCACCTCTTAAGAGGTGAGTTGCGTCTAGAGTGAAGCCATGCCCACCGAAGCCGTCACCCTTATCCCTGAGCCCGCTCCCGTTCCGCTGCTGGAGGTCGTTCCTGACCTGCCCGCCGCGGTGACGATCGCCGAGATTGCCGCCGGAGTCACCTCCGCCCTGGTCGAAGCCTGGAACGCGATCCGCGCCCGGCACCCCGACGTCCCCGAGGCGGTCGTCAGCATGGCTACGGGTGGCCGCGCGAGCGCGGTCGAGCTGGCGCACTTCGCACCCCGCCGCTGGCGCCTGCGCGAGGGTGAAGTCCTGCACCACGAGGTCTTCGTCACCGCCGAATCGCTCGCCGACGGAGCCGTGAAGGTCTTCGGGTACCTGCTGCACGAGGCCACCCACGCGGCGAACGAGGCCCGCGGCACCAAGGACTGCTCCCTCAGCCAGTACCACAACAAGGTCTTCCGCAAGACCGCCGAGGAGCTGGGGCTCGTCCAGCGGTCCGACGTCGACGAGCAGTGGAAGAAGAAGTACGGCTCCGCCGGAACGGAGCTGGGCGACGAGGCCGCGAAGACGTACGCCGACCACATCGCCGCGCTGGACAAGGCGATGCACGCCACCCGCAGGCCCGAGTACCTCGTCACCCGCACCCGTGGGGGCGGCAGCAAGGGCGGGGCGGCCGACGACGCTGAGGTCGGTGCGGACGCCGGCGGGGACGACGAGGCGCCCACCGGGAAGAAGGAGAAGGAGGACCGCAACTACGCCAAGGCCGTATGCCAATGCGAACCGCCCGCCGTCATCCGGGTCTCGCCCCGGACCCTGGAGCGCCGCAGCATCATGTGCGGCGAGTGCGCGGAGAACTTCACGCTGGAGGCGTCCGGCTGACCGCCCCTTCGCCCGCGGGGGCTGACACGCCACCGTGGCGGTAACCGGACCGCTACGCTGTGCTGCGTGAAGCGTCGACCACCGCCCCCGCGCGAAGAGGTTCCGGCCGATTCGAAGCCCATCATCACCGCGGTGAGCGCCTTGGGGCCGGACGCACCGGAGGAACCCCTCGTGGACGATGAGGAGTACGCCAAGATCGTGCGAGCCGTCCGGAAGGTCTCCGCCGACAACGCCGCCGAGCGCAAGCGCCGCCAGGAGATCCGCGACATGTTCCCGCACCGATGAGCAGGGCACACGAGCTGGCGAAGTCTTCATGAAGTGGCCGGTGGAGGTGGGGGAGTAGCTTCCGGCAGTTCTGGGCGCATCGAGCAGGGGAGTGCGATCCTTGGGCCGTGGCGGACAAGGTGGCTCGGTGCCCGGACTGCAAGGGCACGCTGGTGAGGATCTACACCTCCGGCGAGGTCGAGGCGTGCGTCCTGGTGGACACCTCCGACCCGGACGCCGGCGTGCTGGCGGTCGTCGTGGACGGCGACGTCCAGGGGCCCCGCAGCATCCGGATGATGGTCTGCGCCACCTGCGACCACTGGCCCGGGGAGTATCCGCGGACCCACGGCTTCCCCCTGTTCCGCGCCGCCACCGCGATCTGGGAGAAGGGCAAGTGGCCGTCAGCCGCTCTCTGGGAGTGCACCGACCACAACACCGAGTACTTCGCCACCCGCCTGGAACGGCTGCTCTGCAAGCTGGAGATCGAGCGCGGGCAGCGCGAGGAGATCGACTGCCACTGTCGACCCTCGCGGTACGCGATTCTCAACAAGAGCAGGGAACTGCCTGGTCGCGGCCCCGAACCGATACCGACCGGTCAACACCTTGACCACCCCCAGGGCGCGGCACCGGCCCCACCGCAACCGGTCAACGAGTTGACCGCCGTCACCGGGGTGGACGACCTGGACGCGGCACTGGGCGCCGTCCGTGCCGCCCAGGAGGCCCTGGACGCCGCGCACGAGCAGCTGCGGGTGCACCTGCGGAGGGAAAGCTCGGCGGGAACGACAGCGAACGAGCTGGCCAGGCGTGCGGAGGGCACTCTGTCCCGCCCCCTGGTGCTAAGGGCGGTCCGCGGCCCCGCAGTCCTCCCGGCGGGATAGCCAGCAGCCGGCGGCACCTGTTCGTCAGCCGCCTCAGTCCCCAGTGGCTTCCCACTTCACCAGCTGGTGCAGCACGTCCAGGACCTCCCGGTGAGTCCCCAGGTAGCGGCCCGCCTCGCCCAGGACGTCGCCGGGCGGGACCGCGACAGGTTCCCGCGTCATCGCCGATGCCGCTGCTGCCAACTCGTCAGCCGCGAGCGAAAGCCGGGCCGCCACGTCCTCCAGGTGCGCCCACCGGCCTGTTTCGACGTCGAGGGCGGTCGCGTGCACCAGCTTCACCAGCTCCGCGTAGTCGACAGCGAGCTGGGCCCCAGCGGGCGGAAGAGTACGGCCGACGTCCATACGCCCGACCCTAGGACGGGCCCGGAAGGGCTGCCACCGGTGGGTCCGCTTAGAGAAGTGGTCTATCTGGCCAGATAAACCGCGCCCCGGCTGTCCCTTCGCGGAAGGGGAGCCGGGGCGCGCTTCGTCGTGCGGCGAACCGTCGTGGTCCACTAGGTGCAAGCGGCTACAGCAGGGCGTCGCGGCTGGCGTCCCAGCTGGTGCAGTGCGTGGTCTGGCATCCGTCGTGGTCGTAGCGGACGGTGATGTCCCAGACGGGCCAGATTCCGAGAGGTCGAGGGCCGCGCTCGATGGCGAGGACCTCGTACGGGGTCCCGCCGTAGCCGCTGCAGTACCGGCCGCCGACGACGCGGGGGCCGATCTGGGTGGTGATCCACTCCTCGTAGGTCATCTCGAAGCCCTCGGGGCGGTCTCCGAGCAGTTCGGCGGGCATGGTGTTGCTGCACTCGTAGCACTCGCTGCGGCCGCTGCTGTTGACGGTGCCGCAGGCGGCGCAGGTCCACGAAGGGCGCTGGCACTCGTGGCAGGCGTCGTACGAGGGCGGGTTGTCGGCGCCGCAGATGCAGCCCCACGCCCGGCACGCGCGTTTGGCTGCTGCAAGTTCTTCCAGGTAGGTGCCCATATTTGGATCTCCTTCTTCCTTTTGTTTGGTCCGGGTCGAGCCTGTCCAGGGGTTGGGTGATGCGGCTCAGATGGCCAGCTCCCGCGCCGGCGGGGCGGCCCGCCGGTCGCGGTAGATGCGGTGGACGAGCTCCGCGTGCTTCTCCGCCTTCTCCAGGCGGGGGCGTTCGTCCGCATGGCTCACGCGAAGACCTCGACCAGCCGGGCGGTCACCGCTCCCTGGTGCATCCGCTGGCTGCGGAGGTGCTGGTTCCAGGTCCCGCCGTCCCAGCGCTGGGGGATGCCGTTGCCGAGGTCGACGTCGACCAGGGGGTAGCCGGGCCCCACGTCGCGGGTGAGGACGGCGGCCAGCGCCACCTCGTCGTACAGGGGCCTCTCGCCCCGAAAGGCGCGCTGGCGGTCGACTCGGGCTCGGGTTGAGGCGATCCGCACCTCCAGGGCGAGGACCGGCAGCGCGGCCCACTCCAGCAGCACGTCGGCGTGGCACGTCTCGCCCGGAGGGCAGGTGCAGGCCAGGTCCATGCCGCGCAGTTCCGGCAGCCGGGCCAGGATCTTCTCCCGGCGCTGGTCGCCCTCGGTTGACTGCGAGTTGCTGCGGCTGCCGCGCAGCCAGGGGCGGAACTCGGCGACGGCGGTCTGCCGGGCCTCCGGTTCCGCGTAGCCGATGTCGAGGAGCTGCGCGACGGTGAACGGGTTGCCGAAGTTGCTGGTCCGGTCCACGATCACGCACTGGTCGGGCTTGCGCCAGCCCTGGGTGCGCTGGCGCTGAATACGGGTGGTGGTACGCATGGGCGTAGTCCTTTCTCGCAGTTCAGGAGGCTGGTACGGGCGGGCAGGGGGCGTTGATGCGTACCCGGGAGACCGGGCGGTCACGGCCGCAGACGATGCACTTCCAGACCGGCTTGGCCGGTTCCGTCGGACGGGTCATGTCCGTTCCTTTCCAGGGAGGCGGTCAGAATGAGCGGTGCATCCAGGCGGGGAAGCCGCCCGCGCAGCTGCGGCACAGGAGGCGTTCCATTACTCGGCGCCAGCCGGCGGCGGCCGCGTGGACGAAGGTCAGTTCCGTCATCCCGCACCCGTCGCAAGCAGGCTGGACCGGCTCGGTTCCGACGAGGTCATCTTCCTCGTCGGGGGCGTACCCGTTCTCGATCAGCGATTCGCGGCGCGCGACGTCGTCCAGGTCGTCCAGGTGCTCACGCTCGGCCTGGAGCCAGTCGGCGCACTCGGCCGGGGTCAGGTGGGCGGGTGGCTCGCGGTTCACAGTGCGCTCCATTTCCGAGGGTCGAGTTGATCAGGTGATACGTGGTCAACAGGTTGACCACTTCGGTGAAGCCGCCGCTCTCGACCGCTTCGCTGCTCAGTTCCGCAGGGCCGCCGCGGGCTCACCCAATCAAATGTTCTATCTGGCCAGATAAACCGCGGGTTCCGGCGGTCCCCTTCGCCGAAGGGGAGCCGGGGCCCGCGTCCCGTCGTGCGGCTGAACCGTCGTGGTCCACCGGGTGCGACCAGCTACAGCGATGCGGGGTTCCTCCCGGCGACGTCGCGGGCCGCACGTTCCCGCTCCCATCCCTGGTGCTCGATGCGCCGCTCCAGCAGCTGGCGGCCGTCGGTGCTCAGTGCGAGCAGGGTGCCCTGGTGGGGGTCGTAGACGTGGTGGCGTACCAGCGGGTACTTCACCACCTCCAGCAGGCCGGACCACACCAGCGACTGCGCGGTCTCGGCGGGGACTCCGGCGGCGGCGCCGTCGCGAGTGCAATCCAGTGGGTGCGGCGCCACCGTCTCCAGGGCAGCCCATTCGGCCGCGGTGGGCTCGCGCTTGCGGGTGACCACCAGGGTGCCCGTGTTCGGGCCGGGCCCCGGGTGGCGCTCGGTGTCGTAGCCGTCGGCGACCAGCTGCTGCGCTAGCGCGGCGTAGGCGTCCTCGGTCGCCGCGGGGTCGTCGTCGGCGCCGGCACGCCACCGCACCTGGACCTTGAACGGGCCCTCCTGGGCGACCCGGAAGCCGACGGACCGGGGGGAGGCCTGGAAGGCCCGGCCGAAGCCGAGCTTCTGCGAGCGTGACCGCACCGCGGCCAGGCGGCGTGAGATCGTCTGCGCGCCGATCCGGTCGCGGACCACGGCGAGCGCGTTGAACTCCCGTCCCATTACTGGCCCTTGGCCCGGTCCGAGTCGCCGGTGAGGGCGTTCATGGGCGTGACGCCGTGCTCGGAGAGGATCTCGGTGGCGACGGCCGCGCCGTGGGCGGTGGTGCTTCGGGCGGTGGCCAGCCGGGCGATGGCGGACCGGAAGACGGGCACGTTCTCCGTGTCCATCCGGTACGCGATGTTCTGGTGCCAGCTCGGGTTGTCCGGGTCGGACACCGGGGTGATCGGCGCGGGGGTGCCCTCGGGCCACCAGCCCGCCTTCACCCCGCGCGGGACGGCCCGGGACAGGGCGACGGTCGGCCCGTTCAACTTGCCGAGTACGGCACGCAGCTGGTCGGCGTCGAGGTAGCCGTCGCCCTCCACGATGACCATCTCGGCGAACCGGCGCGCGGAGCCGGTCAGCGAGCGCAGGTAGCGCTCGGCCCGGTCGGCGGTCCAGCCGCTCTCCACCGTGGTGATGGTCAGGGTTGCGTGCTGCTGGGCGGCGAGCGCAACCAGCTCTCGGGCGAAGTCCGCTGACGCGCCTTCGATGGTGATCTTCATGGTGCCTTCCGTCAGATTCTTACCCGCTTCTTCCGGGTCTCCACCGACAGTGTGCCCCTCGGAGTCCCTCCCCGTATAGACCAGGGAGAAATGAATCAGAAATCTGCACTCATTCGGGTGATCCGGTGGCGCCGTACGTCTTGGCTCGGATAATGTGCCATATCCGAGGCGATAAACCGGACATGACGCCCCGTCGGTCCCGAGGAGAGGAAACGAATACACGTGCGAATCGTTCAGCAGGGTGACCGGGTCTCCGGCACGATCCAGGACCAGACCTTCACCGGCACCGTCTCGATCGTCCACGGTCGCGGCGGGCACTTCGCGCGGGACGCCGACGGCACGCTCACCGTCCTCGTCCCCTCCACCCCGGACGTGGTCCACATCGACACCGACGCCCCGCTCATCACCCCGGCCGGACGCACCGTCAACGGCGCGCTGCTGCGCGGCCCGGCGGAGATCGCCACCCTGACGTTCCTGAACGACGGCCCGTGCCAGCACTGCTTCCAGGCACAGGGACACCACGTGCACTGCCCGCACTTCTGACCCAGCCCCGGGGGCGGACACCCAGCGGTGTCCGCCCCCGGCGCCACCGTTCCCGACCACCACCTGTTCAACGAGAGGACACCCACCACCGTGGACGACCAGAACAGCCGACGGGCCGCCGCCGCCATCGCCGAGGCCCTGGACGACGGGGTCGACGTCGCCGAGTTCCTCGCGCACGCCCTGTGCACCGTCGCCGCCGCCGAGGGCGGGGTCGAGGAGGTGCTGCGCAACCGCTCCGGTTCCTGGGAGGCCGGGCACCTCCGCAGCCTGATGGAGGGGACCGTGGGCCCGGACGGGGAGGGCCTGGCCGCCCACCGCAAGGACGCCGAACCGGAGACCTTCGAGGCCGAACTCCGGCCCAAGCAGGGCGGATGGCGATTGGACGTGCGCCTGCCCGGCTTGCCCGGCAGCGGCTGGCCCACCACCTCGTTCAGCGACCGCGGCACCACCGTGCCGACCGTGACCGAGCGGAACGCGGCGCTGGAGGCGCTCGGGTACCGCCCGGCCGACCCCGACGCCGAGCACGTCGGCTGGGCCTGGATCGAGGCGCAGGAGACCGCCGACGAGGCCGCCTACTTCATCGGCGTCACCCGGGTCCTCCCGCTGCGGGCCGACCAGCACGGCCCGGCCGCCTACTTCGACCAGCTGGCCGCATTCGCCGAGGACCCGGAGCACGGTGACGCGGCCCGGGACCTGATCCGCCGCCACGCCGACGCCTTCCCGTCCAGCACGGCCACCGACACGGAGACCTCGCGGTGAGCCGCAGCAGGCAGGCCTGGCAGCTCGCGCGGCACCTGACCGAGGTCACCGGGGGGACCGAGCTGGAGCTGAACTGGGAGAACGGGCCGCGGTGGAACCTGCACTGGACGGACGGCCCGCTGGTCGAGGAGATGCGCGCCCACCTGGACACCGCGCTGGCCGGGTACCACTACACCGAGATGCGCGACCGCAAGATCGCCTGCTCGCGGTCCTACTCCGAGCGGGCGTGGGCGGCGCGGGCCATCGCGTCGCGCCGCGAGGGCACCCTCGCCCCGGCCGTCGCCGCCGAAGTGGCCAGGCGCCGGGCCATGGGACTGGAACTCCCGCGCCTCAGCGTCAACGTGCCGTCCGAGAGCCACGAGTATTACGCGCTGCTCAGCTACGTCGAGCAGCTGTGGCAGGTGACCTCCTACCCGGAGCGGCCGAGCGTGACCGAGGACGAGCCGCTCATCAAGGAGCTGCTCGCGGCCGGCACCAAGACGAGCGAGTACCACAGCTGGCCGAGCGAGTACGAGATGACGAAGGTCCTGCTCTCCGCCATGCGGGCTCCCGTCGGGGACCAGCCGCCGCAGCTCTCCGTCGTCCCCTCCGGCCCGGAGCAGGCCCGGTGACGGCCGCGACCGAGGACGACCGCGCCCGGCGCGCGGCAACTCCGGTGAGCCCGAGGCAACTTGCCCTGTTCCCGGTCCGGACCGGCCCGCGCGTCGTCCTGTCCTACACCCGCCCGGACGGCGGCCCGCTCACCGCCGCCGACTTCGACCACCTGACCCGGCTCGCCCGTCCGGCGACCGGCGCCACCCCGACCCCGAAGGGCTCCACCTCATGCCGCTGAGCGTCCCGCTCGTGCTGGACCCGGGAGAACCGGGCCGCTTCTACACCGTCCACGTCCACCGGGTGCGCTGGAGCACCGACATGATCTCCGGGCCGCTGACCGCCGACCACCTCGCGGCCATGTACTCCGGGCAGCTGACTGCCGACCACCTGGCGGCGCTGGAAGCCAACGCCCGCAAGGGCCTGCGTCTGGTCTCCGAGTGCGTCGCCGCCGAGCTGGCCGACGCCGGCGTCGAGGTCATCGAGCACCACGGCGGTGCCGAGGCGGTGGCGCGGGTGCTGTGCGACTCCGAGGTCTGCGCCGCCGTCGCCGAGCGCTACCGCCGCGACGCCGAGGAGGACGTCGAGGCCGAGGCCGCCCGGGCGTGGGCCGCCACCAAGCTTCCGGGGCAGAGCGTGGAACTCCTTTGCCTGCGCGGCGAGTTGGAGCGCACCTCGCCCGGCAAGGCGGTCCAGGGCGCCAAGGACATGCTCGCCGCCTTGCTGGCCGCCCAGCAGGAGCGCACCGGCGGCGCCACGGACCGGGTCGTGCTGATGGTGGACGAGGCCGCCGACCTGTTCCGGGCGGCGGGCCTCTTCGAGGACCAGAGCCCGGAAGGGGTGCGCCGTGAGCTTGACCGGCTGATCCGGCAGAACCGGGTGCCGTACCCGATCGAGCCCGCCGCGGACAGCACCCGGTGGGGCCCCGTGATCCCGAACATGCTGATCTCGGGGACGGTCGTCGCGGAGGCAGCCGAGGGACGGGCCCACCTGACCCCGGAGACCCTGGTGAGCGAGACCGTGCGACTGGCCCGCACCGTCGCCGCCGGCGAGACCCGCGGTGAGGGCGCGGGGATGCTCGCGCTGCGGTGCCGCGAGGTGGCCCGCCGCTACAAGGCGGGCCCGCCGCCGCCGTGCTCCACCGACTGCGAGCAGGACCAGAACCCGGGGAACGCCTTCGTGCACTCCATCGGCCACCAGCCTCGCGCCGTCGCCGCCGGCGAGGTGCGGCGCTCCAAGGCCGCGGCAACGGACTGGCCGCTGCGGACCCTGCCCGAGAATCTGCCGCAGGACGACGACGCCCTGGTCCTGGTCTACCGCGAGCCCACCCCGGGCCTGTCTTCCCTGCTGGAGGCTGTGCGCACCGGTGACGACCAGGCCGTGCAGAGCGAGGCCACCGTGCTGGTGCGGGCGCTGGGATGGATCGCTGCGGAGGGTTCCTCGTGACCGTTTCCGACGCCTTGAGCGCCCACCTGGGATGGCGGTCCTTCGGACACCGGGCGGACTGCGCCCGGCCGGTGTGGGAGGTCGACCAGCAGAGCGAGGCCGACCGGTGGCGCGACCGCCGGGGCGGACCCGAGCACGCGTGCCCCAACGAAGACTGCGGTCACAGCGACCGCTTCGACACGGTCACCGTACGGGTGCTGTGCCGGTCCTGTGGCACGGTGCACCTGATCAGCGGGGAGGAGCGCACCTCCCGGACGACCACCACGGCGAGCACCGGCTACGGGCAGGTCCCCAAGAAGGTGGGCGGGCTGTGGCTCTACCCGGGGCCGCCGCTGCTCGACTGGCACGACGCGGGGCCCGGCGGCTACCTGTGCTCCCTGGAGCGGGTCGAGCGATTGGCCGAGAAGGACATCGTCGGCTCCATCGGCGAGGGCCGGGGCGCGCGCGGCGCCACGACCTGGAGCGCGGGCGCCCTGCCGACCTGGCAGCCGTCCGCGACCACCCGCCCGTACCCGTATCCGGTGTTCGCGAAGGTCAGCGGTGATGCGCCGTTCAAGACCGTCGCCGCCGCGGCGAAGTGGGTGAAGGCGGAGGTCGACAAGACCACCGCGACCGAGACCAAGGAGGAGCAGGGCCAGTGAGCACTAGCCAGATCGACGGCACGGCCGTCGTCACCCAATACTTCGAGGACCGGATCACCGAGGCGCAGACGGAGGTGGAGTCGGCCCGGGCCGCGCTCGCCGCCGCCGCCGAGGCCAAGGTTGACCTGCGCCAGGGTGAGCGGGACGCGTTCGCCGAGCACGGCACGCTCCCGGCACCCCCCGCCGGGACGATGGTGATCCTCAGCCTCCAGCCGGAATGGCAGCTGTGCTCGTGGGCACAGAGCCGCATCGCCGACATCGCCTTCAAGGACATGTCCGCGGCCGGGGACGCCGCCTTCAAGCAGCGCGGGGTCGAGGAGAAGGCCGCGCACGCGTGGCTGGAGCAGCACGGCTACACCGTCCCCGACGTGTTCCAGGGGAAGCGATGACCGAGCTGCCGCACCAGGCCTACGCTGACCTCATCGCCGACAGCCTGGACCCGGGTGGGCCCTCGGGCCCGTACGCCCCGGACGAGTACCTGGCCGAGCGCTACATCGACGGCACCCTGGTTGCCACCTACTACTTCCGTCGCACCCAGCCCCGCCGGGTCCAGCGCGATCCGGACCTGCGGGAGCTGGACGTGGTACTGGAGCCGGTGGTCGACGCGAAGGCGTGGCCGCACGGACTGACCTTGTACTGGACATCGTCCGAGGGCTGGCAGTACGGCCCGCTCGGTGCGGAGTACGAGGACCTGGCGGACTGGCACGAGCCGCTGCCAGTGGACCGGCTGGCCAGCCCCGGGGCGCTGCGAGCCCTGCTCCCGGCCCTGTTCGCGGGCGACACCGAGGACCTGCCCGCGTCCACCGACCGCTGGTACCAGCCGGGCCGATCCGCCCAGCTCGCCGCCCAGCTCGCGCTCGCCCCCCAGGACGCCGCGTACGGCCCCGAGGAGGAGGCCGTAGGCATGACCGATGCCGATCGGCTGCGGGCGGCAGTGGCCGCCGTGCCGATGGCCGGCACGGTGGGCCAGCTGCGGGCCCTGCTGGAGCAGCTGCCCGACGAGATGTCGCTGTGGCTGGACGACCACCACCGGGCGCTGCCCGGCGAGTCGGATCACGACGCCCTCACCGTGCACCCGAGTCTGGTCGGTGTCGTCTCCGAAGCAGGCACCGAGGCGGCGAGGAAGGAGCACGGGCTGATGCTCACCCAGGTGTACGTGCCTCGCGTCGGCGAGGAGGAGCGGGCCGCCGTCGCTACCCGCAGCGACCTGCCCCCGGACGGTGAACACGCCCGCGCCGCCTACTTCCTGGAAAGGGGCGAGCTGCGGCCGGGACTGAAGGACGTCGCCCAGTCCCTGATGGACTTGACGTACCTGGTGGGCGAGGTCGCGGCTGGGTACGTGGAAACGGGCTCGGACGCGCACCAGGCGTTGCAGGTGGAGACGGAGCGGATCACCCAGGCCGCTGCCCGGGTCAGCAAGCTCGCCGACAAGGTCAAGGCTGCCCAATGACGACCGCCGAGGAGCACGGGACCGCACTGGAGTCGGTGGAGGTGGTCGACGCCGAACTGGTGGACGACGACGCCCCCGGCGCCGGCGCGGTCGTCGTACACGACCCGGTGGCCGCGGTCCTCGCCGCGCTGGACACGAAGGCCGCCGAGATCCTGTACGACAACCGGCCAGACAAGACCAAGAAGGGGTACGCCCGGGACTGGGCGCTGTGGGCAGAGTTCCACCGCTGGCTCGCCGAGCAGACCGGTGTCGAGCTGCCGCTGAGCAGCGTCACGGTCGGCACCTACGTGGGATTCGTGACGTGGTTGGACGAGGTGATGCTGGCCGCGCCGACCAGCATCGAGCGTCGGATCACCGGGGTGGCCTCCGAGGCTCGTAGGAAGGGCTACGAGGTACCCAAGGCCGCCCGGGCGGCTGCCACCCAGGCTCTCAAGCCGCTCAAGCTGGACAAGGCGCGCCAGGCCCGAGGCCGTGGGAAGGCCGCCGCGATCACCCCCGCCGATCTGCGGCAGATGAACACCGCCCCGCGTGAGCGCGCTGTGCAGCCCGATGCCCGGCGGCGCCAGGTGCACGTTGTGCCGGAGCTGGCCCGGCTTCGGGACCGGTCGCTGCACACCATGCGGTTCGCCGTCGCGGGCCGCAATGAGGAGATGAGCGAGATGGACGACACCGGCGTCCATCTCGTGGCCGAGGGCTTGGAGGTTCACGTCCCCTCTGTGAAGGGTCGCCCGGCCCGCGACGTCGTCGTGGCCTACGGGGAGAACGCCGACACCTGCGCGGTGCGCTGCTGGATCGCGTGGCAGGAGGCCAAGCTCGCCGCCGGCGCGGCTCCGGGCGGGCCCGCGTTCCTGCCCGTCAGCCAGTGGGGCGTGCTGGGCACCGAGCGGCTGTCGCCGGACGGCTGCGGCCGGGCGATGACGCGCTCCGCGCGGTACGCGGGCATGACTGGGCGCCGGATCACCGGGCACTCCGGGCGCCGCGGTCTGGTCACCACCGGGCGTAGGAAGGGCAAGCGGCCGGAGAAGCTGCGGGCCCAGGGCGGTTGGTCGAAGAACAGCCCGGTGTTCTGGGAGTACGTGGACGAGGGCGAGAAGTGGGAGGACAACGCGACCGAGGGCATCGGCTTGTGATCGAAGCGTTCAACTGGGTGGTGGCCGCCGGGGACTTCCCCGGCGGCCACCACCATTTCGGGTGATCGTTGGCGCGTTCCGGGGACCGTTGTCAGTGCCCCTCGCTACCGTGTGAAGCACGGCCCGCGCACGGGCCCAAGCCGAGCCTCAGCCCATGACTGGGAGCACTGAGGCGAAGGTGCCAGGACTCCGGTCCCAGCGCATCAGTGCGAAGCGCACGTCTCGCCGTCCGACGGCGAACAACTCCGACTGCTCGCCAGCATCGTTCTCGCTCGCGTGGATCGGGTCATGGGTAACCGCTGCACGCTCCCAAGGAGAACTGCTGTGGTCAGTGGACACGGAAAGAAGCAGCGCGCCAAGCAGCGCGCCCGGCGTACCGGAACCGGACACGCCGCGGCGGTCACCAGGACCGCCCACGAACACACCCCCCTGCCGGATATGAGCCATCTGTCCCTGCTTCCCCACGGCGGCGGGCAGCCGCTCGACCTCGACCTTGCCGCCCGGCTCGTTGCCGCAGCCCGTTCCGGCTGCCAGCCGTGCCAGAAGTCGATGACGCCGGTGCTGCGGCAGCACCGTCCGACACTCGCCGCTCTGGCCGGCGCCATCTACGGCACGCTTCCGGCGGGGTGGATCGCCTCCGCCGCGACACGGGACTGGGCTCCTCTGGCCCGGGCCGAGAAGGACAGCGGCGGGAGCCGGGCGGCGCTGGCTGCGGTCGAGGCGATGACCGAGGAGCAGGCGGCCGACCTCCTGGAAGACGCGCTCGACCACTGGGCCGCCGGGGAGGCCGGGCCGGACCTGTTCCAGGTCATCGACCTGGCCCTGCCGAAGGACCCCGACGGCGTGGCGCGGTACGCCGTGCTGCTGGGCCGCACGGTGCTGCCGGACGGGCGCGCGTTCCCCATGCTGAGCTTGGAGTGCGAGACGGCCGGGGCCGGGTTCGAGGACCTGCGCCGCCGCACCGACTGGCAGGACTGGAACGGGCGCCAGATGCCGAAGCTGGACACCACCTGGTGCGTACGGACCGACATCGCCACCCGGTCGCTGCAATGCCTGGTCCAGGTCGACGCCGAGGGCTGGGACGTCGAGCCGCACCTGTGGGACGCGAGCGAGACCATCGCGCTGCCCGAGCACTGGTGGGACCTGCTCGACCGCTCCCAGCACATCCTGGTGGCGGGCCCGCTCAAGGACGCCGCGGACGAGAGCGCACTGTCCTGGGCATCGGACTCCGGCGAGCTGCTGGCCGTCGTCGCCCGGGTCTCCTTCACCTGAACCACCGCTGACGTTCAGCCAAGGACACGACCCCGGTGCCGTCCGGCGCGAACGCACCTGAACCACGGCGGCGCTGCCCGCGCCGGTCGGTGCCGGGGCAGCGGGGGTCTGGGGGCCGGCGAAGGCCCCCAGCACCCACGGTGCCCAGCCCCATGACTCTTTGACGAGCAGACAAGGACGATCCCTTGACTCACCAGGACGAGGTGAACCTCGCGCAGATCGCCGACATGGCCGCAGTCACCCGCGCGGCCGTCGTCAACTGGCGTCGCCTCCACGGCGGACTCGACGCCACCGGCGGCACCGACCAGAGCCCCCGATTCCCCCGCGCGACCGCCGAGCAGTGGCTCCGCGACCTGGGCAAGCTCCCCGCCCCCGCACCGGAGCGGTTGCCCGCCACGGTGGCCTTCACCGCAGGCCCGACGATCACGGTGTACGGCGCCGAGCTCCACCGCCCCGCGCTGGCGTACAGCGGCGGCAGTGCCTACGAGGAGTTCAACGGCCACATCGACCCCGGCCAGCACGATGTCCCGTGGCCCACCGCCTCGGTGCGGATCGAGCAGCCCGGCAACGGGGCGTACGAGGCAACGGACGCCCGTGTCGACATCAGCAGCTACGGGGGGCACTACGACTTCCTCAAGCTCGTCTGGCCGGCAGGCCGGGGCCGGGCCCTTCCCGAGACGACCGAAACGACGGAGGTACAGGCATGACGGACACCATGATCGAGACGCAGACCACCGAGGTGACCACCCCGCAGGAACCGCCCTTGCCCGAGGCCCTGGGCGCCCGGCGGATCGCGGCGCTGCTGGCCGAGCGCCGCGAGCTTCCGGTGAGCAGTGACGACGTCCAGCGGCTGGTCACCGACGGGCACCTGGTGGCAGTGGACGAGTACAAGGGCTGGCCGATGTACTCCACCGCCGACGCCCTGGCCATCGACGCCGTGCTGCTGGAGGGCATCGTCGCGGAGCGCCGGGCCTGGTTGGCGGCGAGCCTGACGCGCGACGAGGCAGCAGCTCGGATCGGCTGGCATTGGCGAGACATCGCCCGGATGGGCAGCGAGGGCCGGATCACCTTCGGTGCACAGGACCGCTACCTGACCGAGGACGTGGACCGCTTGGCTGCCGAAGCCGAGGGCGAGCAGTACATCACCGCGCAGGCTGCTGCGGACGTGCTGGAGATCAGGCCTGCCGACTGGAAATACGTGGAAGCGGCCGGTTGGGCAACTCCGGCGGACTCCTACGAGCAGCCGGTGGGCCGCTACCGCACCGTTTCCGTCGCCCTGTTCCGCCTCGGTGACGTCCAGGCCCTGCGGGACCTGCCCGGGGTGGACTGGGAGCAGGTGCGCGGGTGCCCCAAGGGCAAGGTGTCCCCGCTACGCGAGTACGCCCGGGTCGCCCCGAGCCGCGCCGCCGTCGTCAAGGCCTGGTGCCAGGAACTGGCCGACCGGCACCAGGTGACGGTGTGGGCGTGGAACTCCCCCTACACCGGTGGCTGGGAGGTCGATTGGGAACGGGTCGACGGCGGCCCGACCAAGAAGCAGGTCGGCGAGGAGCTCGCGCAGGACCCCGCCGTCGCCAGCTACGCGAACGAGATCGTGCTGTCCCCGGCGTGGGGACGGATCACCCGGCGGGCGCGGCAACTGCTGGAGCCGGACGTGTCCGTAATCCTGGACACAGAAACGACTTCGCTCTCCGGACAGACGATCGAGATCGCGATCATTGACGCGGCCACCGGGAAGAAGCGCCTGGACACGCTGGTGAAGCCCACCGAGAGGATCAGCCAGGGCGCGTTCTGGGTCCATGGGATCAGCGACGCCGACGTGGCCGACGCGAAGCCGTGGCAGGCCGTGCTGCCCCGGGTCCGCAAGTACACGAAGGACCGGATCATCTGCGCCTACAACAGCTCCTTCGACCAGGGAATCGTCCTTGGGGACACCCGGCGCGCCGGGAAGAAGCCGCTGCACCTGGCACCGGACGAGAACTGGTTCTGCCTCATGAACGCCTACGCCACCTGGCTCGGCTCCAGTCGCTGGGTTGCTCTCGGTGGCCGGCACCGCGCGCTCGGGGACTGCCACAGTGCCCGCCAGGTGCTCCAGGAGATGGCGAAGGGCCGCGGCACCGAGTTCACTCCCCGGCCGACCGCGGGCGGCTCCGTGCCCGAGTGCGCCGAGGCCACGGCAGCAGTCGGCGGCTGACGCCCTATGGGGAGACGGCCGGTAGCCTGACTGCTGAGAAGCAGCGGGTGCACCACGCGGATGCCGAGTTGGACGGACTGATCCCCGAGGTGAGCTTCCAGCTCGGAGGGGCGTTCGCCTCGCTGGGCACGGCAGCGCAGACGCTCGAAGCTGCGGCGGCCGAAGCAGCCCTGGCAAGACGCCACCCGTGCGGATCTCCGCAGCGGGATTGAGCGCAGAGCATCTGAACGATCGCAAGGAGCCACGATGTCGAAGCTGTCCGTTGAGTGCACCGAGTGCGCGGCCGCGGCCCTGGTCCCGGAAGGCGGTGACCACCGGCCGTTGTGGGCTGCCGGGTGGCGGTGGATCGGCTCGGTCGGCCTGTTCTCCTGTCCGGCCTGCCCGCCGGTCGTGGTCGAGCGTGACGGCAGGCACCTGCGCGGCCCGGGCCAGCGGGCCGCCACCGTGTGACGTCCCCTGCTCGTGTTGCTGCCGCCAGCAGCGCTTGCCCGATCTCAGCGATCGTCAGGGCGTGTCGACGAGCAGGGACAACGTCACGCCGAGCTGGTGCTCCGGCTCGGTGTGCGCGAGACCGTCCGCGCCCAGGAACAAGTAGTAGTACCGCGTCGTCAAGGGCCGCGGCGTTGAGGACCCGCCCTTGGCGACGCCGCTCAGGGCGCCGGCGGAGTAGATGTGGGGCAGCCAGGTCGGGCCAAGGATCGTTTCCACCCAGGCCCGGGCTTCCTGCGGGTCCACTGCCAGCCGAGTCCCGAGCTGCTTGTTCCGGGCGGCGACGGACAACGTCAGCACGCTCCCTTCGCGGCCCGGCTGTTCCAGGAGCAGGGCCTGGTCGATGATGTCCCCGGCGATGGTGAGCACGGCATGCCGGTCAGTCACCGAGCGCACCGGGCCGAACCGGGACGGCACCGCCATTCCCCCCGCCTGCAACTGCTCCAGCACGGCGGGGGCCAGGACGGAGGCCAAGCCGCTACCGGTCGGCTCTGCGGCGAACAGGCTCCGACGAAAGCGCCTCAGCTCGGTCTCCTGCTTGCCCAGCACATTGCGAATATCAACACTCATGCCACTAACGTTACAAGCCGCCCATCAGTGCATTGATCGGCCTATTGCTCCTCACCGGGTGCCAATCGAGAGCTGCACTGGCTGGCCCCGCGAGTGGGTGACCATCCGGGCCCGGAGCCGTTGAGCAGGCCATGAGACTCCGCCTCGCTGCCGTTCTGACCGCCTCAGCTGCCGCCGTCGGGGTGATGGCAGCACCGGCGTCCGCCCACGACCCGCAGGGTATTCGGCTGGACGTCAGCACTGGCGACGGCCAGGTCGCCGGGTACGCGGATCTGACGGTCACCGCTGAGCGCGGCGGCTACCGGATTCGGGGCACCGTCACCGACGCCTACCAGTCGCACGGGTGCGTGACGCTGAAGGCCGTCGAGATGCACTGGGGGATGGACTTCGGCGGCAACACCGTCGCCAAGGCGTGCTCCCCCGGGCATTCCGTCAACGTGGACAGCGCCAGCGGGCATCACTACGTAGTTCTACAGGTAGATGAACCGCATACCGTGGACTTCGAAAGTAAGATCGTCAAGCTGGCTGGCTAGCCCTTCGGCGGCCGGACGGTGGTCACCGTGATCACCGGCGGTTCTGTGGCGGGGCTGACCATGTAGGTCACCGCCAGGATGTTCGCCAGCAGCGCCGTCCGGTCGTCCTCAGCCTCACCGGTCCGCGCCAGCGAAAGCGCCCCGTACGGATCGCCCGCCAGCTCTTCGAGCGCGGTCAGCAGGTCGCCGAGCACCGTCCCGGCGAGCAGGGC
This sequence comes from Streptacidiphilus carbonis, assembly GCF_000787775.1. Taxonomy (GTDB): domain Bacteria; phylum Actinomycetota; class Actinomycetes; order Streptomycetales; family Streptomycetaceae; genus Streptacidiphilus; species Streptacidiphilus carbonis. Next base: position 34,614 of record NZ_BBPM01000031.1, on the reverse strand, counting down.
CGCCAGCGCTTCCCGGTTCAGGACCCCGGCGGGGATACCGGCCAGCCGTTCAGCGCCGTCCAGCAGCCGCATCTGCGCGCGGGCCGCGTCAGTGAACACCACCCGGTACCGCGGACCGGTCACCGCAGCTCTGCCAGCGCGGGGAACACATCGCCCAAGTCGTGCACGGTCAGTCCGCCGCTGCGGACCGCCGCGGCGGCCACCGTCGCCTCCGGGTCACCGGCCGTCTGCGCGACCGCTGCCCACTGCCCGACCAGCGCGAACAGCTCTGCGGGCTCGGCTGCGTCAAGAGCGGCCTGGAACGGGGCCCGCAGCGCGGGCGGCAGCGCCTTGCGGACGGCTCCGACCGTGCGCGGACGCTCGACCGGCCCGGCCGGGTACTCGTGCGGCTGTGCGGTCATCGACGCCTCCGGGGTGCTACAGGTCTGCGACTACCCTACGCGCGCGCCCACGGCCCCGTCAGCAGGTCTCCCACGCCGCCCGGCCGGTCAACCACCCGCCTGGTGGCACAGTGCGATGACGGCGGCGGGGAGATAGCCGGACGCCTGCCCCATGGCGCAGGCGGCGCCCACCCGCAGGGGCTGAGGCGACGCCGAGTGCGCGTGCCGGGTCGGTCGCGCAGGTCGAGGTGAGGAGGAAGGGCGCCGGCGGGCCGGTTGCACGCTCGCCCTGCGCGGGGCCTGGCCCCGGGTGGGCCCGACACCGGATTGCGGAACAGGGGCGTACGACTGCACCTCCTCAACGCGCGGCGACGGCACCGGCGCAGGCGGCGACGGCACTGGTGACGATGGCATTGGCGCCGGCGTGCGGGACGAGGGTGCCGGTGACGGCGCTGCTGGCGTGGACGGGTAGCCGAGTAGCTGGATGACAGAGACCGCTCCGGCCGACGTCGCGCGCGGGCGAGCCGTCGGCGCAGTCTCGGGCCCCAGGTCGATGGCGCCGCCGACCAGCAGGGCCGTGGCCAGAAGCGTGACCGCCACGCTGCGGCGCGGCGCTCTCGCGGTGAGATTCGTGGCAACGCCTGCTGCGGCCACGGTCGTGGATGCGCTCACCTGCCGCAGTAGCTTCTCGGCGCGAGCGAGGGCTGGACCCCTGCGGCTGCTGCTGGCCAGCGCCTCGCAGATTTCGGCATTGCTGGTCGCCGGGCCGGCGGCGGCCGCGCTGCTTCGGGCCCATCCGCCCGCGGCCTGCCGGTAGAGCCGGGCCGCCAGGAGGTGATCGCCTGCCAAGTGGGCGAGGTAGGCGCAGATCTCGTCCGCGTCGAGCACCTGGTCGTCCTCAGCAGCAAGGGTCTGCATCAACCCGCATCGGAGCTCCTCGGCCAGGCGCTGGGCTTCCGCAACCTGCCCCGCTCGGGCCGCCCACACGACCAGGCGCATCTGGGGGTCCGCCGGTTCACCGGCCATGCCCGCCGGAGCCGTGACGGCGCTGGCGACCGGGGGCGGGCCCTTGAGTGATCGGATCATCTCGCCCTCCTCTCAACGTGATCAACGATCCCAGCTGGCGGGCGTCACGTGGGCAGCCACGCCCTGCGGCGCGCCGCCCCGGCAATGAATGAACTCACCTCTTAAGAGGTGAGTAATCCTCTCGGCTGCTGGGTGGTGTGCCTGACCTTCCGGACCGCAGACCGCGCGGGTTATCTGGCCAGATAGACCATTTTGCAAGGCGCCGGAGTGGAACGTGCTCCTACGGCGCTTGGCGCGACCTGTGGGCTTCTACTCCTCCAGCGGCCCCATCTCTTGGGCGGCCTCGTCCAGCGTCAGCAGATTGGCGCGCAGTCCCATGACGGCTCCGCAGAGGGCCAGGGAGTGTTCCGACGCCAGCCCGGGGGTGCCCAGCAGTGACATGGGAGTGGCGGTGAAGGCGCGGGAGAGCCAGCGGGCTCCGTCCATGATGGCGTCCAGGGCGCCGCCCTCGATCCCGGCCTCCAGTGCGGCGAGGGCGACCGGAAGCTCCTCGGTGCCGAATGGAGCGAGGTCGTCCAGCTCCCTGGCCTCCCTCAACGCTGCCAGCCCCATCCCTTCCAGTTGGTCGTGGGCCGCGACCAACCGCGCCAACTCCTCGTCCACGGTGTCCCCTTCTGGCTTGTCGGCTTGGTCAGCGCTGGTTGGGCTTGCGGGTCTGCGACTGCTCAGGGCCGCGACGGAGGTGTCCGGGCTGCTCGGCGCCCTCTGTCCGCGCCTTCTTCCCGCCCCGTTTGGCGGTGGTGGTCGACCGGCCCCGGGCGGCTGCTGTGGAGACGCCCCGGTTGGCGGGCATCGGCCGGTTCAAGGCCTCCCCCATCTTGCGCAGTGCCGGAATGTTGACCGGTTCCACCGCGCTGGCCGCAGGTCGGGTCGGGGTACCGCCGTCGCCGCGCGGGGCCCCGCTGTACTGGATGGCCGCATTCCCCAGCCGCAGCAGTGCTTCCGCGCTCGGCAGTTCCCCGCGCTCGTCTGTGGTGTGTTCCTCGGTGCGGCGAAGCCGGTCGGCCGCGCCCTGCGCCCATCCGGCCACCTTCTCGCACACCCGGATCGAGACCCGGCGGACGTAGTCGGCGACACGGCTGTCGGCCATCAGCTGGTCGAAGCGTTCACCGGCCCGTTCCCTCATGACGGTCATCAGGTGGCCGAACGCGCCCCGCACGCTCTGGATGCGCTGCCACTCCGGCAAGTCCTGGAGTGCGGGAGCGTGCTGGTCGGCGTCCCGCAGCGCCGTGTTCACCGCGGCCGCGGCCGCCGCCGGTGCCGGGTCGCGGTCGCTACCTGCCGTCTCCGGCTCGGCGGTCGTCGGCGCTGCTGCTGGAGCTTCGGGTTCGGCAGCAGCAGCCGGTACCTCCGGCGCTGGGACGGACTCGGCCGCAGGAACGGGCGACGGCTCCGGGATCGGGTGCGCCTTGGCGACGGCGTCGGCGAGCAACGCCTCCAGCCGTCGCAGGCTGTCCTCTACCGAGACGAACAGGTCCTCGCCCGTGCCCTGGTCCGCGGGAACGTGTTCGTCCCATGCCTCCTGGACGGCCGCGAAGTCGGCGACGACGTCGACCGGGCGGTCCTCCTCCTGCGGGTCGGCGGACTCCTGCGGGCCGGTCCACAGCGGCAGGTCCCCCGCAGGCTCCACACCGGCAGCAGCCGGTGCGGCGGTGGCCGGCGCGGGCTGGTCCTCGCCCGAGTCGGCAGCCGGGGCCGGGCCGGTGGCCTCCGGGGTTTCGGGTGACGCGGGGCGGGTGGTCGTGGCCATCTCGGGGTCCTCCGGTGCGTCAGGGAGCGGGGCGGGCAGGTCGGTCGTCGTCACGTCGGTGACCTGCTCCGGGCCGGGTGCGTCGGCGGGCGTGGGCAGGGCGAGCAGTTGCTCGTACGCGATAGGGGTGGCCAGTGCCAGCACCTGGTCGCGACGGGCGCGCTCCTGCCCGAAGTAGGTCCATGCCATGTGTTCGTCGTCGCTGAACGCCATCAGGGAGTCGGCGGCCTGGGCGAACATCGGCCCGAACTCCTCCAGGTCGGCGGCGGTGTTCGCCGCGAGGAGGAGGCCATCCTGCTGCGCAGCTGCTTCTGCCACCCAGACAGCGACGTCGTCCACGCTGGGCGCCATGCCGTCGCGCAGGGTGTCGCGGACCGCGACGACCAGGAGCACGCGCACGTTGGCAGCGTTCCAGGCTGGAGCCAGCGGCCCATCGGCGAGCACCGCGGCGAGCCAGGTCTCGGTCTCCTCCTGCGAGACCAGCGTCTCGGCGCGCCGGGCCGGGCGCACCAGCACGGGCACGTCGACGGTGGTGGGCAGGTCCTGCCCCGGCACGTCGGCGACGGTGATCCCGGGAAGGACGAGGGCCTGTGCGGCCTCAACGGTTTCAACTCCGAGGATCACCTGCCCATCTACGCCGCGCCGCAGCGAGAGGGAGACCAGGGGCCCGCGCACCGGTTCCGCCGCCGGAGCGGGGTCTGGAACCGGGACCAGGGCGGGGGCGGCCTCCGGCTGCGCAGCCGGAGCGGGGGCGGGCACCGAGGGCGGGGCCTGCTGTGCACGGTCCTCGCGGGCGGGTTCGACCGGCGCGGCAACGGCGGCCGCCGCTTCTCGTGCGGCAGCGGCCGCGCGGTCAGCCTGCACCGCTTCCAAGGTGGCCTGGAGGCGCCCGTGCAGGCGCGCGGTGTCGTACAGCAGGTCCAGCAGCGGGAACGCCAGGTGCTGGCGCTCATCCAGGGCGGTGTCCGCCGGCAGGGCGCTGCCCCAGGCGTTGGCCGCCTCCTGGACGGCGGTGAGGTTCGCGGTCATCTGCCCCGAGTTGTGGGTGTCGGCGACGGCCGCACCCAGCTTCCCAAGTTGCTCGCTCAGCGCCTGGAACTGCGGGTTCTGGAGGTAGTTCGGGTGCGCTCGCGCGGCCGCCAAGGTGATGCTGCGTAGGTGCTGCTCGGCGGCGGTGCGCAGGTCAAAGCGCAGCATGTCCGCTCGCGAGAGCGGCCCGCGGGCTTCGGCTGCTACCGGCGGTGCGCCGTAGGGCTCTCCGGTGAGCACCGCGAACATCACCGCTCCCTGGTGCGCCGCATCCTGCGGCGTGCTGCTGAGTTCGGTGACGTCGCTCGGCAGGCCTTCGGCCGTCATCCGGGCGAACCAGCGTCCCAGGGAGGAGCGGCGGAGGGTGGCGATGGTGGTCTCGCCGTACCGCAGCTCGCCCTCAACGGGGTCTTCGGCGTCCACGCTAGTCAGCCGGAGCTGGTAGCGGGCGTCGGCGGGAAGCGGGATCGTCTCCGTGGAGCTCCGGGGCGCGGGCGGGTCTTCGACGTTCACCGCAGACTCGGGTGCTTCCTCTGCCAGGGCTTCCGCAGGGAGGTCTTCCACGAGCGGGTCGACGGCCGGGGCGTCCGTCGTGGCGGAGGCGGGTTCCGGCTTGGCTGCCACTGCTTCCTCCTGGTTGTACTGGTCGGGGGCCTGGCCCGCGCGGGCCGGCGGGGGAACGTCGTTGGGCGCGGCGGCCTTGGCGGACGGCGCGTCAATGTCGGACCGGCCCGCTTCGGTCGCGGTATCCGGTGCGAGGGTGTCGGCCGGGAGGAAGGGGAGTTGCCCTTCCTCGGCGGTCGCGTCGGTCGCCAGCGGCTCCGGCCCGATGGTCGGCGAGTTCTCGATCCAGGCGCCGTCTTGGAAGAGATACCCGGTCTGCCGGGTCGAGGCGTGCCTCCGGACCCAGGGCATGATCTCGTCCGGGTCCTGGAACCGGCGCAGGCGCTTGGGGGTGATGCCCGGCGACTGATCGTTCAGCGAGACGGCGTACTGCGTACGCCGGTACTCGATCGAGGGAAGGAACATCAGGTAGCTGATGCCGCCTGGGAGGGTGATCTCGTATCGGCCGTCGAACTGACCCGTGTAGGTGATCTCCTCGCCCTCGGCCAGGCCCCACCCGTTGCTCTCGCCAGCCGACGCGCTGTCGGACGCCACGGTTTCCAGCAGCGCGGCCGGCGAGTCGGGTGCCTTCGGGGCTGGGGCGGCGAAGAGCGCTTCTTCGGCCTCGGCCAGTGCGGCGAGCGGCGCGGCGGCCTGTTCCGGAGCACCGGCTTGTTCGCGCGCCCACGCCAGTGCGCCGTCCCACTGCACGTGGCGGGTGCTCGTGCCGTTGGGGGCGGTGACCTCCAGGCGGTGGCCGTCGTCGCCGGGCAGGCCCTGCTGGTAGACCATCTCTACCTGGTAGCCGGTGATGCCGATGGTGATGTCCCAGCGCGGCCCGTGCTCGAACGGCCCTGCGCTGCGGAGCGAGTCCGGGTGGTCGGAGCTGATGCTCTCGCCCTTGTTGAACGCCAGCGTGCCGACTGCGGAGTCGTAGCGGGAGAGCACCCAGGAGTCGCTGCTGTTCGGGTGGGTCTGTGCGGTGCGCCCCAGGGCCGCCCGCTCGGCCAGCTCGTAGCCGGAGCTCGTGGACACGCCTGTGCCCTGCGAGATGCCAGCCAGGTCCCGCATGACGAACCCGCGGTACCCGCTCGGAGTCTCCTGCGCGAGGCGGTACCGCTTGCCGGTGGGCTGGTGGACGTACGTCCACTCGTTGTCTGCCGTGAGGGTTCCTCCGGCGACGTCCCCCTGTGCGTAGGGACGCGGCACGATGCGGCGGCCGCCGCGCCGTGCTTCGGCAGCATCGGCCAGGCGCCGGTGCTCCTCGGGGGGCAGACCGGTGGTGAGCACGACGCAGCTCCCGCACTCGGCGGCCATGGTGCCACCGTCCTCGGTGCGGGAGGGCCACGCCCACACCAGCGTGTACCGGTCCTCGGCGGTGCCGCAGCGGTCGCACTCGCCGTGCCCGGCGTGACCGTATACACCCAGGTGCCCGTCTTCGGGGCCGCCCTCGGCGCCGGGGTGGCTGGCGGGTTCGTTCACGCTGGTGCGCCGACGGGCGGGTGCCGGCGACTCCCGTGGCTCGCCGGGGAAGAGGTCGAGCTGTCCGTCCTCCTGTGCTCCGGCTCTGTCGGGCGTCGGGGCGGTGGGACCGGCGCCGGCAGTCGCCGTGAGAGCGGGGTCCGGCGCCGGGGTGACCGGCTCGGGGCTCAGGCTCTCTTCGGGGCGCGCGTCTTCCAGGACGGTATCGTCCTCGCGCGGCTCCGGCCCAGGACCGGCTGCGGCCGCCTCCGCAGCGGCGGGCTCGTCCTGCGGTTCGACAGCTCCCTGCTGCTGCTGTTCCTCGGCGGCGGCCCCGGGGGCACTCTCGTCCGGGGCGGGCGCGGGTTCGAGCGGCTGGTCGACCGCAGGTGCCTCCGCCTCCGTCTCCAGGGCTGGCGCGGGCACCTGGTCGGCTGTTGCGGCCTGTTCCGCGGCCAGGACCGCGAGGGTGGCCTGCGAGCGGGCGGCGAGCAGGTGCGCGGCCGTGTACACGTCCTGGAGCGGGTCGAGAAGGTCTGTGTCCACGACGGGTTCCAGCGCCTGGCACCAGGCGGCGACGCCGTGGATGCGCCGGACGATCTCCTCCGGGCCCCCGGGCACGGGCTCGCGCAACGCCGACAGCGCCCGCAGGTAGGCGCCTTGCAGTTCGGCGACGGGGTTGTCCGGGTCGCCGAAGCCGTTGGGGCGCGCGTCGTTGTCCTGCTGGAGGTAGGCCACGACTGTGGGGTGCTGGCTCCAGCGCTCGTAGGCGCTCTCCAGCCGCTCCACGTCCCGCAGGTCGTCCTGGTCGGTGAAGGGAGCGGCGTCGAAGAACTGCGGCACCTCGTCCAGCTCCGGCACCACCACGTTCAGCTCGGGCAGGCGCGCAGGCTGCTCGGGAGGCAGTTGCCGGTCCTGCCGGGAGGTGTACACCGTGACCGTGCGTCCGGCCGCCGCGAGGACGCGCACGGCAGTGTCGACGCGTTCCTTGCGGGTCGGCTCCTTCCAGGTGCGGGGCAGGTACCAGCCGCCCGCCTTGCGGGAGTCCTTGAAGCCGCCTCCGGTCCACATGGCCGCCCGGACGGTGTCGTCCTCCGGCCGCACGCCGAAGACGAGGGTGTCGGAGCCGTTGTGCAAGATCCAGACCGGGTCGCGGCCCTGGTCATCCAGCGGCGGCCGGTGGGCCCGGTCGCCGTAGACGACCGCGTGGTGGTTGGCCATGCGCCTGGCGATGGTGGCGCCGTCCTCGGTACCGCGGACCATATCGCCGCGCACATCTCCCTCGTACCGGTACTTGCTGTAGCTCCACCTCGCGGCGCCGACCTGCTCGCCCGGCTCCAGGTAGAGCAGGACCGTGCGGCCTTCCTCGGTGTAGTGGTAGCCCTCGGCGCCCGGGACGGGCTTGGCACCCTCGGGAAGCTGCTGCGGGGACTCCTGCGGTGCGCTCTCTTCGGCCGGGGTGTCCTCGGTGGGGTCCGTGGTCCTCTCGGGCGCGGCCGGCGGGGCGAAGCGGGCGCGTGCTTCGGCGAGCTGCTCGTCGGTGGGCGGGGTGGTCTCGCGCAGTGCTTCGGCCAGAGCGTCCAGTGCGAAGGTCGCGAACTCGTTGTGCTCGTAGAACCGGATGTGGATCTCATTGTCCAGGGCGCCGTAGCGCCACGTGGGCGGACTCATCGAGCGGTTGACGGTGTCGTACGCGACGGCGGCGTCGATCCAAGCCGGAAGTTCCTCCCACGAGATCGTGGTGGAGACCCCGCCCTGTTCGACGGTCAGCCCGTCCGCGCGGGCCGACAGGCTCACATCCCCATCGCCGCGCATGCCGGGCGGCAGCTCGCTGCTGGTGGAGGCGTAGAAGGCCGCCGTGGGCCTCTGCTTCTGCTCGGCGATCCATTCCCGGACGCTGTCGGTGGGAGCGGCGCCGGGCTCCGAGCCGACCGGCTGGGCGTCGACCACGACAGCACTGACCAGTGCGCGGACCTGGCTCTCGCTGAGCACCGCCGTGATGGCCCACCCTGCGGACTGGTGGGTGCGGGCGGGCTGCGGGCCGATATGACCGATCATCACCCGGTCGCCGAAGGCCCCGATCAGGCCCCCCAAGGGCGTCGGCTCGGAGGAGCTGGCCGACGGGCCACTCGGTGCCGCCGCCGTAGTGGGCGCTGGCTGGCCGTCGGGGGCCCGCTGTGCCGCCGGGGCATCGAGGGTGGACTCCCCCGGCGCGGACGGCGAGTCCGCGGCAGGGGCCGCGGGCCCTTCCTGTGTGGGGGCGGAGTCGGGACTCGGCTGTGTCTGCGCAGGGGCCTGCTGTGCCTGGGTGTACGGGCTGTCCTGCGCGGTGGGCGGCGTGGCGGTGCGCTCCGGCAGCGGGGGGAGGTCGATGACGGTGCCGGGCGGGGCGGTGAGGATCGCGTCCAGGTCGACGCTGCCGACCGCCCCTCCGGTGAAGGTCAGCCGGTTCGTCAGGGTGATCGCGACGTCCTGGAGTTGCGTCGAGGCCTCCAGGCGCGGCAGCCCGACGTGGTACATGACCCAGCCGTCGACGCCGTGCCCGTTGGGGTAGATCCCTGCGAGCCGGTCTGCCATGGAGCCCATGCGGGCGACCAGGTCGTGCAGCGGGTTGCCGGGATCGTAGGCGTAGCCGTATCCGGGGCGGGTGACGTAGTCGGCGGCCGCGGCCGTGCCGGTCAGGCGGTGCCGCTGGAAGAGGGGTTCGTAGTACCGCAGGATCGCGGCGATCTCGGCCATCTCTGGTGCGGGCGGCGCATCAGACATCGTCGGTTCGGCCGTGCCCGGTGCGTCGACCCGGCGGGCCCCGCCGATGACCTGGCCCCCGTTGAGGACGACGGCGGTGCCACCGAGCATCCCGGCCGTGGCGGCGGCGTCGTGCATCGCCATGTCCGCTTCGGTCATCTCCGCGCCGGCGGCGCCGGGTTCGAACTGCGGGCCGCTGCCGCCCTCGTTGCCAGAAGCCACCGCGCTGTCCGCGATCCGCGCCTCCAGGGAGGCCTTGCGCTCGCGGACGGCCTCCAGCTGGTCGCGCTTCTCGAAGGGGCGCCCGATGTGGGACCGGGTGTCCTCCAGCGCGGCCTGCTGCTTGATGACCTGCTGCTCGATCTCGACGGGGGCGGTCACTGCCGCGTCGGCGGCCTCGCCCAGCGCCTTGACGATGCGCCAGGCCTGCCCCTTTCCGAGCCAGGGCAGGTTCACCCGGACGTCGACCTGGTGGCCACCGGCGACCAGGTGCGCCCATGCCTCGTAGGCCACCGCGCCGAACTGGCGTTGCCGGTGCCAGGTCAGGCCGACGTTCAGGCCTCGCCACAGGTAGCCCGCGTCCAGGTCCAGGGTGGGCTTGGAGCCCTGCACGGTCTGCGCGAGCACACTGGGGACGTCGTCGGGGTCGATGAGACGGCCGTCGGCCGTGCGCCAGGTGTCGTCCTCGCCAGCGGCGATCACCGCGTCGGCCATGGCACGGATGCCGGGCAGGGTGCTCTGTGCCTCGCTGATCTGCTCGGAGAGGACTTCCACCTTGCGCTTCATGCGGGCCTGCGCCTGGCGGTGGCCGTCGGCCTCGTTGAGTAGCACGGTCAGCTCGCCGTTGGCGTCGGCCAGCTCCATCAGCATGGGGTTGCCCGCGATGATGGCCTTCGCCTGCCCGAAGCCCGCGCCGACGGGGTCGATCTCCTGGATGACACGGCCGACCTTGCGGCCGGACATGATCTGCACGATGGGGCGCTGCTTGCGCTCCAGCTGCTGGAACATGTAGCTGTCGAAGCTGTTGAGCGCGAGGTAGCGCAGGAACTCGACTTCCATGTCGAGGTTGATGAGCAGGTTACCGGGGCGGTCCAGCCGTCCTTCGCGCTGCTCCCATTCGGCGGGCTTGTGCGGCGGGTCAGCGTGGTGCAGCGCCACGCCGCGGGTCTGGACGTTGACGCCCGTGCCACCAGTCTCGGAGGACATGAACAGCACGGAGACCTTGCCCGCGCGGGCGTCGGTGAACAGCTGCTCTTTGGCGAGGTCGCTCTTGTAGTCGTGGATGAAGCGGATGCGCTCACGGGGGATGCCGGGGAGCCCTTCCTGCGGCAGTCCCTCGATCAGCCCCCGGCGGACCTTGCCGTAGACCTGGGTGCCGCGTTCCTTGCTCGGGGTTCCCAGGTCGCAGAAGATCAGCTGCAAGCCGCCGGAGACGTCGTCCGGGTCGCCGGGGAGCTTCAAGTCCTTGGTGCGCTCGTGGATCTGGAGCACGTTCTTGATGATGGCTCCGGCCTTGCCGGGGCCATCCGGCTCCATGCCGACAAGTTCAAGGTCGATCGCTGCTTTGCGGCCGTCCGTGATGATGTTGAGCATGTTGTCTTCGTAGGGCTTGACCTTGCCGCTCTGGATCAGGTCGATGCGGTCCGAGATCGAGCCGACGTACTGGATCAGGTTCGGGGTGGCCTCGATCTCCACGAAGCGGTCCACCCGCCTGGGGCGCTTGATCTTGAACTCTTCGCGGGGCCGCAGCTCTGCGACCTGGGCGAACATCGCCAGGGCCTCGTCCGCGTTGGTGTACTCCACCGGGCGCCGCTTGAGGCGGAAGCTGACGCCGTCGACCCCGACCTCCGGCCGGGACTCGAACTGGATGAAGTTGGCGGCCCAGGCGTCCGGGCTGCCCATCCCCATCTTCTCCAGCCGCTTGGGCATCGTGTAGTGCTTGAAGACGTACATCTCGCGGACGCTGTTGCTGATGAATGTGCCGCTGTAGAGGGCGGTGACGTTGTCCCGGCCGGTGCGCTCGCGGGTGACGATGAGCTTCAGGTCCAGGTCGGTGGCCCGCTTGGAGGGCTTGCCGAGCGACATGCCTTCCGTGGTGGCCGGCAGGGCGAGGTTCTTGAACAGGTGCGCCTCGTCCACCTGGAGGAAGTCAACGCCCAGGTTCTCGAAGGTGACGCCGGCGTCGGTGGAGTTGGACCGCAGGTCGGCGGCGCGGGCATCGAACCGGTCGACCATCTTGGCGATCTCTTTGATGCGCCGCTGGTTGCCGTCGTCGCCGTCGATCGCGCTCAGCGCCACGCGGTACTCGTTGGCCAGCTCCTCCAGGTACGTCGCCTCGGTGACCGGGTGCACCCCCAGGCGGCCGAAGGCGTTGTGCGTCATGACGATCGCGTCCCAGTCGCCGGTGGCGCACCGGGCCGCGAACAGCATCCGCGAGCGGGCGTCGGCGAGGTCCTTCTTGCCCGCCATCAGGATCTTGGCGTTCGGGAACAGCTTCTTGCCGTCCCGGGAGATCTGTTCCAGCAGATGGTTCGGGACCACGATCATGGGCTTGTTGACCAGGCCGAGCTGCTTGAGCTTGAGCGCCGTCATGAACATGGTGGCGGTCTTGCCCGCGCCGACCGGGTACGGGCACAGCGAGCCCTCTTCCGCGCTCAGCACGCGCTGGACGAAGTCCCACTGGTGCTCGTACGGCGTGAACTCCGGGTCCATGCCGTCCACCGTCAGGTGGGAGCCGTCGTGCTTGGGCAGCACCGTGGAGTTGAAGATCCGGTTGTAGTCCGCGGCCAGGCGGTCCGCCCGGTCCGGGTCCTCCCACACCCAGCTCGCGAAGCGGCGCGTCAGCGCCGTCATCTTCGACTCCGCGAGCATCGTCTCCTTGTCGTTGCGTACCCGCTGCGATCCGCCGCCCGCCAGGCGGTAGGTGTCGTAGACCTTCGGGGCCTGCCCGTTCAGCGCGAGGTCGAGCAGCTCGAAGGCGCTGACCCGGGCGGTCCCCCACTCGCTGGTCGCGGCCTCCGTGGTCATCATCGGCATGTCGACGCTCCACGTCGACGTCTTGGCCACGTACAGGATCTCGACCCTCACGCCGAGCAGCTCCTGGGCGAAGGCGGCGACGTCCTCCACCGGAATCCACGGGACGCCGAGCTTGGCCTTGATGTCCTCCGGCGGCAGCGGTTCGGGCTGCACCTGGCGCAGGGCGTCGACGTGCCGCTGGAGGTCGTCGCGGCCCTGCGACAGCAGGAACTCCACGCGCTCCAGCTTGTCCACCACCGGCCCGGACAGGTACGTGCCCCGGGGCAGCAGGTCGGCGGTGTCCGGGTCGGGGAAGACCAGTTCCCCGAGCGCGGCCTGCACCTGGTCCTCTTCGATCCCCAGGAGCTGGGCGATGGTGGGGACGTCGACCGTGTTCTTGAAGTTCAGGCACAGCGACAGCGCCTCTTCCGGCGTCTGCGCGGAGGTAGGCCGCTCGATGCGCCGGTTGACCCTGCGCAGCAGCAGGGATGCCTTCTCCGCTGTCTGCGTTTCGTCGTCGAAGTTCTCCAGGGCCAGGACGGAGACGACGTCCGGGTCTCGGCGGAAGCCGCCCAGGCGCGGGTAGCGGCGGCTGACCGCCTGCTCCCCGGTCTCCTCATCGACCTGCCCCTCAGCCAGGGTGAAGCGGTTGATCGGGCCGTGCGCCCGGGCGTAGGCGTCGTACAGCCGGTTCACCTCGGCGCGCAGCGGGTCCAGCCGCGCGTCCAGGCTGTCGTGGTCAGTCTCCGCCTCGATCAGCGCCAGGGTGGCGTCGCGCAGCGCGATGAGCTTGGGCAGCTCCTTGCCCGCGCGCGCAACCGCGACCAGCTCGCCGTCGACCACCTCATGCGGCACACCGTCCACGAGGTGGAAGGAGCCCTCCTTGCGGCCGTCCCCGCGGACCGGGAAGGGCAGGGTGTCCGCGGTGAACGGCTGCGCGCCGACCGCCACGCGCCAGTCGCGGCCCGCATCACGGGCCGCCGCGGTGATGCCGTCGAAGGACCGGCTCAGCGCGGCCGCGAGGTTCTGGCCCTCGGGGGCCTTGACCGCCAGGGTGTGCCCGTACTGCCCGGCCCGGCCCTTCTCGAACTCCCCGAGCACGTTCTCGGGGTGCGCCAGGAAGTAGTTGTTGACGTACTGGCCCGCGATCCCCGGTACGTCGCTGACGTCCATCCAGCTCTCGTCCAGCGGACCGTCGGTGTCGCGCCGGCGCACGATGAGGATGTCGGCCAGGACGCCGGTGCCACCGTCGGCGAGAGCACCGTTGGGCAGCCGGATCGCACCCAGCAGGTCGGCGTGCTGAGCGATGGCGCGGCGCGCACTGTCGTCCCCGGAGTCCATCGTGTAGCGGGACGTCAGCACGATGCCGACGCCACCGGGCCGCAGGGCCTGCACCGAGCGCCAGATGAAGTAGTTGTGGATCGAGTCGGTGACCGCCTTCGGCGCGGTCTTGTCGTGGACCTGGAAGTTGCCGTAGGGCACGTTGGCCAGGAAGGCGTCCACGCTGTTCGACTGGATTCCGGCTTCCTGGAGCCGGGCGTTGATGATCTGCGCGTCCGGGTGCAGCAGTGCGGCGATGCCCGCGGTGGTCGGGTCGCGCTCCACCCCGAACCACTCGACGTTCATCCGGTCGGGGGTGTGCCTGATGAACGTGCCAGCCCCGCACCCGGGCTCCAGGATGCGCCCGCCCCGGAAGTTCAGATCACGCAGGCCCGTCCAGCAGGCCTCCACGATCAGATCGGGGGTGTAGAAGGCGGTCGAGGTGCCCTGTTCAGCCTGGCGGTACGCGCGCGGCGACAGCAGGAGTTGCAGCTGCTCGCCGATCTCCGCCCAGGTTCCTTCGCGGCCATCCGACAGCGCCGGGGCCAGCGGGCCCCAGCCGGGCCACTGGCGCAACGCGGCGAGGTCGTCGGCGGTGGGCGTGCCCTGGTCCTCGCGCAGCCGTTGCAGGACCTCGATCGCCGTCAGGCTCGCGCGGGCCCGCCCGATCGGCCCCAGGCGGCCCTGCGGACCGGGCTCAGGGGCAGAGGCGAGGGTTTCGACGGGAGTGGACATGTCGTTCTCCAAGCTGCGGGGCCCGGCGCCGCCTCAGCGCCGACGGCCCGGCGGGCGATCGGGAAGGCAGCAGGCAGCGTCAGGCCGACGTAGCGAAGGCGGACAGGCGCGCTTCGAATGCCTCGTCATCGCTCTCGGGCAGCCGCTGCGGGCCGTCCTCCCGACTCGGCGTCAGGCCCGGGCTGGCCAGCACCATGTCGACCCAGCGGGCGACCCGGGCAGGCGCGGGCACCAGGTCCTCACCCATGAACCAGTCGCTCATACCGGCTTCGGCGGGCAGGTGCAGCATCCAGCCGTACGCCTCGTCCCATACGAGTTCAAGGTCCTGGTCCTCATCGGCGTACGGACCGCTGTCCGGAACCTCCAGCGTGACCACGGCTGTGCGCACCGCCGGCGGGCGGCCGGTCACGGCATGGCCGGTGACGGTCAGTCCGATGTCCTCGATCTGCGCGACCGCGGCCTGGACGTAGGGCTGGTGATCGGTGCGACTGTTCGTCATGCGTACTCCCCCGTTGCTCATCCAGCGGTCGGGCACCGGCCCGTACCGCACTGCCCGCACCGGACATCCCCCGGCCGACGGCAGACCTACACGATCTCTACCCCACGACCATAGCGACTCAGAAGCAACCGATTTAAGGTTCCCGGCCCCGACACGACCGTGCATCCCGTGGCCCCATACGCACCGGCGGTTATCTGGCTACATTTCCTTCATGGCGAGCATGGCGAAGATGAAGTTCCACGTGGCCGTGACCGAGGAGGCATTGACGGCGCTCAACGCGTACCGCAGGGCCGAGCAGGTACGGGAGACAGAGTGGGTCACCGAACGACGGCGGGAGCTCCTCGTCCCCGGAATGCCCCGGCGCGCGGCCGCCGCTGTCCGCCGCAACGTCCGGGCCGAGGTTGCGCGGAAGCGGCACACCGGTGAGTTCGCTGGCACCCGGGACGACATCGTCGCCCGCGCGGTACTCGAGGAGCTGCGAGCCCGCAGCCTGGACCGCAAGTGGCCGAACCCGCCAGCAGGGGCACTTGAAGGGCCGGGCCGCCCGTGGGGCACTCCCCCAAGCACACCCATGGGCGAAGGCGGCTACACCCACCGGGTGACCGTGAACTTGCCCCACACTCTCGGCGACACCGTCCGCCGCGCCGTGTACTGGACCAGCCAAGCCGCCGTCGAAGCCCTCCAAGAGTGGGCCGACCGCTGGGGCGACGGCGCCGACGTGGCACTACTGGAAGCCGACCGCAATGGCATCCCCGCCGAACTCGCCCTGCTGACCGCCGCCGGCAGGCCCTCCGCACCGCAGACCGCCCTGGAGATCCGCGACCACCTTCGAGCACAGATCCTCACCACAGGGGACTTGATCCGCGCCTCCATCGAGCGCGCCACGGGGCCGGGTCAACCTGAAATCCCTGGTGAGGCCTGAGAGTAGAAACAATTGTTTCCAAAACGTTCGATTCCTCTCGAACAGCCGCGCTCATTTCCAACGGCCACGATGCGCGCTCCCACCTGGAATCATCTGGCAAGCTATGGCAGTCCGAGTAGCCGCATCGCGCGGTGAAATCACGGAAGGTCTCGGAAATGAGTACATCTCCAACCCTCGAAGCGGCCATCGCCACAGCCGCCGATGCTGGCACCAAAACGGCGAAAGTGATCCTCGTCATCCAGCAGAAGGGCGGCGCAGGCAAGTCCACCATCGCCGTCAATACGGCCGCATGCGCGGGTAGGTCCGCAGTGACGTCCAGTGCAGACGAGTCCGC
>NZ_BBPM01000031.1:0-18303 GCF_000787775.1 Streptacidiphilus carbonis | reverse complement strand
CCCGAAGCAGAGTGGGGAGCCGACCCATTGGGCACCAGTCGGACGGCCGATGCCCTGCGCGAGGTGCTGGACGTAGCAGACCTTGCGATCGTCCCGATCACCCCATCGAAGATCACCTGGGATGAGTGCGAGTACACCATCGAGCGCATCCTCAAGCCTCGGGGCATCCCCTTCCTGGTCGTCATCAACATGCACGACCCCGGCAAGGACAAGGGCGAGAAGCAGCTGGGCAAGGTAAAGGCATGGATTGACGAGCGGCGCTACCCACGGGTCGCTGTTCCGATCCGCCGCTACACCCTCCATGAGCATGCCTATGAGAACGGCACCTTGGTGACCGAATACAAGATGTCCGGCACGGCCCTCAACGCACGAGAAGACTTCATGCGTCTGGCCCTGACGATGGAGCAGATGCTCTGATGGGGAAGTCGATCAACGTGAGCGGGGCTCCAGCGGCCCCTGGACGCCCAGACAACGCGATCGAGCTGGCACGCGCAATCGGCGACTCGGCCAAGCTCCCTTCCCAGCAGCTGACGGACACTCCGGCGCTCATCGCGCAAGAGCAAGACATGCTGATCAAGTGCGAGAGCGCGATCGAGAACCTGCGCTTCGCTTTCTGGGCCGCTGGCAAGGCGCTCCAAGTGATCCGAAACGCCCGGCTCTACCGAGAGCAGTTCGAGACCTTCGACGAGTACACGCAGTCGAAGTGGGACATCACGCCGCAGTATGCGAACAAGCTGATCCGCACCTGGCGCGTGGCAGAGGCTCTGCTCCAGCCCAGGTCAGGGGGCGTTTTGGAAACAATTGTTTCCACGAAGCTCGGGTACGGACACGCTTGGGCGCTGGTACCGCTAGTTGAGCAACACAGCGTCCAAGCGGCCGTCTACCTGTACATGGGGATCGTGAAGGTCAAGGGTGCTGGCGTTACTGCCGCGCTTGTCCAAGGTGCTGTCGAGGCGCTACCGGCGGCGGCAGCTGGCCACAAGGCGAAGACCGAGGAAGCGGTGCTCTCCTACCTCGCCTCCCTGGAGAGCGAGACCCGCTCGATTCCCACAGCCGATCCGGCAAAGGCGGTACGTGCCCTGGCAAAGGCCGCCAAGGCCTTCGACGCAGGCACCGTGCAAGCTGCACTGGAGCACGACCCGAAGCGCGCTGGCACGGCGGTGAAGTCTCTGATCGAAGCCCTGTCCTTGGTCAGCGGCGTGAAGGTCATATTCCTGGAAGACGAAGCTGAGGATGCCAATCCCGAGGTCAAGGCCGACGCGTCAAGCAAGGCCGTCGAAGGCGAAGCAGTAGCGGCACCAGCGGCATAGGGCAGGAGAAACACAAAAGCGGGCCCCGTCCTCGGACGGGGCCCGCTTTTGTGCTGTTCAGATCAGGTAGCACCCGCGCGCCCGGATATCGCTCAGGCGACATCAGAGTGCCGGAGGGTCGAGGACCCGAGGGTGGCAACTACCGCAGCAAGGGTCGAAGCCCGGCCGCCCCCGCGTCGGGGTCAGCCGACGTCGTGCTCGACCACGTACAGATGGACAACTGCTGCTACACCGCGGTGTCGGCGGCGAGGTCGAACAGGCCGATCTGCATCTGCGCGAGCTCCATGGAGCGCTGTTCGTCGGTGCGGACTCGTTCGGCGCCGAGCGCGTCCCGCCAGCAGGGCCAGCACCAGGGGCGCAGGTTCTCAACCGGTGTGGCCGCGTTCTGTGCGTCCGTGGCGTGCGGTGTCCGTGGCGCTGCCAGCAGGGGCTTGTTCTTGCCGCTGGTCTCGGCGCTGCATCGCCCGCCCTCGCCCGTGTGCTGCCTGCCGCAGGCGCCACCGCAGGTGCAGTACCCCCCGTGAGCTTCGAGGACGGTGGTCAGGATGGTGCTGGGTCGGCTCACCGTCATCCCCCTCACTGGTCGAACCGGTTGTTGGTGCGGGCGATGACGCCGCGAGTGTGGGTAGTGACTTCGCGGTGGTCCTGGATGACCGTGCCCTGGTAGTGCTGGTGAATGACGGGCGGGGCGGCTTCAACGACCTCTTTGGCGCCCTTGAGGACGCGAGAGAGGGCGTAGAGCGCGGCGACGGGTGCCACGCAGATCATGCCCACGACCTCCGGATTGATCTGGCCGACAGTCCACAGCACCAGGGAGACTCCGCCGGAGATGGGCACGGAGGCCAGACCAGCGGAGAGCATGACGCCGCTGAGGTCCGTGGCGCGCTGGCTCATCGGGGCGCGGCCGATCTGCTGGACGGGTGGGGTGTGGCCGATGGCCGGCACGGGTGACACGTCCCTGTAGAAGGTGGCAACGGGGGCGTTGTCGCTGTAGCCCTCAGCGATGAGGCGGATGGCTTCGGCTTCCTGCTGGGCTTCGGTCAGCAGGCGATCGGTGGGGTTGTCGTGGTGGTTCACTGGGGTGGCTCCTTCAATGCGTTGGGGGAGTGAGTGGGCGGGGGACCGGCCGGTCTTGACGGAGTAGCCGGTCCCCTGCCGGTTCTGAGGGTCAGGGCAGGCGGTAGACGCCTTTGCCGAGCGGGGTGAGCTGGTTCTCGTTGGCGAGCGCGCTGACGGCGTTGTTCACGCTGTTGGTGCCGGGGCCGCCCTCGGTGCCGCAGCCGACGGCGGTGCGGATCTCCTTGAGGCCCAGTCCGTCGGGGTGGCCTTGGAGCGCGGCGAGAATCCGCTCGCGGATGGTCGGGGTCTTCGCTTTGGCGGCCTCCATCGGCGACGGCGCTTCGGGTAGTTCCCCTTCGTTCTGCTGCTTCGCCTTGTTGTCGGCCTCCAGGAGGCGCGTGATGCGCTCCAGTTCCTCGGTGAGGGCGCTCCCGGCGGCAACGGCCGGACCGTCCGTGGTCTCCCCCGGGGCCTTGTTGGCAGCGTCGCCCCGGTGGGCGTAGGCAGCGCCGGCGGCGCGGGCTTCGCCCGGGGTGAGAGTTGAAATCGGGTAGCCGTCCATCAGTTCTTCGAGCTGGGGGTACAGGCCGTTGACCTTTTCCAGGACGAAGGTGCGGAAGAGGACGGCCTTTCCCTCGGTGATCAGCCATCCCATGCCCGGGGTCGGTACGCCCTCGGTGGCGGCGGTGCCGTCGAACAGTTCCTGCGCGCCCGCGCCCTCGTAGATGCGTTCCGGGATGGGGGAGATGTGCGCGCCGATCGGGGCGATGCCGTCCAGGCCCATGCCCTGGGTGGACGAGGAGGCGGTGCGCATCAGAAAGACGTGGCCCTCTTTTCCCTTCTCTCTGATCTCGTGGTTGTCGCCGAGTTCCTTGAGGTGCAGGGACTGCACGGCCAGGTCGACGCCGATGCCGACTTTCTGGCCGGTCTTCTGGAGGTCGCCGATCATCCAGGCGGCTTCCTTGCGGACCGCCTGGTCCAAGGAGGACAGCAGGCGGTTGATCTCGTCGCCGGTCCACTGGATCAGGCGCCACGGGCCGTGGAAGTCGAAGTCGCCGCGGCCGCGGCTGCACGCCTCGCGGTACCTCTTGACCGCGTGGAGCGCGCGGAGTTGCTGCATCGTCTCGTCAGGGCCCTTGGCCATCCAGTCGATGCGGCCTTCCATCTCCGGCATCGACATGCCGCCCTGGACGTCGGCCATCCAGGAGGTGATGCCGGAGATACGCTGCGCGGCGCCGAGGATGCGCATCAGTCCCGACTTGCCTGCGCCGGTGGTCCCGGCGGTGATGCCGTGCTGGGCGCGGCCGGTGTCGAAGTTGAACAGCTGCATGCGGGCAGCGGTCCCATCGTGGGCGACGCCGACGGAGATGCGGCCGCGGTCGTCCATGGTCAGGTCTTCGACTGTGGGGGCGCGGACGTGCAGGAGGGGGTTGGTCCGGTAGATGTAGACGACCGCTTCGCGTGGGCCCGCGCCCTCCAGGACCAGGCGGGAGATGTCGTCAATGCCGAGCGCGCTGCACAGGGCTTCGTGGTTGACCCGCAGGGTCTTGCCGCGAGGGGCGGCGATCCGCAGTCGGATCTGCTCCTCGCCGATGTGGTGGGCGACCAGGTCGACGCCGGGAGCGGCGCCGTTGGTGCAGTTAACGTGCTCGGCCCAGAGGCGTTCCAGGGCGGCGCCGGGGTTCTCGTCCCTGGCCTCGATCTCCAGGGCCTCCTCCGCCCGGCGGGCGGCGGCGAGGCGGGGCGCGACCTGGACAGCGAGGCGGCCGGGGCCGTAGCCGGGGACCGGCCGGGTGGCGACCGCGTCGACCTCCACGTCGAAGACTCCGGCGATGGTGCGCTCGTCCAGGGTGCGGGGGATGGTGTGGCCGGCGGGGGCCAGGATGACCGCCTCGAAGTCCGGTTCGTCGTAGCTGTACTGCCGGATGCCTTCCAGGGTGCTGTCCCCGGTGGCCTGGGACCGGCTCCACAGGGATCGCATGTGGTCCTGGAAGGTGACCGGCTCGCCCTCCACGGGCTCCGGCTCCCCGGCGAGGACCGGGAGGTTGTCCACGGCCCGTTTCAGGCTCTTGGATCGGGTCCAGGGCGCCATGGGGATCATCACGACGGTCCAGGCGGCCGCGCCGAGCATCGGCCAGGTGCTGGCGTAGTGGAAGACCGGGACCAGCAGGCCGCCGAGATAGGCGGCCGACCAGCCGAGTACGGGCAGGGACCGCAGGGACGAGGCGAGCACCTCCGTCCAGTTGTCGGTGTCGCTGCGCTTCCATAGGACGGTGCCGGTGAGGGCGCCGGTGGCCAGGGCCGCACCGTGCGCCCACCATGGAAGGTCCATTTGTGGGCCGATGACGCCCCAGGTGCCGGCGGCGCCGTATACCGTGCGTTCCGCCCAGGCCAGGTTGCGGGCTGCTTTGCGTGTCAGTGGCCGCTCACCGGTGGTGGTGGCGTTGGCCTTCACAACGTCGGTCGTCATTGTCATATCCCCTCCGGGAGGAAATAGGGGAGGGCCCCGGCCAAAAGGCCGGGGCCCTCCCGTGGAGGCTTCCGCCCCGGTGCTTTCGCGGCCGGGCGGCTATTGGGTTACTTGACTTCGTTGAATCCGGGCTTGGGCTGCTGCACGCCCATGGTCTGCGTGACTTCGTAGATCCCGCCGTATTCGTTCTGGTGGGCGTCGGTGAAGCCCTGCGCGTGCGTCTGCATGGTGTCGGCGGCGTCCACCAGGTCGCCGGATGCTTCGGCGACTCCCCTCAGTGAGTTGGCGCCCTCCATGATGAGGGCGGTCAATTGCGGTGCGACTTCTGCTGCGTCGCACATCTCGGACATGTTGCTCGCCTTGTCGGCATTGCGGCGAAAGCGCGACTGGAGGGCCCAGATCTTTTCTTTCAGGAGCAGGGCTCGCCCGGCCAGCAGGACGACGGCGGCGCCCAGGCTGAGGAACCCCAGGTCGACGTCGGGGACGGCGGGGAGCGGGGCCTCCGGGCGGAGGACGATCTCTCCGGGCATGGGTGGACCTCCTAGTTCTCGTTGTGGACCCGAGCGGACGGCGTCCGCAGGCCTGCGTCGGCGGTCGCCTGGGTGAGCGGCCGGTATGCGTCTTCCATCTCGGTCTTCGCCGTCTCGCAGGTCTCGGCGGCGTGGAGTGATTTGGTCGACATCTCCTCAGCCTTGCGGGAGAGGACTTCCATCGACTCGGCGAGCTTGCTCATCGCCCAGGAGGTGATGGTCCCGATGATGTTGTGCTTGGCGGCCAGCCTGGCTGCGACGTTGTCGAGCGCGTACATCAGCTCCTTGGCGTGAGCGGCGAGCAGGAGGCATTCGTCGTGTGCGTCGAAGGCCTCCGAGACCACCTCGGTCAGGAACTCGGTGACGTCATCGAGCGTCACCTCCGTTGCGTGCTCGGGGTTCATGCTGTTGTCCATCGCGGTCGTGACGGCCGCGGTCTTCATCAAAGCGGGCGCGTTGCCCACGGGCCTCTCCTTGGGGGTCGTGGTGCTTGCACTTCCGGTGCCAGCGGGTAGGCCTCGGGTTCCGGTGGTCAGGGCCTCGCGCCCAGGGGCGTGGTATCCGGCCGGGAAGACCGGTTCTGCCGTCCATACCTCCTGCTGCTGCGGGTCGGTGTCGCGCATGGAGCCGTAGGCGCCGCGGCGCTCCCGCCTTGGCGGCGGTGTGTAGAACGACCATCCGGTCCCGGCGGAATCAGCGGGGCCTGTCTTGCTCCGGGTCCGCTCGCTCGCGCGGCGGGCTCGGTCCTTGCGGCTGGCCTTGCGTTTGTCGGCGGGCCCCGTGCCCGGGGTCGAGGTCGAGCTGCGCGACTTCTTCGACTTCACCCGGGGCCTCTTCCTTCCGGACTTGGGTTTGCTCGTCACGCCCGGACCGGTACCCGGCCCGGAGGTGCCGCTGCCCGGCTTCGGCGGCTTGGTCAGGTCGACCTTCGGTGCGGGCGTCGAGCCGGATGGCCCGCTGCCCGGCTTCGGCCTCTTGGTCAGGACGACCTTCGGCCCGGCCGGTGCCGCCCCCGTGCTCGCGCCTCCCTTCTTCTTGGTCTTCTTGGACTTCTTGCGCTTGACCTTGCTGAGCAGCGGGGGCGGGGGGTTCTTGCGCCGCTTCTCCATCCGGCGCCGGGCAGTGTTCTCGATCGCCTGCCCCAGCGTCGTGCGGCCGGCGGCGGCCGCCGCCGCGTCGTCCTTCTTCTTCTGTCGGGCCTCAGCGCGGGCCTCGCGCGCCTTCTGCTTGGTCTCGAACCGGCTCTGGCGCACCTGCTCCGCCCGGGCCTGCTTGGCGTCGACCCGGGCGTTGCGGCCCCGGTCCCTGATCTCCTGCCGCGCGTCCGCCCCGCGGCCCTTGCGGTCGCGGGCGGCGTCGCGGTCCTTCGCCCGGTTCTGCAACCGGGCCGCCTGCCGCTCCGCACGCCGCTGTGTGGTGGCGCTCTGCCGCGCCGCGACCCGTTCCTGGCGGCCGCGGGCCCGCTCCAGCGCCGGGCTGGAGCCTTTCGCGCTGGGGGACTTGCCGCCCGAGGGCGACTTGATCCCCGACCTCGAACCGCCGTCCTTCCCGAGCAAGCTGCTCTTGCCGGAGCCCGGCGGCTTCGCGCCGCCCTTGATCCCGGCCGAGCCGGACCCGGTGGCCGTCTTCGGTGAGTCCTTCTTGCCGCCTGGCCCCGCGCCGCTCGGCCCGGTGCCGGACTTGCCGCTGCGGCTGGGCCCGGTACCGCCCATGAGGGAGGCGCGGCCGCCACCGAGGGACTTGCGGCCGAATTCCTGGCTGGAAGGGATGGACTTGCCCTGCTTCTGCGCCGCCTTGTCGCCTATGCCCTGCATGGCCGCTGCGTGCTTGGCAGCTGCTTCATGGCCCGCCAGTCGGTGCTTGAGCTGGGCCTCGCGCAGCGGGGCCAGTTCCACGGAGCGTTCCATACGCCGCTGGCGCCAGTCAGTCAGCGCGGTGGCGGTGCCCCGTAGTGCGGCCAGCGCGATGGCCAGCGTCGCCGCGAGGCCCAGGGCCGCGACGCCGGGCCCGTCCGCCTCAGCGTCGTTGCTGTCCCGGCGGGCAGACTCTGCCCCCTCGGAACGCAGGGCGACCGTGCTCGTCGGGCCGGTCGAGTCGGGAGTCGGCGGCAGCGCCGGGGTCAGGTCGGCCAGGGAGTCGGCCGCAGACCGGCGCTGCCGGGGGACCAGGGTGGCCCCGCCGGCGCCCTCGGCCCCGGAAGGTGGTTCGGTGGGAGGGGTCGGGATTGCCGGGGGAGGGGAACCCGGGATCGGGGGGAGCCCCGGCGGGGCCCCTCCACGGGATCGGAAGGAGACGACGTTGTTCCCATCGCCGTCCCGAGGCTCATCAGCCACGTGGTCTCCAGAGTTGACAGAGGGTGACCGGATAGGAGATCCTCGCGCGCCCGCGCGCCCATGCGCCCGTGCGCCCGCCTTGACCTCCCGATTCCGGTCCGCCCGGGGGTGATGATGATGGTGATGACGCTTACGCGCCGTGACTGCCGTCGTGGCGGCTGGTCCAGTTCTCCAGGGTCCGCGCGAGGTCGTTCCACAATTCCGGATCGGCCTTGCAGATCGCGCGGGACCGGTCTAGCCAGGCGTCGACCAGGCCCGCCGGGCCGCGCAGTTCCACCTGGCGGCTCTGCCGCGCCGCCCAGTGGGCGGCGCGGCGAGCCTGGCGGGCCTCCGAGATGGGGGGCACCTCCTGCACCGGTCAGGCTCCCTTCCGGTCGAAGAGGTCGTTCACGCCGCGCACGGCCCGCCCAGACCCCTTGTCAGTGCCTCGACCAGGCGTTTCACCGCCCGCCTCCTCGCTGGTACCGGGCCGGGCGGTCATCGCCCCGACCGTCTTGTTCAGCGAGGCCCCGGCGAAGGTGTGCACCCGGCCGCGCCGGTCGGCCTTCGACACGGCCTTGGCCGCCCGCTGGGCGGGCAGGGCCTGGACGGTGCGGATGTGGTCGGCGTACGTGACGCGCAGCCCCTCCGCCGCCTGGGCCGCGTCCCGCGAGGCCCTGACCAGCCGGTTCAGGTGCTTCTCCACCTTCCGGGCCCGGCGCCGCGCGGACCACCTGCCGTCCCCCTCCACGTGCTGGGAACGCAGGACGGACTGGAACATCGCCCGGGTGACCTCGTACGTGCCGTGGTCGCCACCGTGCTCGCGCTGGCGGTCAGCCGTCCAGGCCTCCAAGTGCTCCAGGTTGAGCAGGGGCCGGAACTCCGCCGGCACCCTGTTCAGGACCTCGCTGTTCATGTGCTCGATCTCGGACACGGGATGTTCTCCTTTCAAGGGAAGGGGGCCCGCCGACTCTCGGGGGCAGTGGCGGGCCCGGCCCGCGGCGTAGGTGCCGCGCGGGTCAGCGGACGGCGAGGTGCTTGGTGCGGTCCGCTGCGCTCAGGAGGCCTGCTTCGTCCAGCAGCCGTACGGCCCGGTCGCGATTGCAGCCGAGGGCCGTACGGGCAGCGTTGACGGTGACGAAGTCGCCGTCACGATCCAGGGCCCGCAGGATCTGAATCGCTTCGGCGTCCGTACGGGTAGCACCCGTACGGACAGCCGTACGGGGGGCGGGAGTACGGGCCGTACGGGGTGCCCCCGTACGGCTTGCCGTACGGGCCGTACGGGAGGAGTCCGTCCGGTCTTCCGTACGGGGCGTACGGGTAAGGCCCGTACGGTCATCCGTACGGCCCGGGTTCGCGGCGGCCGTACGGTCGGGATCGAGGTTGGCCGTACGCTCCGACTCGCCCGGTCCGTACGGCAGATAGACCGTGTCCGTCTCGGCCTCGGCGTCCGGCGTCTGCGCCTCTTCGTGGTCGTCCTCCAGGAGACGGTGGACGCGCCAGACGATGGCGACGACGACGAGGACCGCAACGACGATGAGCCCGATGCTCGGCTGCAACTTGCCGTGAACTACCGCTATGCCGTGCCCGGTCATGTCGGCCACGTGGTAGGTGATGTTGGTGGCAGCCATCAGGCCGAGCGCGTACGGCACGTCCTTCTTCATCCGGAAGGCCGTGATCGCGTAGACATCCAGGCCGAGCGGGAGAGCCCACCCCGCGTCTCCTATCGGAGTGTTGCCCAGCCCGACCATCCGGGCGAAGGACCACTCACCGCTCGCGGTGAGGGTGATCACGGCCGCAAGTGCAACCCAGATGCTGCACTGCTTGACGACCTCCCCCCAGTCGCGGGTGCGCTTGAGGCTGGCCGCTCGCTTCTCCGCGATCCGGCGAGCATCGCGGGCGGCCACGAGCTCGCGGTTGGCTTCCGCGAGCTTGTCGTCCGCCTCCTTGCTCAACGCGCCGGCGGCGATCCGTGCCTGCCTCTCCGCTTCCCTGCGCAGCTCTGCGAACTCGGCCGTGAGCCGATCCCGCTGAGCCTGCCGCTCCTGCTCCTGCTGCTCGCCGAGCTGTCGGAACCGGGTCTCCGTCTGCGCCCGGGCGATGTCCATCTGTACTCGGTACTGCGCGAGGTCGGCGTCGATCTCCGACCGGCGGGCGCTCAATTCCTCGTCCAGGTCGAGCCGGGCCGCCCGGCGGTCCAGCTCCAGCTCCGAGTCGAGTGCCGCCCGGGCCGTCCTGATCTCCACCGCCTGGTCCTGGGCTTCACCGACGATGCGGGCGGCGTCGTCCAGGGCCTTGCGGTAAGCGGCCTCCGCCGACGTCCGGCGCAGGTCCACCAGGGTGTTCGCCCGCTCCTCCGCCTCGGCGAGCACGACGCTCACCCGCTTCTCGGCGTCAGCGAGCAGGCCGTTGGCCTGCTCCTCGGCATCGGCCAAGACCTCCTTGGCCTGACGGGCCCCGTCGATCCGGGCCCGGTCGAGGATCGTCTGCGCGTCGCCACGGGCTCCGGCGCGGAGGGTGTCCGCGTCGCAGTCGGCGGCGCGCAGCCGGTGCCCGACTTCGTCGGCGGCTTCCACCAGGACCCGCTTGGCGTCGGCGGCTGCTGCCCGGCGGATCTGCTGGACCTGGTCCTTCGCGGCTTGGATCAGCGTCGCCGCTTCCTGGGCCCCGATCCATCGTGCGCCGTCGATCACGTCGGCGGCGCGGTCCCGGAGATCAGCAGCCAGGGCCTCGCTGTCGTGCGTCTCCGGCCGCGGGGCTACCGCATTGGCGGAGCGGCGCGGCGTCGGCGTTCGGGCGTTTCGGACAGGTGGCTTACGAGCCCCCACACCGGTCTCCTCTCGTACGGAGGTGGCCGCCTTCCGGCGGCCACCTCATGGTTCGATCCGGTCAGCCCTTTGCGAGGCGGGCAGCGGCCCGGCCAACAGCGGTGGCCTTGGCCGAGATCCACTCGGAGACGCTGCCGACGCGCTCGACCAACACGTGGTCTCCGATCTGCTTGCACGCGGACTCACTGGTCGAGCACCGGTCGTCCAGCCGGTCCAGGAACGTGTCCAGCCGCTGGGAGACCTTGTGCTGCGCGGCCCACAGCAGCTCACCGCAGGCGTAGAACGGCATCGCCGTACCGGTCCACACCAGCAGGGCCAGCCGCAAGCGCAGCCGGGCCGCCGGTCCGGGCCGGTTCGCGATCACGAGCACGTCGTAGAAGCGCTCGAAGTCGTCGCCGGACCAGCTCTCCATCAGTCCGTGCTGTTCACGGAAGTCCCTGACGGCCTTCCTGGGCCCGCTGTTGAGTAGGGCGTTCATGCTGTGACCGCCTCTCCGCCCCAGCTCAGGGCGTCGAATCCGCTTTTGCCGTACTGGTGCTCAGACCGGCGGTTGGCCTCCGCGACCTTGCGGGCCAGCTCCGCCGCTTCCTCGGCGGTCACAGCAGGTGGGAGGGGTCGGCGACGGCGGTGCCAGTGAGCACAGCCAGCTCCTCGGGGGTCACCCATTCCTGCGGGATCAGCACTCGCAGGACGACCATCCCCTGGCACATCGAGCCGGTGACCACGAGCAGGCCGTCGGGCAGCTGGCCCGGGCGGGCGTCGTCCAGCTCCTCCAGCAGCGCCGGCAGGATGTGCACCGCTTCCGCCGTGACCTTGATCGTGGCGACGATGCGCGAGGGCGCCACCTCGAAGGCGACGGACACCCCGAGGCGGGCCAGCTTCTGGACCGACTCGAAGAGGGGGAAGGCGTCGGCGACCGCGTCCTGCACGTCCTCGGCGATCCCGGTGGACGACAGGGGCAGGTCGGCGGGCATGATGGTCATTGCGGATCAGCTCCTAGCTGGGTAGATCCGTTGACCCCCGGCACGTTCAAGCGGTGAGACGCCTGTACGCATGTGCCGGGGGTCGCGCCGTATAAGGACGGCGCGGTAGGCGAGCGGGGACTCGAACCCCTGTCTCCGGAGAGTCCGAACCAGTCGGACACGCCCTATATGACCTGTGCCTTTGGAGTGTCGCCGGGCAGCCCCCGCATGGAGAGCGCCCGGCGACATCCGGCCCAATTACTCATCTTTGGCACGCTATTGAGTTCTTAAGGAGCAAACGGTCAGCCACCCTGAGCCCCGGAAGGCCTGGCCACGACACCGTCACGGACTGCAAAAACCTAGGTTTTTGCTTGCCCGACGAGAAGATGACACCATGACCGGAGCGGCATGTCAATAACCCTAGGTTTTTTGCCACTGTGTCTAGACAGCGGAACGCGATGCGCGTTAAAACCTAGGTCTGAACTAGTGTGGGGGTGACGCCCAGTAGCCGAAGGAGAGATGCATCCAATGACCGAGCCCAGCTCCACCAAATGGCGACAACTCGCAGCTGAGTTGCGCGCCAAAATCCAGGATGGGACTTACCCTCCTGGATCGACATTGCCGCAGCTCAAGGCTTACGCGGTGGAACTGGGGATTCACCACGAGACGGTTCGCGTGGCGTACAAGCAGTTGGAGAAGGAGGGACTCATCCGGACGATTCAGCGCACAGGGTCCGTCGTTCTGGAGCCTCCTGTCAGGCGACGGATCACACGCGGCGTCACGATCACCCGTGATCCTGCGCGGGGCTACGTGTTTCCGGCTGCTTCCCGGCCGGACGAGCCGTGGCAGGTCCATGGCCGACCGTTCCGCAAAACGATCCCCGCTCCCGCCCAGGTAACCGACCTGTTCGAGCTTGAACCAGGTACCGAAGTGCTCCGGCGTCGACGTATCACGAGCCCCGCCGGCGAGCCGCCCTTCCAGCTCGTAGATACCTGGCTCAGTCCCGACGCAGTGGCGACCGCTCCCAGGATTGCCGAGGCGTCCCCAGGCCCCGGCGGCTACCTGGACAGGCTCGAAGAGGCCGGTCATGGCCCGATCGAGTGGGAGGAGACGTCTCGTGTCAGGATGCCGGACAGGGAAGAGGCGAGGCTGCTTGAGATCGCCCTGTCCATCCCAGTGCTGGAGTCCACGATCGTCGGAACGTCGGCGCTCACCAGCAAGCCGGTCGAGGTGACCATCCGCGTGATCCCCGGCGACCGAGTCGAGCTAGCGGGAAAACTCCAGCGGGGTGAATCGGCCGAATGGCCTGTTGACCCCGTCGAGGCCCCCTAGCCTGGGCCGCCAGAGGCCCGCACCCTGCGGCGACACTCCGAGATGACGGGGCGTGGCCCAGACGCGAGCCTCAGAGGAGGACAATACGCAGAACGCACAGCTGCCTCCTGGAACCCAGGAGGCACTGAGCAGGGCGGTAGCCGATTGTGGTGGTCGGCGACGCGCTAAATCCGAGTAGCCGCACCAGCGGTGAAACCAACGGAAGCAGGAGGCACCACCGATGACTCGCCATCAGGCCGCTACCAGGCCACATCTGGCGCAGCAGCACGCTGCCATCCCGAAAACCCGTACGAAGCTTCAGCTCGAACGGTGCAAGATCGGTGGATGGCCAGACTCACGCAACCAGACCATCGGCAGCGATGGTCATCAGTCACGTCGACCGACACGGGCACCGTGAAACGCCGAGGGCCGCCCTGCCTGGAAGCAGAGCGGCCCTCTTGATCGACTCCCAGCCTCCACAGCTCACGAGTCGTAGGTCGGCGATGACGCCGGGGCCTGAGCCCTGCCAGGGGCCCGAGGTCACCACACCCAGGATAGAGCCACCGATGGTGAACACGCAGCAGCGTGTCCCCAATCAGCGTCTCTTTTCCGTCACTTTGCCGCTCTGCGACTCCCCAAACTTCAAGGGGAGATCCCAGTACATGTTCCAGTTCACCTACCCGCCGACACGACGCGTCGCGGCGCCAACACGTTCGGTCGCTCCCGTGGTGGTCGAGACCACGACGGCGGTGGCACCGTGAAGCGCCCGCAGATGAGCCCAGCCGCTCCAGCCGAGAGCGACGAGCTGCTGTTCGAGTTCTCCGGCACCATCACGGACTACTGGTCCTACACCATGGTGCGCGACTACGTGATGCTGATGCCGGGGATGACGCACACCGCCTACCGGCTCTACGGCCTGCTGCGGTCGATGATGACCGAGGCCTCCCGCCGGCCGCGCAGCGGCATGAGGCGGATGACGATCGACCAGCTGTGCTGGCTGCTGCCCGGCCCGAATGACAAGTCGATGAGCATCTCGGCGATGTACGACGTGCTGAAGACCCTGGCGGACCTGAACCTGGTCGTGCCGAAGGACACGGTCGAGTTGGCCGGAATCACCGCTCTCAAGGGGAAGATGCGGGCCGCCCAGGGCATCTCTCGCGGGTTCACCGTCAACGACCTGCCGCCGGACGCCGAACACGTCGGTTGGCGAAACGCCTGGGACAAGCTCGACGCCTACACCCCGAACTGGCGCGACGCTCCGCCGCAGGCGCCCACCCACCTCACCGAGGTGGAGACCGCTGCGAACGGCCAGAGCTTGGCCAGGGTGCGGCTGGTGGACGCCTCTGGCCAGCCGTTCCAGAAAACTGGAACGCTCCCGGACGCGGGCGACGCGGAGCCCTCGTTCCAGAAAACTGGACGGGCATTCCAGAAAACTGGAACGCTGGACCAGAAAACTGGAACGGATCTTCCCCTGACCAGCGAAAACGATCACCCTCTAAGAAGTTCTCTCAAAGAAGCCTCTCTCTCTGCCGCCCCGGGTGCCCCATCGGCACCGTCTGTGCCGGTTGAGGTCCTTGGAGGAGAGGAGATTTCGGCTTCGCCGGAGAACGGCACCGGTGCCCCGGCTGACGCCGGAGCACCGGACACCCACGACGACGTGCGGGTGGCGGAGGCCTGGATCGAGTCCCGCCAGAAGCACGGGCACCCCGTTCCGGCCCGGGGGCGGAGTGCGATGATCCGCGACGCGGCCCTGCTGCTGGCCGAAGGCCTGGTGGACGTCGAACACCTGGTCGCCGCCGCCGCGGACATGGGCAGCCGGGCTAACTGGTACAGCCTGCCGCGCCACCTGGAGCGGTTCGTCCTGCCGACGATGCTGCCCGGCCAGCGCCCCGCGCTGCCCGACTGGTGCGGCAAGTGCAACGACGGCAACGAGCCCGTGCAGTCCGGTCAGCGGCTGCGTGAGGACGACGACGGCAGCCTGGTGCGGTGCGAGTGCCACCCCAGCCACCCCAGCCACGCCAAGACGCCGGTACTGGCCTAAGAACCCTCCGCACGTGCGACGGCGGCAGGGGAGCCCGTGGAAAGGCCCCTGCCGCCGCTCGAATCACCCAGTTCAGAAGGAGACCCACCATGAGCGTACCCACTCAGCACGAGGGCATCGAGGACGGCGGAGGTTCGCTGTTCGATGAGGAGTCCGCGCCGAGGCAGGCGGCCGCCTTCGAGCGCGTTCCACCGAACTCGGTGCAGGCGGAGCAGTCGGTGCTCGGCGGCATGCTGCTGTCGAGGGACGCGATCGGCGACGTGCACTCCACCGGCATCACCAACCTGGCGTACTACCGCCTGGCGCACGGCATCGTCCACGACGCGATCATGGACATGTACGGCAAGGGCCAGCCGGTCGACCCGATCACCATCGCGTCGTACCTGGTGAAGTCCGGCGACATCGAGCGCGTCGGCGGTCCGTCCTACCTGCACACCCTGGTCAACGCGGTACCGACCGCGGCGAACGCCGAGTACTACGCCGACATCGTGGTCCAGCACTACCGGCTGCGGCGCCTGATCGAGGCGGGCACCCGCATCGCGCAGATGGGCTACGCCGCCGAGGGCGAGGTCAACGACATCGTCAACGCCGCGCAGGCCGAGATGCAGTCGGCAGCCCAGCTCGGCGCCGGCGGCGGCGTAGAGCGCGTGCAGTGGCTGGACGACATGCTGGAGGACTACCTCGTCAGCATGGACGCGCCGCCGCCCAGCCGCCTTCCCCTGCCGTACGCCGACCTGCGCAAGATGCTCCCGATGGAGCCCGGCGACCTGATCGTGGTGGCGGCCCGTCCGGCGATCGGCAAGTCCGTGATCCTGCTGGACATCGCCCGGTGCGCGGCGATCGAGCACCGCATCACGGTGCTGATGTCGTCCATGGAGATGAGCCGCCCGCAGCTGATGGAGCGCTTGATCGCGGCCGAGGCCCGCGTGCCGCTGAACCGGGTCAAGGACCGGGCCTACCAGGGCGACGACCGGCAGCGGATCGCCGACGCGGCCCGGCGGATCGCCGGGGCGCCCTTGGTGGTGGACGACGGCCCGGCAGCCACCACCATGCAACTGGAGTCGCGACTGCGCTGGCTCCAGGCACAGAACAAGCTCCCGGACGTCCTGGTGGTGGACTACCTCCAGATCATGAAGGCCTCCGGCAAGAACGGGCAGAACCGCACCGGCGAGGTGGACGAGATCAGCCGCGGCCTGAAGAGGCTGGCCGGCGAGTTCGGCATCATCGTCATCGCGGCGGCCCAGCTCAACCGCGAGGTGGAGAAGCGCGAGGACAAGAAGCCGATGATGGCCGACCTGCGCGAGTCCGGTTCGATCGAGGCCGACGCTAACGCGGTGATCCTGCTGCACCGGCCCGACGCATACGACAAGGAGCACGTGCGGTCGGGCGAAATGGACCTGATTATCGGCAAAAATAGGCAGGGCCCTACGGGGATTGTGACAGTCGCCTTCCAAGGTCATTATGCCCGTGCCCGTGATATGGGATCAGGCATCTGACCTGCGGTTTTTCGAATCCAGCCGCGCAATATCAGCGGCTTCTGCACAATCCCACGGCGGAAAGAGGAATCCGAAATGATCGCCGCAGACGTGTACAACAGGTTCGTCACCAACGCCCAATCCGAGGATATCGCAGAACGCTGGAATAGCGTATACCCGGCGATGCGGACCATCCTGGACACCGTCATCCAGGCCCAGCGGGGAGCCGAGAGGCAGACGGTCGACGTCGCCCGCCTGGAGCGGGTCCGCCGGGAGATGGGCCAGCAGCACCGGGGCGACTTCAAGGAGTGCACCCGCAGCCCGGGGTCCTTCAGCATCTGCGCGGGCTACAGCCAGGTGCGCGAGGTGCTGGCCGTGACGTCCATCGGCCACCCGGACGCGGGCGCGGTGCACCGGCTGGCCGGGGAACTGGCCGACGTGGTCGCGAGTGCCACGAAGGGGCGCCAGTTGGAGTGGGAGGCGGAGCGGGGCGCCGTTCCCGCGCAGCCGGTCGACGGCGGCCGCCACGAGCGGGCAGACTCGGAGCGGACCGAGAGGGGCACGCGATGACCGCACAGCCGATCCACCCGCACCAGCCGGAACGGGTGCCGCGCAACGCCGAGGGCATCGCGGCCGCGCTGGAGGGCGGCCGCCGGATGGAGTTCTACCGCGAGCTGCTGGCCGCCGCCCCCGAGGAAGCGGAGGGCGTCCTGCGCCGCTGGTGGTGCGAGGCGATGCTCGACACCGACCCGGCCGGCGACCGGCTCACCGCGGCCGCGCTGGACGGAACCCTGCCGACGACCGCAGTCGCCGACCTGGTGGCCCGCCGCCGTGAGGCAGGCCTGCCCGTTGAGTGAGCCCGACGACCAGGCCGAGGGCCTTCCCTGCGTGTTATCGGAGGAGGTCTCCGAGCTCCTCATGGACCCGGGGGTGAGCGGTGACGTGTTCGGCGCGGTCGTGGCCGCCACCGTCGCGATCAACGAGACCCGCGGCGAGGTGCCAGGCAGCACCGCGTCCCAGAAGTGGCCCCAGCAGCGGCGCATGCCGATCGGAGCGGACGGCTCGCTCGGCATCGCCGAGTACGTGATCCTCGCCGACGCCGACCCGCCGCACATCCTCCTCACCCGTATCCAGCTCTACTGACCAGCCCGACCCGGGGCCCGGCGAGACATCCCCTCTCGCCGGGCCCTTCGGCGTCCTGATTCGCACTGCCCAAAGTCCACCTCTTAAGAGGTGAGTTCAGGGCGCGGATAGGTCGAAGAAGTGCGGGTTCGAGCAACGCGGGGGCTCCGCCCCACACCCCCGACCCTCCACAGAGGGGGAGGGGCCCTGTTTTCGATCTTGCCGTCGCGCGGTGGTGCTGGGTGGGTGGGGTCGGGGGGTTCCCTCCGCGACTGGGCCCCCGGAGGGGACCACAGCCCGCGCCGGGCCGCAAGGCCCGAGCCGCTTCGCGGCTGAGACCGGGCCTTGCCCCCCGACACGGCCCGCGGTCGGCTGCGCCTGCCCAGCCGCGGAGGGAACCCCCCGACCGGCCCGTCGTACGGCGTCCGCCGGAGAGGGCTCGCCGAGGTCGGTCGGGCCGCCGCAACACTCGCCAAAAAGAGCCGCTGAACTGCGGCTTTCCGCGTGTTGAGAGTTGACGAATGGCCCAAAACTTGAGAGTATTAGTTATGTCGGAAGGGGGCGGGAATCCCCACCCGGCATCACCTCACACCGAAGACCTCAACGAAGGGTTCCTCATGGAGCGCATGGACAGCCGCGAAGGATTCACCCAGGGCGACCAGGTACGGCGCGTAGGCGGGCCCGAGGGCCATCCGGAGGACGGCGTCGTCCAGGGCTGGCTCACCTACGAGTACGCGCCGACCAAGTGGTACTGCTGCGTCACCTGGAGCGGCCGGTACATCGGCCGCTACCAGGCGGACGAGATCGAGCACGCCGCTCAGTCGAAGTGACCGACGACCGGCGGGGTGGACGGGGGGGGAACCCCTCCCCCCCCCCGGGGGCC
>NZ_BBPM01000032.1:73770-85265 GCF_000787775.1 Streptacidiphilus carbonis | reverse complement strand
CCCCCCCACCCCGACGCCGACCGCCACCGCCCCGGCGGGCGGATGCGAGGTGGACTACGCCCTGAGCAGCCAGTGGAGCGGCGGCTTCGGCGCCAATGTCACGCTGGTGAACCACGGCACCGCCGCCGTCAACGGCTGGAGCGTCGCCTGGACCTTCCCGGACGGCCAGAAGATCACCCAGCTCTGGAACGGGTCCTTCTCCCAGACCGGCTCCGCCGTGACGGTGACCAATACGTCCTACAACGGGACCATCGCCGCGGGGGGATCGGCCTCCTTCGGCTTCAACGGGAGCTGGACCACGGCCGACGACCCGCCGACCGCGGCCACCCTCAACGGCACCGCCTGCACCGTCAAGGCGTCGTAGGCGCGGTTCCAAGCAGGGGTCGCCGCACCGGTTCCGTCCGGGCGGCGGCCCCCCGCTACACCATGCGGGTCGGCGCGATCTGCTGGACACTCCGAGAAAGGCCGAGAATCACCGCCCTGTGACCGGTGGACGCCCCCGTTCGGTGGCTTCCGTCGGCACAATCGGCGTCCACGGCTGTTGCGAACCTCCACCTCGGTGACGGATGGTTCGTGGTCCTGGTGGCCGGGGGGACCAGAACGCAGCCGGCGATTCGCCGACGCCCCCGACCGAAGGACCGCAATGCCTGTCCAGACCCCCGGCCGAACCCCTGGCCGAACGACTGGCCGAACCCCCGGCCAAGAGCCCGTCCACGTGAGCAGACCCGCCGTCGTCCTCCCCCCGTACGAGGTGGAGCTGGACGAGATCCTCGCCGACATCCGGACCCACCACGCCGACCACCCGCAGCTGCGCCGGATCCTGCGGATCGTCGGCCGCACCGGGGTCCGCAGCAGGCACTTCACTCGTCCGCTGGACCAGGTCGGGCAGCCCGAGCCGATCGCGGAACGCAACAGCCGCACCTTCGCCGACGTCTGCGAGCTCGGCGAGCGGGCCGCCCGAACGGTGCTGGCCGAGCAGGACGTGGAGCCGGGCCGGATCGACTGCGTGGTGACCAGCCACAGCACCGGGTTCGCCATCCCCGGCCTGGACGTGCACCTGATGAACGCGCTGCGGCTGCGTCCGGACGTCCGGCACATACCCGTCACCCAGCTGGGCTGCGCGGGGGGCGCGCTGGCGCTGGTCCGCGCCGTCGACCACGTCCGGGCGCACCCCGGCAGCCTGGTGCTGCTGGTCGTCGCCGAGGCGCTGAGCACCGTCTACCAGCACTCCGACGACAGCGTCGAAGCCATGATCTACAAGGTGCTGTTCGGCGACTCCGGGGGAGCCGTCCTGGTCGGCGACGCCCCGCTGGGCCCGGGCCTGGCGGTACAGGACACCTGGGAGTACACCCTCCCGGACAGCACCGAGCGCTACCGACTGCGGGTGGACGGGCTCGGACAGCACTTCGACTCCACCACGGAGGCGCTGAAGTCGATGGGCGAGCTGGTGTCCCCGCTGCTGGAGTGGTACCGGCGCTCGGGCCGGGACACGCCGGACTTCTGGGTCGCGCACACCGGCGGGCCGCGCATCCTGAACGATCTGGAGGAGGGCGTCGGCTGCGACCGCAAACTGCTGCAGCACTCCTGGGACAGCCTGCGCGAGCGCGGCAACCTCGGTGGTGTGGCCGTGCTCGACGTCCTCGACCGCCTGCACGCGGACCCGCCCGCTCCGGACGCCTCCGGCGTGCTGATCGGCCTCGGCCCCGGCTTCACCGCCGCCGCCTGCCGCGCCGTATGGCGCACCGGCTGACACCAGCGCCCCCTTCGTGCCCCTGTGCACCCGTTCCCGGCCCGCCGCCGGGCGGGCTGCGTTGCATGGCCATGCGTTGGCATGCATAATATTGCTATGTCCAAGGTCCTCACCTCCCTCCCCGCCGGCGAACGCGTCGGCATCGCCTTCTCCGGCGGCCTCGACACCTCGGTCGCCGTCGCCTGGATGCGCGACAAGGGCGCCGTCCCCTGCACCTACACCGCCGACATCGGGCAGTACGACGAGCCCGACATCGCCTCCGTCCCCGGCCGCGCCGCCGCCTACGGCGCGGAGATCGCCCGCCTGGTGGACTGCCGCGCCGCGCTGGTCGAGGAAGGGCTGGCGGCGCTGGCCTGCGGCGCGTTCCACATCCGGTCGGGCGGCAGGGCCTACTTCAACACGACCCCGCTGGGCCGCGCCGTCACCGGCACCCTGCTGGTGCGGGCGATGCTGGAGGACGGCGTCCAGATCTGGGGCGACGGCTCCACCTACAAGGGCAACGACATCGAGCGGTTCTACCGCTACGGGCTGCTCGCCAACCCCAACCTGCGGATCTACAAGCCCTGGCTGGACGCGGACTTCGTCACCGAGCTCGGCGGCCGCAAGGAGATGTCGGAGTGGCTGGTCGCCCACGGGCTGCCGTACCGGGACTCTACCGAGAAGGCCTACTCCACCGACGCCAACATCTGGGGCGCCACCCACGAGGCCAAGACCCTGGAGCAGTTGGACACCGGCCTGGAGACGGTCGACCCGATCATGGGCGTGCGCTTCTGGGACCCCGCGGTGGAGATCGCCACCGAGGACGTCACCATCGGTTTCGAGCAGGGCCGTCCGGTCAGCATCGACGGCAAGCGGTTCGACTCCGCCGTGGACCTGGTCATGGAGGCCAACGCCGTCGGCGGCCGCCACGGCCTCGGCATGTCCGACCAGATCGAGAACCGGATCATCGAGGCCAAGAGCCGCGGCATCTACGAGGCCCCCGGCCTGGCGCTGCTCCACATCGCCTATGAGCGGCTGGTCAACGCGATCCACAACGAGGACACGGTGGCGGCCTACCACAACGACGGGCGGCGGCTCGGCCGGCTGCTCTACGAGGGCCGCTGGCTGGACCCGCAGGCGCTGATGGTCCGTGAGTCGCTGCAGCGCTGGGTCGGTGCGGCGATCACCGGCGAGGTGACGCTTCGACTGCGGCGCGGCGAGGACTACTCGATCCTCGACACCCGCGGTCCGGCGCTGAGCTACCACCCGGACAAGCTCTCCATGGAGCGCACCGAGGACGCGGCCTTCGGCCCGGTGGACCGCATCGGCCAGCTCACCATGCGCAACCTGGACATCGCGGACTCCCGTGCCCGGCTTGAGCAGTACGCCGGTCTGGGGCTGCTGGGCACGGGCCAGTCGGCCCCCGCCGCGGCCGGGCAGTCCACGGTGACCGGCCTGATCGGCTCGCTGGACGAGGGCGGCGCGCAGGCGATCGCCGCGGGCACGGAGACCACCGCCGCCGAGGGCGCGCTGGACCGTGCCGCGATGGAGTCCGGAACGGACTGACGCTCTCTCCGCCGGACGGCTGAGGGCCGCCCCCGCCGGGGTGGCCCTCGCCCTCCTTCCGATCGGGCAAGCCTTCCGATCGGGCACGCTTCGACCTTCACACCGAACTGGGGCTGAATCACAGATGGGCAACAACGACAACGTACGGCTCTGGGGCGCCCGGTTCGCCGACGGCCCGTCCGAGGCGCTGGCGGCGCTCAGTGCCTCCGTTCACTTCGACTGGCGGCTGGCGCCCTACGACATCGCCGGCTCCCGGGCCCACGCCAAGGTGCTGCACCGGGCCGGCCACCTCAGCGCGGACGAACTGCAGCGGATGCTGGACGGGCTGGACACCCTGCTGGCCGACGTCGAGTCCGGCGCCTTCACCGGCACGGTCGCCGACGAGGACTGCCACACCGCGCTGGAGCGCGGCCTGCTGGAGCGGCTGGGCCCGGACCTCGGCGGCAAGCTGCGCGCCGGACGGTCCCGCAACGACCAGATCGCCACCCTGGGCCGGATGTATCTGCGCGACCACGCCCGGATCATCGGCGGGCTGATCCTGGACCTCCAGCAGGCCCTGGTCGGGCTGGCCGAGGCGCACCCGGACACCGCGATGCCGGGCCGCACCCACCTGCAGCACGCCCAGCCCGTGCTGTTCGCGCACCATGTGCTGGCCCACGTCCAGGCGCTGGGACGGGACGCGGAGCGGCTGCGCCAGTGGGACACCCGCACCGCCGTGTCCGCCTACGGCTCGGGCGCGCTGGCCGGGTCCTCGCTGGGCCTGGACCCGCAGTTCGTCGCGGCCGAGCTGGGCTTCGAGGGCGGCAGCGCCGCCAACTCCATCGACGGCACCGCCTCGCGGGACTATGTCGCGGAGTTCGCCTTCGTCACGGCGATGATCGGCGTCAACCTCTCCCGGATCGCGGAAGAGGTGATCATCTGGAACACCCGCGAGTTCGGCTTCATCACCCTGCACGACGCCTTCTCCACCGGATCCTCGATCATGCCGCAGAAGAAGAACCCGGACATCGCCGAGCTGGCGCGCGGCAAGTCGGGGCGCCTCATCGGCAACCTGACCGGGCTGCTGGCCACCCTCAAGGCTCTGCCGCTGGCCTACAACCGGGACCTGCAGGAGGACAAGGAGCCGGTCTTCGACTCCTGCGACACCCTGGAGGTGCTGCTGCCGGCCTTCACCGGGATGATGGCGACCCTCACCGTCCACGACGAGCGGCTGGAGGAGCTGGCCCCGGCCGGGTTCTCGCTGGCCACCGACATCGCCGAGTGGCTGGTCAAGCAGGGCACGCCGTTCCGGGTCGCGCACGAGGTGGCCGGCGCCTGCGTGAAGTTCTGTGAGCTGCGCGGGCTGGAGCTGTCGGACCTGACGGACGAGCAGTTCGCGGAGATCTCACCGGCGTTGACGCCCGAGGTGCGCGAGGTGCTGACGGTCCACGGCGCGATCGCCTCCCGGGACGGACGCGGCGGCACGGCGCCGTCGGCGGTGGCGGTGCAACTGGCCGAGGTGAAGGCGGACCTGGCGGTCCAGCAGGAGTGGGTCGAGGCCGCACGCTGAGTCGTGCGGGCGGAGTCGGGGGCGGGCACCGTCGTGTGCCCGCCCCCGACTGCTCGGGCGACTCCTGGAGCGACTGCCCGGGCGACTGCTCAGGCGGCCCGGGGGAGTTCCTCGTCCGCGGGGGCGGCCGCGGCCGCCGCGCGCCGGGCCAGCGCCTTGGCCTTGGTTGCGTACATGTCGACGTACTCCTGCCCGGAAAGGTCCAGGATCGCCGCCACGATCTCGTCCGTCACCGCGCGCAGCACATAGCGGTCGTCGGCCAGCCCCTCGTAGCGGGAGAAGTCCAGCGGCGGGCCGAAGCGCACCTCGGGGCGCGGGCCGAGGCGCCAGAGCAGCCGGCCGCTGGGCTGGACCCGGTCGGTGCCGATGAGGCCGACCGGGATCACCGGGACCCCGGCCGACAGCGCCAGCCGGGCCACCCCGGTGCGGCCGCGGTGCAGCCGTCCGTCGGGGGAACGGGTGCCCTCCGGGTAGATCCCGAACAGCTTGCCCTCGCGCAGGGTCCGCAGCCCGGTGTCGATCGCGGCGACCGAGGCGCGCCCGCCGCTGCGGTCCACCGGCACGGCCCCGGCCCCGGTGAAGAACCAGGCCGTCAGCCGGCCCTTGAGCCCGGCGCCGGTGAAGTACTCGGCCTTGGCCACGTAGTGGACCTGCTGCGGGGCGAGCAGCGGCACGAACACCGAGTCGCAGAACGACAGGTGGTTCGGTGCGATGATCGCCGGCCCTTCGGCCGGGATGTGCTCCAGGCCGCTGATCCGCGGCCGGTAGAGCAGGCGTACCAGGGGGCCGATCAGGATCCATTTGAGCAGCCAGTAGAACACCACAGTCCTCCAGGAGCGGGCGTCACGGATCACGGAAGGCGAACACGGGAAGCGGGGGCGCCGGTCCATGACGCTATCGGCTCCGGGTTACCGGGAGGAGCGCCGCCGGACGTGGGCTTGGTTACATTCCGTCGATGGAACGACTACGGAGGTGTGTGGTCCGTGTGGCCGGGCCGGGTGTCACCCGTGCGGGTGGATCGCGCCAGAACGCGGATCCGGAGGGCGGCCGGCCGGCGTCGCCGCTGACGATCCACCGGAAGCCGACCCGGGAGCCCGCCGATGCAGCCCACCGCAGCCGATCCCGCCCTGCGCGGGTCCTTCCTGCCCCTGCTGCGCGGTCTTGCCGCCGCGCAAGGCCTCGACGCCGAGGAACTGGAGCAGCAGGTCTGGCTGCGCGCCGCGGCCGAACGGCCCTGCTCCGACCCGCGGTCCCGGCTGCGGGCGCTGACCGTCCAGGAGTTCCGCCGGGCCCGTGAGCAGCGGCGCGGACATGCCAGGGCGCTGGAGGCGGCGGCGCGACTGGCCGGGGCCGGCACGGCGGCCGACGCCGCCTCGCCCGAGCTGCGGGCGCTGGACGCCGAGCAGGCCGAGGAGCTGCGG
The DNA here is from genome assembly GCF_000787775.1 of Streptacidiphilus carbonis. Lineage (GTDB taxonomy): Bacteria > Actinomycetota > Actinomycetes > Streptomycetales > Streptomycetaceae > Streptacidiphilus > Streptacidiphilus carbonis. Next base: position 79,000 of record NZ_BBPM01000032.1, on the reverse strand, counting down.
GCGGCCATCGCCCAGCTGCCCGCGCGCTGCCCCGCACTGGTGGCGGCACTGCTGGAGCTGCCGCAGCTGAGCTACCGGGAGCTGGCCGAGGAACTGGCGATGCCGCGCGGCAGCATCGGACCCACCCGCTCCCGCTGCCTGGCCTGTCTGCGTCGACTCCTGGAGGGCCGACTCCTGGAGGGCCGACTCCTGGAGGGCCGGCTGCTGGACTCATCCGCTGAATAGATGATTGGGAGGGGTGATGGTATGGGTAGTGGGCTCTAAACGTACGCCCGGTCCCGACGGAACCCGTCGGGACCGACCCACCTCCGGTCAGGGCAACCCGGTCGCACCCCCCTCATCCTCGCGGCCGGGGTACACAAGAAAGGGAGGAATGCGCGCATGGGCATGAGCGTGACCACCTCGATCGCCACCGAGGAAGAGGCGGAGCGGATCCTGAAGCTCCAGTACCTCTGCTACCAGAGCGAGGCCGAGATCTACGGGGACTGGGGCATCGAACCCCTCACCCAGACCCTTGACAGCCTGCGGACGGAGTTGAAGGAACGTCATGTGCTGGTCGCCCGCCTCGGCGACGAGGTCGTGGGCAGCGTCCGCGGCTGGGTGGACAGCGACGGGGTGGGCCGGATAGGCCGCCTCTGCGTGCATCCGCGGATGCAGCGGCACGGCCTGGGCACCCGGCTGGTCAGCGGCATGGAGCAGCTGCTCGCCTCCGGCGACCGGCCGGTGCGCGCCTACCGGCTGTTCACCGGGCACCGCAGCCTCGGCAATCTGCGGCTCTACCAGCGGCTGGGCTACCGCCAGACGCAGGTGGAGGAGGTGACCCGCAGCCTCAGCTTCATCGGACTGGAGAAGCCGGTCCCGACCGCCGAGCAAGTGGCCCAGCCGGTCACGCAGCTCGCCGCCACGGCCTGAGCCGGTATCGCCTCCACCCGGTGTGACCACACCGCCGGGTGGAGGCGATACGGCTGTCCGGGGGACCCGCTCGGGTTCCGCTCCCCGCCCTACGTAGCATGACCACCTGTGCGAGAGCAGGATCTCCAGGTGGACCGGGCGCCGGCCCGAACCGGCCTGCCGCGTCGAAGGGGTGACGGCGGGCCCCTACCTGGAGCATGATCGTTCCATCAGCCCCGCCGAGGAGCGGCGACAGGCAGGAGCCCGGTAGATGACGTCCACCTTTCCCGAAATCTCGATCAGTACCGATCGACTGGTGCTGCGAGCCTTCGAACCGGAGGACGTGACGGCACTGACCGACCTGATGAGCGACGAGCTGGTGCGCACCTGGACCACCGTGCCGCTCTCCTACACCCAGCAGGACGCCAGGAACTGGATCGCGCTGGGCGCCCCCGCCGAGCGCGCCCAGGGGCGCGGCATCGTGCTGGGCGTCCATGAGTTCCTCACCCAGCGCCTGGTCGGCTCGGTCCGGCTGCGGCGCACCGACTGGAAGCTGCGGGCCACCGAGGCGACCGTGGTCACCGGCCCCTGGGCGCGCGGCGAGGGCTACGCCGCCGAGGCGCTGCTCGGCGTCGCCCACTGGTTGTTCGAGGACCAGCGGTTCGAGCGGTTGGAGCTGCGCACCGCGGCCGGGAACACCGCCGCGCAGCAGGTCGCCCAGAAGATCGGCTGCATCAGCGAGGGCGTGCTCCGCAACGCCTGGATCGTCCGCGACGGCGAAGCCGCGGGCCGGGCCCGCAGCGATCTGCTTGTCTGGAGCCTGCTGCCGGAGGACCTGGACGGGCTCCCGCCGCAGGACGACCCGAACTGGTGACTCCGCGGCGCTGATCGGACCGACTACGCTGCACGCGGCACACCCGCCTACCGCAAGCCTTCGAGGGGGACCGGCCGCAATGGCTGACCGGGTCACAGTGATCGGCTGGGACGGCTCACCGCTCTCCCAGGCCGCGCAGGCCGCACTGGACGCCGCGACACTCGTCGCCGGCGGCACCTACCAGCTGCAGAACCTCAGAATCCCCGCCGGGGCCGACCGGATGGCCCTGGGCAGCGTGGAGCTGGTCGCCCGCAGGGTGGCCGACCACCGCGGCGCCGCCGTGGTGGTGGCCGAGGGCGACCCGGGGTTCTTCGGTGTGGTGCGGACCCTGCGCCGGCCCGAGCACGGCCTGGAGCTGGAGGTCCTGCCCGCGGTCTCCTCGGTGGCCTCGGCCTTCGCCCGGGCCGGGATGCCCTGGGACGACGCACAGGTCGTCAGCACCCATGGCCGGGGCCTGCGCCGGGCCGCCAACGTCTGCCGGGCCAACGCCAAGGTGGCGGTGCTGACCTCGCCCGGCGCCGGCCCGTCCGAGCTGGCGCTGATGCTCCGTGACGTGCACCGCACCTTCGTGGTCTGCGAGGCGCTGGGGACCCCGGACGAGAACGTCACCGTGCTCACCTCCGACCGTGTCCCGGACCACCTGTGGCGGGACCCCAACGTGGTGCTGGTGGTCGGCGGGAGCAGCAAGGGCCCGGTGCCGCCCTCCGGCTGGATCGCCGGGCGCCCGCTGGACTTCCCCGGCCCGCTCCGGGGCTGGGCGCTGGAGGCCCCGCCCGAGGAGGCCGGGGCCCCCGGCGGACTGCCGGCCGCGGTCCGGGCGCTGGTGCTGGCCAGGCTCGGTCCGCGCCCCGGCGACCTGCTCTGGGACGTCGGCGCCGGCACCGGGGCGGTCGCCCTGGACGCGGGCCGCAGCGGCGCGGCCGTCATCGCCGTGGACCAGGACGGCGACGCCTGCGCCCGACTGGATGTCAGTGCCCGCCGCTACGGTGTGGAACTGCAGACCGTGCACGGCACCGCGCCCGCCGTGCTCGCCGATCTGCCCGAGCCCGACGTCGTGCTGGTGCGCGGCGGGGCGGAGGTGCTGCGCGCCTGCCTCGGCCGCCGGCCCGAGCGCGTCGTCGCCCTGCCCCGGACCCTCCAGCAGGTCGAGGAGGTGCGGCGGGCCTTCGCCGAGGTCCACTACGCGGTCGACGGCGCGCTGGTGCACGCCTCGCCGCTGGCGGAGGGCAGCGGATTCGGCGCGGTCGAGCCCCGCTTCGTGCTCTGGGCGGACCGCTGAGCCGGAGCACCGCTCCAGCCGTACTCGAACATTCGGCGGGTACCGGCCGAACCGTCGCCGACCAGGTTCCGGACCGTCCGCGGACGGCTTCCCGGCTGCTCTCGAACGCCTTCTGAGCAGGCGTCGGATGCCCACTGTTCGATACTGCTGATCGTGCTGTCCCTGTCGGCCGGTAGGCTGACGCGTGGTTCTCACGGACCGTACGTGCCGGACGTTTCGAACGTGGCGCAGGCCACACGGCGACTGTGCGTGCTCGTTCGCCTCCGGGGCGGACGGACAGGGGAGAATGCCGGTACGTCCGGGGCGATCGTGCCGGTTGCCCCGGTTCAGTCGTTGTTGTTGGGGAGCAGACCGGTGTCAGCCGGTCCGTCGCAGCGGAGCGAGGACCGGAAACATGGGTGCTGCGGTCCGTGATCGCGCCGCCAAGGACGCCACGCGGCCCTGGAAGGAGCCAGTGACATGAGCGATACCGGCCACGTCCCGACCGGGGGGACGACCGAGCAACCGCTCGCGACGAACGGCGCGGAGCAGCCCCCGAACGGGGCGCCCGCCCCGGTCGGCGAGCAGTCCGCCCGCGACCCCTTCGGCAGCGACGCCTCTCTGGGACGCAACCAGGCGTTCCCGCAGCAGCCGGCGTCCGACAGCCCGCCGCCGCCGTACACCTTCCTCGACCTGCCGGACGAGGACGACGAGGACGAACTGCTGATGCCGGGCCCGCAGGGCTCCTGGAGCGAGCCCGCGGCCCAGCGCGAGGCGCAGCAGCCCGCCTTCCAGCCCCAGCCGGTCGCGCCCGAGCAGCCGCAGCCGCAGCTCCAGCCGCAGCCGTTCGAGGGCGTTGCCGCCGTCCCTGCCCCTGCTCCCGTGCCGGTCCCGATCCCGCAGCAGCCCGAGCCGGTTGCGACGGCCGCCGCCGACGGGGCCGTCCCGGACCCGTCCTGGCCGCCGCTGACCCCGCCGACCGGCCAGGCCGCGCAGACCCCGGCCGCGCCCGCGCCCGCCCCCGACGTCGAGCAGCCGCAGCCGGTCCAGGGCCAGCCGGCGCAGAACCAGCAGCCCCAGCCGATGGTCGCCGCACCGCGCCGCCCGCTGCACGCCGGGCCGCCGATCCCGGACCCCTCGCTGATGACGGGTCAGGTGCCGGTGCGCTCACTTGCCGACCGCGGGCCCTCGGCGAGCGCGGAGTCGCCGTTCACGGTCGCCGGCCCGCAGACGCCGCCCTACGGCATGCCCGCGGCCCCGGCCGCCCAGACGACCGGTCAGCACCCGGGCCCCGAGTACCTGGACCAGCCGGCCGGCGCCGGCTCGGCGCTCGGCACCGCGGTCGAGGCCGAGCCGGTGCGGGCCGCACCACCCGTCGAGGCGGCGGCGGACCAGGTCGCGCCCGACGGGACCGGGTCACCGGAGGCAGCGGTGCGGGCTCCCGAGCCGGTCGCGATCAGCGTCCCGGTGCAGATGCCCTCCCCGGAGAGCACCTTGGGCGCCAACCAGGCCCGGCCCGCCCCGGTGGAGGAGCCGCCCGCGGCGCCCGAGCCGCAGCCCGGGCCCGTCGTGGTCCAGACCCACGCCGTCCCGGTCGAGCCGGTCGAACCCGTCCCGGTCGAGCCGGCCCCGGCCGCGGTCGAGCCGGCCCCGGAACCGCAGCCGGTGGCCGAGACGGCGCCGATCGCCGAACCGCTGCCGCTGACCGCACCCGAGCCCGAACCCGTCGCTGAGGCCGCAACCGCACCCGGGGTCGAGACCCCGCAGCAGGACGCCGCCGCCATCCCGGCCCAGGGTGCCTCGCCCGAGGCAGGCGGCAGCCGGATCTCCGCGTTCATGTCTCCGCCGCCGCATCAGTTCACCGTGGTGGAGCCGGTGGTCGAGGCCGATCCCGAGCCGGACCCCGTTCCCGAGCCGGACCCCGAGCCTGAGTCCGCGGCCGCTGTCGAGGCCGCCCCCGAGGCCCCGGTCGAGGCCGCTCCCGCCGTTGCCCCCACCGCGGCGGAGAGCACCGCGCAGGGCACCGGTACGCTGTCGGACCCCGTACTGTCTCCTGTCCAACCCGCAGCGGAAGCGCAGCCTGTGTCTGAACTCCCCCAGCAGTCCACCGCTGTCCCCGTGCCGGAGCAGGCGTCCGAGCCCGACCGGCGGGTCCTCGCCGTGGATGCCGCCGGCAGCGTCGAAGCCGCCGAAACGGTGCAGCAGTC
>NZ_BBPM01000032.1:68366-73574 GCF_000787775.1 Streptacidiphilus carbonis | reverse complement strand
GTGGATGCCGCCGGCAGCGTCGAAGCCGCCGAAACGGTGCAGCAGTCCGAGCCGGCGTCCGAGCCGGCGCCGGAGCCGCAGCTCTCCGTCGTCCCCGAGGGGCCGGCCGCACCCGCCTACGACGACGACATGCGCGACGCGGTGCACCGGGTGATGCGTGAGCGCCGCGACATCCGCAACGGCTTCCGGCCCGACCCGATCCCGCACGAGGTGCTGATCCGGGTCCTTGAGGCCGCCCACACCGCCCCCAGCGTCGGCTACTCCCAGCCCTGGGACTTCGTGGTGATCCGCTCCGCGAAGACCCGGACCCGGATGCACGAACTGGCGGAGCGTCAGCGCGAGGTCTACGCGGAGTCGCTGCCCAAGGGCCGGGCCAAGCAGTTCAAGGAACTGAAGATCGAGGCCATCGTCGAGACCCCGGTGAACATCGTGGTCACCGCCGACCGCACCCGCGGCGGCCGGCACACCCTCGGCCGGCACACCCAGCCGCAGATGGCCCCCTATTCGGCGGCCCTCGCGGTGGAGAACCTCTGGCTGGCGGCCCGCGCGGAGGGCCTCGGTGTCGGCTGGGTCAGCTTCTTCGACGAGCAGGAGATGGTCCGCGAGCTCGGCCTGCCCGAGCATCTGGACGTCGTCGCCTACCTCTGCGTCGGCTACGTCAACGAGTTCCCGGCCGAGCCCGAGCTGGCGCAGGCCGGCTGGGCCAAGAAGCGCCCGCTGTCCTGGGTCGTCCACGAGGAGACCTACGGCCGCCGCGCGCTGCCCGGCGAGGAGCCGCACAGCGTGCTGCAGGAGACCCTGCGGGGGATCAGGCCGCTGGACGCCAAGGCGCTGGGCGAGGCCTGGGACCGGCAGAAGCGGATGACCAAGCCGGCCGGCTCCCTCGGCATGCTGGAGATAATCTCCGCGCAACTGTGCGGCCTGTCCCGCAAGTGCCCGCCGCCGATCCCCGAGCCCGCGTGCGTCGCGGTCTTCGCCGGCGACCACGGTGTGCACGCCCAGGGCGTCACCCACTGGCCACAGGAGGTCACCGCGCAGATGGTGGCCAACTTCCTGGCCGGCGGCGCGGTCGTGAACGCGTTCGCCGCCCAGCTGGGCGCGGAGGTCTGCGTGGTGGACGTCGGCGTCGCCTCCGAACTGCCCCCGGCGATCGACTCCGGCCGCACCACCGGGCTGCTGCCGCGCAAGGTCCGGGCGGGCACGGCCGACATGACCGTGGAACCGGCGATGACCCGCGAGGAGGCGCTGCGCGCCATAGAGGTGGGCATCGAGACCGCCCGCGATCTGGTCGCAGCCGGCAACAAGGCCCTGGTCACCGGGGACATGGGGATCGCCAACACCACCGCGGCGGCCGCGCTGATCTGCGTCTTCACCGGGGAGGATCCCTCGGTGGTGACCGGGCGCGGCACCGGGATCGACGACGAGACCCACGCCCGCAAGATCGCGGTGGTCCGCGAGGCCCTGGCCCTGCACCGCCCCGACCCGGCCGATCCCATCGGCGTGCTGGCCGCGGTCGGCGGCCTGGAGCACGCGGCCCTGGCCGGGTTCCTGCTGGGCGCGGCCAGCCTGCGCACCCCGGTCATCCTGGACGGCGTGATCGCCGGCTCGGCGGCGCTGGTCGCCAAGGCGATCGCCCCGGAGGTGCTCGCCGCGTGCGTGGCGGGCCACCGGTCGGCCGAACCCGGCCACAAGGCGGCTCTCGCCAAGCTCGGTCTGCGACCGCTGATCGATCTGGACCTGCGGCTCGGCGAGGGCACCGGCGCGCTGCTGGCTCTGCCCCTCGTCCAGTCGGCGGCCCGGGCGATGCACGATGTCGCCACGTTCGACTCGGCCGGGGTCACCGAGAAGCACTGACCCTCCCAGGGGGTTTTCCGTCCGCGCAGTTCCCCGCGCCCCTAGCAAGTGCAACTGGCTCAGTTGCAGACCCCCAGGGGCGCGGGGAACTGCGCGACAAGCCATGCACAGTGCCGCACCATCAGACTGAACAGCACCGCCGTACACGAACGCCAGGAGCGCCCATGCCGTCCGAGAACGAGACCACGCCGTACCCCGTGGGCCTGCTGCTCAGGGGCCGCCGCGTCGTCGTCCTCGGGGGCGGCACCGTCGCCCAACGCAGGCTGCCCGCGCTGCTCTCCGCCGGAGCCGACGTGCACCTGATCGCGCCGGAGACGACCCCCGCCGTCCAGGCGATGGCCGACGCGGGCGAACTCACCTGGCACCGCCGCCGCTTCGCCGCGGGCGACCTCGACGGGGCCTGGTACGTGCTGGCCGCCACCGACGACCCCGCCGCCAACGCCGCCGCCACCGTCGAGGCCGAGGCGAACCGCACCTTCTGCTCGCGCAGCGACGACGCCTCGGCCGCCACCGCGTGGACCCCGGCCACCGGACGCGAGGACGGCACCACCATCGCCGTCCTCTCCGGGGACCCCCGCCGCTCCGCCGCGCTCAGGGACGCCGTGGTCGCCGGGCTCCGCGACGGCACCCTCGCCGCCGCGCACCACCGCGGCCGCACCCCCGGCGTCGCGCTGGTCGGCGGCGGTCCCGGCGACCCGGACCTGATCACCGTCCGCGGCCGCCGACTCCTCGCCGAGGCGGACGTGGTGGTCGCCGACCGCCTCGCCCCGCGCGAACTGCTGGACGAGCTGCCGCCGCACGTCGAGGTCATCGACGCGGCCAAGATCCCCTACGGCCGCTTCATGGCCCAGGAGGCCATCAACAACGCCCTGATCGAGCACGCCAGGGCGGGCAGGTTCGTGGTCCGGCTCAAGGGCGGCGACCCCTATGTGTTCGGCCGCGGCATGGAGGAACTGCTCGCGCTGCGGGAGGCCGGCGTGCCGGTCACCGTCGTCCCCGGCATCTCCAGCTCCATCAGCGTGCCTGCCGCCGCGGGCATCCCGGTGACCCACCGCGGCGTCACCCATGAGTTCAGCGTCATCTCCGGCCATGTCGCCCCGGAGGACCCGCGTTCGCTGGTCGACTGGGACGCCGCGGCGAAGATGCGCGGCACCCTGGTGCTGCTGATGGCCGTCGAGCGCATCGGCGCGATCGCCGCAGCACTGGTCGCCGGCGGCCGCGACCCGCAGACCCCGGTCGCCGTGGTCCAGGAGGGCACCACCGCGGGCCAGCGCCGGGTAGACGCCACCCTGGCCACCGTCGCCGCCGTGGTCGAGGCCGAGGAGGTGCGTCCGCCGGCCGTGGTCGTCATCGGCGACGTGGTCGCCGTCAACAACTTGGCAGCCCAGATCTGAGCGGGCAGGATCGAGCTGTGGCCGAACTCATCACCATCGACGACCCGCAGGACCCCCGGCTGCGCGACTACGTCGCGCTGACCGACGTCGAGCTGCGCCGGCGGCGCGAGCCCGAGGAGGGCCTGTTCATCGCCGAGGGCGAGAAGGTGATCCGCCGGGCCCGGCTGGCCGGCTACCGGATGCGCTCGATGCTGCTGTCGTCCAAGTGGATCGACGTGATGCGCGACGTCATCGACGAGGTGCCGGCGCCGGTCTACGCGGTGGCGCCCGAACTGGCCGAGCAGGTCACCGGCTACCACGTGCACCGCGGCGCGCTGGCGTCGATGCAGCGCAAGCCGCTCGCCGACGCCGCCGAACTGCTCACCACGGCCCGCCGGATCGCCGTGCTGGAAGGCATCGTCGACCACACCAACATCGGCGCCGTCTACCGCAGCGCCGCGGCCCTCGGCATGGACGCGATCCTGCTCTCGCCGGACTGCGCCGACCCGCTCTACCGACGCGCCGTCAAAGTGTCCATGGGGACGGTCTTCTCGGTCCCCTACGCCGTCCTGGACCCCTGGCCGCGCTCGCTGGAGACGCTGCGCGAGGCCGGCTTCTCGCTGCTCGCGCTCACCCCGCACGGCGACTCGGGCCCGCTGAACGAGGTCTCGCCCAAGCTGCTGGGGCGCTGCGCGGTGATGCTCGGCTCCGAGGGCCACGGCCTCAGCACCGAGGCGCTGCGCGCCGCCGACGCCTGGGTCCGCATCCCGATGTCGCACGACGTCGACTCGCTCAACATCGCCGCCGCCGCCGCCGTCAGCTTCTACGCGCTCTCCCAGCAGCCGACCGGCTGAAGGAACTCCCGCGAGGTCACCCCTGCTGGCCTGCCACCGTTCCGGTCCCCGGCCAGGTCTCGGTCATCGTGCCGTTGCCCAGCGGGGCGTAGCGGGTGGTGCTGGCGGGGCGGGTGCCCGAGGCGGCGGTGTGCTCCTCGCGCAGCACCGCGCCGTCGGCGATCCGCCAGGTGCCGGTGGCCTGGGGGTCGCCGGTGGAGGCGTGGGAGGCCAGCAGAACCGGTTCTGCAGATGCCCCTGACCCGGTCCCGGACGCCCCGGCGGGCAGCTGGTACAGCTCGATCAGGTCCTCCGGGACGCTGCCGTCCCGGCGGGTGAGCACCACCACCGCGGCCGCGCTGTCGCGGTAGCGCGCGGGCAGCACGCTGGTGAGCGCCACCGGCGCGGCGCCGTCGGTCGAGGCGCGGCCGTCCTTGAGCACCACGGTGGAGCCGTCGCTGGGGTCGGGGTAGCTGCGGTCGGCCCAGTCCACGCCGCCGGTGTCGCCGTTGCCGACCGCCGTGGCCGGCGCCGCCTGCAGGGCGTCCGCCGCGGGGGACGGGGCCGCGGCGGGGACCGCGCCCGGGATCGGCGAGTGTGCCGACGCCACCGAGGGCCTCGGCGGCGTCCCCAGGCCGCGGCTGTCACGGTTCTCGCAGCCCTGCGCGGCGGCGATGGCCAGCGCCACGCCCACCGTCACGGTGATGAAGACGATCAGCCGCTGCCGCAGCAGCCGCCGCGAGGAGCCGCCCGGACGGGCCGGCGGGCGCTGCTGCGAACCGGTCGGCGGGGGAGTGCGGCGGCTTGCGGGCGCCGGTGCGACCGCGCTCGGCCGGGAGTCGTGCCGCTGCTCGTGCCCCCGCTGTTCCGGACGTTGCTCCGGCGGCTGGTCGTGCTGCTCATGACGCTGCCCGTGCCGCTGGTCCGGCCGCTGCTCCGGCCGGACCTCGCGGCGGGTGTGCTGCTGGGTGTCCCGGCGGGGCGGATGCGGCTCGCGCACGGTCGGCGGCATCGGCCGCCTCGGCGCGGGGCGCGTCGGCGGGCGTCCGCCGGCCTGGGCCGCGCCGTGCGGGACCGCGCCGGGACCCCCCGCCTGGGCGCGCCGGCCCGCCTCGGCGGGCCGGCTCTGCCCGGCCTGCGGGCGGGGG
>NZ_BBPM01000032.1:0-68313 GCF_000787775.1 Streptacidiphilus carbonis | reverse complement strand
ACCTGGCTGAGGCCGATCGCGGTCCCACGCGCGGTCAGCTCCTTGAGCCGGTCGTGCAGCTGCGCGGTGGTCGGCCGGTCGGACGCCTCCTTGGCCAGACAGGCCCGGATCACCGGAAGCAGCGCGCCGGGCACCTCGCTGAGGTCGGGCTCCTCGTGCACCACCCGGTAGAGCATCACCTCGGAGGTCCCCGAGCCGAACGGGGAGTCGCCGGTCGCCGCGTAGGCGAGGGTGGTGCCCAGCGCGAACACGTCGGTGGCGCTGGTGACGGCGATGCCGCGGACCTGCTCGGGGGCCAGGAAGCCGGGAGAGCCGACCGCCGTGCCGACATGGGTCAGCGTGCTGGCGCCGGTGGACCAGGCGATGCCGAAGTCGATGATCCGCGGGCCCTTGGGGGACAGCAGGATGTTCGACGGCTTGAGGTCGCGGTGCACCACCCCGGCCTCGTGGACGTGGACCAGGCCGTCGGCGAGGGCGGCGCCGATCGCGGTCACCTCGGGCCAGGGCAGCGGCCCCTCGTCGCCGACCCGCTTGTAGAGCGAGGGGCCGGGGACGTAGGCGGTCGCCAGCCAGGGCCGCTCCACGTCGATGTCGGAGGCGACCAGCCGGGCGATGCAGCCGCCCCTGATCCGGGCGGCGGCGGCGACCTCGCGGGCGAAGCGGGTGCGGAACTCCTGGTCCTCGGCCAGCTCGGAGCGGATCAGCTTGAGCGCGACCTTCTGGCCCTTGCGGTCGGAGCCCAGGTAGACCACGCCCATGCCGCCCGTGCCGAGCCGCCGGTGCAGGCGGTAGGGGCCGACGACTCGCGGATCCTCCCGCCGGAGCCGCATCATCGCCACATTTCCGTCCCGCCGTCAGTTCCTTGTGCGGGGGCTGTTGTCCCTGCCAGGCGACAGCTTACGGACTGGGCCGGGCGGTGTGCTGATACGCAACGCACTGACGATCCGTGGGATTGTCGGATTTCCCCCGGTCGGCTCCGCCGCGGGCCTTCACGGAGCCCTGCCCGAGCCCTGGCCGAAGCTTTCCCCGGGCCCTCCCCGGCCCCTCCGGTACCGCGTCCGCAGTACCCCCGGGCCGTATCCGGGAGATGCCCGTGGGACCACGCTGACCTGCGGCTCCCCGGCCCCCTCGGGGACCCCGTCAGGGGTGACCCTGACACCTCCCGCGTCCGCCCTCCCCCTCCGGTAGTAGTCCCCGAGGAGGACCGTCCTCCTTCCGGATGCCGCAGGGACGGTCCCGGGGCATGACGCCAGGCCAGGGGGGCCGACCGTAGGTTGGTACCAGCGGTGGGCGGGCAGCTCGTCCCCCGAGGTACTCCGCCCACCGCGACCACGGATGAGCAGTGACGATCAAGTGACGCAGCAGCAGACGACGAGAGTGGGAACCAGGCCATGTCCGTATACACGGGAGGATCAGTACGGCGCCGTCGCCAGTCCGATCGCGTTCGTACGAGCGAGACCCGGAACCCCCTGATCGCCCTGGCGATCGCGCTCCCGGTCGCGGCGCTGCTGGCTTTCGCCTTCGGCGGCTGGTCCCAGTTCACCGTGCAGGCCACGTCGGTGCTGCACCTCATCCAACACTGAGACTGCGGCGCCGCGTCCGGACTGTCGGTGAGGGCAGCCCGGGCGCGGACGCCGCGCAGACGCGCCCACGGGGGAGGCGCGGAGGGGGAACGAAGAGGGCCCGTCCGCAACCGGACGGGCCCTCAACTACTGTGCGCGATACTGGGATTGAACCAGTGACCTCTTCCGTGTCAGGGAAGCGCTCTCCCGCTGAGCTAATCGCGCGGGACACTCGTAAAGGCACTGCTCATGCAGCCCCCGAGGGGACTCGTGCGCGATACTGGGATTGAACCAGTGACCTCTTCCGTGTCAGGGAAGCGCTCTCCCGCTGAGCTAATCGCGCGGGACACTCGTCGAACGGTACTGCGGTCGAACGGCACTGCGGTCGGACCGTGCTGCGGTACTGCTGACCCCCGAGGGGGCCGGTGCGCGATACTGGGATTGAACCAGTGACCTCTTCCGTGTCAGGGAAGCGCTCTCCCGCTGAGCTAATCGCGCATGAGACCCCGAGTGGCGAGCCACTCAAAACCTCGCTGAGGTGGAGACGGGATTTGAACCCGTGTAGACGGCTTTGCAGGCCGTTGCCTCGCCTCTCGGCCACTCCACCGAGCAAGGGCCAACCAGCACCCTCAACCGAGCGGACGACGGGATTCGAACCCGCGACCCTCACCTTGGCAAGGTGATGCTCTACCAACTGAGCCACGTCCGCATGGTCTCCATTTCGCTTCCCGCTTGCTTCTTCGCGGTCCGCGTCCTGGCGACGTGATGAACTTTAGCGGATTCCGGGCCCAGCTCAAATTCCGTATCCCGGCAGCGTGCCGCCCCGCTCCCCGCGATGACCTGCGAACAGGCGTCCCGACCACCGTTTATCTAGACTTCGGCAGCGCGGAGACCCCGCACCTTCCGTACAGAATCCCGAGCAAACTGTGACCTCTACCGAGTTCCTCCTCCCGCCGATGGCCCGTTTCGACGGCGTGGTCGCCACCGGGCTGCTCGATGTCACCGACGATCCGGCGGCCCTCGACAGCTCCGGATTCTGGGCCGTCGTCGCCGACTTCGAAGGCCGGCTCACCTGCGCCCGCTTCGACGAGGTCCGCCGGGGCCGCGCCGCTTTCGGCGGGCCCGCCGCCGAGGCGGGCTGGGCCGGTCCCGCCCGAACCGCCTGGACCAGCTCGCTCGACCGGGCCGGCTACCTCGCCGGGGTGCGCCGGATCCGCGAGCACATCGCCGCGGGCGAGGTCTACCAGGCCAACCTGTGCCGGGTGCTGTCCGCGCCGCTGCCCGACCCCGCCCGCGCCGACGTCGACGCGCTCACCGCCCGGCTGGCCCGCGGCAACCCCGCCCCGTACGCCGGAACGGTCCGGCTCCCGGCCCAGCGGGTCGAGGTCGCCACCGCCTCGCCCGAGCTGTTCCTGGAACGGGGCGGCGAAACGGTCCGCTCCGGCCCGATCAAGGGCACCGGGCGCACCGAGGACGACCTGCTGGAGAAGGACTACGCCGAGAACGTGATGATCGTCGACCTGGTCCGCAACGACCTCGGCCGGATCTGCGCCACCGGCAGCGTCACCGTCCCCGACCTGTGCGCGGTGGAGAAGCACCCCGGGCTGGTGCACCTGGTGTCCACGGTGGAGGGGCGGCTGCGCCCAGGCGCCGGCTGGCCGGAGGCGATGGCCGCGACCTTCCCGCCCGGATCGGTCACCGGTGCCCCCAAGTCCAGCGCGCTGCGCATCATCCAGGCCCTGGAGACCGCCTCCCGCGGCCCCTACTGCGGCGCCGTCGGCTGGGTCGACGCCGACCGGCGCGAGGCCCGCCTCGCCGTCGGCATCCGCACCTTCTGGCTGGACCGGGACGATCCGGCCGGCCCGCAGGTCCGCTTCGGCACCGGGGCCGGCATCACCTGGGGCTCCGACCCGGAGCGGGAGTGGGACGAGACCGAACTGAAGGCGGCCCGCCTGCTCGCGGTAGCGTCTGAGGCACCACCGCCGCGGTGACCAGCGGCGGCAATCCACAGAACGGGAGCCACACCGTGCGGATCTGGGTCAACGGCGCGCTGCGCGAGTCCACCGAGGCCAGCGTGTCGGTCCTCGACCACGGCATGACCGTCGGCGACGGCGTCTTCGAGACGGTCAAGGCCGTCGACGGCGCACCCTTCGCGCTCGGGCGCCACCTGGACCGGCTGGAGCGCTCGGCGCGCGGCCTCGGACTGCCCGCGCCGGAGCGCGAGCTGGTCCGGCGCGCCTGCGCCGAGGTGCTGGCCGCCAACCCGGCGAAGCTGGGCCGGCTGCGGATCACCTACACCGGCGGCCTCGGCCCGCTCGGCTCCGACCGCGGCGACAGCGGCCCCAGCCTGATCGTCGCCCTCGGCGAGGTGGCCCGCCGCCCCGACGCCGCCGCGGTGGTCACGGTCCCCTGGACCCGCAACGAGCACAGCGCCGTGGCCGGACTGAAGACCACCTCCTACGCGGAGAACGTGGTCGCACTGGCCCGGGCGCACCAGTACGGCGCCTCCGAGGCGATCCTCGGCAACACCGCGGGCCGTCTCTGCGAGGGCACCGGTTCCAACGTCTTCGTCGTCCTCGACGGCCGGATCCTCACCCCGCCGCTGAACTCCGGCTGCCTGGCCGGGGTCACCCGGGCACTGGCCCTGCAGTGGCTCGACGCCGAGGAGGCGGACCTGCCGCTGACCGTGCTGGAGGAGGCCGACGAGGTCTTCCTCACCGGTACCCTGCGCGACATCCAGGGCGTCTCCCGGGTCGACGACCGCGAACTGCCGGGCGCGCCGGGACCGGTCACGGCCAAGGCGATCGCGGTCTTCACCGAGCGCGCCGCCGCCGACCTGGAGCCGTGAGGATGACCACCACGCTCCGGCCGCTGGGACCCGAGCAGAGCAGGCCCGACGGGGGCCGGGAGCGGGCCTTCGAGGTGCGCGTCAACGGCCGGACCGTCGGCGGGCTGGTGGCCGCGGCCTCCGGCGGGCCCGGCCCCCGGGTGGGCGGCATCCGGGAACTGACGATCCATCAGGCCGACCGCGGGCGCGGCCGGGGCACGGTCGCGGTGCTCGCCGCCGAGGAGGTGCTGCGCTCCTGGGGCTGCGTCCGGGCCGACATCGGCGTCCCCGACGGCCCGGACCGGGACGCCGGGCTCGCCCTGGCCCGCACCCTCGGCTACACCCTGCGCGGCCTCAACATGCGCAAGGAACTCCCGGCGGATCCGCCGTCGCTGCCGGAGGGCAGCACCGGCCGCCCGATGCGCCAGGACGAGTTCGACGCCTGGCTGGCCGAGGAGTCCGCGGGCTACGTGGACAGCCAGATCGCCGCCGGGATGACCCCGGAGCAGGCCAGGACCCGCTCCCAGGCCGACCACGCGGCCGCGCTCCCGGACGGTCTGGACACCCCGGGCGCGGTGATCAGCCGCCTGGAGTCCGGGGGAGTGCCGGTCGGCGCCGTCTGGGTCGGCACCCAGCTCCCGGGAGCGGCCGCGGACGAGCCGCCGGCCTGGGTGTTCATGCTCTCCGTGGACGAGCGGTACCGCGGCCGGGGACACGGACGCGCTCTGATGCTGCTGGCCGAACGCGAGTGCCTCGCTCGCGGCGTGCGCGAGCTGGGACTGCACGTGTTCGCGGCGAATGCCCCGGCGGTGTCGCTGTACCGGTCGCTGGGGTACCGCACGTATCGCAGCCTGCTGCACAAACAGCTCTAGGTTTTCGGCTGCGGGCGCTGCATGGCTTGTCGCGCAGTTCCCCGCGCCCCTGGATAGTGCAACGTGCCCTCGGTGGGTCAGTTGCAGCCCCATAGGGGCGCGGGGAACTGCGCGACAAGCCCACTACGGTCCGAAGTCGAAAACCCTACGGCGCGCCCAACAGCTCCATGATCCGCTCACGCAGCCCCGCCTGACCGGCCCCTCCGTCGAGCCGCTTCCCGGCGACCACGTAGGTGGGGGTCCCGGTCACGCCGATGGCCTTGCCCTCGGCCTGGTCGGCGTCCACGACCAGCATGTGACGGCCGTCGATCAGCGCGGTGTCCATCTCCTCGGCGTCCAGGCCGAGACCCCGGGCCAGCTCGACCAGCAACGCCTCCCCGCGCCGTCCCAGCTCCTCGGTCCTGGCCAGCACCGCCTCGACGAAGGGCCAGCCCTGCCCCTGGACGAAGGCCTCCTCGGCCGCCTGCGCCGCCGCGAACGCGTGCTTGTGCTTGTCCAGCGGGAAGTGCCGCAGCACCACCTCCAGCCGGTCGCCGTAGGCCTCCCGCAGGGCCCGTACGTCGTCCAGCGCGGCCGCGCAGTCCGGGCACTGCAGATCGCACCAGTACTCGACCGGGGAAAAGGAACTTTCGCTCATGGTCGTCAGTCTCCCATTACGGGCAGGATGGAGTTGTCGGACGAGCAGGAGGAGACAGGACGATGACTGCGATCGTGTGCATGGCACTGTCCGCAGCGGGGGTGGTGATCGCCGTGCTGGCCGGCGTTCGCGGCCGGATCCGTTCCGCTTTCCGCTGGCTCGGCGTCGCCCTGGTGCCGGTCGGTCTCTACCTCACCGGCCTGATCACCGTGTTCCGCCGGATCGGCACCGCGCTGTCGAACTGGGCCACCCACCTGGTGTTCGACCCGAAGGTGTGGACCGGCCTGGCGATGCTCGGCGCCGCCGTCCTCCTGCTGCTGGCCACCGGCATCGGCCGGAGGTCCCGGGAGCCCGGGCCGGTCAAGGCCTCCAAGCAGCCGAAAGCGGCCAAGGGCGGCTCCTCGGCCCCGGCCGTCACCGCCAAGCCGGCCGGGCAGAAGTCCGCCGCCGACGACCTGGGCGACTTCTCCGACGTCGAGGAGATCCTCAAGCGCCGCGGGATCTGACCCCGGCCGCACCGGACGCACCGGCCACCGCTGAAACCCCGGACGCCGCCTCGGCCACCGCGGACGCCACCCCGGAGACCGCGTCCGGCGATTCCGCCGCGGTCCGCTGCCGGGCCCGGTAGGCGGCCACGTGCAGCCGGTTGCCGCAGGTGCGGCTGTCGCAGTAGCGGCGTGAGCGGTTCCGCGAGAGGTCCACGAACACCCGGGCGCAGTCGGGCGCCTCGCAGCGGCGCAGCCGCTCCCGTTCCCCGGCCACCACGATGAAGGCCAGCGCCATCCCCGCCTCCACCGCCAGATGGTCGGCGAGGGCCGCGCAGGGCGCGAAGAAGTGCATGTGCCAGTCGTGGCCGTCGTGGTCGGTCAGCCGGGGCGTCGAACCGGCCCGGGCCACCATCGCGTTGACCAGCCCGGCCGCCTCGCGAGTGGAACCGGCCAAGAACACCTGGCGGAACTGTCCGCGTACCCGGCGCACCGCGTCCAGGTCCGCCGCCCCCAGTACGCCGACCTCGCTGATCTCGTGCCGCAGCACGAATCCGCGCAGCGCCGCGAGATCCGGCAGGCCCTCCTGCCCGCAGGCGTCCGGGTCCGTGTTGAGCAGGTCGACCAGGACATCGAGGGCGCACTGCGTGTCATGGGTGATCAGCACGTCGGTACTCCCTGGGGCGTCCGGGCGGGTTGGCGGCGACTCTACCGCTGCTGCCTCCGACCGTACTGCCGGACGCGAACGCGGAAGTCGCCACGGCCCTTGCGGGTCCGCGGCGACTTCTTTCCAGCAGGGGAGCAGATGGAGCGGATGGTGCCGGTGGCGCGTTCCGTGCCCCCGAGTAGCACGGCTGCGCACGGTAGAAGGGATGAAGCGGTTCAGTTCTCCGCAAGGATGTGGGAGAGCTCTCGGTCGAGATCGAAGTGTCGGTGCTCGGTGCCCGGGGGCACCGCGGCATCGGTTCGCTTGAGGAAGGACTCCAGCGCTCGGGCCGGGGCTTCCAACAGGGCTTCTCCTTCCGGAGAGCTCAGGGCGATGCAGACGACTCCTTGTCCGTGGCTGCGGGAGGGCCAGACACGGACGTCACCGGTCCCGGTAGGCCGGTGCAGCCCCTCCGCAAGGAGGTCGCGGGCGAACACCCAGTCGACGGTTTCGTCGGCGCCCGTGTGGAAGGTGGCGTGCACGGCATAGGGGTCGGCGGTGTCGTAGCGCAGGCCCGCGGGGACGGGCAGTGATGATTCGCTCGACACGATGAGGCGCAGGTGCAGCTCGCAGCTGACCGTGGTGTTCATAAGCGCCAGGGCCTTTCGCTCAGTGTGCGCTCGGGGATCGCACGTCGGCGAACGGACCATCCCACCTGTTCGACCGGTGTAAACCCGTCTGTCCCGATTAGTACGTACCTGGTACCCCTTACGGCTCAGCAGACACGCCCGTCACAGCTGTTTCAACAGCCTGCTGCAAACCGGCTCGGCGGTGGTGTCACAGGGTCGATATCCGGTCATCGCGGGAGCCGGGCCGCCGTCCCGGGGCAGGTCAGGAGCACACGGGCCGATGCGGTAGTGTTTTCCATGCACCGCCCGGTACCGGGCTGGTGCGAGCAGGCGCGATTAGCTCAGTGGGAGAGCGCTCCGTTCACACCGGAGAGGTCGCTGGTTCGAACCCAGCATTGCGCACCGCAGGACGAGGCCCCGCAGATCAGCGATCTGCGGGGCCTCTGTCGTTGTCGCGGTCCGCCGTCTGCGGCCGCCTGCTGCGGGCGTCTCAGAAGCGGATGCCGTCCCAGGGCGTGATCTCCGCGCCGGCCGCCGCCAGCTCCAGTTCCACGGCCGCCGAGATCTCCTCGGCCGGCTGCCCGTCCGGAAAGGCGTCCGGGTAGGTGGCGTGCGCGCCGCTGGCCAGCACCACCGCGTGGCCGCGGCTGATCGCAGCGAGCGAGGTGGCGCGGACGCAGTACTCGCTCTGCATGCCGGCGACGACCAGCGGCGACTTCGCCGGGAGCAGCCGCTCCAGCCCGGTTCCGTCGAAGCTGTCACTGCTGAGCTTGTCGATCACATGCTCCTCGGGCAGCGGTTCGAACACCAGCTCCCAACCGGGGGTGCCCGGTACGTCCGGGTCGCCGACCTCGGGGTCGCCGGAGTTGCGGACGTGGACGATCACCGAACCGGCCCGGCGGGCCCGGGCCAGGAGTTCGGTGAGTGCCGCCCGGACCGCGGACGCGTCCGGGATCGGCTCGGGCGGGAGAAGCATGTTGCGCTGGACGTCGATGAGCAGAAGTGCGGGGGTCATGACAGCAAATATAGCACTGGTGTTCGAATCGAAACAGGGCGAAGGGATTTAGGCCACCGGCGGTCGTGATGCTAATGTTCATCTCGTCGCCGACACGGTCGGCAGGCGCGATTAGCTCAGTGGGAGAGCGCTCCGTTCACACCGGAGAGGTCGCTGGTTCGAACCCAGCATTGCGCACAGAAGACTGAAGGCCCCTCAAATCGAGGGGCCTTCAGTGCTTTTGACGCACCTTCAGGACTGCGGCGCGGCGAAGGTTGCCCGGCGACCGGGTTCAGGCCGCCTGCTCCTCCGCCCGCCGCCGCAGCGGCCAGGAGGTGTCCACCGACTCGGGCGAGCCGCTGCGGTTGAACCACTGCTGCAGTCCGCGCGCCTGCGCCGCGTGCCATACCGCCTGGCGCAGATGCAGCTCCGCCGGGGTCATCGCCGCCAGCCGTTCCTCGAAGCGGCCGCCGATCGCCCGTACCAGCAGCATCGCCGCGGTGGCGTCGGCCGCCGCGTCATGCGCCCCGTTCAGCACCACGCCGTAGTGCGCGCACAGGTCGGTCAGGGTGCGGCGGCCCTTGCGGTAGCGGTCCACGTGCTTGTCCAGCACCCGGGGGTCCACCACCAGCAGCGGCGCACTCGATACGTAGTCGCCCAGCGACGCACCCCGGTGCCGGCCCAACTCCCGGTCCAGCAGCGTGAGATCGTACGGGGCGTTCATGACGACCAGCGGCAGCCCGGCCCGCGCCGTCTCGGCCAGCGCCCGGGCGATCTCCTCCACCACCACCGGGGCGGGCCGGCCGTGCTGCCGCGCCCAGAGGTCGGTCAGGCCGTGTACCGCGGTGGCCCCCGCCGGGATCGGCACGCCGGGGTCCGCCGCCCAGTCCCGCCGCCGTACCGGGCCGCCGGCGGACTCCTGTACCACCAGCGCCGCCGTCACAATCCGGTCATGCTCCACGTCCACGCCCGTGGTCTCGGTGTCGAAGGAGGCCAGTGGCCCCTGGTACCAGTGCGTCATCGCTGCCTCCCCCTCCGATGGTGACACTGAGGTGATACCCGGTGACCCTCGGCTTCCAATCCTGCTGTGAGCTGCGGATCTGTTTGACGCCCCGTCAGGGCGGAGACAACACACAGTGACGGCCCGTCCGGTCCGGACGGCGGGCTGCCGTTCGACGGGACTGCCGTTCAAAGGGGAGAAGGCGGCAGCAATGGCGCTGACACAACCCGAACCGGCCACCCCGCCCCTCGCCTGGGGCGGGATCGGGACGGGACAACCGATGCGGGGTCAACTCGCGGTCACCTCCTGCATGGAGACGCTCCAGGTGGGATACCTGCACGCGGTCGCGGCCGCGTCGGGCTGCGCACTGTCCTCGCCGTTCCCGGACAACGGGATCGACTGGCATGTGAGCCACGGCAGTTCGGCGCACACCGTGGACGACGAGGCCACCATCAAGGTCCAGCTCAAGTGCACCTACCAGATCCCGCCGAATCCGGAAGGGCCGTACTTCAGCTTCACCCTCGACAACGACCACCTGCGAAAACTCGCCCACGCCCGGGTCGCCGTGCACAAGATCCTCGTCGTCATGCTGGTCCCCAGAGAGGTCGACCAGTGGCTGCAGGCCGGTCCCGACCGGTTGGAACTGCGCCACTGCTGCTACTGGGTCAACCTGGCAGGGCACCCGGTGACCGGGAAACGCAGGACGAATGTCCGGATTCCGACCGGCCAGGTCTTCGACGACCGGGCGCTCTGCGCCATCATGGCCCGTGTGGGAGCGGGAGAGCGTCCTTGAACGAGGCCTCTGCGGTATCGATTCCTGCGGGAGGGACAACGTGACAGCGATGCGCCGCGACACCCGACCAGAGGCAGTGGACGCTGCCGGGCGCGCCGCCGTCCGGGCCGGCGGCGGCCGCGCCCCCGCCGACCCGGTGCACATCGACCCGGCCGGAGTCGACCCGGCCGTGCTCGGTACCCTGCTCGCCCGCCACGGCTGGATCCGCCGCGGCGGCGCCGAGGGCCGCTACACCCGCTGGACCCCGCCCGACGACCTGGAGCCCGACACCAGCCTGCTGGTCCCGGCCGACCGCCGCTTCGACGACAGCGTCGACCTGCTGGACGAGGCCATCGCGGCGCTGTCGCACTCCGGCGTCCCCTCCGCCAGGGCCATCCTGGCCGCGCTGCTGGTCCCCGGCGACGAGATCCACTGGCGCCGGGAGACCCCCGGCGTCGGCGGCGCCGTCAGCTGGGGCTCGGAGGAGGACCTGCACGCAGGCGCCACCGCGATGCTCTCCGCCGCCGCCAAGGCCGGACTGCTGCGCGCCGCCTACTTCGGCGCCCGCCTGGACGGGGCCGCCGCCGAGTTCCTGGACCGGATCCTGGTCGTCGCCCCGGGCACCGGCGCCGGCCTGCTCACCGCCTACGCGCCCGCCCCCGAGGACAGGACCGTCACCACCACGCTGGTCCGGGCCCTGGAGGCGACCAGGGACGCCATCGACCTGCAGCGGGTCAGCGGCCGTACCGAGGCCTTCGACGATGCGGTCCGGCTCGGCGTCAGCCGGGAGCTGCTCGCCTCGGTGGTGCAGCTGGTCCGCGGGAGCGAGGGCATCGAGATCGCCCTGGCCTGGGCCGCCTCGGTCGGCACCCCGCGCGGCTTCGCCAGCCGCCGGCTGCGGCTGGAGTTCAGCCCCGGCGACCTGCCCGCCCTGGAGGCCGCGGGGGAGCGGCTGGAACGCAGCGAACCCGCCCTGGACGTGGAGATCACCGGCGCGGTGGTCCGGCTCAAACGGCCCGTGCCCGACGGCGAGGGCCAGGTCAGGCTGGCGGTGCTGGCCGGGGCCGATGTGGACGAGGTACGGGTCCGGCTGGGCGACGAGGACTACCGCACCGCGGTCGAGTCCCACCTCGCCGGGGTGCCGGTCCGGCTGCGGGCGCGGCTGGAGCGCAAGGGCGGCTTCCGCAAGCTCTCCGTCCCCAGCGCGCTGGTCCGGGTGGAACTGGACGCCGCCGAGCGGGACCGCATGCTCAAGGCGCTGCGGCTGCGGGTCGGCGGATCCGGCGGCGGATCCGGCGCGGGGGAGGACAGCGAGGGCAGGTGAGGCCCGCGCGAGCCGCCCTCCGGTCTCGGTACCATCATCACCGCAGCACCTGCTGCTCAGGAGAATGCCGAGAGTCAGGAGAGTCCGGTGTCGGACGTCCGTGTGGTCATCAGTCGCGAACCCGATCGGGAAGAGCGTGTGGTGACGACGGGCACTACGGCGGCGGACCTGTTCCCCGGCGAGCGCGCCGTCATCGCCGCCCGCGTCGGCGGTGAGCTCCGCGACCTCGCCCACGTCCTCGCGGACGGCGACGAGGTCGAGCCGGTGGCCATCGACAGCGAGGACGGCCTGTCGATCCTGCGCCACTCCACCGCGCATATCATGGCCCAGGCCGTGCAGGAGATCTTCCCCGAGGCCAAGCTGGGCATCGGTCCGCCGGTCAAGGACGGCTTCTACTACGACTTCGACGTCGAGAAGCCGTTCACCCCCGAGGACCTCAAGGCCGTCGAGAAGAAGATGACCGAGATCATCAAGCGGGGGCAGAAGTTCTCCCGCCGGGTGGTCACCGACGAGGCGGCGCGCGCGGAACTGGCCGACGAGCCCTACAAGCTGGAGCTGATCGGCCTCAAGGGCGGCGCGTCCAGCGAGGACGGCTCGGACGTCGAGGTGGGCGGCAGCGAGCTGACCATCTACGACAACCTGGACCCCAGGACCGGCGAGCTGTGCTGGAAGGACCTGTGCCGTGGCCCGCACCTGCCGGCCACCCGGGTGCCCGCGTTCAAGCTGATGCGCAACGCCGCGGCGTACTGGCGCGGCAGCGAGAAGAACCCGATGCTGCAGCGCATCTACGGCACCGCCTGGGCCACCAAGGACGACCTCAAGGCCTACCTGGACTTCCTGGAGGAGGCCGCCAAGCGGGACCACCGCAAGCTCGGCGCCGAACTGGACCTGTTCTCCAACCCGGACGAGATCGGCTCCGGCCTGGCCGTCTTCCACCCGCGCGGCGGCGTGATGCGCCGGGCCATGGAGGACTACTCGCGCAAGCGGCACGAGGAGGCGGGCTACGAGTTCGTCTACACCCCGCACGCGACCAAGGGCACGCTGTTCGAGAAGTCGGGCCACCTGGACTGGTACGCCGACGGCATGTACCCGCCCATGCAGCTCGACGAGGGCGTGGACTACTACCTCAAGCCCATGAACTGCCCGATGCACAACCTGATCTTCGACGCACGCGGCCGTTCGTACCGTGAACTGCCGCTGCGGCTCTTCGAGTTCGGCACGGTGTACCGCTACGAGAAGTCCGGCGTGGTGCACGGCCTGACCCGCTCGCGCGGCTTCACCCAGGACGACGCGCACATCTACTGCACCAAGGAGCAGATGGCGGAGGAGCTGGACAACCTGCTCACGTTCGTCCTGGACCTGCTGCGGGACTACGGCCTGACCGACTTCTACCTGGAGCTCTCCACCAAGGACCCGGAGAAGTTCGTCGGGTCGGACGAGGTCTGGGAGGAGGCCACCGAGATCCTGCGGACGGCCGCCGAGAAGCAGGGGCTCCCGCTGGTTCCCGACCCGGGCGGCGCGGCCTTCTACGGCCCGAAGATCTCGGTCCAGGTGAAGGACGCGATCGGCCGCAGCTGGCAGATGTCGACCATCCAGGTCGACTTCAACCTGCCCGAGCGCTTCGACCTGGAGTACACGGCGGCGGACGGCTCGCGCCAGCGGCCGGTCATGATCCACCGTGCGCTGTTCGGCTCGATCGAGCGATTCTTCGCGGTGCTGCTGGAGCACTACGCCGGCGCGATGCCGCCGTGGCTCTCACCGGTCCAGGCCGTCGGCATCCCGATCGGCGACGCCCACGTGGACTACCTGAAGGAGTTCGCCGCCGAGGCCAGGACCAAGGGCCTGCGGGTCGACGTGGACGCCTCCAGCGACCGGATGCAGAAGAAGATCAGGACCCACCAGAAGATGAAGGCCCCCTTCATGGTCATCGTCGGCGACGACGACATGGCCGCCGGGACCGTCTCCTTCCGCTACCGCAACGGCGAGCAGAAGAACGGGATCCCGCGTGCCGAGGCGTTGGCGGAGATCGTCGACGCGGTGGAGCGCCGTATCCAGGTCTGATCCGAGCGGCGGACGCAGGGGCGGTCCCATCCGGGGCCGCCCTTCCGCCTATGCTGATCTCCATGACGACGGAGCCGGAGCAGCAGAACGGAGCGGGCGAGCCGGACGCTTTCGGCCGCCTGTGGACCCCTCACCGGATGGCTTACATCAAGGGTGAGAACAAGCCGACCGGCCCCGAGCCCACGGACGGCTGTCCCTTCTGCGCGATCCCGGCGATGTCGGACGAGGACGGGCTGATCCTGCGTCGGATGGAGCACGCGTACGCGGTGCTCAACCTCTACCCGTACAACTCCGGTCACCTGATGGCCGTCCCGTACCGGCACGTCGCCGACTACACGGAGCTCACGCCGGAGGAGACCGCGGACGTCGCGCTGCTCACCAAGCAGGCGATGACCGCCCTGCGGGCGGCCTCGGGAGCGCACGGCTTCAACATCGGGCTGAACCAGGGCAGCGTGGCCGGGGCCGGCATCGCCGCGCACCTGCACCAGCACGTGGTGCCCCGCTGGGGCGGGGACACCAACTTCATGCCGGTCATCGGCCAGACCAGGGTGCTGCCGCAGCTGCTCGTGGAGACCCGCAAGATGCTCGCCGACGCCTGGCCCGCGTAGCTGCGGGTGCTCTGGCGGAACCCGGCTGCGGACCGTAAGTGGCTGGGCGCGCAGTTCCCCGCGCCCCTGGGGGTGCAACTGACCCACTGCGGGTGAGTTGCAGCTACATAGGGGCGCGGGGAACTGCGCGCCCAGCCAGGCACACGCCGCAGGATTCAGTCCGCGTCGTAGACGTCTGCCTTCGAGGCCCGCATGCCCTGGATCTCGGCGCCGAGCAGGCTGGAGCGGGTCTTGAAGCGGTCCACCTCGACGTCGTGGTCCTCCAGGAACTCCATGGTCGCCTTGTGAACGGTGCGAAGCACCGGTGTGGCGACCCGGAGCGCGTCGTCGGCCATGAACCTGTCGGCCCAGGGGCGGGACGTCCACGCGGAGCGCAGCCCGAAGGGTTCGGGGAGCTTGAGGGTGCCGCCCAGGTAGTCCAGCATGGTCTCGCCCCAGGGCCAGGTGAACGGGGCGCGCAGGGTGAGCCGGACGACCTCGTCGGGGGCGACTATCGGGAGCTGCTTGGTGCGCTCCTCCCAGAACTTGCCGGCTTTGGCCACCTGGATCTCGCCCCGCTTGGCCTTCTTGTTGAACATCGGCGCCATCGGGCCGAGCGCGTGGCCGCTGACCTCGACCCGCAGGGTGTGGTGCAGCAGGGTGACGGTGACCAGCAGGGTCACCACCAACTGGCCGCCCCACAGCACGAACTGGATGCCCAGGTAGTGCCGGGGCCCGCGGCCGAACTGCTGCTTGTTGGCGAGGTTGGTCATGGCCGAGCTGCGGTAGCGGTAGCCGTCCATGTCGGCCCCGGTGGGGCGGCTGATCTCGTCCGCGCCCTCGGGTATGGACATGACCATCCAGTGGGTGACCCGCATGTCCGGGATGCCGTTCTCGGCCGGCATCGTCGACCTGGACATCTCCTTGAGCCGGTCCTCGATCCGGCGCAGCACGTCCCAGGGGTGGAAGGTGCGTATCTCGGCGATGCCCTCCGCGGGGTCGATCTGCTCGGCCAGGGTCCAGGAGCCCCAGCGCTTGCCCAGGCCGAGTATGCCGTTGGCCCCGGCGTACTGGAGCACATTGGTCTCCTGCTCCATCTCCAGGGTCTCCAGGGCCTTCTTGAGCTCCTCGGCTCTGACGTCCTGCGGGCCCATCGGCACGATCTCCGGGACCACCGGGCCCAGCCCGCTGCCGTCCAGCACCTCGTTCCAGCGCAGCCGCAGCTTCTCCGCGGTGCGCACGCAGATCCGGAAGGCGATGAACCAGCCCAGCACCGGGACCAGCATCATGATCCGGATGTAGAACCCGGCCCAGCCCGCGGCGAAGGGCCGCAGCGCCAGCAGCACGGCGAGCAGCGCGGCCACGGTGAGGGCGATGCCTCCGTAGAGCGAGCGCCGCTCCTCCGTGCTGAGGTCGCGGATCTTGAAGGCGGCGAGCCAGATCAGGGTGCCGGGGAGGAAGAGCAGCCCGGCGACGACGGCGACCGCGGTGAGCCTGCGGTCGCGGTCGTGCCGGATCTTCTCCGCCTCCAGGCAGTGCTCGACGACCCGTCGCGGATCGGCGCCGTAGGAAGGCACCAAGGGCTTGCGGGTCTTGCCGAGGGTGCGCTTGATCACCGCTCGGCAGAAGGCCTCGCCGATGGTGGGGACGAACAGCCCGTGCCGCCCCTCCTTGTGGCCGACGCTCTCCACGCTGCCGGTCAGCTCCTTGAGCGGGCCGTCCCGGTAGGCGAGGGAGGCGAGTGACTCGGTGGCCGCGAAGTTGAGCGATTCGCGCGGGACGTCCGGCACTGTGGTCCCCTCCCGACAGCGGTCTCCGTCATTGTTCCCCGGGCCTGACAGATCATCCGCACTGAAACATATTCCGATGGGCTGTCAGAATGCCCGGATGCCAGGGTATCGCCGCCGATCATCGCCCGTCAGCCCAATAGGGATCACTCCGGCGCTCAGCCGTGCGCCGTGGCCGCCGCGGTGCTCAGCGCCTTGGCCGCCACCGCCTCCGGCATGGCCTCGTGGCGTACGTAGGCTCGGGTGAAGTCGCCGGCGCCGTGGGACAGCGAGCGCAGGTCCACGGCGTAGCGGACGATCTCCAACTCCGGTACCTCAGCCCGCACCAGGGTCCGTCCGACGCCGACCGGCTCGGTGCCCTGGACCCGGCCGCGGCGGCCGGACAGGTCGCTGAGCACCGCGCCGACGTACTCGTCGGCCACCAGTACCCGGACCTCGGCGACCGGCTCCAGCAGCCGCACCCCGGCGCCGGCGGCGGCTTCGCGCAGGGCGAGCGCCCCGGCGGTCTGGAAGGCCGCGTCGGAGGAGTCCACCGAGTGGGCCTTGCCGTCGACCAGGGTGACCCTGACGTCGACGACCGGGAAGCCGGCGCTGACCCCGCGCAGCAGTTGGGCCCGTACGCCCTTCTCGACGGAGGGGATGAACTGCCGGGGCACCGAGCCGCCGACCACCCGGTCGACGAACTCGAAGCCGCCGCCGGTGGGCAGCGGCTCGACCTCGATCTCGCAGATCGCGAACTGGCCGTGGCCGCCGGACTGCTTGACGTGCCGGCCGCGCCCGTGGCCGGGCCCGGCGAAGGTCTCCCGCAGCGGGACGGCGTAGGGGACCGGGTCGACCTGGACGCCGTGGCGGCTGCGCAGCCGTTCCAGCAGCACGTCGGCGTGCGCCTCGCCGAGGCACCAGAGCACCAACTGGTGGGTGTCCGGGTTCTGTTCGAGCCGCAGGGTGGGGTCCTCGGCGGTGATCCGGCCCAGGCTCTGCGAGAGCTTGTCCTCGTCGGCCTTGCTGTGCGCCTCGACGGCGACCGGCAGCAGCGGGTCGGGCATCGACCAGGGCGCGACCAGCAGCGGGTCGGCGGGCGCGGAGAGGGTGTCGCCGGTCTGCGCGGAGGCGAGTTTGGCGACGCAGACGATGTCCCCGGCGACAGCCTGGTCCACGCCGCGCTGGGTGCGGCCGAAGGGCAGCGACAGTGCTCCGATGCGCTCGTCGGCGTCGTGGTCGTCGGTACCGCGGTCGGCCATGCCGTGGCCGGAGACGTGCACCGGCTGGTCGGGGCGCAGCGTGCCGGAGAAGACCCGGACCAGGCTGAGCCTGCCGACATAGGGGTCGCCGCTGGTCTTGACCACCTCGGCGGCCAGCGGTCCCTCGGGGTCGCAGGCCAGCGCCGGGCGGGGGCGGCCGTCGGGGGTGGTGGCGGCCGGCGGCCGGTGCTCGGCGGGGGAGGGGAAGGCGGAGCCGATGAGTTCCAGCAGCTCGGTGCTGCCCAGGCCCTCGCGGGATCCTTCGGCGGGCGGGGCGGAGGCGAGCACCGGGTGGAAGGCGCCCCGGGCGACGGCACGCTCCAGATCGTCGATCAGGGTCTTGGTGTCGACGGCCTCGCCGGAGAGGTAGCGGTCCATCAGCGCCTCGTCCTCGCTCTCGGCGATGACGGCCTCGATCAGCCGGTCCCTGGCCTCGGCGGCTGCCTCGCCGAGCGCGTGGTCGGGGGTGTGCTCGACCCGGCGGCCGCTGCCGTAGTCGAAGCAGTTGCCGCTGAGCAGGCCGTGCAGGCCGGAGATCCTGGGAGTGCCGTCGGGGCCGGCCGGGCCACGGTTGAGCGGCAGGTAGAGCGGCAGCACGGCCTCCGGGTTGGCCCCGCCGAAGGCCTCGCGGCACAGCTCGACGGTGGCGGCGAAGTCGGCCTGCGGGGAGTCGAGCTTGGTGACCACCAGGGCGCGGGGCATGCCGACCGCGGCGCACTCCTCCCACAGCATCCGGGTGGAGCCGTCGATGCCGTCGGTGGCCGGCACCACGAACAGCGCGGCGTCGGCGGCGCGCAGTCCGGCCCGCAGCTCGCCCACGAAGTCCGCGTAGCCGGGGGTGTCCAGCAGGTTGATCCGCACTCCGGCGTGCACCAGCGGTACCAGGGCGAGCTGCACCGAGCGCTGCTGGCGGTGCTCGATCTCGTCGTAGTCGGAGACGGTGGTGCCGTCCTGGACCCGTCCGGCCCGGGTCAGCGCTCCGGTGGCGAGCGCGAGGCCCTCGGCCAGGGTGGTCTTGCCGGCCCCGCTGTGGCCGACCAGTACGACATTGCGGATCAGATCCGGCCGGTTGGGCTCGTACTGGTCGGCCGCCGTACCCCTGCCGGGGCCTCCCGATGCCGCTGTCGTCCTGTCACCCATCGCCCTCTCCATTCAGTCGGAGTACCTGCCACGGGGACCGCGTTGCGTTGACTGAGGGTCACCCGCGGTGATGGTGAGCTTGGCACCGCAACAGGCCGAGGTCCATAGCTCCCGCACGGGCGGCGTGCCCGGCCCCGGCGTGCGGGCCGCACCCGGATACCATGGGCCAGCCCACCGGGGGCCGCCGTGAGAGCGCCGCCCGGGCACGGCCGGACCATGGCGGGATCCACTGCCGGATCCACGGCCGGATCCACTGCCGGATCAGAGCCGGAACTCAGTCAGATCGGAGCGGTCGGAAGGCCCATGCTCAACAAATACGCGCGAGCTTTCTTCACGCGGGTGCTCACCCCCTTCGCAACGTTCCTGCTGCGTATCGGTGTCAGCCCGGACATGGTCACGCTGGTGGGCACGGCCGGGGTGGTCGCCGGGGCACTGGTGTTCTTCCCCCAGGGTAGTTTCTTCTGGGGCACCATCGTGATCACCGCCTTCGTCTTCTCCGACCTGGTCGACGGCAATATGGCCCGCCAGGCGGGCACTTCCAGCGTCTGGGGCGCCTTCCTGGACTCCACCCTGGACCGGGTCGCTGATTCGGCGGTCTTCGCCGGGATCGCGATGTGGTACGCGGGGGGCGGCGACAACCTGCTGCTCTGCGCGGTGGCGCTGTTCTGCCTGGCCAGCGGGCAGGTGGTGTCGTACACCAAGGCGCGCGCCGAGAGCCTGGGCCTGAAGTGCGACGTGTCGGGCCTGGTGGAGCGGGCCGAGCGGCTGGTGGTGACCCTCGTCCTGGCCGGTCTCGCCGGGCTGCACGGCTTCGGTGTGCCCTACATCGACTGGCTGCTTCCGATCGCGCTGTGGCTGATCGCGGTGGGTAGTCTGATCACCGCACTGCAGCGGATCCTGACGGTGCGCCGCGAGGCGGCCGAAGCGGTCGCGGCAGGGGGAGGGCAACTGTGAGCGGACTGGCCGACCATCTGACGTACAGCGCCTACGCCGCGGGCTGGGCGGCGGTGAAGCGGCTGCCCGAATCGGCCGCCAACGGGCTGTTCCAGCGGATCGCGGACGTCGTCTGGAAGCGCCGGGGCAAGGGCGTGCTGCGGCTGGAGTCCAATCTGCGCCGGGTCCGCCCCGAGGCCTCCGATGCCGAGATCGCCGAGCTGGGCCGGGCCGGGATGCGCAGCTACCTGCGCTACTGGTGCGAGTCGTTCCGGATGCCGGTGTGGAGCAGGGAGCGGATCGCCGCCTCGTTCGAGCCCGAGTTCATCGAGCGGCTGGACGAGGCGATGGCGTCCGGGCGCGGCGCGGTGCTGGCGCTGCCGCACATGGGCAACTGGGACCTGGCCGGCGCCTGGGTGGTGGTGCGCGGCTATCCGTTCAGCACGGTGGCCGAGCGGCTGCGGCCGGAGAAGCTGTTCGACCGCTTCGTGGCCTACCGCGAGGGCCTGGGCATGGAGGTGCTGCCGCTGACCGGCGGTGCCAACACCCTGGCCACGCTGGCGAAGCGGCTGCGTGCGGGCGGACTGGTCTGCCTGGTCGGCGACCGCGACCTGTCCGCCTCCGGGGTGGACGTGACCTTCATGGGCGAGGCGGCCCGGATGCCGGCCGGACCGGCCGTGCTGGCGGCGCAGACCGGGGCGGCGCTGCTGCCGGTGACCCTCTGGTACGACGGCACCCCGGTGATGAAGGGCCGGGTGCACGAGGAGGTCCCGGTCCCGGAGGCCGGCAGCAAGCGCGAGAAGGCCGCGGCGATGACCCAGACGCTCGCCGACGTGTGGTCCGAGGGCGTGCGCGAGCACCCGCAGGACTGGCACATGCTGCAGCGCTTCTGGCTGGCCGACCTCGACCCGGACCGGGCGCCCGCCGCGGTCGCGGAGCCGACCGCGGAGGCCTCACGGTGAGGATCGGAATCGTCTGCCCCTACGCCTGGGACGTCCCCGGCGGGGTGCAGTTCCACGTCAGGGACCTGGCCGAGCACCTGATCCGGCTGGGCCACGAGGTCTCGGTGCTGGCCCCGGCCGACGACGACACGCCGGTGCCGCCGTACGTGGTGCCGGCCGGCCGTGCCGTCCCGGTGCCGTACAACGGCTCGGTGGCCCGGCTGAACTTCGGCTTCCTGTCCGCGGCGCGGGTGCGCCGCTGGCTGCACGACGGCGCCTTCGACGTGCTGCACATCCATGAGCCGGTCAGCCCAAGCCTGGGCATGCTCGCCTGCTGGGCCGCCAGCGGCCCGATCGTGGCGACCTTCCACACCTCCAACCCGCGCTCCCGGGCCATGATCGCCGCCGAGCCGATCCTGCAGCCGGCGCTGGAGAAGATCAGTGCCCGGATCGCGGTCAGCGAGTACGCCCGGCGCACCCTGGTCGAGCACTTCGGCGGGGACGCGGTGGTCATCCCCAACGGCGTCGACGTGGCGTTCTTCGCCGACGCCGAGCCCCGTCCGGAGTGGAGCGGCGCGGACCTCCCGGACGGCGGCACCATCGGCTTCGTCGGCCGCATCAACGAGCCGCGCAAGGGCCTGCCGACGCTGTTGGAGGCACTGCCGCGGATCCTGGCGGCCCGGCCCGGGGTGCGGCTGCTGGTGGCCGGCAAGGGCGACGAGGAGGAGGCGGTCAAGGGCCTGCCCGATCAGGTACGGGAGCGGATCGAGTTCCTCGGCATGGTCAGCGACCAGGAGAAGGCCTCGCTGCTGCGCAGCGTGGACCTCTATGTCGCGCCCAACACCGGCGGCGAGAGCTTCGGCATCATCCTGGTCGAGGCCATGTCCGCGAGCGCCCCGGTGCTGGCCAGCGACCTGGACGCGTTCCGCCAGGTGCTGGACGGCGGCGCGGCCGGCGAGCTGTTCCCGGTCGAGGACGCCGAGGCGCTGGCCGAGGCGGCGATCCGGCTGCTGGGCGACCCGCGGCGGCTGGCCGGGCTGCGCGCGGCCGGCTCCGCGCACGTGCGCCGCTTCGACTGGGAGACCGTCGGCGCGGACATCCTCTCCGTCTACGAGACGGTCACCACCGGCGCGGCCGCCATCGTCGAGGAGGACCCGGGCGGCGGCTGGCGGGCGCGGCTGGGGCTGGCGCGGGACTGAGCGGGCTGTCCAGCCTCTACAGTGACCCTTCGTGAGCATCTGGATCTGGGTCGCCTTCGCCGTTGTCCTCGTCGGCCTCTACCTCAGCTGGACCGCCGGACGGCTGGACCGCCTGCACGCGCGCATCGACGCCGGCCGGGCGGGGCTCGACGCGCAGTTGCTGCGCCGTGCCTCGGCGGCCCTGGAGCTGTCCACCTCCACCCTGCTGGACCCGGCCGCCTCGGTGGTGCTCTACCAGGCGGCGCACGCGGCGCGGACCGCGCCGGAGGAGGGCCGGGAGCTGGCCGAGAGCAATCTGAGCCAGGCGCTGCGGGCCGTCTTCGCCGAGCCCGAGCAGGTCAAGGCGCTGCGTGAACTGGTCGGCGGCGAGGAGTACGTGGTCGAGCTCAGCTCGTCGGTGCGCCGGGTCCCGATGGCGCGCACCTTCCACAACGACTCGGTCCGGGCGGCCCGGGCGGTGCGCCGGCACCGGATCGTGCGGATCCTCCGGCTGGCCGGGCACGCGCCCTTCCCGCAGACCTTCGAGATGGACGACGCGGCCCCGCAGGTGCTGGTCGCGCCGGTCTGAGCCCGGACCGCGGCGCTTCCTGCGAGTGCCACGGCGGAGTGTGTGATCTACGTCCGATGGACCCGGTGGAGCAATCGGTCCGGGGTGCGGTGGGCCTACCATGGGCTTGTCGCACTACTGCTCCGCTCTGTTCATGCTCCGCTTTCTCCAGTGAGGTCTTTCGTGTCCACCAACACTCCCGCCCCCACCGACCAGCCCTCGGTCGGCACCGCCCGCGTCAAGCGCGGTATGGCCGAGCAGCTCAAGGGCGGCGTGATCATGGACGTCGTCAACGCCGAGCAGGCGAAGATCGCCGAGGACGCCGGCGCCGTCGCGGTCATGGCCCTGGAGCGGGTCCCGGCGGACATCCGCAAGGACGGCGGCGTCGCCCGGATGTCCGACCCCAACATGATCGAGGAGATCATCGGGGCCGTCTCCATCCCGGTCATGGCCAAGTCCCGGATCGGCCACTTCGTCGAGGCCCAGGTGCTGCAGGCGCTCGGCGTGGACTACATCGACGAGTCCGAGGTGCTGACCCCGGCCGACGAGGTGAACCACTCCGACAAGTTCGCCTTCACGACCCCGTTCGTCTGCGGCGCCACCAACCTCGGCGAGGCGCTGCGCCGGATCGCCGAGGGCGCGGCCATGATCCGCTCCAAGGGCGAGGCCGGCACCGGCAACGTCGTCGAGGCCGTCCGCCACCTGCGCCAGATCAAGAACGAGATCGCCCGGCTGCGCGGCTACGACAACAACGAGCTCTACGCCGCCGCCAAGGAGCTGCGCGCGCCGTACGAGCTGGTCAAGGAGGTCGCCGAGCTCGGCAAGCTCCCGGTGGTGCTGTTCTCCGCCGGTGGCGTGGCCACCCCGGCCGACGCCGCGCTGATGCGCCAGCTCGGTGCCGAGGGCGTCTTCGTCGGCTCGGGCATCTTCAAGTCCGGCGACCCGGCCAAGCGCGCCGCCGCGATCGTCAAGGCGACCACGTTCTTCGACGACCCCAAGATCATCGCGGACGCCTCCCGCAACCTGGGCGAGGCCATGGTCGGCATCAACTGCGACACCCTGCCCGAGACCGAGCGGTACGCCAACCGCGGCTGGTAGTCAGCAGGTTCGGTGGGGAGCGCGGACCGCACGGTCCGCGCTCCCCCTTCGGTTTCCCGTCCTTCCCGCGTCCCCTCAGTTCGCGTCGTTTCTCATCGTTTCTCGTCGTTTCTCGTCGTTCGAAGAGGTTCTGTACTGTGACCAGCTCTCCCGTAGTCGGCGTACTCGCCCTTCAGGGCGATGTGCGCGAGCACGCCATGGCCCTGGCCGAGGCGGACGCGGTGGCCCGGCCGATCCGCCGCCCCGAGGAGCTGGCCGAGGTCGACGCCCTGGTCATCCCCGGCGGCGAGTCCACCACGATGTCCAAACTGGCACTGCTGTTCGGCCTGATGGAGCCACTGCGAGCGCGGGTTGCCGACGGGATGCCGGTCTACGGCTCCTGCGCGGGCATGATCATGCTGGCCGACAAGATCCTGGAGGGCCGGGACGACCAGGAGACCGTCGGCGGTATAGACATGGTGGTGCGGCGCAACGCCTTCGGCCGGCAGAACGAGTCGTTCGAGCAGGCCATCGACGTGCGCGGGCTGGACGGTGGCCCGGTGCACGGCGTGTTCATCCGGGCGCCCTGGGTCGAGTCGGTGGGCGAGGGGGTGGAGGTGCTCGCCGCGCTGGACGGCGACCGGATCGTGGCGGTCCGTCAGGGTAGTCTGCTGGCCACCTCGTTCCACCCCGAACTGACCGGCGACCACCGGATCCACCGGTTTTTCGTGGACATGGTCCGGGCCCGTCCGCGGTAACACTCCGGGGGCGGCGCCCGCACCCCCGGTGGTGACGCCGGGTGACGGTAGGATCTCGTCTGTTGTTCGTTTCTCTGGTGTTGTCTTAAGGAGCTACTCGATGTCCGGCCACTCCAAGTGGGCTACCACCAAGCACAAGAAGGCCGCCATCGACGCGAAGCGCGGCAAGCTCTTCGCGAAGATGATCAAGAACATCGAGGTGGCGGCCCGCACCGGCGGCGGCGACCCGGCCGGCAACCCCACGCTCTACGACGCCATCCAGAAGGCCAAGAAGAGCTCGGTGCCGATCGACAACATCAACCGCGCCGTCAAGCGCGGCTCGGGCGCCGAGGCCGGCGGCGCCGACTACTCCACCATCATGTACGAGGGCTACGGCCCCAACGGCGTCGCCGTGCTGATCGAGTGCCTCACCGACAACCGCAACCGCGCCGCCTCCGACGTGCGCGTGGCGATGACCCGCAACGGCGGCTCGATGGCCGACCCGGGCTCGGTGTCGTACATGTTCAACCGCAAGGGCGTGGTGGTGGTCCCCAAGGGGGACAAGCTCGACGAGGACACCGTGATGGAGGCCGTCCTCGACGCCGGCGCCGAGGAGGTCAACGACCTGGGCGACACCTTCGAGGTGCTCAGCGAGGCCACCGACATGGTCGCGGTCCGCACCGCGCTGCAGGACGCCGGGATCGACTACGACTCGGCCGACGCCAACTTCGTCCCCAGCGTCCAGGTCGAGCTGGACGCCGACGGCGCCCGCAAGATCTTCAAGCTGATCGACGCCCTGGAGGACAGCGACGACGTCCAGAACGTCTTCGCCAACTTCGACCTCTCCGCCGAGGTCGTCGCCGAGCTCGACGAGGACGAGTAGTCGTCAGTTCCCGACCCTGCCGCCGCCCGGCGCCCCCTGCGGGTAGCCGGGCGGCGGCATGTCCGGGGTCCCGTTGTCGGTGGTTGGCGATAGCCTCACCAGCAACCATCCGTTCGAGGTGAAGGGCACAGGTGTGCGCGTACTCGGGGTCGACCCCGGTCTGACCCGCTGCGGCGTCGGCGTGGTCGACGGCGCCCCCGGGCGTCCGCTGCGGATGGTCGCCTGCGGCGTGGTCCGCACCCCGGCCGAGCTGGACGTCGCGCACCGGCTGCTGCGGATCGAGGAGGGGCTGGAGCTCTGGTTCGACCAGCACCGGCCCGAACTCGTCGCCGTGGAACGGGTGTTCGCGCAGCACAACGTCCGCACCGTGATGGGCACCGCCCAGGCCAGCGCGGTGGCCATGCTCTGCGCCACCCGGCGCGGCATCCCGGTCACCCTGCACACCCCGAGCGAGGTCAAGGCCGCCGTCACCGGCAGCGGCCGCGCCGACAAGGCCCAGATCGGCGCCATGGTCACCCGGCTGCTGCGGCTGGACGCGCCGCCCAAGCCGGCCGACGCCGCCGACGCCCTCGCCCTGGCCATCTGCCACATCTGGCGGGGGGCGGCCACCGACCGCATCGCCGCCGCCGTGGCGCGGACCCCGCAGGGGCGCATCCCCAGCAGGCAGGGCCCCAGCAGGCACAGCCCCAGTGAGCACAGTCCCAGCAAGGAGTACCGCCGATGATCGCCTTCGTCAGTGGCCCGGTGGCCGCCCTCGGCCCGGCCTCCGCAGTCATCGAGGTCGGAGGGGTGGGCATGCTGGTCCAGTGCGCGCCCGCGGTGCTGGCCGGGCTGAAGGTGGGCGAGCACGGCCGGCTGGCCACCTCGCTGGTGGTCCGGGAGGACTCGCTCACCCTCTACGGCTTCGCCGACGACGACGAGCGCACCACCTTCGAGGTGCTGCAGACCGCCAGCGGCATCGGCCCCAAGGTCGCCCAGGCCATGCTGGCCGTGCACCGCCCCGACACGCTGCGCACCGCGGTCCAGCGCGGCGACGCCAAGACCCTCACCGCCGTCCCCGGCATCGGGCCGAAGGGCGCGCAGAAGCTGCTGATCGAGCTCAAGGACAAGCTCGGCGCGCCCTCCGGCGCCGTCCCGGCCCAGCAGCACGCCGCGCAGTCCTCGGGCCCCGCCCCCTGGCAGGACCAGCTGCACGCAGCCCTGGTCGGCCTGGGCTTCGCCCCGCGCGAGGCCGAGGACGCGGTGGCCGCCGTCACGCCCGAGGCCGAGGCCCAGGAGCGGGCCGATGTCTCCGCCCTGCTCCGCAGCGCCCTCCGTACCCGCAACCGCACCCGCTGAGGAGCAGCCCGATGAGTCCCTACGACGAGTCCTCCTCGGCCGTCTCCTCCACCGCCGACGGCGAGGACCGCGCCGTCGAGGCCGCGCTGCGACCCAAGGACCTGGACGAGTTCATCGGACAGGAGAGGGTCCGCGAGCAGTTGTCGCTGGTGCTGCAGGCCGCCCGGCACCGGGCCGCCACCCCGGACCATGTGCTGCTCAGCGGCCCGCCCGGACTGGGCAAGACCACCCTGTCGATGATCATCGCGGCGGAGATGGGCGCCCCGATCCGGATCACCTCGGGCCCGGCCATCCAGCACGCCGGCGACCTCGCCGCGATCCTGTCCTCGCTCACCGAGGGCGAGGTGCTGTTCCTCGACGAGATCCACCGGATGTCCCGGCCGGCCGAGGAGATGCTCTACATGGCGATGGAGGACTTCCGGGTCGACGTGATCGTCGGCAAGGGCCCCGGCGCCACCGCCATCCCGCTGGAGCTGCCGCCGTTCACCCTGGTCGGCGCCACCACCAGGGCCGGACTGCTGCCCCCGCCGCTGCGGGACCGCTTCGGCTTCACCGGCCACATGGAGTTCTACGCGCCGGTCGAACTGGAGCGCGTGATCCACCGCTCGGCCCGGCTGCTCGACGTCAGCATCGACACCGCGGGCGCGGCCGAGATCGCCGGACGGTCCCGCGGCACGCCCCGTATCGCCAACCGGCTGCTGCGCCGGGTCCGGGACTTCGCGCAGGTCAGGCATGACGGCGAGATCACCAAGGAGATCGCAGCGGCGGCGCTGGGGGTGTACGAGGTGGACGAGCGCGGGCTCGACCGGCTGGACCGCGCCGTGCTGCACGCCCTGCTGAAACTCTTCGGCGGCGGTCCGGTGGGCCTGTCCACCCTGGCGGTCGCGGTGGGGGAGGAGAGCGAGACGGTGGAGGAGGTCGCCGAGCCGTTCCTGGTGCGCGAGGGCCTGCTGGCCCGTACTCCCAGGGGCCGGATCGCCACCGCCGCCGCCTGGCAGCACCTCGGCCTCACACCCCCGACCGCGCCGCCGCACGCCTCCCTGCCGGCCCAGCAGGACCTCTTCGGCGGGTCTCCGGAGGGCTGAACCGTACCGAAGCCAGCCCTGGTACTCGCTATCGTCGGAACCGGGATGACATGCTTGACGTTGTCCCTCCAAGGCGGGTCGCCTAGACTCCGCCGTTGCCGCCCCCTTTCGGACGGCCCGCCACCGAAATGACCGGCCGCTTCCCTTGCGGCCTCGCAAAGGACCTGTCAGCCGTGAATTCCTCATTCCTCGTCATCATCGTCGTCATGATGGGCGCGATGTTCCTGATGACCCGCTCTGCCAAGAAGAAGCAGGCGGCGGCCTCGGAGATGCGCAACAAGATGGAGCCCGGTTCCGGCATCCGCACCATCGGCGGCATGTACGCCCTGGTCAAGGCCGTGAACGAGGACTCCGTCGAGCTGGAGGTCGCCCCCGGCGTCCACGCCATCTACGCGAAGAACGCCATCGCCGTCGTGATGGACGGTGCTGAGTACAACCGCATCGTCCACGGCGACGAGATCGCCGACGAGGCGGACGAGGACGCCGACCAGGTCGAGGACGACGCCCTGGCTGCCGTCGTCGCCGACGAGGCCCCGGTCGAGCTGGACAAGGCGCCTTCCCTGGAGAAGGCCGACTCCGGGGCGGAGGAAGACGCAGAGGCCGCCGCTGACAAGGGCGTAGCAGCCAAGTAGCCTGCCCCTTACGGCAGACGCCGGGGCCACTCACCCCGGACGGCCCCAACGGATCGCTGCGTCGTGGCCGCGCCGTCCCCTGTCCGCCGGACCCCCGGCGGCGGCGGCGCGCCCCACCCACGGCATGGACAGAGAGAATCGAGAAGGTGGCATCACCCAAATCCCGTCCCCGTGACGGATACCCGGGGCGCGCGATGGGCCTGATCCTGGCGGTTGCGGTGGCCCTGGTGGCCATCATGTTCGCCACCGGGAACACGACCCCTCGCCTCGGCGTCGACCTGGCGGGCGGCACCACCGTCACGCTCAAGGCGGTCGCTCCCAAGAGCAACCCCGGCGCGGTCAACAGCACCAGCATGAACGAGGCCGTCTCGATCCTGCAGCAGCGCGTCAACGGGATGGGCGTCTCCGAAGCCACCGTGCAGACCGAGGGCAGCGACACCATCGTGGTGACGATCCCCAAGGGGAACAACACCAACCAGATCGCCCAGGAGGTCGGCACCACCGCGAAGCTGTACTTCCGGCCCGTCCTCGCCGAGGCCGCGTCGGGCGTCGCGGTCTCCCCGTCGGCCAGTGCCAGCGCCAGCGCCGGTGCCTCCAAGGCCGCCGGCGCCTCCGCGTCGGCGAGCACCCAGGCCAAGGGCGCCGCCGCGGGTTCGGCCTCGGCCACCGCGAGCCCGTCCGCCAGCAAGACCCAGGGCGACGCGGTCACCGGTGACCTGACCAAGGCGACGGCCTCGGCCGGCGCGTCCGCCACCCACGCAGCCGGCTCCGCCGCCACCGGCACCGCCGCCGCGGCGGCCACTCCGTCGGCCTCGGCGTCGGCGAACTCCACCTACGGCACCGTCCCGGCGGACCTCGCCGCGGCCTTCGCCAAGCTGGACTGCTCGCAGGCGGCCCAGCGCGTCGACTACCAGACCGCGGAGAACGCGAACGCCGTCGCCTGCTCCTCCGACGCCAGCCTCGGCTACTACGTCAAGTACGCGCTCGGCCCGGTCTCCGTCCCCGGCACCGACATCAGCAGCGCCTCGGCCGGCATCAGCCAGCAGAACGGCGGCTGGCAGGTCAACCTGAACTTCAACTCCGCCGGAGCCGGCAAGTTCACCGCCACCACCAAGGCGCTGTCCGGGAAGACCTCCCCGCAGAACCAGTTCGCCATCGTCCTGGACGGCAAGGTCCAGTCCGCACCCTCGGTGTCCTCGGCGATCACCGGCGGACAGGCGCAGATCACCGGCAGCTTCACCCAGCAGCAGGCGACCTCGCTCTCCAACGTGCTGAGCTACGGCGCGCTCCCGCTGACCTTCACCCAGCAGGACGTCACCACGGTCTCGCCCGAGCTCGGCAGCAGCCAGCTCACCGCGGGCCTGGTCGCCGGCGCCCTCGGCCTGGCGCTGGTGATCCTCTACTCGATGGTCTACTACCGGGGCCTCGGCCTGGTGGCCATCGCCGGTCTGGCGGTCTCCGCCGTGCTGACCTACTCGATCATGTGCCTGCTCGGCGCGACGATCGGGTTCGCGCTGAACCTGCCGGCGGTCTGCGGCGCCATCGTGGCCATCGGTATCACCGCCGACTCCTTCGTCGTCTACTTCGAGAGAATCCGCGACGAACTCCGGCACGGCTCCTCGCTGCGCCCCTCCGTGCAGCGGGCCTGGCCCAAGGCCCGGCGCACCATCCTGGTCGCCGACTTCGTGTCGTTCCTGGCCGCCGCGGTGCTGTACTTCTTCACGGTCGGCAAGGTGCAGGGCTTCGCCTTCACCCTGGGTCTGACCACCCTGCTCGACGTCGTGGTGATCTTCCTGTTCACCAAGCCGCTGATCACCCTGCTGGCCCGCCGGAAGTTCTTCTCCGAAGGCCATCCCATGTCCGGGCTCGACCCCAAGCGGCTGGGCGTGAGGCCCCCGCTGCGCGGCGGCCGCCGTCCCGTCGAGACCAAGGAGGCCTGACCAGATGTCCCGCTTCGGCAACATCGGCCACCGGCTCTTCACCGGCGAGCTCAGCTTCGACTTCGTCGGTCGGCGCAAGCTCTGGGTCGCCCTGTCAGGTGTGATCCTGCTCGCGGCGATCCTCGGCCTCGGGCTGCGCGGCCTTAACCTCGGCATCGAGTTCAAGGGCGGCGAGATCTACACGATCTCCAAGCCCGGGGTCACCGTCAGCCAGGCCCAGACCGTCGCCAACAAGATCACCGGCGACAACTCGTCCGTGGTCCAGTCCGCCAGCAACAGCTCCGGCAAGCAGATCACCATCCAGATCAGCGCCGCCGAGAACGTCTCCACGGTGAAGGCCATCTCCGAGCTCTCCTCGCAGCTGGGCGTTCCCGCCAACCAGATCAGCACCCAGGTGATCGGTGCCAGCTGGGGTCACGACATCAGCAAGAAGGCCCTCTACGGGGTGATCGCCTTCATGGTGCTGGTGACGCTCTACCTCGCCGTCGCCTTCGAGTGGCGGCTCGCGGTGGGCGCCCTGGTCGCGCTGCTGCACGACATGGTGATCACCGTCGGTGTCTACGCCCTGCTGGGCTTCACCGTCACCTCCGGCACGGTGATCGGCTTCCTGACCGTCCTCGGCTACTCGCTCTACGACACCGTCGTGGTCTTCGACGGCCTCAAGGACGCCACCAAGAAGCTGGGCACCCAGTCCAGGCTGAACTACAGCGACGCGGCCAACCAGTCGCTGAACAGCACCCTGGTCCGGTCCATCAACACCACCATCCTGGCCCTCCTGCCGGTCGCGGCGCTGCTGTTCATCGGCGGCGGCCTGCTCGGCGCCGGTACCCTGAACGACATCTCGCTGGCCCTGTTCGTCGGTCTGACCGCCGGCGCCTACTCCTCGATCTGCGTCGCCACCCCGATGGTGGCCTGGCTCAAGGAGAGGCAGCCGGAGAACATCGCCCTGGCCAAGAAGGTCAAGCAGCGCCGTTCCGCCGAGGCCAAGGCCGCGGCGGAGGGCGTGGTCCTGGACCAGGCCGACGACGAGGCCGTGCAGGACAACGAGCCGGTCAGCAGCGGCACCGGCGGCGGCTCCACCGGTCCCCGGCGCCAGCCGGTCAACCGCAGCCGCAACGACCGCCGGGCACCCGGCAAGAGGAAGTAGCACCGCATGAGTACCGACGACCTGGCCGCGCTGCTGGCCTCCCGGATCCGCGACGTCCCGGACTACCCCAAGCCCGGAGTGGTCTTCAAGGACATCGCGCCGCTGCTGGACGACGCGGTGGCCTTCGCCGCCCTGGTCGACCACCTGGCGGCACGGGCCAGGGCCCTCGGCGCGACCAAGGTCGTCGGTCTCGAGGCGCGCGGCTTCATCCTGGCGGCCCCGGCCGCCTACGCGGCGGGCGCGGGCTTCGTCCCGGTCCGCAAGGAGGGCAAGCTGCCCGGACCGTGCTTCAGCCAGGCCTACGACCTGGAGTACGGCTCGGCGGTGATAGAGGTCCAGTGCGACGCCTTCGTCCCCGGTGAGCGGGTGCTGGTGGTCGACGACGTGCTCGCCACCGGCGGCACCGTCGAGGCCTCGCTGGACCTGGTCCGCCGGGCCGGCGCCGAGCTGGCCGGGGTGGCGGTGCTGATGGAGCTCGGCTTCCTCGGCGGCCGCGAGCGGCTGCGGCCCCACCTGGGCGGAGCCCCCCTGGAAACCGTCATCGCCCTGTAGCACGGGGCGGTGGAACAGCAGGACCGACGCGGGCGGGTCACCGGAACAAACGGTGGCCCGCCCGTGCTCGGTACCATGAGGAGTCCCCACCACTGAACCTTGTGGGGCCCATGCTCGAGGAGTGCACTTGCCGGAAGAGGTCGTGCCCACCACTGCCAGCGCGCAGGACGGTGCCCCCGCCACCACTCCAGCCGTCCGAGAGGCCAAGGAGGGGCAGCAGGCCCCGCGCCCCGGCGCGCCCTCGCCCAGCCGGGTACGGGCCCGTCTGGCCCGGCTCGGGGGGCAGCGCAGCAGCGCCTTCAACCCGGTCCTCGAACCGCTGTTCAGGATCGTGCGCGGCAACGACCCCAAGGCCGACCTGGTCACCCTGGAGCGCGCCTACCAGATCGCCGAGCGCTGGCACCGCGGCCAGAAGCGCAAGAGCGGCGACCCGTACATCACCCACCCGCTCGCCGTCGCCACCATCCTGGCCGAGCTGGGCATGGACACCCCGACTCTGATGGCCGGGCTGCTGCACGACACCGTCGAGGACACCGACTACGGCCTGGAGACGCTGCGCCGCGACTTCGGCGACACCGTGGCCATGCTGGTCGACGGCGTCACCAAGCTGGACAAGGTCAAGTTCGGCGAGGCCGCGCAGGCCGAGACGGTCCGCAAGATGGTCGTCGCCATGGCCAAGGACCCCCGGGTCCTGGTCATCAAGCTCGCCGACCGGCTGCACAACATGCGCACCATGCGCTACCTCAAGCGGGAGAAGCAGGAGAAGAAGGCCCGCGAGACCCTGGAGATCTACGCCCCGCTGGCGCACCGGCTGGGCATGAACACCATCAAGTGGGAGCTGGAGGACCTCGCCTTCGCGATCCTCTACCCCAAGATGTACGACGAGATCGTCCGGCTGGTCGCCGAGCGCGCCCCCAAGCGCGACGAGTACCTGACCACCGTCACCGACCAGGTCATCGGCGACTTCCGGGCCGCCCGGATCAAGGCCACCGTCACCGGGCGCCCCAAGCACTACTACAGCGTCTACCAGAAGATGATCGTGCGCGGCCGCGACTTCGCCGAGATCTACGACCTGGTGGGCATCCGGGTCCTGGTCGACTCCGTCCGCGACTGCTACGCGGCGCTGGGCACCATCCACGCGCGGTGGAACCCGGTACCGGGGCGGTTCAAGGACTACATCGCGATGCCCAAGTTCAACATGTACCAGTCGCTGCACACCACGGTGATCGGCCCCGGGGGCAAGCCGGTTGAGCTGCAGATCCGCACCTTCGACATGCACCGCCGCGCGGAGTACGGCATCGCCGCGCACTGGAAGTACAAGCAGCAGGCCGTCGCCGGCACCTCCAAGGTCCGCACTGACACCCCCACCGGCAAGGGCGCCAAGGCCGACACCGTCAACGAGATGGCCTGGCTGCGGCAGTTGCTGGACTGGCAGAAGGAGACCGAGGACCCCAGCGAGTTCCTGGAGTCGCTGCGCTTCGACCTGTCCAACAACGAGGTCTTCGTCTTCACGCCCAAGGGCGACGTGATAGCTCTGCCCGCCGGCGCCACCCCGGTCGACTTCGCCTACGCCGTCCACACCGAGGTCGGCCACCGCACCATCGGCGCCCGCGTCAACGGCCGGCTGGTGCCGCTGGAGTCCACCCTGGACAACGGCGACCTGGTCGAGGTCTTCACCTCCAAGGCCGCCAACGCCGCGCCGTCGCGCGACTGGCTGGGCTTCGTCAAGTCACCGCGGGCCCGCAACAAGATCCGCGCCTGGTTCTCCAAGGAGCGCCGCGAGGAGGCCATCGAGCAGGGCAAGGAGGCCATCACCCGGGCCATGCGCAAGCAGGGCCTGCCGCTGCAGCGCATCCTCACCGGCGACTCCCTGGTCACCCTGGCGCACGAGATGCGCTACCCGGACATCTCCTCGCTCTACGCCGCGATCGGCGAGGGCCACGTCTCCGCGCAGACCATCGTGCAGAAGCTGGTCCAGGCCCTGGGCGGCGAGGAGGGCGCCACCGAGGACATCGCCGAGACCACCACCCCCTCGCCCAGCACCGGCCGCCGCAGCCGCCGCAGCGCGGCCGACCCCGGCGTGGTCGTCAAGGGCGTCGCCGACGTCTGGGTCAAGCTCTCCCGCTGCTGCACCCCCGTGCCGGGCGACCCCATCGTCGGCTTCGTCACCCGCGGCAACGGCGTCTCGGTGCACCGCGCGGACTGCGTCAACGTGGACGCGCTGGCGCAGCAGCAGGAGCGGATGGTCGAGGTGGAGTGGGCGCCCACCCAGTCCTCGGTCTTCCTGGTCGCCATCCAGGTCGAGGCCCTGGACCGGTCCCGGCTGCTCTCCGACGTCACCCGGGTCCTCTCGGACCAGCACGTCAACATCCTCTCGGCCGCCGTCCAGACCTCCCGCGACCGGGTGGCCATGAGCCGCTTCACCTTCGAGATGGGCGACCCCAAACACCTCGGCCACGTTTTGAAGGCCGTCCGCGGTGTCGAGGGCGTGTACGACGTGTACCGGGTGACCTCGGCCAGGTCGCGTTAGAAGG
Source organism: Streptacidiphilus carbonis (assembly GCF_000787775.1). Taxonomy (GTDB): domain Bacteria; phylum Actinomycetota; class Actinomycetes; order Streptomycetales; family Streptomycetaceae; genus Streptacidiphilus; species Streptacidiphilus carbonis. Next base: position 34,204 of record NZ_BBPM01000032.1, on the reverse strand, counting down.
TGCAGGCCGCGGTGGGTTGTTCGCGCAGTTCCCCGCGCCCCTAGCCGATTGCAAGCGGGCCAGTTGCAAACGTCCAGGGGCGCGGGGAACTGCGCGACAAGCCATGCACCTTGGTGCACCCTCGTCGAAACAGTTCCCCGCGCCCCGGTGGGTGGAGGACCTCAGCCCCCGAACTCCTGAAGCCCCTTCTGGGCCTGCTCCAGCAGCTCCCGCCGCCCGGCCAGTTCCTTCTCCAGCTTGGCCACCCGCGAGGAGTCGTTCCGCGCCTGTGCGGCGGCGATCTGCTGCTCCAGCTTGTCCACGGCCGCCTGCAGCAGTCCGGTCATGCCCTCGGCACGAGCCCTCGCCTCGGGGTTGCTGCGCTGCCACTCGGCCTCCTCGGCCTCGCGGATCGCGCGCTCCACCGCGTGCAGCCGCCCCTCCAGCTTCGGCCGGGCGTCGCGCGGCACATGCCCGATCTCCTCCCACCGCTCCGCCACCGACCGGTAGGTCGCCTTCGCGGCCTTGAGGTCCCGGACCGGAAGCAGCGCCTCGGCCTCGACGACCAGCGCCTCCTTGAGCCCGAGGTTCTCCCGCTCGCCGGCGTCGCGCTCGTCGAAGACCGCCGACCTGGCCTGGAAGAAGACGTCCTGCGCGCCCCGGAACCGGGCCCACAGCTCGTCCTCGGCCTCGCGCTGGGCGCGCCCCGCCGCCTTCCACTCGGTCATCAGCTCGCGGTAGCGGGCCGCCGTGGCGCCCCAGTCCGTCGAGGACGACAGCGACTCGGCCTCCTTCGCCAGCTTCTCCTTGACCTGGCGGGCTTCGTCCCGCTGCTGGTCCAGGGTGGCGAAGTGCGCCTTGCGGCGCTTGGAGAACGTCGAGCGGGCGTGCGAGAAGCGGTGCCACAGCTCGTCGTCCGACTTGCGGTCCAGCCGCGGCAGGCCCTTCCAGGTGTCCACCAGCGCCCGCAGCCGGTCCCCGGCGTCCCGCCACTGCGTCGACTCCGCCAGCTGCTCGGCCTCGCCGACCAGCGCCTCCTTGGCGGCCCTGGCCTCCTCCTGGGCCTTGGCCCGCGCCGCCTTGCGCTCGTCACGGCGCTTGTCCACCTCGCCGACCAGCGCCTCCAGGCGCTTGGCGAGGGCGTCCAGGTCGCCGACCGCATGGCCCTCGGCCACCTGCGCCTGCAGGTGCTCGATGGCGGTCATGGCGTCCTTGGTCGCCAGGTCCGTGGTACGGACCCGGCGCTCCAGCAGACCGATCTCGACGCCGATGCCCTCGTACTTCCGAGTGAAGTAGGCGAGAGCCTCGTCGGGGGAGCCTGCCTGCCACGAACCGACGACGCGTTCGCCCTCGGCCGTCCGCACGTAGACGGTCCCCTCGTCGTCGACACGGCCCCACGGGTCGCTGGTCACAGCGCCTCCTCCATATGGCGGCCCTTCGCCCTGGGGGAGAGCCACCGTCCACAGTTCATTGCCCGGCAGGCCCATCAACCAACAGTCGCCGCCGGGACCACGCACCCTACAAGACGCCAACATAGGCGACCGGCACCGGTGCTGTCCGTATCCCGGCGGCGAAAACTGTCCCCGCGCGCCGTCAGCTCTTCGCGGTCGTCAAGGCGTTCATCACCACGGTCTGCAGCGGGGCTCCGTCGCCCGTGCCGTTGGCGTTGTTGGTGCCGGCCGCGGCGATCTTCTGCAGCTCGGACAGGCCGCCGGTGATGGTGCCGAACGGGGTGTAGCTGGCGGCCAGCGTGCTGTCCTTGTAGACCAGGAAGAACTGGCTGCCGTTGGTGTTGGCGCCCGAGTTCGCCATCGCCACGGTGCCCGCCGGGTAGGTGCCGCCCTTGATCGAGGACGCGGTCAGGTTCTCGTCCTTGAAGCTGTAGCCGGGGCCGCCGGAGCCGGTGCCGGTCGGGTCGCCGCACTGCAGCACGTAGATCCCGGCGGTGGTCAGCCGGTGGCAGGTGACGTGGTCGAAGAAGTGCTGGCTCGCCAGGTACACGAAGGAGTTGACCGTGTGCGGGGCCGCGGCGGCGTCCAGCTTGACGGTGATCGGGCCGCAGTTGGTGCTGATGGTCGCGGTGTAGTTCGCCTTGGTGTCGATGGTCACCGCGGGCTCGGTCTTCCACTGCTGGGTGGTCGGCTTGCCCGCGGCCGGAGTGGTGCAGCCCGCGACATGGGCGGAGCCGGCCTTCGCCGAGGCGGCACTGGCAGCGGCGCTCGCCGTCGCCGAGGCGGTGGACGCCGCGGCGGCCGTCTTCTTGGTCTTGGGCTTGCTTCCGCCGCTGGTCGCCGCCCAGGCACCACCCGCGATACCGGCCACCGCGAGTACCGACACGCCCACGATCGCGGTGTTCCTACGGGTCCGCTTCACCGACTCGCGCCGCCTCGCCACCTGGCGTTCGTACTTGAGCCGCTCCAGCTCCCGCCGCCGCTTCTCCTTGTCCTTGGGCAGGGGCTTGCTTGGCCTGTCGTTGGGTGCCACCGACCGTCACTCCTTCACGTCCGCCGCAGCCCGTGCGGGGGATCTTCATACCCGTTGGCCGCTCAGTGTAGGGACCGATTCTGTAAACGTGGTGTCAGGTCCCGACAACTGGTTCGAGCGGGCCCGTCACGGGTTCACGGCAGAGCCACGGCGAACAACGGGTTCGCGATCGTCCCTGCCCCGCCGGTAGGCTGCGCACAGACTTCGACCGTCTTCCCCACCGTGCACAGCCAGGACAAACAAGGACTCACGTGTTCATCGCCGGATTCCCCGCAGGGGCCTGGGGCACCAACTGCTACCTGGTCGCCCCCGCGGCCGGCGAGGAGTGCGTGATCGTCGATCCGGGCCACCAGGCCACCGCGGGGGTGGAGGAGGCCGTCCGCGAGCACGGGCTCAAGCCGGTCGCCGTGGTGCTGACCCACGGCCACATCGACCATGTCGCCTCGGTGGTACCGGTCTGCGGGGCGCGGGGCATCCCGGCCTGGATCCACCCGGAGGACCGCTACATGCTGGCCGACCCGGAGCGGGCCCTCGGCCGGGCCTTCGGCGCCCAGCTGATGGGCGAGCTCACCGTGGGCGAGCCGGACGACCTGCGGATCCTGGAGGACGGCAGTGTGCTGGAGCTCGCCGGGCTCCGTCTCACCGTCGACCACGCTCCCGGCCATACCGGGGGGTCGGTGACCTTCAGGACCCCCGCCGCACCGGAGCTTCCGCCGGTGCTCTTCTCGGGGGACCTGCTCTTCGCCGGCTCGGTAGGACGTACCGATCTCCCCGGAGGGGACCCCGACGCCCTCCTGGAGTCGCTGGCCCGCGTGTGCCTGCCGCTCCAGGACGAGACCGTGGTGCTCTCCGGACACGGCCCCCAGACCACCATCGGCCGCGAGCGCGCGAGCAATCCCTACCTGCTCCAGGTAGCGGGCGCGACCTCCGCCGAGCCCGGCGCACCGCGCCGGGGCATCTGATTCGAGACGAGACGTGAGCAGCTCTTTCCAGGCCCCGAAGGGCACCTACGACATCCTGCCCGCCACGGCCCCCACCGTGCTGGCCGTGCGTGAAGCGATCGCAGCCCCGCTGCGCCGGGCCGGCTACGGCTACATCGAGACACCCGTCTTCGAGGACGTCAAGCTCTTCTCGCGCGGCGTCGGCGAGTCCACCGACATCGTCAGCAAGGAGATGTTCACCCTCACCAAGCGCAGCGACGAGGACCTCGCGCTGCGCCCCGAGGGCACCGCCTCAGTGCTGCGGGCCACCCTGGAGGCCAACCTGCACCGGATCGGCAACCTGCCGGTCAAGCTCTGGTACTCCGGCTCCCAGTACCGTTACGAGCGGCCGCAGAAGGGCCGCTACCGCCAGTTCTGGCAGGTCGGCGCCGAGGCCATCGGCGCGGAGGACCCGGCGCTGGACGCCGAGCTGATCATCCTCGCCAACGACGCCTACCGCTCCCTCGGGCTGCGGGAGTTCCGCATCCTGCTGAACAGCCTCGGCGACAAGCAGTGCCGTCCGGTGTACCGCGCCGCGCTGCAGGAGTTCCTGGCCGGGCTCGACCTGGACGCCGACACGGTCCGCCGGGCCGAGCTCAATCCGCTGCGGGTGCTCGACGACAAGCGGCCCGAGGTGCAGAAGCAGCTGGTGGGCGCGCCGATGCTGGTCGACTACCTGTGCGAGGACTGCAAGGCCTACCACGAGCAGGTCCGGTCGATCCTCACCGACGCCGGCGTCGCCTTCGAGGACGACCCCAAGCTGGTCCGCGGCCTCGACTACTACACCCGCACCACGTTCGAGTTCGTGCACGACGGCCTGGGCGCGCAGTCCGCCGTCGGCGGCGGCGGGCGCTACGACGGCCTGTCCGAGATGATCGGCGGCCCGGCGCTGCCGTCCGTCGGCTGGGCGCTCGGCGTGGACCGCACGGTGCTGGCCCTGGAGGCCGAGGGCATCGAGCTGCCGGGGCCGGCCGCGAGCGACGTCTTCGCCGTGCCGCTCGGCGAGCAGGCCCGCGGTGTGCTGTTCCGGACCGTCACCGAACTGCGCCGGGCCGGCGTCAGCGCCGACATCGCCTACGGCGGCAAGGGCCTCAAGGCCGCGATGAAGGCGGCTGACCGCTCCGGCGCGCGCTACGCGCTGGTCGCCGGGGAGCGAGATCTCGCCGAGAACCTCGTGCAGCTCAAGGACCTCACCACCGGCGACCAGACCCCGGTCGCCCTGGACGCTCTCGTCACCACCCTCAAGGAGAAGCTCTCGTGATCCGCAGCCATGAAGCCGGCACGCTCCGCCCGGAGCACGCCGGCACCACCGTGACCCTCGCAGGCTGGGTCGCCCGCCGCCGCGACCACGGCGGTGTCGCCTTCATCGATCTGCGTGACGCCTCCGGCACCGTCCAGGTCGTGGTCCGCGACCTGGAGGCGGTCTCCGAGCTGCGCTCCGAGTGGTGCGTCAAGGTCGTCGGCGACGTCCGGGTCCGCCCCGAGGGCAACGCCAACGCCGAGATCCCGACCGGCGAGATCGAGGTCGTGGTCAGCGAGTTGACCGTGCTCTCCGAGGCGGCCCCGCTGCCGTTCCAGGTCGCCGAGTACGAGCCCGGCTCGGTCAACGAGGAGGTGCGGCTCCGCTACCGCTACCTCGACCTGCGCCGTGAGGGCCCGGCCAGGGCGCTGCGGCTGCGCTCGCGGGCCACCCACCTGATCCGCACGGTGATGGAGGAGAACGGCTATCTCGACATCGAGACCCCGTACCTCACCCGCTCCACCCCTGAGGGCGCCCGCGACTTCCTGGTCCCGGTGCGGCTCCAGCCCGGCCACTGGTACGCCCTGCCGCAGTCGCCGCAGCTGTTCAAGCAGCTGCTGATGGTGGCCGGGATGGAGCGGTACTACCAGATCGCCCGCTGCTTCCGTGACGAGGACTTCCGCGCGGACCGCCAGCCGGAGTTCACCCAACTCGACGTCGAGGCCTCGTTCGTGGACCAGGAGGACATCCTGGAGCTGGGCGAGAAGGTGGTCGCCCGGATCTGGAGCGAGGTCCACGGCTACGACGTGCCCACCCCGCTGCCCCGGCTCACCTACGCGGACGCGATGGCCCGCTACGGCTCGGACAAGCCCGACGTCCGCTTCGGCAACGAGCTGACCGACCTGACGGCCTACTTCGCCGGCACCGAGTTCCGCGTCTTCCAGGCCCCCTACGTGGGCGCGGTCGTGATGCCGGGCGGCGCCTCGCAGCCCCGCAAGCAGCTCGACGCCTGGCAGGACTGGGCCAAGGCCCGCGGCGCCCGCGGCCTGGCCTACATCCTGGTCGACGAGGACGGCTCGCTCCGCGGCCCGGTCGCCAAGAACCTCTCCGAGGAGCACCTGTCCGGCCTCGCCGCCGCGGCCGGCGCCAAGCCGGGCGACGCGGTCTTCTTCGCCGCCGGCAAGAAGACCCCGTCCCAGGAGCTGCTGGGTGCGGCCCGCCTGGAGATCGGCCGCCGCTGCGACCTCATCGACGAGTCCGCGTGGGCCTTCCTCTGGGTCGTCGACTTCCCGATGTTCGAGCCGATCGAGGACGACAAGGGCGAGTTCCAGGGCTGGCACGCGGTGCACCACCCCTTCACCGCCCCCACCGCCGAATCCCTGGAGACCTTCGACAAGGACCCGGGCAACGCGCTCTCCAACGCCTACGACCTCGTCCTCAACGGCTCCGAGATCGGCGGCGGCTCGATCCGTATCCACCAGAAGGACGTCCAGAAGCGCGCCTTCGACGCGATCGGCCTGAGTGAGGAGGAGGCGCAGTCGCAGTTCGGCTTCCTGCTCAACGCCTTCGACTTCGGCCCCCCGCCGCACGGCGGCATCGCCCTGGGCCTGGACCGCCTGGTCGCCCTGCTCGGCGGCTACGAGACCATCCGCGACGTCATGGCCTTCCCCAAGACGTCCACCGGCGGCGACCCGCTGACCGGCGCCCCGACGCCGATCACCGCGCAGCAGCGCAAGGAGGCCGGCGTCGACGCCAAGCCCAGGAGCGAGCAGCCGGAGGGCTGACCTCGGAACAGCACCACGGAGAACGGGGCGGGCGCATCCAGCGCCCGCCCCGTTCGTCGTGCGCCCCCGGGTTCAGCCCGGCTGGGGTACCAGGGCGTCCTGGCGCAGGACGTCGGCGACGGAGGTGTGCGCGAGTTCGGCGAGGAGGGCGTCCAGGGCCCGGCGGTCCAGGGCCAGCAGGTTGCGGTGGACGCGCTGGCCGACCGCGCAGTCGGGCTGCGGTACGTGTACGCCCAGCACCGGGTCGTCGCCGTTGACCGCGAGCCATACCCGGGCGAGGTCGACGCTCTCGGGCTCGCGTTCGAGCATCCAGCCGCCGTGGGGTCCCGGCTGGGAGCGGACGAGCCCCGCGGCGCGCAGCCGGCCGAGGATGCGGCGGACATGCGTGGCGTTGGTCGCGGGGCTGCCGGCCAGGGACTGCGAGTCCTGCCATTCGCCGGGGGCGCCGGCCAGCAGGGTGAGCAGGTGGACGGCCACCGCGAACTGGGTGTTCGTGGGCTGGGCCATGCCCCCAATGCTACGTCCTGCGGCGAAAAACGTGCGTACGGCTGGTACAGTTAAATTCGTAATCATCGCAGTGGCGAATTATGAGGCGTTCGTCGGGCGGGCGGCGGTAAGCACCCGCATGCTGGTCCGGGAGTCCCTCCCGCCACGTCCGTCCATTCCATCCAAAGGAGCGCATCCATGGCGGTCATCACTGTCTTCGGCGCCACCGGCTATGCCGGCGGCCACATCACCGACGAGGCCCTGCGCCGCGGGCACGAGGTCATCGCGGTCAACCGCACCGGATCGGCCGAGGCCCGCCCCGGCGTCACCCCGGTGGCCGGGTCCGTCGACGACGCGGCCCTGGTGGCCGACCTGGCGGCCAAGTCCGACGTGCTGGTCGTGGCCGTGCACGGCAGCGTGGACGGCGAACCGTTCCTGCTCCCGCTGGTCCCGTCCCTGCTCACGGCCGCCGGCGCGGGCGGCGCCCGGCTCGGCGTGGTCGGCGGTGCGGGCAGCCTGTCCGTGGCCGAGGGCGGTCCCCGCCTGATCGACACCCCCGGCTTCCCGGACGCCTACAAGCCCGAGGCCGCGGCGCACGGACTCGTCCTGGACGCGCTGCGCTCGGCCGACGCCAACGCCCATGCCGATGCCGACTGGTTCTACGTCAGCCCGGCAGCCGAGTTCGGCGCCTGGGTGCCCGGTGAGCACACCGGCACCTTCCGCCTCGGCGACGACGTGCTGCTCTCCGACGCGGAGGGCAGGTCCTTCATCTCCGGCGCCGACTACGCTGTCGCCTTCGTCGACGAGATCGACAAGCCGGCCCACCGCAAGGCCCGCTTCACCGTCGCGTACTGACGCCTGCCACGCGTGGTCCTGACGCAGGGACCAGACGCGTGGTCCTGACACGCCGACGTGGCCCTGCCCGGTCCGAGGACCGGGCAGGGCCACTGGCGTCCGCTCAACCCGCCTGCACCGGAACGGTGTCGAGGGGTTGGCCGACGGGGTGCTCGACCGCGTCACCAGGACCGGCCTCCGGCTGGGCGGCGCCGCTCTCGTCGAAGGGGAGCCCGCCGCGGAGGACCAGGTCGAGCCGGGCGCGGTCGAGCTCCTTGGTCCAGTGCCCGATCAGGACGGTGGCCACGGCGTTGCCGGCGAAGTTGGTGAGGGCGCGGGCCTCGGACATGAAGCGGTCGATGCCCACGATCAGTCCGACGCCGTCGACCAGGGCCGGCTGGTGCGACTGGAGGCCGCCGGCCAGGGTGGCCAGTCCGGCGCCGGTGACCCCCGCCGCGCCCTTGCTGGCGATCACCATGAACAGCAGCAGCGAGATCTGCTCGCCCAGCGACATCGGCTTGTCCATCGCCTGGGCGATGAAGATGGACGACATGGTCAGGTAGATCGCGGTGCCGTCCAGGTTGAAGCTGTAGCCGGCCGGGACGGTGATCCCGGCGACCGGGCGGCTCACGCCGAGGTGCTCCATCTTGGCGATCAGCCGGGGCAGCGCGCTCTCCGAGGAGGACGTGGACAGGATCAGCAGGAACTCCCGGCCCAGGTACCGCAGCAGCGCGAAGATGTTGATCCCGGCCGCCAGCCGCAGCAGCGCGCCGAGCACCACCAGCACGAAGATCGCGCAGGTCAGGTAGAAGCCGAGCATGATCACGGCGAGGCTCTTCAGGGCGTCCACGCCGGTCGCGCCGACCACCGCCGCCATCGCGCCGAAGGCGCCGAGCGGGGCCACCCACATGATCATCGACATGACCTTGAAGATCAGCGCCTGGATGTGCTCCAGCCCGCGCAGCACCGGCGTGCCGACCGGGCCCAGCGACTGCAGCGCGAAGCCCACCAGCAGCGCGACCAGCAGCGTCTGCAGCACCTGGCCGCCGGTGAGGGCGGAGACCAGGGTGGTGGGGATGATGCCGAGCAGGAAGTCGCTGGTGCTCTCCGAACCGCCCGCGGCCGCCTGCGCATGGCCGGACTTGGCCAGGGCGTCGGTCAGGTGCAGACCGCTGCCGGGCTCCAGCAGATTGCCGACGACCAGGCCCAGTGCCAGGGCCACCGTCGACATGACCAGGAAGTAGCCCAGCGCCAGGCCGCCGACCTTGCCCACCTTGGCGGCCTTGGTGACCGAGCCGATGCCGAGCACGATCGTGGTGAAGATGATCGGACTGATCATCATCTTGATCAGATTGACGAAGCCGGTGCCGATCGGCTTCAGGTCCACGGCGAACGAGGGGGCGGCCAGGCCGACCACGATGCCGGCCACCACTGCCGCGATGACCATCAGGTACAGGATGTGGGTCCGGCCGCCGGGACGTCTGTTCGCGGGCGGCGCTGCTGCGGTTGCCTCGGAGGTCATGCTGCGGCTCCTTTGCCGGTCATACGGTCCGTCCCCTGGTGGTGGTCCGGTTCCGATGACTATCGACGCGGGAGTGGTGCGCGTCACGTTTGCGTTCATAGTGTTCACGGCCGCCGGGATTCGCAGACGGCCGAGGGCCAGGCACACTGTGGTCATGTCCCCGCCGCAACCGGCGCAACCGGCGCGAACGCCGCAACCGGCGCAGCGCCAGCGCCCCCGCCTCGCCCGGAGCCTCGCCGGGCAGCTCTTCGCGGTGCAGGTGCTGATCGTGGCGCTGGTCGTGGTCGCGGGCGCGGTGCTGGCCTACTGGCTCACCAGCGACCGCACCGAGCGGTCCGCCGAACGCCAGGTCACCGCTGTGGCCCGGACCGTCGCCGACTCGCCGACGGTGCGCGCGGGGGTGCTGTCGGCCGACCCCACCGCAGTGCTCCAGCCCTATGCCGACCGGGTCTCGCAGGACGGCGAGGCCGCGGTCGACTTCGTCACCATCATGGACACCCGCGGCATCCGCTGGACCCATCCCAACCCGGCCGAGATCGGCAAGCCCTTCCTCGGGCACATCGCCCCCGCCCTGGCCGGCCGCACCTTCACCGAGACCTACACGGGCACCCTGGGCAGCTCGGTGCGGGCGGTGACCCCGGTCCTGGACGACCGGGGCAAGGTCGTCGCCCTGGTCAGCGTGGGGATCAAGGTGCAGTCCGTCGCCGCGCAGCTGCGGGGCCTGCTGGCGGCGCTGGTCCTGGTCGCGCTGGCCGCGCTGCTGCTGGGCGCCCTCGGCAGCTGGCTGGCCAACCGGCGGCTGCGCCGGCACACCCACGGCATGGGGCCCGCCGAGCTCAGCGCCCTCTACGAGTACCACCAGGCGACCCTGCACTCGGTCCGGGAAGGGCTGCTGCTGCTCGACCGCGAGGGCACCGTGCTGCTCTGCAACGACGCCGCCCGCGAACTGCTCGCCCTGGACGGCGAGGTGGAGGGTCGGCCGCTCGGGGCGCTGGGACTGCCGGAGCCGCTGTGCGCGGCGATCACCGGTCAGCAGCCGCTGCGGGACGAGGTGCAGCTCACCTCGGAGCGGGTGGTCGTGGTCAACGCCTCCGCGATCGGCACCGGACCCGGCCTGGGCACCGTGGTGACCCTGCGGGACCACACCGAACTGCAGGCGCTCTCCGGCGAACTGGACTCGGTCCGCGGCTTCGCCGACGCCCTCGGGGCGCAGGCGCACGAGGCGGCCAACCGGCTGCACGCGGTGGTCTCACTGATCGAACTGGGCCGGCACCGGCAGGCGGTGGACTTCGCCACCGCCGAACTGGAACTGGCCCAGCAGCTCACCGACCGGGTCGTCGGCGCCGTCAGCGAACCGGTGCTGGCCGCCCTGCTGCTCGGCAAGGCCGCGCAGGCAGCCGAGCGGGGCGTCGAGCTGACCCTCACCGAGGACAGCCTGATCGACGACTCATTGGCGGGCGCGGTCGGCGCGCGGGACCTGGTCACCCTGCTGGGCAACCTGATCGACAACGCCATGGACGCCGCCATCGAGGGCTCGGCCGAGCACCCGGGACCGCCCGAGGTCACCGTCACCGCCCGCAACACCTCCGGCGAACTGCTGCTGCGGGTCGCCGACACCGGACGCGGCCTGGCCCCGGACGCACTGGACAAGGTGTTCCGGCGCGGCTGGTCCACCAAGCAGCCGGGGCGCGGCCTGGGACTGGCCCTGGTGGCGCAGACGGCGCGCCGCAACGGCGGCACGGTGCAGGTGGACAGCCCGCCCGGCGCGGGCGCCGTGCTCACCGTCCGGATCCCGCTGCGGCGCGGGGCGGCGGTGGTGGCGCCATGACCGGCCACCCGCCTGGCAGCACACCGATCGACGTGCTGGTGGTCGAGGACGATCCGGTCGCCGCCGACGCGCACGCCCTCTACGTCGGACGCGCCCCCGGCTTCCGCTGCGTCGGCACCGCGCACAGTGCGGGCGCGGCGCTGCGCTTCCTGGAGCGGCGCCGCGCCGAGGGCGCCCCGGTGGCGCTGCTGCTGCTCGACCTCTACCTGCCGGACGGCCACGGCCTGGAACTGGTCGGACGGCTGCGGGCGGCCGGGCACGGCGCCGACGTCATCGCCGTCACCTCGGCCCGGGACCTGGCGACGGTGCGCCAAGCGGTGTCGGTCGGGGTGGTCCAGTACCTGCTGAAGCCGTTCGCGGCAGCCTCGCTGCGCAGCAAGCTGGAGCACTACGCCCGCTACCGGGCCTCACTGTCCCGCGAGGGCGAGGCGCTGGGCCAGGACGAGGTGGACCAGGCGTTCGCCGAACTGCGCAGACCGGATGGGAGCACCCTGCCCAAGGGCCTGACCGGCACCACCCTGGAGGCAGTCGCCGCCGTACTGCGCGACTCCCCGGTGGGACTGCCGGCCGCCGCGGTCGGCACGGCGGCCGGCGTCTCCAGGATCACCGCCCGCCGCTACCTGGAGTACCTGGTCGGCACCGGCCGCGCGGTCCGGGAGCCGCAGTACGGCAGCGTCGGCCGCCCGGAGCTGTGCTACCGCCCGCGCTGAGCCGGGAGCCGACTCGGGACCAGGCGCGGGACCAGGCGCCCCAGGGCGGATGTCGTAGGGTCATGGGGTGGAACCAGACCTGTTCACCGCGGCTGCCGAGGAGCGCAAGGCCGCCGACCCCGGGCGCTCGCCGCTGGCGGTGCGGATGCGGCCGCGCAACCTGGACGAGGTGGCCGGGCAGCGTCGGCTGCTGAACCCGGGGTCGCCGCTGCGGCGGCTGGTGGAACGGGCCGGCGGTCCCGCAGCCTCCTCGTCGGTGATCCTGCACGGGCCGCCGGGGACCGGGAAGACCACGCTCGCCTATGTGATCAGCCAGGCGACCGAGAAGCGGTTCGTCGAGCTGTCGGCGATCACCGCGGGGGTGAAGGAGGTCCGCGCGGTCATCGAGTCCGCGCGGCGCGAGGTCGGCATGTCCGGCCGGGAGACCGTGCTCTTCCTGGACGAGATCCACCGCTTCTCCAAGGCGCAGCAGGACAGCCTGCTGCCCGCGGTGGAGAACCAGTGGGTCACCCTGATCGCCGCGACCACCGAGAACCCCTTCTTCTCGGTGATCTCGCCGCTGTTGTCGCGCTCGCTGCTGCTGACCCTGGAGTCGCTGACCGACGACGACATCCGCGAGCTGCTGCACCGCGCGGTGACCGACGAGCGCGGCCTCGGCGGCGCGCTGACGCTGGCCGGGGACGCCGAGGACCACCTGGTCCGGATCGCCGGCGGGGACGCCCGCAAGGCGCTGACGGCACTGGAGGCGGCGGCCGGGACCGCGCTGGAGCTGGGCGAGGACGGGATCCGGCTGGACACGGTCGAACAGGCCGTCGACAGGGCCGCGGTGCGCTACGACCGGGACGGCGACCAGCACTACGACGTGGCCAGCGCGCTGATCAAGTCGATCCGGGGCAGCGACGTGGACGCGTCGCTGCACTACCTGGCGCGGATGATCGAGGCGGGGGAGGACCCCAGGTTCATCGCCAGGCGGCTGATGATCTCGGCGAGCGAGGACATCGGCCTGGCCGACCCCAACGCCCTGCCGATCGCGGTGGCCGCCGCCCAGGCGGTGGCGATGATCGGCTTCCCCGAGGCGTCGCTGACCCTGTCCCACGCGGTGATCGCGCTGGCCCTCGCGCCCAAGTCCAACTCGGCGACGCTGGCCATCTCCGCGGCCCTGGAGGACGTCCGCAAGGGCCTGGCCGGACCGGTGCCGCCGCACCTGAGGGACGGACACTATGCGGGTGCGAAGAAGCTCGGCCACGCCCAGGGCTATGTGTATCCGCACGACCTGCCGGACGGTGTGGCCGCCCAGCAGTACGCGCCGGACGGGATCCAGGGCAGGCGCTACTACGAGCCGGGCCGGCACGGCGCCGAGGCGCGCTACGCCGATGTCGTCGAGTGGGTGCGCAGGAAGCTGGCCGGTCAGTAGCACCGGTGGGCGTCCGTTAGACTGGCCCGAGCGAGACGTCCCGTCGTCCGGGTGGGAGCCCGGCGTCACCAGCGGGACGTCATACAGGGAGCGGCACCGCGAGGCGCCGTTCCAGGAGCGTCGCGCACCCTTCGGGTGTCGCGTGCAGCCCACCATCCGGAGACGGACGGTGGGCTTCCCGTGTGCTGCACATTGTGCCCGGTTCCGGAGACTGGCTGATCACCACGCCCTGCGCGCGGTGGTTTCCCCGGACCGCGAGAAGCGACCTCCTTCAACAGTGGTGAGCCAATTCGTACAGTGAGATGAGGTTTGGTTCATGGCGAACCAGAAGCGTCCCAAGGTCAAGATTGCCCGCGCCCTGGGCATTCCGCTGACCCCGAAGTCCGTCAAGTACTTCGAGGCGCGTCCGTACCCGCCCGGCCAGCACGGCCGCGGTCGCAAGCAGAACTCGGACTACAAGGTCCGTCTGGTCGAGAAGCAGCGCCTGCGCGCTCAGTACGACCTGAGCGAGACCCAGATGGCCCGCGCGTTCGACCGTGCCCGCAAGGTCGAGGGCAAGACCGGTGAGGCGCTGATCAGCCAGCTGGAGACCCGTCTGGACTCCCTGGTGCTGCGTTCGGGCATCGCCCGCACCATCTACCAGGCCCGCCAGATGGTCGTCCACGGCCACATCGAGGTCAACGGCTCCAAGGTCAACCGCCCGTCGTTCCAGCTGAAGCCCGGCTTCGTGGTGACGGTCCGCGAGCGCTCCAAGGAGAAGACCCCGTTCGTCGTCGCCCGTGAGGGTGGCAACGCGGGCGAGGGCCAGACCGCGAAGTACCTCGAGGTCAACCTGAAGGCCCTGGCCTTCCGTCTGGACCGCGAGCCGCAGCGCCGCGAGGTCCCGGTCATCTGCGACGAGCAGCTGGTCGTCGAGTACTACTCGCGTTGATCCGCGGGCGGTAACCGTAGGACGTGCAGTGACGAGCGCCGGTCCGGCCTTCCTTGCGGAGGCCGGACCGGCGCTCGGCTGTTACCGGCCCGCTCCGTGCTCAGGCGTCCGCGTGCTCAGGCGTCCGCGTGCTCACGCGTCCGCCGGCGCCGGGCTGCGCGGGGCGGTGGGCAGCGGCCACGGGCCGGGGGCCTCGCCGCCGGGGGAGCCGCCGGCGCCGGGTCCCGAACCGCCGCGCAGGGCGCGCTCGACCGCGGCGTCCAGGTCCAGCAGGGTGCCGAGACGGAACGACTCGGCGGACTCCTCCTCGCTCAGTGCGTCCAGCACCCGGGCCTCGCAGACCTCATGGGCCGCGTTGAAGCTGCGCGAGCCGAACAGCGGGACGCCGACCTTGCGCCAGATGCCGTTCGCCGCTCCCTGCAGCAGCCGGGCCTCGGCCAGGTCGCCGGGGGCGCCCTCCTCGTCGGGCTCGGTGGCCAGCAGCGCCAGCATCTCCATCCCGAGCACCACGCCGACCAGATCGCGGAAGGTGTGGTTGATCCGCAGGCACTTGCGGGCCCGGGCCCGGGCCGTGCGCAGGTCGCCGAGCAACCATTCCGAGTAGGCCGAGGCGAACAGGCCGTAGGCGTGGGCCCACTGCTCGCCGAACTCCTCGCAGACGTCCATGACTTTGGCCATCCAGGCCTCGCCGCCCCTGGTGTCGCCTTGGAAGGTCATCGCCAGGCCGAGTTCGAACATCGCCATCACCACATTGCTGTTGAGCTCGCCCAGCTTCTCGTAGTGCCAGAGCGCCTCCTCGAACAGCTCGACGGCGCGCGGCAGTTCGTCGCCGATCAGCGCCGCGCAGCCCTGCCGGTGCACCGCGTAGGCGAGCGCCCGGTCGTCGCCGGTCTCCAGCGCCTGCCGGTGGCACTCCTCCAGCAGCGGCCGGGCCGCGCCCAGGTCGCCCTGCAGGGTGGCCATGTAGCCGGTCACCCACAGCGCCTTGGCGCGGGCCTCGGTGGGCTCGTCGGACAGCGCCAGCGCGCGCTCCAGCCAGTGCCGGCCCTCGCCCAGGTGCCCGCAGCCGACCCAGAAGTACCAGAGCGTGCCGGTGAGGTACTGGGCGATCTGCTCCTCGCCGGGCTCGCTGAGGCAGTAGTCCAGCGCGGCGCGGAGGTTGGCCTGGGCCAGGTGGGTGCGGTCGCTGGTCTGCACCTGCCGGGCGCTGAACCACTCGATCTCGCCCCAGGTGGCCAGGCCCAGGTACCAGTCGCGGTGACGCCGGCGCAGCAGCGGCTCGGCGCCGGCGTCCCTGAGCCAGCGGGCGCCGTACTCGCGCAGGGTGTCCAGCATCCGGTAGCGGGCGGCCCGGGAGGGGTCCCGGTCCGGGGCGTCCTCCTCGCGCAGCACGATGGACTTGGCCACCAGCTCGGACAGCAGGTCGAGCACCTCGTCGGCGCGCAGCCCGTCGCCGGCGCAGACGTACTCGGCGGCGTCCAGGTCGAAGCCGCCGGCGAAGACCGAGATCCTGGCCCAGAGCAGCCGCTCGGCCGGGGTGCACAGTTCATGGCTCCAGCCGATGGCGGTGCGCAGCGTCTGGTGCCGGGGCAGCGCGGTGCGGGAGCCGCCGGTGAGCACCCGGAAGCGGTCGTTGAGCCGCTCGGTGATCTGCTCGACGCCCAGCACCCGCAGCCGCCCGGCGGCCAGTTCCAGCGCCAGCGGGATGCCGTCGAGCCGGTGGCAGAGCGCGGTCACCGCCTGGCGGTTGGCATCGGTGAGGGCGAAGCCGGGCGCCACCGCGGCGGCCCGCTGGACGAAGAGCTGGACCGCCTCGGGCTCCGGGCCCTCGGTGGGCAGCGGCGGGACCTGCAGCAGGTACTCCCCGCCGATGCCCAGCGGCTGCCTGCTGGTGGCCAGGATCCGCAGCCCCGGCGCCTCCGCGAGCAGCCGGCCCACCAGCGCGGCGCAGCGGTCGACCAGGTGCTCGCAGCCGTCCAGTACCAGCAGCAGGCTGCGCTCGCGCAGGTGCGTGATCAGGATGTCGACCGGGGGGCGGGCCGTGCCGTCGGTCACCCGCAGGGCCTCGGCCACCGCGTGCACCAGCAGTTCGGGATCCCGCACGAGTGAGCACTCCACCACCCAGGTGCCGTCGCGAGGCGGCTCGGCGGTGCCGGTCGCGGCGGCGCGCAGCGCGAGCCGGCTCTTGCCCACCCCGCCGGGGCCGACCACGGTGACGAGCCGAGAGGTCGTCAGCATCCGTACCGCTCGGGTCAGTTCGACTGACCGTCCGACGAATCCGGTGGTCTCGGCGGGGAGGTTCCCCGTGGTGTTGCTGGTCAATTGATCCCCCAGTGGGCGTGCCGACGGCGCTCCCCCGTTCGGTTCAACGATCGAACGGGCCCGGGGTCACGCGGTCGGGAATGCCGGGTGGAGCGCGATAGGGTTTCTTCACGCCCGCGGTCGGGCGGAGCAGGGACTGAGCGAGGGAGCGCCAAGGTGTCCGGTGGAGAGGTCGCGGGCCTCGTGGTCGCCGTGTTCTGGGCGGTTCTGGTGACACTGCTCGCCGTCGTCCTGGTCCGGCTCGCCGGCGCGCTGCGCCAGGCCACCGTGCTGGTCGCCACCGTCACCGAACGCACCGTACCGCTGCTGGACGAGGCGGCGGAGACGCTTCGGGCCGCCAACGACCAGCTGGTGCGGGTGGACGAGATCACCGCCAATGTCCAGGACGCCGCCGCCAACGCCAACGCGCTGTCCTCCACCATGGCGGCGACCCTGGGCGGCCCGCTGGTCAAGCTGTCCGCCTTCAGCTACGGCGTGCGCAGCGCGGTGGCCAGGCAGCGCTCGGCCGGGCAGCCGGACCGCTACGTCCCGCAGCAGACCGAGCGCGAGCTGATCGCCCGAATGGTCAAGGCGGAGGTGCGGTCGGCGACCGCCCGCCGCGGGCTGTTCGCACGCATGCTCAAGAGGGGGTGACGCCGGTGCGCCGGATGTTCTGGATGGCCGTGGGCGCGGGCGCGACCGTGTGGACGATCAACAAGGCCAACCGCGTCGCCCGCAGCCTGACCCCTGGGAGTCTCGCCGACTCCGCGGCCCAGGGTGCGGTGGAGATCGGCGGGGCCGTACGCTCCTTCGCGGGAGAGGTACGCGCCGGCATGCTCCAGCGCGAACTGGAGCTCAACCGGGAGCTGGGCCTGGACGGCAGCGTGCTCGCGCTGCCGGGGCCGGACCGCCCGGTGCTGCGCGGCATCGCGGCGCAGCGGGCGGACAAACCGTTCGAGATTTCCCCCGCGGCACCGTCTACTAGCACTGACATCACCCCGTACGACCGGAATGAGGACCACTGATGGAGTCGGCTGAGATCCGCCGCCGCTGGCTGCGATTCTTCGAGGAGCGCGGCCACACCGTGGTCCCCTCGGCGTCGCTGATCGCAGACGACCCGACGCTGCTGCTCGTCCCGGCCGGCATGGTGCCGTTCAAGCCGTACTTCCTCGGCGAGGTCAAGCCGCCCTTCTCCACCGCCACCAGCGTGCAGAAGTGCGTCCGCACCCCGGACATCGAGGAGGTCGGCAAGACCACCCGGCACGGCACCTTCTTCCAGATGTGCGGCAACTTCTCCTTCGGCGACTACTTCAAGGAGGGGGCGATCCGCTACGCGTGGGAGCTGCTGACCTCCGCGCAGCAGGACGGCGGCTACGGGCTGGACCCGGAGCGGCTGTGGATCACCGTCTACCTGGACGACGACGAGGCCGAGACCATCTGGCGGGAGAAGATCGGCGTCCCGGCCGAGCGGATCCAGCGGCTGGGCAAGAAGGACAACTTCTGGTCCATGGGCGTCCCCGGACCCTGCGGCCCCTGCTCGGAGATCAACTACGACCGCGGCCCCGAGTTCGGCGCCGAGGGCGGCCCGGCCGTCAACGACGAGCGCTACGTGGAGATCTGGAACCTGGTCTTCATGCAGTACGAGCGCGGCGCCGGCGACGGCAAGGAGGACTTCCCGATCCTGGGCGACCTCCCCGCCAAGAACATCGACACCGGCCTCGGCCTCGAACGCCTCGCGATGATCCTGCAGAACGTGCAGAACATGTACGAGACGGACACCCTGCGCGTCGTCATGGACACCGCCACCGAGCTGACCGGCGTCCGCTACGGCGCGGCCCACGGCACCGACGTCTCGCTGCGCGTGGTCGCCGACCACATGCGCACCTCGGTGATGCTGATCGGCGACGGGGTGACCCCCGGCAACGAGGGCCGCGGCTATGTGCTGCGCCGGATCATGCGGCGCGCCATCCGCAACATGCGGCTGATGGGCGCCACCGAGCCGGTGGTGGCCAGGCTGGTCGACACCGTGATCCGCACCATGGGCGAGCAGTACCCGGAGCTGGAGACCGACCGCAAGCGGATCGAGACCGTCGCGCTGGCCGAGGAGGCCGCCTTCCTCAAGACGCTGCGGGCCGGCACCAGCATCCTGGACACCGCCGTCGGCGAGACCAAGGCGGCCGGCAGCGCCGTGCTGGCCGGGGACAAGGCCTTCCAGCTGCACGACACCTACGGCTTCCCGATCGACCTCACCCTGGAGATGGCCGCCGAGCAGGGCGTCTCGGTGGACGAGGACGGCTTCCGCCGGCTCATGAAGGAGCAGCGGGACCGGGCCAAGGCCGACGCCAAGGCCAAGAAGATGGGCCACGCCGACGTCTCGGCCTACCGCGAGGTCGCCGACCGCGCCGGGGCCACCGACTTCCTCGGCTACACCAGTAACGAGACCGAAGCCGTCGTGGTGGGCCTGCTGGTCGACGGCGTCCCGGCGCCGGCCGCCCAGGAGGGCGACGAGGTCGAGGTCGTGCTGGACCGCACCCCCTTCTACGCCGAGGGCGGCGGCCAGCTGGCCGACCAGGGCCGGCTGCGGCTGGACTCCGGCGCGGTGGTCGAGGTCCGCGACGTGCAGCAGCCGGTGCCCGGCGTGTACGTCCACAAGGGCAGCGTGATGGTGGGCGAGGTGGTGCTCGGCTCCGCCGCGCACGCCGTCATCGACGTCACCCGCCGCCGGGCCATCGCCCGCGCCCACAGCGCCACCCACCTCACCCACCAGGCGCTGCGCGACGCGCTCGGCCCCACCGCCGCCCAGGCCGGGTCGGAGAACTCGCCCGGCCGCTTCCGCTTCGACTTCGGCTCGCCCAACGCCGTCCCCGGCACGGTGCTGTCGGACGTGGAGCAGAAGATCAACGAGGTGCTGGCCCGGGAGCTGGACGTCACCGCCGAGATCATGG
The DNA here is from genome assembly GCF_000787775.1 of Streptacidiphilus carbonis. Classification (GTDB taxonomy): domain Bacteria; phylum Actinomycetota; class Actinomycetes; order Streptomycetales; family Streptomycetaceae; genus Streptacidiphilus; species Streptacidiphilus carbonis. The sequence goes on along the minus strand of NZ_BBPM01000032.1, from coordinate 14,766 downwards.
GCATCGACGAGGCCCGCAAGCAGGGCGCCATCGCCGAGTTCGGCGAGAAGTACGGCGAGCGGGTCCGGGTGGTCACCATCGGCGACTTCTCCAAGGAGCTGTGCGGCGGAACCCATGTCCACAACACCGCCCAGCTGGGCCTGGTGAAGCTGCTCGGCGAGTCCTCGATCGGCTCCGGCGTGCGGCGGGTGGAGGCGCTGGTGGGCGTGGACGCCTACCGCTTCCTGGCCCGCGAGCACACCGTGGTCTCCCAGCTCACCGAGCTGGTCAAGGGCCGGTCGGAGGAACTGCCGGAGAAGATCGCCGGCATGCTCGGCAAGCTCAAGGACGCCGAGAAGGAGATCGAGCGGTTCCGCGCCGAGAAGGTGCTGCAGGCCGCGGCCGGCCTGGCCGCGCAGGCCGAGGACGTCAACGGGCTGGCGCTGGTCGCCGCCCGGGTTCCGGACGGGACGTCGGCGGACGACCTTCGCAAGCTCGTGCTCGACGTGCGCGCCCGTGTCACTGGCGGCCGGGGTGCTGTCGTCGCCGCGTTCAGCGTCGTCGGCGGCCGCCCGCTGACGGTCATCGCCACCAACGAGGCCGCCCGCGAGCGCGGCGTCAAGGCCGGGGCGCTGGTCCGCGTCGCGGCCAAGACCCTCGGCGGCGGCGGTGGCGGCAAGGACGACGTAGCCCAGGGCGGCGGCACCGACCCGCAGGCCGTCGACCAGGCCATCGCCGCGGTGCGCCGCGAGGTCCAGGGCGCATGACCGACGGTGCGTTCCGGCGGGGGCGGCGGATCGGCGTGGACGTGGGCGACGCCCGGATCGGGGTCGCCTCCAGCGACCCCGACGGGATGCTGGCCACCCCGGTCGAGACCGTCCCCGCCGGGCCTGCCTCGCAGGCCCGGCTGGTCACCCTCGCCGAGGAGTACCAGGCCGTCGAGGTGGTCCTCGGGCTGCCGCGCTCGCTGAACGGCGGCGAGGGTCCGGCGGCGGCCAAGGTCCGCCGGTACGCGGGCGAGCTGGCGGCCAAGCTGGTCCCGCTCGGAGTGCCGGTGCGGCTGGTGGACGAGAGGATGTCCACGGTCACCGCCGCGCAGGGGCTGCGGGCCTCGGGCGTGAAGTCGAAAAAGGGACGCTCTGTGATCGACCAGGCGGCCGCCGTGGTCATCCTGCAGAGCGCGCTGGAGGGCGAGAAGGCCGGCGGAAGGCCGCCCGGACAGCTGGTGGCACCGACCGAAACCGCTGCTCCGACCGAGTGAGCACGGTCATATGAACGGCGTGGGGGCGGTCCCATGGAGCAATCGTGCGCAGATCATGGTTAACGCTGCGGAGCCCCCTCCTGAGCGCCTAGGGTAACGTTCCGCTTCACGACGTGCTTTGGTACGTCGGTTCGATCGTCGGCGGGGAGGTCCCGTCCGACCGGAGTGGATGCCGGTCGCCACGTCGTCCAAGGGGAAGCATGACCGACCAGGGCCGGGGCTACGGCGCCGCACCGTGGGGCCACGGGGACCCGAACCAGGGCAGTCCCTATGCCGGATCTGTGGGCTACCCGCAGCAGCCGTCGGGCTGGGGCGACCCGCAGGCACAGGACCCGTACGGCACCGGGCAGTACCCCGTGCAGCAGCCGGTGCCGCAGCCCGGCTACCCGCAGCAGGGCGGTCCGCAGCAGCAGGGCTACCCGCAGCAGGGGTACCCCCAGCAGGGCTACCCGCAGCAGCAGCACCCCCAGCAGGCCCGGCCCCAGCAGCCCTACCGGCAGCCGCCCACTCCACCGGCGCGGCCGGCCGCCCCGGTGCTCGGCCCGGACGGCATCGACTGGGAGGCCGAGGCCGCGGCGCTGGACGCCGAACAGCACGCGCCGGTCGAGGAGCTCCCGGCCGAGGACGAGGGTCCCGCCGAGGAGTACTCGGACGAGTACCCGGAGGACCACGGCGACGGCTACGACGAGGAAGAGGACTACCAGCCCTTCCTGGCCGCCGAGGACGACACCCGCAGCGGCGAGCGCCGCCGCAAGCAGCAGGGCCGTACCGAGCGCAAGCGCAGCGGGGTGGCCTGTCTGGGCATGTCGATGCTGCTGGTCGCCGCCATCGGGGCCGGCGGCTACTACGGCTACGGCTTCTACAAGAACCACTTCGGGCCGCCCGCCGACTTCACGGGCGGCGGCACCGGCTCGGTGACGGTCACCATCCCCAGCGGCGCCGACGGCTGGGCCATGGCCAATGTGCTGAAGGCCGACGACGTGGTCAAGAGCGGCCAGGCGTTCGTCAACGCCTACAACAAGAACGCCAAGGCGACCACCATCCAGCCTGGTTCCTACACGCTCAAGCGGGAGATGTCCGGTGCTGATGCGGTGGCACTGCTGATCGCGGACAACGGCGGGGATGTCATGACCGTCACCGAGGGCATGCGCGCCAGTGCGGTCTACACCAAGATCGACGCCAAGCTCGGCCTGCCCGCTGGAACCACTGCGAAGGCAGCCAAGGACAACATCTCGGCCCTGGGTCTGCCGGCCTACGCCAACGGCGACATCGAAGGATTCCTCTGGCCGACGCGCTACTCGGTCACCAAGGGCATGAAGCCGGCCGACCTGCTGAAGCAGATGGTCGCCAACACCGTGGCCCAGTTCCAGGGCCTGGGCATGGACTCCGGCGCCTCCGCGGTCAAGCTCAAGTCCGGCTACCAGGTGCTGATCGAGGCGAGCATCCTGCAGGCGGAGGGCAACAACTCGGCCGACTTCAGCAAGATCGCCCGGGTGCTCAGCAACCGCATCAACGAGACCGACGGCGAGACCCACGGCCAGCTGCAGCTGGACACCACGCTGCAGTACGCGCTGAACTCCACCAAGTTCACCAACGCCCAGAAGGACGGCGACAAGGCCGGCGGCTACAACACCTACCTGGTCAAGGGGCTGCCCCCGGGCCCGATCAGCAACCCGGGCGCGGCCGCCATCAACGCGGTGCTCAACCCGGCGCCCGGCAGCTGGCTCTACTTCATCGCGATGAGCCCGACCAACACCCAGTTCGCAAACACCTTCACCGACTTCAAGGTGCTGGTGAAGCAGTACTGCACGGCCCACAACCAGGGCTTCAACGCCTCGGCCGGGCAGTGCGACTGATGCGGTCCGCCACCCGGGCCGCGGTGCTGGGCTCGCCGATCGCGCACTCGCTCTCCCCGGTGCTGCACAACGCCGGCTATGCGGCGCTGGGGCTCACCGGGCGCCACTACGGGCGCTTCGAGGTGGACGAGGCCGGGCTGCCCGGCTTCCTCGCGTCACTCGACGTGGAGGGCGAGGGGTGGGCCGGCCTCTCGCTGACCATGCCGCTGAAGCGGGCGGTGATCCCCCTGCTGGACGAAGTCAGCGACACCGCACTGGCGGTGGACGCGGTCAACACCGTGGTCTTCACCGAGGACGGCCGCCGCACCGGCGACAACACCGACGTCCCCGGACTGATCGCGGCGCTGCGCGAGCGCGGGGTGACCGAGGTGGGCTCCGCCTCGGTGCTGGGCGCGGGGGCAACCGCCTCGTCGACGCTGGCCGCGCTCGGCCGGGTCTGCACCGGCGAGGTCACCGCCTATGTCCGGGGCCCGGAGCGGGCCGCGCAGATGCTGGCGCTCGGCGAACGGCTGCAGGTGAAGGTGCGCACCGCGGACTGGGAGCGTGCGGCCGAGGCCTTCGACGCGCCGCTCACCGTCTCCACCACCCCGGTCGGCGCCGCCGACCACCTCGCCGCCGCGGTGCCGCAGTCGCCGGGCGTGCTGTTCGACGTGCTCTACCACCCCTGGCCCACCGCGCTGGCCGCCGCGTGGGCGCGGCGCGGCGGCGTCGTCGTCGGTGGGCTGGACCTGCTGGTGCACCAGGCGGTGCTGCAGTTCGAGATGTTCACCGGGGTGGCGGCGGGGCCGCTGGACGCGATGCGGGCTGCGGGCGAGGCCGCCCTCGGTTTCTGAGGGATTTCTGGCTGCGGCGCGTGCCTGGTTGCTGTTCGCGCAGTTCCCCGCGCCCCTCTCCAGTGCAACTGAGCCAGTTGCAGACCCATAGGGGCGCGGGGAACTGCGCGACAAGCCCCCGGTCCGCAGCTGAGTACTCCACCCCGGACCAGCACCCCGCGGCGGGTCCGTACCCTGGACTGATTCTGAGGTCCGGCGGGTGTCGTGGGAGGATCGGAGACGACGCACGTCCGGATCTTTGAGGAGCACCGTTGGGTACCTTGCGCTGGTTGACGGCGGGGGAGTCGCACGGCCCCGCACTCGTGGCGACGTTGGAGGGCCTGCCCGCCGGTGTCCCGGTCACCTCCGAGGTGATCGTGGACGCGCTGGCGCGCCGTCGCCTGGGCTACGGCCGCGGTGCCCGGATGAAGTTCGAGCAGGACCAGGTCACCTTCCTCGGCGGGGTCCGGCACGGCCTGACCATGGGCAGCCCGGTGGCGATCATGGTCGGCAACACCGAGTGGCCCAAGTGGGAGCAGGTGATGTCGGCCGACCCGGTCGACCCCGAGATCCTGGCCGGCCTGGCCCGCAACGAGGCGCTGACCCGCCCCCGCCCCGGCCACGCCGACCTGGTCGGGATGCAGAAGTACCACCTGGACGAGGCGCGGCCGGTGCTGGAGCGCGCCAGCGCTCGGGAGACCGCGGCCCGGGTCGCCCTGGGCGCCGTGGCCCGCTCCTACCTCAGGGAGGTCTGCGGCATCGAGCTGGTCTCGCACGTGGTGGAGCTGGGCGCGGCCAAGGCCCCGGCCGGTGTGGTCCCGGTCCCGGCCGACGAGGCGCGCCTGGACGAGGACCCGGTGCGCTGCCTGGACGCCGACGCGGCCAAGCAGATGGTCGCCGAGATCGACCAGGCCCACAAGGACGGCGACACCCTGGGCGGCATCGTCGAGGTGCTGGCCTACGGTCTGCCGCCGGGCCTGGGCTCGCACGTGCACTGGGACCGCCGGCTGGACGCCAGGCTGGCGTCGGCGCTGATGGGTATTCAGGCCATCAAGGGCGTCGAGGTCGGCGACGGCTTCGAGCTGGCCCGGATCCCCGGGTCGCAGGCCCACGACGAGATCGTGCCGGGCCCCGACGGGGTGCGCCGGGCCACCGGCCGCTCCGGCGGCACCGAGGGCGGCATGTCCACCGGCGAGTTGCTGCGAGTGCGCGCCGCGATGAAGCCGATTGCGACCGTGCCGCGCGCCCTGGCCACCATCGACACCCGTACCGGCCAGGTCGCCCGGGCGCACCACCAGCGCTCCGACGTCTGCGCCGTCCCGGCCGCCGGGATCGTCGCCGAGGCGATGGTGGCGCTGGTGCTGGCCGATGCGGTGGACGAGAAGTTCGGCGGGGACAGCGTCAGCGAGACCCGGCGCAACGTCCAGAGCTACCTCGACAACCTGATCGTCCGATGAGCGGCCCGACGGTCGCCCCGGTGGTGGTGCTCGTCGGGCCACCGGGATCGGGCAAGTCCAGCGTCGGCGCGGCCCTGGCCGCGCGCCTGGGCGTGACCCTGCGCGACACCGATGCCGACATCGTGGCCACCGCCGGCCAGCCGATCGCCGACCTCTTCGTGGACCACGGTGAGGCGCACTTCCGCGAGCTGGAGGCGGAGGCCGTGCGCACCGCGCTGGCCGGGCACACCGGGGTACTGGCGCTTGGCGGCGGCGCGATCCTGAGTGAGCGGACCCGGGAACTGCTCGGCGGCCACGCCGTGGTGTTCCTGGACGTCTCCCTGCACGACGCGGTCAAGCGGGTCGGGCTGGACGCGCCGCGCCCGCTGCTGATCGGCAATCCCCGGGCCCGCTGGCGCGAACTCATGGAGCAGCGCCGCCCCCTGTACACCGAGGTCGCCCGCGCCGTGGTGGCCACCGACGGTCTGACGCCCGATCAGGTGGCCGACGCCGTCCTCGACGCGCTTCAGCTGGAGAAGGCATGACGGAGTCTCAGGAAGTCACCCGGATCCGCGTGGGCGGCAGCGCCGGCAGCGCGCCCTACGATGTGCTGCTGGGCCGTCAGCTGCTGGGCGAGCTCGGCGGGTTGATCGGTTCCGCGGCCCAGCGGGTGGCCGTGGTGCACCCCGAGGCGCTGGCCGCGACCGGTGAGGCGATCCGGGACGACCTGGCGGCGCAGGGGTACGAGGCCATCGCCCTCCAGGTGCCCAACGCCGAGGAGGCCAAGAGCGCCGAGGTCGCCGCGTACTGCTGGTCGGTGCTGGCCCAGACCGGCTTCACCCGCACCGACGCCATCGTCGGGGTGGGCGGCGGCTCCACCACCGACCTGGCCGGCTTCGTCGCCGCGTCCTGGCTGCGCGGGATCCGCTGGGTCGCCATGCCGACCACCCTGCTGGGCATGGTGGACGCGGCGGTCGGCGGCAAGACCGGCATCAACATCGCCGAGGGCAAGAACCTGGTCGGCGCGTTCCACCCGCCGTGCGGGGTCCTGGCCGACCTGGCCACCCTGGAGACGCTGCCGCGCAACGACTACATCAGCGGCCTGGCCGAGGTGATCAAGACCGGCTTCATCGCCGACCCGGTGATCCTGGACCTGGTCGAGTCCGACCCGCAGGCGGCCACCACGCCCGAGGGCGCGCACACCGCCGAGCTCATCGAGCGCTCCATCAAGGTCAAGGCCGAGGTGGTCTCCGGCGACCTCAAGGAGGCCGGCCGCCGCGAGATCCTCAACTACGGCCACACCCTGGCGCACGCCATCGAGCGCAACGAGCGCTACAAGTGGCGGCACGGCGCGGCGGTCAGCGTCGGCATGGTCTACGCCGCCGAACTCGGCCGACTGGCCGGGCGGTTGGACGACGCCACGGCCGACCGCCACCGCGCGGTGCTGGCCTCGGTCGGCCTGCCGCTGACCTACTCGGCGGACGCCTGGCCCAAGCTGCTGGAGACCATGAAGCTGGACAAGAAGTCCCGCGCGGACATGCTGCGCTTCATCGTCCTGGACGGCCTGGCCAAGCCCACCGTGCTGGAGGCCCCGGACCCCACCCTGCTGGTCGCCGCCTACGCCGAGGTGGCCAAATGACCCAGCGGGTCCTCGTCCTCAACGGCCCCAACCTGGGCCGCCTGGGCAGCCGCGAGCCCGACGTCTACGGTTCCACCTCCTACGCCGGTCTGGTCGAACGCTGCACTTCGCTGGGCAAGGAGCTGGGGCTGGACGTCGAGGTCAGGGAGACCAACGACGAGGGCGAGATGATCCGCTGGCTGCACGAGGCTGCGGACGGGAAGTACCCGGTGGTGATCAACCCCGGCGCCTTCACGCACTACTCCTACGCCATGCGTGACGCCGCCTCGCAGCGGACCGCCCCGCTGATCGAGGTGCACATCTCCAACCCGCACGCCCGCGAGGAGTTCCGGCACACCTCGGTGATCTCCGCGGTCGCCTCCGGCACCATCGCCGGCTTCGGCATCGGCTCCTACGAGCTGGCGCTGCGGGCCCTGGTCTGACCTCGAAACCCTGGGCCGTTCCCGCTCGTTGACATGACGACGGGGCGGCCGGGGAACGCGCAGCTGTGGGGGCGGCTGCGGCGCGGTATCGTCGCTCCGGCCGGGACGTGGGTGACGCAGGAGGTGGACGGGTGAGCGGTGGAGCGGTGAGCGACGGGCACTACCAGGGCAGCCTGCCCGAGCCCACGCCAGGACCGCCGCGGGCGACGCTGCAGCTGCGAGCCGTGCCGGAGTCGGCCACCGGACCCACCGGACACTTCGTCATGCCGACCGGCCTGCCGCCGGGCACGGCGCCGGCCCACCCGCACGCGCGGGGCCCGGTGGCAGTGCTGCTGATCGGCCCGGCTGGGGCCGGCAAGACCTCGGTGGCCCGGCAGTGGGCCGAGAGCCGTGCCACGCCGACGGCGCACATCAGCCTGGACGACGTCCGCGAATGGGTCCGCTCGGGGTTCGCCAATCCGCAGTCGGGGTGGAACGACCAGTCCGAGGCCCAGTACCGGCTGGCCCGCCGCACCTGCGGCTTCGCCGCCCGCAACTACCTCGCCAACGGCATCTCCTGCATCATCGACGACGCCGTCTTCCCGGACCGCCCGGCGATCGGTCTGGGCGGCTGGAAGCGGCATGTCGGCCCCGACCTGGTCCCGGTGGTCCTGCTTCCCGGCCTGGACGTGGTGCTGTCCCGCAACGCGCAGCGCGCAGGGGTGCGGCGACTGGAGGACGAGGAGGTCGCCCGTATCCACGGGCGGATGGCCGGGTGGTACGGCTCCGGGCTCCCCATCATCGACAACTCCAAACTGGACGTCCCGGGGACCGTCTCCGCGTTGGAGCAGGTACTCGCCGGAGCGGTGCACCGGTAGTCCTTCGGCTGCGGCGTGTGCGTGGCTGGTCGCGCAGTTCCCCGCGCCCCTGGCACGTGCAACTGAGCCAGTTGCAGACCCCTAGGGACGCGGGGAACTGCGCGACCAGCCATCTACGGTCCGCACTCGGACGATCCCGCCGAGCGACCTGGCGCCCCCGTGCCTACGCTCATGACATGGGGAAAGTGCACGAGGAGCGCCGCGACCGCATGCGGGAACGCTGCAGCGCCGCAGGGCTGGACGCGGCGCTGGTCACCCGGCCCGCCAATGTCCGCTGGCTCACCGGCACGGACACCGCCGCCGCGCTGCTGCTGACCCGGGACGGGGCCGAGGCCGCCGGCCCGGCCGGCGGCTGCACCGTGCTGCCGGTGCCGGCCGGCGCCGACCCGGCGGTGCTGCTGGCCGCCCGCTGCCGGGGCCGCACGCTGGGGGTGGAGGAGCACGACCTCACCGTGGCCCGGCACCGGGCCGTCGCCGCAGCGGCCCCGGCCGTGGAGGACCTGCGCGACCTGGGCCGCGCCGTGGAGCAGCTGCGCACCGTCAAGGACGAGGAGGAGATCTCCTGCCTGCGGATCGCCGGGGAGATCGCCGACCAGGCGCTGGGCGAGCTGCTGGAGTCGATCCTGATCGGCCGTACCGAACGGCACCTGGCGATGGAGCTGGAGCGCCGGATGATCGACCACGGCGCCGACTCCGCGGCCTTCCCGACCCGGGTGGGCGCGGGCGACCACTCGGGCCGCGCCGACCACAGCTCGGGGGACCGCAGGGTCGAGGACGGCGACTTCCTCACCGTCGCCCTGGGCGCCTGCTACCGCGGCTACCGGACCGCCGCCACCCGTACCTTCGTGGTCGGCCTCAGCCCCGCCGACTGGCAGTCCGAGCTGCACCGGCAGGTCTTCGACGCCCAGCGCGCCGCCCGCGAGTCGCTGGCGGTCGGCGGCGGCTACCAGGTGGCGGACCGGGCGGCCGGGCGGGTGCTGGAGGCGGCAGGCCGGGTCGCCGGCGAAAGCCTCGGCGCGGGGGTGGGGGCGGGTGTCGGCCTGGAGATCGGGGAGGAGCCGCATCTGGGACCTCAGGAGTTGGGTAAGCTTGACAACCGTGTGCCGGTAACCGTCGGCGTCGGGGTGTGCATCCCGGGCCGGGGCGGGGTCCGGATCGAGGACACGCTCGTGGTCCGTCCGTCCGAGGACGGCGGTCCCGAGCTGCTCACCATCACGACCAAGGAGCTCCTCGCCCTGTGACCCTCGCGGGTCCGCGGACACCGCCGCTTGGTTCTGATGCTTGACATTCCGCGATATATCAGGAGTTAGTGCGACCGTGGCTTCCACCAACGACCTCAAGAACGGCATGGTGCTCAAGCTCGACAACGACCAGCTGTGGTCCGTCGTCGAGTTCCAGCACGTCAAGCCCGGCAAGGGCCCGGCCTTCGTGCGCACCAAGCTGAAGCACGTGCTGTCCGGCAAGGTGGTCGACAAGACCTTCAACGCCGGCGTGAAGGTCGAGACGGCCAGCGTCGACAAGCGCGGGATGCAGTTCTCGTACAAGGACGGCGAGGACTTCGTGTTCATGGACATGGACACCTACGACCAGATCCAGATCAGCCCGGCCGTCCTCGGCGACAACGCCCACTACCTGCTCGAGGGCAACGAGGCCACCGTGGCGATGTACCAGGGCGCGCCCCTGTACGTCGAACTGCCTGCCTCGGTCGAGCTGGTCATCGAGTACACCGAGCCCGGCGTCCAGGGCGACCGCTCCACCGGCGGCACCAAGCCGGCCCGCCTGGAGACCGGCCACGAGATCGGTGTCCCGCTCTTCATCACCACCGGCGAGAAGATCAAGGTCGACACCCGCACCGGCGACTACCTCGGCCGGGTGAACTCCTAACCGTGTCGACCGCACGCAACAAGGCCCGCACGCGCGCCTTCCAGATCCTCTTCGAGGCCGACCACCGGGGCGTCGCCCCGCAGTCCGTCCTCGCGGACTGGGTGCGCCGGGCGCGCACCCCGGACGAGGGCACGCCGCAGGTCAGCGAGTACACGATGGAGCTGGTCGAGGGCTACACCCAGCACGCCGCCCGGATCGACGAACTGCTCGCGACCTACGCGGTGGGCTGGACGCTGGACCGGATGCCGGTCGTGGACCGCAATGTGCTGCGCCTGGGCGCGTACGAGCTGATCTGGGAGGACGGCGTCCCGGACGCGGTCGTCCTGGACGAGTCGGTCGAGATCGCCAAGGAGTTCTCCACCGACGAGTCCCCGGCCTTCGTCAACGGACTGCTGGCCCGACTGCTGGAGCTCAAGCCGTCACTGCGCGCAACGCGCGACTGACGGCCGGAGAAGGCCCGACGCGTCCCCCGCTGAGCGGGGGCAGGCGCCGGGCCTTCCTTGTCATCGCTCTGCGTCACTATTGGTGACAGTCCTGTTACACAGGGTGCGCATGGGGCGCGGGTGACAGGGGAGGACGCAGGTAGCGGCCGACGGGGCCGCAACGCCGAGACCTTCCGCCCCCGAGGAGTCCCCATGGCCGCCAGGCACGTCCGTACCCGCCGCCCGTCCGCCGCCAGGACCGCGGCCTCCGCACGCTGCCGGGCCGCCGCCCGCGGCCTCACCCGCGCCGGCAGCCGCAGCCGGGCGGCCTGCCCGCCGGCGCCCACCCTGCTCGGGGTGGTCACCTGCCGCGAGGACTTCGAGGCGCTGCGGCGGGACGGCGGCACCGAGTACACCTGCTACACCGAGTACCTGGCGGACATCGAGGAGCTGCTCGGCCGGCTGCGCGAGGCCGGCGGGGTGGTCCGGGGCCGTGCCTTCCACCCGGCCGACCTGGTCGACTTCTGCCGCAGCCGCGGCCTCTCGCTGGCCGACCCGCAGAGCCACACCGTCTACACCGCCGACCCGGACGCCGAGGACGAGTGGGTGCTCTACGAGGGCGAACCGGTGGCCGAGTTCACCTCCCGGCTGGCCCGGGCCCGCGAGCGCGGCCTGGTGCACCGCCGGCTGGCCCGGATGCTGTCCGAGACCGCCGAGGCGGCGGCCACCGGCGGGGAGTTCCCGGAGGACCAGCTGCACGCCGCCTACACCCGGGGCGCGGACGCACTGCGGCGGGTCCTGGTGGGCGCCGGGCAGGGCCGGTTCCGGCTGGTCTGCTCGCTGCGCTCGCCGGAGGGGCCGGTGGAGGCCTGGGCCGACCTGCTGCTGCAGGAGGGGGAGGACGGCGGCTCGGTGCTGCGGATCGAGGAGGCCGACCTGGACCTGCTCTGCTCGCTGCTCTGCGCCGGCTTCGCACTGGGGATGCCCGGCGGGGTGGTGCTGTCCGGGACCTGCCGCACCCGCGGCTCGGTGGCCTGGGGCTGGGAGCTGGACGTCGCCGGTTTTGTGCCGCGCAACGCGGCCGATGTGCTGCTGGACCTGTCCGTCCCGGCGGTGTCCTGGATCGCGGTCTGCCTGCCCGGCGCCGAGGCGGTCCCCGGCTTCGCCCTCGGGGAGATCAGTCTCGGCTGACGGCACATCAGGAGTGACGGCACATCAGGAGCACGGAAGGGACGGCGCCGCCCCCGGATCCCGGGGGCGGCGCCGTCCTGGCCGATGCTGCGTCAGGAAGCGCGGCGGGGGAGCAGTTGGACCAGGCCGGCCAGTACCAGTTCCACTCCGGCCAGTGAGGCCAGGCCGAGCTGGAAGGCGTGCGGGAACCGGTCCGGGGAGCCGTTGCCGAGGGCGCCGTAGAAGACGATGCCGATCAGGGCGATCCCCAGGGCGCCGGCCACCTGCTGAGTGGTGGCCAGCACCCCGGACGCGGAGCCGGCCAGCTGCCGGTCGACCCGGCTGAGCACGGTTCCGGTCAGCGGGGCGATGACCATGCCCATTCCCAGGCCGTCCACCAGCAGGCCCGGTGCCAGCCAGGCCACCCCGGCGGTGCCGCCGCCGGTGCCCAGCTCGCCGACGGCCAGCCAGAGCAGGCCCAGGCCCAGCGCCATCAGCAGCGCTCCGACGGTCAGCACCCGGCGGCCCAGCCGGGCCGCGAGCCGGTGCGCGGTCATCGAGGTGACCAGGTAGCCGCCGCCGATCACGGTGAACACCACGCCGGAGGCCAGCGCGTCCAGGCCCCGGCCCTGCTGCAGGTAGAGCGCCAGGATCAGGAAGAACGAGCCCTGGCCGAGCCAGAAGGCGAGCTGGGCCAGCGATCCTGCGCTGAAGGCGCGCTCCCGGAACAGTCCGGTGTGGACCAGCGGCAGACCGTCGCGGCCGCTCGCCCGGTGCTGGTGCACGCCGAAGACGGTGAACAGGACGGCGGAGCCGGCCAGGCACACCCAGGTCCACTCCGGCCAGCCCTGGGCCCGGCCCTGGATCAGCGGCAGCACCAGGGTGACCAGGGCGGCGGTGACCAGCGCGACGCCGGTGAGGTCGAGCCGGGGGCGCTGCGGGGCACGGGACTCCGGGACCACCCGGGGGATGAGGACCAGGGTGGCGATGCCGACCGGGACGTTGATCAGGAAGCAGGAGCGCCAGTCGAGGCCGAACAGGTCGGCCCGGATCAGCACTCCGCCGATCAGCTGGCCGAACACCGCGCCGATGCCCATGGTGAGCCCGTACATCGCGAACGCCTTGGCCTGGGCCGCGCCCTGGTAGGCGGTCTGCAGGATGACCAGCACCTGCGGTCCCATCAGCGCGGCCGACAGCCCCTGCACGGCGCGGGCGGCGATCAGCACGCCGACGGTGGGGGCCAGTCCGCAGGCGGCCGAGGAGAGGGTGAACAGGGTCAGGCCGAGCCCGAAGATCCGGCGGCGTCCGGCGATGTCGCCGATCCGGCCCGCGGTGATCAGCGCGGCGGCCAGGGCCAGGCCGAAGGCGGCGACGATCCACTGGATCGCCGAGGCGCCGGCCCGCAGGTCCACCTGCATGGAGGGGATCGCCACATTGACGATGAAGAAGTCCAGGGCGGTCATGAAGGTCGCGGTCAGCATCACCGGGAGCAGTCCCCGGGGCGCGGTCCCCGCCCCGGCCGGTGCGGCCGGGGCGGCGGCGCGGAGGGTGGAGGTGGTCATCAGTGCTCTCCTGATCACGAAGGGGTCGGTTCATTCGGGGGACGGGCCCCGCCCGGGGCTGTGGGAGCAGCCCCGGACGGGGAGCGGGGGGTGTTGCCGGGCCCGGAGCGCGGTCCGGGCGGGCGTCAGACCGACGGCACCTTGTCGAGGAAGCCGTGCACGTCCTTGATGCGTCCGTCGGCGTCGGCCACCAGCACGTCGAAGCCGACGACCAGGGACTCGGCGCCCTGGGGGCCGAGCTCCCAGGTGAACCGGGCGATGTCGTGATGGGCGTCGACGGCGCCGCCGAGGGTGAACACCAGTCCGGGGAACTGGGCCTGGACGGCGCCCAGGGTCGCGTCGATCGCTTCCCTGCCCTCGGCGGCCACCAGCGGGTCGGTGTAGCTGCAGTCCTCGGTCCAGAGCTCGTCGACCAGGCGCCGGCGGGCGGCGGGGTCGGTCTCGTTCCAGGTGGCGATGTAGCGCTCGGCGAGGTCCTGGAGGTCGCTCATCTCGGTTTCTCCCTTGGCTTCTGACGGTTCGTCCTTGCAGGTCAAGAAGGTACGCAGGACGCGCAGGCCGGGAATCCGTCGTGCTTAGGTACTTTCCGCCGGGCGTCGTCGCAGGGCGCAGGTAGGGTGCGTGCAGAGGGCGAGGGGGATCCCGGTTTGCTGTACGGACGCGAGCGTGAACAGGCCGCCGTGGAGGCGCTGCTGCAGGGTGCGCGGGCCGGGCGCAGCGGGGTGCTGGTGCTGCGCGGCGAGCCGGGTATCGGCAAGACCGCGCTGCTGGACCACGCCGTGGCGGCGGCCGGGGGTTTCCGGGTGGTCCGCGCCACCGGCGTGGAGTACGAGGCCGATCTGCCCTTCGCCGGGCTGAACCTGCTGCTCGCACCCGCCCTGGACCGGCTGCCCGGGCTGCCGGGCCCGCAGCGCCGGGCGCTGCAGCGCGCCTTCGGCCTCAGCGACGAGCCCGCGGCTGCCGGCGCCGCCCCGGACCGGCTGCTGGCCGGTCTGGCCACCCTCACCCTCCTCGCCGACCTGGCCGAGAAGGAGCCGTTGCTGTGCGTGGTCGACGACGCCCAGTGGCTGGACCGGGCCTCGGCCGAGGCGCTGCTGCTGGCGGCCCGGCGGCTGCAGGCCGAGGGCGTGGTGCTGCTGTTCGGCGCGCGGGACGGCGAGGGCGCCTGGTCCGCCTCGGGCCTGCCCGAGCTGCGGCTCGGCGCGCTGTCCGCCGACGCGGCCCGCGCCCTGCTCGGCGAGCGCGCCGCCGGGCTCAGCGAGCGGGCCCGCAGCCGGGTGCTGGCCCAGGCGCACGGCAATCCGCTGGCGCTGAGCGAGCTGCCGGTCGCTTCGGGCCCTGAGGGCGACGGCGGCACCGGCCTCACCGACCGCACCGGCCTCGCCGCCGGCCCCGGCGCGGGTTCCGTGCCGCTGGCCGGACAGCTGCAGCTGGCCTACCACGGCCAGGTCAGCAGGCTCCCGGCG
>NZ_BBPM01000033.1:78518-85608 GCF_000787775.1 Streptacidiphilus carbonis | reverse complement strand
CCACCCGGTGACCGTCCGTCAAGAACGGTGCGAACTGCGGCTTCAACATCCCACCAGCATACACGATCCGGCCGTTTCCGTGGGGGGTACTGGACAACCTTCGCTCGGCTGTGGGAACTTCGGTCAAGTGGGATGCATCATGATGATGCACTGTGTAGAGTCAGGATTGCACAGCACCCCCTCCTGGACCGGACCGGATGAGCGGCCCTGGTCACTCCGTGGAAATCCTCTCGCGTATCCGAGAAAGGGAGACGGCGAATGTCCGTGAAACTCCGTGACCATCAGATCGAAGCCGTGGACGCCATTGTCCGGGGCCTGGATATCCCGCCCGGGAAAAAGGTACCGCCGAATGGCCTGCGGGCGCAGGTGCATTCCCCATGCGGTTCGGGCAAGACCATCACGGCTGCGGCTTCGATGCTGCGGCTGTCCCCGCGTGGGCGGAACCTGGTCGTGGTGCCGACCCTGGACCTGCTGACCCAGACGGCGCGGGCCTACCGGGAGGTAGGGCACACGGGGCCGGCCGTGGCGGTGTGCGGGCTCCAGGACGATGTGGAGCTGTTCGACCTGGACGTGCGGTGCACCACCAGCCCGCCGCAGCTGGCGCTGTGGCACGGCAGCGGGCCGGTCATCATCTTCGCCACCTACTCCAGCCTGGGCGTGCTGGCGGAGGCGTTCGAGGGCGTCTACGGCCAGAAGCTGGCCCCGATGGACCTAACGATCATTGACGAGGCGCACAGGACGTCCGGCAGTTTGGGTAAGGCGTGGGCGGAGATCCACGACCAGAGCGTCATCCCGTCGACCAGGCGTTTGTATCTGACGGCCACGCCCAGAATCTGGCAGGAGCGGCCGGTGCCGGCCTGGGAGCTGCGCGAGGGCTACCGGCATGAGCGGCTGAAGGAGGAGATGGCCGCGAGCATGACGGATGAGTCGATCTTCGGCCCTGTCGTGTACAAAATGACGCTCGCACAGGCAGTCCAGCGGGGTCTTTTGGCGCGGTATCAGATCATCGTGGTTGAGCTGGCCGACCCGATGGTCACGCCCGAACGGCTGATGAGCACCGAGCGCACGGAGGAGAAACTGCGCGGGGAGCGCCTGGGCGCGCTCCAGGCGTCCATGCTCCACACCGCTGCCAAGCACGGCCTGCAGACGATGATCACGTTCCATCACCGGACGATCGAGGCGCAGGCGTTCGCGGAGGGCCTGCCCGCCGTCGCGGCGCACCTGTACGCCACGGACCCGGAGCGGTACCCGTCGAAGGTCTGGGCGGACTGGCTCCAGGGCGAGCACAGCGCGGAGCGTCGGCGGAAGGTGCTGGGCGAGTTCGGGCGCTCCGCGCGGCGAGCGGTGCTCTCGAACTGCCGGGTTCTGGGCGAAGGCGTGGACATCCGGGCCGTGGACTCGGTGGCCCTGCTGGACCCCAAGGGGGCGCCGCACGACATCGTCCAGGCCATCGGCCGCGCGCTTCGTCAGGCCCCCGGAGAGGGCAAATTGGCGTCGCTGATTGTGCCGGTATTCCTTGGTCCCGGTGAGCAGCCCGAGGATATGTTCACCTCCGGGAGCTACAAGCCGTTGGTAGCGGTATTGCGCGCCCTGCGCAGCCATGACGAAGAGGCTGTGGAAATGCTGGCGATCCCGCAGGCCGACCAGCAGCGGGATGTGAACCCGTCCATGGATATCGGTGCCGCGCCTGAGCCGGGGCAGCCGGAGAACCGTTTGCTGCTGCGTTTTTCCACCACTCGTGACCCGAAGTTGGTCGCGGACTGGGTTTCCTTCAACGTGATCGACACGGAGCGGCTGGACTGGGCTCGGGGGTTCAGCGCGGCGCAGCAGTTCGAGAAGCGCGAGGGGCACATGCGGGTGGTGTTCGACCACAAGGAGGGCAACTACCCCTTGGGGCACTGGATCAGTGAGCAGCGGAAGGCGTACGCGGCCGGGCAGATGACCGGCAAGCGCGTGAAGCAGTTGGACGGGCTCGGGATGATCTGGGACGCCGGGGAGTACGCCTGGGCGGAGAACCTGGCAGCGGCCCGTGCCTACTTCGCGGACCACCAGACCCTGGCCGCGCCGCGTTCCGCCACGGCGCTGGACCGGCCGGTGGGGCAATGGCTCTCGAACCAGCGGCGGCCCGGCGCGTTGGCCGGCTTGCCGGAGCGGGAGGCCGCGCTGGTGGAGATCGACCCGGACTGGAACCCGGCCTGGCCGCTGGAGTGGCAGCGGCACTACGCCGGGGTGCGCGAGTGCGTCACCGAACTGGGGGCGGAGCTGGTGGACCTGGAGCCGGGCGTGACCATCCATGGCCATGACGTCGGCCGGTGGCTGGAGCGGCAGCGCCAGGCGGTGGTGTGGCACGGCCTGGCCGACGGGCAGCGCGAGCGCCTGGAGGCCCTGGGAGTCGTGCCCGAGGCCGCGCCCGCCGCACCGGAGCAGCCGGTGCCCGGGAAGGGCTCTGGGGGCCGTTCTACGGCCTTCACGCGGGGGCTGGCGGCCCTGCGGCAGTACCAGGAGCGGACGGGCTCGGTGGTGGTGCCCAGGGCCCACACGGAGGAGCTGGAGGGGGGCGCTCCCGTGCGGCTGGGGGTATGGATCTCCAACACGAAGAGCCGCAGGGACAAGCTGACCGCGGAGCAACTGGCAGCGCTGGCGGAGCTGGGGTTGCAGTGGTGACGGCGGCCGGTCGCGGGTGAGACCGGGCTCTGCTGGGCAGCAGCGAAGGGCGCGTGCCGAAGGGTGCGCGCCCTTCGGCGCTTCCGGCCCCGGACGTGGGTGCCACTCCCTGATCGGGTTGTTCCGCAGGTCTGACGTTACGTCATATGGAGTCCTGCGGGGGTGGTTGGTCCTGGTCGCGCTGCTGGCGTTGCCGTTCCTCGATCAGGGCGATCATCCTGCTGCGCAGCGGTTCGGGCAGCCCGGCGTAGCGGGCCTGGAGCTGCGCTCGGGTGTACGCGGGCCTGCCGTCCGGAGACGGAGCAGCCGCGGGCCGGGATGGGCGCTGGATCACTGCGCGGCGCGGCGCGGGCGGCTGCGCCTGGGGCGGTGCCTCTGCCTCGGTGCCGGGCGTCGGCTGTCCGGTGGGTTCGGCTTCGAGTTCGGCGAGCAGCTGCTGGAGGGCGGTGCGGGCGGCCGGGCTGCGGGTACCGCCCCGGGGCGCCGGCCTGGGTGTCGGCGCCAGCGGCGCGGGGCGCTGTGCGGCGCTGTGCCGGTCGTTCCAGGCAGCCAGCAGCTCCTTGCCCCAGTCCAGGGCTTGGCGAGCCAGGACGCGGCGCGGAGTGGTGTTCTCGGTCCACTCCTGGAGGAAGCCGGTGTTCTGGGCGATGGCCTGGTCCAGCTGCTGCCGGGCGGCGTGTTCTTCGGCTTCCTGCTGGGCGCGGACGCAGGGCTGGCAGGGGTTGCCGCCGTGGGCCGCGTCGTCCCAGTCCTCGTACTCGTCTGCGGCGCGGTGGCACACCGGGCAGCGTGAGGCCTCGCGCTCCTGGTGCTCGCGCTCGCGTTCTTCGGCTTCGGCGGCCAGGCGCTCGGCTTCGGCCTCGGCTTCCTGCCGGGCCCGGTAGGCCGCGCGGCCGTCCGGGTTAGCCAGGGCCTGCCCCAGGGTCTCCAGGCCGGAGTGCCCCAGCCGCCACCACACCTGTCCGAGCGGGCCGTGCTGCTGGAGCCGGCCCAAGGTGGTGACCACGATCGGGATGGCGCTCTGGTAGTCGGTGTAGCTCGCGTAGACGTCCCGGCCCTCCCAGTACGGGTGGGAAAGGTCGCGCATCGCCTTCATGCGGTTGCGCAGCACGGTGTCGCTGGCGCCGGTGAACACCACCGCGATCGGCGGGTAGCCGGACCGGATCGGGTCGCCGTAAGCCAGCTGCCAGGCCGGGACCATCTTGGTGGCCTTGGTGTAGGCGTCCGGGTCGGCGACCTTGACCTGGTGGGCGAAGTAGGCGGCGTAGCGCTCGAACTTCCTCGCGAGGATGTGCGGGGCCTCGGTGGCGCGGTCGACTTCGACCAGGAGCACGGGCAGCTGGTGCTCGGGGGCGCGCAGGACGGCGTCGGCCTGGGCGCGGCGCTTGTTCGGGGCCTCGTGGACGACCTCGGTGGTCCAGGACAGGATCGTGCCCATACCCGGCCCGGCTCCCTCGCCGGTGCCGCCGGTGAGGAAGGCCAGGATCGTCTCGTTGACCGCCATCGCGTGCGGGGCCCCGGAGCGGCCGGCGCCGCGGGCGATGTTGCCCACCTCCCGACCGGCGGGCATCACCTGCTGAGCGGCATCCCGCCCGGCGGTGGTCAGGCCCCAGGTCTTGTGCCCGGTGCTGGTGCGGCCCTCGGAGTGCACCAGCTTCGCGCTCTGCAGGTCGTTCAGGGCCGCGCGGGCGAACTTGTTCTCCTTCGCCTCAGGCCGCAGCAGCCGCCACAGCTGGTCGGCGGTGACCACCTTCAGCACCCCGAGCGCAGTCAGCACCTCGGCGCGGACCTTTGCCGTCGAACCGGCCGTGTTCGCGCGGGGCCGCTTCGCCGACGGCCTGGCCGACACCGGCGCGGTGGCCTCGGGCTCGCCCTGGTCTGCCACTGCTACTCCCCTGTCCCGGCCGGCGACGTCTCGATCCGGCGATCTTCTCCCACGCCACCGACATCCGTCACGCAGCTGCTTGCGTCTGCGGTTGCTTCTGCGGGTTGCCCCCGCGACGGCCCGCAGCTCCTCCTCTGCGCCTCCTCTTCGGCCGGCCACCTGGCCGGGCGCAGCCGCCCGCGCGGGCCGCCGGGCCGCGCGGGCGCAAAAAATAAAGAACAGCGGCTCGCGGCCGGGGAGCGAACCACGCCTGCACACCGCAGACCACAACATCCATGGTCGTGGGGGTGCAGAAGGGGTTGTCAGCTCGTTTTTGATCTTGGAAAAGTGGCCCTGAGCTGCCCGGATACGTCCGATTCGACCGAAGGGCACGGAAGGGGGGCCGGAAGCCGGATCGGAAGGGAGAACGGAAGGGCCCGCGTCCGGCCTGACGGGCGCGACGGAAGGACTGGTGACGCGCTGGTGGCTTCGCTGCGGGGCTGGGGCGGCGCGCGGTCATGACACGGCGCGCCGCCCCGGCGGGTCGACCACGGGGATGGTCCCCCGGACCAACGACGCACCCGGGCCGCCGTCACGGGTCGGCCGTAGGATCGGCCGGTGCCCGACGACCCCGCCCAGCCGCCGCTGACCGAGCGCCAGTGGGACGCCCTCGGTGAGCTCCGCCGCCTACAGGAGCAGGGGCTGCCCGCCGGTCGCGGAACTCCCGGGCTGCACCTGGCCACGCTCAAGCCCCTGGCCGCCGTGGGCCTGGTCGACCTGGAGGAGACCGGGGAGCCGGACCGCCGCGGCCGCCAGTGGACCGCCGCCCTCACCCAGGCCGGCCACGACGTCCTGGACCAGGGCGACACCGAACCCACCCTGCCCTGACCGCCCGGTGGGCTGCCCCACGCTTTCAGCGTGGGGTGTGGCGGGGGTGCTGGGGAAGGGCTCGTGGGAGCGGTGCGGGGCGCGGGACCGCGCCGTACGCGCCCCGGCTGGGGGTGGGGCTCAGTCACTACCGCCCCGATCTGCTGGTGACTGTTTCGGTGACTTCCAATCGGCCAGCCCAGAAGCATTCGTGGTGTTGCCAGGCGTTGCCGCCTCCGCGGTGCAACGGAGTTGCGGGTGTTGCAGGGCACGAACCTAGGTATGCGGGGTCGTCCGGCCCCGTCGTTCTGGCATATTGCTGCCGTTCTTCGAGAGGCTGAATTCGTTGCGTGGATCGCTCTTGTCGCTGAGGTCCGCCGTGGTCTTCACCCTGGCGCTGCTCGCGGGGGTGGGCGCAGGGGTGTTGTCTGTCTGCCGGTCCATGATTACCGGGGTCCGATACGGCTTGTACACGGGGGGTCCGTGCGCAGGTATGCGGCCCGGCGCTACATCGACGCGGGCACGGTCTCCCGATACCTCAACGGCACCCGCGTGCCGCCGTGGAACTGGGTGGTGGACCTCTTCAAAGAGGTCGCCGCGGAGCAGAACGGGGCGCCGACCCCGCTGGCCCTGGAGCACATCAAGGCGTTGCACCACGGCGCCGGGCAGGTGACCAGTCCGGTCGCTCATGGCGTGGACGTACTCCAGCAGCAGCTGGCTGAGGCCGACCGGCAGGCACGCCAGGCCGGAGCAGCGGAGAACGTCCTTGGCGAAGCGTTGCTGGACCGTCAGCACCGCATCGCCGACCTGGAAGTACGGCTGAACCTCTTGGAGGTCGAGTGGAATGCCGAACGCAACCAGGCCGACCAGCTGCGGGAGGAAGCGGAGGCTGCGCGGGGTCTGGAGGAGGAACGGCGGAGCCTGGCCCGTCAGGTCAGTTCGCTGGAGCGTGAGCTGGAGGAGGCCCGGCTGAAGGCGCTGGCCGCCGAATCGCGCTGTGACCTGCTTGAACGGCAGCTCGCAGTCATCGAACGGGCTCTGCCAGCCGGCCGGGGCCCGGCCTCGACAGACTTGGTCCTTGCCGGCAGCCGTGCCCGTGTGCTCATCGTCGACGACCAGCACGCCAACCTGCTGGCCCTGGAAGCCGTCCTGGTCAAGTTAGGGCACGAGGTCGTCTGCGCATCGTCCGGAGAAGAGGCGCTGAAAGCCCTCCTGGACAGCGACAGCTTCGCCGTCATCCTGCTGGACGTCCAGATGCCCGAGATGGACGGCTACGAGACCGCCACCCACATCAAGCGCCGCGACCGCAACCGCAACATCCCCATCATCTTCCTGACCGCCATGGACATGGACCCGACCCTGGAACTGCGCGGCTACACCGTCGGCGCAGTCGACTACATCGTCAAACCCTTCGACCCCTGGATCATCCGCGCGAAGGTCGAAGTGTTCGTCCAGATCCACCTCGGCAGGACATCCGGGTAGACGCCGCAGACGGTGCCAATACTCGAACAGTCCGTCACTGCACAACCCTTGCCCAGTCCCAGACCCTCTTGCCCGATCAGCGCGACCCCTTGCCCACCCGGTCTACTGCGTCCAAGCGCTCGTAGCCGAGACCCTGGTGGGCTTGGTCCCCTCCCGCGCCGTGGGCAAGCGCCCCCTACGGGCTTCTAAGCGCTCGTAGCCGAGTCCTGGAAC
>NZ_BBPM01000033.1:49709-78330 GCF_000787775.1 Streptacidiphilus carbonis | reverse complement strand
GGTCTACTGCGTCCAAGCGCTCGTAGCCGAGACCCTGGTGGGCTTGGTCCCCTCCCGCGCCGTGGGCAAGCGCCCCCTACGGGCTTCTAAGCGCTCGTAGCCGAGTCCTGGAACACCTTGGGATGCTGAAGGTGTGTCGCACGGTCTGGGGCGGGTGCAGCGGGGTGCTGGCCCACCTGGCAAGCGAGCCGGGCGGGCGCAGCGCGGTGACGGGGCTGCCCGGGTGGGTGGCGGTGCGGGAGCTGGCGGCGGCGGTGTTCTCGGTGGAGAGCGCGAGCGAGGGTCAGCGGGCGTCGGTGCGCCGGGCGCTGCGCACCCTGGCGGCGGCGGGCCTGGTCGACGTGGAGCGGCTGGCGCGGGAGGGCTTCGTCTACCGGCAGGAGCGCGGGGCGCCGCGGTTCCCCGTCTCGCGGTGGGAGGTGCGGATCGAGGCATGCGGCGGGAGCGGCTGTCCGGCCTGCGCGGCGGGGACGGTGCGGTACCCGGGCGAGGCGATGGGACTGGACGTGATCGACGCACTGCTGGAGCAGAACGGCTACGTCCCCGGTCAGGTCGAACGGTTCTGCCGCCACGGCTGGCACTGGATCCACCACGAGCTCCCCGGCCCGCAACGCCGACGCTCGGTGGAGGTGACGGTCAGCGAGGGCTGCGCGCGCCGCGCCACCACCGAAGCCGAGCGCGCCGAAGGTGAGCGCGCGCTGCGCGCCCACATCGCCGGGTTCACCGCCCGGCTGCACGCACCGCGCGCCTGAGCACCGCGCCGCGCGCGCCGAAGAACCCGGTCACGCGGTCCTCCGCGCGCGGTCGGTGCGCCGGCCACGCGCATGGTGCGATCGGTGGTGAACATCACAGCGCACCGCGCGCACCATCGCACCGCCGTGCGCACCGAGGCGCACCATCGGGCGCGGTCCATCGCACCAAGGCAGCACCGACCCCTTCCGGCGGGTCTGCGAACCCCTTCCGCCCGGCTGGAAGGGGTTCGGTGAATCCGCAGGTCAAGTCATGGACAGAGGGTCGGGCGGTGCGGGTGCGGGCTTGGTTCGGTCGGTGCGCACCGGCGGGTTCAGCGCACCCCTCCGCTGCGGTTCTGGCCCCCGTTCTGCCGCTGCTGCTGCTGCTGTGCCGCCGCGCGCTTGTCCGCCGCGGCCTGCTTCACCGCGCGCTTCTCGGACTGCGCCTGCGCGCGGACCTCCTCCTCCCGGGCGCGCTGATCGGCGGGCATCCGCGCGCGCAGCTCCAGCTCCGCGCGCACCGCCTTCACCGCGCCGCGCGCCACGTCGACCTTCGCGCGGTGCTGCAGGGCGCCGGGCTCCCGCTGCCCGGTGGTGCTCGCGGTGTCGGCCGCCAGGGCGGCGTCGTTCTGGTCCCGGATCTGCCGGGCGGTGAGGTGCTGGGCGTGGTCGGCGGCCTCCACCGTGGCGTGCTCGGTGGCCGCCAGCTGCTCCGCCCGCCGCATCAGCTCCGGGGCCTCCGCCCGGCTGCTGTCCGCCGTCGCCTCCAGGTCGACAGCGCTGTCCTCCAGGAGCTTCGCGTGCGCGAGCACCTGCTTGCGCGAGACCGGCCGGTCCGGTCCGTCGCCGTCACCCTGGTCCTCGCGGATGAGGCCGGCGGCCTCCGGCTTCCCGTCCTTGGGCATCCGCAGCCGGCCCGCGAGCTCGCGCAGCCGGGCGGCACGCTGCCTCGCCTTCGCGGCGTCGCTGCGATCCTCGCGGGCCCGGTCCAGCAGTTCGGTGGCGTGGGAGGCCAGCGCCGCCACGGCAGCCAGGCACAGCCGCCGGCGGCGCAGCACGGTGACGGCCTGGCCGCGGCCGTCGGCGAGGGCGGCGAGCAGGAGCCCGGTGGCCTGATCGTAGGCGTCGGCTTCGGCCTGGGCGCGCTGGAGGTCGGCTTCGGCGGCGGCGAGCAGGGCGGCCAGGTCCTGGTCGCCGGTCAGGCCGTGAGCGCGTTCGCGCACCGGCGGGCCGTCGGCCACGTCGATGGTCAGCTGCTCGCCGAACAGGTCGGCCGCTGCTTCGGCGCCGCTGTCCAGTTCGAGGTCCAGCTCCGCCTGGTAGTGATCGCTGCCGTCCGGGCGGGGCACGGGGACCGGGCGGCGGATCTGCGAAAGCGGTACGGGGACCTGGAGCGGCAGCAGCTGCTGCGCCTGGTCCTGCTCCCGGGCCCGGTCAGCCGCGCTGCCGGGTATGGGCACGTCCGGTGAGGTCGGGTCGCTCCAGCCGACCGGCTGGCGGGAGGTGGCGACC
The DNA here is from genome assembly GCF_000787775.1 of Streptacidiphilus carbonis. Lineage (GTDB taxonomy): Bacteria > Actinomycetota > Actinomycetes > Streptomycetales > Streptomycetaceae > Streptacidiphilus > Streptacidiphilus carbonis. Next base: position 76,087 of record NZ_BBPM01000033.1, on the reverse strand, counting down.
AGGGCCTTGGGGACGCGGTAGCGCTCGGTGTCGACCCAGCTGGTCAGCGAGCGTCCGGGCAGCGAGGTGAAGGCCGCGGCCATCACCTGGTCGCAGATCTGCTGCGCGTGGGCCAGGGAGCGCAGGCTGTCGGGGAAGGCGGCGAGGACGGCGGCCAGGACCTCGCGGCGCTCCACTCCCTTGCGGCGCACCGCTGCCCGGCGCGGCAGCCGCATCCGCGCCAGGACCTCGGCCGCGGTCGGCGGGACCGCGATCGAGCGCGGCGGCCCGGGGGCGGTGTCGGCGAGCATCCGGTCGACGTCGCCGACGACCAGGTCCGCCTCGCGGCGCCAGCTGTCCAGCAGCAGCACCGGATCCCATCGGCGGCCGCGCTCGCTCTGCGCCAGGCGGGCCGCGACCACCCGCCGCTTGGCCGCGCTCGCCCCGGGCCCGGCCGCCTTGCGCAACGCCCGACTGCGCCGCGACCACAACGCGCACAGTCCCCTGGGGACGCCGACGACTTCCCACTCCCCCGTGGTGCGGTCGCGCTCGAAGGTCAGCCCGAGCCGGTCGTGCAGACGGGTGCGCAGCCGGGCCTTGGCCAGCTCGCCCAGGACGGCGATGTGCCGACGCAGGTCCTGCCCGCTACTGCCGAACGCCCCCCACCGGCCCCCCGGCAGCGGGATCGCGTTGACCAGAGTGATGTGCAGGTGCAGCGAGGGATCGCCCGGATGGCCACGGGTGGGACGGGCCTGGGCGTGGGGGTTGACCACCGCGAGCAGCCCCAGGCCCGGGACGTGCCGCGCGAGGTGGCCCTTGCCCTGCCCGCCGACCAGGCCGTAGCCGGCGAACGTCTCTGTGGCTTCGACGACCTCGAACGCGACCTGCCGCATCTCCTGCGCGATCACGGCCGCCATCGGCGGCGGAGCCAGCGCCGCCAGCGCCGACAGCGACTTGGGGAAGTTCACCGTCAGCCCCTGCCCCAGGACGCTGACCGACTCCTTCTTGTCGCGGTTCGCCCGCGCGAACACGAGCGCCTCCGGCGGATACAGGCCCTCCAGGAACAGCCGGGCGTCCTTGGCCAACCGCTCCAAATCCTTGATCGGCACCAGCGGATCGGGCTTCGTCCGCCCCAAGGCGTTGGTCAGGCGAGTCCACCGGTCCCGACTGCGCTGCGAGCGCAGTAGTCCGACCGGCTCGGAGCCGCGGCCGGCGGCCAGCTCGCTCAGCGCCTTCACGAACGCGGTGGCGTCGACCTTCGCGTCCTTGTGCGCCACCAGCTTCGGGCGCCGCAGCACCTGCCCGGTGATCGGGTGGCGGCCGTAGAGCAGTTCCTTCGCCGCCTCCGGGTCGACCGGCGTCCCGGCGACCAGGCCGACCTGGTCCACTCCGGCCCCGGCCCACACCGCCTGGCGCCCGAGCAGACCGTGGGCGCACCCCACGTCCCCGCGCACCCAGTACCGCACCTGACGCCCGTTCCTGATCGTCGTGATCCACGCCATCGCCGCCACTCCCCCGGCCCGGGGGTCGGTGCGCATACCAGGCGCGCTCGCCCAGGCCGCAGAACCGGACCGAGGGGCGAGCGTCAACCCCCGACAGCCACTGCCGAAGGGACAGGCAGTGCAGAGTTCCACGCCCCGGAACGGTGGGCGAAATGAGTAGTGCAGCGTTTCGCGTCGCGGAATTCTCCGCAGCTTGAGGCCGGCTTCGCGGTCATGGTGTCCGCGTCTCACGGGTCAGGCACACCGTGCACAGCCGCGCCTCGCCATCGCCGACCAGGACCTCCGCCTGCTCCTGGGTGACCCGCTCCATGCCGTTGGGCCGCGACGCGATGGTCCAGCAGCCCTCCCGGTGGATCTCCAGCCCGGCCCGCCGGTGAGCCGTGCGGCTGGGCACCGCCAACAGCCCGGGAGGGCGCCGGGCCCCGGGCAGCTGGCTGTAGTCCTGTCCCTCCACCGGGACCACGTCCGGATGCCGGGCCTCGAAGTCGACCTCGAACGGCTGCGACCGGTCCGGGACGCCGGGCCGCTGCTCGCGACCCGTCAGCGTGATGCGCACCGTGTACCACCAGGCGCCGTCCCAGCTGCGCGAGCGGGCCAGGACCGATCCGTAGATCTGCTGGCCGTCCGGGAGGGTGATCAACGCGACCGGGTGCCCGTCCCGGCCGCGGCCCCGTGCCACGGTCAGTCCCCGGGCACGGAGCAGGGCACCGGGCGCAGCCACCGGGCGTCGTAGCCGAACCAGCCCACCGTGCCGCCCAGGTCCACCGCGCACCGCCACACCACCGGCTTGCCGGTCGGATTCCACGTCCACGCCAGCACCCGGGCCACCGTCCAGCCACCGCCGCGCACCGCCAGCAGCACAGTGCGGGCCGACGTCGACCACACCGCGTCCGCGTCCGGCGGATCAACGGGGTGCAGCAGCACCGCGGGGGCCTGGCGCAGCGGTGTCGGACGGGAAAGGATGGACTGATCGAACATGTATTCGATATTAGTGCGTCGCTCGACATCGGAGCACACTGGTCGCTGTTCTTGCCCTGTCCCGACTCCAGCCGGAGCGTGTCCGCATGGACCACCGCCACTTGCTCGACGACCACGCCGTAGCGCTCACCGAAGAGATCGCGCAGTGGGACGCGGCCGCCAAGGCAACCGGGCTGAGTCCCTACGTGTGCAAGGCGTCCTACGTGTGCGGAACCATGCGTGAGTTCGTGCAAGCCTCAGGGCTGAACTTCGCAGAGGGGTACCACCTCGCCGCGCTCTTCCTGGCCCTGGACGCCACCGAGCTACTCGGTCGGGCGGTCACGGGCGCACGCGTCGCCGTCGAAAAGCCCGGACACATCGGTGCTTCGTCAGTCCTCACGAAGGGTGTGCGCTACCTGAGAGACCATGGCGGCACCTGCGCTCCCCTGCCCCACAATCCCGACCGCTACGTGGAGCTGCGGAACTTCGCCGGCCACGGTGCGTCCTACCTCCCGCCGAAGGTGAACTTCCATCCCGACTCGATCCGCCTCCTGCTCCGTCGCCTGGCCCACGCCCTGAACACCGTGTGGACCGATCCGGACCTGCCCGGCACTCTGGCGGTCGCGGAGATCCACCCCGTGTTCACCCTTGTCAACGGCCAGCGTGAACCGGTCCACGTGCGCGGGATCCAGAAGCACCTCCAGACGGCCATGCCAGGCGACGGGCTCGAACACGACTCCTGGCGCTACGACACCGTGAGCGTGTCGGCCGCGTCGCCGACAGCAAGCGGCACTGGGTGATTCACTTCGGCGGGGTCAGCAGAGTCTGCATCCCTGGCGACCACCAGTAGGTGCGCACGACGTGGGTTCCGGTGCCGGGATCGAGGATGACCCGGTAGGCCGTGCGCCCGTGGCCGTAGTCGTGCCGCTCGCGGACGACTGCGGTCCTCCAGTGGCCAGCGACCCGCACCCGCACCACCGGCTTGTGCCCGGTGGCGTAGACCAGGACCTGCGGCTTCGGGTCCCCCTCCCCCGGCGGCGCGAATTCCACCGCGTCCCGCAGTTCCGGGTCGGCCGGACTGCTCACAGGGCACTGTCCGCAGTGACCTGGCGCAGCCGCTCCTTCGGGTCCAGGCTCGTGGTGGTGCCGACCACCGACAAGAACAGCCGCCAGCCGTCGGCAAAGTCGACGGTCGCGCCGGCCCCGACGGCGGTCGGCGTGGGGCGGGTGCTGTAGCGGTCCACGCGCAGTACCCCGGGTGCGGTGACCGCGGCGGCCAGCAGTGCCTGCTCCACCGTGGCCAGCGAGGGCTTCGTGGCAGTTAGGTCGGGGACCCCGACCAGTTCGGGCTGCTCCTGGCCGCTGGCGGCGGGTGCAACGTTGGAGGCACCGGTGACCATCCAGCAGACCCAGTTCTGATGTCCGTCCAGCTGTACACCGAGCCCGTACGGGCGCCCCTGCCAGACCTCCGCGCGGGCGACCCCCGGGGTGCTGGGCAGCTGGGAAACGAGCAGGTCGCGCAGTTCGACGGGGGTCATGGCCGAACAGTACCCGTGTTCGAATCCAGTGCCGGGGCCCTGGTCGCCGTGTCCTGGGAGCTCCCCAGAAGATGGGGACCGTTGTTCCACCGTGGAACGGTCACCCGAAGTTCTTGATGGTGCCCTCGGTGGCGTCCTGAAATTCCTTGGCCAGCTTGTAGGTCATCTCGAACTCGGCCTGACTGACTTCGGCCGGCGCCCTCCACTTCGACGTAGACGGGTAGAAGTCCGTGTAGAAGCCAGCCATCTTGTCGGCGTTGGCCGAGTCCTTCAGAGCGCTCCACTCGGCCACCGCCTTGACGTCATCAGCCTCAACCTTCAGGCCAGCGAGCGCAGCGAACAGGGCGGCCGGGTATTGCGAGACCATCTGCTGGTAGAACCCGGTGTCGTGCCGCTCCACATGACCGCTGAAGATGATCTTTTTGAGCACGTCCTCAGAGAAAATGACCCCGTCTTCCCCCGGATCCGCCATGTGCGCGAGCGTACGGGCCTTCACCGACTCCTCAAACGCCAGTACCGCGAGCGACCTAGCCGGTCCGTAGTGCTGGCCGGCCGCGAGTAGCTGCGCGCCGTCCAGAAGCCTGCGCGCAGTGTCCGCAGCGAGCTTGAGACCGACGACAGCTTCGCCCGGCTCGGGAAGACGGTCGTTCGCCACCTGGACCTCCTAGCTGGTGATCAGATGCCGCACTGGGCTCCGTGCCCGAGCGGGCCACGCTCGTGCCTTCCACCGTGGCTCTGAACCTGAGGACATGCATCTCGGACGTGTCCCCAGTCGCAACCGGCTACTCCCTCCAAGGACCGCGTAGGCCCTTCCATACCGGGTGGCGCAGCAGCTCGGAGGACTGCGTGAACTCCAGGAACTCAACCTCGCCATGGATCTCGGGCCTGACCCAGCGCACCGGCTGCCCGCGGTCCGGCGCCCGGCCGGAAGTCAGCGGCGAGTCGGGCACAGCGAGGCGTTCCAGCAGCGCGGCCAGGGCGCGGCGTTCGGCGTCGGAGAAGCCTGTGCCGACCGCGCCCACGTAGCGCAGCCCTTTGCCTTCGGGCACGGCCATCAGCAGCGCCTTGACGGTGTTGCCGGTCGGTACCCAGCCGACGACGGTGACATCGAGGGACTTCACATGCTTGTACTTGATCCAATCGCGGGACCGTCGGCCCTGGATGTAGGGGGACATCAGGCGCTTGGCGATGACGCCTTCCAGTCCGAGATCGCGGGTGAAGTCCACTGCTTCCTCGGCTGCGGTTCCGGGCCAGGCGGGCGGGACCAGGACGCGGGTGCCGTCCAGCGGCAGCGACTCCAGCAGCTCGCGGCGGCCGCGATACGTCAGCCCGTCGGCGCCGATGGTGGACCGGCCGTCCAGCCAGAGCAGGTCGAACAGCATCAGGTTCACCGGGACCTTGGCGGCCACCGTGCGGATGGTCTGGGCGCGGGTGAGCATCATCCGCTCCTGCAGTCGGGAGAACGAGGGCCGACCCGCGGCGTCGGGCGCGATGACCTCGCCGTCCAGGATCGCGGTCCTCCCGCCCAGCAAGTCCTTGAGCTCCGCCAGCTCCGGGTACCGGTCTGTGACGTCGTTGCCGTTACGCGTCAGCAGCTTCAGCCCTGATCCGTCCAGGTAGCAGATGGTCCGCGCCCCGTCGTACTTGATCTCCAAGGCCCATTCCTCTATCCGCGCCGGCAACGTCCCGGTCGTGGCCAGCATCGGCTGGACCTGGGGAAGGCGGACAACGGCATCACGGGGCATATAACCATCGTCAGCGCGGCCGGGTAGCCGGGCATGCTGGGCGTCGCCTACGCGTGCCGGGCGACCAAGCGGACCGCTGCCGCTGCACCGTGAACCCCGATTCGTCCACGCAGGCGACGCGATTCCACGCTACGAGCGGCACCGGACCTGCGCACTTTCATCTGGACGTAACGGGCAAGGCGGCATCGGTCCGCGATCCGGCCAGTCAGGTGCGTCGCGGCAGGCTGTCGAGCATGAAAGTGCACCAGGCCGCCGCAGCCGCCACAGCCAGGCGCCCGTGCCTGGGCTCAAGGCCGACGGGCAGTGCACTGGGAGCGTGCCCGGTGCCGTACTCGTTGCGGAGCTTGGCCAGATCGTCGGTCATCCCGGTGAGCTTGCCGAGCAGTCGCTTGACCGAGGGCGCTCCGTCCGCGTCACCATCGATACAGGTGGGATGGTTCAGCAAAGCTTCCTCGGCTTGGCGAACCAGGACCGGCATGTCGGCGGTGGCCGGGAACGGCTTGCCGAGTTGTGTCAGGACCGCCTTGGCGGTTCCTTCAACCAGTTCCTTGGCCGATCCGATGGCGAGCATAGGATCGTCCGGCAGTGCCTTGTTGATCCGGCGTAGCACTTGCTGGATCAGAGCCGGGTCGCTGAGGCTGCCCAGGGAGCCGTCCAGCAGGAGCGCATGGGAGGGGTGGACCCGCCCGGCGCTGTCGATGTGGAAGCCTTCCTTGTCCAGCCGGCGGCGCAATCGCTCGCCCGGCAGCGAGTCCCAGTCCTCCTCCAGCGCGGCTGAGCGCTCGAACAGCCACAGCAGTTCTTCCACAGCACCCAGCGCGGCAAGAGTCTTGGCTGCGGAGGTCCAGTCGACGCCGTCCAGGTAGGACTTGGCCAGAGCCCGGGAGGTGGCGGACATGCTGCCGGCGGCCACCATCAGAATCTCCGCCGCAGTGACCCACTTGGGCTGCTCCTGGGCGGCAGGCGAGGGCCGGTAGGCGAGGGCCCCGGGGAATGGCGCGAAGCCTTCATCGGTGAAAGCGCGCCGCACGTCGGCGAGGGAGAGCTCAGCGGCGACGTCCACCACCGCTTCGCGGGCAGCGCGGCTGAAGAACGGAGTACCGGGCATCGACTGCCACCTCACTGAACTCGGCAAGATCGTCTGCCGAAGGTTCAGCGATCGTGCGCGCCAAAGGAACACGCCCATCATCGCTCCCTCGGGTGGCAGAGACGACGACTTTTCCGAGGGCAGCAGTCTGCCCCGACCGACGCCATCGCCGCAGGACTGCGACCTGCCCGCCGCTGGCAGCGGCGAACCGCGCCCCCGGCCGCAAGCGCGTCAGCCGTCGGACGCGGGGGTCCAGCCGGTTTGCAGTAGCGTCCGGGCCATGACTTCGCTCTACGCTGCCGTCTCGCCCGTGGTCCACGCGGCGGGGACCAAGCTGGCCACCGGCCGCTGGACGTTCAGCCGCACCGACATCGCGGCCGCCGCGGACCTGGTGCCGCGGCTCCAGTGGCCGGCCGACATCATCGACCCGATCACCCAGGGCGTTCGTCCCGACGACCGGCTGCGCTGGTTCAAGGACGCGGTGGCCTCCCTCACCGCGGCCGCCCCGAAGATCGACGGACAGCTGGGCGAGGTCCTGCGGCACTGCAGTGCCCTGCTGGCGCCGGGGCTGGACCTGCAGCTGGAGGACTGCCGCAGCCGCGAGGACCTGATGGAGCCGGGCCCGCTGATGGACGCCGAGCTGGCGATCGGTCAGATCCGGGTCCTCCTGGTGGCCGGGGCGACCGGGGACGTGGCCCCGTGATAGCCCCGGACACGATGGTGCGCTGCCTGGCCTTCATAGAGGCGGTCTGGAACGCGGACGCGGAAGCCATGGCGTCGCTGTCGGCCTCCGGGGCCGGGGAGGAGCCGCTGGGCGTCCTGCTCGCGCAGTACGGCGACCTGGTCCTGCAGGCCCTGGTCACCGCGCAGTTCGGCATCAACGACGACCAGGCCGACGACGAACGCGAGGCCGCCGTCGAACGGATGCGCCGCGACCCCGGCGTCCAGGTCTCCGTCGTCCTCGCCGAAACGCTGAAAGCATGGGCCCGCACCGACACCTCGATACCGGCGGCCGCGGGCATCGCCCGCAGCGTCCTGTCCGCCATCCTCGCCTTCAGCGACGACGCCACCGAGGACAGCGTGCTGCCCATGCTCGCGAAGCTGCGGGAGGACGCCCTGCGGGCCAGCTGACCCAGCGCGACCCCGGCGTCCAGACCCAGATGGTCGATCTGCCGCACGTTGTGGTCGCGCTCCTGCGGCGGCGCGTGACGTCGGTCGTCGTGAGGCTCAGCGGGGCAGTTCGGAGCATGCTGCCCGTTCGGTCCATGTGGTCCGTAGCCTCTTGGCGTGGCAAAGAAGCGGAAAGAGCCGAGGCAGGACGAGCTGCTAGCCGAGCAGATCGTCAACGGGGTACTCGGGACTTCGACGGTCGAACGGGATGACAACTCCCATCCGGGTATGGTTGACGCCCTTTTGGACCCAGGCAACTCGTCTGGTCCACTGACAGCTCTTGAGATCTCATCCACCACCGATCGCGCCGCCGCGATGCTGTGGAGCGTGGTCGACAAGGAGCACGGCAACACGGTTCACCCCGAACTCTCCTGGTGCTGGCTCATCTCCTACCAGCCACACGCGAGAGCGGGCGGAGAGGCCGCGCGGCGACTCATCTCGTACCTGGCCGAGTTGGAGACCCGCGGCGTGCGCGAGATCCGCCGTAGTCAAGGCTTTGTCCCGTTCGTGACCGCAGATGGTGTGACTGCCGGCGATCACGCGGAGCTTGCCCGCCTGGGCCTGCTGGCGGTCTCAGCCGTCCCTGACACCGAGCGCAGCCAAGGCCGGATTCACCACTACTCGGTCGCGGTCGGGGAAGGGTTCGGGCCCGCCGACGCCGTACCGGGTTACGTAGACGACTTCCTGGCCAGCGAGACCGGCGCGAACAAGCTCCGCAAGCTGAAGAGGCAGGCGGAGCTCGGACGGCGAACACACCTGTTCCTGTGGGCAGAACCCCACCACGTCAACATCGGGCAACCGCTGTCGAACGCCGTGCTGCCCAAGCAACGGCCAACAGCTCCCGTGTTCCTCGACAGCATCTGGCTGGCCAGTGCGTTCGCCCCGGAGCACGTCTACCGCTGGACGCCTCAATCGGGCTGGGAAATCGTCATCGTGCCAGTGTCCGGGCTTGATCAGAACGGCGCGTAGGCCCTGGGACATGGACTTGATGGCAACCGCACCGGAACGAGCACTACCGCCAATGCCGATCCGGATCCCTGCGGGCTACGGCCCGTTGTTGGCGGACCTGGGTTGAGAATCGGTCAGCTCTCGCTGGCCAGCAGATCATTGATGATTCTCAGATGCGAGGCAATGGATTGCTCGTCAGTCCAGACGACGGTTTCAGGGTCGCTGGTGAGCACCCATGGGCCCTGCGGGCCGACCGTCAGCATGTTGATCAGGTGGGCCAGGGCTATCTCAAGCCGGTCCCGAAGCGGGCCGACCGCCGTGGCGGTGCCCGTGCCGCCGTCGATGCCGCCGTCACGGAGGCGGTGAGCTATGCGGCGGTATGCCTCGTAGTCCCCCGGAGAGAGGTGGCGCAGCTGCACAACCGTGCGCCGGGCCAGGTCGACCATGCGCGCGGTGCCGTAGTCCGCAGGAATGGACTGGCGGATGAGGTCCTCCAATGCGATGAGGTGGCTGTTCATGGTCGTCAGGTCGTATCGGTCCCCAGTCGGGCCGTCCTGTAGGTCGGCCAGCAGCTGGCCCAGGGCATGCAGCAGGTCATCCGCCCACGGTCCCCGCGGCGGCCGAACGTCGTTCGGGTCCACGCGAGAGACCCCCGCGTCGATGAGCAGCTGGGTGATACGCCCGTAGCCCTGCACGTCCTCAGGGGCCACGCAGTGCATCTGGTAGGCGGCTTCACGAGCCAGCGCCTCAGCCTCGGCTGCGTCCATCGTCGTCATCCCCTTGTTCCTCCCCCACACTTGCGGGTCAAGCTAGTACAGCAGCAGCACCGCCAGACACGGATCACGGCACATCAGGCGGCCCCGAGACCTGGCCGTCACGTCCCAGCGTCCCGCCTCGGCGGTCGACGCCGCACCCGTTCGGCGCCTTCTCCGCGACGACCGGGGCCTCCCGCCCGTTCCCAAGGGCCAGGACTGCAGCGGCTGGCTGGGGGCGGTCCGGAGGTCGGGTCAGTCCGTGGCGGCGCGGGCCGCGATGGCGGCGCGCAGCCGGGCGGCGAGGTCAGCGCTCTCGGCTGCGGTGGGCATCAGCACGCCGTTCTCGAACTTCAACGCCTCGAACAGCTGCTGCTCGTAGGGGACTCCTTCGGGCAGTCGGGCGATGTGCCAGTGCAGGTGCGCGTTGCCAGCCTGCGAGCCCATGGAGAACAGGTAGGTCCGCTCCCCCGGCAGGACGTCCTCGGCGGCCAGGGCCACCAGCCGCACTGCCTGCATCATCCGCTGATATGCGGGGGCGGTCAGGTCAGCGACGCAGTGTTCGAGGTGGGCGCGCGGGCACACCAGCAGCTTGCCTGGCAGCACGGGCCAGCGGTCCAGGAACGCGACGTGGTCCGCGTCCTGGTAGACGACCTCATGGGCGTAGTCGGGGTCGCCGGCCAGCATCCGGCAGATGAAGCAGGGCCCGTTGACGGCCTGCTCGCTGTAGGTGGCCATGTCCATCGGATGGCGGTCCATCAGCTACCCCTCTCCCGCTGTTCGGTCCCTCCCCGCGTGCTCCCCGCACCCGGGCCCCGCCACACCCGCGTGCGGGTGGATCACTCTCCCGTGGGCGGGATGTCCGGTACCGGCGCTGCGGGCGCGTGGTGGAGCTCCCCGACGTACTCGCCCGTCCTGGGATCGCGGGAGGCCACTGTCATGGTGACGGCCCACTGCCAGGTCCCGTCGGCGGGACCTGGCACGGTCGCCCACGCGAGGCTGACCAGTCGCATCCTCGGGGTGACCTCGCGGGTGAGGTCCGCCGCGGCCTGCATCGCGGCGGCCTCCGTGTCCCCCGTGCACACGAGCGCGGTGAGCGCAGTTACCGAGATGTCTGCGGCGCCGCTGCCGGTCGCGTCGACGAACCGCACCGCGGCCGCCGCCTCGCTGATGCTGCGCACCAGGTCCTGGCCCATCCCCGCCGGGGCCTGCACCCGGGCGGCAGGCAGCAGTGCCTGCTCCTGGCCGACGGCGGCAGGGGCCAGGTCCCCGACGCCGGTGTCCGGGCCGGTCATGACGTGACCGTGGCCGGGCAGTCGAGCAGGCTGGCGAGCGGGATCGTGCTGGCGGGGTCCTGGAGCTGCGCGGCGGCGGCGTAGAGACGGACCGGGTTGGCGCCCAGGTGGTCGACAGCTGCCTGCACCAGGCCCTCCGCCAGCAGCTGGTGCACCCGGCTCTCGCGCAGGTGCTCTGCCACTGCCACGGTCAGCGCCTCCAGGGAGGGCACCTCGATACGCCGCACGCTCTGGCCACGGCGCTTCTCGATGGTCGCCCACAGCACCACCTTCCCGTTTGTCTTGTCGAAGGCGATCCGGAACGGCAGCTCGGTGCCGGGAGCAGCGTCACCGGCGGTGTCGGTTTCGGCGTCGGGCATGGGGCGCTCCACAGAAGGGGATGGACGGAGCCGCAGCGGGGCGCGCGGCTGGCGCCCCCGCCCCTGGAAGTTCCCGGGACGGGCTGTACTGGCACCGTAGGCGCGCTACAACAGGGTCAGGCACGCGTTTTGCGTGCCCTGTCGGGGAGTTGGCGGGTAGCGAGGTGGACATCAGCGGGATCGGGCGCAGGATCGCCTACTGGCGGGTGCGCCGCGGGCTGACGCAGACCGACTTCGGCGCGCTGATGGGCCGCTCCAGGCGGTGGGTGCAGGACCTGGAGGGCGGCCAGCGCAACACCGCATCCAACCTCGCCGTCCTGGACCAGGCCGCCGCCGTCCTCGAGGTCCGCCTGGAGCAGCTGCTCGCCGACGAACGCGCCGACGGGCAGCCGGAGTGCGTGGACGCCGCTGAGCTGGCAGCGATCCGCGCCGCGCTGCAGCACCCGGAGGTGGTCACCGGCGCCGGCGACAGTACCGCCAAGCCTGTCGCGGACCTGCGCCGGTCGGTGGCCTACGGGTGGACCGCGTTCCAGGCCGCCGACTACACCCCGTTGGGTCGGTTGCTGCCCGATCTGCTGCGCGAGGCCACCCGCACCGCCCACGACAGTTCGGGCGTGCGACAGGACACCGCGTTCTCGCTGCTGTCGATGGCGCTGATGCTGACCGCCGCTGTGGCCACCAAGTTCGGCGACCACGCCCTGGCCTACCGGGCGGCGGACCGCAGCGTGCAGGCAGCCGAGCGCTCCGGCGACCCGGTGGTCATGGCCGCCGGCGCCCGGCTCCTGGTCGACGGCATGTTCCACACCGGCGAGGGGCCGGCCGCCATCGCCCTGGCCGCCGCCGTCGCCCAGCGCCTGGAGCAGGACCTGGTCGCCCGCGGCCCGCACGGGCTCAGCGTGCTGGGGATGCTGCACTGCAAGGCCGCCATCGCCGCCGCCCACATCGGGGACCAGGGCACCGTCCCCGGCCTGCTGGACGCCGCCAAGGACGCGGCCGACCGGCTGGCCGTCGACGGCAACGCGATGTGGACGGCGTTCGGGCCCACCAACGTGCAGCTGCACCGCGTCTCCGCGGCGATCCGGCTCTACGACGGGCCCGGCGCGGTCGCCGCAGCGCAGGGCATCGACACCGCTGCCCGGGACGCGCTGCCGCGCGAGCGCCGCGCGAACCACCTGGTCGACCTCGCCCGCGGGCAGAGCCTGGCCGGCCACCGCCCCCAGGCCGTCGACACCCTGCTGCACGCGGAGGGCCTGGCCCCGCAGGAAGTCCACTGCCGACCCCACGCCGCCAAACTCGTGGCCGATCTACGGCTACTCGGAGTCGGTTCCGCGGAGGGGCGGTTGCGCGCCCTGGCAGCTCGGTGTGGACTGCCCGCGTGACCGACGACTCCCGCGTGCTGTACCTGCTGGCCTGCGCCGCCCCGCCCGCCCAGCACCTGCCCACCGGCATCACCCTGGCCCAACAGGCCGGATGGGACGTGTGCCTGATCCTCTCTCCCTCCGCCTACTCCTGGCAGACCCAAGAGGAGCTGAGCGACCTGGAAGAGTTGACCGGGCATCCGGTCCGCTACACCTACAAGCGGCCCGGCACCGAGGACGTCCTGCCGGCCCCCGACGCCATGCTGGTCGCCCCCGCCACCTTCAACACCCTCAACAAGTGGGCCGCCGGGATCTCGGACACCCTGCTGCTCGGACTGGTCACCGAAGCCATCGGCCTGCAGCTGCCCGTCGTCGCACTGCCCTACCTCAACGCCGCCCAGGCCGCCCACGGCGCCCTGGATGCCAGTGTCACGTTCCTGCGCGCCTCCGGGATATCCGTCCTCCTGGGCGCCGGCGGCTTCGTCCCGCACATCCCCAAGCACGGCGACGTCGACCACTACCCCTGGGCGGCCGCCATCGACGCACTCCCGCGCCGCGCCGCACCCAACGGCATCCGGCCCACGTAGGAATCGCCGCAACCTGCCCCCGGGCCCGGGGACTTCCTGCAGCCGGAAGGTCCGCGGCTACAGACCGGATGCCTCGGCTATGCCGTCCAACGTGTCGGCCTGCTCACGGCGGCGCCTGCTGGAGGCGATGCAGTTCTGTCGCATCCGCTCCAACACAGCCGGGTCCGCCGCCTGCTCCGGGGTGACCAGCGCGAGGATCCCGCCCCCGAGATCAACAACCTGGTGATCCATGCGGCCCGTCACCAGGATCCCGGCGGCCTGCATCACCTCGGTCATCACCTCACCCTTCAACTGCTCCTCACCGTCGTCCAGTTCGCCGACACCCAGCTTCCCCCTGGACTCGGCGAAGTCCACCAACCCCCTGATCGCCTTGAGGAAGACCACGAAATGCGCCTCGTCCATCCGCGCGCGCACGCTCTCGATGTACAGACTCAGCAACTCGCCCCGGGCAACCTCGCCCGCATCCTCATCAGCCATCCCGCCATCATGCTGGCGCCCACCCCGAAGCGGACAGGGGCCCTGCTGCCAGCTCCCGGCTGCTGCCCGCGCATCCCACGGACATCCTGGGCGATATGGGGTGGCTGGGCGTCAACCCCAACCGGCACAATCGGTGACTGTGAGTAGAAGAGCGGATCTTCCGCACTACCTTCCCGCCGCGTTGATCGGCGGTTTCGGCATACCCAATCCCCGTCGCAAGGGTGCCCGGTACGCCTCGGTGTGCATGCGCCGCCGTGCGACGCCCGACGTGGTTGTAGGTCCTCTGCCGGCGGAGAGGATCGGGGCGGAGTACGGAGTCTACGACGTCGACAGGCCTGATCAGGACCTCCCCGGCGACTTTGCGGAGATCCTGTGGCAGGCATACGAGTCGGATCTTCCCTCAGCCGCCGCGGCGCTGGAATCGGGCCTCTGCCAACGCGATGACTGGCTGACGATCCTGCTCCACATCCAGGCACAGTCGATACGGCACCCGGACTTCGCCCGGGTTGCGACAGAGCATCTGACCGGTGCTGGTCGCGACGCGCCGGATCGTGACGAGGTCCAGCGCCAACGCCAGCGGACGCATCTGGAGTCACGGGCGCTGCTGTCGCAGGCGCGGTTCGCGGTGATCCGGCGGAGCAAGAATGCCCGGCGCTTCCTCCTCAATGACAAGGGCTACGTCTCTGTGGGCGATGTCGCTCTGGGTACGCGGGGCGTCCTGTTCCCGTTGACTGGGAATGTGGCGGTGCTGATGGCCGTCTCTGAGGCGGTGCCAGGTGACGACTTCGAGGCTGGCCCGCTCGCAGAGCGCGCTCTCAACGTTCGGGGCATGGACATCATCAACGGTTCGACCTGGGAGTTGAACGGCATCACCTGCGTGATCGGTCACCCGGATGACGCCCCCTGGATAGGTGAGCTGGAAGACGGCGATCGTACGGTCAAGATGCCACCCCTGGGGCCCTACGCGGGGAGCCGGGAGGGTGGAATGCTGGACTGGGCTCTGACGCCCGATCAGGTACGCCAAAGACACCGGAAGTACGTCCTGGGTGGTTCGGTCTCACCTTTCGCAACGATGTGACACAGGCTCGGTGAGTCTCACCCGCCACACCATGATCGTTGAGTAAGCTAACCGCATGACCGCCCCCTACAGCCCTGATGACCGAGAAAAGGTTGTCACCAAGGTCCCCAGTGAACTCCGGCAGACCCTCAAAGTCCGCTGCGCCCAACTCGGCATCGACATGAAGGACGCCGTCACCCTGGGCGTTGAGGCTCGCCTCGCACGCACCGACGTCCTCCCCCTCATCGACACCACGCGCGGCACACCCTTCGCCACCTGGCTGCCCACCGGGCTGTACGGACAGCTCAAGGAGCAGTGCACCGCTTCCGGACTCGCCTACAACCAGGGCATCGCCCAGTCGATCCAGCTGTGGCTCGACCAGAACCCGGTCGGACAGGCCCGGAAGTCCACCGGGTCCGCACGGCGCTTGATAGTCGCCAACCAGAAGGGCGGCGTCGGCAAGACCACCGTCGCCGCCGGCGTCGCCCAGGCCCTCGCCGAACGGGGCGACAGGGTCCTGCTCGTGGACTTCGATCCCCAGTGCCACCTCACCCAGCAACTGGGCTTCGAGGAACTCGCGTACAAGGCCACCAGCCTGACTGTTCACATGCTGGGCGAGACCAGCGACGACATCCACGACCTGATCGTGCCGGTCGAACCGGATGCCTTCGGCGGCCGGCTCCACCTGCTGCGCGGCTGCACGGACGCCTTCCTCCTGGACGCCAAGCTGGCCACCACCCGCCACCTGCGGATCCGCGAGGCAGCACTCGAACGCGTCCTGGAGCCCCTGGAGAACGAAGTCGACTACATCGTCGTCGACTGCCCCCCGTCCCTGGGCTATGCCATGGACGCCGCCCTGTACTACGGGCGCATCCGTGACGGGGAGAGCGGCCAGGAGTCGGGGCTCATCATCCCGGTGCAGGCTGAGGACTCCTCCGCCAACGCGTATGTCCTGCTCAACGAGCAGGTCGAATCACTGAAGGAGCTCGGCGCGCTGATCCCCTACCTGGGGTTCGTCGTCAACCTGTACGACGCGCGCAAGGGCTACGTAGTGACCTCCTCCCTCGAGCAGTGGCAATCCATGGGCGACCCCAGCGTCCTGGTCGTGGTCCCGGAACAGAAGGAACAGCGAGAAGCCGTCCGTATGAAGCAGTGCCTGCTCTCCTACGCCCCCACCAGCGATCAGGCCGCCGCCATGCGCACGATCGTGCGGAGCATCGCATGAGGGCCGCCGACCGGCTGGGCTCCGGTACCTCGTTCGCGCAGGCGCGCGACCCCCGCAACCGGGCCAAGGCCCAGGCCCAGGGCGACATCCCGATGTACGACCTCGTCACTCTTCAGTTGAGCGAGGTCGTGCCCACGCCACTGAATCCACGCGAGCACTTCGGCTCGCATGACGAGCTGCTGACCCTGGGGCGCAGCCTCGCCGACACCCAGCTCACGCCCTGCGTCGCCGTTCCCGCAGCCGCATACCTGAAGGTCTGGCCCGAGCACGCCGATCAGGTCTCCCGTGCCAAGCACGTCCTGCTCAACGGCGAGCGGCGCTGGCGGGCAGCCCAGCTCGCCGATCTGACGACCCTGGACTTCACCCTTCGCGGCGACCTTGCTGTCATCCACGACGGAGACCTCCAAGCCGCCCGTGCCCGCCTGCTGGACGCAGTCCTCAAAGAGAACATCGACCGGCAGAACTTCGATCCGGTGGAAGAGGCCCGCGGTGTCGCCGCCCTGGTCTCCGTGTACGGCGACGGTGTACGTGCCGGCCAGCAGTTGAAGCGAGGCAAGTCCTGGGTGTCTCAGCGCCTGGCGCTGCTGGCCCTCCCGCAGGACCTGCAGGCACAGGTCAGTTCCGGGTTGATCAGCATCATCGACGGCCGGTGGATGGGTGCACGGGCGAAAGCCAACCCGTCGCTGACCTCCGAACAGCTCCTTGATCTCCTGAAGAAGCACCAGGAAGAGGAGCAGCAACGGAAGCAGGAGTCGGAGGAGAAGCGCCTGAGGGAGGCGGCAGGGTTTACGGCCGTAAACCCTCCGGCTGCTCCTCAGGGGAAACCGGCGGCCAGTGCCGGCGCCCGCGAGACTCTCAATTCGGCCGCGGGGTCTCCCGCGTCGGTGGCTCCGGACGCTGGTGCAGGGTTTACGGCCGTAAACCCTGACGGCTCGCCCGAAGGCCAGGAGTCGGCTCCGGAGCTCGAACCGGACCCACGGGCAACGGTGGTCAATCCCCGGTCGGCAGCCGACGCAGGCCGCGATCACGAGAGGTCCGATTCGGAGCCTGGTGGGTTTACGACCGTAAACCCTGGCCCGGTCTCCGAGCCTGATTGGGCAGACCCCGACAGCGTCGCTGCCGCCATCCTGCGCCGCTTCTCCCCCAAGGACATTGCCAGCATCGCCCGGACCCTGATCGATGCCTACCACGAGAGCGGGCGCACCGAAGAGGCGACGGCCTGAGCCACCACGGGGTTTACGGCCGTAAACCCCGCCCCCGCAGCGATCGTCCCCACGGGACGGCAGAGAAAGCAAAAAAGGGGCCCGTACCCGGCATCTGCCAGGCACGGGCCCCTTGGTGTTTGATCTTGGCCAGGCTCAGCCTGCCCAGATGATTTCCAGCACGTACAGGTGCGGGGGTTCGGTGCGCTGGATCAGGTAGAGGACGGTGAGGGTGCCCACGGCGGCGGCCCGCAGGTCCTGGCTGTCGATGTCTTCGGGGTCCCAGGCGTCCCAGTGCAGCGGGGCGCGGGCGGCGATGGCCAGGACGTCCAGCACCAGCTCCTGGGTGGTGGGGTCGAGGGTCGCGAGGTAGGCCGCGGCCTTGGTGGCGAAGCGGACCGGCAGCGGGGTGCCGGCGCTCACCGCCGCAGGCCCGCGACGACGTCCTCCAGGGCGACGCCGTCGCTGGTGTCGCACCCGGTGGCGAGGAACGCGTCGACCACGCCTTCGGTGTCCAGGCGGCGGGTCCAGGTCGTCAGCAGCTCGTAGACCCGGTTCAGGTCCAGGGACTGCCGGGCGGTGTCCAGGGCCTGGCTCCATTGGAGGTCGAACGCGGGCAGCCAGCGGTCCGCGCGGCTGGACGCGGCGATCCTGGCGCGCAGCTGCGCGGCCGCGTTGGGCGCCGGGGGCGGGGCCGGGGAGTCGATGGGCTGCGCGGACACAGGGGCCTCCTTGGGGGCTGCTGAGTCCACGGTAGTGGCGGGGTGTGGCAACGGTCAGCCCTTCGTCGTGATGGTGGAGAGCGCAGTGCGGGTGCCTCGGGGCGGCCGGGTCTGATCCGGCGGCCGCCCCGAGGACGTTGGGGGTGGCTACTCGAGGTCGAGGACGCGCTGGCGGATGTTCCGCAGCTTGGCCTCGAAGTGGGCCTGGGGGTTGGGCGCGAACGAGTGGAGCGCTGTGAACGCGGTGACGATGACGTCCACGAGTTCATCGGCCACCTCGTGGTCGCTGCCGGTGCGGGGCTTGCGGGGGTTCTGGCCCCGGGAGGTGATGTAGGCCTGGGCTGCTTCGCCGGCCTCTTCGGTGACCTTGAGCAGGCGCATCGCGGTCTCGTGCTCGCCGTTGCCGTTGCTGCGGTCCAGCCACGCGACCAGCTCGCGCAGCGTGTCCCACATCCCCGGTTCCTCGGGGGTGGACTGGGCGTTGAAGTACGTCATGGGGAAGGGCCTCCGAGGGTGGGTTTCAGGTGGTGGCGGGGACGGGGGCGGTGGCGTGCTCCTGACGGTGGGTGCGGGCCAGGCTGTCGGCGTTGCTGCGGATGCCCTGCCGCTCGCCGACCGGCCCGCACACCGAGCAGTGCGGGCGGAAGCCCCGGCGGCCGGGGCAGTTGGCCGGGTCGCGGGGCAGGCCGGTGGGGGCGGTGGGGTGGTCGCACACGGTGGAGTTGTCGTGCTCGGGCAGCACCTTGATGGTGATGCGGGCCATGGGTCCTCTCTTCCGGGTTCGTGGTGCGGGGAGCAGTGCGGGTTGCCGCGTCCGGGCGGGTTCTGGGGGCGGCGGTGGGGGCGGCAGGCGCCGGGGTTCGGTGCGTGGCGGCAGGACGTCGTCGGCGACCAGGGCGAGCTGGCCGGCGGCGGCGATGGCGGCGGCGCGGGTGGCGGCGGCGGTGACGCGGTGGTGTCCGAGGTCGTAGTGCAGGTGGCAGCCCTGGCACATGGCGCGCAGGTTGCCCGGGTCGCAGTCCTCGGGCTGGTGGTTGAGGTGCGCGGTGGTCAGGGCGACGCGGCTGCCGGTGCCGTAGGCGGGTTCGCCGTGGACGTTGGGGCAGCGGCCGGTGTGGCTGGCCCGCCCGCACTCCCCCTCGCACTCGCATCGCCAGGCGGCGCGGGCCTTGATGGACAGCGAGATGGCGGGCCAGTCGCTCGGGTACCGGCCTTTGTTCTCCGGCCGGATCGGCATCAGCCCGTGAGCCTGACCGGCATCAGGATGTGGACGTGCTCCGGGTCGTCCTGGTCCTGGTCGGTGCCGGTGAGCAGCGCCGGCTTCGTGGACGACGGCAGCGCGATGCGGACCTTGGCGTCGGCGAAGGAGCGCAGGGCGTCACGCAGGTAGGCGGGGTTGAACGCCACATCCAGGTCGGCGCCGGTGACGTCGGCGTCGGTCTCGTCCACGCCCTGGGCGTCGTCGCCGGATCCGGCCTGGACCCAGATCCGCTGGGCGTCGGCGTCGATCCGCAGCCGCACGGGCGTGTTGGCGGCGGCGACGACCGAGACCCGGGCCACGACATCAGCCAGCGCGTCGCGGTCGACCAGCACGGTGGTGGCGAACTCGCTGGGGACCAGGGCGCGCCAGCGGGGGAACTCGCCCTCCAGCAGCCGGGTGGTGCAGCGCAGGCCCGGGGTGACCAGCGCGACCAGGCCCTGGGTGACGGCCAGGTCCACGGGCTGCTCGCCGAAGGTCTTGGCGGTGTCGGCCAGGGTGCGAGCCGGGATCAGCACCCCGGGCAGCCGCGGGGCGGGAGGTTCCTGATCGGGCAGGACGGGCTGAGCCTTCGGGACGGGCAGCTCGGCGCCGGGCGCGAAGGCGAGCGGGATGCGCCGCACGGCGAAGCGGTAGCGGTCGGTGGCGGCCAGCCACATCTGCTGCTGCTCCAGGTCGAACTCGCAGTAGACGCCGGTGAGCTGCGGCAGGGTGTCGTCGCGGCCGGCGGCGATGGCGACCTGGGCGACGGCGTCGGCCAGGACCTCGCCGTCCACGGTGGCGGTGCGCTCGGGCATCGCCGGCAGCGCCGGGTACTCGTCCACCGGCAGAGTCGGCATCGTGAACCGGGCCGACGCGCAGGTCAGGACCAGGCGCACCCCGTCCAGTGCCAGCTGCGCGGTGCCGGCCTTGGGCAGCGTCTTGGTGATGTCAGCCAGCAGGCGGCCGGAGACCAGGACGCGGCCGGGCTCGCCGACCTCGGCGTTGTCGGTGGCCTGGGTGGAGACCTCGTAGTCGAACGCGGACAGCGACAGCGGCCCGTCGGCGTCCGCGTCCAGGAGCAGTCCGGCCAGGACAGGGATCGGCGGCCGGGCGGGCAGGGAGCGCGAGGCGGTGGCGGTCAGCGCGGCGAGCTGCTCAACCGGCAGGGTGAACTTCACTGGGCAGGGGTCCTTCCAACAGGGCAACGCGGGACGGGCCCGCCGCAGGAGTGCGGCGGGCCCGGGTGGTACGGGAGGGTGCGGGAGGGCTACAGCGCGGCGAGCAGTACTGCGGCGGGCAGCAGCCCGAGCGCGATGTGGGCGGCCTGGTCGACGTGCTGGGCGCCGCCATGCTGCGCGAACCCGGGCTGCCGGGTCGCGTTCATCCACTTCAGAACCGGCCAGCGCCGGTCGATGAAGCCGTGACTGAGCCCCAGCCAGGCCAGGGCCGCGACGGTGCCGGCCAGGTGGAGCGGCAGCCCGAGGGCCGCGCCGACGGCGAGCAGCAGCACCGTCGCGGCGGCGACGTGCACGCTGGCGTGGGTGAGGTTGGCGCGCCAGCCGACCGCGGTGCGCTGCGCCTTGTGGGCGGCCTGGTGGTCGGTCTGGAGCGGGTAGTCCGCGAGCAGGTGCGCCGCGAACAGGATCACGAAGACGTCGGCGAACACGGCTCCTGCTTTCTGGGGGTGTCGGGGGTCTTGGGTGTCACGGTGATCAGGCGGCCGACCCGCACGGAGGCGAAGCCGCCCCAGCCGTGGTCGGGGGACCGGCCGGGTATCGGGGTCAGCTGCAGGTGCTGCTCGGTCCGGATCTGCCAGGCCGCCCAGGGCAGGGCGACGGTGGCCGGGCTTGCGCTGATGCGGGCGCTGGTGGCGATCCGCAGCAGGTACTGCGCCAGGGCCTGCGCGCTCGCGCCGGTCTCCTTGGCTCCGGCGGTGCCGGTGGCCGCGGCGGCGTACTCCCACAGCGGCCGGCGGGCGTTCCCGGTGGGGCCGTACGGCCGGGCGACGTGTAGTCCGAAGGCGGGGTCGACCTGGTCCGGGGGAGCGGCGGCGATGACGGCCTCGGTGCTGCCGTCGGCCAGCGGCACGACGGTGACCAGCAGGATGTAGGCGCCCCAGTCGGGGCCGGCGCCGCCGCCGTGGCGGACCAGGGTGACCGGGCCCGCACCGGCGTTCGCACTGGCCGTGCTCACTGGCCGGCCTGGTGCTTGCGGTCCATCTTGCAGCCGTGGCAGTACCGGGCGCCGTCGCTTTGACGGCGCCCGAACTCCTGCTGGTCATGGCTGGCCACGCAGCGGTCCGGGACAGCTGGCATGTGCAGGATGTCGCGCAGCGCCTGGCGGTCGCGCAGCCGGGTCTGCTGGTCGTCCACGTGCCGGGGTGCGACGCAGTGCGCCATGTCGCACTCGGGCTTGACGTAGCCGACCGGGTCGCGGCCGGTGCGGATCCGGAAGGCGATGGCGGCCGCGGTGAACACCCCGCCCCGGTAGTGGAGGATCGGGGTCTGCGAGCCGTGGGACAGCGACCCGGTCCACTCCAGGTGGCCGCCGGGCAGTTCCCTGACCCGCTGCTGCCACTTCTGCTCCAGCGTCAGCGGTTGCAGGGGCGCGGTCGGGATGGCCAGTTGGCGGCGGATCCGGCGGATCGCGCCGCGGTCCATCCGCAGCCGGCGGTGGACCTCGTGGTCGGTCAAGCCCTGCCGGATCAGCTCCAGGGCCTGGTCCCGCTTGGGATGCTGGCGCCCGGTCAGCACCGGGGCGTCGGCGGGGGTGTCCGGGTCGGCCTGGTCCACGGTGGTGGTCATCGCCCGCCTCCGGACCTGGTGGGGGACAGGAACGCGGTGTCCCAACTGGCGAGGTCGAACATCTCCAGGACCTCGATCGGCAGGACCTCCATTTGGCCCTCGCCGGTGGGGTCGTCGGCGTCGGCGGCCAGCACTTCCGGGGGCTCGTGCAGGCGCTGGAGGATCTGCAGCCGCCCGCAGGGGGCCATGTCCGGGTCGGCCCACTCGCGCAGCTCCCAGACCTGCCCGGGGGCGGCCAGGACCAGCGGGTCGCCGTCGGTGGCCCGCTCGCAGGCCATCCGGTACGCCACCTTCTCGGGCAGCAGGTCCTGCTCCGCCAGAGTGTCGGCGATCCGGGACAGCACCACGGCCGCCAGCTCCGGACCGAGGATCCGTTCCAGCGGGACGGCCGGGCTGCGGTCCGGTCCGCGGTTTCCGTTGCTCATGCTGCATTTCCCTTCTCGGACGTGCTGGTGGAGGTGTCGGCGGGGGCGGCCAGTGCGGCCAGGAGCCGGGCGCGGTTGCGGCGGGCTTGGCCGGGGGTGACCGGCTTATACGTCGGCGGGATCGGGCGGGGGCGGACCGGGACCAGTTCGGCGGCCAGGCGCCGGTCCAGCTGCTCGGGCAGGCGGCTGGTCTTCACCGGTCCGCCTTGGCGGCCGGGGCGACCTGGCGCAGCAGCAGTTGCAGGGTGGAGGCGCGGCGCGAGTAGTCCGATGCGGGGCGGCCGCAGCCCCAGCAGTCCTGTTCGGGTCCGGCCCACCCGACGTGGCAGATGTCGCACGCGTAGGCGGGGTGGTGGCCGATCCGGCGCCCGACCGCGCGCATCGCGGCGGCGGCCCGGTGCCGCTGCGCGTCAGGCAGCTGGTGGGGGCGGGGCTTGGTGGTGCGGGGACGGGGCAGAGCCAGGCTCGCCATACTGGGGTCTCCTTCTGATTCCTCGGGAGGCGCGCTCACGGTCGGCCAACTGTCCAAGGTGGGACCGGCCGTGGGCGCAGAAATGGCGGTGCCCGCCAGGACCTGGTCCTGGCGGGCACCGTGCTGTGTGGGGGAGTAGCGGACTAGAACGGCGGTACGGCCGGGATCGGCCGGCGGCCGGGGCAGGGAACGGTGGGGCCGGACTCGTCACTGCGGTCCAGCTCGCCGGTGCCGATGCAGCCGCCGGGGCAGTCGTCCGGGTGCGGATCCGTCCAGGGCGCCTCGTAGTCGACCTCGCCCAGGCGCACGGCAGCGCTGCGCAGCGAGGTTTCCGCGACGCGCAGCTGCGCGGCGGTGGCCTGGTCGTCCGGGCTGCCGTGGCCCAGGTCGATGCCGAGGTCGGCCAGCAGGTCGGCGATCGGGCCGATCGGCGCCTGATCGCGCAGTGCCTCGAGGACGTCGTTGGCCGCGCCCCATCCCAGCCAGTCGTGCAGGTGGCCGACGCCCTCACGCAAGGCGGGGCAGGGGAGGGAGCCGGCCAGGTTGTCCGGGTCTGCGAAGCCTGCGAGGACGTCGACCAGGCCAGCCGGGACCCCCAGGATGTTGCTGCCGTCGGTGGCCAGCCCGGTGGTGATCGGGTCGCCCAGCTCCAGCAGGTCGGCCAGGCGGCGCGCTCCGGCCGGAGCCAGGGAGCGGTCGACCGGTGCCAGGGCGGGCAGGCGGTAGCGGGTGCGGTGCCAGGCGGCGGCCAGTGCGGTGCCGGCGACCAACGCTGTCGCGGTGAGCGTGGTGGTGCGCATGGATGGTTCCCCTTCTGCGAGTGGTGCGCGGGCCGGGTCAGGTTTCGGGTTCGTCGCTGCGCAGCGGAACCTCGTTGATGTCGTCGGCCAGTTCCTCGCGCTCCAGGTCGTCCAGGTCGCCCATGTCCCAGTCGAGCAGGACCTGGTCGGCGCGGCCGTGGCGGTGGACGTCGCGGGCGAAGCGGCGGGTGACGTGCATCGGATGCCTCCTGCGAGTGCGGGTCAGGGTGCGGTGGGGACCAGGCCGGTGGCGTAGAGCTCCAGGCGGCCGGTCCGGCTGTTGTGGTTGAGGCGGCCGGTGAGCGTGGCCACCTTTCCGACCTGGAGGTGCGGTTTGATCGCGGTCCAGTTCTTCGGGAAGGCCAGCACCTCGATCACGCCGGTGCCGTCGTCCAGGGCGACGATGGCCCACTCGTTCTCGGCTTTGTTGCGGCGCGCGTCGATGCTGGTGACGGTGCCGCTGATCTGGGCCTCGCCCGCGATGCGGCCGGAGGCGACCAGGTCGGCCACGGTCTCGGTGGCCAGGTCCCCGCTCACGCGCTCACCGCCATGCGCAGCTCCGCCAGGGCGACGCCGAACGCCGCGCAGCTGCCCGAGCAGTAGCTGCGGGCGGGCTCGGTGGAGCCGGAGACCTTCACCTGGACCCAGCCCCGGGGCAGCGGCACCGCTCCGGCGTAGATGTCGGTGTCGGCTTCCTGGCCGCAGTCCGGTTCCGGGCAGCCGGCCGGGGACCGGACGGCGCGCGGGGCCTGGGGTATGCCGTCGTGCTGGACGAAGCTGCGCTTGCCGGCCTTGGTGCCGTTCTTCGCTGCGGCCTGCTTCGTCTTCGCGGCCCTGGCGTCGCGGACGGCCTTCAGGCAGCCGCACGCCTCGGTGGCCGGGACCTTGCGGTAGGTGTGCTGGGCGTAGCCCTTGGTCGTGCCGTGCTCGATTCCTTCGTCCTTGCCGATGACGCTCACTGCGCCACTACCTTTCTGCTGGTCGGGTTGTGGCCGGGTGGCCGCGCCCACCGCCACTGCCCCGCGCCGTGGTGCTGGGCGCGGGGCAGTGGCGGTCAGCGTGACGGCCCGGAGCGTCGGTCATCCCTTGTTGCAGGGGGAGATGGCCTGCGGCATGCGGGCCCAGCGGACGTGATCGATTCCCTGCGGATCAGCCTCTTGGCGGGGCCATCGGTGTTTGGGAGGCTGCCTAGGAGCAAATGACCGAAGTGCCAGAACGATTCGGGGCGGGGTGGCTCGGCAGTGGGGGAACGCGTGCTCGGTGGGCGGTACCAGCTGACGCGGCAGCTGGGCGAGGGCGGTATGGGGGAGGTCTGGGAAGCCCACGACACCGTTTTGGGACGGCCCGTCGCAGTCAAGGTGATTGGACTGCTGGCAGGCGGCGGCAGCAGGGGCGACATGGCCCGCGCCCGGTTCCAGCGCGAAGCCCGCATCACCGCGGCCCTGCAGCACCCCAACATCGTCACAGTCCACGACTTGGGCGAGGCCGGCGCGGCAGAGGGTCATGCCCCGTTCCTGGTGATGGAGTTGCTGCGCGGCGAGTCCCTGCAGGCCGTGGTTCGCCGCGGCCCGGTACCGCTGCATGACGCCGCCCGCTGGGGGGCCGAGATCTGCGACGCACTCGCCGAGGCGCACCAGGCCAAGGTGCTGCACCGCGATATCAAGCCCTCCAACATCCAGATCACACCGGCCGGTACGGTCAAGGTCCTCGACTTCGGCATCGCCCGCGCCGCTGACCCCTACGCCACCGAGCAGCGCCTCACCCAGACCGGCTTCATCGTCGGTACCCCGCCCTACATGGCACCCGAGCAGGCGCGCGGCGCGGCGGAGCCGCGCAGCGACCTGTACTCCCTCGGCTGCCTGCTCTTCGAAATGATCACCGGCCGCCTGCCCTTCCAAGCCCCGGACACCATGGGCTACCTCACCGCCCACCTCACCCAGCCCCCGCCCGCGCCCAGCTCGATCCGTGCCACGGTCCCGTCGGCCTGGGACGACCTCCTCCTCACCCTGCTGTCCAAGGACCCCTCCCGGCGCTACCCCTCCGCAGCCGAACTCGCTGACGCCCTGCGGCAGCTGGAACACGGGAATCCGCCAGCCTCGCCACGGACAGGCCAGCCACCTGGGCTGGTCGAGAGGACGGGGACGCTCCACCGGTCCGAGACGCAGCGAAAACCGCAGGTGAGCGCAGCCCCCCAGGCGCTCGCCCAACAGCGACGCGAGCGAGCCGCCGCACCGCCAACACTCAACAAGGAGACACCGGCCACACAGGCGGAGCCGACATCCGAGGCGGTCGCGGAGCCCGGACCGTTCACGGTCTCGTGGACGGGAAAGGAACCCCTGTCCTCCTACACCAATATCTGGCAGGCCCGTTGCGCATTCTTTGGGGTCACGATTGTCCTCGCTTTGGCGCTGACGGGGGTCATCATCGCGGCGCAGCACCAGGTGCGGCAGGACGGCCAGAACATCACCTCCAGCGGATGGTCGGCGCTGATGTGGCTCTCCATCGGCTTCATGGCACTCGCGTTCATCTGCCTCGGCGTGGCGGCTGAGGCTGCGTTCCGGCTGGGCAAGCTGCCCTGGTCCCTCCAGGTCGGACCGCCCGGCATCAGGACCACCCGCGGTCGTTACAAATCTGAATACCTATGGGATCAGGTGCAGGCGTTCGCCATCCATGAGGT
>NZ_BBPM01000033.1:43324-49421 GCF_000787775.1 Streptacidiphilus carbonis | reverse complement strand
TGGACTCCATGTGAAGTTCGACCGGGCCGGTCGGCTCGGGCCTGAGAAGCCAGCAGGGTGGCCCTTCGCGAAAAGTGCGATCGGGCGCAAGGGGATGTTCCCGATCTGCGTCCTGGGGCCGATGACGGATCTGCAGCGGGACGCGCTGGATGAGGCGCTCGCCCGCTACGGTCCCGGTGGAGGTGACGGCGAAGCCTGGGGTAGGTGAGCACTCCGGTCGGTGTGCCGCCTGACGAAGGGCGCTACGGAAGCGCCTCCATCCGCTCGCCGGACGGTCGAGCTCAATGCGCACGTGGCGCACTTGATGCAGTACAACGGGCCCCGACACGGGCAAGGAAGCGGGGGAGAGGGGGCATGGACCCTCCATCAGGATGCGGTGTCGGCCAGGTGGCCGCACAGCACGCCATCGCTCCCGCCGCGGTGCCGGGCGTGGTGCGATGGCGGTCAGCGTGGTGACCCGGACGGGGATCAGGCGGCAGCGGCCGCCATGTCCGCGGATTCCTCACTGCACCCCCAGCAGCTCCCGATGCTCTTGAGCGGCAGGCACGTCTGGAATCGCACACGGCACAGGGGGCAGGTCTGTCGTGCTGCCATCGCCCGGTCCAGGGCCACGGCGCGGGCCGGGGTCATCGGGCGTACCGGCAGCGCGAGGTCGACGCGGTACAGCCACGCGTAGGTCTCCTGACCGTGGGTCAGGCGCGATCGCCAGACCAGCTGTCCGCACACTGCTTGCCCGGCCGGCCGGAGCCCCATAGCCCTGAGCTGCCGTTTCGTGGCTAGTTCAGTCTTGGGGGGTGCCCAGCGCAGCGGCCAGGTCGGCATTCCGCCGTGGTGGGTTCCGTCGGGGTCGTAGTCGGTCGCGCGCACCAGGTCCTCCGTCGTCATCAGCGCGGGCTCGGGCTTGGGCGGGGCCGCCGTCCGGCTGCACGGCGGCCCCGGGCGGAACGGGGGAGCGGCTACCAGGCGTCGGGCTCCTGGTCGCGGTCGGCCGCGGCGGCGGGCAGCGCGGCACGGGCTTGCCCGGTCGCCGGCACGCCACTGGTCGGGCGGGCGCGGCCGGCGGCCTGGGGGCGGCTGAGGATGACCAGCGGGCGCAGCCGCATCCCGTACAGGGCCACGGTGCTGGCCGCTGCCCACAGGGCGACGGTCAGCGCGAGGGCGACCGGGCGGCCGGGGTCGGGGGTGGCCATCCACACTGCGGCGGCTGTCGCGGCTCCGTAGCCGCACCAGGCCAAGCGGGCGGCGATCTGGCCGGTGAAGGCCGCGAGTAGCAGCGCCGGGGCGGCGAGTTGCCACAGCGCCCACACGGTGGCCGGGTCGGTGGGCAGGCTGGCGGCGTGGGCGGTGATGTATGCGTGGACGGGGCGGGTGATGGTCTGCACGATCCCGGCGTGGTGCGCGTCGATCCGCGAGTGCCGCCACAGTGACAGGGCCAGGTCGAAGCCCTCGCCGATCAGGGAGATCGCGACGGTGGCCACGAGCAGGGCGGCCAGGATCCGGATCCACGCCACCGTGGCGCTCCAGCCGCCCATCACGGCGCGCTCGACTTCCCGCAGCCGGGTTCCGGTCCAGGGCCGGGCGGTGGTCCGGGTCCAGGGCAGGAGCGTGTAGTGGAACCAGAAGTCGACGGTGAAGCGCTGGTCCTTGAGCCAGCGGGCCAGGCGGCCGGGCTCGGAGTCGGAGGGGTCGGGCAGCTGGTCGGCGGTCTGCTCGGTCATGGCTTGGCTCCCTTGGCGGGCGGGACGTGGATGAGGGTCGGCGCGGTGGTGCCGGGCCGGGCGGTGCTGTGGGACGTGGGGCCCGGGGTCGGGCAGCTGCTGGGGCTGGCGGCGGCGCCGGTGTGGACCGCGAGCCAGAACCCGACCACCAGCCCGACCGCGAGCAGGACCTGGTGGCGGTGGAGCTTCCACCAGCTGCTGGCGGGCGGGGTGGTCAGGACGCCGATGACGGCGGGCGGGTCGGGTTTGCTGAACAGTCCCAAGACGGGGCCTTTCTGCTCGGGGACGGCGAGGACTGAGCTGGTGGGGGAGAGGGGCTGTCGCGCGGCCTGGCGATGCGTCACCCTGGTTGCACACGACGGCAGATGAGAGGGGCCGGGCCATGGGCCTGTTCACGCGCAGCGGGTTCACCTTCGATGCCGTGGTCGCCGACGGCGTGATCTACGACGCGGTCACCGACGCGGACGGCCGGGTGTGGCTGGACGGCTATGACGAGGACTTCGTCGTGGTCATCGACGGCGTCCTGATCGGCGACTTCATCTACCCGGCGTACCTGGGCGACGACGGCCGCCTGTACCTGGAAGAGAACGACTGACTCAGCTGGTCTTCGGTCAGAGCTTGTTGTTGACCTGGCCCTTCCAGAACCCGCCGGTCTGCTTGCCGATGTGGGTGTGGGACTCGCGGTGCACCAGCGCGGTGACCTTCGTGCCGCCCGACCCGGTCTTCGTGGTGGCCATCAGTCGGACCGCGACAATGGCGGCGACGATGCCGACCACCAGGTAGAGGGTCCAGCGCAGCACCTCGGGCACCTCCGGCAGCGCCGGCGCCGCCTTGGCCAGGGCCGCGCCCAGCAGCCATGCGGAGCCGCTGGCGGCGAGCATGGCGAACGAGCCCAGGACCACGATCTGCCCGTAGACCGGCGGCAGTCCCTGGGGGGCCTGCGGTGCCTGCTCGGGCAGCGGAGCCGGCTGCTCGTGCGCCAGGCGCAGCGCTTTCTGCAGCGTGGTCTCCATGGCGGCCTGCACGGACTGCACGGTCAACTCCGGCACCGGCGTCGGCTCGGGGGCAGGGGCGGGTTTGTCGGCGACGGCGACAGCGACGATCTGGCCGGTAGCCGGGTCGATCGCGGAGATGTAGCCGGGCGGCAGCAGCAGGTTCGCGCCCCGGTCGGCGGGGGCGGTGTCCTGGTCGGCGTAGAACTCCGCGTACGGGTCGGTGGCGGTCATGGTGATCGAGCCCTTCGTGTCGGTGGTGCGGGGGATGGACGCGCGGAGTCTGCGGCGTCTTCTCCGGGCCTCACCTACGGTGAGGGCCGGGGGAGCGGCCGCAATGCTCAGCGCCCGGTGGTGATGCTGTTCGAGGTGCGGGTGGTGGTGTGGATCAGGCCGTTGATGCCGGGGGCGACGCTGGTGGAGGCGGCCAGGAAGCCGGCCAGGAACCAGACGATGGCGGCGGTGATGGTCACCCGCCCGGTGCGGAGCATGATGATCGCGACCACGATGGTCAGGGCGATCACGGAGATGCTGACGGTCGTCACGGGAACTCCCCGGGGGTCGGTGTGCGTGCAGGACGGGGCAGGCCGCCGCACGGGTGTGCGGCGGCCTGCGGAGGGTGCGGGTCAGACGCCGGTGAGCTTCTTGATGGCGTCCAGCGCCTGGCGGGGGTTGGCGACGGTGTCGTGGCGCGGTCGGCCCTTCCCGCCGCCGTTGCCGCCGCGGGGCTTGGTCTTGCGGGCCGGACCGTCGCCCAGGTCGTCCTCGTCTTCGGGCTCGGGGCCGAACTCGCCGGGGCGCGGCGGTTCGTTCTGCCAGTCGAACCACAGGTCGCGCGCGGTGAGTTCGGCGATCTCGTGGTCGGTCAGGTGGGTGACGGTCTCGGGGAACAGGTGGCTGATGTCCTGGGAGAAGTCGATGAGCAGCGACCTCATGACCTCGGGCTTGGCGCCTTCCACGATCCAGCCCACGCCGCCGGTGTTGGAGTCGTTCGGCGGCTCGGGCTCGCCGCGCATGATCCGGTCGATGCGCCCGGCCTCCGCCTTGGTGAAGGAGCGCGGCAGCGGGTCGGGGATGTCCTCGGGCGCGACTCCGAGGCTCTTGAACATGTCCGAGATCTTCTTCGGGGCGACCTTGAGGACGACCGGGATGCACAGCTGGCGGAGGTTCTCGTTGAGCAGCTGGGTGAACCCGTCCTGCACGTAGACGCTCTGCCCGGCGACCTTCTCACCGATGGCGTACTTGCGGCCCTTGACCGAGATCTCCTCCGCGTCGTCCATGATCTCCGGGCCGTAGTCGCCGTTGCGGGCGGCGGTCAGGAACTCATCCCAGTACACCGACAGCACCGCGTACGGGCAGCCGGGGAGCTTGGGGTCCCAGTCGTGCAGCTGGCCGTCGGCCCACGGCATCTTGGCGCGGATCTCCATCAGCGCCAGCGCGGCGCGCATCGCGCGCACCATGTACAACTCGCCCGAGCCCTGCCGGTCCACGAACCGGCCCAAGGTGGTGGTCTTCTCGTCACTGGCCTGGGAGGCCAGCCACACCACCGCGCCGAAGTTCGTGTCGGCGCAGATGAACAGCGACATGAGCTGCGTCTTGCCGCCGCCGGTGGGGGAGACCAGCAGGCCGTGGGCGGCGCCGACGTCGGTGTAGACCCGGTTGCGGGCGGGCTGGCCGTTGCTCAGGTAGCCCACCACCCACCGGCCCTCGGAGTCGGGGGTCAGCAGCTCTCGGGTGGCCGGGTAGATCCGGGCCAGCGGCGAGTCGTCCCAGTGCGAGACCAGGATGTCCCCGCCGGCCACGGTCACGAACACCACGCCGTCCTCGTAGGAGGTGCCCAGCGCCCGGCACAGCGCGGGCATGTTGACCTTGGGCTCGCCCATGGAGTCGGGCATCCGCGCGGTCCAGTACGTCACCCCGCGCTGGTCGTTGCGGACCCTGCGGACGAACTGCGCGCCGGGGATCGCGTCGACCGCGACCCGGTCGGCCCACCATTCCTGGACGGTGGGGTGGGTGCGGCGGCGCTGCGCCTGGTCGGGGGTCAGGTGCGCCTCCAGCCAGCCCGGCCCGCCCTGGCGGCCGGCCTGCTGCGGCACCGAGGCCAGCGTGACGTCGCCCTCGCCGATGCCGAACGCAGCCGCGACCGACGCCGCGGTGACCCCGGTGATCGGGCGACCGGGCTCCGTGGCGCGCAGCAGCATCGTCAGGTCGTTGGGCATCCCGGGGTACGGGACGGCCTTGACCACGTGGGTGCGCCCGGGGTTGCCGGCGCGCTCCCACAGCGCCCGCACCCCGTGGGTGAAGCGGTCCGTGGGCTCGAGCGGTACCGGGGCCGGTTCGGGCACCGGCGCGGGCAGCGGCTGCGGGGCCACGGTCTGCGCCAGGGCGGGGCGGTGGAAGCGGCGGGTGGTGCGTGACAGCGGCAGCACGAACCAGCCGGCCGCCGCCCATCCGGCGGCCAGGGCCGCGTTCAAGCCCCAGGTCCATCCCCATCCCCAGCCGGTGACGCTGTGGGCGGCGACGTCGATGGCGGCCGCCAGGGTGAGCGGGGCCAGGCGCACCAGCTTGCGGCCAGTGCCTTCGTCGCTCTTGACGGCCAGTACCGAGCCGATGCCGCCGACGGCGCCAGCCGC
The DNA here is from genome assembly GCF_000787775.1 of Streptacidiphilus carbonis. Taxonomy (GTDB): domain Bacteria; phylum Actinomycetota; class Actinomycetes; order Streptomycetales; family Streptomycetaceae; genus Streptacidiphilus; species Streptacidiphilus carbonis. The sequence continues at coordinate 44,078 of NZ_BBPM01000033.1, read as the reverse complement.
GGCGACGCCCCAGCCGATGGGGGTGTGCAGGGGAAGGTCGGCAGCCGCGGCCAGGACCGGCGCGGCTGCCGTGTAGGCGATGCGTTCCAGCACAACGATGCGCGGGGTCGTGGACACGACGGTGGTCTCCTTGCTCGAAAAGGGGAGTGAAACGGAGCGGGCGGCCCCGCCGTGGTTCGGCGGGGCCGCCCGTGAACGGGGGAGTGGGGCAGGTCAGCGGAGGAAGAATCCCGGCTTGGGGGTGCGTTCGCGCCGGGAGGAGCGGATCTCGTCCAGGGCCTCGTACAGCCGTGCGTGGCCGCGCTGGGTCTCATCCGCCATCGCCGCGACCTCCTGCGCCGTCTGGTGCAGGAGCCGGGTCTGGACGGCGGCGCCGCCCAGGGCCAGCGACACGACGTTGGTCATCTCGACGTGCCTGGGGTCCAGTTGGGCGTTGGCGATGTCCACCGCGAGCTCGTAGGCGCGGGTGGCGTTGCTCTGCATCCTGCGCTGCAGGCCCTCCAGCCGCCCGGTCGCCTGGTCCATGGACTGCGCCAGGGCCTTGAGCTTGGCCTGGACGGCCTTGTACCGGTTGTCGGCGTCCGTCGGCCGTGCCGGTGCCTGTGCCTGTCCTTGGGGAACTACTTCGCTGCCCATCGGCAGACCTCCGGTTTCGTTAGTCGTGGTGGGCGGCGGCCGACGCGTGGGTCAGGCCCGCTTCGTCCATGGCGTTCAGGTCCTCGCTGTAGGTCCTGGCTACGGCGCGGGCGGCCAT
>NZ_BBPM01000033.1:30233-42670 GCF_000787775.1 Streptacidiphilus carbonis | reverse complement strand
CCATCTGGTGCGTGCCCGACCTGGGCCCGGGTGTGCTCACGGTGCTCTCCTCGGGGGTTGGCCGGCTGGTGCCGGGCCGCTGGGTGTGGCGGACCGGCGCGGGCGGCAGTGCCGTGGGGTCCACGATCTCCGCGTCCGGGTAGTCCTCCTCCGTCTCCGGCTTCTTCTCGGCAGCTGGGGAAGGCTTGGCGGGACGGCCGGGGAAGTCGACCACCGGCACGTCGGCGGAGCTGCTGCCGCCGGGCCCGTCCTCGGAGCGGTCCCGGCGGCGTTCCCGCTCGGAGCGGTTCTTGCCCCAGCGGAACCAGTCGCTGGTGCCGTCCTCGCGCACCCGCCAGTCCGCGGTGAAGTCCCAGAAGTCGTCCGAGTCACCGGTGCTGGCGGCGTCGCCGTCGCCCGTGCGCTTCTCCTTCTCCCCAGCCGCCGTTCCGTCGCCTTCCTCCGCCTTGGCCTCCTCCGGCTCGGCCTCCTCCGGCTCGGTTTCACCGGGCTTGACCTCGTCAGACTTGGCCTCGTCAGACTTGGCCTCGTCAGGCTTGAGCTCATCCGGCTTGGTCTCATCCCCGGTGCTGCTCCCGGGCTTGCCGACGGGCTTCTTGTCCAGGTCGACCTTCGGGCCGGAGGACTCCCCGGGGTTCCCGGCCCCGCCGGGCTTCTTCACCAGGTCGACCTTGGGGCCCGCAGTCCCGGCGTCCTTGCCGGTGCTCCTTCCGCCGGTGCCGGCGGGCTTCTTCACCAGGTCGACCTTCGGGCCGGACGTTGCGGCCCCGGTGCCTGCGGCAGCTGCGCGGCGCCGATCGAAGCGGCGCTCGGCTTCCCTGCCCAGGGCCTCGCCCAGGGTGACGCGGTCGGGGTTGTCCCGGCGCGCCTTCCGTTCGTCCTTGCGGGCCTGCTTGTTCTGCCGGCCCTGGTCTCGGTCCTTGGTCCAGTCCGCGAGGTTGGCGGCCTGGCGCGCGGACGCCCGTTCCTGACGTCCGCGCGTACGCTCAACGCCGGCACCGGACCTGCCGCCCAGGCCGCCGGAGCCGTTCTGACGGCCTGCCAGGCCCCCGCCCGCCCCGTTGCCCCGGGCGACCCGGTTGTGGCCGCCGGCGCTGCTCCCAGCGCCCCTGCCGCCGCTGCCCGAGAGCCCGGCGCCGCCGCCGTTTCCGCCCCTCTTTCCGCCCCCGGAGGAGCCGTTGCCGCCGCCGGTGCGGCCGGGGCTGTTGAAGCCGGAGGAGCCGCCGGAGCCGTGCTTGCGGCCCTTGTCCGAGCCCATCCCGGAGGACTGCCACGACTTCCCACCGCCGGACCCGCCGGAGCCGGACCCGGACCTGGAGCCGGAGCGGGCCGCGGTCCGGTCCGCCTGCGCCTTGATCTGCGCCTGGCGCAGCTTGTTCTGCTGCGCCAGCAGGCCGACTTCGCGGTCGGTCGCCGCCGTCATCCTGGCGATTTTCTGCGCTATCTCCGCCTCGCGGAAAGGCGCTTCGGCGTCCATGCGGCCGCGCCCCAGCGCTATCCGGTATTCGAGCCAGTCACCCAGCCGATCGGCCAGAGAACGCGGGATTTCGTATTCGCCCTCCTCTTCTCCTCCGGAATCCCCCGATTCCTCGTCTTCTCCGGCGTCCGGAATTCCTTCGGACGCCAGATAGCTGGCCGGGTCGGCCAGGGCTGGAATTGCTGGCAATTCCATCGTGGTCTCTTCCGGGGTTTCCGGCGGGACCGGGGAATCGGGCTCCCGGTCGGGGATGGTGTCCCCGTAGGAGGGGATGGGGGGCGGGGTGTACGAGCCCCCGCCGGGGAACGGGATCAGCCTCCCGTCGGTGCTGTCGTCGGCCACGGCACGCCTCCTTCCTGGGCTTGACAGTCGGTGGGTCTTGTGTGCACGCGTGCACGGGCACCCGTGCACGCGTTACGCGCGCGAGGCCCCGCCGGAGTCCGGCGGGGCCTTGCTTCGTCACATCGGGTCGCGCGGCGGGAAGTCCTTCAGGACGCCCTGCGCGTAGGTCAGCAGGTCCTCCCAGATCCGCGGCTGGCCGGCGGTCCGCTGCTGCATCGCCGTCATGAACAGGCGGCACACCAGGGCGAACCCGGCCCAGGTGTCCTCGCGGCCGGCCTTGATTTCCTTGGCGATCTGCGAGCGGGTGACGCGGAGCCAGAATTCCATCGCGCCCTGCTCGCCGCGAGATTCGCGGGCTTTTCGCTCTTCCCCGATATACCAGCCGCGGCGTGATTCCTGGGCCTTCTCGATGCTGGTGAGGGGGCGGGTCACGCCGACCGCCTGTCACCCAGGTCGTAAATCGACGTGGGACCACCATATACCGAATCCGGGGCCCCGGGAACCACCTTTGTGGATTCCGGGGTCGGCGGGAGCGCCTGGCGGTTCTTCTTCTTGGCCTTGGCCAGGGCCTTTTCCTTTCGCTTTCCGGGGAGGGAATTGACCTCCTCGTGGTGGGCGCGGCGCTTGAAGGTGGCCTTCTCCAGGCCGGCGGTCAGTCCCTCCAGGTGGGCCAGGACGTCCTTGAGGGTGCGCTCCACCGGCACGGCGCGCAGCCGGGCGTGGTACCAGCGGTCGCCCTGCACGTGCTTGCTGCGCAGGTCGACGCGGGTCTCGTGCTGGAGCGTCTCCAGGTCCTTGCCGATGGTCAGCAGCCACCGCTGGAGGTCAGCGAGGTAGGCCGCGAACGCATCCGGGTCCTGCGCGATGCCGCGCATCGCGGAGTTGCGGGCTTCGTTGGTCATGGCGGGGGCCTCCATGGGCGTTGATCTGCTGTTCTGCTGGTCTTTTCGCAGGTTGGGGCGGGCCCCGGCCGGGGATGGCCGGGGATGGAGTACCGGGTCGGCACCCTCTCTGCGCCCCAGACCAGCCCGGGTGGGCTGTGCTGGGGCGCAGGGGCTATGCCGGTGGCCGTGCTGTCGGTGCGGGTCAGCCGAACTTCCGCTGCTCAGCCATCGGCAGCGCAAGGACGGTGCCCTCGCCGGGGTCGGCGAGGATCTGCCGGGCGCGGTCGCGCCGGGCCTGGGCGGTGGTGTGCGGCAGTTCGAGCGCACGCTCGATGTAGCTGACCGTCACCGTGCTCTCGCCGAACTCGCGGATCATGTCGGCGACGATGTACGCCTGCCGCTCCGCCGGTGTACGGCGAGCACCCTCGTGGGCTACGGACGCGGCCTCCAGGGCTACGGCCATCGCCCGCTGCTGCTCCGCCGCGGCGGCGTCGGCGGCGACCGTGGCGGCCTTCTCCTCTGCCGCGCGGCGCTCGGCCTCGGCCCGGGATACGGTGGCTTCCGCCTCCTGTACGGCGGCCGTACGGAGATCCTCGGCAGCCATACGGCGAGCCTCAGCGGCTTCCCGCTCCGCCTTCGCCGCCGCGTTCTGCTCCTCCGCCAGGCGGCGAGCCGCAGCGGCCTCGGACACCGCCCGCGCCTGGTGCTGCTCGCGCTCCAGACGCTCGCTCTCCAGCCGGGCAGTCAGCTCCTGCGCCTGGTGCTCGCGGCGCAGCCTGGCCTGCTCCGCATCCCAGGTGAGCTGCTGCTTCTCCTGCTCGCGCTGGATCTCAGCCGCCCGCGCCTGGGCTTCGGCTGCAGCCTGGCGGCCCTTGGCCTCCGCTTCCAGGTGCAGCCGCTGCGCCTCGGCTTCGGCTTCGGCTTCCTTGATCCGCTGGGCGATTTCGGCGTTCCGTACGACCGCCTCAGCCGCCGTACGGGCCTCCTCCCGGGCCCGGATCAGCTCGGCTTCGGCGGCCAGCCGGTCCGCTTCGGCCCGCGCGTTCGCGGCGTCGATCGCGGCCTGCCGCTGGACCTCCGCGAGGGTCGTCGTAGCCTCTTCCTCCCGGATCCGTAGGGCCAGCGCCCGCGCCCGTACACCGGACTCGTGCTCCCGTACGGCAGCCTCAGCGGCCTTGCGGGAGGGAAGGTCCAGCGCCTGGGTGACGGTGATGCCGAACCTGGCCAGCCGCACCGGCAGCAGCGCCTCGGTAGGGGCGGACCTCTTCCACCGCTTGCCGTAACGCTGCGTCAGTTGCTCGCGGTACACCGCGCGCTCCTTGTGGACCTCCAATGCCCGCTCGTAGGAGGTGATCTCCCACAGCTTCATCTGCCGGGCGATCACGGCGGTGGACCAGGGGTCCAGGATCCAGCGGGAGAAGCGCACGCCTTCCATACGGGGCCGGTGGTGGATCGCGTCGATCTGCCCCGCGTAGACGTGGGCGGCGATCTCGGAGAACACCACCCACAGCGACGCCAGGACGGCGTGGCCGATCTGCGAAGCCAGGGACCCAGCCGACACCCAATTCAGGTAGATGGTGCCGGCCGCGCCCAACCGCGGGATCCACTTGACCCAAGCCGCCGGGCGGTCCACCCGGATCAGCACCAGGTTGATGATGCTGAAGGCAAGGATGCTCAGGTCCAGGCCGATCGGGAGCATCCACGGCTCCGACCAGGCCCACCCGCCCTCCGCTGCCGGCAGCGCGGCCTTGCGCTCCAGGGCCTTGTAGGAGGACATCAGGCCGATGACCGAGACGCCGGTGGCCATCAGCGTTCCGGCCGCTGCCAGGACCCAGTCCGCGGCGGTGAACGCCAGCGACTGCGCCTCGCTCCCGCTGTCAGCGTCAGCATCGGAGTCGGCGGGGACGTCCGGCTGCTCCTGGGCGGGGATGTAGACGGGCTGGTCGACCGCGAATTCGGCCTCCAGCTCCTGCGTGGTGGTGTCGACGGCCATCGCCGCCTCCTTCCTATTCTGGGGTGTGCGTGGGCAACGGGCTGATCAGGCGGCGTCGCGGGCGGCCACGGCGTGGCGGTAGGCGCGGCGCCGGGCGGCCCGGCGCTCGCCCTCGGTGGTGCCGCCCCACACGCCGTGCTCCTGGCCGGTGGTCAGCGCCCAGGTCAGGCACAGGTCCATGACCGGGCAGCGGCGGCAGACGGCCTTGGCCTCCTCCGCCTGGAGCAGCGCGGGGCCGGCCTCGCCGACGGGGAAGAACAGCTCGGGGTCCTCCTGGGCGCAGACCGCGCCGTGGCGCCAGTCCATGTACGCAGCGGTGGAGTCGGTGCTGGTGCTGGTGGACACGGTGATCATCGGACGGCCTCCGTCGCGGTGGTGAGGATGGCGGGCATGGGGACGGCCCGGCGCTGCGCCGGGATGCGGGTGCGGCTGACCAGGGCGAGGGCGGCGGCGTAGCCGGGGGCGGCGGCCTGGTAGGCGGCCGTCTCGCTGGGGTGCTCGATCTCGTCCAGGAGGTGCGCGGACTCCAGGTGCTCGCCCGGTTCCACCAGGACCTGGTCGCGCTCGTCCCAGGGGGTGCAGTGCCGGCGGATCTGGGTGGAGCCCAGCGTGCGGACCGTGATCTGCCAAGTGAGCGGCCAGACCGTGCGCGGTCCGCGGTCCAGCTCCAGCACCTCGTAGACGGTGCCGGTGTAGGAGCGGTAGACCCCGCCGACGCGGCGCGGTCCGATCTCGCGGGCCAGCCAGCGGCGGTAGCTGGCGGCCTCGTGCCAGGCCTCCCGCGCCGACCGGCCCTTGCCGATCAACACGGTGGCGTCCGCGGCGGTGGCGGCCAGGTCGAAGGAGTAGAAGGGGTTCGGGGTGCGCTGCAGCTGCTTCATGACGGCCTCCCAGCCGGTGACATGCGTGAAAGGGGGCCGCCCGGACCGGGGCACGGTCCGGGCAGCGGGTCAGGCGAGGTCGCAGCGGATCTGCTTGCCGATCGGCGAGGACGTGATGGTCCAGCCGGGAGCAAGGAAGTCCAGCAGGGGCAGGCCCCGGCCACCGACGGCCTGGTCGCTGTCCATCGCCGCGGTGCCGCGGTGCGGCAGCAGCTCGGGGACCGGGTCGTGAACGGTCACCGTGACGCCGGCCACCGTGGTGAACACCTCGACCACCAGCGGCACGTGGTGCTCGCCGCAGGCCCGCACCGCGTTGCCAACCAGCTCGGACAGCACCAGCTGCGCGGTGTCAGCGTGGTCGGTCGTGGCGCCATAGAACAGCAGCGCCATCCGGGCCAGCCGGCGCAGGTCGCTGAGGGTGTCCTGGGTCGCGGTGATGTGCGCGACCAGGCCCCCGTCGCGGTGGCGCAGGTAGAAGCCGTCTGCGGTCTTCGGCAGCGGCGGCCGCTGCACGAACACAACGCTTCCGGTGCCGTGGACCGTCGCGGCGCTCACCGCGACCCGCCCGATACCAGATGGTCGGCGGAGGTCCACACCGAACCGACGGCGAAGGGCTCGCCGTCGTGGCGCAGGACGTCACGGACGACCAGCGCCCACTGGGCACTACGGCGTCCGAGCAGCTCGCGGGCGCGCTGCGGGTCGCGGACCACCTCCAGGACCAGGAAGGCACCGTCGGTGTTCTCGTAGATCGTGCCCTCGATGCGGGGGCCGATCTGGGTGTCGATGACGCGCCGCAGCAGCTCATCGCCCGCGCTGAGGTGGGGGGTTCGGGCAGCCGGAACCGCCGCTAGGATCGTGGTCACGGTCGTACCTCGCTCTCGTGGGAGCATCGCGGCCTACTGAAGACCCCGGAGTAGGCGCCGGGGTCTTCACCGCGTTCGGGGCCCGGACGGGTTGGCCGGGTCAGAGCGCCGTTGACCTGATCTCGCGCTCTCCGCCGTGCCCGGACCGAACGAGTCGGGCCGGGCGCGACGGGCTACGCAGGATCAGGTGACGGGCAGGAACCGGCGGACCGCGATGAACGGCGCGCCCAGCTCGGGCCAGGTGCGGGCGGTGCCGCGCAGTCGGACGGTCTGGCCGACGTGGTAGGCCGTGGCCGCGATGGTGTCGCCGACCGCGTCGTCCAGGCTGGCCACCGCAGTCGCGCCGTTGTCCGCCTCCAGCCCCAGCCAGATGACCCGGCCGCTGCGCCGGCTGGAGATGATCCGGGCCGTGACCTCCACCTGCGTAGCGTCCGCGATCCGCTCCAGCGGCGCCGTCTTCCGACCGGCCAGGCCCTGGTAGGAGGCGGTGAAGGCGGGCGCGGTGGCCATGGTGAACGGGGCCTCGGTGCTGCTGAGCGTCATGGTGTGTTCCCTCCCGAGAGATGCGAAGCGGCGGCCCCGGACGGGACCGCCGCTGGTGGAGCTGGCGGACTGGGTGCTGGCCAGTCGGTCAAACACTGGGGTGCAGGGTCTCCGACGGCACGGTCGGAGCGAAGATCGGATCGACCAGCAGCTCGTTCACCTTCGCCTCCGTCAGCTCCTTGAGGCGCTGCTGGTCGGCGCGCTCGACGGCGGGCAGGACCTGCTCCCATTCCTGAGGCCGGCGGCCCCGGGCGGCCTTGGCGGCCTCCTCCTCAGCCAGAGCGCGCTCGGGCTCGTTGAGGATCAGCAGGAGCTGGCGCAGTGCGTCCAGGCCCGACAGGTCCAGCGCGTCGGAGTCCGGCAAGGCCGCCCGGCCCATCGTGTGCACCGGCGGCGAGACCGGGACCTTGGGCTTGCGCAGCACCCGGCTCGGACGGCGGGACTCCGCCATCAGCGCGTCGGGGTTCCGGCGCCGGTCCTGCTGCTTCTGCCAGCGCGCGACGTCGATGTCGACGGTGACGACCTGGAGGCTGCCCGGGCAACGCTGCCCGCTCTCCTTGTCATCGTGCTCACGGACCTTCAGGACGGTCTCCCCGTCGATCCAGTGCCACACGTCGCAATCGAGGCAGGCGATCTGTCGGCGCTCACCCGGGCGCACGTTGTAACGGTCGGAACGAAGAGTGCTGAGCTTGAGCGGAGAGCGGCCGTTGGTCCGCTTGGTCCGAGTCTTCGACATCTAATCCTCCAGCAGCCTTATAGCGAGGGTGAGTTGTTGCTCTCTCTGCCTGTCAGGACCAGGTCGGTTGGCCGACGGTCCTGGCGGACAGACAGCGCAACAGCGCTGTGGTTTCGCGGTGGTGCGAGGTGCGCCCTGGGAGCAGAAGCTCGACCCGGCGCGTATGTGGTTGTGGTCGGACACCTGCCGAGGTCCTAAAGCGATGACAGGGCTCGGCTGTGGATGCCCACCTGAACTGGGTGGCCATCCGCTTCAACACCATGGACAGTAGTAGCACTCAAAGTGCTAGTCAATAGTTTCAGTGCTACTTCGCACAGATGCTGCATGTGTGAGATTGTGTTGCCCACGACGACGATGAGGAGACGGTCTTGACTGGCGGATACGCACTCGCGGTGCGGTTCTCCCTGCAGAATGCGGCGGCAGGGGACTTGTTCGACGCGCTGGTCGCGCGAACTATCGAGGGCATCCGGAGTGAGGCCGGCACGCTCGTGTACGCAGTGCATACGCCCGTCAACGAGCCGCTTGTCCGCGTCTTCTACGAGCTCTACGCCGACCGCGATGCATTCGAGGCGCATGAGGCCCAGCCCCACACGCGCCACTTCCTCACCGCACGTGAGGAGTTCCTGGCTGGCGTCGAGGTGACCTTCATGAACGAGATTGGGGGCCTGAGTAAGCGCCCGGAAGTAGGGGCGCAGTGAAACCGACGGGCAGGGACGTCGATCCTCAGGACCGCGCCTTCGGCCAGCGTGTGCAGAAGTTCCGCAAGGACCGAGGGCGCACCCAAGCGGAGCTGGCCGCAGCGCTCGGAAAGACCAGCAGCTGGATGTCACAGGTTGAGCGTGGAATCCAGCCTGTCCAACGTGTTGACCTGCTCCAAGCCATCGCAGATGAGCTTGGCGTATCCGTGCAGCAGTTGCGACCCGGCACCTCGCCAGACCTCGTTGGCTCCTCACTGACGCCCACCCCGCTGGCCCTGTCCAACGATCTGGACGCAACCAGACGCCTCATCTCGGGCCATCCAGCTCTGCGCACTCTGCTGCTCAACCACGTCCCCGAAGGGCGTGCTCTGGAAGCATTGCGCGCCGATGTGGTCGACCTGTGGGAGCTGACGCACTCTGGGCGGCTCGCACAGGTTAGCGATTTGGCGATTGCACTGGTCCCGGAGCTGGAGAAGGCAGTACGAACGCGCCAGGACGGGGAGACAGCAGAGCTCTACCTCCTCCTCTCGCGCACCTACCAGGCTTTGTCCGCTGCCTTTGTGCGGCAAGATGAAGCAGACGCGGCCTGGGTGGCTGCGGACCGCGCCGTCCTCGCTGCGGAGCGCTCCGGTAACGCGCTGCACGTGTGCGCCAGCGTGTTCCGCATGGTGCAGGCGTTCGTGCGACTCCGGAGCCTGGGGCAGGCCGAACACGCTGCTAGCACTGCCATCGAAGCACTTGAGGACCTGAACAGTGACTCGCCTGAGGCGTTGTCCGTCCTCGGTTCGCTGCACCTCGCCATGGCTCTCGTGCACGCTCGCGCGAGCGCCCGCATCGAGGCCCGAGACGAGATTGCCAAGGCACGTACCATCGCCGCGCGCCTGGGCGAAAACCGGAACGACTTCAACCTGGAATTCGGACCGATCAACGTTGAGATCCAAGCTGTCAGCACCGCCGTAGATCTTGGCGATGCTGGGGAAGCACTCGACATCGGTCTGGCCATCGACGCAGGGGGCCTGTCGCCGGAACGTCAGGGACGGCTGCTGATGGATCTGGGACGGGCCCACGCCCAACGACGTCATGGTGGAGACGCCCTTGAATGTTTGCTGCGTGCCGAGGTCATTGCGCCCGAGCTGATCCAGACCCACAACGCGGCACGGGCTGCTATCCATGAGCTGGTTCTGATCGCCGGAGCGAACGCCTCGCGCGACCTTCTCGACTTGGCTGAGCGAGCGGATGCCATTGACTAGCCCACAAGGAACCGCCGACCACTCACGGGCCCTAACGGGATCCTGCGCATTCCGCTGTCCTGATCCTGACCGCATCTCTACTGTCCCCCTGGTTCGGTTGCGAGACCTCAATCACAGCCGGACCAGAGCTGACGTGGAATCACATGCACGTCATCAGCTGACTACACACGTTTTCACATCCGCGTACACACGGGTTTTCGACGGTCGGATCTAAGCTGCCGGGCATGTTGTCAACGAAGGGCGGGGGCATGGGCAAGGATCACCCAGGATGGCGACCTGACCTGCTGCGCGCTCAGCGGGAGGCGCACGGACTGACGCTGGATAAGGCGGGGGAGCGGCTGCGCGAGGTTGCCGAACAAGCGAAGCTGAAGGGCATCCCGGCGGCGAATCCGCAGACCCTGTGGCAGCACGAGCAGGGTGAGTCGTACCCCGGCCCGCACTATCGACGCGCGTACTGCCTGCTGTACCGGGCCACCGATCCCGAGCTGGGCTTCCGCGGAGCAATGCCGAATGAGGACACCCAATTCCGGCTGACTCCGGCTAGCGACCAGCACAACGGTCAGCATGTCCTCGCGGTCGAGCGGGCGATCCACCGGATCGCGTCTGGCGGTAGCGGTGAGGCCGACCACATGAGCGTGCAGCAGCGCATCCTGGACGCTTGGAAGCGTCGGCACACCGGTGGCGACCCGCACCGGCCGGTCGTGGTCCTGGTCGGCGGCTACGCCGGCAGCGGGAAGTCGGAGTTCGCACGGTTCCTGACCCAGCTGACCGGCTGGCCGCTGCTGGACAAGGACCCTCTCACCCGCCCGCTGGTGGAAAAGCTGCTGGTCGCCCTCGGTGGCGACCCAAACGACCGGCACACCGACCTGTACCGCGAGCAGGTGCGGCCTACTGAGTACGACTGCCTGATGCAGGCGGCGATGGCCAACATCAATTGCCGGATCTCCAGCGTGCTGACCGCGCCGTTCATCACGGAGATGACCGACCGGGAGTGGATGCAGCGGCTGACGAACCGGTGCGCTTCGCTGGGAGTCGACGTCGCGCCGATCTGGGTCCAGTGCGACCCGGAGTCGATGCGCGAGTACATCACGTTCCGGTCCGCGGCTCGCGACGCCTGGAAGCTCCAGCGCTGGGATGAGTACATCAAGACCGTTGATGTCGACCTTCGGCCGTCCGTGCCGCATCTGGTGGTCGACAACCGGCTCGGTACCGCGATCTCGCTGGCCGACCAGGCCCGACACGCGATCCGGGAGGTGTACGCGTGAGCAATCGTCACGGCGTGATCCTCTACGGGCCGCCGGCCTCGGGCAAGGACACCATCACCGCCGCGCTGACCAGCCTTGACGAGCGTTTTCAGCAGTTCGCCCGGCTAAAGATCGGGGCCGGTCGATCGGGCGGCTACCGCATGGGCACGGCGGAGCAGTTGGAGTTGCTGGAGGCGGCTGGCGATGTCGTCTACGCGAACAGCCGGTATGGCAGCACGTACGTCATCGACCGGCCCGGCCTGGACGTCGCGTTCGCTTCCGGGGTGCCGGTGGTTCACCTCGGTCAGGTCGACGGGGTCCGCGCGCTCCTGGAGGGCTATCCCGCCAACTGGACCACGGTTCTGCTGTGGTGCTCCCGGTCGATCACCGAGGCGCGTTCGCAGGGCCGCGGCGATGCGGACACCCCGGCGCGGCTCGCTGCCTGGGACGCCACCGAGCAGGACTTGGCCGCTCACGCCGAATTCGCCTGGGACCTGACGCTGACCACCCAGGCCCGGCCGCCGGTGGAGTCCGCGTACCGGATCGTGCAGTTGCTGGACCAGAGCACGGAGGCGGCGACGGCATGAGGACGGGGGCGGGGGCCTACGGGGTGGCGAGCCGTGCGAGCGCGTCGGCGACGCTGAGCTGCGCGTCTTTGGCACCGTCCCAGCGGGCCAGCGTGGCAGCGGCGGCCGTGAGCATGTCCGGCGGCAGGCCGGCATCCGCAAGCATCGCCGCGGCCTCCTCCAGCTCCGGTCCCCACCGCCAGGCCCGCGCGGCGGTCTTGGGGATGTACTCCGTCTCCGCGAGGTACGAGCTGCTCCGGCGGGCCGCGATGGCGCCGAGCTCCTGGTCGACGCCGTGCTCGTGGGCCACGCCGACAGCCAGCGCGGCGAGTACGCGGCTGGCCTTCTGGAAGCTGCTGTACGCGAGCTTGAGCGCGGACGCTTGGCCGGGCTCGGTGCCTAGCACATGGGTTCGCACCGCCGTCCCGGCGAACAGCAGCTCCACCGCATCGGTCGCCGCGTCGGGTCCGGCCAGGTACAGCGTGGGGGACTTGCCGCCGACCGGTGGGGAGCCGACCACGGCTGCGTCGACCAGGACAGCGCTGGCAGGGAAGACGTCGGAGATGCGATCCACCGAGGTCGGGCTGATGGCGTTGGCGTCCACGAACACGCCGGTGTACCCAAGCCCCGCGACCTGGTCGGCGACGTCCACGGCGGCCGCGGGCGGGCACAGGCTGAGCAGCACGTCGGCGTCGGCGAGCAGTTGCTCCAAGGAAGCGGCCTCCAGGCCATACTGCTGCGCGCGCGCCGACGTAGCGGGGCTGCGACCGTCCGGGCACCACAACACTCGGTTCCCGTTCGCGGCAGCGCACGCGGCGACGGCTGCGCCCATCGAGCCGGGATGGAGTAGGCCAACTGTGGTCTGTGCAGCCATGCGTTCTCCCAGGTGGAGGCAGATGTACCCATTCACCGCCGGGTCGCCTCCGAGATCATCTCAAACGACTCGACGTTGCCTTCTTG
>NZ_BBPM01000033.1:17167-30213 GCF_000787775.1 Streptacidiphilus carbonis | reverse complement strand
TTGATCTTCCGGATTCGACAAAGGAGGAGGCATGAGTCTCTTCGTCTATGTGATCGGTTCCGCGGACGAGGCCGGACTCCTCAAGATTGGTCGCGCCGTCGACGTGCCGCGTCGGCTGGCGCAGCTGAAGGGGATGTCTCCGGTCCCGCTCTCTGTCTTGTGGTCGCGAGAGACCGATAACACTGACCTGGAGTCCAAACTGCACCGCCACTTCGCCAGCTACAGGCGACACGGGGAGTGGTTCGACTTCCAGGGGAGTGACTGGCGTTCCCTCATCAACGCCGCAGCTGAGGAGCTTGAATCTGGTGCACCTCTGATCAGACGGCCACGCGGTAGGGAACAGCCGGCGCTGCCTCCCATCTGGCGTGCATTCCAGCTCACAGACGGTACGCCAGAATGGGCACTCGATGAATCCGAGCCGTCTCCATCCGCGGCCCCCCGGTGTCCGTGCGGTCACAAGGCGGCACGTCACAGCGACAATGCGCCGCACGCTTGCGGAGGAGCCATCCCCTGGGGCAGAGCTACCACCTTGTGCGAATGCACGGGCTTTCACGGGTCGAGCGTGTGGGACCCCGAATGGTGGCAGGCGCAGGCTGTTGGCGATCTTGACGAAACTTCACTTGCCGGCCTCACGGCTGAAAGAGCCTCCGGTCGGCCGCTCCCACCCGTCGCCTTCAGACGCGGAGCCCGCCCACAGGATCCGTCTCAAGATGCGAAGGAGATACTCTCGTGCCTTCCCAGGCTCCGATGATCATCTCCAGTGATTCGCCGTTCGCGGACTGCTGGCACGCACGCGCTCATCGGGGCCTGCTTGTGAAGGGCATCGGTAGCGTGAGCAGGTGGGCGACGGCAGCCGAAGCGTCGGTGGCGTTGTGGTCTGCGGGTCGGCCTGAATGGGTCCAGTCGCGGCCGGCCGCGATCCAGATCGTGCGCAGGCCGACGCCGTGTGCTCCGGCGATGTCGGTGGCCGGGTTGTCGCCGATCATCCATCCGTCGGCTCGCGGGTGTCCGCAGCGGTCTGCTGCGGCGTGGAAGATGTCTGGGTCGGGCTTGCGTACGCCGATGTCGTCGCTGATGCAGACTGCGTCGACGCGGGCGTCCAGGCCGGTGGCGCGGAGTTTGGCGTGTTGGATGTCGCTGGCGCCGTTGGTGACAATACCGACCGTCCAACCGGCGTCTCGCAGTTGCTCGAGGCCGCCCAGGGTTTCGGGCAGGCAGGTCACCGCGGCGGAGATGGCGTCCACGTACCAGTCCCACAGGGCGCTGGCCGGGCCGGGCAGGTGGAGTTCCCGGCGCAGGGCGGCGAACGTGGCGGGGTATGCGCGGTCGCGTAGGGCCTCGGCAACACGGGGTACGTCGGCGAGATGGAGGCCGTGGCCAGCGCAGAACCGGTCCGCTACGGAGCGCAGCGCGCTCTGGCGCTGGATCAGCGTGTTGTCAAGGTCGAACAGCGCGAGGGGCACACGAACGAGCCTAGTGTGCGATGGCCTGCGGCTTCGTCGTGACGACGGGCCAGGTTCGCGCGTTGGACGGCGTAGTGGTGGTGCATCAGGGGCTGGCGGGGTGTCAGACCGGTCGGCGCGGCCGCTCCGCGAGACTTCCGTGAGCATGTATCGTGCTACGGAGCGTCAAGGCTTTGAACGACATGTGGACATGCGGAAGCCCCCGAATACTTGGCGGTCTCGGGGGCTCGCACGGCCCGAGCTGTCAGGGCCTGGATCGACTACCCCGATCGCGGAAGGAGGGGGTGTCGACGTGGTTCAGCGTACCCGCCTCCGTGGGCGGACATGCAACACCCCGCCGAGAGGCCAGCGACATGAGCCGCTGCCCTGTCGACGGGGTGCTCGCGTTGCCCTGACACA
The DNA here is from genome assembly GCF_000787775.1 of Streptacidiphilus carbonis. Taxonomy (GTDB): domain Bacteria; phylum Actinomycetota; class Actinomycetes; order Streptomycetales; family Streptomycetaceae; genus Streptacidiphilus; species Streptacidiphilus carbonis. The sequence goes on along the minus strand of NZ_BBPM01000033.1, from coordinate 28,351 downwards.
TCGTGCTGTCAAGGGGGCGGGGATGACGTAGGTCTTCGGGGGCGGCGGCTAGGCGCCGCCCCGGTCGCACCTGGTGTTGGCTCACCTGGTCTGCGACCACTCAATTCACGGTACGGAGTTGGCGCTCCCTACCAAGGCCCGATCGAGTCGGCTTGGCGGCCGGCACGAAGAGGCGAACTAACGGTTCTCAGCGGAACCACTTCACGGCCCCGAAGGGCCGACCCACCAAGGCGCTTTCGCATGTGCGGAGGCACGACCTCGGAAGGTGTTTGTCATTTTGCAGGTGAAGGCTGCCCTGTGCCAGCTCTGCTGGTCGGGTCTGAGGTATGTCGTGCCCCGCGACGCGGGACTGAACCGGTGTCACCCCTTGCGCCACCTGGGATTCCGGGGTGTCGAAAGTGCACCGCCGATTTCACTCAATGTGATGCAGATCACACACGTCGATGGTCACACCGACGCTAGCGCGTGTCTGGTAGCACTCGGATCGGTCACCTTCTCCTCACTGGCGGTGAGTCGGTGAGCGCCCCGACGTTCGCGCCGTGCTGCGGCGTGTTGCCGCGGCTGTGGGTGCCGGTGGAGCAGCAGTGGATGGAGATGACGGGCGGTCGGGTCGCGCCGGACGGCTACAGCTGGCTGCAGGCGGTGCACTGGGTGGTCGCGTCGGGCTGCTATGTCCCGGTGCGGTCGCACGGTCCGCGGGAGATGGGCCGCACCTCCGTGCGGCTCGCGCAGGAGCTGGCGCAGCTGTCGCCGTGCCGGCCGGGAGTCGAATACCTGGCCCGGCGGCTGAAAGTGACGGAGCGGACGGTGGAGTACCACCTGTCGATGCTGCGGGAGTCGGGGCTGCTGGTCTACCTCGAGCGCGGCACCCGAGTGCGCGGCGAGCGGGCTCGTGCCTCGGAGTTCGCGCTGGTGATCCCGGCCGCGTTCGATGCCGCCCTAGGCATCCGCACGGCCGGGGACGGCACCGGGCGCCGGATGACGGGGATCGCGGAGGCCGGCCGGGAGCTGATGGCCCGTATGGGCGCGAAAGCAGCGAAGAAATGGCGCGCGGCGCGTCCGAGGCGCTCCACCAAGACTCCACCAACGGCTGCCGGCAGCGGCGTCGACCAGGCCGACCGTACCGTCCAACACTCAGCGCCGCAGGAGGTTTCCGGGGCCTCGGGAGACGACAGCCGTTGCACCCCAATGGAGGGTGGTGTTCCTGTGTGCATTTCTGACGGACCTTCTATCCCCCCCTCTGAGAGCAAGCTCGGTGCCGGGCAGGTGGATCTCAGCACCGGGGAAAAGCGGCAGCAGGAGTGGGGGGCGAAGCCGAAGCGGCGGATCATCAACAAGGTCGGGCGCAGGCACCAGTTGGCGTTCGAGCTGGTGCAGCAGGTGCCGTGGATGACCCGGGCCGCGGTGCCGCGCGTTGCCTGGGTGGTCCGGCACGTGGCCGACGCCGGGTGGAGTGTCAATGAAGTCATCGCTTGGCTAGAGCTGGGCGCGGCGTCGTCGCAGGTCCGGCGGCCGTCGGCGTATCTGGCGCACCGGCTGCGCGGCGCGCTCCAGGTGTGGAGCACCCAGGCCCAGCGCGACAACGGCGTCGCAGCCTGGCGCGACACCCGGCGCTCCACCGCCGATCGACACGTCGAATGGGACGGCGCGTGGCAGCCGCCGCGGAGCATGGCGGTGCGCCGCAAGGTCCAGGAAGCGATGAGGGCCCCGGTCCTCGAGGTGACCGGGGCGACGCTGCACGGTGCGGACGACCAGGTACCGCTGGAAGACCTGACCCGGGAGGAGGTCCTCGGGCTGCGAGACCTGGCCCGGAACAACCCCGACCTGATCCGCATGGCCATCGAAGCGCAGGGCGAGGCCTACGCCAGGCGGCTGTACACCCACGCCGTTGTCGAGCAGCTGATCAGGATCCCGGCGCAGGGCGCGCGCATGGTCGTCCACAGTGGCTGGGGGCAGCAGTGGTGACCGAGAATCCACCGAACGACAACTGCTCGAGCAGGCCCACGGCATCGAGGATGATGTCGTCCCGGAGCGCCAGGAGCCGGAGGGACTGGAGCCACTGCCGGACCGGAACTGTCCGGTGTCCCTACCCGGCACTGCCCGGGACAACGAGGGCGCGTCCGCGCTGCTCCATGGGTCTGTCAGTTCACGTGAATGAAGGTCACCGTGTCGCCGACACGGTGTTGTTCATTCTTGCCAAATCGGATTACGGCGCCACCTGCGGTGCGTACCCATCCCGCATTATTTCCTGAATTGAAATACCAGGCATAGAAGTTGACGCTCAATTCTCCGGCATCTGCAAAGCATTTACTCTGCAGCTGGCCTGAATCGCTAAGCCAGCGGAACTCCAGGTAGTCAGCGCGATCGCACCACCACTGTTCACTCAGCGCCGGGGCGGCCAAGAAGTGGCGAGGGGTGGCACTCGCGGGCGCGGCTGCAAGTGCACTTGGTGCGCCTGATACGGCGAGCGTCAAGCCAAGTAGGACGGCAACCAATCGAGAAGCACCCGTTCGCGACATCTGACCTCCATGGTAGGGGTGTCTAACGTGTACACCATCTACTTCTCTCCGCAGCCACTTCAAGCCGTCAATCGAGTGAATGGCTGCGCGTCGGCTGTCAGACCCTGCCCCATCGGAGCGCGTATTATCACATCAGAACCAAGTCCGGTTCGCGCTGTGTCTCCTCGGGGTGACGATACCTGTTTCTCCACTCGTCAACGAGGCCACCAAGGGTGATGACGAACAAACAAAGCCACAGAATCGCTAGGATGGCAGCGATGAGCGCAAGTACGCCGAAGAAGACTTCGAACAGGATTGATTTGTGTGGGTGCATGCTTTCAGGGTGTCGTGGGTCGATAGTCACCGCAGTGCGGGCGCTCTTGTCATATTGATCCTGCTGCGTGTAACTCTTCCCGTTGAATGTCCATGTGAAGGAACATTCCGTGTAGCCGTTGTTGCCCCCCCAAATTCCGGTGTCGCTGGGTGGATATACTGTGCATTTCGATACGGTCGCCGGCAGTTGTTGGGTGTCGAAGCTGTACTTGGGCAGTGAATAGGCCCAGGCGACCAATCCGGCGGCGAGCATTGGGACGAGGGTTGTGGCCAAGACGCGCCCAGCCGAGGCTGTCCAATCTTTCCGGCCCGCTTGGATCCGGGTGTGGATGAACAGTGCTACGGAAACGCAGCCGCATGCGAGGGTTGTCCACCCCAGCCAGGTCGGCTCGATCCCGTCGGAAGCTACCGGTCCCACGAGGAGTACCACCACGCCCAACGCGGTCAACTGACTGGTGATGAGCAGAAGGCTGACTCGGGTGAAGAGCATGCGCACGGCCCAGCGGTGCCGTTTCAGCGTGGGTCTGGTTCCCGCCCCGGGAACGGGTGCCGTTCGGGCGCGCAGGCCGCGCACCTCTTTTGCCAGCATTTCTACTTGGATGGTCAGCTGACTGATCCGGTCGAAGCTATGTTCCAGGTCTGCTTCGACCGCCTTGACGTAGACAGTTGCGCTCGCAAGTTGTCCGCGGAGGTGCTCGTTCTCCGCGTTGACATCACGTAACTGGTGAATGATCCTTGCGCGTGCTTTCCCGTTTTGGGCATTGTCTCGCCGGGATTTGAGGATCAGCCATGCGAGCTCCCTTCGGCGGACGCGCTTCACCTCCTCCATTTCCTTGATCAGCTTGTCGACGCGTTCGCTCAGGTGGGCATTCTGGGCGGCGAAGGAGCGTTTCGCTGCTTCCTGGGCATCCTGCCGCTTCTGATGGAGGTCTCTGCGGACTCTCTCCGGAACATGGACACCCCGGGATTCGAGGGCCTCGAGGAATCTCTTGAGGAACACCTCTGGAGCGATGCGCTTACCCGCCAGGTAGCGGCTCACCGCAGCCTCGGAAGTGTTTGTCAGTTCCCCCAGACGCTTCTGGGTCATCCGTTGACCATGCTCATCGAACATGGCGGCGAGCGCCAGTCCGTACTCCAGCGCCTGCGGAGGCAGTGTGCCGGTATCCGGGCATGCCCCAGGATCCCTGGAACTCATCGACTCTCCCACGTGACTATGTGCCGCACCCTCACCTGTCGACCGCAATTGTGTCACCAGCCGCAAATCCCCCTTGCCAGAACGCAGGGAAGGGCTCCTTCCCGATTCCGCAAGATCGTCAAAACGAGCAGTGTTGGCCACATGACCTCGAAGAACCCCAAGACGGCGCGCCGCACGGCGTCAACGGCAGCAGCCATGCCCTGGCTCGGTGGAGGCGCAGCCGCCGCACTCGGTGGACCCTGGTGGGTCACCGTGCTCGCGCTAGGGCTCGCCTCTTTCACCGCAGCATTGCAACTCGTCTTCCCGCAGAACTCTGCTGATCGGCTTGCATGGTGGCGGTCACTGTGGGAGCGGCCACGCCCTAGACGTGCACGGGGCGCGTCGCGACACGCGAAACGATGACCGCTGCCCCGAGCCCAAGGAATGCCCCCACCATTCGGGGCGCGGCCTGGATACCGACTTCGGCGCTCTGCTTGAGGATGCGGATCGCGTACGGGTTGCCGTCATGGGTGCGCAGCGCGGAGGCCAGGACGGCGACGGCTCGGTCCGGGTTGCACAGTCCGCCTCCGGGGCGGGGTCATCTGGTGCAGGTCTGCGGATCATGATGAGCAGACCTGCACCGCGCGGCGGGTGGCGCCTAGGTGAGGACGGCGATGATCCCGTACCCGAGGGGGAGGGTGGTCGCGAAGGCTATGGCCGCGGCCTTGAAAGCGGTGATGGTCGTACGCCCTTCGGCCTTGGCCAGAATGTAGGCGCCCAGGGCCACGATGAGTGCGAGCAGAATCACGATGCCGATGGCGAGCAGCCGGGTCTCCTCATTCACGGCTGTCCTCCCGACCGCGCGCAGGTGCATGTGTCGTTGCATGAGGTCGACGCGCCGGTGTGTGCTGCGGCCGTGTGCCAGAGGCGATGGAACACGACCGTGTCGCCCGCCAGGGCCCGGACAACAAGTTGGGTCTCGCCCCACGTTGGCAATGTGGCGTCGTTGAGGATGTTGTGGATCCGGTCGTCGGCTAGGCGCCAACCGACGGCCAACGCCAGCTCCCTGTCATGGGGTCGCCCCGCCCGGATGTACAAGGTGCGCAGCGCAGTCCGGAAGGCCGCGAGGCCATCGGGCTCACCGCTGACGGCGGCCAACAGGGCCGGGCGGGGACGCTGTTCTCGGAGACGCTCGAGCTCCCACGGGCGCCGCAGTTGGTCGGGGTCGCCGTTGCAGACTCGAGCCAGGCGCTCTGTCAGGCTCCAGGTCGGCACGCGGTCACCACTGAGCACACGGGAGAGGTAGGAGGGGGAGCAGCCGACCTGGTCCGCGATGGTCTGCCCGATGAGCCCGGATCCTCGTGCCAGTTTGGACAACATCGGGGACAAGCGGTTGGAGGCGGGGCCGAAGTCGCCGGCGGAGATCGGCTCCGCGTGGAGGTCGGGGACCTTCTGCTCGTGGGTGTTGGCGGAAGCGGTCGGTGTTCTGGGGCTTGCCGTGCGGCTCAGGCGCCAGTCGGCGTGATCGCCGCGGTAGTTCCCCCGGGCGGTGTCGGGGCTAACGCCGAGAGCACGGCCGATCGGCCGCCAGGGTGTGCGCTGGTCCCGGGCGAGGGTGGTCAGCGTGCGCGTGAGTTGCCGCAGGTGCCGTTCAAGGTCGACCACGTAGGGCAGCGCCTCCACGGCCAGGCCGCCTTGGTTGACGTTGCGGGTGATCTGTCGCAGGGCGTCTTGCATATCGCGGATGTCGTCGATCGCCTGCCCAGCCAGTGCGGGCTGCCCCGACACTTGGGCAGGTATCGGTACCTCGACGGTCGCCTCGTTTTCAGTGCTGCGCACGCTACCGGGTGGCTTGCTCGGAAGGGAGCGACGCCTGCGGTGCATGGCCTGCCGGCACGTGGTTGAGCAGAACTTCCGTGGGCGACCGGTCGCCTGATGCTGCATTTGTTGCTCGCAGAACGCACAGACAGTGCCGGTCATAGTGATGACCTCCGTACCGAGGCGGCGTCCAAAACGGTGCAAGCCCCGAGAGTTTTGTCGCCGATTGCGCGACGTTCTACGGCTACCGAACGACAGAACAGCAACGGGGTGGCGCGCGTCTGAGAGACCGCGGGTAAGTGGCTCGGAGTTCCGCCGCCCGTCCCGAGTGCTTTGAGGCCTCTCCGGGAGGCCCGTGGACCCGGAGCGGTAGCGGGGGAGGGCGCGATGGTCTGCCTCTCGGGCCGAGGATCGCGGGTCACTCTGGCGACGGGGCACTGTTGCGCGCGCTTGCCGTTTTGGTTCATCCTCGGGATGCTTTTGTCGTTCGCGTTAGGGTGGGGAGCGCGGCCGGGCCCCGTTGTGTGGTGCCTGGAACGTCGTAGCTGAGATGGCCTTTTCAAGGTTTCATCCTCGGTTGTCGTCAGCGGGAGGGCGCGCAGCATCCGGGTCGACGGTTTTGGCGAACCGCCGGGCGTTGCGCGTCCGACGGCGACGCTAACGCCCCTCGCGGTGACTGCAAAATGCCCGCGCATCAGGAGGAATCACCGCGTTTCGCGCGTTGTTGCAGCACTTCCCCAGCAAGTCGGCCGAAAGGTCCCGAAACTGGTCTCGACCTGCTAAAAGATGAGGCCGTCGGCATGTGTCAGTGGCACACAGAGGACGCGGGGGAATCGTCGGGTTGCCAGGTGGCCTGATTCCGCCCCAGTGCACTGCACCCAACCGGGTAGCGGCTTCTGCTGCCGCCCGTCTGATGATGTTCCGCCAATTGTCAGTGTCAGCCGGTAGCCTCGCAGGTCGGCCCAAACACGGGCCTGGGGGAGGGGTTGATGGACCTTCATGAAAGCAGGCTCAAGAAGGCTGTTTCGGCACGTGCCGACGCCCTGGAGGGGCTGGAGCAGGGCACACCGGGTTACGCCGAGGCGCTGACAGAATTGGGACGGGCGACGGACGCACTGTTGGAACACGCCCGGCAAGTCCCGGAGCGGCGGCGTGAGGCTCGGGCGCGCACCCGCAAGACGTGGGTGAAGTCGTTGGCCGCCGTGCAGAGCGTGGCTGCGGGCGCCGGCGTGGTGTTCGCGCTGGTCGGCCCCACCTCCTGGGGATGGTTGGTGCTGCTGGTCCCAGCATTGGGCTGTGGCCTGTGGCAGCTGCTGGGGACGCCGATGGGTTCGAACCAGCTGCCGATCGCGGCCCTGTGCACGCTGGCGGCCCTGGGCGCGGTGCTGATCGCGTTCCACGTGGTCAGCGGCTGGTTCACGGTGCTGGTGCTGGTGCTGTGGGTGGCTGCGCTGGGCACGGCCGAGGACGCGGGGAGGAAGAAGTGAGCGAGGACTGGGAACAGGAGCTGGAGCGGGTTCGCAGCAGCGTGTCATCGCTGAAGTACGAGTGGGAGGAGGAACGAGGCTCGCTGCAGAGCGACCACTCGTACCTGGACTCCCGGGTGGATCGGATCAAGGATGAGGTCGACGTCCTGGACTCCGGCCACACCGAGCTGGTGGACCGGATCGCGGAAGCCGAAGCGCACATTGCGGCGGTGGCCAGGCAAGTGCAGTGGCTGGAGCGGCGCGCCCGTGCCGGCGCGGGGGAGGAGCCAGTCGTCCTGGACGCAGTCGATGACCGCGCCAGGGCGCTGTGTGCGGCCGTGCGGGAGATGTATGAGCAGCGCGACGCACTGCTGACCGTGGATCAGCGTGCCCGGCTGCGTAAGACAGTCGCAGCACACGAGCAGCGTGTGCAGGGCCTCGCCCAGGCCCGCATGGACATGGTTGCCGCAAGTCGGACTCTGGCCCGGGTGCCGCTGGAGTCCAGCGAGCACAGTTCCGCCGCGATGGCGTTCCGCATCGCCCGCAACACCATCGACGCCGCGCACGGCAGCAACCAGGACCAGCTCGCCGGGCGGGCCCGTAATGCTGCGGCGGCACTGGCCGAGGATCAGGACACCAGCGCCGCTGTGCAGCCGGCACTCCTGGCCGGTGAGAAGGCCCGAGGGGAGCTGGAGACCCGGGTGCGTACCCGCATCGCGGAGGAGGTGGCCAAAGCGGCGTTGCTGCCGGTGTGGTTCACCACCGTCTTCGGTCCGCTGCCCGACCGCAAGGACCCGCAGGAGTGGCTGGGGGACGCGACCGACGCCGTGTTGTACCGAATGGTCTATGGCGTCAGAGATTCCGTGCTGCTGCTGGGCGAGCAGCCCGACCCGGACGAGGACAGCGCGCAGTGCCACCAGTGGACAAAGCTGCAGCGCAGCGTCGCCCAGTGGTCCAGCTGACCACCGCGGTGACCGGGGTCGCCCAGCAGCGTAAGCGGCCGGACCCGGCCACGGCCCTCGGCCGACGTCCTGTTCGCCATACTCCGCCGCGGCACCTTCTACCAAGGGGCTGTCGCGCTCAGCTGACCTGCGGCTCAGCCATCACGACAACGCAGTCGGCCGCGGCGTCGAAGCCGAGGACGGGGTGGGTCCCATCGCCGCCCTCACTGTCCATCAGCACCGACTTGCCCAAGCGCCGCCCGATCGCTGTCAGGAAGCCGCAGAACACATCGAGCCGGTCCTGCCCCTGCAGCTCGCGCAGGTCGACATCGAAGTCGATCTCATCCGCTGCATAGAACCGGAAGATCGCCAGAACACCTTCAGCCGGCCAGACCCGAAGTTCCGGACACTCCGAGCCAGCCGGTCGGGACAGCACGGCCTCCACCAGAGGCACCGGCAAAACCGAGCCGCCTTCGGAGTACTGGCACCCCCAGCCACTCTCCACCACAAGGTCAAGGACCGACTGCCAGTCCTCCGCCGAGGCACCTCGCACCCAGACGTCCGGCAGCGGGCCCATCATCTCGGGATCGAAGCACCACCTGACGTCGTCCCACAGAAGATCAGCCACCCGGACATCCTGCCGTCCCCGCGGCCCTCATGCCGACCCAATTCCTTGACGAACCCCATAGGGGCACCCCTTTGTCAGGACATACCTGTGGACGTGGGTGTTCTTCCTCGTTGCCAATCAGCAACGAGGAAGAACACCTGGTCAGGGCAGTGAATCGCGGTGATAGTTGCGCAGGCGCAACAGCGCGGAGTCAGACGGCGTGGGGTGGCTGTCGTCGGCTGGATTCGTCGGCCTGCTTGTCTTTGAGCTTGTTGATGCGGGTGATGTCCGCAGCGTTCTGGGCTCGCTTGTTCCCGTCCTGGAAAGCGGTCTGCTCAATGGACTGGGCGGGGGTGAGGTTGGCATGGCCCGGCGTGTCGGCGCCGTCCGCTGACGGCAGCTGTGGCGCGGGGATGAAACCGATGGGGGGCCGGGACGTGGCGCCGGCGCGTTGTAGCTGTTCCCATTGGGCCTTCGCGTGCTTCTGTTTGGCTTTGACGACAGTGGTGATCATCAGTAGCTGCGGCCAGTCCAGTTCGTCCAGCAGGAGGTCGTTCTCGTAGCTGTACAGGCGGGAGGCGTCGACCCCGGTGCGCTTGCTGACGTACGCCAGGCTCAGACCTTCACGCTCGCGGGCGAGGCGCAGTATGGCGCCGAGGGTACGCGGCTCGTCCGGCTCACGGTCCGCCACGAATCGGCGCCCCAGGCGACGGCTGTGGACCAGGTTGTAGGGCAGGACTGTGCTGGTGCGTGTTTCCGTGTGCTGCAGGCGCGAGGCGCTCAGCCCCAAGGCGTCGCTCAGCTGGGCGCCGACCAGGCGGGCGCCGTGCAGGTCCGCATCGGTGAGATCGCATTCGCGTAGGTCCGCGCCGGTCAGATCGGTCCCTCGCAGGGACGCTCTGCGCAGCAAGGCACCCTTGAGGTTGGCTGTGCGCAGTGAGCACCCGTCCGCCTCGGCACCGGACAGGTCAGCACCTGCCAGATTCACCATCCCGCGGTAGTCATTGGCGCACTGCCGCAGCACGATTCTTAGTGCCTGGGTTCCCGCTGTGTGGACAGTTCCGGCGGGTTGCACCCGGCGGATGAATGCGCACAGCATGGGCATCACCTGCAGTTTCGATTCTGGCCGCAGGTTCATCAACTGCTCGAGTTCGACCACCGCCTGCAGTTGTTGCGACTCGTCCGGTGCTTGGAGTCGCTTGGCGGGCTCGTCCACCAGTGTGGTCGTCAGCGTGGGTTCTTTGACCACCACGACGGCTGCTGCTGCCGCTGCCTCGTCCTTGCCGCTCAGAATCTCGTGGACGGTGGTCAGCTGTTCGGTTCGGGCGAGCAGGTCCGCCTGCGAGGCGTCGAGTTTGAGCTGCAGCTCCATGAGCGCCATCTCGCGTTCGGCGAGGGAGCGGTCGCGTTCGGCGAGGGAGCGGTCCCGCTCGGCCACGCGCTGTTCCATCTCGGTGTGGAACTGCATGACCTCCCGCTCGTGCTGAGCGGCTGCTTGCCAGTGCACTTGGCGGACCTTGACGGCTAGCGCTTCGGTCCGAGCCTGGGCAGTGTCGCGTTCCTGCTGGGCTTCCAATAGCTTGGCTTCCAGGAGGCTGATCTTCTCCGTCAGTGCCTCGCGTTCGCGCTCCAGGTCAATTCGGGCTCCGCGCTGCTTCTGTGTCTCTTTGCGGGACTCCCAGTACTTCTGCTCGACGTCGCTTCGGTCCTGGACCGCGTGCCGCAGTTCGCTCTCCAGCGCCGCGATCCTGTCGTAGGCCTTGGCCAGCTCCAGGGTGGTCTTGTCCACCTTTACGTGCAGCTTGTACAGCTCGATCTGCTTGTCGCGTGTCCCTTCGAATGCCTCGCAGAAGAGTTTGAACGCCAGTGCTTGGGTCGCGTCATCGGCGTTTGAGGCTCGGAGTAACTGGGTCACGAAGACTGCGCTCGGGCGGCGTTCACCTGACCGGAGCCGCGTGATGCTGCTGCGGTCAAGCGGCGCACTGTCGCCTTCGGCGAGGGCGTCCGCAAACTGCTTCTGGGTCTTCCAGGGGCCCGCCCGATACAGCTTGTCGATCAGCTCAAGCAGCGGAATCGTCTCCGGCGCCGCGGCCGGGGAGAAGGCACGTTTTGTGTCCTCCTCAGTCCTGTCCGCAAGCTCCTTGACTGGGCTCTTTTCGTTCACTCCTGCTCCCCCTAGGCGCCGTTGCCGATGGGCAATCCTCCCACCAGCAGGGCCTCCTGACTGACCATCGCCTGTGCGATCCGGCAACGGAACGACAACGGAACGACAATTCGCGCGTGCGTTCCGGCAACCGGGGGGGGCATTGAAGAATCGGCAGTGTGACCGGCGCTGCGCCGGATCACC
>NZ_BBPM01000033.1:6062-17063 GCF_000787775.1 Streptacidiphilus carbonis | reverse complement strand
GCCAGCAGGGCCTCCTGACTGACCATCGCCTGTGCGATCCGGCAACGGAACGACAACGGAACGACAATTCGCGCGTGCGTTCCGGCAACCGGGGGGTGCATTGAAGAATCGGCAGTGTGACCGGCGCTGCGCCGGATCACCGGGCCCGTTCTGTACGGGCTGAACGTCCGTCACGGGCTCGCGGAAGAGCGTGCGTGACGGGCTGACGCCCTCGTACACGAGTACGGGGGCTGCCCAGGCCCTCCGTCGTCGCCGGTCAAAGTGAGCGGCGGAGGGCCCCTGCTGAAGGATCACCATGGATCAGAAGGGCGTAGCAGCACTCGTGCTGCTGCTGTTCGGCGGCATTACCGCCGCTGCGGCGTACCACTTTCCCCACAGCGGCAACGCTGTCGGCGTGGGCCTGGCGGTCGGCGCCTTCACTTATCTCTTGCTCACGCTGCCCGACGCCCAGGTACATGGCCGCCCGGCGAAGCCGGACACGCAGGGAACCATGATCGGTGTGCTGCTGTTGCTGGTGGTGGGCGCCATCGCGGCCTACGTCGCGTACCGCGACCCGCACCTGGGTGACGCAATCGGGGTCGGGCTGGGGGTGAGCACCGCCATCTGCATCGTGCTCACCCGCCCGGGTGCTGGAGGCAGCGGTCAGGGTCCGACGACCTAGAGCGCAATGGCGTGCAGCACCCCGGACCACGGAGCGTGGTCCGGGGTGCTGCACGTTCACGCAGGCCCTCCCGCCGCCGCCGGTCAAAGTGAGCGTCGGGCGACCCTGGGGCCATAGGATCACCAAGAGCTGGCCCCGCAGCCATTGTGCAGCCCCCATTGCGGAAATCTTCTGGCCATGGCGAACATCACCTACTGATGGGCCCGCTCCCGCTACCGTGCGTGCACCGTTGCCCGGCGGGACACAACCTGAATGTCTGCCGGGCCGTCTGTTGTCTGTTGTCAACATTGCAGCGCACAGGTGCTGGATGGGCATCCGTAGTCAGGAAGCAGGCTCAGGCGTCCAGGTGCCCGGTACGTCAAAGTGCCGGCTGCCGTCTGCGGCAGTGGTGAAGCGCAGACGCTTGGTGACGCCCCCGTCGGAGCGGCGCCAGTCGAGTCCGCAGGCGCGGAAGTACTCGTACTCGTCGAAGTTGGGGTCGTTGAAGGCGAGGACCTACGCGGTCACCCAGGCGACGTTGGCGGTCACCTTCTCGGTCTGGTCCGAGCTCAGATGGGGGATCTCGCCGGTGTTCGGTGTGGGGCGCTCTCTCGAACTGCACACCGAGCACCGGATTCCTGTTCCAGACGACCCCACGGTCTTCCAAGCCGACCACTCGGAGCTGACTGGCTCGTACCGCACCAGCGCAGCCCTATATGCGGTGCCGTTCGCGAGAGCGCAGCCCCGGGTGAAGGCGGTGCCGGTGGCGCGCGGTGACAACCTGGGGCATACGGCTGTGCTTTGGCGGCTGCCGGATCACACTGGCACGTATGACCGCTTCGCATCGGCGTCGTGCCGAACTGGAAGTCATTGAGAGCAAGGCGGCCGATCAGGTGGTGCCGCTGCTCCAGGCGTCGTTGGAGCCGGCGTCCCAGCGGGCGGTATTCATCCGAGACTCGCCGGCGGGGCTGATCATCCACGGGGTGGTGCTGCGGGACGCGGAAGCGGAGACGTCGCAGGGCACGGTGTACCTGGCCTCCGGGGTAGTGATGGTCCTGGAGTGGATGGTGCGCGCTCTGGCCTCGCAGAACGGCGACGGCGACGCGCGGGCACTGGCTCGGTCTCTGGCCCGCACGTACCGCGACGGTGAGCAGGGACGGCATGTCGCCGACCTGCTGGACCATCTGCTGGACGGCACCAATGGCACCGATGTCATCGCTTCGCTGCTGACCGGGGACCAGGAGTCGCTGTTCACGCTGATCCTGCAACTGGCGGACCTGGCCGCAACGCAGGCCAAGGTCCTCGCGTTGACCGGCGGAACCGACATGGACGGCCTGTGGGAGCAGATCGGGGAAGGCCTGCGGGGCCGCCGCTGAACCCGGACTCCGCTTCCCGCCAGCCTCCGACAAGGATGAGGACCGTGCTCGACAAGACCCTGAAGCAGGCACTGGCGCAGTTGGCCCGCGGCGAGCAGCCACCCCCCAACCTGGTGCGCCGCCTGGCCCGCGAGGGCCTGTGCACCGACGCCGCCCCGCCGGCGCTGACGGCGTTCGGCTGCGATGTCCTGCAACTGCAAGCGGCCCTGGCCAACCCGCCGCAACCCGCCCCACCGGAGCCCGTCGTGCTGCCGGAGCACAGCGTCGTCGTCACCGCCGGCGAGTTGGAGCTGCTGCGCATGGCCGCGCTGGTGCCGCTGGTCGGCCCGGACGCGGGGCACCTGCCGCGCCCGTTGACGCCGCGCACCGAGCAGGGCGAGACGGTGCTGGATCTGACCGACCAGCAGTTGGCCGCGGTGCTGTACGTGTTCCGCCTGTACGGGGTGACGACATCGGTCCGGTTCTACAACCGGCTGGCCGGCCGGGTCCAGTGGTGGGAGATGCGGGTGAAGGGCGGATATGACCCGCGGGAAACCGGCTACTGGCGCCGACAGCCGACATACTGAGCCAGAGCGCCGCAGTCAGAGGTGAACCTCCGCGACCAGTCACGGCATCGCGCTGCGCCTCTGCCCGATGTGCCAGCGCCGGTGTCACACTGCTGCCGACGGCGCCGTCAGGCAGGGACCGCCACGCGTTGCAGGGCCTGCACCACGCGCAGCGTCATCGCGCGGGTCTCTTCGTCCAGGTGGTCCAAGACCCGGTTGTCCTCGCTCCGTACTGCTCGCAGGGCCATCAGAGCCGCCTCTGTCTGCAGGTTGCGCGGGTCGTCCTCGGGGTCCTCGTGGCCGGTCAGCACCATCTCGTCTTCCGTGCCCGCAGGCCTGGGCTCGCCGGCGATGTCGGCCAGGGCCGCCCTTCCCCAGCGGCTGGGCATCTCCGATCGCGACACCTGCTGCTTCGTCTGGAGATAACTCTCCAGCGTGTGCCGGTCCATGCCGTTCTCGGTGTGGTGGGCGGCGAAGACGTCGGCCAGGAGCCCGGCGGTGTCCGAGGCGTCGGTGATCCGGTAGCCCGTCATCCGCACCCAGTCGTGGGCCAGTTCGGGATAGGTGAAGTGGAGCACCTCGCTGAGGCTGTCCACGATCTCGCTCATGAAGGAGCGCGCGGTGTTCTGCAGGGCGGCGGGCATCGGTTCGTAGGCCATGCCCGCGGAGCCTACGAGCGGCCCGCTGGCGACTCGGTAGCCACGCCGATCGGATCACTCCCATGGCGGGCACCATGCAGCCGCAGTGAGTCTAGGGTAAAACAAGAACCAAAAGTATGACCAACTCAAGGGGTAAATGGATGCTAGATTGTGGGCTGGAGGTGGATTCCGATGGCCACTGAGGAAGAGCTGTTTGACGCGGTCGACGCCCTGTTGGCGGGCACGGAGCCGCAGCTGCCGCCGCCGGCGGAGCGGGTGCGGCTGCGCGAGGCCGCCGGGGTCACCCAGGCCCGGCTGGCGCAGGCCCTGAAGTCGACTACGCAGACTGTCCAGAACTGGGAGAACGGCCGGAGCGAGCCGCGACCGCCGCGTCTGCAGGCGTACCAGCGGCTGCTGGACGGTTGGGCGGAGCGCTACCCCGCCCAGGACACTCTGGCCGCGCTCGCGCTGCCGGACCTGATCCCGCCGCGCCCGGCGCCCGCGCACTGGGTGACCCCCGACTACCTGCGCCAGCCCGCCGACACCCTGGCCGCGCGCGCCGTGCCGAACCCGGTGCCGCCAGCAGCCCCGGCACCAGGAGCTGCTCCCGCGACCTCCCGGCTGGAACCCGCGGCACCGGCTGCCGCGCTGGGGAGCGCCACACCTGTCCCCACCCCCACCCCGACCCCTACCGCTGCTCCTGCACCCGTCCAGGCCGCGCCGGCGGCCGCCATGCCTGCCGCGGCCGCGCGGCGCACCTCCGCGGTGAAAGCTTCGGCAAGCACCCGGTTCACCAACGGGCCGCTGCTTGTGCTGGACGGTGACGGCACCGCCTACGGCGCCGACGGCCTGGTCCTGGAGTGCCCGGCCACAACGATCCCGCAGCTGGTCCAGTGGACCCTGACGGAGGCCTCGCTGGGCACGCCCCGGCTGCACCGCAACGGCCGCGACGGCGACCCCCTGGTGGTGCTCACCGCGGCCGCCACCGAGATGTTCGGGCTGCCGCTGGACCTGGCGGCGTTCGACTCCGACCGCTCCCGCCGGCTGCCG
Organism: Streptacidiphilus carbonis; assembly: GCF_000787775.1. Classification (GTDB taxonomy): domain Bacteria; phylum Actinomycetota; class Actinomycetes; order Streptomycetales; family Streptomycetaceae; genus Streptacidiphilus; species Streptacidiphilus carbonis. The sequence continues at coordinate 12,814 of NZ_BBPM01000033.1, read as the reverse complement.
GAGGACCACAAGGTCGTCAAGCAGGTGCTGAAGGCCAAGTGGCAGCTCACGAAGCGCGGCTTCGGCCCCTGGGTGCGGATCTACCGCCCGGCCGACGGCAACACCCGCCAGTGCGTGCAGCTGGCGATCCTGCCCTGGGACGCCCTGGACACACGCGCCTGGGGCGAGACCGCGACCCTGCCCGCCCCCGAGATCGCCCGCGTCCTGTCGATCTACGCGACCCGGGTCACCACCCCCCGCGGCTCCACCGCCGTGTCCGGCCTGGAGCTGATGACCGCGCTGCGCCCGCCGACCCGCGCCGCCAAGGACCCGGCCACCAGCACCTGGGTCTCCGCCCCCAACCCCGGCGCCCTGACCGCACCGGTTGACCCCGCCCCGCCAGAGGCGACCCTGGAGCACCCGGTCGCCCAGGGCTGGACCAAGGGGTTCCTGGACGAAGAGGCGTACCAGTGGGTCCGTCCGGTGGAGACCCTCACCGAGCAGGAGATGCTGCTGCCGTGGGCGGTCGGCATCGACATCAACACCGCGTTCCTCGCCGCCGCCAGCCGCCTCACCGTCGGTCTGGGCGCCCCCGTCCACGTCGTGCGTCCGGTCTTCGACAAGAAGACGCCGGGCTGCTGGTACGTCGACCTGTCCGGTATCGACACCGATCCGCTGCTGCCGTCCCCGTTCACGCCCTCGGGCCAGCGGCCGGCCGGCCCGGCCTGGTATGCCACCCCGACCGTGGCCTACGCGCAGGAGTTGGGGGCCGACGTCCAACCGATCGAAGCGTTCCTGCGCGAGGAATCCGGCCCCTACCTGGACCCATGGCACGACCGCCTCAAGGAGGCCTACGTGACCACCCTGGGGGACGCCGGCGTCCCCGTGGACAAGGACACCGAGGAACTGCGGTTCCTCAACGCCATGGCGCTCCACAAGATCCTGCGCAGCAGCGGGGCGGACCTGGCCGCGCTCAAGGGGGAGCTCGCGGACGCCGGGATCACCGAGCTGGGCAGCGACGACTATGTGACCTCTGCGAGTCTGCGCCACCGCGAGGTCGCCATGGTGCTGGGGGCGATCAAGTCCACGGTCAAGGGCGGCATCGGCAAGCTGCGCGAACGCCCCCAGGGCGTCCGCTACAAGGAGGGCGACCGCTGGTCAGCACTCGAGCGGCCGACCTGGCGCCCCGACATCCGGGCCGCGGTCATCAGCAAGGCGCGGGTCAACATGCACCGCAAGATGGCCAACACCGTCAAGGCCAACGGCGCCTACCCCCTGGCCGTGCTGTCGGACTGCGTCGTCTACCCCAGCGCCACTCCCGATCCGCTCGGGTTCCTGCCGCTGACCGGCGCCGGCCGCGTCCTGCCCGGCTCCTTTCGGATCGGCGCGACCCCCGGCCTGGCCAAGCTGGAGGGCGTCCAACCGATGCTCTGGGCGGTCGGCCTGATGGAGAACCAGCCCACCCCGCTCAACCCGGCCCGGCACATCAAGGGCACCGACGCCGTCCTGGACGAAGGGGAGTAATCCGTGGACGCCATCGAAGCCGCCCTGCTGCGCGGCGACGCCGATTACTTCACCCGCAAGATCCCGGCCCGCCCGCTGACCCAGTTCAAGGAGCTGCTCAAGGCGGAGAAGGGCAACACTCTGGCCGTGGCTAAGCGTCTGGGCATCTCCCGGCGGCAGGTGGAGCGCTACCTGGCGGGCAAGGCCAAGACACCCCGCCCGCAGCTGCGCGCGGCGCTGGTCCGCGAGGTCACCAAGGTCTGGCAGCCCCGGGTCAAGCAGGCCGCCCGCAAGCGCGCCGCGGCCTCCGGCGGCATCACGGTGGAGACCCGGGCCCGCTTCGGCTACACCGCCCCGGTCGGCACCACCGACGACCCCCGCGAACGCCGGCTCACCGTGCACCTCCCGCCGGCCTACGCGGAACGCCTCTTCGACGCCCAGCAGCAGGGCCTTGGCGACCAAGCACTCCGCGACATCGTCGCGGAAGGTCTCCAGGAGATCTATTTCAAAGACGGCGGAACTCGCGCGGGAGGCCTTGAAGTGGAAATGACGGACGTCCGATACTTCGACGTGAGCTTCTGAATGGAGAATGTACATGGGCATTGAGAACGGGGAATCCGAGGACGGCACGCCGCGCATACCGGAGCAGTCCGAGATCCTGGAAAACGGCGCACACTGGTACGGCAGCAATTGGACCTGGGCAAACCCCAAGGCCGGGCTGCGCGCCGCCGTGCCACTGCTGGCCGAACTCTGCGGCGCCGGCGTTGTGGCGACCAACGCGGACGACGCCTGGTGGTACGGGGCCTCCAACCACAGAGACTGGGACGTTTCCGGCAACGGCCGCCTGGTCGACGTCAAACGCGCCTGGCTCCACAACCCGCACATCCTGGGATTCGGCGGCCCCCCCAGCGGCAGCTACGACCCGACCCGTGTCCACGACATCATGCTCGTCCACCTGGAAGACGCCGACGTGGCCACCGACCACGCCTACGCAGCCGACGGCCAGGTCCGTTTCACCATGACCGGCCGACCCCGCGCCGCCTATCGCGTTCCTGTCCTCGAACTCAACAAGATCATGAAGCGTGACGGCAACTCAAAGGTTCGCTACCTGGTTCGCCTCGCCGATCTGAAAACCCACCAGGTGCGCGGCGAGAACGCCTGAACGCCACCTGCACCGGATGAGCCCGATAAAGTGCCTCTTCCCGACACCTGACCTGTCGGGAAGAGGCACTTCGCATTCTGCCCGCAGACCGGATTGCGGATCACGATGACACTCGTTCGAGGGATTGACGGGGTTGATGGGCAGGTCTTGGCTGGAGGCTCGCGTCGGACCGGGGAGGCCACATGGGCGTCAGGGTGGAGCGATCAGACCGGCTGCCGCAGGACGACCAACAGGGGCGCCCAATCCCTGGAACTGTGCGAGGCCTGCGACGCGGGCAAGCCCGCCGCTGGCGCACTGATCCGGTACTTCGACACTGCGGGCGCCAAGGACACCTCGCGCACACAAGAGGGCGCACACCTGCTCCTGGCCTGGACCCGCGAAGCCATGGCGACCTACGGCTGGTTCTGGGAGCCGCCCAGCCCGAAGTGACACACCCTCACCCGCTGCTGCTCGTAGCTGCTCTGCCTAGGCTTTCGGTAATGACGCACAGTAGGCCATCACTATCAGCCCTCAGATGCACCATCCACTACGTCAGACAGCTCGCCAGGCTGCCGGAAGAGGGACTGGCTTGACGCTGAGGAGTCGACTTTGATCAACGGCCCGACTGCCAGGATCTCGACCTCACCCACAGTGGGCGTCTCACCGACGGCCTTGATCAGCACCGTGGCTACGAACTGGTACCTGACGGTCGTGGTCCACACGGCGGATGAGGTTCCGTCCGTACTGATGCTGTTGTAAGTCTTCCGACCCGACCATCGGGCCTTAGCGCATACCCACGTCGCGCCGTCGACCTCGAATGCCTCTGCCTTCGACTGAAGGTCTTCGTAGGTCAAGATCCCAGCAGTCGAGCTCAAGAAGCCCACGTTGCCGCGCTCAGAGTAGGCATCCTCGCCCAGCTGGAAGAACATGGTCGGGCCCTCGATTCGGGCCGTGACCGCCTCTAGAACCTTGGTGTCTTCCAGCAGCGCGCTCAGGGCCGGCTCGGACATCTTTTTCGCCTCGCCGAGTTCCTGAAGGAGTTCGATCAGACCCCCGCTGATCAGGCGGAGCCGAGGCGTTGAGTCTGCGCCCATGCGTTCGTCTGCCTCTGCGCGCAGGGCCGGGTGGAAGTCCTTGTTCTTGCCCTCGCGGAAGTCGCCGTCGGCGGTGACGAACCAGATGCCCTCGCCGCTGCTAACAGCCGCGTCGAGCACCGTCAGCCAGATCAGCACGTCGCGAGCGCCCCGGGCCTTCACCAGCTTGTTCGAGTCGGACCATTCCTGTTCGGCCGGCGGCAGCCGGTTCGCCTCGCGCCGCAGGGCTTCCTGGGCGCTGCCTTCGGGAGCAGGTAGGACCCGGAACGTGGTGCGAAGGTCCGTTTCCCTGATCTCCACTGCCTTCTGCGCAGTCAGGGACATCAGTGGCTGCGTGAGGTCGGCGTCGAAGTCCCCGCTCAGGGTCGACAACGCGTCACGTGCTTTGCCCAGGGTCAGTTCGACCTGACGGCGGTGGTGTGCCAGGTGTTCGATCAGCACCATCTCAGGCAGGGCGATGTCCTGCCTGAGCCGCAGAGCGACCTGCCGAAGCAGGCCAGCCACCGGTCCGTTGGGGAACCCCGCCTGGCGCAGCTGGTTGGTATCGAGGACGATCACGGGGCTCCCTGCCACAGACGGGATAGTGCTGCCGCACCATAGCGGATGCGACGGTGCTTCTGGCGGATCCGAGGCACCCACCCTCTGGACGAGCGCAAGCATGCGCCGCCGGCCCGCTGGCTATCGAACCTGATGGGAGCTATCCGGGCGATAGCGGCCGTGAGGTCGCGGTCGCCCGGACCGGTTCTGCGGGAAGGTGTTGGCTGGCGAGGTCGGCCATGCGCCGGTAGTGCGGGTGCATACCGTCGTCGTCAGTGATCAGGGCGGTCAGCAGGGATCTGGTGTCTGTTGCTGCGTCAGCCCTACTCGAGGCCGCTGCCGCACCCCTGTCGTTGCTGGCCTGACGGGGGTCACACAGCACGCAGCCGAGGGCCGTCAGGCTGTTCCTGCGCAACGGCGATCAAGGGAACTGGGGCCTCGGCGTCTGTGGCGTCCTGCGCGTGGCGGTGCTGCAACTTCGACTTGAGGCTGACCAGGCCGCTCCTGGCGTGCGGTGCGGCCTTTACCACGGCAGTAGTCAGCACGGCTCCTGCGGCGAGGACCCCCAAGACCACCGCGCCCCCGTCGAACAGCACAGCGTGTGTGTTGAGCGCATTGTCATCGTCATCCCGTACCAGCGGGCTCTTTCCGCCCGACGTGCTCGACTCCGAGAAGTGCGTGTCTGAGGGACGCTTCGTCACCATCAGTGCCCAGATCGAGTCGCCCCAGTTGAACTCCATGGCGTCACTGTAGGGGCGGGCCGGTAGGCCGCAGTCCGGAATGCGATCTTCTCCGCCATGGTCAACCTGGGCGGCAGCTGCTGACGGCCGCCGCGACCAGGCGCCGGTACCTGCCTGACCACCGGAGCAGAGTGCGCCGGGGGGCCGAATATGTGCGGCCTGGGGTGTCGGAGCCATCGGGCATGATGCTGTCGGGCGCAGTCGCCCAGGTCACGGCGAACAGCGAGGCGGGGCGCACGGTGGAGAAGTTGATGCTCAACCAGGCATGGGAACTGGGCGAGCCGCTGGACGCGGACACGGGTGGTTTCGGGCGGGTCTACCACGTCCGGTCCGCGGCAGGGGATCCGGCGGTGGCCAAGCTGATCCCCAAGAAGCCCGGCGCCGATCGCGAGCTGCTGTTCGACGGGGCCGGGAAGCGCAACGTCGTGCCCATCCTCGACAGCGGTGAACACGGGGATTGCTGGGTCATCGTCATGCCCCAGGCCGACAAGTCGCTGCGCGGGCACCTCAACGAGCGCGGCGGAACCCTGCCCCTGGACGAATGTTTGCAGATCATGATGGACATCGCGGTCGCCCTGGCCGACCTTGACGGCGACATCGTCCACCGTGACCTCAAGCCCGAGAACGTCCTGCTGCTCAACGGGACCTGGTGCCTGGCGGACTTCGGCCTCGCCCGCTACGCCGACGCCGCCACGGCCACCCAGACCTGGAAGCACCACGGGACTGTCGCGTACTTCCCGCCAGAGCGGTGGCGTATGGAGCGGGCCACCATCGCCTCGGACGTCTACGCGCTCGGCACCATGGGCTACGAGATGTTCGCCGGCTGCACCCCGTTCACCGGTCCCGAAGCCTCCGACTTCCAGCGCCAGCACCTGGGCGAGACCGTGCCCCGCCTTTCGGCGGCTCCGGCCCCGTTCGCGGCGCTGATCGGCGAGTGCCTCTACCGCGCGCCGCAGGCTCGCCCGAATCCAACCAACATCGCGGCCCGGCTGGAGACCATGGTCCGGATGCCGCTTGCCGGTGGCCTGGCCGCGCTGGCCGAGGCCAACAACAGCGAGGTAACCCGCCAGGCCGGCCTCCAACAGCACCAGTCGCAGCAGCGCACCGAGCAGGACCGCCGCAAAGACCTGGCGGAGGCGGCAGGGAGCTCCTTCGCCATGATCTCCGAGACCGTCCTTGCCGCGCTGACGGCCGCCGCGCCAGCGGGGGAGGTCCGCATCGGCCCGCAGGGAGGATGGATCTTCGCCCTGGGGAAGTGCCAGCTGGCTTTGAGTGCCGTGCACCCGGTGACCTCGAAGGAGTGGTCGGGCGGCACCGCAGCCCAGTTCGACGTCATCGCCCACGCCACGATGACACTGAGCCTGCCAACGGACCATCGCGGCTACCAGGGACGCAGCCACTCCCTGTGGTTCTGCGACGCGCGGACGGCCGAAGAGTACGGCTGGTTCGAGACCGCCTTCATGACCAATCCCCTCCTCCATGCGGGGCCTCTTAACATCGAGCCCTTCGCTCTCGCGCCGGGTGCTGAAGCCCACGGCGCTGTTCGCGTGGGCATGGACGTCACGCAGTTGGCGTGGCCGTTCACCCGACTGGATATCGCCGACCTGGACGAGTTCATCAGCCGCTGGGCGAACTGGCTTGCGGCCGCGGCCGCCGGTCAGCTCACCTTCCCCAGCACGATGCCCGAGCGCAGGCCGCAGGGAAGTCATCGCTGACCGCACACTCTCCCGCTGCCGCTACTCGAAGTGTCACCGCGCG
>NZ_BBPM01000033.1:0-5907 GCF_000787775.1 Streptacidiphilus carbonis | reverse complement strand
CCCGCTGCCGCTACTCGAAGTGTCACCGCGCGTGGCGCCGCACCGTTCCCCCTCAGCTGTCGGCGGGGGCCGGTGCGGCGCCTGCGGCCCGGGCGCGTGCTCCAGGCGGTGCGAACCTGGCCGCCGTCGTACCGGGCGTGAACGTGGTCGGCCTCTCTCACAAGTCCTTGACCGAGATCATCTGGTCCACGGCCTGCTGGGCCCCCTGTAGGAATGCCGTGACGGTCTCGCCGTCGGGAGCCTCGCCACCGAGCAGGTCGACGGCGGTCGCGCGGGTGATGACGATGTCGGCCTCGAAGACCTGCTCCGCGGACCACACGTCCAGCTCCGACTCGGTGCCCTCGCCGTAGCTGATGTAGAGCACCGGATGTTCAACGGAGGAGCCCAGCAGGGTGCGGACGTGCGCGGCGGTAACCTTCGGAGCCGGCCTGGCGGGGATCGAGTGCATGGCGTCAGCCTACGGGCGGGGGCACGATACTCCGGTCCCGCCAGGGCACAGCGACTGACACAAAGGGGCCCCGCGATCGTTTCGCGGGACCCGGCGTTGTTCTGCTCCTCTGAAACAAACCGGTACTTCGCCGCCACCTATGGCGGTGACCAGATTGGACCGCATGATGCCCACCTTCGGACCTGGCGGAGACCGCCGATGACGACAACCTCCGCTGCTCTCACGCCCGCTCATGTTGATCGTTGGGCAGCTCCGTTCGGCGAGCTCCTGGACGTCGTCAGCCGGCGCGTCGCCGGTCGCATGAGCCCGGCCTGGCAGTCGGACGCATCCGACGAGATATCCGAGACCGCTGCGCTGGTACGCAGCGACGGCATTTCGTGGGGACCGAACCCGGGCAGCATCACGCTCGTGGTGGCGGAGGTCCTGATGCGTGCTGCACTCGAACACGCTCATGCCGTCCGAATGCTTCTGCTGTTGCGTCCAAGCTCCGCGATGTCCATCGAGTCTCTGGTGCGCAGTGCCCTGGAAGCAGCATCGCAGGCGTGGTGGCTCCTGGAGCCAGGCATCGGCGGCCGCGAGCGTGTCGTACGCCGACTACTCCTGGAACGGAAGACCGCCGCCGCCCTGGAGAAGTCCGCGGCCAAAATGGGCTACACCGTCAGCTCGGACCATGGGAAGACCATCGATGACACGGACAAGGAGCGGGTTGCTCTTGGCATCCAGGACGACTTCGGTCCGAAGGGCGGATGGGTCGGAGCTGCAAAGCAGCGGCCGCTCGACTACACCACGCTGGTGGAGCGCTTCATGGAGCAGACTGGACAAGACGCGCCCCAGGGCCCTTACGCGTTCCTCTCCGGCACCGCGCATGCGGAACTCTGGCGAATCCTCTACGCCTACACCAGCGAGAAGGACACGGCCGGGGCCAACGTCTTCATGCCCCGCACATCCGCGGACTTCGTCCGCTTCGCCGTTTCCGCCTGCATAGACGCCGCAGCTCAACCCGCGATTCGGGCTTTCCAATGGCTCGGCCACGGCGCGGCACTCGCAGAGATCAGGCAACTGAGGGAACCGATCCGGGAAGCCATGAAGCCGTAGCCCGACGACGTGCCGCAGGGGTGTCAGCCGCCCAGTGATGGGTTCCCCCCACGCGGTGCCGCAGGGAGGCAAGTTGACGCTGCGTCGGCTCCTTGTGGGGTTTCAGTCCCTGCGTGCGGCCACCACGATCCGTGGTGGCTGATGCACTGGGTGTGATGTACGCAACAGCGTCTCGTGTGCCCACCGTGGCGTCGCGCGGCTGCTGAGCGACCCTCGACCGTGTGACCTGGGGATCTCGGTGTGGCGGCTGTGGTCCTCACGCGTCTGATGATCAAACGTGGTACTAGTTCGTGATCACATGGTGATTTCTTTACCCATGGGCATGTGTGTTCGGGTCTCGTAATCGATTGGGTTAACCCTCAAAGGCATGGAGCCTTCGGCGCCCGCTCGGAGGGCGGGCGCCCTGCGCGCGTGAAAGCGAGCACCGTTGAACGCCATGAGCAACATCCTGGTTGGGGTACGTCTGGGGTGGGTGGCCCGAGGGGCGAGGCAGCAGCGTCCCGGGCCCGTGCGATACCGGACCGCACCGGAGGGCCGGTCATGACCGAGAACTCCGAGGTGCCGTTCTTTTCCACCGGCGGCCCTGACGGGTGGTCGGACCGCGAGGCGCCGCCCTGGCAGGTGCTGGCCGAGCCGGTGGTCCTGCCGTTGGACTGCCAGGCGTTCTACCTCAGCCATGTCGGGCCCTACCAGGGGTATGCCGAGACGGTCCTGGGTGACAGCGGCGCAGCCTGGCAGCTGATCCATGAGGTGTTCGTCTACATCATCGCGGTGGCCTGGTCGGACCTGCTGGACGAACCTGAACTGGAGGCCAGTACCTGGGAAGTGCTGCGCTCCGCGGTGGCCTACGAGAGCCGCCGCAACGTGAACAGCAGCCCGAGCTTCTTCTGGCGCATCACCTTCGGCCACGCCATGGCGTCCAGCCGCCTGGAACTCGCTGCCGAGCAGGACGAGGTCCGCCAGGCCATTGCCCAGCTGCCGGCACGTCAGTTCGACGTGATGGTGCTGCTCTACCTGATGGGGCGTTCGCGCCGCGACGTGGCGTGGCTGCTGGGGCTGCACCCGAACACGGTGGACCACCACCGCCGCCTGGCCCGGCGGCAGCTGCGCAAGCTGCTCGGGGGCCCGGTGCAGCGCATAGCAATCGAAGGGGAGATCGCATGACCGAGGACGAGCTCGACCTGGCCCTGGCCGCCTCCGCGCGGCGCGGCTGGCCCCCGGGCAGCCCGCTGGACCAGGCCGAGGGACTGCGGCGGCTGGCCGCGGACGTGGACCGCCACCGCGCCGGCACCTACTCGCAGCCCGCGTGGTGGACCGGAGCCCTGCGGGCCCGCACGAAGCTGGAGTCGTTGTCCCGCTGGGTCATCAACCAGCCGAGCGCTGCCCTGGAACTGGGCCGGCTCGCGGACTACGCCACCGCCGGACCGCAGCTGCCGTGCGCGGAAGGGGCCAGGGTGTTCGGCTGCTTGCTTCACCTGACCGGCCACGACGACAACGCCCAGTTCTGGTGGCGGTTCTCCGGTGGCGCCGAGGACAAGGTCTCCGCCTACTGCCTGTACCTGCTCAAGGTGCAGCACGGCGACCTGCGCGAGGCCCAGTACTGGTTCGACGTGGCCGTGCCCGGCGGCGTCGACAGCGTCTACCCTCCGACCCCACACACCCCCGCGTTCGTGAGCTACGGCTTCGGCACCTTGGCCCCGCCAGTGGACAACTTCCACACCCTGCTGTCCCTGTTCGCCCGCAAGTCCGGCGACGTCGGAACCGGCGCGGTGGCGCCCGACGACGTGCTGCGAGCCGAGGTCCAGCGCGTGGTCACCAGCGAAAGCACAGCCGACGGTGACAGGAACCACCAGGGACTGGCAGCAGAGGCTCCGCCTGACGAGGCCCTGACCGCCACCTTCGCCGCCTTCGCAGGAAGCTCCGCCGCCTAGCAGTCAGCCTGTCGGGGCCGCCCATCCGGCGGCCCCGGCCCACCCGGAAAGCAGCCCTCATGCCCACCTTCGTCACCCTGGTCACCCGCGGCGCCGACACCCTGGGCGCGGGCGCCGCCCTGTACGCCCTCACCATCACCACGATCGCGCTGGCCGCTGTGGCCGCCCCCAATGCCCAGCGGCGCCACGACGCCCGCACCGTACTGAAGATCCTCATGCGTCGCACCGACCGGAACCCATGACCCGACAAACAGGGATCGCACGCGTCGGCATGGTCCGTCCGGGCCCCGTCATGGCAAGGCAGCACTCGTAGCCGCTACCGGTCATCCCGGCGGAACACGCACTGAACTCCGCGCAGCCAGGGTGAGCGCAGCCAGGGTGAGCGCGCCTGGTATGGACACCCGGGGTTGTGTCAGCCCAGTACTGACACAACCCCGACTTTCGTGTGCGTGGCGACACCAAGTTCCGTGTGTGTAGCCACACGCTCAGATAGGGTTCTGACGCCCCGGTAGATCAAGGAGAACCCCGCCCCCATGAGCGCAGCCACCAGCGGCAGCGAGGACCCGAAGCCGTCCGTCGCGCCGTCGCGCAGCCGGCGGCGGCGCCCCAAGCCGCCACCCAGCGCCTACCGAGGAACACCGCCCCCTAGCATCGACCTGCCACCGGGCCACGGCGCGAAGGTCTTCCCGCTGCCCACCAGCACCGGTTTCGTCGGTGAAGAGTTCTCCATGGACAGCATGGAGTTCATGCGCTGGGCTGCCCTGCGCTACGACGGCGACCGCTTCGTCCTGGTGGTGCTGTTCACTCTGATGGGCAGTCAGGAGCCCGGCGGCCTGATCGAAGCCACCCAGGAGCAAGTCGCCGACTCCCTCGGCTACTCCCGCTCCCACGTCGCCCGCGTGTACAACGTCCTGGAGACCGACGGAGCCCTGCGCAAGGTCCGCCGCGGCGTCTACCAGCTCAACCCCGCTGTCAGCCTGCGAGGTGGCCTACGCAAGCCCAGGAACGCCTCACGCAGCGCGGACGCCAAGGCCGAGAAGGTCGACCAGTTGGCCTTGCTCTTCGAGATCCGGGAGGATCTTGACGCACCGGAGGCGTTCCGCGAACTCGCGGCTTCCGGTGCGAAGCTGGACACCCGGCCCAAGCCCGGAACCCCGGAAGGAGGGACGTCATGACGTCCGCAGCAACAGAGTGGACCCCGCAGCCGCGCCCCCTTCTCTGGGGCAGCTTCAACGGCCTCGCCTACGTGCCCCGCCTGCCCCCCACCGCCTACGTCCTGCTGCTCCACCTGCTCACCGAGCAGGAAAGCGGTGGCTTGGTCAAGGCCACCCACGAACGGCTCGCCGCAGGCCTGGCCATAGACCGCGGGCTCATCAGCCGAGCCATGCAGCACCTGGTCGCCGCCCGCCTGGTCACCGTCGCCGGCCGCGGCAAGTTCCAGCTCAACCCGATGATCGCTGCCTACGACACCCCCACCGACCAGGCCCGCGCCCTCAAAGCCCTGCCCCGCGAGCAGCGCCTGGACGAAGGCGACTTCGAGGAAGAGTACGAGCACCGCCTGGAGGAGCAGGAACGCGAGCGCCTGCGCAAGAAGACCGAATCCAAGGTCGCCACGCTCCGCCCCCGCCTTGTGCGCTAACCGCCGGCACCACCACGGCGCTGCACCTCATGGGTGGAGCGCCGTTCTGCTGCTCCGCCCCACTGACCCACCGTCAAACTTTGGTGTGTGTAGCCACACCAAACGCGTCCGATACGTCAGCGCTGTCTGACGTCCAGCATGAGTTATGTCAGTGCTGCACTGACATAACTTTCCACAGCACCCGTTCCCACCTGCGCAAATGCAGCCGCCAACGCTCTAGAGCGCGTGCGCGCGCGTTACCGCCTACACGCGCCACAGGCAACGACCGACACACCCGAGCATCTGCCGGGTGCCGCAGGCACTTCCGCCCTGGGGTACCAGGGCCGCTTACCGCGCCCTGGACCCAGGCCGGGCACGGCGTCACCCGGCGCGCAGCCCGCGCTCCCTGGCACAGGCCCGTACGCGCCGGGCAACGCCGTGCTCTGGACGCCGACTGACCGGCGTGCTGTGGCCAGCCCACAGGCCGCCGGTGCCGCCCCCTTCCGCCCTACATGGCACAGGCGAATAACAACCGGAATGCAAAACGCATATCCTGCCCCCGCCCGTGAATTACCAACGGTGGCTGCGAGGTGAAATCCTGGCGGGATCCGGCAGAAACTCAGGCACCCATGTAAGTAGGCGCTCAAAAATCCTAACTATACACAGTGCATCATTCGATGCCAGCGCACTAGATAGGCAGTGTCGCCCGAACGAGTCACCCATTGGCGAAGCCGACCCTCAGACTGGCGCTGGTCATGTATGCTCAGGATGTGACGAAGCCTCAGCTGCAGTTGAACGGCCACCGGGTGGAGCGC
>NZ_BBPM01000034.1:56920-81849 GCF_000787775.1 Streptacidiphilus carbonis | reverse complement strand
CCAGCGGCGCGCCGCCGGCCGCCGGCCTGGCCAGACTCGCCGAGGGCAGCCGGGCCGCGGCGGCCACCGCCGCGCAGGGGCGGGTGCGCAGAGCCGGGGTGCTGGCCGCGGCCCCGCTGGGGCTGTGCTTCCTGCCGGCCTTCGTCCTGGTCGGGGTGGTGCCGGTGGTGACCGGCCTGGCGGGCAGCTTCCTGCTCCGGATCTGACCATGACGTGCCGTCAATTCTTCATTTCTCAATTGCACAAGGAGAGAAACCCATGAGCGACACCGTTGCCTTGACCACTCGTCAGCCCGACTTCGACCTGCTCCTCGACACCGCGGACTCCCCGTCCGCACCCGTCGTCGGCTACTGCCTGCGCCGGGGCCGGGCGCTGCTGCTGCTCGCCGTGGCGGTGGGTCAGGCCTGGTTGCTCTGCGGGGCGCACCGGCTGCGGCAACGCGTGGCCAGACGGGGCCCGGACGCCGGGATGACCACGGCCGAGTACGCCGTGGGCACGGTCGCGGCCTGCGGCTTCGCCGCGCAAACACACCCTGAAAGTAGGTTACTTCCTGGGACGAGCAGGACCGGGTCGCTTGAGGTCCAGTGCCGGTTCCATTGGGCTGGACACGGGGCTCCTGGGGCGGACGGGGACGGGTGCGGTGCTCTAGGTTGGCTTCCTTAGGGAACTGATGCCTGGAGGAGCCGTGCCGACCCCGCCGTACCGCCGTATCGCCGATGACCTGCGCCGCCGCATCCTCGACGGGGACCTTCCGCCGGGGGCAGTGGTGCCGAGTGAGAACGTGCTGGTGGAGCAGTATGAGGTGGCGGCGGAGACGGCGCGGCGGGCGTTGGCGGTGCTGGCGGCGGAGGGGCTGACGGAGGCGCGGCGTGGTTCGGGGACCAGAGTGCGGTCCTTTCGGCCGATCCTGCGGCAGGCGGGCAGGCGGCTGTCTGCGGAGCAGTGGGGCAGTGGGCGTTCCGTCTGGCAGGCGGATCTAGACCAGCGGCCGATGGCGGTGGACAGCGCGAGCGTGGACCAGCGGCCCTGCCCTGGCCGTATCGCCGGGGCGCTGGGCCTGGAGGAGGGGGCACCGGTGTGGGTGCGGGACCGGCGCTACCTGGTGGAAGGCGCGCCGGTGATGCTGGCAACCTCCTACCTGCCGGCCGAGATGGTGGCCGGGTCGGCGATTACCCGTTTGGACAGCGGTCCCGGCGGCACCTACGCCCGGCTGGCGGAGCTGGGGTGGGCACCGACGGACTTCCGCGAGCAGGTCCGGGTGCGGATGCCGCTGCCGGAGGAGGCGCTGGCTTTGGCGCTGGGGGCGGGAACGCCGGTGGTGCTGATCGCGCGGTTCGCGTTCGCCCGGGACGGCGTCCCGGTGGAGGTCAACGAGATGACGCTGGATGCCTCCCGTTACCTGATGGAGTGGGAGTTCCCAGCGTGACGCAAGGGGTTGGAACAACCTGCACCGAGGCGTTGACTTCCCTAAGGAACTAGCGGGAAAGTTCCTTAAGGAACTTTGCGCGCCGGTCGGGCGCGCCGCCCTCTTGGAGGCCGCCCGTGAACACACCCGTCAACCCCGCCCCCCTGGACCCCCGCCCCGAGCGCGCCGCGATGGCGCGGGTGCTGGTGACCGGCGGGGCCGGCTTCATCGGCTCCCACTTCGTACGCCGCCTTCTCGCCTGCGACGACGTCGACCAGGTCACCGTCCTGGACGCGCTGACCTACGCCGGGAACGTGGAGAACCTGGGCGAGGCGATGCTCTCGCCGAAGCTGACGTTCGTGCCCGGGAACATCCTGGACGCCCGCCTGGTCGGCCTCCTGACCCGCGAGCACACCGCTGTCGTGCACTTCGCGGCCGAGTCGCACGTGGACCGCTCCTTCTACGAGGCCGGGAACTTCCTGTCCACCAACGTCCTGGGCACCCACACCCTGCTGGCCGCGGCCAGGGGAGCCGGCGTGCTCCGCTTCGTCCACGTCTCCACCGACGAGGTGTACGGGCCCCTGGCCAGCGGGCAGGCCGACGAGGACGCGCCGCTGCGGCCCACCGTCCCCTACGCCGCGTCCAAGGCGGCCAGCGACCTGGTCGCGCTCTCGTTCTTCCAGACCTTCGGCGTGCCGGTGTGCGTGACGCGCTCCTCCAACAACTACGGCCCCCGCCAACACCCCGAGAAGATCATTCCGCTGTTCATCACCCGCCTACTCAAGGGGCATCAGGTCACCTTGCACGGGCAGGGGCAGCACCTGCGCAACTGGCTCCATGTGGAGGACAACTGCCAGGGCATCGAACGGGTCCTGCGCGACGGGGTGCCGGGCGAGGTCTACAACATCGGCGGCGGCACCGACCTGACGAGCAGTGAGCTGACCTCCCGGATCCTGGCGCTATTCGGTGCCAGCTGGGACCGCGTGCGCTACATCCCGGACCGGGCCAGCAACGACATCCGCTACGCGATGGACTGGTCCAAGATCGCAGCCCTGGGCTACCGGCCGGTCCACGACCTGGACCAGGGCCTGGCGCAGACCGCCGACTGGTACCGGCACAACCCGGACCGCTGGGCTCCCCTCCTACGCAAGGAGACGCAGCATGCCTGAGAATTGGCCGCCGAACGCGCTGCTCGTACTCGGCGCGTCGGAGGAGCACATCCCCCTCTACCAGGAGGCCGCACGCCGGGGAATCTCGACCATCGCTGTCGACATGCGGGCGGACGCGCCCGCGTTCGGCTTCGCCGACGCGGCCATGACGGTCTCCACCCGGGACGCGGGAGCCATCGCCGACGCGCTGGGCGACACGCGGCCTGCGGGGATCGTGGCCGGCGCGACCGACGCCGCGCTGCCCGCCTGGCGCGTCCTGGGCCTGCGCTACGGCATGCCTTACGTGTACCCCGAGGCGGCCTTGGCGGGTCTCGACAAGGCCGCCTTCCACCAGGTCGTCGCATCCTGCGGTGTCGCCGGGTACGGGTGGACCGCATCCAGCGACCCGGAAGAAGTCGCCGCGAAGGCGGCCCGGCTGCGCTTCCCGCTCATGGTCAAGCCGGTGGACGGATCGGGCAGCAAGGGCATCACCCGCGTCCTCCACCCTGACGGCCTGCCTGCAGCCATCGCCCGAGCGCGCGCCTACTCCGTCTCCGGGACCGTGCTCGCCGAGGAGTTCCTCCCCGGGCGGCAGCTGACCATCGACCTGTTCCTGCGCGACGGCAGGTCGATCATGACCTGCGTCAAGGACCAGACCCTGGTGCCCGGGAAGAGCGTCGTGCGGCGGATCAGCACGGCGCAGCTCTCCCCGGCGCAGCACCAGCACCTTGAAGGCGTCGCCGAGCGGCTGTGCAGCGCTTTGGGCATCGTTGACGGGCCCGCGAACTTCGACCTCGTCCTGGGCGAGGACGGCCAGGGGCGCGTCATCGAATCCAACCCGCGCCTGAGCGGGGACAGCATCCCGCGGCTGCACGAGGCCGCCTTGGGCGTCAACGTCGTGGGCGCGCTCATCGCCCTCGCGCTCGGCGAGCCGTCCGACGCATATCTGACGCCGACGCGCGACGCGCACGCGGCGGTGGAACTCCTCGGCTCCCCCCTCAGGCGGGAAGGCGAGCTGACCGCGTGGCAGGGTGCCGCCGAGGCCCGCAACGTCCCCGGCATCACCGGCATCGAGCTGTACGCCCAGCCCGGAGACCCGGTGCACCCGCATGACCAGTCCGGACACAAGATCGGCATGATCACCGCCGCCGGACGCTCGCCCGCAGATGTTTCCGCGGCCCTGGACAAGGCCAGCTCCCTGCTCCGACCCATCATCCGACCGATCCGGGAGGCATCATGACCACCCTTTCGAGGCCCGACGCCGCACGCAACGCCAGCCCGTACCTGTACGGGGCCGAGGCCGAGGCGGTGGCCCGGG
This sequence comes from Streptacidiphilus carbonis, assembly GCF_000787775.1. Lineage (GTDB taxonomy): Bacteria > Actinomycetota > Actinomycetes > Streptomycetales > Streptomycetaceae > Streptacidiphilus > Streptacidiphilus carbonis. Next base: position 77,978 of record NZ_BBPM01000034.1, on the reverse strand, counting down.
TGCTGGCCGACGGCCAGTACGGCCACAACGAGGTGACCGAGGAGTTCGAGCGCCAGGTCGCAGCCTTCCTCGGGGTGCCGGACGCGGTGGCGGTCACCTCCGGCACCGCCGCCCTGCACACGGCCCTGACCGCCGCCGGCATCGGCCCCGGCGACGAGGTCATCGTGCCGTCCCTGACGTTCTGCGCCACCGTCCAGGCGGTCCTGGCCGTCGGCGCCGAGCCCCGCTTCGTCGAGGTCGACCCCCGCACGCTGTGCCTGGACCACGAGATCGTGCGCGACGCCCTGACCCCGGCCACCCGTGCGGTGGTGCCAGTGCTGTTCGGCGGCCGGGCCGTCGACCTCACCCCCGTCCAGGCGGTCCTGGCCGAGCGCGGCATCGTCGTGGTCGAGGACGCGGCGCACGCCTTCGGCTCCCACGGTCCGAACGGCCGCGTCGGGGCGACCGGGGATCTGACGTGCTTCTCCTTCGGCCCGATCAAGAACCTGACCTGCGGTCAGGGCGGCATCGTGATCCCCCGCACCCCGCGTGAGGCCGAGGATGTCCGCCGGTTCCGCCTGCTCGGGGTGGTCCAGTCGCAGGCCGAGCGCGCCACCCTGACCGGCTACCAGGTCGACGGCTACGGGCTGCGCTACCAGATGTCGGCGATCAACGCCGCCATCGGCCTGGCCCAACTGCCCCGCTTCACTACCACCGAACAGGCCCGCCGCACCCTGTGGTCAGCCTACCGTGACGCGCTGACCGACATCGAGGAGGTCGCCCTGGTCGACGTCGACGCGGACCGCTCAGTGCCCCACCTGTGCCAGATTCGCATCCCCGGCCGGGACAAGGTCTTCCACGCGCTGAAGGCGAGCGGCATCGGGGTCGGCGTCCACTACCCGCCCAACCACCTGCAGCCCGCGTTCGCCCGCTGGCACCGGCCGCTGCCCGCCACCGAACGCCTCGGACGGGAGATCCTCAGCCTGCCCTTCCACCAGCACATGACCCAGGACGACGTCGACCAGGTCGTCACCGCACTCCGGCACGTCCTGACCACCAGAGTCCGGTCATGAGGCTGCTAGACCTGCACCTGCCCTAACTAGCGCTCCCGGCGGCCGCGGCGAGCAGCAGGTCCACCAACCGCTCTGCTGCGTCCGGTCGGCCGTGAGCACGCGCCTGCTCGGCGATCCGGTCCCGCAGGGCCGGATCGGCCAGCAGCGGCGCCACCGCCGCCTGCAGCCGCTGCGCGGTGACGTCCCCCAGCAGTGCGATGGCCGCCCCGGCCTGGTCGAGGTGGCCGGCGTTGTGGGCCTGCTCGTTGCCCGCCGAGCTGGCCAGCGGAATAAGCACGGACGCCTTCCCCAGCGCGGTGATCTCCGCGATCGTGCCCGCTCCGCTGCGCGAGACCACCACATCCGTCAGCGCCAGCACGTCCGCCAGCTCCGGGCCAACGAACTCCGTCAGGTGGTACCGGGCCCCCAGCTCTGGCGGTAGCGCCGCCGCAACGGCCCGCAGCGTTTGCAGGGACACCGGCCCGCACTGGTGGATCACGTTGGCATGGGTCAGCAGCCAGGGCAGGTTCTCCTGGATCAAGGTGTTGATCTGCACCGACCCCTGGGCGCCGCCGGTGATGTAGACGCACGGCAGCGACGGATCGAAGCCGTGCAGCCCCAGCGCTGGCACGGCCCTGTCTCTGTGCCCGGTCAGCAGCTCCGGGCGGACCGGGTTGCCGGTGACCACCGCGGTGCGGCGGGCAGACTCCGGAAGTAGCTCGATCGTGGACGGCGAGGAGACGGCGAACCGCGCCGCCACCCGCGCCAGGGCTTTGTTGGCCAGCCCGAGCCGCACCGTCTGCTCGTGGACGACCAAGGGGCGCCCGCACATTTTGGCCGCCAGTCCGACCGGCACGGCGACGTATCCGCCGGTGGCCAGCACCACGTCGGGACGGAAGTCGGAGACGATCGAGCGGGCCTGCGCCGCGCCAAGCGGTACCCGACCCATGTCTCGGACATTCGCTGCCGAGACCATCTTCAGCGGGTTGCTGGAACGGCGAATCTTGCCCGTGGCGACCGGCGCGAAGGCGATCCCCTCGCCAGTGGCGACCCGCTCCTCCAGACTGTCTGCGGTACCCACCCACAGCACGTCCAGGCCCCGGTCCTCGGCCGCCAGCCGATGGCGCAGGGCCCGAACCGTGGTCAGCGCGGGGTAGGTGTGGCCGCCGGTCCCACCCCCCGAGACGATCAGCCGCAACGCCACCTGCGATGCGGGCTGCTGCTGGCTGGGGCGCTCGACACTCATGAACAGGACTCCTGATCAGACGAACCGTCAGCCTGCCGCGGAGCTAGCAGGCTGCTCCGGACGCTAGCAGGTTCCGCTGATCCTCTTCGGCTGTCGCCGAACCCGGCACGACGCGTTTCAGTCAGCACGCCTGCGCCGCCGAGATGATCCGATCGGCGTACGCACGGTACGCTTTGCGCCCGGCTGTACCCGTGCCCACTGCCGCGAGGGCGGCGCACTGGCCGAGCACGGCCTGGCGGACGGCGCCCCCGGCGGCGATCCGCACGGTGCGGCCTTGGCCCCGGCGCACGATCCGCCCACCGTGCGACGCTTCCCGCACCTGGATGTCGGGGGTGTCCCGCAATTGCTCGGCGAGCAGACCTAGGACCATGGGTAGGTCGGCCGGCGTGAGTGCCGGGCCTTCCAGGAAGTTCCGGCCGGCGAGGCGGTCTCTGCGCGGGCTCGTCCCGGAAGGGCTCGTGATGCGGGCGATGATGGTCATCTGTGTCTCACTTCGTCGTCGCCCATGGAGTCCGCCCCGACTACCGCTGACGCGTAAGTTAGGTAGCTGGGGCGGACGTTGGTACCCGCTCCGGTCCGTGGCCGGGGGAGCCGTAGCCGGACCGGAGCGGGGGCTTAGCGGAGTCGAAAACGCCTGGAGCGCGCACGGTGCTGACCGGAGCGAGCGCGGTCGGCAGTCGGCTCTACAGGGCTTTCGGCAGGGGTCGTGCTGATGGCAGGTCGGGCTGACCGGTCGGCTAGGTATTTGGATTCCCAGACGAGGTCATGAAGTCGGCCTATGCAGGTGGCGCACGCGTACATCGCGGCGTGGACGCCGGCAACCATCGCCGGTCCGATCCACATCACGCCCGTGTCCTTCTGGCAGTAGAGCCAGCACTTGCCGTGCGTCCAGGCGTTGCCGTCGTCATCCGTCGGCGGATCGGGTATCTCCCCTCGCGCCCATGCCGCGATGCCGGGGACAGCGAGGTCTGTTGCGGTGGTCACTGCCACTCCCCCGCTTCCACTTGGACCCGGTCGGAGTAGCGGCGTCGGAACTGACTGTGGCCGGTCTCCAACATGTGCCGTGCCGCCCACCTGCTAACCGCCTCCGGCTCGCTCTGCTGGCCGGACGCCTCGGTGCACACTTCGTCGCTGACACAGGCCATGCTGACTCTGACCTGTCCGGTGGGGTCAGGTTTGATCTCGTAGTTCCGGAACCGCATCGTTGTCGTGGTGCCCATCAGTGCCGCCCGTAGCGTGACGTATCGTTGGCTTCGGCGACCCGTGCCCGAAGCCGGTCCTTCTCGTCGGCGGGCCTGACGTCGTCGGGCTCGGCCTCCCACTCGCCGCCGCCGGCCACAGGGCGCAGGTACATGCGCCCGCACCATGCCCCCTGGAAGGTGCCGATGCGGTCGCGCTTCGTGTCGTGGACGAGGTCGCCGACGGCGTACACCGGGGCTTCGGCTTCCATCGCGGTCACTCCCCTGCCCCCTTGAGGATCACGGCGGCAAGTCTCTGGACCACGTCGGGGCGGACTCGTCCGAGCGAGACAAGGACAACACCGTTGTATCCGGTGGCAACGTCTACCGTCACCGACGGCAAGGTGATGCCTGCGGCCTTGAGTGCTGCGGATAGGGCTTCCTTCGCCTCAACCGCAGCGTCGTGCCCTGCCTTCGTGGTTGTCACCGCTCTGCCCGCCAACGGGCAACGACCGGACCCGATCCGGCCATGAACGGGCCGATGTTCGCTGGTCCCATCGGGAACGCTACGAAAGTCGAATCTTGCGTTTCGTTGGCCTCATCGTCGGCCGTGCTGCCTACCTTCGTCGGCACTTGCGCCTCTTGATCCACTTTGGGTTCATCCCGTCACTCACCTGGACGGATTGCCTTGTGACCGTCCGTGTTCCAAGGATTGCCCCACCTTGAGGGCGGGGACAGGATGAAATGGGGGACAGGAGAACTTGTCCCCTGGCGATTGCCCGTCAGGTCACATGTGCGATAGGAGAGTTGAGTGGCTGTACGGACCGGCACGTTAGGTCAGGCTGACACTGCGGCCGAAGGCTTCGGACGTGTGCTTCGCCGATGCCGGGATAGGTCGGGACTCACAGCAGCCGACCTTGCCCAGCACATCCACTGCGACAGATCGCAGATCACGAAGATCGAGGCTGGCCGACGACAGCCCACCCGTGCCTTCGCGGCGGAGTGCGATCAGGCACTCAGCACCGGTTCTCTGTTCACCGACATGTGGGATGACACCAACTGGCATCCGATCGTTGATCACCCCGGATGGTTCCAGCAGCGCGCGGACATGGACGCCGTTGCCGTCGCCCTGGACGTCTACCAAACTGGCTGGATTCCAGGCTTGTTGCAGACGGAGGACTACGCGCGCGTGCTGCTTTCCCGTGAAGTCGGCATCGACAGCGACCTTGTCGAAGAGCGCGTTTCTGCTCGCCTCAGTCGACAAGAGCGCTTCCTGCAGACGGATGGGCCCCACCTTGTCGTCGTCCTGGACGAGGTATGCCTTCGGCGGCAGGTGGGTGGCCCCGCAGTCCTGCGCAGCCAACTTGACCACCTGCTCATGGTCGCCACCCTGCCGAACATCCGCATCCAGGTCGCACCCGACGAGCTGTCAGACCTACAGCCCCCAGACACTTCAATGACGTTGATCACCATGCCGGACCAGGCACAGTGGGTCTATTCAGAGTCGCTGGACCGGGGGCACTTGAGCGATGATCCGCTTGTCATCACCAAGCACAGGCGGACCTATGATCTGCTCCGGGCGGATGCACTCTCATCCCGCGAGTCAATCGCCTGGATCAGAGACGCAAGGGAAGGGCATAAGCACCATGACAACGACACCTCACGATCTGAGCGCGGCACCGTGGCGCAAGTCCAGCTACAGCGGGACCAACGGCGGCGACTGCATCGAAGTGGCCCCAGGCTTCATCCCCGGAGCCGTCCCCGTGCGTGACTCGAAGGACCCGGAAGGGCCGACACTCGTCTTCACTGCCGATGCCTTCTCGGCCTTCGTCCGCGCGACGGTAGCGGGCGACTTCCATACCGTCTAGCCAACCCACAGCATTGCAGGGCCCCCCAGCATCTGTTGGCCTGGGGGGCTTCTTGCTCCATAGCCGGTGGGCTAGTGAGCTGCGTGGCCGGCTCTCTTGCTGGTCAAGCATCGCGGCGCACAATTGGGGCCGGGCTATTGGACGGTGCCCACCGCGTCGGTGCGGCCCGGAGAGCTGATCCAGGACGCCCTTGACCGGTTGTGCGGGCAGGACCTGCTCATCACTGCGACCGCGGTCCGGTTCCGCGGAGCAGCCACCAGTGTGCTCGGCGATACCCGCCACTACGCCTTCGAGGTGGTGCTGGACCCCGGCCAGGCACCGCGGTCGTGGGCCGGGCACCGCTGGTGGAGCGGCAGCGAAGCGGAGGACCTGGGCGTCGTCCCCGCGATCCGACCGCTGCTGAAGAGCCTCTACGACCTGCGCCCTGCGCCGTGCACTGCGGCATCGGACACCACGAGCGCCGCCGCGGCGACGTCAGGGGACCTCCGGTGATCTACTGCGCCTCGTACCGGATGAAGGGTTCCCCGCGGGTGGGCGCGAGTGCCCACGGTGACTGGGGACCGTTCGGGCAGCGCCGCGAGGAACCCACAGCCTGCGAACCGGGTGACCAGCCGGTCGTCAACGCAGTCCCTCCCGCCCCCGGGTCCCTGCTTCGGAGCCGGGACCGGGAGCCGGCGTGATCGTTGACACGACTCGGGTGTGATCCGTCAGGCAGGTGGGGGTAGCTCTTGTTCTGTCCAGATGGTCTTGCCGGTGGTGGTGTGGCGGGTTCCCCAGCGTTGGCTGAGTTGGGCGATGAGGAAGAGGCCGCGTCCGCCTTCGTCGGTTGTGCGGGCATGGCGCAGGTGAGGCGCGCTGCTGCTGGCGTCGGAGACCTCGCAGATCAGTCTGTGGTGGTGGATCAGGCGAAGTTGGATGGGGGCCTTCGCGTGTCGGATCGCGTTGGTGACAAGTTCACTGACGATGAGTTCCGTGCTGAAGCACAGTTCCCGCAGCCCCCAAATATCGAGTTGGCGGGTGGTCAGGGCGCGGGCACGGGCGACGTGGGCGGGGTCGGCGGGTATGTTCCAGGAGGCGATCTGGTGGGGGTGCAGCATGTGGGTGCGGGCGAGGAGGAAGGCGGCGTCGTCGCTCTGCGGTGTGGGCAGGAGCGTGTCGATGATGTCGTGGGAGAGGTCCTCGAGCGGACGCTGGGGTTCGGCGAGAGCGGCTTGTAGGCGGGTACGGCAGGTTCGGGGGTCTCTGTCTTTGATCAGGCCCTCGGTGTAGAGGGCGATCAGGGTCCCTTCGGGCAGGAGGAGGTCGGTGGCTTCGAAGGGTCCGGTGCCCAGGCCGAGTGCGGGGCTCTGGGGCAGGTCGGGGAAGGTCAGGGTGCCGTCGGGGGTGGTGATGGCGGGTGCGGGGTGGCCGGCGGCGGCCATGGTGCAGCGGCCGGTGGTGGGGTCGTAGACCAGGTAGAGGCAGGTGGCGCCGACGCTGGTCCCCTCTGCGGCGCCCGTGCTCGGTGGGGCGTGTTGGGCGTGGTGGCGAACGACGTCGTCCAGGTGGGCCAGGAGTTCCTCGGGGGGCAGGTCCAAGGCGGCGAGGGTGTCCACCGCGGTGCGCAGTCGCCCCATCGCTGCGGCTGCGTGGATGCCGTGTCCCACGACTGCGCCTACGACCAGGGCGGTGCGGGCCCCGGGTAGCGGGATGACGTCGAACCAGTCTCCCCCCACGCCCCGCATCGCGGGGGCCGGCAAGTAGCGTGAGGCGACCTCCAGGGTGGCGTCGTTGGGCAAGTGGTGCGGTAGGAGGCTGTGCTGTAGCCGTAGGGCTGTGTGGTGCTCGCGCGTGTAGCGGCGCGCGTTGTCCAGGCAGACTGCCGCTCGGGCGACGAACTCCTGGGCGAGGAGGAGGTCGTCGTGCTCGAAGGGGTCCGCGGTCTGCCAGCGCATGAACGTGGCAACCCCCAGGGTCACTCCCCTGGCGCACACCGGCACCACCATGGCCGAACGCAGAACGAACGCACGCACTTTCGCACCCCGGGCCGGATCCTTGAGCACCCAGGAACTCGCACGGGCGTCGAAGCGGGGCGTCAACGTGGTGCGCCCCTCCTTCAGGCTGCGCACGATCGGGTGATCCCGGTGGTAGCGCGAGGCCTCGCCCACCCTCACCACTGCCTCCGGGCAGCCTTCCCGCACGGACTGCTGGCCGGCCCGGATGAGCGCCTCGCTCCCCGCGGCGTCCCCGGGGTCGGGCTCCTCTCCGCGCAGCACGGACTCCAGAAGGTCGACCATCACGAAGTCGGCCAGGCACGGGACCGCGACCTCAGCAAGCTCCTGGGCGGTGCGCATGACATCCAGGGTGCTACCGATCCTGGCACTGGCCTCGTTCAGGACCCCCAGGCGATGCCTGGCCCGCCGCTGCTCGGTGACGTCGAGGACCACGTAGCCCAGACCCGCCGCCTGCCCGCCGGGACCATCGAGACGGAAGGCGGATGCGGTGAAAGTATGCTCGCGGCCCGGGTCCGCAACCAGATGACCGCGGTACAAGTGAGCGGTCACCGGCTCCCCGGTCTCCAGCACGCCGCGCAACCGGGCCCGCTCGACCCTGGCCTCCCCGTGGGGGAGCCCCGCGCCGGGGCGTGACCCCAGCCGGTGCTCGCGCGCGGCGCCCGCCTGGTGCTCCAGTGCGCCGTTGACCCACACGTAGCGCAGGTCGCGGTCCAGAATGGCCATCCCCACCGGTGAACGCGCCAAGAACTCTTCGAGCAACGAGCCCTCGGGCCGCACCGGACCAGGCGAGCGCTCCTCGCCCCCGGCGGCGACGAGCCAGTACACGCGGTCAGCGGACCCGCGAAAGGCCTCGATGGCCACCTCCGCGGAGATCTCGTGCCCGTCCCGGTGCCGCAGACCGAGCGGGCCGCACCAGTAGCCGTCCACGCGACACCGCCGGGCCACCCCCGCGAATCCGCAGGGGAAGGACAGGAAACCAACGCCGGGATGCCCTACCACTGCCGCGGCCTCGTACCCCAGGAACTGCTCAGCCCCGGCACTCCAGCCGAGGACAACGCCGGCATCGTCCAGCAACGCCGCCACGCCAGAGGTCCTGACCTGGCACTTTGCTGGCATCCCTCTTCCGGGTCCCGTGGAGGCAGTCATCTCCCACCATCCCATCACTCACTCGCTTCCCAACCCTATCCTCGCCCCGGCCCGCCCACCGGCCCCAGATTCCTCAGCCGCCTTCCTCCCCGGGCCGGGCCTCTACGATGCCCCAATTGCACTCAATGCCCTCCTGGCCTGCGCACACAGCACGAGAACGCGGCTGATGAAGGTGCGGCACGTCCCCACATGCGGCGGACACCGGTCAGGCCCAAACGGGTTCTTCGCGCGTTACCCGCGTACACCCCGAGCAGGGCAGCGTGCATCGTGGACGCGGTCCGCGCAGGGAACGATCCGCCGTTCGACAGGCGGCCGCGCCGGATCATGGACACGGCCGACCTGCCCGCCGTACGCGCAGCGCTCAGGGGAGCCTTCCGGCCAGTACCGGCCGAAACCGACCTGTAGACACGCATAGTTGGCGAAGAGTAGAAATCTTCCTGTACATGTCATCAGCCGGGTCGCCTCCGTGTGCGGCGGCCCGTTCGCATGCCCGCGCCGCGTCCAGCGCACCCCTGGTGGAGGAGATCCCCCGTGTGGTGCGCACCAGTGAAGCCCTTCAGGAGGATCACCGATGTCCCTCGACGTCCCGCCCGACCTGCTCGCCCAAGCCGAGCGAGGCGATGTCGACGAGCAGGCGTTCCTCGACTGCGTGCGCACATCGCTGCCCTACGCCTGGAACCTGATCGCCTCCCTGGCCGACACGGTCGCCCTGGACGGGAGGGCCTTCGCCGCCAACGACGTCCCCCCACCCGACGAACAGGCACGGGGCCAACTCCTGCGCGCCCTGGCCAGCGACAGCATCCGCGCGGCCCTGCAACAGCACTTCGGGCTCAAACTCGCCTTCCAGAACTGCCACCGCGTCGCGGTCTTCGCCCCCGTCCCCGGAGCAGCTGAAGCGCATCTGCGCTTCAGCTCACCACGCGCACAGATCCTCAACCAGTCCCTGGAACTGCGCGACTGCTGAACCCCCGCCCCCAGGGCCGCCCGGCCACAGGGCAGCGTCGATGTACTGGAGGCAGGGGCAGCGGCGCACCACCTGGACATACCTAGGCAAACACCCGGACTTTGCCCTAGGGTGGCACCCACGGTGTCCCTGCTCCCCATTCCCCCGTGCGGGAGCAGCACCCACGGCGGCCCCCGCAGGACCAATCGCGGAGGCCGCCGTCCCGTTCCACCGCGTCATGCCGACCCAGGGCGCGGCACCCGCTGCCAGTGGCCGACCACGGCACCAGCACCAGCTGGGTATTGGCGCGCACGTCAGCGCGCGGCAGACTGGACCCCCACGAGCGACGAGCGAGCGGCAGGGGCCTTGTAGTGCACAGCGGGAGCGGTGATCCGCAGCATCGCCAAGCGGTGGTCTTCGCCGACGCCAACGCCGACCAGGTGCGGGCGTGGAACGGCGAGGAGGGCCGGTACTGGGTGAGGCACCTGGAACGCCACGAGGCGATGTTCCGGCAACTGACCGTGACTCTGCTGGACGCGGCGCGGATCGCGCCCGACAGTCGGGTGCTCGATATCGGCTGCGGGTGCGGGCGCACCACCGTGCTCGCCGCGCAGCGCGCGGACCGCAGTCAAGCACTGGGCCTTGACCTGTCCGCCGTGATGCTGGAACAGGCCCGCCGCCAGCCCGAGTGCCAGGGACAGGGCCGGATCCGCTTCGAGCAGGCCGATATGCAACTGCGCTCGTTACCCGAGAGCGGGTTCGACATCGCGCTCAGCCGCTTCGGGGTGATGTTCTTCGCCGACCCGCAGACCGCGTTCACCAAGATCGCCCGAGCCCTGCGCCCCGGAGGCCGACTGGCATTCCTGTGCTGGCGCGCCCCGGCAGACAACGAATTCCTCACAGTCCCCGCCACGGCCATCGCCCGCCACGCCCACCTGCCCCGCCCCGCCACACCGAGCACACCGGGCCCCTTCCGCCTCGCCGACCCCGAAGGAACCAGGGAACTGCTCACCAGCACGGGCTTCACGCAGGTTCGGATCGAACCGGTCGACACACCGATACAGATGGGCACCGACGCCGCAGACGTGGCCGGCTACCTACTGGACGCACCCCTCATGCACGCGGCCCTCACATCCGCAGCCCAGGACACCAGAGCTCGCATGCTCACCGCCCTGACCTGCGCACTAGACCACTACCAGGCCCCGGAAGGGATACTCCTGGGCGCAGCGGCCTGGCTGGTCACCGCGCAACGCGACGGCCCCGACACTTTCCGCCAGTAGCAGCGCAGCAGCGTCGACGCCCCCAGGGCCGCTGGTCAGCCGAGCGCGCGGACCGCATCGAATACGGCATCCGGCACAATCCACCACAGGTGTCCCAGATCGTCCCGGCGAGGAAGCCGTCAAAGCCTGCCGCGCTGACGGCTTCGTCGTCGGGCTCGGCCCATTCGTGTTCCATGTCTAGTCTGTGCTCGTCGCTGAGCCCGGACGGGCTGAGTGGGGAAATCACGCCGATCCCTTACCGGGTCCTCTCCGGCCGATGTCCCTGACAGGCTCGGCTTGGGTGGACCCGGCTCCGTCAGCGCGGGCTGGTGTTGTGTTGGGTCCGGGCGTAGTGCGGTCGGCCCCGGACGGCTGCCGCGCGGGGACTAGGGAATCGGTGGCGGCTGGTTCCAAGGTCAGGCCGTGAGCTGGATGCCGGTGATCACTTCGGGGTGGATCCGCACGGCATGATCCATGGCCTGGTCCACCCAGGGCTGCAGGCGCCCCTGGTATTGGGCGAGTTCGGCCGGGTCGGTGACCAGGCGGGCATAGCCGGTGGCCACCACGCTCCACCCGAGGTGGGTGTCCGGGTCGATGATGTCGGCCTCGTAGGCGACCACCGCCCCGGGGACGGGGATGCCCTGGACGTGGGCGGCCAGCGCGGCACCCTGGTGGGTGCGGACGATGATGTCGCCGTCGACCACGATGTGGTTGACCGGGCGGATCGCGGGCAGCGCGTGCTGGGTGAACACGATCCGCCCCAGCGAGACGCCGCCCAGCAGCCGCAGGCACTGGGCCCGGTTCAGTTCAACGGTGCGGCGCGGCCGGGCCGGGGCGTCCGCGTCCTGGGAGCGGGCCGTGATCGGGTGCCGGACGGGCTCCTCGCTCACCGGGCACCACGGGTCAGCTGGTCGGGCATCGGCGTGTGGTTCCTTCGTGCGGGCGGGACCTGCGCGGGGCCGGGCGTGCGGGTCCCGCCGGGTCGGTGGTCAGCTCAGTAGACGGGGTCCGAATGGCACCGCGCAAGGGCCGTTCGGCCCTTCTGCCCCACGATCAGGGACCGGTTTACTCGTCTTCGCAGGTCGGCCGCCCAAAGCGGCCGACCTGACCAACGGACACGACGGGCAGGGAGGCGCGGATGGCGGGGGACGGGACCCCAAGGTGATCGCGGCCGTGGGACACGCGGACCTGACCGCCGACACTCTGGAACTGGTCGCCGCCGAGCTCGTGGCCGCGGTGGAGCGGTGCGAACCGTCCCTCGCGCTGGTGCCGGCCGGGGCCGGGCTGCCGCTGGTGTTCGGGCGCGCGGTGCACCGGGCCGGACTGCCGCTGGTGCTGCTGCTGCCCACCCAGCGCGGGGTGCCCGCGCTGCTGGACGGGCGGGACCGGGCTGCGGCCGGGGAGCTGATCATGCTGGCCGGGCAGGTGCGGCTGGTGCCGTGGGACGGGGCCGACCGCGGTGCCCGCATCAGCGCGGAGGAACGCCTGATCGCGTCCTGCCGGCGGGTGCTGGCCGTGTGGGACGGTTCCCCGTCCGACGGCGCGGACGCCACCGCACACCTGGTCGCCTTCGCCCTCACCAGCGGGGTGGCGGTCGAGGTCCTGTGGCCCGCCGGCGCGATGCGTACCCCTGATCCCGCTGCCGCCGGGCCCTTGGCCTGAGCGTGCGTCACCTCACGGGCCGCCACTCCTCCCGCCACTGCGGATGCAGTTCATAGGGCAGGGCGAGGGCACGAACGGAGACTTCGGCGAAGATCGGGCCGAGCGGCCAGCTCGGATCCTGGGGGTCATCTTGGTGGATCCGCTGTTCGCAGTCGCGCAGGACCCGCTGCAGTGCGTGGGCGCGGGCGACCAGCTGGGCCCGGGCCGGACAGCGGCAGCGCGGACGACCGTCCAAGCGCGGGGGCCCCTCGCCCAGGGCGGTGACAACGGTGCAGGTCAGCTCATGAAACAGCTCAGCCTGCGCTTCAGCCTCCACCAGACGCGCCGCCACAAAAGCGACCAGTTCGCCCGCACCCGCATATCCCTGCATCCGTCCTCCCAACCGGCCTCCCAGTAGTAATCGCCGCAAAAACAACGGATAACCCCTGACCTGCGGTGATGCACCTTCAACGGCACGGCCAGTTCATGATGTCGGCGTGGCCCCGGCGATCCGGTCGGCGTAGGCGCGGTACGCCTTGCGCCCGGCCGGGGTGGAGCCCTCCCCTGCGAGGGCGGCGCACTGCGCAAGCGCGGCCTGGTGGAACGCGAGCGGGGCAGTGACGCGCATTGAGTAGCCCTGCCCGCGGCGGATGACCCGGCCACCGCGCAGAGCCCCGCGAACGGAGGCGTCCTCGGTGCTCTGAAGGTGCTCGGCGAGCAGGCCGGGCACGTCGAGCACCGCCGCCGTGCCGGGCTCGGGCATCTGCTGCGCGAACTCCGCGCCGGCGGTGGCGTCCAGGATTTCGGGAGCGTCGGGGATGTTGCGGGCGCCGGCGGCGTCGAGCGCGCGCCGGATCGTCTTGGGCGAGACGCCGTACTTTCGGGCGAGGCCCTTCACGGTGGCGCCCGCGCGGTACGCCTCGACGGCCTCGGTCGCCCGGTCCCCGGTCAGCGAGGCCGGGCGGCCCAGGATCTTGCCGGAGGCCGCCGCGGCGGCCACGCCCTCCTTGGTGTTCTCCGAGATCATGTCGCGCTGGAACTCCAGGACCCCGGCGAGCATCGTGACGAACAGCTTCGTCTGCGGGTCCTCGCCGGCCAGGTCGAAGCCGGACCACGCGCCGGTGGCGATGTGCAGGTGCAGGCCGCGCCGCAGGAGGACTTCGCGGATCTGGATGACGTCCTTGGTCGAGCGGAACAGCCGCGCGGCGTCCGCGACCCGGATGGTGTCGCCGACGGCCGCCTCGTCCAGCAGTCGGCGGAACCCGGTCCGGTCGATCGCGTAGACGCGGGACGAGGTGGCCGGGTCCTCGTACTTGAGTGCGCCGGATTTGAGCAGACTGTCCAGAGCATGTAGTTGGCGGGCATTGGTCTGCTTATCCGTGGAATGCCGCAGATACAGACGGTCCGTCACGTCTCGTCCCCACCTTCATGGTTCCAGCGGCCCGGACCATGACCATAGGGGGCGGAATGGGGAGGCGCAAACCTGAAGCGAACCCGATTGGATCGACGTCCCAAATGTCCAGATGCGTCCATCTCCTGGCAACGGATTGCCGAGTGGGGGCTGAATCGACTGATTCCGCCCCCACTCGGCATTCGACCCGGCACGCAGACGATCATCACGCGGCGTCCGCGACGGCGACCGGGATTCAGTGCTCGCCGGAGAAGGTCTCTCGTGCCTCGCGGACGGCGTAGTAGACGATGACGAGCCCAGCCCACGGATCGGCCCACCAAATTCCGAACAGGGCATTGGCCGCGAGGCCGACCAGGACGGCGGCGGCCAGCAGGCCGTCGATGAACGTGACCTGGCCCTCGGTCTTCAATACCGGGTTGTCCAGTGCCGCGCCGGTGCGGGCCTTGCCCGCGGCGAGGGCGAACATGACCACGGCGGTGATCGCGGTCCACACGATGCCCAGCACCGAGTGATGCGGGTGGTAGCCGGCGGCCAAGACCACGATGGACTGCACCGAGAGGTACACGGCCAGCACTGCGAACGCCCCGCCGATCAACCGCAGCGCCCGCCGCTGGCGGTCCTCGCCGGTTGCGGACAGCTCCCAGATCACCACCGTTGAGGCGCCGATCTCGATCAGCGAGTCCAAGCCGAACCCGGCCAGCGCCACTGAACGGGCCGAGAGCGCCGCCACGGCCAGTACGACGATGCCGACCACATTCCAGGCGAGCGTGGCGTACTCCAGGGCGAAGCCCCGGCGGAGGAGGGACGTGCGGGCGGTCTCCTTCGAGGTGTTCACCCCGGAAGTCTCCCAGGCCCAACGGGGCGAGCGGGTGGGGGGCGTCAGTGGGACGGTCCGCGAAGCCGGACGCCGCGCTCGGGCCGCGGGGTCGAGGGCGCGAGGGCACGGGCTGGGGGTGCGGTCGAGGGGTCAGCCAGCCAGCAGGGTGTACACCACGGCGACCAGGCCCAGGGCGATGCCGGTCAGGACAAGGGCGATCGGCGTGGTGACCAGGACCAGGACGAGGAGTTGCCCGGCGCGTATCGCGGCGGCGCGCGCCCCGCGCGGGGCGGGATCCCCTGGGCGCGGGTCGCGGCGGCGCGGACCTGGCCCGAGCGGGCCTGGTGTCGCGGAGTCGTGGGGCGGGGCGCTGGTGGGCCTGGTCCGCGGTGCGTCCTGCCTCCTGGCCCCGGTCACGGGCGGGTGGTGGTCGTTGTGGTGTGGCGGGGCTGGTTGCGGTGCCGGCGGCCGTGCAGGACCGCGGCCAGGGCGAGGGCTGCGGCGATGAGGGCGGCGATGGCGTAGGTGGGGCCGTGGAAGTCGTCGGCGATGGTCTGCCAGTGCGAGCCGACGGAGTTTCCGACCGTGGCCAGGACGGCGATGAACGGGACGCAGCCGGCGGTGGTGTAGAGGCCGAAGAGCAGTGGGGGCATGGCGGCGATCCCGGCGGGCAGGGAGATGAAGGTGCGCACGACGGGGATCATGCGGCCCAGGAACACCGAGGCGGCGCCGTGGCGGGTGAACCAGTCCTGCGCGCGGTCCAGGTCATGCGCGCTGAGCCACACGTAGCGGCCCCAGCGGTGTACGGCGGCCGGGCCAGCGTAGCGGCCCACGGCCCAGGCGAGGTAGCTGCCGGTCAGGTTGCCCGCGACTCCGGCTGTGAAGATCCATACCAGGGCGGGGTGGGCGCCGGGGACGGCTCCGGCCGACAGGGCTCCGCCGAAGAGCATGACCAGTTCGGAGGGGATGGGGATGCACGCGGATTCCGCGGTCATCAGCAGGAACACGGCGATGACGCCGTAGCTGGCGATGAAGTGCTGCACGGGGCTGGGTCCGTTCCGGTCAGGGCTTCGGGGTGCGGGGCGGGTCGGGTGGTGTCGGGTGGTCACCGGTTGTGCCCGGTGGCGAGGATGGCCGCGTAGGTGGTGGCCAGGGGCAGGATGAAGCAGATCGCGGCGAAGGTGCGTCCCGGGCCGATGCGGCGGCGCAGGGCGGGTGAGAGGAGCAGGGCTGCGAGCAGGATGGTGGCGAGGGGCGGGAGCGTGAGCACGGCCTGGTCGAGCAGGGCGCCGTAGCCGTTGGCGAGGGCGGTGGCGGCGTGCTGCGCGGGCTTGCCGGTCAGGGCTGCGGCTGCTTCGGTGTCGGGGTGTCCTCGCCGGGCTTGCCGGGGTGGCGGCGGTGGCGCAGGTGGCGGGCGGTGAGAGCGGCGGCCGCCACGGCGGGGACGGCCAGGAGGTAGAGCTCGTAGCGCTGGATGGCGGGGTAGAGGGTGTCCAGGTGCTGGCCGGCGAGGTCGCCGAGGGTGACCCAGGCGCCGACCCACAGGGCGGCGCCCAGGGCGTTGAAGGCCAGGAAGCGGCGCCAGGGCATCTCGGCAAGGCCGGCGATGATGCCGTTGGCCTGGCGCAGGCCTTCGATGAAGCGGGCGGCCACGACGATTTTGCCGCCGTGGCGGGTGAAGAACGCCTCGGCCCTGGCGACCCGTGCGGGGGTGAGCAGGATGTAGCGGCCGTAGCGTTCGATCAGGCGGTGGCCGCCGAAGCGGCCGATGGCGTAGCCGACGTTGTCGCCCAGTATCGCCGCAAGCACTGCGATGATCGCGACCGCGAGGATGTTCAGCCGGCCGGTGCCGGCGTAGACGGCGGCGGCGATCATCACGGTCTCGCCCGGCACCGGGATGCCGAAGTCCTCGACGAAGACCAGGAAGGCGACCGCGAGGTAGCCCCAGTGGTCGAGCAGCGGGGCCAGGTCGCCCAGGACACCGGGCAGCGGGGGCGGCGCGGTCATCGCGTGGTCCCGGTCAGGGTGCCGCGTGCGCGGCCGGGGTGGCGGTCAGTACGGGTTGAAGGACGCCGGTGCGCAGGCGCGCCACCAGCGGTACGGCGATCCGGCCAAGGACCAGGCTGGCCAGGTAGGCGAGGGGCAGGGCGATCAGGGCGGCGCCGATGACGTCGTGGGGGTAGTGGGCGCCGACGTAGACCCGGGTGAAGCCCTCCAGCAGGGCGAACGCGGCAGCGATGGCACTCAGGCGTCGGTCGAGGAGGAACAGGGCGGCGACGGTTGCGGCGGCGACGGTGGTGTGGCCGCTGGGGAAGGCGTAGTCGCTGGGCGCTGGGCAGGCGCCGACGAAGTAGTCGTGCGGCAGCGAGTAGCAGGGGCGGACCTCGGCCACCAGTTTCTTGGCCACCTCGGCGACCGCGAACGCCACCACGACGGCGACCGGCGTGGCCAGCGCCAGGGTCATCGTCCGGGTGTCGCGGCGCCGCGCGTTCCACCAGCCCATCAGCATGAGCACCGCGAAGACTCCGAGCCCGGCGTTGGTCCACAGGGCGACGGGGGTGTTGAGCCACTTGGTGTCGCGGGCGAAGTTCGTGATGCTGGTGAACAGCGAGCCGTCGATGCCCGAGCCGTTGAAGGCGAGCTGGAGTGCGGGGTGGACTGTCATCAGGCGGGGATCTCTCCGGGTCGGCAGGGCTGGGGCAGGGGTGGTCGGATGGTGCCGGAGCGGACGGTAACATCTACAGCTATGTAGAAGCTCACGGATGCGCGCACGGTTCCAGCGGGCGGGGCTCGGGGGTGGTGCGCGGCACGCCGGGGGCGTGGCACACTCTGCTTCTACGAGTACGTAGAAGTTCTACAGGACTGTAGACGATGAATGCAGGGGAGCCAACCGGTGGACACCGCGGACACGCCGGGCGTCGTCGGCGCGCGCAGGCCGGTCGGCGCACTGGAGGGCGAGGTGCTGGCCTGGCTGCAGGCCAGCCGGACCGCGCTGACCCCCGGCGATGTCCTGGAGAATCTGGGCGGCTCGCTGGCCTACAGCACGGTGGTCACCGTGCTGTCGCGCATGCATGACAAGGGGCTGCTGACCCGCACCAAGCGGGGCCGCGCGTACGCCTACACCCCGGTCGCCGACAGCCACGGGCTGACCGCCCGGCGCATGCGCCAGGTCCTGGAGTCCGACTCCGACCGCGAGGCGGTGCTGACCCGCTTCGTGGACTGTCTGCCCGCCGGTGACGAGCAACTGCTTCGCCACCTGCTGGGCGCCGACCTGCCCGAGGGCCGGTGACCTGGGTGACCGTCCTGCACCTGCTGCCCTACCTTGCGCTGCTGTTCCCGGTCCCGGCGGCACTGGCGGCCCGCCCGCTGGCCGCGCGGCTGGACCCGCGGGCGGCGACCTGGCTGCTGACCGCCTGCGCGCTCGCGCTGGCCTCGCTGAGCTCCGCCGCCCTGGGCATCCTGGCCGGGGCCGGACTGATCCGGCTCTCCCTGGCGGCCTGGGCGGGCCACTGGTCCGGGGCCGCGGTGCGCGCGGGCGACCCCGTCACCTGGACCGAAGCCGCCACCGCCGGCCTGCTCCTGGCGGTCGCCGGGTACGCGGCGGGGCGGATGCTGTGGCGCCGGACGCGGGCCCTGGTCTCAGCCGGCACTGAGGCCGCGTGCCTGCCGGGTCTGGACCAGGTCGTGGTCGTGGAGGACCCCGAGCCCGACGCCTACGCGCTGCCCGGCCTGCCGGGCCGGATCGTGGTCTCCACCGGCATGCTCCAGGCCCTGGACGAGAATGACCGCGAAGCGATGCTCGCACACGAACGCGCGCACCTGAGCGGCCATCACTACGCGTTCGTGGCCGCGACCCACCTGGCCGCCGCCGCGAACCCGCTGCTGCGGCCGATGGCCGAGGCGGTGGCCTACACCGTGGAGCGCTGGGCCGACGAGAACGCCGCCAGCGCCTGCGGCGACCGCCGCCAGGTCGCCCGTGCCGTCGGCAAAGCCGCCCTGGCCACCCGGCACACCCCCAGCCGCCGGCACCTGCCGGCCGCAGCACTTGGCCTGCTGGGATGGCGGCGCGACGCCCTGGCCACCGCCGGGCCCGTCCCGCGCCGCGTCGCCGCCCTCCTCGCCCCACCCCTACCGAGCGGCCCACTACCCGCACTGGACTGGTCCCTGGTCCCGCTGGCGGCGACCGCCTTCGCGGTGGCCGCCAGCGGCCTGTGCGCGTTCGCCGCCGCCCACGACTTCCACCTTCTCCTCAAAATCGCCGGAGCCTGATGAACACCACCCGCCAGGCCGAACGGTGACCCCGGACACCCCCGCCGGTTCCGGGCGGGTGGTGGCCGCGCGGCTGTGGCCGCTGTACGCGGCCGGGTTCACCACCGCCTTCGGCGCCCACGCGGTCGCCGCCAACCTGGGCCGCTTCACCGCAGGTCACCACGACTCGCTGCTCGTGCTGGGCGGCCTGCTCGCCCTGTACGACGGCGCCGAGGTCCTCCTCAAACCCGTCTTCGGCACCCTGGCCGACAAGTTCGGCGCCCGCCCGGTCCTGCTCGGCGGCCTGGCCGCCTTCGCCGCGTTCTCACTGATATTCGCCCTGGCCCACGACACCTCACAGCTGTGGGCCGCCCGCCTAGGACAGGGCGCGGCGGCCTCCGCGTTCTCCCCCGCCGCCTCCACCCTGGTCGCCCGCCTCCACCCGGCCGCCAAACGCGGACGCGCGTTCGGCTCCTACGGCTTCTACAAGAGCCTGGGCTACACCGCCGGCCCCCTGCTCGGCGGAGCCCTGGTCGCACTGGGCGGCCTGCCCCTGCTGTTCACCGCCATGACCGCTCTGGCCGCCACCGTGGCCTGCTGGGCCGTCCTCGCCGTCCCCGCCGTGCCCCCGCTGCCGCGCCGGCGGCAGAACGTCCTGGACCTGGCCCGGCGCCTTCGCCAGGGCAGCTTCCTGCGCCCGACCGCAGCCCTGGCCGCCGCCACGGCCGCCCTGTCGGTCGGCGTGGGCTTCCTGCCCGTGGCCGGAGCCGCCGCCCACCTGGGCCCCCTGGCCACCGGAGCCGCCGTCTCCCTGCTCGCGGCCACCACAGCCCTCGTCCAACCCCGCGCCGGAGCCGCCCTGGACACCGGACGCCTCACCACCAGCACCGGAATCGGCACCGGACTGGCCATCACCGCCGCCGGACTCGCCGCAGCGATGCTCCCCGGACTGCCCGGCGTCCTACTCGCCGCGGTCCTGATCGGAACCGGAACCGGCCTGATCACCCCCCTCGGCTTCGCCGCGCTCGCCGCCGGATCGCCGCCCGAGCGCCTGGGGCAGACCATGGGCGCCGCCGAACTCGGCCGCGAACTCGGCGACGCAGGCGGCCCCATGCTCGTCGCCGCAGTCGCCGCGGCAACCACCCTCACCTGCGGCTTCGCCGCACTCGCCGCCCTGACCGCCACCGCCGTCCTCCCCCTGACCCGCCCCACCACCGCCCCACCACCCACGCCGCCCCAGCGGTAGTCCTCACCATCCGCGCCCGCAGGACGCCCGGGGCACATCGCCTGCCCCACCGGCCCAGGCCCGCACCGAGGCGAACCCGTACGGGTGAAATCAGGCCCGCCCCGGCGTTTCCTCCCCCGCCCGGTCCTGCCCGCCCGCCACGATCACCCCCGTCGGGGGAGCGCCGAAAGGGGAAGGGGAGGGCATGCTCGGGCTGGTCGCGGTGTCACTGCTGTGGGGGTGCTCCTCCGTACTGATCAAGATCGCACTGCCGGGAGTCCCACCGGACACGGTCGCCTTCGCCCGGGTCGCACTCGGCGCCGCGGTCCTGCTGCCCGCCCTGCTCCTGCGCGGCCACCGCCTGCCCCGGGCCCGCGACCTGGGCCACCTCACCGTCCTCGCGCTGACCCTGGCGGTGGTCCCCTTCACCCTGACCGCCTGGGGCGAGCAGCGCGTCACCTCCGAACTGACCGCCGTGCTGCACGCCACCATCCCGCTGTGCACCGCCGCCTGGGCCGCGCTGCTGCTGGGCCAGAAGCTTCGGTGGAGCCACGCCGCGGCCCTGGCCGCCGGACTGCTCGGCATCGCGGTCCTGTCCGGTTTCACCACCGGCTGCCTGGACGCCGTCTCCTGGACCGGGGCCCTGGCCGTCCTGGCCTCCTCGGCCAGCTACGGCCTGGGCTACACCTACCTGCGCCGCCACCTCGCCCACCTCGCACCCCTGCAGGTCGCCGCCGGGGTTCAGCTGACCGCCGCCGTCCTCCTGCTGCCCCTGGCCGGCTCCGAACTGGCCACCACCCGCCTGGACCTCACCCCGGCCCGCCTGGCCAGCCTCGTCCTGCTCGGCACCGTGTGCACCGGAGCCGCCCAACTCCTCAACTACCGCAACATCGAACGCCTGGGCCCCACCACCGCATCCCTGTCCACCTACCTCATCCCCCTGGTCGGCGTCACCGCCAGCATCGCCGAACTCGCCGAACCCCTCACCCCGCGCCTGGCCGCCGGCACCGCCCTCATCCTGACCGCGATCACGATCACCCGCCACCGCCCC
>NZ_BBPM01000034.1:44875-56830 GCF_000787775.1 Streptacidiphilus carbonis | reverse complement strand
GCCGCACACAGCACGGCATAACCCTGAAGCCCGCCCCCACCGGCGGGGCCAACGGCGTACTGTCGCGCGCCGACGACGGCCGCGAGAGCGTGCGAACCGCCGACGGGTACCGAACGAGCT
The DNA here is from genome assembly GCF_000787775.1 of Streptacidiphilus carbonis. Classification (GTDB taxonomy): domain Bacteria; phylum Actinomycetota; class Actinomycetes; order Streptomycetales; family Streptomycetaceae; genus Streptacidiphilus; species Streptacidiphilus carbonis. The sequence goes on along the minus strand of NZ_BBPM01000034.1, from coordinate 56,710 downwards.
GGACGGACTCTGCGGGGCCCTGGTCTTCGCCCCACCCGGCGACGTCGAAGTCCCGCTCGCCGGCTTCTTCTACGTCTACGACCCCGATGCCCACCCGGCCGGACAGTACTGACGAACAGCGGCGATTCGTCGCCCAAGGGCACCTTGATCATGAACGCCGAGTGCGGAATGTAAGCGTTCGCTACCTTCTGCTACTCGCCACTTGGCCGTAGCTATACGAGAGCCGCATAGTGCCGGGCAGGACCATGATCCTTCTCAGCGCCAACCGTCGTACCGCTGCAAGGCGGTCCCCGCCGACGCCTTCCGCTTCAGCCGCGACACCTCACCAACTACGGCAACATCGCCAGCGCCGTCGTCCTCAACGCCCTGCGTCGCCTCTTCGAGGAACAATCCGCACTCGATGGACACCGCGGCCTGCTCGCCGGCTTCGGCCCCGGCATCACCGACGAAATCGCCCTCGGCACCTGGACGACAGGCCAATGACCCCACGCCCACAACCACACGCCTGGCGGTGCGGCCAGTCGGCGCGCCGCAAACCAGGCCAAGGGCGGCCCCGACCAGCCAGGCAGGGGCCGCCCTTCGGTGCGCCAGGCGGGCTGCCCTCGGTGGCGTCGGGGTCGCGCAGGAGCCGCAGGGGGCCGACGCTGTGGGAGCGGTCATCCGACCTGTTCCCGCGCACCGGCCCACGGCGTCGCCGGGCCCGCGTCAAGCCGGCACGACCGCCCGGGGGGCGCTCGGCACACTCGCGCCGGTCGTGTACTGGCGCCAGTCGGCGGGCGTCTGTCCGACGTCCAGGGTCCGCAGCCTGGCCAGGACCACCGGATCCTGGACGTCCAGCCACGCAACGAGCTGGCGGAATGAGACCAGGCGGACGTCGGGTTTGGTCGCGATCTCGCGCAGGGCCTGCTCGACGGCTTTCATGTAGATGCCGCCGTTCCAGCTCTCGAAGTGGTTGCCGATGAACATCGGGGCCCGGTTGGTGGTGTAGGCGCGCTGGAAGCCGGCCATGTAGGAGGCGTAGGCCTGCTGCTGCCAGTAGGGGCGCTTGGCCGGGTCTCCGTTGATCTTCGCATCCGACTGGTTGGCCATCATGTTGTAGTCCATCGACAGCACCTCGAAACGGTGCCCGGGGAAGGGGATGCCCTGCAGGGGGAAGTCCCACAGGCCCCCGCGCTTGCCCGGCCACACCTGCCGGCCCCCCGGTGAGCTGGCGTCGTACTTCCACCCCAGCGCCCGCGCCGCGGGCAGCAACCGGTCCTGCCCGAGCAGGCACGGGGTGCGGCTGCCGATCAGCTCCCTGCCGTAGTCGAACGGCAGCGCGGGCATGTCGGTGAACCCGGTGTTCGTCTTCCACTGCGTGACGAAGCCCACGGCCTGGTCGATCTCGCTGCGCCACTGGTCCGGGGACCAGGTACCGACCCCGCTGGTGGGGCTGCAGAAGTGGCCGTTGAAGTGCGTGCCGATCTCGTGGCCCTCCAGCCACGCCGGACCGACCTGTCCCAGGGTGGCCCTGATGTGCTCGTCCTTCAGGTAGCCGATGTCGGAGGCCCCGGGTCGGTGGCCGGGCGGAAGGTACAGGTCCTGCTTCCCCTCCGGGAGGGTGTAGATCCCGGACAGGAAGAACGTCATCGTCGCCTTCGTCTCCTGGGCGACCTTTCGGTAGTGGGAGAACAACTGCTTGCTGTCCTCACCCGCCCCGTCCCAGGAGAACACCACGAACTGCGGCGGCCGCTCGCCCGGCTCCAGCTTCGCCGGAACGGGCTGGCGCGGCTGCGGCCCGGTGTCGGAGGTAGAACCGTCACCGATCAACCGGACGGCGGCAGCCGGCGCGGCCACCGGGGCCGGGCCGTTCGACTTCGACAGGGCCGCGTCACCGCGATGCGCCCCCGGCACTGCACTGTGTGAGCCGCAAGCGGTCATCCCCAAGCCGGCCGCTGCCGCGACCGCGCCCTGGGCCAACAAATTCCTGCGCGAAAGCGAACCCATGCGGTGTCCCTCGACCCTTCCGGCTCCGACAGCATCGCTGGACCAGTCCCTGCCCGGAAGCCGCAGGTCTGATGGCCAGTCACCTATGCACTCTAGATCCGCTCGCCCCGGGCCGCGACGCAGCGCAGCTGCGGAGCCGCCAACCGGGAGCATCAGCCATGCTCGACTACAGCGTCACCCTCGACAACGCCGCCTGAACGACGACGACACCCGACCCGGAGGCCAACACCTCGGCCGCAGGATGCGCCCGCCTGCCCGAAACCCCACACGAGCTGGGCCAATTTACGGCGTCGGAGCCCTGCTGCGGCGGGCGCAGGGATATCGCACAGGAGGGTCCACAAGGGCACCGGTGGACCCTCCACAGCGGTCCGGTTCAGTCGGGAAGACTACGTCGGGCACGGTGATACAGGAGCGCCCCGAGGGACAGCAGGCCGAGTGCGGCCGGCACCTCCACCGGGAGTCCGCCGGCGCCCGTGTGGGCCAGTTGCGCGCCCACCGGCTGGAGGGCAGGGGCCGTGGGTGGAGGCGGCGGGGCAGAATGCGTGCCTGGCGCAGGAGGAGTGCCCGTCGGAGGCGGAGTGGGCGTCCGGGGCGGAGGGCTGGGGCGATGGGGCGGCCCCGGGTGGTGACTGCGGCAGTCGTTCCCAGCACTGGGGTTGAGCAGGGCGAGGGCATTGACCGTGTTGCCGCAGGCGTTCACGGGCGCTTGGAGCGGCAGCTGGACCACGTCGCCGGAGGCTGCACCGGGCGAGTGATGGGCCGTGCCCGCGGCGGTAGCCCCGCTGCGGTCGGCGGAGCCCTGATGGGGTGTGGCGCACAGGGTGCCCAGGACTGGGTTCAGCAGTCCCACCGTGTTGAGCGTGCTGCCGCACGGGTTGGCCGCATCCGCGGCCGGAGCCTGGGCCAGTGCGCCGGACAACAAGCCGGGCGCCTGCGCGGAGGCGCCCGACGCGCCCGTGTCCGCGCTGGCAAGCCCCGCGCCGGCCATCAGCAGGCCACCACTGGCTAACGCAGTGGCAATGATCTGTTTGATCAACCTTCCTCCTCTTCCGTGCGATCCGACCGCTCGCAGCCGGACTGCGCCCGGTGCAACGAAGACGCAGGGAGGGAGGGAACGCATCCGATCGTTCAATCACCCGAACCGGTAATACTCTTGACTTCACCTTGACAGCGGCTCGGGGTTGTCAACGGTCCTGCCACGGCCGCTGTCACGGGATGGGGAGCGAAAGCGGCAACAGACGAGCTTGGCCATCGTCGTCTCGTCAACCTAAAACACGGTTGGCCCTGCGTCGGCCCAGTTCTCGTACAGGAGCGGCCAGGTGGTGACTAAAGGTGAACGCCCTGGTCAGAATGCGTTGGATGCGTCGCGGTACACCCCGGATTTACCGCGACAGCCCGGCGAGCCACCATGACGAACGGGAGCGTTCTTTCACAGGTGAGGTGGACGCATTTACCGCGACAGGGGCTGGACGGTCGCCACCTGGCCGTTCCTATACGAGAGACGGACCGTACCGAACCGAAGACGAACCTGGGTGGGTGCGTTGCTTGGCACCCGATCCAGTGCAGGTGCACGCCTCAGCCGACCCCCGGGTGATGCCGCTGACCAGCAGCAAAGTCAGCTAGCGCGAGCGCGCTCCGTGACCTCGACCTGCCCACCTCCGGTGGCTGCACGTAGAGAAATGGTGTACGTTCTGTAGCTGTTGTCTGGACAGCAACAAGTAGGGAGATCCGGCCGCTGCTCTGTGGGGGAGCAGGGGCCGGATCCCTGTGCGCAAGTGTGACGCGGCCGCTCGGATTCGTCACCATGCGGAACCATGGCGGAACGCCCTCTAGAGCTCGCTTCTGAGGTTGGCACTTCGGGGTGAATGGTCTCTGAAAGTCACAGCCCCGGACCCGCTTACTGAGGTTGAAAGTGTGATGGCCGCCGTGTTGATCACCAGGGTTCGATGATCAGTCCGGTCTCGGCGAGGCAGCCGTCGATCAGGTGCGGGCGATACTGGATCTTCTTGAGCTTGCGCTTCATGACCCGGAGCAGGTGGTCCAGGTTGGCGGCGGCGAAGTTTGCCAGGCCGCGCTTGACCAGCGACCAGATGCCCTCCTGCGGGTTGAGGTCCGGCGCGTACGAGGGGAACTGGACGATCTCCAGCCAGTCACGGTGCTCGACGGCGAACTCGGCCAGGCCGTCGGCGAGGTGCACGTTCAGGTTGTCCCAGCACCACACCACCGGTCCGTCCAGCTGCAGGTGGGTGATGACGATGAAGTCGCGGTAGTCCTGCCAGGTGAAGCTCTTCGCCTTGCCCTTGCGGGCGCGGTATACGTGCAGCTTGTAGAAGAACCGCGAGCGGTGGCCGGGCTTGAAGCAGACCACGCCGGCCACGGTCACCCGGCCCCGGCCGCCGACACACACCCGCACCTCGGGGGTGCTCCCGCGGGGAGCCCAGGTCCGGCCCTTCGGCGGCCTCATGCCCTGGCCTGCCTCGTCGGCGAAGCAGATCCAGGCATCACGGGCCGCCGCTGTCCTTTTAACCGCGGCCAGACCTCGGCCTTCCAGACCTCGACCGCGGCGTCGTCGCGCTCCAGCGCCCGGCGCACCGGCACCTGCGCGGACCAGCCGTGACGCCGCAGCAGATGCCACACGCCCTGCACCGTGTAGCCGACGTGGAACCTGCGCGCGATGATGCGGCGGATCCGCCCCAGCGTCCAGCACTGGTCCTCGCTCCAGCCGTGCGCCATCGGGCCCCGCTCCAACTCGCGCACCAAGCGCTCCCACTGCGCAGGGCTCAGCCGCTCCACCGAGTGCGGCCCCTTCGAGCGGAGCGCGTCCGCGCCGCCGTCGCGCCAGGCCTGCCGCCACTTGCGCACCTGCCGCTCGCCGACCCGCAAAGCCGCCGCGACCACCGCCACCGCCTCACCCCGCGCGAACCGATCGGCTGCCTCCAGCCGGATCCGCTCCCGCTCCGCCTGCCCCTTCGGGGTCAGCCCACCACCCTGCGCATACTTCATCCTCGGGTCGTCCCGCATGGATCAAGGAACGTCAACCACCCACGGCCATCACGCTTTCAACCTCAGTAGTACCGGTCATCGGCGCAGTCGGATGTTCGCGGTCAGGGCCGCTGCGGGCGCCGGGCGCGCAGCGGCCGGAAGCCAGCCGGGTCGAGCTTGGATTACTGGCTGTTCTTCTCATCCCTGTGGCGCACGGGCCGGGACTGGAATCAGGGACGGCCCGAGGATCTGGAGGTCTGGGCGGACTGGCGGCTTCGTGGGCAGGACAACGGGCAGCGCGGTGAGGTGCGCTGGAGCGGGGCCGATGGCCGGATGGGCCGAGCGTCGCTGAACGAGCTGGACGACGGGATGCGGCTGTTCACCCGCGCCTGTCGCCGCGCCACGGGCGAGACCGGACCCCGGACGCGTCCGGGGCGATGGAATTGGGGAGGGGTGGTGTCGCCGCGTTCTGACCAGGCGTCGGGTCCGGCGGTGAGCCGTCGGGGTCGGCGTCGTGCAGGACGAAGATCTGTACGTCGCCGGGCGGCAGGGAGGCGAGGAGGTCGCGGCCGGCGGTGCTGGTGTAGCCCTCGTTGGTGATCACGGCCATGTCGTACTTGTCGGCCAGGCGGGCCTGGTCGATGGGGGGCCACAGGCCGGTCTTCTCGATGACCAGGACCTTGTTGTAGGACCACTTCGCGGGGATGTAGTGCTTGACCTCGCGGGTGCCCAGCCGCACGTCCCGCTCCCCGTCGGGGTCGTGGGGGTGGTGCAGGGTTCCGCGCGGTTCGCGGTACAGCCCGGTGATGGGGCCGTGCTCGCGCTCCCAGGCGGGGATGAGCTGCTGCTCGTCGTAGTGCGGCCGGAACGGCGTCCCGGGCCACAGCAGGTTCAGGGCCAGGGGGCGGAGCTTGTAGAAAAGGGTGTGCGAGGAGAACGGCAGGCCCTCGCGGCCCCTCGCCTGGTCGACGGCCTGGGCCGTGATCTGGAACACGATGTCCTTCACCGTCGCTTTCGGCGCCCGGACGGCCTTCTGCTCGCGCTGGGCGGCGCGCCGCTGGACGCGGTCGGCGTTCTCGGTGGAGCGCTTGTCCTTGTGCAGGGTCCGGGTGGCCGAGGTCAGGGCCTGCGCGCACGCCTTCGCGACGTCCTGCGGTATGACCAGGGCGGTCTTGCCCTTGTCGGTGAACTGCGGGACCGGGCAGACCAGGTGCACGATGGCTGCGCGCTGGTGCTGGTTGCTGAAGTTGGGGCAGGCGTCGGCCTGGCCGAGGAAGCCCCGCACTCCGGCGGCGGTGATGTCCTTGCCGGACAGGTAGGTGCTGGCGAGGGGGTCGCCGAAGGTGGCGGAGTAGTTGACGGCGAAGCACACGTCGCCGGGGCGCTGGGTGCGGGCGACAGCGACCTCGATGACCCAGGGGATGCCGGCGCGGTCCAGGATCCGCTTGCGGTCGAACCAGAACTCCTCGACGCCGAACGCCTGGTGGAGGACCTGCTCGTAGTGGGCGCGGTCGACCTGCCCCAGCGAGGCGGGCTGGGGGGCCTTGCTGTGCTGGCGCATCGCGGACAGCAGCACCGCGACCTGCTCCGGGGCGGCCTGGAAGTCCGAGAGGCGGGCGATGCCGGGCACCAGGGCGGTGACGGCCTTGGCCTTGCCCGAGCCGGTCAGACCGGTGAAGGAGTTGACGAACTCGCGCAGCGTCAGGTCCCTCCCGCCCTGCTGGTGGGCGCGGACGTGGGCGAAGACCAGCTTGTTCAGCGCGGCCTGGTCATAGTGGTGCGCGGAGGTCGGATCGGAGGGCAGGGGCTTGCGCCACCGCCCGGGAGCGGTGGGCTTGTAAATTCCGGCCCCTTCACCGCTGCCGGGGTGACCGTGGTCAATGAGGGTGGCATGGGGGTTGACGGCGGCGAAGTTTTGCAGCCACCGCCCCGGAGCTTCTGCTGCGATCAGTCCGGCGGGCAGGGGCACGGTCACCGCTGTGCCCGTGGTGCGGGCGCATGGGGTGGTGGTGTGGCGGATGACCACGTTGCCGCCGGGGTCCAGGGACGCGCCGACCTGGTGGCGGATGCCGTGGGCTTCGATGCTCAGGGGTTCGGTGACACCGAGGGCACAGGGGATGCCCAGGAGGGTCTTGAAGGCGTTGCCCTGCATGCCGCGGGTCGGTGAGCGGTAGGACGCCTTGTCGGAGACGTTGCTGCTGAAGTCCAGGAGCTGCGCGACGACCTCCGGGCTCATGCCGGGTCCGTTGTCGGTGACCGTCACCCGGACCAGGCCGTCGCCGGGTTCGAGGGCGAGGCTGATCTCGGGGCGGGGGGTGGCGGCTTCCGCTGCGTCCAGGGCGTTGTCGAGGAGTTCCTTGACGACGACGTCGCCGAAGCGGTCGGCGGGCCGCCCGGTCTGGGACTGCAGGTTGTGCTTGTCCAGGAACTCGGCGGCCCTGGGCGTGGAGAACGTGGTGCGCTGCTGGGCGGGAGCGGAAGTCAGGTGACTGGTCCTTGCTGATGGGGGTCGGGGGCAGGAGGTGGGGGCGGCACTGCGGGTAGTGCCGCCCCCTGGTCGGTGCAGCCGGCGCCGCCGCATGGCGGGCGGCACGGGCGCGAGCGCGGCCGGAGCCGGTGCAGGGCTCCGGGTCCGGGGCGGCTTTCGACGGGTCAGCTGTCCTGGTCTGGGACGGCCTCGGTTCGCTCCTTGTCGTAGCCGGTGGTGAGGGCGTGCGCGTGCAGCCATGCGCGCAGTTCCGGGAGGGTGATGGTCTGCAGCAGGTCCATCTCGGCTTCGGTGTAGGGGCGGCCGTCGAGGTGGGACCAGGTCATGGGCTGGTGCTGGAAGTCGGTGTCGAAGAGCAGGTCGATGAGGTCCAGGCGGATGTCGGTCTGGGGCAGGGTGTTCTCCTTGGAGTGGGGGGTGTTCAGCGCGAGCGGCGGCGCTCGTCGGTGACCGGCTGGCGGGGCGTCGGGGGTGTGCCGACAGGGTTGGCAGGGGTCGTTGTTCGCCGGGTGGTGGAGCGCGCGCCGGCGGCGCGGGCGCGGTTGACGTCGCGGCCGGCGGCGGTGGCGCGCAGGCGCCAGACGAGGACTTCGGCGGGCCGGTCGGCGGTGCCGAGCTCGCGCTGCCCGGCCAGGTCGGCGAGGGCCTGTCGGGGCGGGGTGCCGGCGGATTCGGCCTGGGCGAGGGCTGTCAGAAGCGCCGGGCACGCGGGGTCGGCGAGGATCTTTTGAGCGTGCTCGGGGATGGCCGCTTCCACGGCGGCGGTGAGCCGTGCCTTCTCCTCCCGACTGGGGGTGCGGTCGGCGAGCTGCGCGAGACGGGGGCGGGCGGACTGCTGGTAGGCGGCCTGGAGGTGGGCCAGGGACTGGCGGGCGGCTGCGGCCTGCTGCTCGTGGCCGCGCTGGGTGTGCCATTCGCTGAGGGCGATCAGGAGGAACACCGCCGAGATCAGTACCCCGGTGATGATGTCGCCGTCCTTGCTGCCGGGCACGGTGAGCAGGGCCCGGCCGGCTTGGCGCAGGGCGTCGGCGGTGCGGTGTTCGGCGCGGATCGCGGAGCGGTTCGCGCGGTTGAACGCGGCAGCCGCAGCACGCAGCTCCGCGCGGAGCTGGCGCGGTGCCGCCGCAGCGGTGTTGTGCAGCAGTTCGGCGAACGCCGCCGCCTGCGCCTGCACCTGGGCGTCCGCCTCCTCTCCCGCCGTTCCCTCGGTGGCCGTCAGGACGAAGGCGTAGGCGCTTCGCAGTTCGGCCTCGGCATGGCGCCAGGAGCCGCCCGCGTCAGCGGAACGGTCCCCCTGGACGGCGACGGCGGCTTGCTCGTGGCCCTGTGCGGGGGTGAAGCGTTCGCGCAGCCGGTTCAGCGACAGGTCCGGTGCCAGAGCGGAGCCGCCGTAGAAGATCGGCTTGCCCTCGCGGTCGGTGTCGCCGGGGGCGGCGAGGCTGTAGCCGGTGACCTCCCCGCTGACGGGGCCAAGGCGTGGCCGGACCCGGACGCCGAGAGCCGTCAGGACAGCGAAGAACTCCTGCTCGTCCCTCGCCGCGGCTGCGGCGGCGTAGGCGTGCTCGCGCAGCCACACCCGGGCTGTGTTCCTGCGGCCCTGGCGTTCGGCTTTGGCGACCTCGGCGCCGCTCGGGGTCTTCGGTGCGGTGCCGTCGCCGGACTTCAGGCGGCGCAGTCCGAGTTCGGCTTCGATCTTGCGGCACTCGGCCTGGGCGCGGCGGCCGTCGCCCTTGTTGCGGGGCCGGCGGCCGTCCTCGCGGACGCTGGTGGCCATGATGTGGATGTGGTCCTCGGCGTGACGCACCGCGATCCACCGGCAGGCGGCGTCGTCGCCTGCCTCGGCGATGCCGGTGGCGTGCACGACGCGGCGGGCGACCTCGGCCCACTCGGCGTCGGTGAGGTAGCGGTCGCCCGGCGCGGTGCGGACCGGGCAGTGCCACACATGCTGCGGCACCTTCTTCCCCAGCCGCTGCTCGCGCAGCTTGACGGGCTGGTCGAGGTAGTCGGCCAACTCGGACAGGGCGGCCTGGTGCTGGTCCAGGGGGACACGGCCGGGGTCGGTGATGCCGGGCATGGCGAACGCGGCGACGATGTGCGGGTCGGTGTGCTCGTTGCGGCGGCCGGGACCGAAGAGGTAGGAGAGCAGGCCGCGGCTGCGGTCTCCGGTGGAGACGTCAGGCACCACGGCGACCACCCCCGGCCAGGACCTGGTCCAGCAGGAGGCGGGCGCGCTGGGCGACCTGGTGCAGCTCGTCGAGGTCCTCCAGCGCGCGGTCGGGCAGCTCGCCCTTGTGGACGGCGTAGACGAGCTGGTTGAGGTTGTTCCCGATCCGGCCGAACTCCCTGATCAGCCTGCCGAACAGGACCATCAGGTCCTGGGTGGCCTGCGGCGAGGGCAGGGCGGCTATGCCGTCGGGGCGCTGGTTGGGCAGGTAGGCGTGGGCGAAGGTGAGGGCGCAGTCCATCAGGTAGGCGGACCGGGAGCGCTTCGCGCGCAGGGCTGCGAGGTCGATGAAGTCGCGCTCCGCCGGTTCGGCCGAGCACGTCAGCTGCAGTTCACGCTTGGTCCCGGAGCGCGGGCGGTAGAGCACGTCGCTCAGGTGCCGGCGGCGCTCGGCACCGGGCTTGTTGTCGTCGTGGACGGGGGCGGGGATGTCGTTGGCGGCGACGCCGTGGTGCACGAACGCGTCAGCGGTCACGGTCGGCGCGTGGCGCACGACGGCATCGGCGGCTGGGGCGCTCGGCTCGACGGGCGGTTGCTGGTCCTGGTGGAGGCCGCGTTCGGCCTCCACCCCCGCCTCGGTCCCGGCCCCGTGGGCCGGGCCGGTGTCCGCCCCCGCCGGGGCGGACACGAGCGCGAAGACCGCATCGCCCCCGGCGATGTGGACTTCGCCCCAGCTCGCTCCGTCGTTCGGGTAGGACGCCTCAGCATCACTGCTGACCAGGGTAGTTGAGGTGGTGTCGTGGGCGGTCGGGTGCTGTTCGGGACGGTCGTGCATGGGCGGCTCCGAGGTTCGGCAGGCAGGCGGACGGTGTGTCCGGCTGCGGTCCCCGCTCTATCGCGGGGCGGCAGGTGGTTGGTCCGGTGGCGCGAGGGGTTCGCGCGGGTGGGGCAGGGGTGGTTCGGAAGTCGTCCCGGACCACCCCCGCGGGTGGGTCAGTCGGAGTCGGCGGCCAGGCCCGTGCGGGGACGGGCTTCAACGTCAGGGCGTAGTCGGGCCAGGACCTCGGTCAGCCGCTCGGCACCGACCGAAAGTCCTCGTTCGGTGATCGCGGCGCGCGCCGAGCTGCGACTCAGGTCGTCCAGATCGGGGTGTGCGTCGCGCACGGTGTGGACCAATTCCTCGATCGAGGCGGCCGGGGGACGCCCGGTGCGACCCGCGCGGGCAGGCCGACCGGAAGTCCCGGCACTGGCCTGACCGGCATCAACACCCGCCCAGTCGAACAGCTGGTCCGGCACGGCATCGCTCTCCGGATCGGTATCGGGAAGCGGTTCCGGGGCCGTCTCGACGACGGCAGTGGGGACGATGCTGGGGGCTTCGGACGCCGCCAGCGGCATCGGCGCGAGGACCGGTTCGACGGCGGGGACGGACTGGGTCGCACCCTCCGCAGGGTGACCGGAAGTCGGGACCGACTCCAGGGCCGCCTCCACACCAGCGGCGGGGACGGCCTCGGGCACCTCAGGCACCGATGCCGGCCAGCACACCGGTGCGGGGACTGGATCAGCTGCGGGGACGGGCTGAGTCGAGTGGTCGGCAGGCTGTCCGGAAGTCGGGGGACGGGTGCCGCCGTGGCGGGTGATCAGGATGTGCAGGTGGGTTGCTCCGGCCAGGGCAAGGGGGGCCAGGGTCGACAGGAACCCGACGGTGGCGTCGCCCAGGCGCAGTTCGGTCCCGGTGGTGGGGAGCTGGTTCAGCCGGATCGCGTGCAGGGCGTTGGCCCAGATGCTGGCCAGGGTCGCGGTCGCGAACAGCGCCCAGACGTAGAGCCGGGCCCGCAGCGGCGCGTCGCGCAGGACCAGCAGGGCGCGCACGCCGTAGGCGATGAAGCCGTCGATGACGACGGGAAACAGGTAGGTCAGGGCGGGGCGGACGTGGATGGCGAAGGCCATCTGCCGCAGCGCGTCGTACGACAGGACGCAGCCGGCCGCGCCGAGCATCAGGACCGCCAGGCGGTCCCAGAACGTGGCCCGATGGCCGGCGGACCTTGAGGCGGCGGTTGGGGAGGAGGGTACGGCGGGGGTGGGCAAGGGTGCTCCAGAAGGGCTCGATGGTGTGGCGGGGGGGGTCAGCGCGGGCAGGCCGGGTCGCGAGCGCGGCGAGCGCTCGGGGGTGGGGGGGGGCCGGTTTCACCCCCGGGGGTGGGGGGGGGCGGGGGGG
>NZ_BBPM01000034.1:23390-44754 GCF_000787775.1 Streptacidiphilus carbonis | reverse complement strand
GGGGGGGGGGGTGTCAGCGCGGGCAGGCCGTGTCGCGAGCGCGGCCGAGCGCTCGGGGTGTGCGGGGTCGCCGATTCACCCCGGGGCGTCGGGTGGATCGGGGAGGTCGGCGCGGGCGGTGGGCCTGCGGGGGTCAGGCTCTGCTGGGGGTCAGGTGCCGGGCGGCGGGTTGCAGGGCTGCGCGGACGCGGGCGGCTCCGCGCCGGGCGACAGCCTCGCCGCCACCGACCGCGACCGTGCGGGTGCCCAGCCCCGCGCAGGCTCGGCAGATGCCCGCATGCCGCAGCGGTACGCCGCAGGTCGGGCACTCCGTCAGCGGTGGTACGGCAGGCCCGGACGCGGGCACCAGGGCCGGGACAGGCGGCAGCTTGCGCACCAGGCGCTCGCCCAGCAGCGCCGAAGCGCTGTGGACCCGGTCGGGCAGCCCGGTCAGCAGCGCCTGGGCGAGATCGCGCTCGCCAAAGCCTCGCTCCAGCCACACGGCGACCTTCGGAGCCAGGGCCAGGGCCTCGATACTGCCCAGCCGCAGGCGCGGCTCGGACCTGACCACCCGCAGCAGCGCCTCCGCCGCTGCTGCCACCGGCTCCGGGAGGTCGGGGCTGGTGGCCTCGTCGGCAGGCCCACGGGCCTGCCGGTCAGTTGTCGGGTCCGCTCCTGCCCTCCCGCCCTCCCCCTCGGCGGTCGGGCCGCCGCTGTGCGGCGGAGCGGCCTCGGGAGACGGCGCGGGGAGGGAGGGTTCTTTCCCCAGGTCCTTTACGGGGTTGACGCCAGCAAGATCGACAGCCGCACCACCGGAGACCGGACCGACGGCAGCCGGAGGCACCTGCTCCCCGGTCTGCGGGGTGTCGTAGACGTGGATCTCGCTCAGAAAGGTCCCGTCGGCCCGACGGACCTTGACCACCCGGTAGTAACCCGCATCCGTCAGCTCGCGCAGCGCCTTGCGGACCGCAGTGCGGCCCTGCGAGCTGGAGTCGGCCATCTGCCGGCCGTCCTCCCGCCACCCCTCAGGGCGCGAGAGCAGATCGGCCAGCAGACCCCGGGCGGTGTACGACAGCCGCCGGTCCTGCAGGAGAAGGTTGGGCAGGATAGTGAAGCCGCTCGTATGGCGGCTACGATGGACGTGCATCGGGAGTTCGCGCTCCTGGGTGCCGGACCCCGGGGTGGTGGAACACCTGCGGGGTCGCCTATTGAGTGGGTGGACCACGGAAGCTACCACCGAACTGCGGGCGAAACCGGCACGACTGGAGAGACGCTGATCACATGTCAGTTCAGCGTTTGGCGGGCAATGGTGAGCGGCCTGCCGTCGGGTGCAGGGTGCGCATATGGTCGTGAACGTCACCGGGGCTGGCATGTGTGCGGGGCGCCTCATGCTGCACGCTCCGCTGTGCCCTGGCGGCTGCCGCCCAGCAGGGTCAAGGATCGTTCCCACTGCTCTACGGTGATCTTCGGAGCACGCGAGACGTGCAGGTCCAGCCACTCCTCTCGGGTGAGGGTAGAGGCGATGCTGTGGCGAGCGGCATCTTGGGCGTTGGCGTCGGCGGAGGGGAGCGCTGTAGGGGTCCTGCGTTGGGTCACTTCGACTGCGGAGACGTCAGGCGTGACCGGTCGGGGGTCGAGGGCGGACAGGGGGCGGCGAGAGAAGGGGGTGCTCAAAGGTGGAGGAGTCCTTTTGGGCGCGGGGCGGCGGCGAGCCCCGGGGCAGGGTGAGGTGACGGCGCGGGGCAGCGGCGGTGGGACCGCTGGCGGCCGGAAAGACACGCGAGGTATCGCTGGCGAGGCGACGTCGCGTGGGGAAATCGCTCCAGGGGGAAGAGTCCGCGCGCTAGGGAGCGATGAGCATGAAGGCGGAGGGCCTTCGGCTGAGAGTTAGGCTGCTCTCAGAGGTTGGCCGCTGGCGGCCGTTCCTGCCCACGTTGGGGCAGCTTGATCTGCCAGGACATCCGCCGGTGACGCGGTCTCCTGGTTGCCCGAGTTCGGGCGCAGTTGGGGCATGGGCATCCTAGTGGGGTGGGTGTTGCGGGTGGGCGACAAGTGGAGGCTCCATTAGCGGGGGTCGAGAGGCTTCTGTCAAGCGGAAATGGCCGATTACTTCACACCGTTACCATGTTGTGACCTAATATGCGGGCAAACCATCTCAACTATCTCCCTTCCATGCAGGGGTGATGCTGGCGTGATCGAACACTGGCCCCTTGGTCTGGGACTTCCCGACGACGACCGCTAGCAGGTACTGGCTGAGCAGGGCGCGGCGGCCGGCCACGGTGGCGTCGTCATCCCACTCCCGACGCACGGCCTCTGGGGAGCGCAGCCTGCGGTGGCGCGACGCCTCGCTTCGGGACGCCCGGGCCCTTACGGTGATGAGCTCCTTCTTCTGCTTCTCCAGCCCAGGGATCACGGCGAGGAAGGTGTCCATGGTGATCACGCCCGTGGCCACAGCCTCGTTCAGCTGCTTCATCCTCGTCTGCACGTCGTCCAGGCTGGGATCGATCGGGTCGGCCGCGAGTGCCAGTCCTGCACCGGCTTGCGGCCGGTTGGTCTCCAGGTGGCGGAACAGCAGGTCCTCGACCAGCTTGTCCAACTTGGCCAGGTTGCGCTGACTCCGTCCGCACCCGCCGTGGATCTTGCCGGGGCATCGGTAGATCGGTACGGACTGCCCCGCTCGGTTCTTCGTGGCCGAGCCGACCATGACGGTGTGGCACAGCGAGCCGTCCGCTCGGGTCTGGCCGCACCGCAGCAGGCCGGAGAGGAGGTGCTTGCGGGTGTTGTAGCTGGAGAAGCCCACGCCGTCGCGGCGCTGCTCGTACTCCGCGACGATGGATTCCCACTGTTCGACGGTGATGATCTGCTTCCAGCGGCCCTGGACGTACTGGCCCTCGGCGGTCTTCAGTGCCATGTCGCGGGGGTCCTTGAGCATGGCGCGGGCCTCGTCCGTCCCTGCCGGTGCCAGGTTGCTGGTGGGCCGCGCCTGGCCCGTGTAGACCATCAGTCCGGCGATGCGCGGAGACAGGATCATGCACTTCACCGTCCGGATCCGCCACTGTCCGCCACGAACCGTAGGAAGCCCGGAATCGGCGATCATCCGGGTCACCGTCGACCACGATTCCCCGGCAAGATAGCGCAGGGCAGCCCGCCTCAGGAGGTCGGACTCCTTCGGATCCAGGGTCAGGCGGTCGGGCTTCCAGCCGAATGCCCTCACTGGTGACAGGAGCTGCCCATCCTGGGCAGCCTGCAGTCGTTGCCGAGAGACGCGCCTGGCGGTGTCGGCGCTCGACTTGTTGGCCATCGCCACGAGAACGCGGGCCATGACCTTGCCGCTGTCGGTCATCAGGTCCAGGCCGCCTGTGACCCCCTGCACAGGGCGCTGGAAGTGTTCGACCAGGTCGATCAGGTCTTCGAGGTCCCGGTTCTGGCGGGCCAGGCGGTCAAGGTCGTAGACGATGATGGCGTCGATCTTGCCGTCTTCGTAGTCGGCCAGCATCCGGCGAAACTCGGGTCGGATGACCCGCCAGACGCTTCGGCCGTCGGGCAGTCGTATGCGACGCTTCTTGTAAGCGCTGGTGTCGTTCTCCTCGTAGAACTCGACCACGTCCCAGTCGAGGCCCTCGGCCTTGACGAGGACGTCCTCGCGCTGGCGGCCGACGCCCTTCTCGGTCTCGAAGGGGTCGCTAGATATTCGAACGTATGCGCCTGCGCGCAAGCGGCGCTGGGCGGTCTCAAGGGTGAACACGCAGGTAGCGTACTTCTAGGGGTGCTTAGCGCGCTGCTCTACAAGGTCGTGACGAGCGGGGCGGTCTCGTCGGCGCTGCAGGGCCTGATCAGGCGAGCCCTCGGTGCGGTCTGAGCGCGGCGCGGCGGACGGCGCCGGGCCCGAGGTCGGTACCGGCGGCGGGGACGGCGGCTTCGTCACGGCGGAGACCGCGGTGGCCCTGCCGGTGCTGGTGCTGCTCACCGGGGTGCTGGTGTGGGGCGTGCTGGTCGGCGCGGCGCAACTGCGCTGCGTGGACGCGGCCAGGGAGGCGGCGCGGGCCGCGGCCAGGGGCGATCCGCAGGGCCGGGTGCTGGACGTCGCCCGCAACGCCGGCCCCTTGGGCGCGTCGGTCTCGGTCAGCGAGGGCGGCGACACGGTCAGCGTGCGAGTCTCGGCCACCGCCCGGGCCCCGGGCGGCCTCGGCGGTCTGCTGGCGGTGGACGTCGCAGCCACGGCCTCGGCCGTCCGCGAACCGGGCGCGGCGAACGGGGGCGCCCGATGACGGCCCCGGGTCGCGGTCCGCGTCCGCGATGGTGTCTGCATCGGTGTCGGTGGCCGGGTCGGCGTTCTGACGCCGGGTCGGCTTCGATCTGGCTGGTCGCGCTGCTCACGCTGGGCGGCTGCGTGTTCACGGGGGCGCTCGGCCTCGGGGCCGCCGCCACCGCGCGCCACCGGGCCGGAGCAGCAGCGGACCTGGCGGCGCTGGCTGCGGCCGGGCAGCTGCTCTGGCAGCCCGCGGCGGCCTGCTCCGAGGCTGCCAGGATCGCCGCCGCCCAGCACGCCCGGATGCTCGGCTGCGCGCTGCAGAGCGACGCGGGGGAGGACGCGGTCGAGGTCTCCGTCGAGGTCCCGATGGCCGGAGGCCTGTTCCCCGGCCTGCCCGCAGCCCGGGGCCGGGCCAGGGCCGGTCCGGTCTACATCGACTCGGCCCCTGGCACCGTCCTCCCGGCGGATTCCGCAGCTGATTCCCCAGCGGGATCCCCCGCTGATTCCTCAGCGGATTCCCCCGCGGGGTTCCCGGCGAGCAGCAGCCGCAGCAGCCGGATCGCGCCGCCCTTGTCCAGCGGGTCGTTGCCGTTGCCGCACTTGGGCGACTGGATACAGGACGGGCAGCCGCGCTCGCACTCGCAGGCGGTGATCGCGGCCAGGGTGGCGCCCAGCCACTCCCCGGCCCGCTGGAAGCCGCGTTCGGCGAAGCCCGCGCCGCCCGGGTGGCCGTCGTATACGAAGACGGTGGGCAGCCCGGTGTCGGGGTGCAGCGGCACCGAGACGCCGCCGATGTCCCAGCGGTCGCAGGTGGCGAACAGCGGCAGCAGCCCGATCGAGGCGTGCTCGGCGGCATGGGCGGAGCCCGGCAGCTCCTCCGGGAGCAGCTCGGCGTCCTCCAGTTGACCCTCCGTCACGCACCACCAGACGGCGCGGGTGCGCAGCGTCCGCGGCGGCAGGTCCAGCTTGGTCTCGCCGAGGACCTCGCCGGTGATCAGCCTGCGCTTCAGGAAGGAGACGACCTGGTTGGTGACCTCGACCGAGCCGAAGCAGAGCACCGCCTCGCCCCAGGCGACCTCCCGGTCGGTCTCCAGCACCCGGATCGAGGTGGTGTCCCTGGCGACGGTGGAGTACGGCGGGTCGGCCTCCTCGACCAGGGCCACCGAGTCCTCCAGGTCCAGCTCACGGACCCGGTAGGTGCGGCCCTGGTGCAGGTGGACGGCGCCGGTGTGCACGGAGGTGTGCGCCGATCCGGCGTCCACGGTGCCGAGCAGCCGCCCGGTGTCGGCCTCCACGATCCGCACCGGGTCCCCGCCGCCGCCGCGGATGTCGACCGCGTCGGCGGCCCGCTCCCGCCGGGTCCAGAAGTATCCGCCGGGCCGTCTGCGCAGCAGCCCGCGGCGCTCCAGTTGCGGCAGCAGCGGCGCGGTGGACGGGCCGAAGAGCTCCAGGTCGGCGTCGGTCAGCGGCAGCTCGGCGGCCGCCGCGCACAGGTGCGGCGCGAGCACATGGGGGTTGTCGGGGTCCAACACGGTCGACTCGACCGGCTGGCGGAACAGCGAGTCGGGGTGGTGCACCAGGTAGGTGTCCAGCGGGTCGTCGCGGGCGATCAGTACCGCCAGCGCGCCCTGGCCGGCCCGGCCCGCCCGTCCGGCCTGCTGCCACAGCGAGGCCCTGGTGCCCGGGTAGCCGGCCAGCAGCACGGCGTCCAGCCCGGCCACGTCCACACCCAGCTCCAGGGCGCTGGTGGCGGCCAGGCCGAGCAGTTCGCCGGAGTGCAGGGCGCGTTCCAGCGCCCGGCGCTCCTCCGGCAGGTAGCCGCCCCGGTAGGCGGCCACCCGGCGGGCGGTGCGGTGTCCGGCGGCCTCGGCCAGGCGTTCCTGGGCGATCACCGACACCAGTTCGGCCCCCCGGCGCGAGCGGACGAAGGCCACGCTGCGGACCTGGTCCAGGACCAGGTCGGTGAGCAGGTCGGCGGCCTCGGCGGTGGCCGAGCGGCGGACCGGGGCGCCCTGCTCGCCCTGCATTTCGGTGAGCGGCGGCTCCCAGAGGGCGAAGACGGTCTCGCCGCGCGGCGAGCCGTCCTCGGTGACCTCGGCGACCGGCAGGCCGGTGAGCCTCCCGGCGGTCCGACCGGGGTCGGCCGCGGTGGCCGAGGCCAGCAGGAACACCGGTTCGCTGCCGTAGCGGGCGCAGAGCCGGCGCAGTCGGCGCAGCACCTGGGCCACATGGGAGCCGAAGACGCCCCGGTAGGTGTGGCACTCGTCGACCACCACATAGCGCAGCGCCCGCAGGAAGGAGGCCCAGCGGGTGTGGGCCGGGAGTATGCCCCGGTGCAGCATGTCCGGGTTGGTCAGCACCAGCGAGGCGTACTGGCGGACCCACTCCCGCTCCTGGAACGGGGTGTCCCCGTCGTAGGCGGCGGCCCGCAGCAGGTCCAGCGCGCCGTCGCCGGCCTTGCGCAGCTCGCCCAGACGGCGCAACTGGTCGGCGGCAAGCGCTTTGGTCGGGGACAGGTACAGGCACGTGGCCCCGCGGCCGTTGGAGGCCTCGGTGCCCTCCAGCAGGGTGCTGAGGACCGGGGCGAGGTAGGCCAGCGACTTGCCGGAGGCGGTTCCTGTGGCGATTACCACATTTTGTCCGCTGATGGCCAGACTCGCCGCTTCTGCCTGATGTGTCCAGGGTCGGGCGATTCCGGCGGTCTCGACGGCAGCGGCGATTTCCGGACGAATTTCTGGCGGCCAGTCCGCATAGCGGGCGGGGCGGGCGGGCAGGTGCTCCGTATGAGTGAGCCGATCTTGCCGTCCTCGGGCTCCTGTGAGCCTGTCGAGAACGGCCGCGGGCGGGTCCGGAAGCGGCTTCATCGGCAGTCAGTCTGTCATCACACCGGTGGAGATTCGCCTCAAGGCGTCGTGCTGCGCTGGTCGTAAGTGGTTGAATGCCATCGCGGCCGTTCATCGGGGCGCCTGCCCCTCCGTCGGCCAAGAATCGCAACGATGCGTTCGCTGCAGTGCGTCCCCCGTCCCGGTGGGGCGTGATGCTGTGAGAGCAAGGTGCTGGAGGTTCCGTGGACCTGTCCCTGTCGACCCGTACCGTTGGCGACCGCACGGTCGTCGAGGTGGGGGGCGAGATCGATGTGTACACCGCGCCGAAGCTGCGTGAGCAGCTCGTCGAGCTCGTCAACGAGGGTCACTACCACCTGATCGTGGACATGGAAGGCGTGGACTTCCTGGACTCGACCGGGCTCGGTGTCCTCGTCGGAGGGCTCAAGCGGGTACGCGCCCATGAGGGTTCGCTCCGTCTGGTCTGCAACCAGGAGCGCATCCTCAAGATTTTCCGCATCACCGGGCTCACCAAGGTGTTCCCCATCCACAGTTCCGTGGACGAGGCCGTAGCCGCGACCGACTGATCCACCGGTTCGCACCGGAGGTCACAGGCCGCCATCGGCCTGGTCCGTCGCGACTTCCCGGGGTCCCTCGCGGACCCCGGGCCGGCCCGGACAGGGCCAGTGTCGACAACACGCCGACACGATCCTTCGAGGGGGATACAGCCATGGCCACCGTCGAACTCCGATTCAGCGCCCTGCCGGAGCATGTACGGACCGCGCGGCTCGTCGCCGCCGCCGTTGCCCGTCGGGCCGGAGTGGACGAGTCCGTCCTCGACGAGGTCCGCCTCGCCGTGGGCGAAGCATGCTCGCGCGCGGTCGGACTGCACCGGCGCAGCGGGATCGACGACGCCGTTCGGGTGACGCTCGTCGAACAGGAGAAGCGGTTCCTGATCGAGGTCGGTGACGGGGTCCCCGGCACGGCCGGGACGGAGAACGGCTCCTCCCGAGCGATCGACGGGGCGTCCGGCGAGGACGCCGCCGAGGCCGCGATGGGACTGGCCGTCATCAGCGGCCTGGTCGACGACCTGGACATCGGCAGCGACGAGAACGGCGGTGTGGTCCGGATGAGCTGGCCGGTCGCCGTCCACCCGGTACTGCCTTGAGGTGCGCCCCGACGTGCTGCCTTGACGCGACCCCCTGACGCGCTGCCCTGACGTGCTGCGCTGACGCAGGGTCCTGACGCTGCCTCAGCAGCCCCACCCGTTCACTCCCGTACCATTCCGCGCTGAATGCTGCGCGCACCCTGTTTTGATCAGGCCGCGATTCCTAGAATCGCGGCCTGCCGTGTCTGCAACAAGTACCACCACGCATCACGGAAACACCGTCGGAGAGACACGGCCCCACCTCGCCCGCGCGCCGAGTGGACCAACCTGTCGCCACAGCACTGCCCGGCGCACGAGCCAGACGTCAAGGAGGACGAATGGCCGGGCTCTTTTTCTCCGGTGCTCCATCGAGCGCACTGTCCGCCGCCCCCGCAACGGTCTCGGCCGTGCTCACCGGCGACGGCCGTACCACCGTGATCGTCGTCGCAGTCATCGCCCTGGCCGCCCTCGGGGTGGCCTGGCTGCTGGTCCGTCAGGTCCTGGCCGCCGACGAGGGCACCGAGTCCATGAAGCGCATCGCCGCCGCCGTGCAGGAGGGCGCCAACGCCTACCTGGCACGGCAGTTCCGCACCCTGGGGGTGTTCGCCGGGGCGGTGGTGTTCCTGCTGCTCCTGCTGCCCGCCGACAACTGGACGCAGCGCATCGGACGCTCCGTCTTCTTCCTGGTCGGAGCCGGCTTCTCGGCGCTGACCGGCTACATCGGCATGCGACTCGCGGTGCGCGCCAACGTCCGCGTCGCCGCCGCCGCCCGTGCCGCCACCCCGGCCGAGGGCGACGACAGCGAGCCCGACATCAGAGCCGTCTCGCACCGGGGCATGCGGATCGCCTTCCGCACCGGTGGCGTGGTCGGCATGATCACCGTGGGTCTGGGCCTGTTCGGGGCCTCCCTGGTGGTGCTGATCTACAAGGAGAACGCCGCCAAGGTGCTGGAGGGCTTCGGCTTCGGCGCCGCCCTGCTGGCCATGTTCATGCGTGTCGGCGGCGGCATCTTCACCAAGGCCGC
Organism: Streptacidiphilus carbonis; assembly: GCF_000787775.1. Lineage (GTDB taxonomy): Bacteria > Actinomycetota > Actinomycetes > Streptomycetales > Streptomycetaceae > Streptacidiphilus > Streptacidiphilus carbonis. The sequence goes on along the minus strand of NZ_BBPM01000034.1, from coordinate 35,530 downwards.
CGACGTCGGCGCCGACCTGGTCGGCAAGGTGGAGCAGGGCATCCCGGAGGACGACCCGCGCAACGCCGCCACCATCGCCGACAACGTGGGCGACAACGTCGGCGACTGCGCCGGCATGGCCGCCGACCTGTTCGAGTCCTATGCGGTCACCCTGGTCGCCGCGCTGATCCTGGGCAAGGCCGCCTTCGGCGACGACGGGCTGGCCTTCCCGCTGGTCGTCCCCGCCATCGGGGTGATCACCGCGGTGCTCGGCATCTTCGCGGTCTCCCCGCGCAGCCGGGACCGCAGCGGCATGACCGCCATCAACCGTGGCTTCTTCATCTCCGCCGCCTTCTCGCTGGTGCTGGTGGTGGCCGCGGTCTTCGCCTTCCTGCCGGGCCGCTTCAGCGCCCTCAAGGGCGTCCCCGACGCGATCAGCTCGCACAGCGGCAACCCCAGGGTGTTCGCCCTGGCCGCGGTCGCCATCGGCATCGTCCTGGCCGCCGTGATCCAGCAGCTCACCGGATACTTCACCGAGACCAACCGGCGTCCCGTCGTCGACGTCGGCAAGAGCTCGCTGACCGGCCCCGCGACGGTCGTGCTGTCCGGCATCTCGCTCGGCCTGGAGTCCGCCGTCTACTCCGCCGTCGTCATCGGCGCGGCCGTGTACGGGGCGTACCTGCTCGGCGGCGGCTCGCTGATCCTGGCCCTGTTCGCGGTCGCCCTGGCCGGAACCGGACTGCTGACCACCGTCGGCGTGATCGTGGCCATGGACACCTTCGGCCCGGTCTCGGACAACGCCCAGGGCATCGCCGAGATGTCGGGCGACGTCTCCGGCGCCGGCGCCCAGGTGCTCACCGAGCTGGACGCGGTCGGCAACACCACCAAGGCCATCACCAAGGGCATCGCCATCGCCACCGCCGTGCTGGCGGCGACGGCGCTGTTCGGTTCCTACACCGACGCCATCGCCACCGCCGAGGCACAAGTCGGGCCCGCGGCCCACGGGCTGAGCCTCAGTCTGGACATCTCCCAGCCCAACAACCTGGTCGGTCTGCTGCTCGGGGCGGCAGTGGTGTTCCTCTTCTCGGGCCTGGCCATCAACGCGGTCTCGCGTTCGGCCGGTTCGGTGGTCTTCGAGGTGCGGGAGCAGTTCCGGACCAAGCCCGGGATCATGGAGGGCACCGAACTCCCGGAGTACGGGCGGGTCGTGGACATCTGCACCCGGGACGCCCTGCGCGAGCTGGCCACCCCCGGCCTGCTGGCGGTGCTGGCCCCGATCGCGGTCGGCTTCCTGCTGGGCGTCGGCACGCTCGGCTCCTACCTGGCCGGCGCGATCGGCGCGGGCACCCTGATGGCGATCTTCCTCGCCAACTCGGGCGGGGCCTGGGACAACGCCAAGAAGCTGGTGGAGGAGGGCAACCACGGCGGCAAGGGCAGCGACGCCCACGAGGCCACCATCATCGGCGACACGGTCGGCGACCCCTTCAAGGACACGGCGGGCCCGGCCATCAACCCGCTGCTCAAGGTGATGAACCTGGTCTCACTGCTGATCGCCCCGGCGATCGTGAAGTTCAGCTTCGGCGCCGACGCCAATGTCGGCCTGCGGGTGGGTATCGCGGTGTTGTGCCTCGCCGTGATCGTCACCGCGGTCTGGATCTCCAAGCGACGCGGAATCGCCGTCGGCGCGGAGCCGGTCGAGACGCCGGTCACCGTGGTCAAACAGGGGGACCCCTCGGCCGTCAGCTGACACCGGTTCTGACGGGTCTTCGGCTGCGGACCGTAGCCGGCTTGTCACGCGGTTCCCCGCGCCCCTGGGGTAGTGCAACTGGGCCAGTTGCGGACCCATAGGGGCGCGGGGAACCGCGCGACCAGCCCACTACGGTCCGCGCTCGAGCTCCGTCAGATCACCCCGCCCTCCGGGCGTTGGCGGCGATGGCGTCAGCGACCCCCGCCCACAAGGCCTCCGGCAGGCTGTGCCCCATGCCCGGTATCACCAGCAGCTCCGCCCCGGGCACGGCCTTGGCCGTGGCCTCGCCGCCGCTACGGTCGATCAATGGATCGTCCGCGCCATGGACCACCAGCGTCGGCAGATCCACACCGCGCAACCCGGGGGTCCGGTCCGGCGAGGCGACGATCGCCGCGAACTGCCGCCCGAAGCCGTCCGACCGGCTCTGCCGGTCGAGTGCCGCGGCGACCCGTTCCCGCAGCTCCTCCGGGTCGTCCGGGTAGCCGGGGGAACCGATGACCTGCGAGGCGGCCACCCCGGCCGCAATCGCCTGCTCCCGGTCCGCGGGCCGCTCCCGCATCAGCACTCCGCCCGCCTCGGGGGTGGAGTTGCCGCTGGCCCGGTCGCCGGGGCGGGACATGATCGAGCAGAGGCTGAGCACCCGCTCCGGGTGGTCGATCGCGAGCTGCTGCACGATCATCCCGCCCATCGAGGCCCCGACCGCATGCGCCCGGTCCACCCCGAGCGCGTCCAGCAGCGAGAGCGCGTCCAGCGCCATGTCGGCGAGCAGATAGGGCGCGCTGGAGGGGTCGCCGTGCAGGATCGCCTTCAGGTCCGGCTGGGGCCCCGCGTCCATGAAGGTGGACAGCCCGGCGTCCCGGTTGTCGAAGCGGACGACCCGGAAGCCGCGTGCGGCGAGCGTCTCGCAGAACCCCTCCCGCCAGCCGGTCAGCTGCGCCCCGAGGCCCATGACCAGCAGCAGGACGGGGTCGTCGGGGGAGCCGAAGGCGTCGTACTCGATCTCGACGCCCTGGGAGTTGGCAGCGGTACGGGGCATGGATCCGACCTCCGGATGCTCGGCGGGGCTGGCAGTGCGGCCATCGGCAGACCGACTGGTCGGTACGGTAGCCCGGTACTCCGCGGATCGACAGGGTGCGGGCAGTGCCAGCGTTCCCAGCCGTCCGGCAGCCGAGTCCCAACTCCCCATCAAATCTCCACAAATGACCTCCGCCCCGCGGTGCTCGTGCGTCCGCCGTGTAGGTTCCCAAGGACCCGTGTGATGGAGAGGACCCCGTGGTGACGAAGAAGTGGCTGAGGCTCGCGGCCCCCGCCGCCCTGCTCGCGTTGGGCGCCGCCGGCTGCAGCAGCGGCAACGGGGCCAAGCTGGACGCCTGGGCGAAGACCGTCTGCACCGGGCTGCAGACCCCGGTCCAGCAGTCGAACACCGCGATCGCCGACATCGGGGCGGTCAAGACCGGGGAGTCCCCCAAGGACCTGCAGACCCGGCTGGCCGCCGACCTCGGCTCGCTGGCCACCGCCAACACCAGGATCGCCCAGACCGTTCAGCAGGCCGGGGCGCCGGCGGCCGACAACGGCGCGCAGACCCAGGCGGACGCGGTCACCGAGCTGAACCAGGCGGCCGGCGGCTACACCAAGGTGCAGCAGACCGTGCAGGCCCTGCCCTCGGGTGACCAGGCCAAGTTCGCCGCCGGGCTGAAGGGGGTGAGCGACCAGGTGCAGCAGCTCGCCGAGCTGTCCACCGGCGCGCTGACCAAGCTGCAGACCGGTGACATGGGGACCGCGCTGGCCAAGCAGCCGGGGTGCAAGAGCGTCAGCGCGACGTCCGCGAGCTCGGCTGCCGCCGGGGACCCGTCCGTGTCGTCGGCGCCCTCCACCGGCGCCGGCGCAGGCACGTCCGCTTCGGCCCCGCCCAAGTCGCCCTCAGCGTCGAAGTCGTCCTCCGCCTCGAAGTCCACCGACCCGTCGGCGTCCGCATCGGCCCACTGACCGCGCCGCGGGGGACAATGTCGCTGTGACGACCAGTACCAGTACCAGCACCAGTGCCGCTGCTTTGCGCCCCGCGTACGACCCCGGGCTCGCGGCCCGGCTCCGTACGGCGTTTCTCGCCGCCGATTTCACCGCCGACGGCTGTCTGGACCTGCTCGGCGCCGCCGCGTACTCCGCGCTCGCCCGCAGCGAGACCGTGCCCGCACTGCGGGTCACCGGGGGCGGCAGCGCCAGGGAGACCCTGCTGCGGCTGTTCCTGCTGCAGCGCCCGGTGCCGTACCGGGCGGCCGCGGCCGCGCTGCCGGTCGAGGACTGCCTGGCCGGCGGCTGGCTGGTGCGCACCGGCGACGACGAGGTCGGCGCCACCGTCGATGTCCGCCCCTACGCCGCGGAGGTCGCCGGGCAGGAGGACGTCGGCGGTGCCGGCGACGCCTGGATCGTCTCCGACCTGGGCTGCTCCGTCGGCGGGGCCGGCGGCATCGGCGCGGGCGCCTCGGGCGCCGCCGGCGACTCGGCCGGCTCCGGGGCCGAAGGCGACCGCGGCGAGGTGCCCCGCTCCGAGCTGGTGCTGGGCGTGGGCGGCGCGTCCACCACGCTGGCGAACATCACCGTGCGCCGTCCCGTGCGCCGGGTGCTCGACCTGGGCACGGGCTCGGGCGTGCAGGCCCTGCACGCCGCCCGGCACAGCGCCCAGGTGCTCGCCACCGACGTCAACCCCCGTGCGCTGCACTTCACCGCGCTGACCATGGCGCTGTCCGGACTGACCCAGGTCGGCACCCGCCGGGGCAGCCTCTTCGAGCCCGCGGAGGGCAAGACCTTCGACCTGATCGTGTCCAACCCGCCGTTCGTGATCTCCCCGGCCGGGCGGTTCACCTACCGCGACGGCGGCATGGCCGGGGACGGGCTGTGCCACAGCCTGGTCGCCGGGGCCGGGCAGTACCTGGAGCCCGGCGGCTACTGCCAGCTGCTCGCCAACTGGCAGCACGTGCGCGGCGAGGACTGGCGCGAGCGGGTGTCCGGCTGGGTCGCCGGGACCGGCTGCGACGCCTGGGTGGTGCAGCGCGAGGTCCAGGACGTCAACCAGTACGCCGAGCTGTGGCTGCGCGACGGCGGCGACCACCGCGGATCCCGGGAGGACTACGACGCCCGCTACGGCGAGTGGCTGGACGCCTTCGAGGCGGCCAAGGTCGAAGGGGTCGGCTTCGGCTGGATCACCCTGCGCAAACCGGTCCAGGGCGAGTCGGAACGTCCGCCGATCCTGCACCTGGAGGAGTGGCCGCACCCCGTGGAGCAGCCGCTCGGCCCGCACATCGAGGCGTGGTTCACCCGCCAGGACTTCCTGCGCGCCCAGGACGACGCCGCCCTGCTGGCGACCCGCTACCGGCTCACCGAGGAGGTGGTCCAGGAGCAGGTCGGCGCCCCGGGCGCGGAGCACCCCGAGCATGTGATCCTGCGTCAGAACCGGGGCATGCGCCGGGCCACCAAGGTCGACACGGTGGGGGCCGGCTTCGTCGGCGTCTGCGACGGCGAACTGACGGCCGGGGAGATCCTGGACGCCATCGCCGCCCTGATCGAGGAGGACCCGGTGCTGCTGCGCGACCGCACCCCGGAGCAGATCCGGATGCTGGTCGAGCAGGGCTTCCTGGAGCCGGTCCACGCCGCCGGCGGCCTGTACGGCTGACCCTCCGTTCACCCCGGCGTCGCCCCGCGTACGCCGGAGGTGCGCCCTGCGTTGCCTGACCCCTGCCAGGGTGACGGTCGGACGATCCGACTATCGGCGGGCGGGGCGGGAAGCTGCGTGGGTACTCCACTGAGCGAGTTCACCGGGGCGTGGTTCGCCCTGTTCGGCGCCGGGGTCCTCGTCTGGTGCGCCGGCGAGGTCCGCGCCCGCCGCCGGCTGCGGCGCAGCGGTGTCCCCGGGATGGCCAGAGTTCTGCCCGACCCGGACGCGGCCGCCGACCACGCCGACACCTCGCCGGTGCTCGGCTACACGGTCGAGGGCCATGGCGAGGTGGTGGCCCGCCCGCGCGGCTGGACCACCATCCGCAGGACCGGCGGACTGGCCGTCGACACCCTGGTGCCGGTCTCCTACGACCCGGCCCGTCCGGGACTGGTCGCGGTGGAGGGCACCGGGCAGTCCCGCAGCGACGTCTTCTGGCTGCTGCTGGGGCTGGCCTTCGTCGGTTGCGGGGCGGCTCTGCTCGGCGGGGCGTTCTAGCGGCCTTCCAACAGTGTTCGAGAGCAGTTCCGACAGTGCGCAGTGCTCCTTCGCGGTCAGGGGGCAGCGGTCCGGGCAGCGGTTCGATCGGCGGTCGGGGCGGCGGTCCGGGCGGCCTCCCGGGCAGGTCGGAGTACCAGATCGGCCCGCCCGTGTGCAGCCGGATGGCCGCAGAACACGCCGAAGGTGGACCCCTGTCCGACACGCCGTGCTGCCGCAGTCCTATCATCCGGCTTGTCCGGTCTGTCCGTCGGCGATCACCTCGGTGTGGTTCGCTGACAGCGCGGCCGGGCCGCCGGAACGGCGCCGACCAGGCGTTCTGAACTGCTGATGAACCGCCGCGGGCCCCTTTCGGCCAGCCTTTGGCGGTGATCTGCACGGCGGGAACCCATGCCGTCGGGTTACCGTTCGATGGGCGGCGGTCGGACGTCGCAGGCAACAAATCGGGATTCGTCCGTTTGACAAGGGGGACCTGAGTGCGGTCACACTCCGCTCTCAGGGCTTCATCGACGCGAGCGGCCCCAGCATCCCCACTCGACCGGGAGAGAAGAGCGAAGGTGTCCCCGACCAGCGAGACCGCACGCGAAGGTCAGCGACTCGTGATTGTCGAGTCGCCGGCCAAGGCGAAGACGATCAAGGGCTATCTCGGCCCCGGATATGTGGTCGAGGCGAGTGTCGGGCACATCCGCGACCTCCCCGGCACGGCCGCAGAGGTGCCGGACGGCTACACCGGCGAGGTGCGCCGGCTCGGCATCGACGTCGAGCACGACTTCGAGCCCATCTACGTCGTCAACGCCGACAAGAAGTCCCAGGTCGCCAAGCTCAAGTCGCTGCTGAAGGACGCCGACGAACTCTTCCTCGCCACCGATGAGGACCGCGAGGGGGAGGCCATCGCCTGGCACCTCCAGGAAGTGCTGCGCCCCAAGGTGCCGGTGCACCGCATGGTGTTCCACGAGATCACCAAGGACGCCATCCAGGCCGCCGTCAACAACCCGCGCGAGCTGAACCAGCGCCTGGTCGACGCCCAGGAGACGCGCCGCATCCTCGACCGCCTGTACGGCTACGAGGTCTCCCCGGTGCTCTGGAAGAAGGTCATGCCGAAGCTCTCGGCGGGCCGGGTCCAGTCCGTGGCGACCCGTCTGGTCGTGGAGCGCGAGCGCGAGCGGATCGCCTTCCGCTCGGCCTCCTACTGGGACCTCACCGCCGTCTTCGGCACCGACCTCTCGGATGCCGGCAAGGGCGCCCAGGGCGACCCCGGCACCTTCGGCGCCCGGCTCTCCGCCGTGGACGGCCGCCGGGTCGCCTCCGGCCGCGACTTCGACTCGCTGGGGCAGCTGAAGGCCGCCTCCGCGCAGGCCCAGGTGCTGCACCTGGACGAGGAGAACGCCCGTGCCCTGGCCGCCGCCCTGGCGGACACCGCCTTCCGGGTCCGCAGCGTCGAGGCCAAGCCGTACCGCCGCTCCCCGTACGCGCCGTTCCGCACCACCACCATGCAGCAGGAGGCCGGGCGCAAGCTGGGCTTCGGCGCCAAGCGGGCCATGGACGTGGCGCAGAAGCTGTACGAGAACGGCTTCATCACCTATATGCGTACCGACTCGACCACGCTGTCGGAGACGGCGATCGGCGCCGCCCGGGCCCAGGTCGAGCAGCTCTACGGCCGCGAGTACCTCCCGGACGTGCCCCGGGTCTACAGCGGCAAGGTCAAGAACGCCCAGGAGGCGCACGAGGCGATCCGCCCCTCCGGCGACCGCTTCCGCACCCCGGCCGAGACCGGGCTGCGCGGCGACGAGTTCCGGCTCTACGAGCTGATCTGGATGCGCACCGTCGCCTCGCAGATGAAGGACGCGGTCGGCCAGTCGGTCACCGTCAAGGTGGCCGGCACCTCCAGCGACGGCCGTGACGCGGAGTTCTCCGCGACCGGCAAGATCATCACCTTCCACGGCTTCCTCAAGGCCTATGTCGAGGGCCGCGACGACCCGGACGCCGAGCTGGACGACCGCGAGCGCCGGCTGCCGCCGGTCGCCGAGGGCGACGCGCTCAGCGCCGAGGAGATCGACCTCGACGGCCACGCCACCAAGCCGCCGGCCCGCTTCACCGAGGCCTCGCTGATCAAGGAGCTGGAGGACCGCGAGATCGGCCGTCCCTCCACCTACGCCGCGATCATCGACACCATCGTGGCCCGGCGCTACGTCTTCAAGAAGGGGACGGCGCTGGTGCCGTCGTTCCTGGCGCTGGCCGTGGTCCGGCTGCTGGAGGAGCACTTCGGCCGGCTGGTCGACTACGACTTCACCGCGAAGATGGAGAACGACCTCGACGGCATCGCCCGCGGCGAGGGCGAGTCCGTGCCCTGGCTGCGCCGCTTCTACTACGGCGCCGCGGCCGAGGGCGCCGCGGCCGCCTCCGCGGCCGACGCGGGCAACGGCGACGGCGACCACCTCGGCGGCCTCAAGGAACTGGTCACCGACCTGGGCGCGATCGACGCCAGGGAGATCAGCTCCTTCCCGGTCGAGGACAGCGGCATCATGCTGCGCGTCGGCCGCTACGGCCCGTACGTGGAGCGCGGCGAGCAGCGCGCCGACGTCCCCGACGAGCTGGCCCCCGACGAGCTCACCGTCGAGCTGGCCGAGGAGCTGCTGGCCAAGCCCAGCGGCGTGCGCGAACTGGGCAAGGACCCGGTCAGCGGCAACGAGATCGTCGCCAAGGACGGCCGCTACGGACCGTACTTCACCGAGGTGCTGCCCGAGGGCACGCCGAAGACCGGTAAGAACGCGGTGAAGCCGCGCACCCAGTCGCTGCTGTCCACGATGAACCTGGACACGGTCACCCTGGAGGACGCGCTCAAGGTCTTCGGACTGCCCCGGGTGGTCGGCACCGACGCCGAGGGTGTGGAGATCACCGCGCAGAACGGCCGCTACGGCCCGTACCTCAAGAAGGGCACCGATTCCCGCTCCCTTACGAGCGAGGAGCAGATGTTCACGGTGACCCTGGAGGAGGCGCTGGCGATCTACGCCCAGCCCAAGGCGCGCGGACGGGCCGCCGCCAAGCCGCCGCTCAAGGAGCTGGGCGTGGACCCGGTCAGCGAGCGTCCGGTGGTGGTCAAGGACGGTCGCTTCGGCGCGTACGTCACCGACGGGGAGACCAATGCGACGCTGCGCCGCGACGACAGCGTCGAGGAGATCACCCCGGAGCGCGGCTACGAGCTGCTGGCCGAGAAGCGCGCCAAGGGCCCGGTGAAGAAGACCGCCAAGAAGGCCCCGGCGAAGAAGGCCCCCGCGAAGAAGGCGGCGGCCAAGAAGACGACGACGGTGAAGAAGACCGCCGCCAAGACGACGGCGGCCAAGACGGCCGCCAAGACCGCGACCGCGGCCAAGAGCGCGAGCGCCGCGGCCAAGAAGGCCCCGGCGAAGAAGGCCGCCGCCTCGGCGGAGTAGGTGCGGAAGTCGCGGAACAGGGCGGCCCCGGTCCAGGTGGGACGGGGCCGCTCTGCTGCGTACTGCTGTGGTCACAGATGTGTCATGACCGCGTGCACTTACCGTGGACGTCCGTTCGGTGTCCGGCCCTCCGGATAGGCTGGCGGCTATGACCAGTGCGGAACAGCCCAGTGCGGAGCAGCCGATCGAACCAGTCGTGACAGCGCCGCTCACCTTCGTCCCCGGCGGGAGCCCGGCCGAGCGGGCCGGGGCGCTGCTGCGGGTGCGCCCGTTCCAGCGGCTGTGGCGAACGCAGCTGCTGGGCGCGGTCGGCGACCGGTTGGCCCTGCTGGTCCTGCTGGTGCTCGTGGTCCGGGTCGCGGTGACCGGGTCCTCGTCCGAGCAGGTCTACCGGCACGCGCTGCTGGGGATCGCCGCCGTGCTGGCCGCCCGGCTGCTGGCGTCGCTGGTCGTCGGGGTGCTGCTGCTGGAGCCGGTGCACCGGCTGCTGGACAAGGCGGACCGGCGCTGGAGCATGTTCGGTGCGGACGTGCTGGCCGCCGTGCTGATCGGCGTCGCACCGTTCTGGACCGTGTGGGTCCATTCCACGGCGGCGATCTGGCTGGTCGTCACCGCCTTTGTGCTGGGGGCCGCGGAGCGGGTCGGCGCCGTCGCGCGCGGGGCGGTGGCCGGTCGGCTGCTGCCGTCCGCGGCGCCCGGCGTCCCGGTCGCGGACCAGGGCCCGGTGCTGCGTCACATCGACCGGCGGACCGGCTATTCGGCGCTGCCGCTGGGCGCTGCCGCGCTGGCCGGGTTCAGCCTGATCGAGAACGGCCTCGCCTCCGGCGGCGACTGGCTCGCCGACCACGTCGGCACCGTCTCGGCGTTCGGTGCCGCGGGCTTCCTGATCGCCGCCGCGGTGCTGCTCTACCTGGAGGAACTGCCGGGCGTCCCGGCCGGGTCGAGCGCGCCGCGCTCCCCGCTGGCGTCGCTCCGCGCCCCGGCGGACAGCCAGGGCGGCCGTCCCGGTCAGCCCGGCCGCACCGGGAGTTCGGTGCTGTTCAGCTTCTCCGTCGCCGGAGCCGTCGCCGCGATGGCGTCGGTCATCGGCGTCGCCCTGCCGCACGCCTACGACCTCGCCGCCGGGCCGGTCGGGATGGGCCTGCTGGTGCTCGCGGCCGGGGCGATGCCGGCCCTCGGCGTTCACCTCGCCGCCTCGGTGCTGCCGGTGCTGGGCCGCCGCAGGCTGCTGCCGCTGGCGCTGGGCACCGCCGCGCTGGCGCTGCTGCTGGCCGGTCTGGTGCCGGACTTCGTGCTGGCGCTGCTGCTGGTGAGCCTGGCCGGACTCGCCGCCGGCGTCGCCGTCCGCACCGGCCGGGTGCTGCTCGACCTGGAGACCGAGGAGTCCCGGCAGCCGCTGGTCGCCGAGCACCTGCAGGCGATGATCCGGGTCGCCGCCGCGGCGGGCCTGCTGGTCGGCCCGCTGGTCGCGGCGGCGTTCGGGCGGCAGACCGCCGGCTCGGTCGACTTCGACCACGGCGGCGCGGGCCTGGCGCTCGCCGTCGTCGGCCTGCTGCTGCTGGTCTTCTCCGTGGTGCTGTTCCTGCGCACCGACGACCGCCGGGCCACCGCCTCGCTCAGCCGGGACGTCTGGGACGGCCTGCGCGGCGGTCCCAGGACGGTCCCGCACCGGGCCGGCACCGGCTACTTCATCGCCCTGGAGGGCGGCGACGGGGCCGGCAAGTCCACCCAGGCGCAGGCCCTGGCCGAGTGGATCCGCAGCAAGGGCCACGAGGTCGTGGTCACCCGCGAGCCCGGCGGCAGCGCCATCGGCCAGCGGCTCCGCGCCATGCTGCTGGACGTCGGCAACACCGGCATCTCGCACCGCGCCGAGGCCCTGCTCTACGCGGCTGACCGGGCCGAGCACGTCGACACGGTGATCCGTCCGGCGCTGGAGCGCGGCGCCGTCGTCATAACGGACCGTTACATGGACTCCTCCGCCGCCTACCAGGGCGCCGGACGCGACCTTTCCGGCAGCGAGGTCGCCAGGATCTCCCGCTGGGCCACCGACGGACTGGTCCCCGATCTGACGGTGCTGCTGGACCTGGACCCGGCCGCGGCGCGCGACCGCTTCACCGAGGCGCTGGACCGGCTGGAGTCCGAGCCCGAGGACTTCCACGCCCGGGTGCGCTCGGGGTTCCTGGCGCTGGCCGCCGCGGACCCGGTCCGCTACCTGGTGGTCAACGCCGCGCAGTCGCCGGCCGCGGTCACCACCGCGATCCGGCACCGGCTGGACCGGGAGCTGCCGCTGTCCGAGCAGGAGCGGGCCGCCCGCGCCGAGCAGGAGCGGCTGGCCCGGGAGGCCGAGGAGCGCAGGCTGGCCGAGGAGGCCCGGCTGAAGGCCGAGGCCGAGAAGGCGGAGCGGGAGAAGCAGGCGCTGCTGGAACGGCTGCGCCTGGAGGAGGAGGAGAAGGAGAAGGCCCGGCAGGCCGAGGAGGACCGCAAGGCCGCCGAGGCCGCGCGGCTCGCCGCCGAGGAGGCCCGCAAGCAGGCCGAGGCGGAAGCGGCGCGCAGGGCTGCCGAGGACGCCGAGCGCCGCGAGGCGGAGGCGCGGGAGCGTCGCCGGATCGAGGCCGAGGCGGCCCGGCTGGCCGAGCTGGAGCGCCAGCGGGAGGCGCGCCGCGCCGACGAGCGCCGCCGCGCGGAGGACGCGCTGCGCCGTGCGGAGGAGGCCCGGCTGGCGGCCGAGGCGGCTGCGGCCGCCGAAGCGGCGGCAGCGGCTGAGGCGCGGGGGGCGGAG
>NZ_BBPM01000034.1:15610-23142 GCF_000787775.1 Streptacidiphilus carbonis | reverse complement strand
CCGCTGGCGAAGGCGGGGGCTGCGAACGCCGAGGCCGCGAACGCCGAGGGCACGGGGTCCGAGTCGGCCGGGTCCGAGTCGGCCGGGTCCGAGGCGGCGGCGTCCGAGGACGAGACGGCGGTGACGCCGGTCGTCGAGGACGCCAGGCCGGCTTCGAAGCCCAGGACGGCCGAGCCCGAGGAGCCCACCCAGGTCATCAGCGAGGAGGAGCGGGCCGAGGCGGTCCGCCGCGCCGAGGCGATCGACGCGGAGCGGGCCTCGGCGGGGAAGGCCGCGCCGCCGAAGCCGTCCACGCCCCCTGCGGCCCCTGCGCCCCCCGCGACCCCGCCGACGGCGTCCGCCGCCGCCGACGAGACCGCGGTGCTGCCGCGGGTCACCGGGGACGACGCGAAGCCGCGCCGCGGACGGGCGGTGGTGAAGCCGGCCGCTCCGGAGGGGCAGCCCGCTCCGGAGGAGCCGACCGCAGTCCTGCCGCAGGTGCCGGACCCGGAGCAGACCCGTCAGCTGCCGAGGTCCTGGCGGGTGGCCAAGCCGCGCAGCGACGAGAGCGTCCAGGACAAGGTCCCCGACTGGCTGTTCCGCCCGCACGACACCGGGGCGCCGCAGCCGCCGGCCCCGCCGGTGGAGCGGACCCGGCAGATGCCGGTCGTCGACCCGAACGCGCCCGCGCCGCAGCACGGCGGCCGCTACGACTGGGCCGAGGACACCCCGTTGGACGACCTGCCCAGCCTGACCGACGAGCTGCTCGGCTCCCGGGACGAGTGGTCCCAGTGGGACGGCCGGGAGGCGGAGGGCGAGGGCCCGAACCAGGGCCGGCCCGAGGACGGCAGGGGCGGCGGCACGGGCAGGGCCTGAGCGCGGCTGAGTGCGGCTTAGCGTTGGCTGAGCGCGCTCGGGCACGGCCCGGCGCTGTCGGTGCGGCCGGTTAGGCTCGTCCCACAGCAGCCGTCGCTCGACCGGACCGGAGACATCGTGAGCGTGTGGGACGACCTGGTCGGCCAGGAGCAGGTGGTGGAGCAGCTGGTCGCCGCCGCCCGGTCGGCCCGGGTGGTCCTGGGCGAGTCCGGCAGGTCCGGCGACAGCCGGAACAGCGGTGCCGAGGAGCAGTCCGGCAGCTCGGGGATGACCCATGCCTGGCTGTTCACCGGCCCGCCCGGCTCCGGTATGGCCACCGCCGCCCGGGCCTTCGCCGCCTCGCTCCAGTGCACTTCGCCGGACCTGGAGCTGGGCGGGATCCCCGGCTGCGGCTTCTGCGAGGGCTGCCACACCGCGCTGATCGGCAGTCACGCCGATGTGGAGTCGGTCCGCACCGATGTGCTCAGCATCGGGGTGAAGGAGACCAGGGAGCTGGTCCGCAGCGCGTCGATGTCCCCGGCCGGCGGGCGCTGGCAGGTGATCATCCTGGAGGACTCCGACCGGCTCACCGAAGGTGCGGCCAACGTCCTGCTCAAAGCCATCGAGGAGCCGGCGCCGCGGACGGTGTGGCTGCTCTGCGCCCCGTCCGTGGAGGACGCGCTGCCGACGATCCGCTCCCGCTGCCGGCTGCTGGTGCTGCGGACCCCGCCGGTGGCGGCGGTCGCCGATGTCCTGGTGCGACGGGACGGCATCGAACCGGAGATGGCGGCCTTCGCCGCCCGCGCCGCCCAGGGCCACATCGGCCGGGCCCGCCGACTGGCGCTTGACGCGGGCGCGCGCGAGCGCCGCGCCGAGGTGTTGAAGCTGCCGCTGCGCGTCGCCGACCTCGGCGCCTGCCTGGCGGGCGCACAGAGTCTGGTCGACGCGGCGGCCGCGGACGCCAAGCAGGTCGCCGAGGAGGTCGACACCAGGGAGACCGAGGAGCTGCGGGCCGCGCTGGGCGCGGCCGCCGGCGTCGGCGGCCGGATGCCGCGGGGCACCGCGGGGGCGATGAAGGAGCTGGAGGACCGCCAGAAGCGCCGGGCCACCCGCACCCAGCGGGACAGCCTGGACCGGGCGCTGATCGACCTCTCCTCCTTCTACCGCGACGTACTGGCGGTCCAGTTCGGCGCCGCGGGCGAGCTCTCCAACGAGGAGATGCGGCAGGCGGTGGAACGCGTGGCGGGGGAGTCCCGCCCGGAGGCCACACTGCGCCGCATCGAGGCGGTACTGGCCTGCCGCACAGCCCTGGAACGCAATGTGGCCCCACTGCTCGCCGTCGAGGCCATGGCTGTCGCCTTGCGCGCGGGGTAGGGCGTTGCATTTTTCGGGTGCGGCAACTTGCCCACGGTGGTTCGGTTGCAGACCCATAGGGGCGCGGGGCTCTGCCTGAGTCACTGCGCGCGCGACCAACCATGCGGCCCGCCGCACCCTGAAGACGCCCCGCACTCCCTCCTTCGGGTGACACTCGGTACCCGTAGTGAGAGTTGCCGCAGGCCCCGGGGGATGCCCACTGGATGATCTTGTGGTGGGCGGGTTTCGCACTGTTCGGCGTGGTGACGGCAGTCTGGGCGGGCGGCAGCGCCCTCGCGTCCTGGCGCGAGCAGCGGGCCGGACTGGTGTACGAGCTGACGCCCCGTTACCGCGGTGCGGCCCTCCGCGGCGCCGCGGCCGTGGCCGCTGTCGGCTGCGTCTGCGCCAGCGGCGTCGCCGTGGGCCTCTCCCCGCAGCAGCAGCGTGCCGGAGCCCACGCCGAGCCGCCGCCCGCGCGCTCGGCCCGCGCCTCGGCCGCGCCCACCCGTACGTCCCCGGCTCACACATCCCCAGGTCTGCTGACGGTCGGTCACCCCTCGGGCGGCCAGCTCCTGGAGGGCACCCTTCCCGGGGTCCCGGGCCGGCTCAGGGTGTGGCTGCCGAAGCAGTACCTGGGCCGCACCGCGCCGCTCCAAGTGCTCCTGGTCCGCGCCGATGCGGCCGAGCTCGGGTCGGTCCTCGACGGTCTGCAGAGCGCCGCCGAACTGGGGCGGGCCAACCCCTTCGTCGCCGTGGTCCCGATCGCGCGCTGCGACCCCGCCGCCTACCCGCCCGCCGCCGCACTGCGCCGTGCGCTGGCGGCCAGGTTCCACGTCCGGAAGGACGCCCAGGGCTGGGCGCTGCTGGGGCTGGGGGCGGGAGCCCCCTGCGCGGTGGCCGCGGAGTTGGCGCACCCGGCCGACTTCACCGCCGCGGCCGGACTCTCCGGGCACTACGAGGCGCTGGTCCCGCTGCGGGCGCCGAACACCGGCGCACCCGGCACGGCCCATCTGCTGCTCGCCGACGCCTTCTCCGACACGGCCGGCCAGCAGTCGGCAGCACGGCTCCGCACCGCCCTCGCCACCCGCCCGCGCACCGACCTGCGGACCGTCGCGACCGCCCAGGACTTCTCCCCGGAGCGGCAGCGCTTCCGCCTGGTGCGCCAGGGCGCCGGATATCTGACGGAGCTTCTGGCCGGCCCGGCAGCCGCGCAGTCGTCGCCCGCCCAGTCGCCGGCGCGGCCGTCCGTTCCGCCACCCGCACAACCCTCGGCCCGGGCCTCCGGGCAGTGACTGTCAGCGTCGAACGGTACCCTCTGCGTGCAGAGAGAGTTGAGGTCCGGATGAACGTAGTACAACGGCTCGCCACAGCGACGGTGCTGTCCGCGAGCCTGGTCGTGACGGCCGGGTGCAGTTCGTCCGCGCCCACCCCTCCGCGCAGTACCGGCTCCGGCTCGGACGCCGCCTCGTCCTCGCCCGCCTCGGCCGCGTCGGCCTCCGCGTCCGCCGGCGCCACCGCGGCATCCGCACCGGTGCTGGAGCCGTTGCCCGCCGCGGTCCCCGCGGACCTGCAGCGCTACTACACCCAGAAGCTGAGCTGGACCAGCAGCGGCTGCGCGTCCGGCTTCCAGTGCGCCACGATGAAGGTGCCGCTGGACTACGCGAACCCGGGTTCGGGCTCGGACGACGTCACCCTGGCCGTGATCCGCCGCCAGTCCGCCGCCCAGGGGTCCCAGCACCTGGGATCGCTGCTGGTCAACCCCGGCGGCCCGGGCGGCTCGGCGATCGAGTACGCCGAGTACGCGGCCACCAGCTACCCGGCCGCGGTCCGCAACGCCTACGACATCGTCGGGATGGACCCGCGCGGGGTCAATCTGAGCACCCCGGTGAAGTGTCTGACGGACAAGCAGATGGACGGCTTCTCCGCCACCGACACCACCCCCGACTCCACGTCGGAGATCAACACCCTGCTCGCGGCCGACAAGACGTTCGCCCAGGCCTGCGAGCAGAATTCGCGCGCCCTGCTGGGCCACGTCAGCACGGTGGAGGCGGCCAAGGACATGGACGTCCTGCGCGCCCTGCTCGGCGACGCCAAGCTCAACTACCTGGGCAAGTCCTACGGGACCTTCCTCGGCGCCACCTACGCCGGGCTGTTCCCGTCCCGGGTCGGCCATGTGGTGCTGGACGGCGCCATGAACCCCTCGCTGGACGCCTTCCAGCTCAACAGCCAGCAGGCCGGCGGCTTCGAGACGGCGTTCAACGCCTTCGCGGCCGACTGCGTCAAGCGCAGCGGCTGCCCGCTCGGCTCGACCACCGAGCAGGCCGGGACCAAGCTGGACGCCCTCTTCGCCGCCTGGGACAAGCACCCGCTCAGCACCGACACCACGGGCCGGACCCTGGACGAGGCGCTGGGCACCACCGGTGTGATCTCCGCCATGTACGACCAGGGGGAGTGGCCGACGCTGCGTACCGCGCTGAACCAGGCGGTCGGCGGCAACGGAAGCGGGCTGCTGGCGCTCTCCGACGAGTACTACGAGCGGTCCCCTTCGGGCCACTACGGGAACCTGATGGCCGCCAACGCCGCGGTCAACTGCCTGGACCTGGCCCCGGCGGCGACCACGCCGCAGGAGGTGGAGCAGCAGCTCCCCACCTACCAGAAGGCGTCGCCGCACTTCGGCGCCACGCTTGCCTGGTCCGGCCTGTCCTGCTCCTCCTGGCCGGTGAAGCCCACCGGCGAGCCGCACACCATCCCGGCCAAGGGCTCGGCCCCGATCCTGGTGGTCGGCACCACCCGCGACCCGGCCACCCCCTACGCCTGGGCCCAGGGCCTGGCCGCCCAGCTCGACTCGGGCACGCTGCTCTCCTACAACGGCGACGGCCACACCGCCTACGCCCGCGGCAGCTCCTGCATCGACGGCGACGTCAACGTCTATCTGCTCAGCGGCCACACCCCGGCCAAGGGGACCATGTGCAACTAAGTCGGTACTGGTAAGGACCGAATCAATGCCACAATCCTTTCACCGCACCAGCCCGTGGTGCGGTGGAAGGACGAGGCGGCAGGCATGTTCGGAGTTGTCCACTACAGCACCTATGCGATCGGCGCCCTGCTGATCGTCCTGCTCCCCGGACCCAACTCCATGTACGTGCTCTCGGTGGCCGCGCGCCGCGGGGTCCGCACCGGCTTCCGCTCGGCCTGCGGGGTGTTCCTGGGGGACACCACGCTGATCGTGCTCACCTCGCTCGGGGCCGCCTCGCTGCTGAAGGCCACCCCGCTGGTCTTCGACGCGGTCAAGCTGGTCGGCGCGGCCTACCTGGTCTACATCGGCTACGGCATGCTGAAGTCGGCCCGCCAGATGTGGCGCGAACGCAAGGCCGACCCGGCCGCCGCCCCCGAGGCCGCCGCCCCGCTGGACGAGCGCGAGCGCCCGTTCCGCCGGGCCCTGGTGATCAGCCTGCTCAACCCGAAGGCGATCCTGTTCCTGCTCTCCTTCTTCGTGCAGTTCGTCGACCCGGGCTACGGGCCGCACGCGCTGTCCTTCGCGATCCTCGGCGCGACGCTCCAGCTCTGCAGCGTGCTCTACCTCACCACGCTGATACTCGCCGGCACCGCCCTGGCCAACGCCTTCCGCCGCCGTCGCCGCCTCTCGGCCGGCCTCACCACCGGCGTCGCAGCCCTCTTCATAGGCTTCGCCGCCAAGCTCGCCACGGCCTCCACCAGCTGACCAGCCCCCCGGAATCCGGTAAGGATCACCCTCGCGGACTGTGTAGACTAACCCCCGTTGCCGGTCACGGACCGCCGACATCGCCGCCTTAGCTCAGTTGGCCAGAGCAACGCACTCGTAATGCGTAGGTCTCGGGTTCGAATCCCGAAGGCGGCTCCACACAATCCCGGACCGGTCTCCACGACGATCTGGGTTTTTGTTTTTCCGGTGAGGTGCCGGTGCGCAGCGGACCCGGGGACGGCGCCTACACGACCCGCATCCGGCGCAGCTTCGGCAGGACCGTCGAGCTTCCCGCTCCGGTCGGGATCACCTTGGACACCGGGCCGCTGAAGAACTGGGTGCGCTGACAGGAGTCCTCGGCGGACCGCTCCGGCCGCAGGTGACCCCCGTAGGTGTCGGGGGTGAGGGCCCCCGAGGGGCGCCGGTCGGCGTGCTCTGCGTGGTGCAGCGGGTCGTCCTACGGTGGGTCGCAGGGGGTCTCGGTCGTCGCGCGGACCCGCCGTGCGAGGCCGGTCAGCGGCAGCTGCAGTCAGGAGCACGCGATGTCCGACAGCGACCCGACGTCCGACAGCGACCCGACCCGCCGTCCGTGTGTCGTGGTGATGGGCGTCTCCGGGGTCGGCAAGAGCACCGTGGCCCGTCTGCTGGCCGAGCGGTTGGGCGTTGCGTTGGGCGACGCGGACGACCTGCATCCGCAGGCCAACATCGCCAAGATGTCCGCCGGCATCCCGCTCGACGACGCGGACCGCCGGCCCTGGCTGCTGGCCATCGGCCGCTGGCTGCACGAGCGGGAGGGCGCCGGGGGCGTGGTGGCCTGCTCGGCGCTCAAGCGCAGCCATCGGGACATCCTGCGATCGGCCTGCCCGGCGGTCGTCTTCCTCCATCTGGCGGCAGGCCGCGACGTGCTGGAGGACCGGGTCGGGCACCGCACCGGCCATTTCATGCCGGCGTCGCTGCTCGACTCGCAGCTCTCCGAGCTCGAACCGCTGGAGCCGCAGGAGCACGGCCTGGTGATGGACGCGTCCCCGGCACCCGACCGCATCACCCGAACGGCGGCGGACGGTCTGGCGCGGCTGAGCGCCGCCGAAGCGGACGAGCCCGGCTGAGCCGCCCGTGCCGGTCCGCCGCTCCCCGAAGCCCCGTCCGGCCCTGCCGGACTCCGGGAAATCCCGGGCCGAGCTGAGGCTTGGGATCGAGCCCCACGGTGGGGTGCCACAAAGCCTTTGCGGTGGTCCGTCCCCCACCACCAGTCGAGGAGGAACCATGGTTGACCAGCACCAGACCGCGGACCGCATCGTGGTCGGTGTGGACGGCTCCGACTCGTCGAAGCAGGCCCTGCGGTGGGCCCTGCGACAGGCGGAGCTGACCGGTGGGGTGTTGGAGGCGGTGACGGCCTGGGACCTCCCGCAGTTCTACGGGTCGCTCGGATGGGTGCCCCCGTCGAGCACCGACGAAGCGGCAGTGGAGGCCCGGGCGCGGGGAGCTCGACAAAGCCCTCGGGGAAGCCGCCGGGTCGCGGCCGTCGGTCGAGGTACGCGCCCAGGTGCGGCGGGCCACCGCCGTCAAAGCACTGCTCGAAGCGGCCGGCGACGCGTCCCTGCTCGTTGTCGGCAGCGTCGTGGTT
>NZ_BBPM01000034.1:0-15390 GCF_000787775.1 Streptacidiphilus carbonis | reverse complement strand
CCGCCGTCAAAGCACTGCTCGAAGCGGCCGGCGACGCGTCCCTGCTCGTTGTCGGCAGCGTCGTGGTTCGCGGCAGTGAGCCCGCTGAGCGCTGAGCGATGAGCGCGGACGCTGACCGCCGACCGGCCTGACGGCGAACGCATGAGCCCGGCCGATCGCTCGTGACGGTCCGTCCGTCCCCCGGGTGCGCGGCCCACCGTTCCGGTCGAGCATGAAGACGTATCGGAGATCCGGGATCAGGACGCGTTGGCTGGCGCGCGCGAGTTGAGAGGTCTGGCGGATGAAGGCGTTCGTGATGAAGGAGATCGGGCGGGTGGGCGTCATGGACAAGCCCGTGCCGCAGCCGGGTCCGGTCGGTGCCGTCGTGAGGACCACCCGCGCGCTGATCTGCACCTCGGACACGCACACCGTGTCGGGCGGGGTCGGGCCACGCGAGAACCTGACCCTGGGCCACGAGGCGGTGGGCGTCGTCCACGAGGTCGGCAGCGAGGTCAGGGACTTCCGCCCGGGCGACCGGGTACTGGTGGGCGCCATCACCCCGGACTGGGGGGACAGGGCCTCGCAGAACGGACACCCCTCGCAGGCCGGCGGCCCGCTCGGCGGCTGGAAGTTCGCCAACGTCAAGGACGGCGTCTTCGCCGAGTACTTCCATGTGAACGAGGCCGACGCCAACATGGCGCACATCCCCGACGACGTCTCCGACGACACGGCGGTGTACTGCGCCGACATGCTCTCCACCGGGTTCATGGGCGCGGAGCACGGCAACATCCCGATCGGCGGGACCGTGGCCGTGCTCGCCCAGGGGCCGGTGGGGCTGATGGGGACGGCAGGCGCCCGGCTGCGCGGCGCCGGCCTGGTCATCGGCGTCGAATCGGTCCCCAGCAGGCAGAAGCTGGCGCGGTTCTACGGCGCGGACGAGATCGTGGACTTCACCAAGGAGGACGTCGTCGAGCGGATCATGGAGCTGACCGGCGGCCAGGGCGTCGACACCGCGATCGAGGCACTCGGCGCCGACTCGACGTTCCAGACCTGCGTGAAGATCACCAAGCCGGGTGGGACGGTGTCCGTCACCGGCTACTTCGGCGAGGGCGAGTTCGTGCGGATCCCCCGGGTCGAGTGGGGGGTCGGCATGGCCGACAAGACCATCGCGACGGGGCTGTGCCCGGGAGGGCGGCTGCGCATGGAGCGGCTGCTCCGGGTGCTGCAGACCGAGCGGCTCGACCCCACCCCCATGACGAGCCATCAGTTCTCCTTCGACGAGATCGAGCGGGCGTTCGAGGTCATGGACAAGAAGCTTGAGGACGTCATCAAGCCGCTGATCGTGTTCTAGGCCGGGGCCGGACCTCGTCACGCGGTGTCGCCCCCACGGGGCCAGGATGGAAGGGCTGGGCAGCATGCTTGATCTCGATCCGCCCTTTCGGCGGGTGCGAAGGCAGGACGGCTACCTCCCCCTGGAGGACTTCGGCCTCATCGGGGACGGCAGGACCGCGGCGCTGGTCGGCCTGGACGGCTCCATCCCGTGGATGTGCCTGCCGCGCTTCGGCTCCGAGCCGCTGTTCTGCGGCCTGCTCGACCACGCCCGGGGCGGGCACTTCACCGTGGCGCCCGACGGCCTGCTGGAGGCCCGGCAGCGGTACGAGCCCGACACCGCCGTGCTGGTGACCGAGATGCGCTGCGCCACCGGGCTGGTCCGGGTCACCGACGCCCTGGTCCTGCGCTCCGGCGCCGACCTGACCGACGACGCCCCCCAGAGCCGGGCCGAGCTCGTCCGCTCGGTGGCCGTGCTGGACGGCGAGGTCCGGCTGCGGGTGGACTTCGAGCCCCGCGGCGGCGCCCTGGCCCGGGCTCTGTTCAGCGGACTGGAGATCCAACCGCCCCGGCGGCCGGACCTGCAGCTGCACCTGCGCTGCAACCGGCCCCTGGACTCCCTGCACAGCACGCACGAGCTGCGCTCGGGCGACCGGCTCGACCTGGTCCTGTCCTGGGGCCGCTTCCACCGCCACCACCGGTTCGACGCGGAGGTGATGCTGCAGCAGACCTCGGACGCCTGGCGCCGCTGGATGACGGGGTTCAGCTACCAGGGCCCGCAGGAGCAGCTGGTGCGCCGCTCCGCGATCACCCTGAAGCTGTGCGACGACTGGGCCAACGGCTCGCTGGTCGCAGCCCCGACGTCGTCGCTGCCCGCGCCCATCGGCGGGGTCCGGAACTGGGACTACCGCTACACCTGGATCCGCGACGCCGCCTACGCGGTGTTCGCGATGCGCCGCATCGGCTTCGGCGGTGAGGCCGACGCCTTCCTCGGCTGGGTGCTCGACGCCTTCGAACGCAGCCGGCGGCCACGGATCATGTACGACCTCGACGGCAGCCCGGTACCCGACGAGGTCGAGGACGCCGAGTTGGAGGGCTACCGGCGCTCGGCCCCGGTGCGCTGGGGCAACGGCGCGGCCGACCAGCGCCAGCACGACGTCTACGGCGAGGTGCTGGACTGCGCCGACCAGTGGCTCCGTAGCGGCGGCCACCTGGAGCCCGCCCTGTGGGCCGGGCTGGCCGCGCTCGCGGACGCCGCGGACAAGGCCTGGCTCCAGCCCGACCAGGGCATCTGGGAAGTCCGCAGCGAAGGCCGGGTGTTCACCTACTCGGCGGGGATGTGCCTGGTGGCCCTGGACCGGGCC
This sequence comes from Streptacidiphilus carbonis, assembly GCF_000787775.1. GTDB lineage: Bacteria > Actinomycetota > Actinomycetes > Streptomycetales > Streptomycetaceae > Streptacidiphilus > Streptacidiphilus carbonis. The sequence goes on along the minus strand of NZ_BBPM01000034.1, from coordinate 12,718 downwards.
GCCGTGATCGGCGAGCGGCTGGGAATCCCCGAACGGACCGAGGGCTGGCGGGCCTCGGCCGAAAAGCTGCGCCACCTGATCCTCGAGGAGTCCTGGGACGCGGACGCCGGGACACTCAGCGAGCACCTGGACGGCGGCGGCTCGCTCGACGCCAGCCTGCTGGCACTGCCGCTGCGCCAAGTCGTCCCGGCCGACCATCCGCGCATGGTCGCGACGACCGCGGCGATCGCCGAGCGCCTCTCCGCCGGGGACGGCCTGCTCTACCGCTATCTGCACGACGCGTCACCCGACGGCCTGCCCGGCGACGAGGGCGCCTTCGTCCTCTGCAGCTTCTGGCTCGTCGACAACCTGATCGGACAGGGGCGGACCGACGAGGCCGCCGAACTCTACGACTCACTGTGCCGCCGAGCCAGCCCGCTGGGACTGCTGCCGGAGCAGATCGACCCTCTCACGGGAGCGTTCATGGGCAACTTCCCCCAGGCGTTCAGCCACATCGGGATCATCTCCAGCGGTGTGAACCTCGCGCGGGCCGCTGCGGGGAGGAAGGCATGATCGACCGACTCGTCGTCTTCGGCGCCACCGGCGACCTCAGCGCCCGCTACCTGCTGCCGGGGCTGGCCGCCCTGCAGGAGGCCGGCCATCTCGACAGCCGGTTCCAACTGGTCGGCGCCGACCGGGGCGAGGGCGACAGCGCGTGGTTCCGCGGCTGGGCGGACGAGCAACTGGACCGCCACGGCGCCGACCACCCCGCCGACGCCAGGAGAGCCGTCACCGCCCGAACCGAGTACCGGCGCACCGACGTCACCGATCCAGCTGACGTGGCGTCAGCGATCGCGGGCCCCGAGCCGGTCGCCGTCTATCTCGCCCTGCCGCCCGCGCTCTTCGCCACTGCGGTCAAGTCGCTGCACCGGGCGGGCCTGCCGCCGGGCAGCCGCATCGTGCTGGAGAAGCCCTTCGGCGAGGACCTGGACACCGCGGTCGAGTTGAACCTGCTCCTCGCCGACCTGGTCCCCGAGCAGGCGGTCTTCCGGGTCGACCACTTCCTCGCCATGACCACCGTCCAGAACCTGCTCGGCAGCAGGCTCGCCAACCGGGTCCTGGAACCGATCTGGAACAGCACCCACATCGCCGAGGTGGAGATCGTCTGGGACGAGACCCTCGCCCTGGAGGGCAGGGCCGGCTACTACGACGGCGTCGGGGCGCTCAAGGACATGCTGCAGAACCACCTGCTGCAGTTGCTGTGCCTGGTCGCCATGGAGCCGCCGGTCAGCTTCGACGAACGCGACCTGCGCAACCGCAAGGTCGACGTACTGCGCTCGGTGCGGTCCTTCACCCAGGAGGACGTGGTGCGCCGGACCCGCCGCGCGCGCTACTCGTCCGGCCGGATCGACGCACGCGAGATCCCCTCCTACAGCGGCGAGGACGGCGTGGACCCCGCACGCCGTACCGAGACCTTCGCCGAGGTGGAACTGGAACTGGACAGCTGGCGCTGGGCGGGGACGGTCTTCCGGCTCCGCAGCGGCAAGGCCCTCGGAGCCGACCGCAAGGAGGTCGCCGTCCGGTTCCGGCCGGTGCCCCATCTGCCGTTCAGCGACGACCAGGAGGCGCTGCCCAACCTGCTCCGGTTCGGCCTCGAACCGGAGACCCTGACGCTGCACCTGACCGGCACCGGCTCGCACACCCACGCCCTGGCCCCGCTGACGCTCGCAGCACTGATGGAGCCGCCCGAACTGCCCGCCTACGGACGGCTGCTGCTCGACGTGCTGACCGGGAACCCCACCCTGTCCATCCGGGGCGACGAGGCCGAGGAGGCCTGGCGGATCCTCGCCCCCGTCATGTCGGCCTGGTCGCAGGACCTGGTCCCGCTCCAGGAGTACCCGGCCGGCTCGGACGGCCCGGGTGCCGCCCGGCCGTGAAGGCGTCAGCTCCGCCGTCCTGTTCGCCGGGGCCCTCGCCAGTGCCCTGCTTCTGCGTGGCGCCCGGGCAACTTCCGTGGGCGGATAGGATCTTGGCGAGCGGGTTGGTAAACCGTCGGCCGGCCTGAAGTCCGAAGGGGAGCGCCATGGAGGGGTTCGGTTGGATGCAGCACGTCGAGGACCCGCCGGACCAGGTCGACCTGCGTACCGACGTTCCGTCGACGGCGCGGATGTACGACTACTTTCTCGGCGGCAAGGACAATTTCGCGGTCGACCGTGAGGCCGCCGAGCAGGTCATCAGTGCCTTCCCCGCCATCCTGGAGACCACCCGGGCCAATCGCGCCTTCCTCGGCCGTGCCGTGCGGTACGCCGCCCGGGAGGGCGTGCGGCAGTTCCTCGACATCGGCACCGGCATCCCGACCCAGGCCAACACCGACCAGGTGGCCCACGCCGTCGCCCCGGACGCGCGGGTGCTCTACGTCGACAACGACCCGATCGTGCTGCGCCACGCGGACGCGCTGATGGCGCAGGCGGACGGGCGCAAGCGCACCCGGGTGCTGCTGGGCGACCTGCGGCAGCCCGAGCAGATCCTCTCCGAGGCACGGAAGTTGCTGGACTTCGACCAGCCGGTCGCGCTGATGCTGGTGGCGATCCTGCACTTCATCCAGGACGAGGAGAAGCCGGGCGAGATCGTCCGCTCGCTGGTGGAGGCGCTGCCGCCGGGCAGCATGCTGATCCTCTCGCACGCCACCGGCGACTTCATGCCCGACGCCTCGGTGGAGGTGCACCGCGCGGTGTACCGGAGCGCCACCTCGCCGTTCGTCGACCGGAGCCGGGCCGAGGTGGCGGAGTTCTTCGAAGGACTGGATCTGGTGGAGCCCGGTCTCGTCCAACTGCCCTGGTGGCGGCCGGACGGCGCGGTGCCGGGGGGCTCGGAGCGGGTCTCCGGCTGGGCGGGCGCGGCGTTCAAGCGCTGAGGCCGTTGCCGCCGCGGACACAGGGCTGCTCAAGGACCGGGTGCGCCGCGGCCGACGGGGGAGGGGCGTCGGCCGCGGCGCGTTCGGTCAGCAGTCAGTGATCAGCGGTCAGTGATCAGCCGTCAGCGGCCAACGGTCAGCCGAGGGTCCACTGCTGGTTACTGCCGCCGTTGCAGGTCCACAGCTCGGCCAGGGCGCCGTTGGCGGTGGAGGCGCCGGTGACGTCGAGGCACAGTCCGGACTGGTCGCCGGTGACGGTGCCGTTGGAGTTGAGCGTCCACTGCTGGTTGCTCTGGCTGTTGCAGGGATAGATGATCACCTTGGTGCCGGACGTGGTGCCCTGCCCGCTGGCGTCCAGGCAGTCGGTGACGCCGCTGTCGGTGACGGTGAGCTGGCCGCCGGAGGTGTGCGTCCAGGCCTGCGGTGCCAGGCCGTTGCAGGTGTAGATCTGTACCTGGGTCCCGGCCGTGGTGGTGCCGTTGGGGACGTCCAGGCACTTGCCCGCGCCCACCGCGTGCAGCGGTCCGGTGGTGCTCCCGGTGCTCGTGCCGGTGCTGTAGCCGGCTGCGGTGATGTTGGACTGGACCGAGTTCTCGGTGGCGTCGGACGGGTAGCCGGAGGTCATCACACCTTCGTAGAAGGTGCCGGCGGAGCCCTTGCTGTTGTCGCCGCCGATGCCGAGTATGATCGCCCCCTCCTTGTGCATCGGGTTGTAGCCGGAGACGTTGGGGCGCGCTCCGCTGTAGGAGGTCGACAGGCCGCCGGACTGGGCGTTGCCGGACCGGATCGCCCACTGGTTGGGCTCGCCCTTGATGATGGCGGTCAGGAAGCGGTTGCTCACGGTCGGGTCGTTGGCGTTGTAGCCGGCGTTCACCCCGGAGTAGAGGCCGTTCTCCATGTCGGCCATCACCCAGGGGCCGTTGCCCGTGCCGTAGCCCCAGACCTTGATGTTGCCGAAGTAGATCGCCTCCATGTGGCCGTTGCCGGTGTCGTCGTTGCTGGTCTCGGCGTTGCCGTAGTCGAAGCAGCAGCCGCCGTTGTAGTGGGTGCCGTCGAGGACCGCGTACATCCCCTCGGCCGCGTCGCCGGTGGCGATGCCCGAGGTGTTGTCGTCCCGGTAGCCGGTGCCGGCAGCTACGTAGACGCCGTAGGCCTCGTGGCCGCCGACCGTGACCGGGGCCGCGGTGGCGTTGGCGAGGTTGTCGGGGCCGCCGGCGGCGCCGCCGGCGGGCGCGTCGGTGAGGTTGTTGCCCTTGCCCGACTGGTCGTAGATGACGGTGATCACGCAGCTGGTGCCGGCGCAGAACGAGTCCTGGGCAGCGGCGTTGGCGTAGCCGCCGGCGCTGAGCACGCCGATGTTCAGCGTGCTGCTGTCCGAGGCGCGCCTGACCTGGTAGAGCGACCCGTTGTAGGCGCCGTAGAGCGCGCGTGTGGTGCTGTGCGCGGCCACACACGGGGTGCCGCCGGCGGCGTAGATGTCGCACGGTCCCTGGGTGGCGGCCTGTGCTGTGCCGGCCGTCGCGGTGGCGGCGGCCACCGTGCCGACCAGGACGGCGAGGGCCGCCCCGAATCGGGCCAGCCTTGTCCGGATGATGTTCCTCATGCCTCTCCCTAACTCTCTGGTGGAGTGCGACTCAGGGATTTGTTAGCGCTAACATTTCGGACCGGCGCAGCCGCGGTTCTGCGTCAGGGGGTTCAAGTCGGCGACACTGCCGTATGGGTGATGCACAGTCAAGACATTGCGCAAGCGGAGCACACAACCGTCGTGCCGTGCTTCCGTGCTCCCCCGGGGCTCCCCCGAGGCTGCCTCTAGGCAAGTGTTGTCGTGTGCAATACTTTGAGAATGGTGAACATAGCAGGTCACAGCCCTGGACCAACCGACGAGGAGTTGCATGCGTTCCAGCGGGGGACCCGCGATCTGATCGGGATCGCCCTGCACAGCCTGGACGCGGCGGGCGGAGCGGTGTCGCTGCCGCAGATGCGGGTGCTGCTGGCGCTCGGGGATCTGGGGCGCTGCCCGTCCTCGCGGCTGGCGCGGACGCTCGGTCTGGGCGCCTCCTCGGTCACCCGCCTCGCCGACCGGCTGGTCGCCTCCGGCCACCTGGTGCGCGGCGGGGACTCGCACCACCGCAGTGTGGTGACGCTCGAACTGAGCGAGTCCGGGCGGGAGCTGGTCGAACGGGTGCTGGCCTGGCGCCATGACGAGCTGGCGCGGCTGCTGTCGCTGATCGACCCGGTGCTGCGCGCGCAGGCGGCCGAGGCGCTCCAGCAACTGCACGCGGCCGTCGGTGAGGCCTACGCCGACGAGCTCCCCGGGCCGGTGCCGCTGTGAGCGGGAAGGCGGGGCACCGCACCGCGCACCTGGGCGACTTCACCGTCGGCCCGCGGATGCTGAAGATCACCTTGTGGGCGCTGCCGGTCGGCGGCGCCGGGGCGCTGGCCGCGCTCGGACTGCTGCGGCTGATCGGACTGGTCACCAACCTGGTCTTCTACCAGCGCTGGAGCACGGCGCTGGTGGCGCCCGGCCAGGTGCACCACCCGTGGTGGCTGGTGCTGCTCGCCCCGGTGGCCGGCGGTCTGGTGGTGGGCCTGATGGCCCGCTACGGCTCGGAGAAGATACGCGGCCACGGGATGCCCGAGGCCATCGAGTCGATCCTGACCGGCGGCAGCCGGGTGGCGCCCAAGGTCGCGCTGCTCAAGCCGGTCTCGGCGGCCGTCAGCATCGGCACCGGCGGCCCGTTCGGCGCCGAGGGGCCGATCATCATGACCGGCGGCGCGATCGGGTCCATGCTGGCCCAGTTCCTGCACTTCACCGCCGACGAGCGGAAGACCCTGCTGGTGGCCGGCGCCGGAGCCGGGATGGCGGCCACCTTCAACTCGCCGCTGGCCGCCGTGCTGCTGGCGGTGGAGCTGCTGCTGTTCGAGTGGCGTCCGCGCAGCTTCGTCCCGGTCGCCGCCTCGGTGGCGGTCGCCACCGTGTGCCGCGGCTTCCTGCTCGGCACCGCCCCGGTCTTCCCGGTGCCCTCCGCGGGTCTGCACCTGACCGCCCCGGTCGAGGTGCTGGCCGCGGTCACCGGGCTGAGCGGCGGCGCGCTGGCGGTCGGCGCGACCTGGCTGGTCTACCGGGCCGAGGACGGCTTCGCCAAGCTGCCGTTCCACTGGATGTGGTGGCCCGCCATCGGCGGCGCGATCATCGGCGCGGGCGGCCTGATCGAGCCGCGCGCACTGGGCGTCGGCTACGACGTCATCGACCAGCTGCTCACCGGTCGGGCCACCGTGTCGCTGATCGTCGGCATCCTGGTGGTCAAGACGCTGATCTGGTCGCTGTCGCTGGGCTCGGGCACCTCCGGCGGGGTGCTGGCACCGGTGTTCATGATCGGCGGCGCCCTCGGAGCCTGGGAGGGGATGCTGTTCCCGCAGGTCATTCCGGGCTTCTGGGCCATGTGCGGGCTGGCCGCCGTGGTCGGCGGGGTGATGCGCTCGCCGCTGACCGGCGTGGTGTTCACCCTGGAACTGACCCATGCCTGGGGCGCCCTGCTGCCGCTGCTGGTCGCCTCCACCGCGGCCTACGCGCTGTCCGCGCTGGTCCTCAAGCGCTCGGTGCTGACCGAGAAGATCGCGCGCCGCGGCCTGCACCTGACCCGGGAGTACTCCACCGACCCGCTGGAGACCTTCTTCGTCCACGAGGTTATGGGGCCGGCTCCGGCCTCCGTGCCGGCGGATCCGCCCCCGGTCTCCGTCCGGACCCACGACACCCTGCGCCATGTCGCCTACCTGTTCGCCGAACATTCGCTGACCAGCGCACCCGTTGTGGAGGACGGACAGGTGGTGGGCGCGGTCGCACTGGTCGACCTGCTCCAGGCCCGCCTGCACGACCTCACCGAGGAGCACCACCGCCAACGCGTCCTCCCCGCCCCCTCGCCCGAGCCGTCGTCCCCCGCCCCGGCGTCCGCCGCGTAGCGGGTCACGGCGGACCCGGCCCGCGCGGTCAGCGCGGGTCGGGGTCGGGGCCCTCGTCCGGGGGGTGGGGGGTGCCGCGGTTCAGGCTGATGCGGGTGACGGTGACCAGGAGGCGGATCGCCAGGGCGACGAAGGCCAGGTCGACCAGGACCTGCAGGCTCACCAGGATCCGGGCGAAGTCGCTGGTCGGGGCGATGTCGCCGTAGCCGACGGTGCCCAGGGTGACGATGGTGAAGTACAGGCCCGAGGTGTGGTCCAGCGGCTCGGTGAAGGTGGTCGGGTCCATGGTGGACAGCGACACATAGGCTCCGGCGAACAGCACCACGAACAGCGGCAGGGTGACGGCGAGGGTCTCCACCGCGCGCAGCTGCGGCAGTTCGGCGTTGAGGATGCGGTGCAGTTCGAACCCCATCACGGCGAGGAACACCAGTCCGCCCAGGACCAGTCGGATGACGGCTGCCGCGTCGGCGGGACGGCGGTCCAGCGGGAGCACGTAGTACAGGCCGATGACGGCCGCGCTCGCCAGCGCGCAGCGGGCGGTGCTGGCCGCGATCGCGCGCCGGCGCTCGGCGCGCGGCAGGTCGCCCAGCCGACGCGGGGTCACCGGGCCCCCGCCGCGCCCGGCCCGGCGCACGGCCGTGGCTCTGCGCCCATGGCTGCTCCTTATGCCCGGATCTGTTCTGAGATGCAGACGAATGTCTCATCCATGATGATCGTTCCATATTGCCCTGCTCGCCCGGGCGGGGCCGGAGGAGGGAACGAATGGACAGGCGACCGATAATCTGCGAGTTCCTGGGCACCTTGCTGCTGGTGCTGTTCGGCGTGGGGGCCGCGGTCCTGGCCGGGAACTGGATCGGCAATCTGGGCGTGGCCCTGGCCTTCGGGTTCATCCTGTTGGCCCTGGCCTATGCGTTGGGACCGATCTCCGGCTGCCACGTGAATCCGGCGGTGACACTGGGCTTCCTGGTGGCCAAGCGGATCGACGTGCGGACCGCGGTGACCTACTGGGCGGCCCAGTTCGTCGGCGGCATCGCCGGCGCCGCGCTGGTGTTCTGGCTGGCGAAGACCGTCCCCGGACTGCGGACCCACGGCAAGATGGGCAGCAATGGCTGGGGTTCGCGCTCCGAGGTGCACATCAGCCTGGGCGGAGCGTTCCTGGCCGAGGTGTTGCTGACCTTCCTGCTGGTGTTCGTGGTCCTCGCCGTGACCCACCGGCTTGCGGTGACCGGCTTCGACGGTCTGCCGATCGGTATCGCCCTGGCCGTGATCCACCTCGTCGGCATCCCGCTGACCGGCACCTCGGTCAACCCGGCCCGCAGCCTGGGCCCGGCGCTGTTCGCCGGGGGCGCCGCGATGTCGCAGGTGTGGCTGTTCATCGTCGCCCCGCTGGTGGGCGGCGCCATCGCGGCCGCCGCGCACCTGGTCACCCACCCCCAGCCCAACGTGCTGGCGGAGAATGTGCTGGTGGACAACGTGCTGGCGGACAAGGCGGTCACGGAGCACTAGACCCTGGCGCGGGCTTCCGGTCGGTGCTGTCACGGCGTGGCCGAAAGCGGAGGACGGCAGTCCCCGGCGCAACGTCATATCAGTACGCTGATCGATCAGTTGACCGCTGATCGAGGAGCACGACGTGACAACTGCCCAGCAGGCGCCGGACATTCTGTCCCCGGACTTCGCCGCCGACCCGTATGCCTCCTACCGCGTCATGCGCGAGCAGTACCCGCTGATCTGGCACGAGGGTATGCAGAGCTACATCGTCTCCCGGTACGCGGATGTCGAGAAGGCGTTCAAGGACCCGGTGTTCACCAGTGACAACTACGACTGGCAGCTGGAGCCGGTGCACGGCAGGACCATCCTGCAGATGGGCGGGCGGGAGCACTCGGTGCGCCGGGCGCTGGTCGCGCCGGCCTTCCGCGGCAAGGAGCTCCAGGAGAAGTTCCTGCCGGTGATCGAGCGCAACGCGGCCGAGCTGATCGAGGCCTTCGCCGCGGACGGCAGCGCGGACCTGGTGGCCCAGTTCGCGACCTGGTTCCCGATCAATGTGATCGTCGACATGCTGGGCCTGCCGCGCGAGGACCACGCGCGCTTCCACGGCTGGTACACCTCGATCATCGGCTTCCTCGGCAACCTCACCCAGGACCCCGAGGTCGCCGCCTCCGGACTGCGCACCCGGGAGGAGCTGGCCGCCTACATGATCCCGGTCATCCAGGAGCGGCGCGCCGATCCGGGCGACGACCTGCTCTCCGCGCTGTGCACGGCGGAGATCGACGGCACCACCATGAGCGACGAGGACATCAAGGCGTTCGTCAGCCTGCTGCTGGCGGCCGGCGGCGAGACCACGGACAAGGCGATAGCCGGGGTCTTCCGCAATCTGCTGGCCAACCCCGAGCAACTGGCCGCGGTGCGGGCGGACCGCGGCCTGATCCCGGCCGCCTTCGCGGAGACCCTGCGGTTCACCCCGCCGGTGCACATGATCATGCGTCAGCCCTCGGCCGACGTGGAGCTGGGCGGCGGTACCGTCGAGGCGGGCAGGACGGTGACCTGCCTGATCGGCGCCGCCAACCGGGACGGCGAGCGGTACGCGGACGCGGACCGCTTCGACGTCTTCCGATCCGACCTGACCACGGCCAACGCCTTCTCGGCCGCCGCCGACCACCTCGCCTTCGCGCTGGGGCGCCACTTCTGCGTCGGGGCGCTGCTGGCCAAGGCCGAGATCGAGGTGGGCGTCAACCAACTGCTGGACGCCCTGCCCGATCTGGCCCTGGCCGAGGGCGAGACCGCCGAGGAGCAGGGGCTGTTCACCCGGGGTCCCGCCTCGCTGCGGGTCACCTTCACGCCGAAGCGGTAGATCGCTTTCAGATCGAGGTGAACTCGACCGGGAGCGCCGCCGGTCCGCGCATCCAGATCGAGGGCCGCCACTCGACCTCCTGGGCGGGAACGGTCAGCATCACATCGGGAAGGCGGTCGAGCAGCACCTCGACCGCCGCTCTGGCGATCACCTCGGCCATCTCGGGGGCGGGCACCGGGCAGCGGTGCTCGCCGTGGCTGAACGACAGATGGGCCTGGTTGCCCACCGATCCGGCGCTGAAGTCCGGCTGCACCTCCGGGTCGGTGTTGGCCGCCGCCAGCCCCAGCACCAGGCAGTCGCCCTTGCGGATCCGCACGCCCGCCAATTGGGTGTCCCGCGCGGCCCAGCGCCCGACGAAGTTCTGGGTCGGGGTGTCCGCCCACAGCACCTCGTTGAGCGCCTGCCCCACGCTGCGCCGGCCGCCGGACAGGGTGACCGCGAAGCGGTCGTCGGTGAGCATCAGCCGCAGCGTGTTGCCGATCCAGTTGGACGTCGGCTGCTGGCCCGCCGCCATGATGGAGATCATGTCCTGGATGATCTCCTCGTCCTCCAGCCCGGCCGGGTGCGCCAGCATCCGCGAGGGCACGTCGGAACCGGGGCGGCTGCGGCCCCGCTCCAGCAGTCCGACCATGGTGGCGTGGATGCGCATGTAGGCGTCCAGGGCGCCGGGGCCCTCGTCCAGGGAACCGGCCATGTCCCGTTCCAGCTGGAAGATCTGCTCCAGGTCCAGGCCGAAGAGGCCGGCCACCACCCGCAGCGGGACCTGGGACGCGTAGTCGGCCATCAGCTCGGCCCGGCCGGTCCCGGCGAAACCGTCGATCAGCGCGTCGGCGACCCGTTCGCTGGTGGTGTGCAGCTCGAACTGGTCCACCTGGGAGAGCACATCGGTGATCACCCCGGCCCGCCGCTGGTGCTCGGCGCCCTCCTTGAAGAGCACCGAGGGGGTGTGGGTGACGTAGGGCATCAGCGGCCAGTTCGCCGGGATCATGTCCCAGGCGTGCCAGCGCCGCGAATCCCGGGCGAACAGCTCGGAGTTGCTGGTGACGTAGTGGACCTCGCGGTAGCCGAGCACCAGCCAGGCCGGGACGTCGTCGTCCAGCAGGATCGGCGCGACCGGGCCGTGCACGCGCCGCAGCAGCCGGTAGAGCTCGGCCGGGTCCCGCTGGAAGCGCGGGGAGTGCATCCGCACGGCGCCGCCGGGGCCGGTGCTCTCGCCGCCCGCCAGGGCGCCCGCCGCGGGGCCGTGCGCCGGGCAGCCCGGCGGCGGCCCGTCCTGACCCGGCGGTTCTTGCGGCGACGGATGCTGATGTGTCGTCACGGGGTCGGCTCCAGGGCGTGGGAGAGGGAGTGCAGGTGGCGGACGAGGGCGACCAGGACGTCCCGGCTCGACTCCCGCTTCCGCGCGTCGCAGTCCAGCAGCGGGACGTCCGGGTCGAGCGAGAGGGCCGCGCGGACCTGCTCCAGCGAGTGCGTCGGCTCGTCGAAGTTGTTGCGGGCGACCACGAACGGCAGGCCGTGGTGCTCCAGCCGGTCGATGGCGTACCAGGAGTCGGCCAGCCTGCGGGTGTCCACCAGCACCACCGCGCCCAGGGTGCCGGCGAACAGCCGGTCCCAGAGGAACCAGAACCGCTCCTGGCCCGGGGCGCCGAAGAGGTAGAGCACCCTCTCGTCGTCGAGGGTGATCCGGCCGAAGTCGAAGGCGACCGTGGTGGTGGTCTTGGTGAGCACCCCCTCGCGGTCGTCGATGCCGATGCCGGCCCGGGTCATCATCTCCTCGGTGCTGAGCGGACGGATCTCGCTGACGGAGCCGACCAGGGTGGTCTTGCCCACGCCGAAACCGCCCACGACGACGATCTTCAGGCCGTCCCTGGCGGTGTCCCTGAGCGGACGCTCCGAGCGGAGCGGTGCGGCGGCGGCAGCAGCAGCGGCCGCAGGAGGAGCAGCGGCCGAAGCCGGGGCGGCCGGGTCCCCGGGCTCAGAGGTTCTGGAGGGCAACGAGCACCTTCTTCAGGGTTTCGGGCGGCGGCAGCTGCCTGCCGCGCCCGGACGACTGCGGATGGCGGGCGGTGATCCGGCCCATGTCGAGCAGGTCGCAGAGCAGGATCTTCACCACCCCGACGGGCAGGTCCAGCAGTGACGCCAACTCCACGACGGCGACCGGCCGTTCGCTGAGCTGCAGGATCCGGACCAGCTCGGACTGCATGCCCGGGGTCGGCCCGCTCTCCCGCACGATCAGCGTGACCAGGTCGAAGGCCTGCTCGTAGGCCCTGGTCCGGCCGCCGGTGACGGTGTAGAGCCGGTCCGGGTCGCCGGTGTCGACCGGACGGCGGATCATGCGTGCTGCCTCGGCTCGGCCCGCAGGTGCGTGCCTATCTGTTCGACCAGCTCACTCATGTTGTGGCCGACGATGCCCGGGTCGGCGTCGTCCCCGGCGACGACCGCCAGGTGCGCGCCGACCCCGGCCTCGACGATGAACAGGATGCCGCCGTGGAACTCGGTCATGGACTGGCGGACACCGCCGGTGCCGTCGCCGAACTCGATGGAGGCGCCGTGCGACAGGCTCTGGATGCCCGAGGCGATGGCGGCCAACTGGTCCGCCTGGTCCACCGAGAGGCCGGAGGACAGGCAGAGCTTGAGGCCGTCGCGCGAGAGCACCAGGGCGTGGCGGGTCCCCGGCGTCTTCTCCAGCAGGTTCTCCAGCAGCCAGTCGAGGCTGCGGTCGGTGGTGCTCATCGCTCGGTGTCCTCTTCGGTCCGGTCCGACGGTCGGTCGGTCTCAGCGGGCGGGTCGGTCTCGGCGGTCTCGTCGGCGGTCCCGGCATCCGCTGCCGCGCCGCGGGCGGCCGCGCGGAAGGCGCCGAAGCGGGCGCCTGCCTCGGCCCGGGCTGGTACGTCCTCGGCCGCAGCCGGGGCGACTGCCGGGGTGCCGCGCAGGGCGGCGGCCAGGGTCCGTCCGGGCGGCCGCTTGGGCAGGTCCGGGGCGGGGCCCTCGGCGGTGTCGACAGCGGTGTCCGGGGC
>NZ_BBPM01000035.1:41996-80024 GCF_000787775.1 Streptacidiphilus carbonis | reverse complement strand
GCGCTGACCTGAGCCCGACGAACGGTCCGGCGCCTCCCCCGCGAGCAGGGACGGGGGAGGCGCCGGGCCGTTCCGGTCAGAGGCCTTGAGGGCGGGCCAGGCTGAGCAGGGCGAACACTCCGCCGACCACCGGGCGGGCCTGGAAGCCGTTCTGACGGTCGTTCACCGTGTCGTACCAGTCGGTGAAGGGGACGCGGGACGGCGAGGTGTGGACGAAGGCGTAGAGGGAGTCGACCAGGTACCGGCTGACCGGGTGGTCCCGCAGCCAGGCGGCGGTCCACATCTCCCAGTCGCCCTTGGTGTAGGAGTGGCGGACGTCCAGCGGGACGCCGTACTGGTTGACCTGGGTGAGGTACCAGGCCGCCTCCTGGGCGGCGACCGCCTCGGGGACCAGGCCCAGGCCCAGCAGCGCGTCCGGATAGCCGTTGTACTTCAGGCTCCAGGTGCCGGGCTGGTCGTAGGCGAGCTTGAGGTGGTCCCCGGAGGCGTCCTGGGCCAGTACGCCCCACTGGGAGATGTAGTCACGGGAGACCGAGCGGTAGTGGTCCGCGTCGGCCGTCCTCCCGGCCAGCTCGGCGATCCGGCCCATCGCGCCCACCGCGATGATCCCCTTCAGGGCGAGGTTGGCGCTGTGGCCGATGAATCCGGTGAAGTCGTCGGTCTGGTTCTGGAAGCCCGGGTCGAGGGTGTTGTCGACGAGGTAGTCGGCCCACTGCTTCAGGACCGGGTAGTGCGTGGTGGCGAAGGCGCGCGCCGTGGCGCCACCGGTCCGTGCGGCGTAGGCGGCGCTCATGATGAGCACGTTGGCCGACTCCTCGATCGGCATGTCCTCCTCGTTGCCGTCGTTGTGGCCGGAGGCGTTGGGGTAGCTGGAGCCCAGGTCGTGCTCGGCGAAGGCCTTGGGCCAGCCGCCGTGCTCGGCGTAGTCCAGCATGGGCGCCAGCAGCAGCCCGAGGTACCCGGGGTCGGCGTAGGCGAAGACCGGCATCGCCGGGTAGGTGACGTCGATCGTCGAGACATTGCCGTCGCTGGAGATCTCCTTGAGGAAGGCCCAGGGCTGACCGTCCCGGCTGACCAGCTCGATGCCGGCGTAGGCCTGCCGCAGCGCGAGGGCGCACAGGGCCGCGTACTCGGCGCCGCCGGCGGCCGTGGCCTGCTGCCGGATCCTGGCGTCCAGGGCGTCGCCGCGCTTGCGGGCGGCCGCGGCGTCGGCGTGGAACCAGGCCGCCATCTGCTGCCAACTGGACCAGGAGGACTTCCACAGCGGCGGCAGCTGGGCACCGAGGTAGCTGACGGCGGGCTCGCGGACGTGGCCCACCGAGAGCACCGCGGACTGTGGGGCCCCGCCCACGCCGCCCAGGTCGAAGTGGAAGGCGAAGACCGGCCAGTTGTCGTTGATGGGGCGCGGCTGGTCGCCGTCCGAGGAGTTGCCCAGCTTTCCGTCGCTCAGCGCGGCCGGGCGCACCGCGGTGTCGGCGCCGATCTGCCAGGTGAGTCCCGGACGGTCGGTGGCGTTCCAGACGATGGTGCCCCAGGTCGCCATGTCACCGTCCTCGGCCAGTACCTTCGGCGCGTCGGGGGTGAGGCTGAGCGCGGTCAGCGCGGCGCCTGAGCCGGAGACCTGCTCCTGCGACCAGCGGATCGGCGTGCCGGCGTTGGCATGGACCCACTCCCCGGAGATGTCGAAGTAGAGCCGGACCTGGTGGGTGCGCCCGTCGGTGCTGCGGACGTCGGCGGTGACGTAGGACAGCGGCACGGACTGGCGGCGCAGGTCCCCGGGCTCGACCGGGGAGCGGAAGGTGAGGGTCAGCTCCACCCCGGCGGCCTCGAAGAGGAACCGGGACGCGGTGGCGGTCGTGGTGAGCCTGCGCTGGGCCATGCCGCGCAGCACGTGGCCGGCGATGTTGGGAGCGCCCAGGAAGAGGAAGGGCACGCCGTCGATCTGGGCGATGCCGGTCATCGCGGTGGTGCGCCCGGTCCAGAAGGTGGGCCAGGTGCCGGCCGGGTTGTCGGCCGGGAGCCAGGTGCTGAGGTAGGGCGAACGCACGGCCAGCGGGACCGCAGGGGGCCGGATCGGGTCGAAGTCGGTGGTCAGGCTCGTGGCGAGGGTGTCGGCGCCGGCGACACCCGCCGTGCCCGCCGCTTCGGCCTGGTTCGCGGGCGCGGCGGCGTGGGCCGTGCCGGGCGGCAGCAGCGCCAGTCCCGCGGCTCCGATCCCGGCGGCGCCGGACCAGCGGATCAGCCCGCGGCGGGTGTACTGGGGGTCTGTCATGTGTGTTCCTCCAGGGGCTGCTCGGCAGAGCAGTGGTGGCAGGGGGAAATCTGGATGACAACGTTGGAAATACGCGACCGGAAGAATGACAGCACGGTGATCGCGTCGTGTCCACCCCCTCGACATCCACTCCCGCAACATCCGATGGAGCGTCAGAGTCTGTCCTGAGCTGGACCTTTACTGCCACTCACCCCCTCGACCGGCCACATCGCGGGCGACTGGACCCTTTACCGCCGCTGTCTGACACGTCGTCTGAATCGTTTGCGGCACAGACTCTTGACAGCTTGTCTGCTCATGGCCCACTGTCCTCTCCAACGTTGGAAATTGCGCACCCCTCACCCTCCCACCCTTCTTCCAAGGATGTGATCGGCGCATGAACGCCTCCCCCCGGGCCAGAGCCGTGAGCGCGGCACTCCTCTCCGGCGGCCTGCTCCTGGCCGTGACCGCGTGCACCAACTCCGGTACCAGTAGCGCGACTTCAACCTCAGCCGTACCCACTGCGGCCAACACCGCCGACGCCCAGCAGGTGGTCTCGCCGTCCGGCTCCCCCTCCGGCCCCGGCTGCACCTACCAGTCCTACGCCGGCGGCGTTCCTCAGCTGGACATCACCGACGGCAAGACCGTCGTCGGCTTCTCGCAGTCCGAGTCCACGAGCAATCCGTTCCGCGCCACCGAGACCAAGAGCATCGAGACCGAGGCCAAGCGGCTCGGCGTCAAACTGATCGAGCGCAACGCCAACGCCGATGTGAACGCCCAGAACTCGCAGATCGAGGACATGATCGCGCAGGGCGCCAAGGTCCTGGTCGTGGCCCCGGAGAACTCCGACGGCCTCGGGCCCGCACTGGCCCAGGCCAAGGCCAAGAAGATCCCGGTGCTCACCATCGACCGCACCGTCACCGGCACGGCCTGCTCCGACTTCATCGCCTTCATCGGCTCCGACTTCTACGGCCAGGCGCAGATCGCCGCCGACGACCTGGCGGGCGCCACCGGTGCGAAGGCGCATGTCGCGATCCTCCAGGGCACCCCCGGCAACAACGTGTCGGCCGACCGGACCAAGGGCTTCACCGACCAACTCACCGCCAAGTACCCGAACATGAGCGTGGTCGCCTCGCAGACCGGCAACTTCGACCAGACCGACGGCCAGAAGGTGATGGAGCAGCTGCTCCAGGCGCACTCCGACATCAACGCCGTCTACGCCGAGAACGACGCCATGGCGCTGGGTGCGATCCAGGCCATCAAGTCCGCCGGGAAGACCCCTGGCAAGGACATCAAGATCGTGTCCATCGACGGGATCCAGCAGGTCGTCCAGGACGTCGCCGCCGGACAGCTGGTCGCGGACATCGAGACCAACCCCCGCTTCGGCCCGCTGGCCTTCCAGTCGCTCAAGGACTTCTTCGGCAGCACCGGCGTGCAGCCCAAGGTCATCATCAAGGACGGCCACTTCACCGGCGCCAACGCCCAGCAGGCGCTCTCCCAGGGGCTCGTCTACTGATCCGGCCCGGTCGCGGGCACCCGGGGCCGCCGCAGCGGACACGGCCCCGGGGCCGGCGGCGGCCCCGTCCGAGGAGGTAAACGTTGGTCCAGCAGGCCCCGGTCCCCGTGCCCGACTCCGTCCTGGAGGTCGCCGGGGTCGACAAGAGCTTCGCGGGCGTGCACGCCCTGATCGGTGTGCACTTCACCCTGCGCCAGGGCGAGGTGCACGCCCTGATCGGCGAGAACGGCGCCGGCAAGTCCACCCTGATCAAGGTGATGACCGGGGTCTACCGCCCGGACGCCGGCCGGATCCGGTTCGCGGGCCGGGACCGGGAGTTCCGCAATCCGCTGGAGGCCCAGGCGGCCGGGATCTCGACCATCTACCAGGAGGTCAACCTGGTGCCGCTGATGTCGGTGGCCCGCAACCTCTACCTGGGCCGCGAACCGCGCCGCCTCGGCCTGGTCGACGTACGCCGGATGAACCGCGACGCGGCGGCGGAGCTGCGGCGCTTCGGCGTGGACACCGACGTCACCCGGCCGCTGCGGACGCTGGGGCTCGGCGCGCAGCAGATGGTGGCGCTGGCCCGCGCGGTGCAGGTGGACGCCCGAGTGGTGATCATGGACGAGCCGACCTCGTCCCTGGAGCCCCGCGAGGTGGACACCCTGTTCGAGGTGATCCGCCGGTTGAAGGACCACGGCATCGCCGTGGTCTACGTCAGCCACCGGCTGGACGAGCTCTACGCGGTCTGCGACCGGGTCACCGTCATGCGCGACGGCGCGGTCGTGCACACCGGGGAGATCGCCGGACTGGAGCGGCTGAAGCTGATCTCGCTGATGCTCGGCCGGGAGCCGGCCACCGTCCGGGAGGAGGGCGCCACCGCCTTCGACGCCGACCGCGACGCCGCGACCGAGGGCCGGCCCGCCCTCCGGGCGACGCAGCTGAACGTGCGTCACCGCCTGCACGGGGTCTCCCTGGACATCCGCCCCGGCGAGGTCGTCGGCCTGGGCGGGCTGCTGGGCGCGGGCCGCAGCGAGACCGCCAAGGCCATCATCGGCGCGCTGGCCGCCGACGGCGGATCGGTCGAGGTCGACGGTACTGTCCTGCGCCGCCGCAGCCCCGCCGCCGCGATGCGGGCCGGGGTGGTCATGCTGGCCGAGGACCGCAAGGCCGAGGGCATCATCCCCAGCCTGTCGGTGCGCGAGAACATCGCGCTGGCCGCGCTGCCGCGGCTGTCCCGGGCCGGCCTGGTCTCCCAGGCCAAGCAGGACGAACTGGTGCGGTTCTTCATGGACCGGCTGCGGATCAAGGCCTCCGGCCCGGACCAGCGGGTCGGCGACCTGTCCGGCGGCAACCAGCAGAAGGTGCTGCTGGCCCGCTGGCTATGCCTGCAGCCCAAGGTCCTGCTGCTGGACGAGCCCACCCGCGGGATCGACGTCGGCGCCAAGGCCGAGGTGCAGGCACTGATCAACGAGCTGGCCGGCGACGGACTCGGCGTGCTGCTGATCTCCTCCGAGCTGGAGGAGCTGATCGAGGGGTCGGACCGGGTGGTGGTCCTCAAGGACGGCCGGGTCGTCGGCGAGCTCGCAGGCGACCAGGTCAGCGAGGACGCACTGCTCGGAGCCCTGGCCCAGGACGGACAGGACAGGCAGGTCGGTCAGGTCGGGCAGGTCGGGCAGGACAGGCAGGTCGGGCAGGACAGGCAGGACCACGACAAGGAGCCGCAGTCATGACCACCCTCGCCTGGACCGGCGCGATCCGCGACCGCGACCGGCTGCTGAGACTGCTTCAGGAGTACGGCGTGTACGCGGCGCTGGCCGTCCTGTTCCTGGTCGCCGTCGCCCTCGACGGCAGCTTCGTGTCCTCCGGCAATGTCCGCATCCAGCTGTTCCAGGTCGCCCCCACCCTGCTGGTCGCCCTCGGCATGGCCCTGGTCATCGGCACCGAGGGCATCGACCTCTCCGTCGGCGCCGTGGTCGCGCTCGCCGCCGCGGTCGTCCCGCTCTACCTGGGCTACGGGCTCGCCCCGGCGCTGCTGCTGGCCCTGCTCCTGGGCGCCGCCACCGGGGCGGTGGGCGGGGCGATGGTCGCCTTCGCCCGGGTGCAGCCCATCGTGGCGACGCTGTCGCTGATGATCGGAGTGCGCGGGCTCGCCGAGATCGTCAACGGCAACTCCGCCAAGCCGGTCACCGACGCCGCGCTGCTGGGGCTGGGCTCCGACAGCTTCAGCGGCGTCCCGCTGATGGCCTGGATCGCCGCGCTGTGCGCGCTGGTCGTCGGCTTCGTGGTGCGCCGCACCACCTTCGGCCGACGCCTCGTCGCCATCGGCGACAACCGGCAGGCGAGCCGGCTGGCGGGCCTGCCGGTGCGGCGGGTGCTGCTGACCGTCTACGTGGTCTCCGGGGTGCTGGCCGCCCTCGCCGGAGTGATGATCGTCGGCCACGGCGCCGAGGCGGACCCGGCCAACCAGGGGCTGAACCTGGAGCTCAACGCGATCACCGCGGTGGTGGTCGGCGGCACCCCGCTGACCGGCGGCCGGGTCCGGGTGCTCGGCACCGTGGCCGGGGCGCTGTTCATGCAGCTGATCACCGCCGTGCTCACCCAGCACGACGTGCCCAACTCGTACACCCAGATCGTCGAGGCGGCCATCATCTGCTGCGCCGTGTACGCCTCGCAGGAGCGTGGTACCCGATGAGCCCCACCGTCCTCCCGTCCACCACGACGCCCGCCGGGACCGGCCCGGCGGCCCAGGGCGCCCGGCTGCCGCTGCGCGAACGGCTCGCCGGGCAGATCCAGCACCGCGGCGCGCTCGCGGTGCTGGTGCTGGTCGCCGCCATCGCCTCGGCCACCTCCGCGACCTTCCCCACCTGGTCCAACATCAGCAGCATCCTGGGGAACAACGCCTTCGTCTGGCTGCTCGCCCTCGGCATGACCTTTGTGATCATCACCGGCGGAATCGACCTCTCCGTGGGCTCGATGTACGCGCTCGGCGGGGTACTGGGCGCCTACGGCGCGCAGACCGGCGGGACCTGGCTCGCGATCCTGCTGCCGCTGGCGGTCGGCGCTGCCTGGGGAACCGTCCAGGGACTGCTGATCGCCCGGGCCGGCATGGCGCCCTTCATCGTCACCCTGGCCGGGCTGCTCGGCGCCCGCGGACTGCTGCAGGCGGTCACCCGTGAAGGGGCGACCACCTATCTGGTTCCGGCCGGGTCGTGGTTCCGCAACCTCGGCGCCGGGGTGTGGACGCCGGTGGTCCTGGTAGCGGTGCTGTTCGCGCTCGGAGGGCTGCTGCTGACCCGCACCCGTTTCGGCGCCGCCCTCACCGCGCTGGGCGGCAACGAGAACGCCGCCGTGCTGATGGGTCTGCCGGTCGCCCGCGCCAAGGTCCTGGTCTACCTGCTCTCCGGCACCCTGGCCGCCGCAGCAGGCGCTCTGGGCAGCGCACGCCTCGGATCGGGCGTCACCACCATCGGCGTCGGCTACGAGCTCACCGCCATCTCCGCCGTCGTCATCGGCGGCACGCTGCTCACCGGCGGCAGCGGCTCCATCGGCGGCACCGTCAGCGGGGTACTGCTGCTCGCGGTGATCCACAACCTGATCGACCACTACTTCTCCCAGTACGGGTCGGCCTTCACCGACACCGTCAACGGCGCGTTCCTGGCGCTGGTGGTGCTGCTGCAGACACTCCTCAGCAGAACCCAGCAGCTGTCCTGACCGCAGCGCCCGTTTCGAACACCAGGAAAGAGTGCCGTGGGCGTCAGCCTCAAGGACGTCGCGCTCCGCGCGGGCGTGTCCGTCAAGACCGTCTCCAATGTGGTCAACGCCTATCCCCATGTGACGCCGGAGACGCGGGCCCGGGTCCAGCGCGCCATCGACGAACTGGGCTACCGGCCCAATCTGACGGCGCGCCACCTGCGCAAGGGCCGTACCGGCATCATCGCGCTGGCCGTCCCCGAACTCGGCAACCCGTACTTCGCCGAGGTCGCCGGAGCCGTCATCGACGCGGCCGCGCTGCATGAGCAGATCGTGCTGCTCGACCACACCGCAGGGCTGCGTGAGAAGGAGGCCCTGGTCTCCCAGGGCTTCCGCGCGCACCTCATCGACGGACTCATCCTCAGCCCGATCCAGCTGGAGGCCGAGGACCTGCTCGCGCGGACCGGGGGACCGCCGATGGTGCTGCTCGGCGAGCGGGAGTACGACGCGCCGTACGACCACATCGCCATCGACAATGTCGCCGCCGCCCGGGCCGCCGTTCGGCACCTGCTGGACCTGGGCCGCCGTCACATCGCCTTCCTGGGCGCCCGGCAGGAGAGCGCGCGGCAGCCGGCCCATCTGCGGCTGCGCGGCTGGCGGCAGGAGATCACCGCGTCCGGCGGAGTCGCCCGGGACGCGCTGGTCGCCGCCACCGAGGGCTACGACCGCCGCGACGGCGCGGTCGCGATGGCCGCCCTGCTGGACCGCGGCGAGCGGCTCGACGCCGTCTTCGCCTACAACGACGTGGTGGCCCTCGGGGCGATGCGCGCCCTGTCGGAACGCGGGCTGCGGGTGCCGCAGGACGTGGCCGTGGTGGGATTCGACGACGTCGAGGAAGGCCGCTACGCAGCGGTGTCCCTGACCACGGTCGCCCCGGACAAGCATGAGATCGCCCGACTCGCGGTGGACTGCCTCCTGGAACGCATCGCCGCGGGCAGCCGGCAGGCGGCACCCCCGCCACGGCGGATCCGTCCCGGTCACAGGCTCGTCGTGCGGGAGTCCACGGCGGGGGCCGGGCGGAGGTTCTGACGGCCTTTCGGTGCCGCATGTGCCTGGTTGGTCGCGCAGTTCCCCGCGCCCCTGGAGGGGGTGCAACTCACTCACCGTGGTTCAGTTGCAGCCCCGTCAGGGGCGCGGGGAACTGCGCGACCAACCACCTACGGTCCGCGGATGAGGACGATCCCTCAGCGGCGGCGGCTGCTCTCCCGGACCACCAACCGGTAACCAGGGGTCAGGAACTGACTGGGCGCCGCGTCCCCGTGGACGATCCGCTGCAGCAGCAGGCTGACCGCCAGTTCCGCGATCTTGGTCTTGTCCGGGGCGATGGTCGTCAGCGAGGGGATCGCGTACTCGGCCTCCTCCACGTCGTCGAAGCCGACCAGCGCGATGTCCTCCGGAGTCCGCAGCCCCGCCTCGTGCACCGCGCGCATCGCACCCAGCGCCAGCAGGTCGTTGAAGCAGAAGACGGCGTCGGGCCGTTCCGGCAGCTTCAGCAGCCGCCGCATCGCCGCGGCCCCGTCCGGCCGGAAGTAGGAGCGCACCGGCGGGTGGAGCGCGGGGTCCAGCTGCAGCCCGGCGCTCTGCAGTGCCTCGGCGTAGCCCTGCAGCCGCTGCTGCGCGGTGGCCCGGGGCGAGGGGTCCTGCCAGCCGATGGCGCCGATCCGGCGGTACCCCTGGTCCACCAGGTGCCGGGTGGCGTCCCGGGCCGCCGACACATTGTCGATGTGCACCCGGTCCGCGACCGGGCCCAGGTCGGCCTCGCCGAGCAGCACCAGCGGGATCGGGCGCTCCCGGTCCACCAGCTCGGCCTGGTCCAGCCCCAGCGGGCTCAGGATCACCCCGTCGATCATCGGATCGCCGAGCCCCGAGGCGATCCGCAGCTCCGCCCCCGGGTCTCCCCCGGTGTCGTCCATCAGCACCGTGCAGCCGTGCCGGCGGGCCGCCGCGATCACCTCGACCGCGAGTTCGGCGAAGTACGGCGAAGGCAGTTCGGGGAAGGCCAGGGCGATCACCCCGCTGCGTCCCGTGCGCAGCCGACGGGCCGTCATGTTCGGCTGGTAGCCCAACTCGTCGATCGCCAGCTGGACCCGGGCCCGGGTCTCCTCGGCCACCTGGACGGATCCGTTGACGACATTGGAGACCGTCTTCACCGAGACCCCGGCGGCCTCCGCGACGTCCTTGAGCCGCGCCACCGCCGAGCCGCCGCTCCTTGCCGCCACGGACCCACCCCGTCCACCTCCGGCGGGGGCCCCACGAGCCCTCCATGACGCCGTTTCAACGTGAGAATAGCGGCTGTTCCGCAACTCGGTACAACCCGCTCCGACCGACCCCGTTCAAGGGATCAGCACGACCTTGCCGCGCACCGTGTGCGACTCGGCCAGCTTCATCGCCGCGGCGATCTCGGTGAGCGGGAAGCGGGCGCCGACCTCGGCGGTGAGCACGCCGTCGGCGAGCAGACCGAGGACCGTGCCCAGGTCCTGGTGCAGGACGGCGCGGAAGTGGGCCGGGCGCAGGTGCTTGCCGCTCCACACGTCGTAGAAGCTCGCGCTGCGGCCCCGGTTGGACAGCGCGGACCACAGTGCGAGCCGGGCCAGCAGCGCGATGAACTGCGGCACCAGCGCTTCGGTTCCGCTCGCTGCCGAGGCGATGGCGTAGCTGACCAGCGTGCCCTTGGGGGCCAGCAGCTTCCAGGAGGCCTTCAGGGTGGCGCCGCCGATGTTGTCGAAGACGGCGTCGACCCCGCCCGGGGCGAGTTCCCGCACCCGGGCGACCAGGGCGTCCAGGTCCGCGTAGTCGACCGGCTCGACGCCCAGGGCCCGCAGCGCGTCGTGGTGCCGCGGCGAGGCGGCGCCGATCACCCGCACCCCGGCGTGCCGGGCGAGTTGGACCA
Source organism: Streptacidiphilus carbonis (assembly GCF_000787775.1). Classification (GTDB taxonomy): domain Bacteria; phylum Actinomycetota; class Actinomycetes; order Streptomycetales; family Streptomycetaceae; genus Streptacidiphilus; species Streptacidiphilus carbonis. The sequence goes on along the minus strand of NZ_BBPM01000035.1, from coordinate 69,638 downwards.
GGACAGTGCCGACGCCGCCGTTGGCCCCGTGCACCAGGACGGTCTGGCCGCGCCGGACCTTGGCCTTGCGGTGCAGCAGGCCCCAGGCCGTCAGGCCGTTGACGACCACCGTCTCGGCCTCGACCGCGCCCAGCCCTTCGGGGACCGGGACCAGGGTGTCGGCCGACAGCACCGCGTGGCTGGCCCAGCCGCCGGTCTTGGTCAACGCCGCGACCCGGGTCCCGACGAGCGAATGTTCGACTCCGGGGCCGACCGCGGTGACCTCACCGATCAGGTCGTAGCCGGGCACGAAGGGGAACGCGGGCTGGCCGGGGTAGCGGCCACGGCGCATCTGCTGCTCGGCGAAGGAGATGCCGCTGGCCTCGACCCGGACCAGCGCCTGCCCCGCCCCGGCGACCGGCAGCGGACGGCTGCTGACGACCAGCCCGTCCGGCTCGACCAGTCCCGGCAGGACGACCTCGGTGGCGGTGGCGGTGGCGGTGCCGGCTTCCTGGTGGCCGCTGTTCATGATCCACGTCCCTTGCTCTCGTTGGTTACCTACAGCTGCAAAGTTAATACCCATCACAGTATGGATGCACTGCTACTCTGTCAATGCAGTCTCAAAGTGAATGGGTGATGCAGATGGCGGCAGGCACGGTCCGGCCGAGCCGGCGCGAGCAGCGGCGCGAGCAGACGCTGCAGGAGATCAAGGCACTGGCGATGGAGCAGATCGCCGTCGGCGGTCCGGAGGCGGTCTCGCTCAACGGCATCGCCCGCACCATGGCGATGTCACCCGCCGCGATCTACCGCTACTTCGACGGCCGCGACGCACTGCTGGCCGACCTGGTCGTCGAGTTCTACGACTCGCTCGCGGACACGGTCGAGGCCGCCGTCGAACGCAGCGGCGCCGGGCCGGCGCAGCAGCTCACCGCCCTGGCGCAGGCCTTTCGCGGCTGGGCCCTGGAGCACCCCAACCCCTACCGGCTGATCTTCCAGACCACCAGCGGCTCGGGCCAGGACCTCGCCCCCGAGCGCACCGTCCCGGCGGCGTCCCGGACCATGGCCGCCGTGTTCGGCGCCCTGCTGCCGTTGGCCGGGCCGGACGCGGGCTCGGGTTCGGGGTTGGATTCGGATCCGGACGGCGAGGCCTCTGAGCCCGACGAATCCGCGCTGGGCGAGCAGCTCCGTGCCTGGGCGGCCCGCACCTCCATGCCCGACCTGCCGGTGCCGGTGCTAGCGCTGGGGCTGTTCTGCTGGACCAGGCTGCACGGCGTGATCAGCCTGGAACTGGGCCACCACCTTGCCTCCACCGGCATCGACCCTGCCCTGCTCTTCGAAGCCGAGGTGCGCACCCTGATCGAGCAGGCCCAGGTCGCACGGCAGCGGCCTTCTGCTGTCTGACGGTCTGGCGGCCTGACGTCCTTCAGGCCGTTGTCCGGCCCCGGGTTCACCGGGCCGTTCGCACCGAGGCGCCGCCGCTGCCCGCCTGCCAGGCCCGACCGGCCCGATATTTCCTGGCCTCCGCATGCAACTGGGGTGCCCCGCCAGACGTGAACACTGCGGCAGGGCCAGGGAGCACGCTGCCGAAGGACAAGTGGGAGGGGAGGCGCGGTGAGCGACGAGCCCAGTGTCGATTTCGACGGGTTCTACGCCGCGACGTACCGGCGGACGGTGGGCCAGGTGTACGCCATGACGGGCAGCATGAACGAGGCCGAGGACTGCGTCCAGGAGGCCTATGCGCGGGCCTGGCAGCGCTGGTCCAGGGTCAGCAGGCTGGGCGCGCCCGAGGTCTGGGTGCGCACCGTCGCCTACCGGCTCAGCGTCTCGTCCTGGCGCAAGGCCGTGAACCGGCTCTCGGCGCACCGCCGGGACCGCACTCCTGCCATGGTGCAGGGCCTGAACCCGGATCACCTCGCCCTGGTGGCGGCGCTGCGGAAGATCTCAGCCGACCAGCGCGAGTCGATCGTGCTGCACCACCTGGTCGGCCTGTCGGTGGACGAGATAGCCGCCCAGTGCGGCGTGCCGGCCGGAACGGTCAAGGCCCGGCTCTCCCGCGGCCGCAAGGCCCTCGCCCCCCACCTGTCGGAGCACACCGACATCGCGGCGCCCCGCACCAGCGACCGGGGCGCCGGTCCACGGCCCGTCACCGGGAAGGAGATCTAGCCGTGCCTGAGGACCTCGACACCCAGCTGTCGACCATCGCCGCCTCGGCCGCAGCAGCCGCGCGGCCGCACGGCCCCGAAGCCGCCCGCCGGCGCGGAGCACAGCGCACGGTGCACCGGCGGATCGCCGTCTCCGCCCTGTCAGCGGCGATCCTCGCCGGAGGCGTCGGCGCCGCGCTGGCATGGGGTCAGCCCGGCGGGGACTCGGACGCAGTGGTGCCCGTCGTCAGCCCGAGCGTTTCCGCCAGCACCGGCGGTCCGAGCCCGAGTGCGGGCCCCAGCAGGAGTCCGAGCTCGCCACCGGCCCCGACGTCGAGCGGCACCGGCAACGCACCCCCCGCCCTGTCCCTCCAACTGCCCACGGCCCTGGCCAAGGGCACCGCCAACCTGGTCGGCTTCACCGCCACCAACTCCGGCGCGGCCCGCACCGAGACGGTCACGGTGAACCTGGGCACCCCGACCGGTGGAGCGCCCATGTCGACCACGCCCTCGGAGCGCGGCATCGTGCAGCGCCAGGACGGTCCCGGCGGCGCGTGGGTCGCGGTCCCGGTCAGCTACACCGCGGCGGCTTCTGGAATGGGCGCCGACACCGCGACGTACCGGCTGTCCCTCCCGGCGGGGACGAGCGTGCAGGAGCACCTCCGGGTGACACCGGTCGGCGTCGAGTCCGTCAGCTTCCGGGTCAGCCTGGTCGACGGCGCCACGGCGCCGGTCTCGCAGGCACGGACCCTCCCGCTGGCCGCACCGACGATAACCGCGACCGGACCGAGCTCGGTGAAACACGGCACCACCTCGGCCGAGTCCGACTTCACCCTGACCAACGGCACCACGGCCGACTACAGCGCGGTGGGTCTCTACTTCGATGCCTACGGGTCCACCGCCTACTGCAGCTACACCCCGTTCACCACCGCCCAGTGGTGGAACGGCGCGTCCTGGCAGAACATCTCGCTCGCCCAGCAGTGGCCGCGGTTCGACACGGTCCCGCTCGCGGCCGGCCAGAGCGTGACCCTGCGCTTCCGGTTGATCGTCCCGCCCACCCACGACGCCTGCCTCACCGCCCCGCGCGGCCAGTTGTCGATAACGGCCACGAACGGCACCGACGGGCCGGGCGGCGGCTCAACCACCGTCAGCACTGTCCCGAGCTTCAGCGTGCGGGGCGACACTCCGTTCTTCTCCATCTCCTGACAGAGCCACAGCGGTGTCCCGGACCCACGGGGTTGGTCCGGGACACCGCTGTTCAGGGCACAGATATGGGGCGCAGTCCGGCGATGCCCTGGTCCAGAGCCGCGCGGAGGTGGTCGGAGCGGCCGGTGGAGAGCAGGATCGTCACCCCGCCCTGGATCCCGGCGAGCAGGGCTGCCGCCGCGCGGTCGACGTCGAGGCCGGCGGGCACGTGTCCTGCTTCCTGCATGGCTCTGATGCCGGTGGCCAGGTGCTCCTGCCACTGGCGCAGCAGCTCGACCACGATCGCCCGCGCGCCGGGGGTGTCCCGGCCGATCTGCAGGAACATCGAGCCCAGCGGGCAGTGGTCCCCCTGCTCCTCGTAGCGTTCGACGACGGCGTCGCGCCAGCGGGACCAGGCGTCCCAGGAGTCCAGGCAGCCCAGATGCGGCTGCTGGTCGGCGAGCACCTGGTCGGCCTCCAACTGGGCCACGGCGAGTAGCAGTTGGTCCTTGCCCTCGGGGAAGTAGTGGAACAGCTGGCTCTTGCTCGTTCCGGTGCGGGACAGCACGTCGTCCAGGGTTGCCGAGGCCACGCCCCGGTCGCGCAGCACCTCCGCGGCGCCGTGGACGATCCGGTCCCGGGTGGCCCGCCCCTTGGCCGTGAGTGCTCCGCCCATCGCGCTCCTCCTGCTTCTGGACTGCAGAGTCCACCCTAATCGGATTGGACTTGCTGGTCCATTTTTCGCGGAGCACTATCGGCATCGTCGACCGTCAACCCCGGCACACATGGGAGCAGCATCGTCATGAGCAACCGCCTGAACCACAAGACCGCCCTGGTCACCGGTGCCACCAGCAACATCGGCCGCGCGATCGCGGTCGCGCTGGCCGCCGAGGGAGCACATGTCGCGGTGGCCGGTCGCAGCCGCGAGCGCGGGGAGGAGGTCGTCGCCGGGATCCGCGCCGCGGGCGGAAAGGCGGACTTCCTGGCCGCCGATCTCGACGGCAGCGCGGACGCGTCCCGCACGCTGGCCGCGGAGGCCGTCCGGGCTCTGGGCGGTCGCGTGGACATCCTGGTCAACAACGCCGGCATCTATCCGAGCCACTCCACCGCCGACATCGACGAGGCCACCTTCGACCGGATCCACGCCGTCAACGTCAAGGCGCCGTTCTTCCTCACCGCGGCCCTGGCGCCGGTGATGATCGAGGCAGGCGGCGGCACGGTGATCAACCTCGGCTCCTGGATCGCCCGGCTCGCCGTCGCCAGCAGCCCCGTCTACAGCTCGTCCAAGGCCGCGATGGAGGCCCTCACCCGCAGTTGGGCGGCCGAGTTCGGCCCGCAGGGCATCCGGGTGAACGCCGTCTCCCCCGGCGTGGTCCACTCCCCGACCCCGCCCGGAGCCGACGTCCACCCCGGCGACGTCCTGATGCACGGCACCCCGGCCGGCGCCCACGGCCTCCCGGAGGCCATCGCCCAGGCGGCGGTCTACCTCGCCTCCGACGAGGCCGGCTTCGTCCACGGCACCGTCCTGGACGTGGACGGCGGACGCACCGCAGTCGCGGTCATCGCCCGCTGAGCTGCGGCGTTGGCCGTCCAGTCGTAGCGTGGACAGGCGTCGATCGCAGCGGATGACCGGGACGGTCGGCGTGCTTGCACACACGCCGCTGCTCCGAAGGCGCTGATCACCGTGGCCCTGGGTCCTGCACTCGTCGAACTGCCGTTGATCCGGCCGATGCTCGCCACGCCGGGCACCCGGCTTCCCGCCGAGCCGGACCAGTGGGCGGTGGAGGTCAAATGGGACGGGGTCCGGATCGCCGCCTACCTGGACGGCGCCGCCGGGCTGCGGCTGCTGACCCGCAATGCCCACTCGGCCACCGAGCGGTTTCCCGAGGCCGCCGAACTGCTGGACCTCCTTCCCGGGACCGACGCGGTGTTCGACTGCGAGATCATCGCCACCGGCCCGGACGGCCGGCCCTCCTTCGGCCGACTCCAGGAGCGGATGTCGCTGCGCCGCCCTGCGGCGATCCGGGTCGGGGCGCGGACCTTCCCGGTCACAGTGATCCTCTTCGACTTGCTCTGGCTGAACGGCCACCCGCTGACCAGCACGGACTACCGCGGCCGGCGCAAGCTCCTGGAGTCCCTCCCCCTGGACGGGCACTGCATCGCCGTCCCCCCGGCCTGGCCCGGGAGCGAAGCCGACGCGGCGCTGGAGTGGACGGCGCAGAAGGGCCTGGAGGGCGTGATCGCCAAGCGTCTGGACTCCTCCTACCAGCCCGGCGTGCGGTCCCGGGACTGGATCAAGTTCAAGCACACCAAGTCCCTGGACGTCATCGTCGGCGGGTGGATCCCGGCCGGCACCACCGTCCGGGCGCTGCTGCTCGGCGTCCGCGACGGGGCCGACCTGCGCTATGTCGGCCGGGTCGGGGCCGGCTTCTCCGACGCCGAACGCAAGGCCCTGGCCGGACTGCTGAGCCACCTCGGCACCGACCGCTCCCCCTTCACCGCCGGCCCCGCCCTCCCCCGCTCCGAACCGCTCCGGTTCGTCCGCCCCGACGTCACCGCCGAAGTCGACTACCTCGACGTCACCGATTCCGGCGTGCTGCACCACCCGGTCTGGCGCGGCCTGCGCGGTGCGCACGCCGACTGACAGGTCCGTCAGCGGCTCGCTGACGTCGTGGCCGAACCCGGTCGGCCCGTGGGTGACCCGAGGCGGCGTCGTCGGCTCCACCTTCCGCCCGACCAGGCCCCTCCTGGACCATCGCGCGCAGGCTCGCCCGCAACATCGGCGCCTTCCGCGTCGATTCCGGGGGCCCCGCACCACCCGGCCTGACCCGGGCTCTGCGGCGCCCATGTCGACCGAACGGGGGTAGCGGAACCCGAGACCCCCGTTCGGCGGAGGTTTGCTGGCAGTTTCCTGGCAAGAGTCTGGGAAGAGCCGTTGCGGGGTGCAACCCGCGCAGAACGGCCGACGTCCATTACGACGAACACATGATCGGTATACGTGCCACCCCCTTACCAGGAGGAAGTCATGAACACTGGCAAGAAGCTCGTCGTGCGCCGGGCCGGATCTGCCGCGGCCGTCGCCGCCCTCGCCGTCGGCGGCATCGCCGTCGGCGCGGGGTCCGCGTGGGCCAAGTCGAGCATCGCCGTCGGGGTCAGCAGCCACCATGTCGCGGTCGGCCACACGGTGCGGGTCACCGCCTCGGGCAGCAGCGACGACTTCGGCGCCACGCCGATACAGCTGTGCATCGACGAGCGGGTCGGCACCGGAGCGTGGAAGCAGCTCGCCTGCACCAACAAGTACAGCCTCGGGCTGAACGTCCGTGCGCCGCACCGGGGCGAGATCCAGTTCCGCTCACAGCTCGTGGCCGTCTTCAACGCCCACCACCGGGTCGTGGACCGCACCTCCGGCACGGACGCGGTCTGGGCACGCTGACCAGCGCGGTTGCCGACGGTCCTGGAGCCGGCCGGCGGCAGTGGCACAGGCCGGCCCCAGGAGGTCCATCCGGGCGAGGTCCATCCGGGCGAGGTCCATCCGGGCGAGTCCACGGTCTCCTCGGGACCGGCTCCGACCCTGGTGGAGGCGGTGTTCCCGCTGGAGCGGGCCGCGGAGGGCCATCAGCTCGGTGACACCGGACGGGTCACCGGGAAGGTGGTCCTCACCGTCAGCTGATCGTCCACTGCTGGAGTGCGGAACCGTTGCTCCGCTGCTGGGTCACCAGCCCGCCGTCGGCGGACTTCGAGGTGGTGAGCAGCAGCCCGGTGTGGGAGTTGGTGACCGTCCAGGCGCCGGACGGCAGCCGGTTCAGGGCCCACTCCTGGTTGCTGCCGCCGGTGCAGGTCCACTGGATCACCTTGGTCCCGGCGGCGGTGCCGCCGCCGAAGTCGTCGGCGCACAGGCCCGAGTAGGCGTTCTTGAGGGTGTAGTCGCCGTCCGGCTGCCGGGTGAACACCCAGTTCTGGTTGGCGCCGCCGTTGCTGGTCCAGGTGTCCAGCTGGACGGTGGGGTCGGTGCCGGTGGCCCAGTCGGGGTCGTCCAGCGCGTGGCCGGAGACCGACAGCACATGGGTGCCGTCGAGGTTGGCGGCGGTGCCGACGGGGGTGACCGTCAGGGTCTGCTCGGCGGCGCTGCGGTTGCCGCCGACGGCGCTGCCGGTGGTGTCGGTCCAGGTGCGGGTGGGTGTGGTCTCGGCGGTGCGGGAGGCGTCCGAGGACAGTCCGAGCACCAGGCCGCTGTAGCGGTTGACGAGGCGGTAGGTCCCGGCCGGGGAGGCGTTCTTGACGACGAACCACTGCTGGCCGACGGTGCCGTTGCCCGCGCCGAGGGCGGTGGCGGTCGGCTTGGTGCCCCAGGCCCGGTCGGCGGTGGAGGAGGAGTCGACGCCCAGCACCTGCCCGGTCGCGGCGTTGGTGATCCGGTAGGAGCCGTCGCCGTTGGCGCTGAACTGCCAGCTCTCCAGCCCCGACCCGGTCGCGGCCGCGTCCGAGGTGGTGCGGGCGCTCCCGGAGACCTGGGCCAGGACGCGCCCGTTGCCGCCGCTGATCCGGTACGTCTTGGCCGGGTCGAACGGCGACTTGGCCGGGGTGGCCGAGTCGATGGTGGTGTTGGCGTACTCGCCGTCGGAGCTGGCGCAGGCGATCGCGCAGTAGGAGCGGAAGGTCCTGCCGACGATGGTGGAGCTGGTCAGGTTGGCGCTGTCGAGGATCCAGCGGTACCAGGAGCCGGAGGTGTAGCTGCCGGAGTCGCCGATCAGGTACCACTTCTGGGTGGAGAGGTCGTCGGTGGCGTAGTACTGCTGCGGCTCGGTGCCCGACTGCTGCTTCGTCTCGGGTTCGCCGATGTAGAGGCCCAGGTAGGCGTCGTAGGTGATGTTCATGACGACGAGGGGGGACTTGGCCGGCAGTTCGTTCGCCGCGATCTGCTGGTCCACGGTGCCGGCGTTGGCCGGGTTGTAGTCGTTGGCGACCGGGGTGTAGCCGCTGGGGGCGGCGGCGGTGGCCGGCACCATGTTGCTCTCCAGGCCGCCCACCCCGGGCTGGGACCAGGAGCCGTTGTACCACTTCTGCCAGGTGCCGCCGGCCATCTTCCCGGAGATGGGCGCCCGGGCGACATGGGCCAGGTCGCCGGTGCTCCCGCTGGTGCCCGCCTTGGGGACGATCCGCGAGCCGTAGTAGACATAGAAGTAGCCGGATGCGCTGTCGACGTACAGTCGCGGGTCGCCGTCGCCGTAGTCGAAGGTGCCGTTGGGGAAGGCCGTGGTGTCGCCGCGGGTGGTGCTGTACGGGCTGGTGATGGCGTGGCCGGTGATGGTCCACACCTTGCCCTGGTCGGTGGAGACGGCGTAGTCGATGGCGTCGTAGTGCGAGAAGGAGTTGGCGCCGAACGGCTCCGGGGTGAACTCGTTGTGCACCAGGCCGTACCAGTTGCCGGTGTCGGGGTCGACCCACACGCCGAGCAGGTCGCAGAAGTTCTTCTGGGAGTAGCCGGAGCCGGCCGGGGCTGCGGTCGCCGTCCTCCCCGTGGGGCTGTTGTTGCAGCGGTAGGTGGTGTCGTTGTTCCTGTCGAGGTGGTTGGCGGGGTTCACCGCGTTGCTGATGGCGCTGGACCGGGTGGCGCTGTCGAAGTCGGTGCCGGTGTAGAAATCCCAGTAGCGCGGGTCGGTGCTGCCGTACAGCGACGCGGACTGCTGGAAGTAGAAGGTGCCGTCCTTGTCGAGGTACGGGCTGGCGGGGGTGTCGGTCGGGTAGGCGTAGCTGCCGGTGGACCCGATGGTGACGGTGTATCCGCTGGTCGGCGGGGTCGCCGAGGCGGGAGGGGCCAGCAGGCCGGTGCCGGCCAGGGCCAGCGCGACGGCGCCGATGGCGGCGGTTGCGGGGACGGGCTTCCGGTGCGGGGCTGACATGGTTCCTCCGTCGTGTTGTGAGGGGGTGTTACGGGGGGGTGTCACCATTCGAGGACCAGCCAGCCGCGGTGCGGCAGGTCCGCCTCCAGCTGCAGGCCGTCCGGCTGGGCCGAGGTGCCGGCGGACGCGGGTTCCGCAAGCGGGCGCAGCAGGGTCGCGTGCGGGTCGGTGGGGGCTGCGGGCATCGCGATGTGCGGCCGAACGGAGTCGGCGCTGCCGTTGGCGATCGCGAGCCGGGTGGTTCCGTCGCGGCGCGAGGCGTGCGGGATCAGGTGGGGGCCGCCGGTGACCAGCGGGAGCCGCGGCCGGTCGCCCTCCAGGAAGCGCACCGCGCGGTGCAGCAGGTGCTGGCCGCTGTCGTCGTAGGGCAGCTGGGACGGATCGGTGGCCGCGAGGACCGCCACCCGGCCGCCGAGGCGGTTGCGGAAGGCGGTGCGGCCGGCGCCCCAGCGCAGGCCCTGCGGTGTGCGGATCTCCGTCCAGGTCTCCGTGTCCGGACCTGGCGCAAGGCGGGCGAGGGTGGGCTGCATATTGACGCTGAGCACCGCGCCGGTGCCAGGGACGTACTCCTCCGCGTAGGGCCCGCGCGGGTCCGGCTGCTCGCGCCGCACCAGCTCGACGTCGTCCAGGCCGAGCAGTGGTCCGAAGCCGCGCTGGACCAGGATCGCGGCCGCCGTCCCGTCCAGCAGCAGGCCGCCGCCGAGCAGGCGGTGCAGTTCCTCGTCCGCGAGGGCCCAGGCCGACTGACCGAACAGCGCCTGCACCGGGGCCCGCGGGTCGGCCGTGACCGGGACGCCGTAGCGCAGCAGCAGGTCGGCCACCGGCCCCGGGTCGACGGCCAGTTCGGCCAGGGCCGGTGCGCCGCCGCTCCGGGTGCGGACATGGGCCGCCGCGTCCTGGGCGAAGGGCAGGCCCACCCCGATGGTCGACTGGTCCCGGTGGTAGCGGGCGGCCAGCCAGTCCAGCGCGGGCCGGGAGCGGGCCAGCAGTTCGGTGACCCGGGGGAAGCGGGCCGCCCGGCGGCCGTGCATGGGGTGCACGTTGAGCAGCAGCGCGTCCGAACCGGCCAGCTGCGCGGCGGCCATCTCGGACCAGGTCTGGGTGTCCGACTTGGACCAGGCGGTGTGCGGCCAGTTCTCGATCTCCGGTTCGCTGTCCACGAAGTCGGGGCGCAGCGCGCGCTGCAGTTCCAGGGACCAGATCTGCCGGCTCAACTCCCGCCCCGGGGTGTCGGTGTAGGGGGCGAAGTGCGGTCGCTGCGCGGCCCGGCCGCCGATGGCGAGTGCGCCGAACAGTGCCGGCCAGTCGCGTCCCTCGACCGATGCCGCGTCCAGGCCCGAGCTCATCAGCCCGAGCCGGGAGCGTCCCCGCGAGCGCTGCTCGACCTCGGTGGCGACGGCGGCGACAACCTCCAACTGGGCCTCGCGCCAGACCTGTTGCAGCAGGATGCGCCAGGGGTGCGGTCGGCCGGGGGCGGTCAGCGCTTCCGTCAGCTCCTGCGGGGTGACGTTCCATCCCGTCAGGGCGGTGAAGCGCTCCAGCATCAGCGGCTCGAAGCCGCCGCCCCAGTGCAGCGGGGCGTGGTTGTGGTAGCGGAAGTCGTCCTCCAACCACAGCACCCGGAAGCCGAGTTCGGCGAACCGCCCGTAGTGGGCGACGATCCAGGCGCGCCAGCGGGGGCAGGCGAAGGAGGCCTGCGCGGTGGAGGCCTGGCCGTCCGGGGAGACCATGGGGGCGAAGCCGAGCCGCTCCAGCGCGCCGTTCCGGCCCCGGTCGGCGTGGCCGACGGTGACCCAGGGGTTCAGGCTGACCTCCAGGCCGGCCGCCTCCAGGGTGTCCTTGGCCAGTCGGGCCGTCTCGAACCAGACGCTCTCCTCCGCGTCGGTGAGGTGTCCGGCGAAGGACTCCTCGGCGCCGGTGAGCAGCACCACTTCGTCCACCTGGGCCTGCGCGCAGGCCTTGGCCAGCTCGGTGGCGTCGGCGGCGACGCGGGCCGGGTCGGGGTCGGGGTGGATCTGGAATCTGAGGTGGTAGCGCGCGCGCATCCAGCTCCCCTTCATTTGACGCTGCCGGCCGACAGGCCGGAGCGCCAGAACCGTTGCAGCGAAAGGAACATGATGATCAGTGGGATCACCGACACGGCCGCCGCGGTGATCACGATGTTGAACGGCACCGCGTCGCCGATCCCGCGCTGGGCCTGCCAGCCGACCAGGCCGACGGTGACCGGCTGCAGCTTGTCGTCGGCCAGCATCAGCGCGGGCAGCAGGTAGTTGGACCAGATCCCGACGAACTGGAACAGGAACACGGTGACCAGCGCCGGGGACATCAGCCGCAGGCCGATGGTGGCGAAGATGCGGACCTCGCCGGCGCCGTCGACCCGCCCGGCCTCGATCAGCTCGTCCGGGACGGAGGCGGCGGCGTAGATCCTGGCCAGGTAGACCCCGAACGGGCTGACCATGCTGGGGATCAGCACGCCCCAGTAGGTGTTGACCAGGTGCACCGGCGAGAACAGCAGGTAGAGCGGCACGGCCAGCAGCGGCTGCGGGACCAGGACGGCCGCGAGCACGATGTTGAAGACGGTCTCCCGGCCCCGGAACGCGTACTTGGCCAGGGCGTAGCCGGCCAGCGCGGAGACCAGGGTGCTGACCGCCGCGCCGCCGACCGCGTACAGGGCGGTGTTGAGCAGCCAGCGCGGATAGATGGCGCCCTGCCGGGTGAACACGTCCTGCAGGTTGGACAGCAGTGCGAAACGGCCGCTGAACCAGAAGCCGCTGCCGTTGAACAGCGCCGAGTTGCTCTTGGTGCTGGACACCACCAGCCACCACACCGGGGCCAGGAAGTAGACCGAGACGAGGCCCAGCACCCCGAGGGTGAGCCAGCGCGAAGGGTGAGCCGGGGTCGGCCTGCGCGACCGGACGACCGGCTGGGCCGGTGCGGTCCTCGTCGTCTGAAGCGTCGTCACAGTGCCGCCCCCCGCCGCTGGACCAGCTTCAGGAAGCCGAAGGAGAGCACGAAGGCGAGTGCCGCGAGCACCACCGACTCGGTGGCGGCGTAGCCGAAGTTGTTGTCGTTGACCGCGTTGTAGGCGGCGAAGATCGGCGTGTAGTTGCTGCTGAGGTTGGGGGCGACGTGCTGCAGCACGGCCGGCTCGTTGTAGAGCTGCGCGGTGCCGATGATGGAGAAGACGGTGGTGAGCACCAGCGCCGGGCGCACGATCGGGATCTTCACATGCCAGGCGATGCCCCAGGCGGAGCAGCCGTCCATCCGTGCCGCCTCGGCCAGTTCGGGCGGGATGGCCTGCAGCGCGGAGTAGATGATTAGCATGTTGTAGCCGGTCCAGCCCCAGGTGAGCATGTTGCCGATGGTCGGGGCGAGCATCGGTCCCGAGGTCAGGTCCAGGTGCACGCCGACGGCGTGGGCGGCCGAGGTGATCGGGCTGAGGCCGGGGGCCACCAGGTAGGACCACATCAGCGCGCCGACCACCCCGGGCAGCGCGTAGGGCAGGAAGAAGGCCAGCCGGAAGAAGCGCTTGAACAGCGTCCCCTTGGCGTCCAGCAGCAGGGCCAGCCCGAGGGCCAGGCCGAGCATCACCGGAACCTGCACGGCCCCGATCAGCAGCACCCGCAGCAGCGCGCCGCGGAACACCGGGTCGTGCAGCGCGTCGGAGTAGTTGCCCAGTCCCGCGAAAGCCTTGGTCGGGGCGGACAGGCCGAGCCCGTCCCGGTGCATCTTGAACAGGCTCTGGTAGAGCGTGTAGCCGATGGGGGCCGCGTAGGCGACGGCGAACAGCGCGGCGAAGGGCAGCAGGAACGCGGCGGCGGTCCGGGCCTGCCGCCGCTTGTGCGGCGAGGTGGCGGGGCCCGCGGAGGTCGGGGGTCGAGCGGGCGTGACGGAGGTGGCCGGGGCGCTCATCCGGAGACGCTCATCCCCTGCTGCTTCAGCTGTGCGATCGTCTTGGTCTGCACCGTGTTGAGCACGTCCGGCAGCCGGGTGCTGCCCGCGGCGCTGGTACCGAGGCCGTCGCCGAGGTCGGTCGAGGCCTGGGTCATGGTCGGGCCCCACACCCAGGAGGTGTCGATGTGCGGGGTCTCGGCCTTGAAGACGTCGAAGACGACCTGGCCGCCGTAGAAGGGGTCGGGCGCGGACAGGGCCGGGTTGGCCAGGCCCGAGGTGGCCGCCGGGTAGATGCCGGTGACCTTGATCAGGTTGCTGACGCTGGAGGGGTCGGTGCTCATCCAGGTGGCGAACTCGGCGGCCTCCTTGGGGTGAGCACAGCCCTTCAGCACCACGGTGGCCGAGCCGCCGTCATTGCCGTAGACCGGATCGGCCGCGTCCCAGACCGGCATCGGCGCGACCGCCCACTTGCCGGAGGTGCCCTTGACGCTGGAGGCCAGGATCGGCGTGTCCCAGACCGCGTTGACGTCGGAAAGGATCTTGCCGGAGGCCATGTCCTTGTAGAGGGTGGGGTCGTAGCTGGGGTCGGTCTTCAGCAGCTTCTTGTCCAGCAGGCCCTGCCAGTAGTTCGCGACCTTCTGGTTGGCGGCGCTGTTCACCGACACCTGCCACTGGCCGCCGCTGGTGCCGAACCACGGCGCGCCGGCCTGCCAGGCCAGGCCGGCGTAGTTGTAGGCGTCGTTGCCGAAGTCGCCCAGGTAGACGCTGGGGTCGGCGGCGTGCACCCGGGCCGCGTCGGCCGCGTACTCGTCCCAGGTGGCCGGGGGTCTGGCGATGCCGTACTTGGCGAACAGGTCCTTGCGGTAGAGCAGGCCCATCGGCGCGGTGTCGACCGGGGCGCCGTAGGTCTTGCCGCCAATGGTCACCTGGTTCCAGGTCCAGTCTGCGAACTGGCTCTTGGCCGGGGCCAGGTACTGGGTGACGTCCATCATCGCGCCGGCGGCGGCGAAGCTCGGCATGGTCTCGTAGCCGACCATGCCCAGGCACGGCGCATTGCCGGCCTGGGCGGCCGTCAGCATCTTGGTGTAACCGCCCTTGGAGCCGGACGGCGTCTTGTCGAAGGTGACCTGGATGCCCGGGTGGCTCTTGTTGAACAGCGCGACCGACTGCTCGTACCCGGGCGCCCAGCCCCAGAAGTCGAGCTTCACCGTGCCACCGGCGGACGGGCTCTGCGCGCTGCCCGCGCTCCCGCCGGAGCTGCTGCAACCGCTCACCACCGCCATGGAAGCGAGGGCGGCGCACAGTGCCACGGCACGTATCTGACGTCGTCTCATCTTGAGTCTCCTACGAGTCGCGATCGAATATCTTGGCCTGCTGGGGCCCGGGACTTGCGAACAGCCCGATTAATTAAAGTAGGATCATAACTAAGAGAGCCGAAGTCAACACCCCGGTGAAACTTTCGGTCCCGGAGGGTAGGGAGTGAGCGTGAAGGCAGACCTGCGTGGTGGCGCGGCGCACGGGGTGGCGATGGCCGGCCCGTCCAAGCCGAGCGACCGGGCCTCGATCCGGCGCACCAACCTCGGCCTGGTGCTGCGGCTGCTGCGCGACTCGGGCCCGCGCTCGCGGGCCCGGATCGCCTCGGACACCGGACTCCCCCGTCCCACCATCACCGGCCTGATCTCCGAACTGGTCGAACTCGGCCTGGTGCGGGAGGGCGCCTCGGAGCGCGACGGCTCGGTCGGCAGACCGAGCCAGGCCGTGGAGATCGACGGGCGGACGATCTGCGGGATCGGTCTGGAGATCAACGTCGACTACCTGGCCGTCGTCGCGCTGAACCTGCGCGGCGACGTGACCTTCACCCGGCGGATCGCCGTCGACGTGCGGTCGGCAGGATCCGAGGCCGTCCTGGACAGCGCGGCGACCCTGATCCGCGAGGCCGCCGCGGCGGTGCAGGCGGTGGGCGCGCGGGTGGTGGGCGCGGCACTGGCGGCCCCTGGGAACGTCGACATCACCACCGGGCGGGTGGCTTTCGCCAGCAACATCGACTGGCGCGACGTCGCGGCGGTGGACGGGCTGCGCCGGCGGCTGGGCCGCGAGGCGCCGCCGCTGCGGCTGGAGAACGACGCCAAACTCGGCGCCATCGCCGAGTACCTGGTCGCCTCGGCCTCCGACATCCACGACCTGATCTACATCACCGGCGAGACCGGGGTCGGCGGCGGCATCATCAGCGGCGGCCAACTCATGCGCGGCGCACGGGGGTTCGCCGGCGAGATCGGCCATATGCCGCTGGCCCCCGGCGGCCGCCCCTGCGCCTGCGGCCGGGTCGGCTGCTGGGAGACCATGGTCGGCCTCGGCGCGCTGCTGCGGCACGCCGCCCCCGACCACG
Source organism: Streptacidiphilus carbonis (assembly GCF_000787775.1). Lineage (GTDB taxonomy): Bacteria > Actinomycetota > Actinomycetes > Streptomycetales > Streptomycetaceae > Streptacidiphilus > Streptacidiphilus carbonis. The sequence continues at coordinate 54,153 of NZ_BBPM01000035.1, read as the reverse complement.
ACGACCCGGTCCACGACCCGTCCCTGGACGTCGAGTCCCGCCTCGCCGACCTGCGCCGCCGCGCGGACGACGGCGACCCGCGCATCCTGGAGGCGCTCGCCCTGATCGCCGACGACCTGGCCCTGGGCGTCGCCCTCCTGGTCGACGTGCTCAACCCGCGCGCCGTGGTCCTCGGCGGCTACTTCGCCGTCTTCGCCGACTACCTGCTCCCCAGCGTCCGCGAGGGCGTCGCCCGCCGCGTCATGGCCCCCGACTGCGGCGGCTGCGAAGTCCTCCCCTCCACCCTCGGCTTCACCGCCCCGGCCCGCGGCGGCGCCTACCTCGCCCTCGACTCCGTCTACCAGGACCCCAGCGCCACCGCGTGACCGCCCGCGGCTCGACCGGGCTGCGGCCGCCCGGCCGCCACTGGGCTCCCGGCACGACGGAGCACCTGGGTATGTTTCGTTGGGCTATCGGAGCCGTTGCCGTCGTTCCGCGAGCCGTGCTGCCGCCGACTTCTCGATGATCTCGGCGAGGTTCTGGATGCCGGGGTCGGAGTAGCGGGGTGCTCGGGCCGCGAGGAGGATGTTTCGTTCGATCGGGTCGGTGGGTCTGAGAAGTGTCACGCCTTCCGGGATGGTCTCGACGGTCAGTTCGGGGATCAGGGCGACGCCGAGGCCGGCGGCGACGAGTTCGAGCTGAACGGAGAAGTCCATCGACTGTGCGACGATCCGGGGCCGGAACCCGGCGAGCCCGCAGGCGCGCTCGACCATGTCGAAGCAGGTGTAGCCGTCGGTCGGAACGATCCACGGGACGTCGCCGTAGTCCTCCAAGCGCGAGGAGGGGCCGGTACCGGTCGGCTGCTCAGGGTCTCTGACGGCGAGCCAGACAGGTTCGACTCCGATTGCGTGAGTCGCCAGGTCGTGCGGGATGTCCCGGGGGACGTTCGAGTAGGAGTGGATCACCGCGAGGTCGACGGCGCCGGAGGACAGGGAGTCGAGGGCGGCCTCGGGCTCTGCTGTCGTGAGGTGCAGTTCGAGGGCTGAGCCGTCGCTGTGGACGATGTGGCGGCAGGCGTCGGCGACGAAGGTCCGGGCGGCGGAGGGGAAGGCCGACACGGCGTAGTGCCCGACGGCTCCGGCTCGCAGCGCGGCCAATTCGAGCTCGGCGATGGAGATGCGGTCGAGGATCCCGTGCCCGTGCGCGGCAAGGACGCGGCCCGCCGGGGTGAGCACGACGCGGCGCCCTTGGCGCTGCGTGAGCTGGATGCCCAGTTCCTTCTCGAACGCGGCGAGCTGCATCGAGACACCGGGAGCGGTCAGGTGCAGTTCGTCGGCCACGGCGGCGATCGTGCCGAGCCGCTCAAGTTCGGCGAGCATCCGAAGCTTTCGAACGTCGATCACGGGTGACCTCTTCAGTAAATTAGGCTTAGCTATAGGATAAGAACAACTAAGTTGTGCTTACCTCACCAGGGTGACAGCCTGGGCCCATGAAGGTCAACTGGGCTACAGCCACCAGCGCTGAGCACCGCAACGCTCATCCCGCGATCCTGCTGACGGTGCTGTGCGCGGCGATGTTCATGACCAGCTTGGACCTGTTCATCGTCAACGTCGCGCTGCGCCCGATCGGCGACGGCCTCGGCCGGCGCTCACTGGCAGACCTGAGCTGGATCCTGAACGCCTATGCCATCGTGTTCGCCGCGCTGCTGGTGCCGGCCGGCCGGATGGCCGACCGCTACGGCGTGAAGCACGTGTTCCTGCTCGGCCTCGCCCTGTTCAGCGCAGGCAGCCTCGGGTGCGCGCTGTCCGGTGACCTGTGGCTGCTCGTCGGCCTCCGCTGCGTGCAGGCCGTGGGGGCCGCCGCGCTGGTGCCGGCCAGCCTGGGCCTGGTGCTGACGTCGTTCTCGGGCGAGAGGCTGCAGCGCTCGATCCGGATCTGGGCCATCAGCGGGTCGCTCGGCGCCGCCTCCGGACCGGCCCTCGGCGGTCTGCTGGTTCAGGAATCCTGGCGGTGGATCTTCATCATCAATCTTCCGATCGGCGCAGCCGCTCTCATCGTGGCCGGCATGCTGGCACCGGGCGCCCGGCACAGCACAGAGACCGGCGTGCCCGACCTATTCGGCGGCGCGCTGCTCATGGTCGCCATCGCGTCGCTCGCCCTCGCGCTGGTACAGGGACCCGCATGGGGCTGGGGCAGCGGCTCGACCCTCACCGCCTCAACCGTCGCCGTCCTCGCGCTGGCGGCATGCGTCGCACGCTCGGCCCGGGCAAGACTCCCGGTCATCGACCTGGCCCTGTTCCGCAATCGCGCCTTCATGTGGGCCAACATCGCCAACTTCGCCTTCAACATCGCCTTCGGCATGCAACTGCTCGGCCTGGTTCTGTGGATGCAGCAGGGCTGGGGCTGGTCCGCGGTCCACACCGGGCTGGCCATCGCGCCCGGTCCGGTCATGGTGCCGGTCACCGCGATCGGGTTGCGCCGCTACACCGACACGTTCCCGGCCGGGATCCGGGCGGCAGTCGGCTCGCTCCTGCTGGGCGGCGGCGGACTGTTCATCGGCGCCATGCTGACCGCACGCCCCCACTACGCCGGCGAGCTCCTTCCGGGCTGGATCGCCGAGGGAATCGGGGTCGGTCTCGCCATGCCCACCCTCGTCAGCGCCGCCACCGACGGGCTCGGCTCCCACCAGGCCTCCACCGGCAGCGCCGTCGTCCAGATGGGCCGTCAGGTCGGCTCCGTCATCGGCGTCGCCGTACTAGTCGTCGTCATCGGCTCGTCCACGATCTCCGCTGGTGCGCTGGACCGCTTCACCCATGCCTCGTGGTACGCCGCGGGCTTCGCCCTCGTCGCCGCCCTCACCTGCCTCGGCCTGCTGCAACGCCCCCGCACCGCGACCGGGACCGCGCGCATCGACGCCGCTGTCCGTTCGGTCGCGGCGGCGCCCTCATGCGGTTGGGCCGCACATACGGACCCGCCACCAGGCGCGTCCACACGATCGAGCTCGTGACCGCCGACGGACGACTGGTCCGCACCGGCCGCGAGCGCTCAAAAGATGATGAATCCGATTGATGAGGAGATGAGGGACATGCGAAACGACAAGCAGGAGATCATCATGCCGGTCGCCGACCTGAAGTGGGAGGACATGCATCCCGGCTCGCCCCAGCAGTTCTCGGTCCTGTGGGGGGACCCTGATGAGGGTCCGTTCGGCATGCTGCTGAAGCAGCCGGGCGCCGGGTTCGAGGCGGGCCTGCACACCCACGCGTCGGACTACCACGCGGTGCTGGTGCAGGGGACGTGGATCCACACAGTCGAAGGCGACAGCAGCACCCCGACGGAACTGACCCCGGGAGCGTACGTCTTCCAGCCGGCCTGGCAGTACCACAACGAGAAGTTCCCAGGTTCTGGAGACTGCATCATCTACATCCACCAGCTCGGCAAGTCCGACTACATCCCAAAGGCGAGCCACGATTCAGCTGCTCCGAGCGAGGACACGCAGGTCGGTGACTAGAAGCGCGGATCAGTAACGCCGTCGCCATCAGGCACAGACAGAGAATCCTGCTATGCCTGATGGCGCGCCTCGGCGAGGTCAAGGTGGCCAAGCTCGACGTAGCGGGCTCCGCGCTCCTCCATCAACCGTGAGTTGTCGAACCTCAGCCATACGCCGTTGGAGGAATCAGCCCCGCAGTTCACCATCGCCGGCTCCAAGTGCGCCGCATCCGCAGCGAGAAGGGCATCCGCCCTGTCGGCGCAGGTGAGGAGGCCGGGGCCACATCGGAAACGCGACTGACCCTCAGGAACCCGGCAGACGTCCCCCGCCGGCACCGGCGCCGGCTCGGATCGAGAGCTCCTTCCGACGGCTGAGACGGCGCCTCGTTCCTGACGGGTCCATCCTGGAAGGAGCCGACCGGACGGGCGGTGGTCAGCGGCTCTCCGGGCGGGCGGATCCGAGCCGAATGGAGATGTGAAGACCATGGCGACCTTTATGGACGTCCACCACGGCATGGACGGGATCACCGCGGAGCAGCTCGCGGCGGCCCACCAGGCCGACCTCGCGATCGAGGCGAGCGAGAACGTGCACTTCAAGCAGGCCTGGGCGGACCCGGGCTCCGGGACCGTGTACTGCCTGTCCGAGGCTCCGTCCGTCGACGCGGTCCAGCGCGTCCATGAGCGCGCGGGGCACAAGGCCGACGAGATCCATCCGGTGCCGCTCACCGTCTGAGCCGGCCCGCACGGTGAAACATGTCCACCGGATCGGCTGCGCCGCCCTGACCAGTAGGTCAGGATGCTCCTCATGCATACGGTTCCTGAAGATCACGTCGAGCCCACACGCCCGGTCCTGGTGAACGACTACGACAGCCTCGCCGAGGCGTACGACGCCGCGAACGAGACGGGCATCCAGAACGCCTACTACGAACGGCCCGCGATCCTGGCCCTCGCCGGAGATGTCGCGGGCCGCCGGATTCTCGACGCCGGCTGCGGCTCAGGGCCGCTGTTCGCCAAGCTGCGCGACCGGGGTGCAGTGGTGACCGGTGTCGATGCCAGCGCCGGAATGCTGGAGGTGGCCCGGCAGCGGCTCGGAGCGGGGGCGGAGCTGCGCGTGGCGGACCTACGCGAGCCGCTGCCGTTCCCCGACGGGGCGTTCGACGATGTCGTTGCGTCCCTGGTGCTGCACTACCTGGAGGACTGGGGACCGACCCTGACCGAGTTCCGCCGGGTGCTGGCGCCCGGCGGCCGGCTGATCGTGTCGGTCGACCACCCCTTCGCCGTCTACGGCATCCAGCTCATGGAAGGGCGCAGGCCCAACTACTTCGAGACCTACAACGTGACCGAAGAGTGGACCATGGGCGGCCGAACCGTCCCGATGAGCTTCTGGAACCGGCCGCTGCACGCCATGACGGACGCCTTCACCGAAGCCGGATTCCGGATCTCCCGCATCGGCGAGCCGCTGCCCGACCCGGCCGCCCGCGAGCTGTTCCCCGACGAGTTCCGCTCCCTCTCCAACAGCCCGAGCTTCCTCTTCTTCGTCCTGGAGACGGGCTGACACCGCCTGGCACGATCATCTCGAAGGATCCCCGGCGCAGGTGGGGTCATGGCTGTGCGGCCGGTTGGCAGCTCAGCCCTGACCGTGCGTCCGGCGCGTTCCGCGGGGGAACAGGGTGTAGCTGAACGACCAGATGAAGTCGATCGCCAGAACAACGCCCCAGGAGGCGATGACGCCGACCAGGGGGCTCGCGTGGCGGGGGCCGCGGGCGATCGCGGTGTCAAGAAGGAGCAGGCAGCTGCCGAGGCCCCAGGCGAGCAGGTGGCGCAGCCACATGCGGCGTTCGTGGGCAGCATGCTCGCGTCCTGTGCGCGGGGGGCGATTCGGCGGCGGGCCGCCGAATCTGTGGGCGAGACGGCCGTCCGCCCAGGACACGAGCTGCCCGCCGAAGGCGATCGACACTCCCAGGTAGACCGCCGCCAGCCCGTGCGCGGAGGTGGGCACCGCCCCCCGTGCCAGGTCGACCGTGGAGGCCGCGAAGAGCAGCAGGTCGATCGCTGGCAGGGTCAGGAGCAGGGCTGTGCTCACCCGGCGCCGACCCCATGCGTAACGGCACAGGAGAGCGCCGAGCAGGACTGCCCAGAAAGCGATCTCACATCCGACGATGAGCAGATAGAGCACCGAACCTCCGGTTTTCTAGCACGGTCGTGCCAAATAAAACTAGCACGGCCGTGCTAAAAAGAAGGCGTGCCCAAAGTCGTTGATCCCCAGGCGCGGCGAGCCGCAGTCGCGGAAGCCGTATGGCGGTTGATCCTCAGGCGCGGGCTCGAGGGGGTCTCGGTACGCACGGTCGCCGCAGAAGCGGGCCTGTCCATGGGGTCGCTCCGGTACTACTTCGCCACCCAGGCGGATGTGCTCACTTTTGCCATGCAACTGGTGATCGACCGGGTCCGGGACAGGGTTCAGGCTCTCGATCCGCAGCCGGACACGACGACCACGGTTCTACGGACCGTCGAGGAACTGCTCCCCCTGGACGACGACCGCAGGGCCGAGGCGGAGGTCTGGCTGGCGTTCACCGTCCGGGCCCAGACCGAACCGACCCTGCGCGCATTGCGCGACACCAGTTACGAGCTCCTGCAGGACCTCTGCCGCCGCCTGGTCGCAGCCCTCCCGCGGCCGACCCGGGCGGCGGCGCTCGATCTCGATGCGGAGGCCGAGCGTCTCTACGCACTCATCGACGGCCTGGTACTTCACGGCATTGTCCGCCCCGACCGCGCCACCCCGTCCCTGATGCTGGACGTGGTCACGGGACACCTGGCGCAGCTGACCGGTTCCGGGGCCGAGCAGTAGCACCTCGGCCGGGCTGCGGCCGCCGACTCGCTGACCGGCAGGGCGTGGCACTCACGCAGACAGGGCGGATCCGTCGCTGTCCACCTCCGGGGCGCAGGCGGCGGCCAGCTCGTCCAGGGAGACGTTCAGGGCATAGGCCAGGGCGGCGATGGTGAAGAAGGCGGGGGTCGGGGCGCGGCCGGTCTCGATCTTGCGCAGGGTCTCGGCGGACAGGCCGGCCGCCGCCGCCACGTCCACCATGCTGCGGTCGCCGCGGGCTTCGCGGAGCAGCGCGCCGAAGCGCTCGCCGCGCTGCCGCTCTTCTGGGGTCAACGGAGTTCGAACCATACCCGTGATACTAATACCGGTATAAGTATTGGGTCACGTCGCATCACAGGGAGAACCCGAAGACATGGTGGAGATCAAGACCGAGACCGCGCTCGAGTCCATGCGTGAGGCCGGACGCGTGGTGGCCAACACGCTCGCGGCCGTGCAGAAGGCGGCGGCGGTCGGCGTCCGCCTGCACGAGTTGGACGCGGCTGCCCGCGAGGTGCTGGCCGCGGCCGGGGCGCGCTCGCCCTTCCTGGGGTATCGGCCGCCGTTCGCCCCCACCCCCTTCCCCGCAGTGATCTGCACCTCCGTCAACGACGCGGTGGACCACGGCATCCCCGGCGACTACCGGCTCCGCGACGGCGATCTGGTCAGCGTCGACTGCGGGGCGGAGCTCGACGGCTGGACCGGCGACGCCGCCGTCAGCTTCGCGGTCGGCACACCCCGCCCGGCCGATCTGGCACTCATCGAGGCCACCCGACAGGCCCTGGAGGCCGGTATCGCCGCCGCGACCGTCGGCCACCGCATCGGCGACATCTCCCATGCCATCAGCACCGTCGCCCGGCGCGCGAAGTGCGGGATGCCGACCGACTTCGGCGGTCACGGCATCGGCCGCCGGATGCACGAGGACCCCCACGTCCCCAACCACGGACGACCCGGACGCGGCTTCCCGCTGCGCCACGGCCTCACCATCGCCATCGAGCCGATGCTGATGGCCGGAGGACACAACGCCTACCGCACCGATCCCGACGGCTGGACCCTGCGCACTGTCGACGGCAGCCGGGCCGCCCACTTCGAGCACACCATCGCGGTGACCGAGGAAGGACCCCGGGTGCTCACGCTGCCTTGAGCCACCCAGCCTGCAAGCACCAATGATTTGCCTATATACCTTAGGCAAATGTATGGTCGACATAGGCGAGAGGGAGGACCGGACATGGCACGCGCAGGACTCACCGCCGAACGTCTCATCACCGCAGGTGCCGAACTGGCCGACCAGGTCGGCTTCGACCAGGTGACCCTCTCGGCGCTGGCGCGGCAGTTCGACGTCAAGGTCGCCAGCCTGTACTCGCACCTGAAGAACTCGCAGGACCTCAAAACCGGCATCGCCCTGCTCGCACTGGCGGAACTCGCCGACCGAGCCGCCGACGCACTGGCCGGACGGGCCGGCAAGGACGCACTGGCCGCCCTCGGGAACGCGTACCGCGACTACGCCCGTGAGCACCCAGGACGTTATGCGGCGGCCCAGTTCAGGCTGGACCCGCGGACGGCAGCGGCCAGTGCCGGGGGGAGGCACGCCCAGATGTCACGCGCGGTGCTGCGCGGCTACGACCTGGCCGAGCCCGACCAGACCCACGCGGTGCGACTTCTGGGCAGCGTCTTCCACGGATATGTGGCCCTGGAATCGGCCGGCGGGTTCAGCCACAGCTCCCCCGACAGCCAGGAGAGCTGGTCGCGGGCGCTGGACGCGCTGGACGCACTGCTTCGCAACTGGCCCGCACCGACCGGCTGAGACTCATCGAACTCCCGGAAAGACAGCCCGATATGACGACTGTTCAGTCCCCTCGGACCAACACGCCCATAACCGCCGACCTGCTGCGCGGCGCCCTCGACCTGGAGCGGACCGAACGCGGCGTGCTGCCGCACCGGCTGCCCGCGCGGGCCCGCGCGCAGTGCGCCGATCCGCAGCTGGCCATGGCCGAGTCGCAGCCCTCGGGGGTGCGGCTGGCCTTCCGTACCCGGGCCACCGCCGTCGAGCTCGACACACTGCCGACCAAGCGCCGCTACGTCGGCGCGCCGCCGCGCCCGGACGGCGTCTACGACCTGGTGGTCGACGGCGAGTTGGTGGCCCAGGCAGCAGCTGTCGGCGGCAACACCCTCACCATCGACATGACCACCGGCACCGCCGAGAGCCGACCCGGCCCGGTCGCCACCATCGGCTTCACCGGTCTGTCCGACGCGCTCAAGGACGTCGAGATCTGGCTGCCGCACAACGAGACCACCGAACTGGTCGCACTGCGCACCGATGCCGCCGTCGAGCCGCTGACCGATCGCGGCCGCAAGGTCTGGCTGCACCACGGCAGCTCGATCAGCCACGGCTCCGACGCCGCCGGTCCGAGCAGCACCTGGCCCGCTCTGGCCGCGTCCGCCAACGCGCTGGAGCTGATCAACCTCGGCCTGGGCGGCAGCGCGCTGCTCGACCCCTTCACCGCCCGCGCCATCCGCGACACCCCCGCCGACCTGCTGAGCCTCAAGATCGGCATCAACCTGGTCAACACCGACCTGATGCGGCTGCGGGCGTTCGCGCCCGCCGTGCACGGCTTCTTCGACACCATCCGCGAGGGCCACCCCGAAACACCGCTGCTGGTGATCTCGCCGATCTACTGCGCCATCCACGAGGACACCCCGGGCCCCAGCGCCTTCGACCCGGGCGCGCTCAGCACCGGACAGCTGCGGTTCACGGCCACCGGCGACCCCGCCGAACGGGCGGCCGGAAAGCTGACCCTCACTGTGATCCGGGAGGAGCTGTCCCGGATCGTCCGTCAACGGGCCGTCGAGGACCCGAACCTGTACTACCTCGACGGCCTGGAACTCTACGGCGAGTCGGACTTCGCCGAGCTGCCGCTGCCCGACCAGCTCCACCCGGACGCAGCCACCCACCGTCGTATCGGCGAACGCTTCGCCACGCTGGGCTTCGGCGCTCTGGGCTTCGCCGCGAGCGGTTTCCGCGCCTGATCAACTCCCCCCGGCGGCCGGGCCGGTGGAGTCGCGCACGACCAACTGGGTGGCCAGCTCGATGTGCAGGGTGTCCACGGTGTGGCCGTCGAGCTGGCGGCTCAGCAGGGAGACCGCGATACGGCCCATCTCCTCCAGCGGCTGGCGCACCGTGGTCAGCGCGGGCTGGGTACTGCGGCTCAGGTCGCTGTCGTCGAAGCCGGTGACCGACAGGTCCTGCGGGACGCGCAGGCCCCGTTCATGGGCGGCGCGCAGGATGCCCACGGCGACCTTGTCGTTGAAGGCGATCAACGCGGTGGGCCGGTCGGCCAGGTCCAGGAGTTCCTTGGCCGCCCGATAGCCGTTCTCGGTGGTCGGCTCGAAGCAGCGCAGCAGGTCGGGCGTGGTCAGGGTGCCGGCTTCGGCCATCGCCGAGGTGTGGCCGAGCAGCCGCGCCTGGCCGGCCAGCCACTGGGTGGGGCCGCCGAGCACCCCGATCCGCCGGTGCCCCAGCGCGGTGAGGTGGGCGGTCACGCTGCGGGCCCCGGCGGCGTTGGCGGCCGAGACGGAGGCGACCTCGCGGGGCAGTTCGGTCCGGGGGTCGACGACCACGAAGGGGAAGCCGGTCGCCCGCAGGTCCTGGAGCTCCTGGTCGGGCTCGGGCGGCAGGATCAGCACCGCTCCGGCGATGGCCGGGTTGCGCGGCAGCGAGTTGAGCACATGGGCGCTCTGGGCGGACTCCCCCGCGCCGAGGACCAGGTCGCGCCCGTGCAGGGCGAGGGTGTCCGCGATCGAGGTCACGATGATGCCGAAGTAGTCCGTGAGGACATACGGACAGCGCACATAGACCGCCCCGGGGCGGGCCGCGGCCGGCGGCGGCTTGAGCCGCTCCATGGCCCGGCGGACCAGTTCCCGGGTCTCCGGGGCAACCGTCACCTGCCCGTTGATCACCCGCGAGACCGTGGCGATGGACACCCCGGCCTCAGCGGCGATGGCCCGCACCGTGACGTGCTTCGCCCGGGGCCTAGCCATGCGCGGGCGGGTTTTGTTTCATGCGCCGGAGCATACCCCACCACCGATGCCGGAGTTGCGGAACCTCCGCGAACCTCTTGACAGCGCCGGAAGCCGGACGCTTACCTGTGAGTCGCCGATGAGACATTTGTTTCATGTTGTTTCACACTCCGGGGAGACCCCATGCGTCCACCGCGCAAAGCCCTGCTCGCCGCCGCCTGCACGCTCGCCGCTGCCGCCCTGACCGGATCCGCGCTGGCCCCCGCCCAGGCGGCAACCGCCCACCGCCCGGCGCCCGGGCCCGCTTCGGCGCGAGTCTGGATCACCACCCCGGACGGCACCAGGACCCTGAGCGACGCCGGCACCGTCGACTTCACCGACGCGCCCAGCACCGCGCCGACCGTCGTGGTCGACCCCAGCCGCACCTTCCAGACCATGGCCGGTTTCGGCGCGGCGATCACCGACTCCTCCGCCTCGGTGCTGTCCGCACTGGATCCGCAGGCCCGGACCGCCGCGATGCGCTCGCTCTTCAGCCCGACCTCCGGCGACGGCCTGGACTACCTGCGCCAGCCGATCGGCGCATCGGACTTCACCGACGGCCCCGCGTACACCTACGACGACCTGCCCGCCGGACAGACCGACTACTCGCTCGCCCACTTCAGCATCGCCCACGACCGGGCCCGTATCCTCCCGCTGCTGAGGCAGGCCGAGCAGCTCAATCCGCACCTGCAGATCCTGGCGACCCCATGGAGCCCGCCCGCCTGGATGAAGACCGGCGGCTCGCTGACCGGGGGCCGTCTGATCGACGACCCGCGCGTCTACCGTGCCTACGCCGCCTACCTGGTGAAGTTCATTCAGGCCTACCGGGCCGCCGGGGTGCGGGTGGACACCGTCACCGTCCAGAACGAGCCGCAGAACCGCACCCCGGCCGGCTACCCGGGCACCGACATGCCGTCCTGGCAGGAGGCCAAGGTGATCGAGCAGCTCGGCCCGATGCTCCGCGCCGCCCACCTGGACACCAGGATCCTCGGCTACGACCACAACTGGACCGAGCACCCCAACGACGCCGCGGCGACCCCGCCCGACGAGACCGCCGACATCGGCGACTACCCGCAGCAGCTGCTGAACTCCCCCGCGGCGGCGTACATCTCAGGGACCGCGTACCACTGCTACTACGGCGACCCCAGTGCCATGTCCGCCCTGCACAAGCAGTTCCCCACCAAGGACGTCTACTTCACCGAGTGCTCGGGCAGCCGGTCCGCCGACCCGGCGAACACCTTCTCCGACACCCTGAAGTGGCACACCCGCAACCTGGTCATCGGCGCCACCCGCAACTGGGCCAGGACCGTCATCAACTGGAACATCGCCCTGGACCCCGCCGGCGGCCCGCACAACGGCGGCTGCACCGGCTGCACCGGTGTGCTGACCATCGGCGCGGACGGCACCGTGACCCGCAACGCCGAGTACTACACCCTGGGCCACCTGGCCCGCTTCGTCCGGCCCGGCGCCGTACGGATCGCCAGCACCTCGTTCGGCACCACCGGCTGGAACGGCCAGGTCGAGGACGTCGCCTTCCGCAACCCGGACGGCAGCACCGTCCTGGTCGCCCACAACGAGAACGACAACCCGCAGACCTTCGCGGTCCGCGAGGGCGACCGCGACTTCAGCTACACCCTGCCCGGCGGGTCGCTGGCCACCTTCGTCTGGAAGGACGACGGCTCGGCGGCACGTGGGCCGCAGCAACTCGACCCGACCGGATGGAGCGCCACCGCCAGTACCAGCAGCACGACCGACGTGGCGGCCGACGCCGTCGAC
>NZ_BBPM01000035.1:0-41809 GCF_000787775.1 Streptacidiphilus carbonis | reverse complement strand
CCCGACGGATGGAGCCCCACCGCCAGTACCAGCAGCACGACCGACGTGGCGGCCGACGCCGTCGACGACGACGCGAGCACCCGCTTCTCCTCCGGCACCGCGCAGGCCCCCGGCCAGTACCTGCAGGTCGACCTCGGCAAGGTGCAGCGCCCGCAGCAGGTCGTCTTCGACACCGGCGCCTCCACCGGCGACTACCCGCGCGGATACACCGTCACCACCAGCACCGACGGCGAGCACTGGGCCCCCGTCGGATCGGCGGCCCAGGGCACCGGCCAGTTCACCGCGGTGGACCTGGACGGCCGGGCCACGCGCTATGTACGGCTCACCCTGACCGCCGCCAGCGGCAGCTGGTGGAGCGTCGCCGACGTGCGCGCCTACGCCGCCGCCCGCCGCTGACCCGGCGGCGCCGGCACGGTCGACCGTGGCCCGTGCCGGCTCCGGGCGCGGCGCGGCGGGAGCGGCCCGGCTGCCGGACAGGCCCTAGAGTCCTGACAGTGCTGTCTTGTCCGTGCCCGCCGGTTGTGACTGACTGGGAGCATCGGGCGACCGGCCGACATCGAGGCGCTCCGGGAGGACTCAGCCGATGGGACTGATCAGTGCGGTGGGGCTGGTGCTCCACCCCGAACGCACCTGCGCGTCGATCGTGGACACCGTGGTCCGGTGGAGCCGGGACCGGGACGCGAAGGTGCTGGGGCTGGCCGAGGAGGTGGCCCGGATCGGCTGCGAGGCGGTGCCGGTCCAGGCCGAGGAGATGAACGTCTCCGCCGACCTGGTGGTGAGCCTTGGCGGGGACGGCACCATGCTGCGGGCGATGCGGCTGGCGGTCGGCGGCCGGGCCCCCGTGCTCGGCGTCAATGTCGGTCGCCTGGGCTTCCTCGCCGAGATCGACATGCCCGACCTCCCCGCCGCGCTGGACGCCATCGACCAGCACAGCTTCACCGTGGAGCCCCGTTCGGGGGTCCAGGTCCGCTTCGGCACGGGCCTGGAGACCGCGCTCAACGACATCGTGCTGCTGCGCTCCCCCGGGCACCGGTCCGCCGCGGTCGCCGTCCGGGTCCAGGGCCAGCCGTTCGTGCAGTACAGCGCGGACGCGATCGTGGTGGCCACCCCTACCGGGTCGACTGCCTACAGCTTCTCCGCCGGCGGACCGATCGTCTCCCCCAACGCCGAGGGGCTGCTGGTCACCCCGGTGGCGCCGCACTCGGCGTTCAACCGGTCGCTGTTCCTCTCCAGCGGGGAGCGGCTCACCCTGGAGATCCTCCCCAGCAGCGGCGACCTGGCCATCGAGGCCGACGGCCGGCTGGTCGGCGAGGTCTTCCCGGGGGACGTCGTCGAGGTGACGATGCTGCCCGGCGCCGCGCGCATCGTGCGCCTCGGCCAGACCACCTTCTACCAGCGGGCCCAGCGGAAACTGCAGCTCTCCGGCTCGGCCGAGCCCACCTGAGGCGGGGCCGCCCGGCCGATCGGAGAATATTTCGCGCAGTTCGGTAGTGGAGCGTCCCGCTCGATCGTCAATCACCCGACGAGGATGTACGGACGCCTGGTCACCGTAGACAAACGCGATGGGAGTACCGCCATGAAGTACCTGATGCTGGTCTGCACCGACCCCGACTTCAAGCCCGGCCAGGACGAGGGCGCGCCGGACGTGGAGGACTGGGTCACCGAGATGGACGGCAAGGGGATCCGGTTGCTGGGCAACCGCACCCGGCCCGCCAGTGACGCCACCACCGTACGGGTCCGCAACCGCGAGGTGCTGCTGACCGACGGCCCCTACGCCGAGACCAAGGACCAGATCGCCGGCTTCGACGTGCTGGACTGCGCCGATCTGGACGAGGCCATCGAGGTCGCGTCCAAGCATCCGATGGCGTGGGCCGGGATGATCGAGCTCCGTCCGTTCTGGCCGGACGACGAGGACTGACGAGGACCGAAGAGGGCGCTCGTGGCAGAGCAGGTGGAGGACCGGATCGCCCGGATCTACACCGACGGCTGGAGCCGGATCGTGGCCACCATGATCCGGTTCACCGGCGGTGACTGGGACCTGGCCGAGGAGTGCGCGCAGGACGCGTTCGCCCGCGCGCTGGTCAAGTGGCCGGAGACCGGCCTGCCGGACCAGCCGCTGGCCTGGCTCACCACCACCGCGCGCAACCGCGCGATCGACCGGATCCGCCGGGCGTCGAAGGAGGCGGAGAAGCTGCGGGAGGCAGCCGCGATGCAACCCGAACCGCAGCCCTACGTCAGCGACCACGAGATCCCGGACGAGCGCCTGGAGCTCATGTTCACCTGCTGCCACCCCTCGCTGAACCTGGACGCCCAGGTGGCGCTGACCCTGCGGAGCCTGACCGGCATGGGTACCGCCGAGATCGCCCGGGCGTTCCTGGTGCCGGAGCGCACCATGGGCCAGCGCCTGTTCCGGGCCAAGCAGAAGATCAAGCACGCGGGCATCCCGTTCCGGGTGCCGCCGGGCCATCTGCTGCCCGAACGCCTGCCCGCCGTGCTGCATGTGCTCTACCTGCTGTTCAACGAGGGGTACGGGGACCCGCAGAACCCGCAGCGGGGCCGGCTGTGCCAGGAGGCGGTCCGGCTCGCCCGGGTGCTGGCGGCGCTGATGCCGGACGAGCCCGAGGCCCTGGGCATGCTCGCACTGATGCTGCTGCACGACGCCCGCAGGGCTGCCCGGACCGACGCCGCCGGCGACCTGGTCACCCTGGCCGAGCAGGACCGCTCCCGGTGGGACCGGGCGCAGATCGACGAAGGCAGCACGCTGGTCGAACGGGCGCTGCGGCGGCGCCGGGCCGGGCCGTTCCAGATCCAGGCGGCCATCGCCGCCTGTCATGCCACCGCGCCGTCGGCGGAGCGGACCGACTGGCCGCAGATCGTCGGGCTCTACGACCAACTCGCAAGCGTGGCACCGGGTCTGGTGGTGGATCTGAACCGCGCCGTGGCGGTCGGCATGGCCGAGGGACCGCAGGCCGCCCTGCCACTGGTCGAGGCACTCGCCGCGACCGGACGGCTGGACGGCTACTACCTGCTCCACGCGACCCGCGCC
This sequence comes from Streptacidiphilus carbonis, assembly GCF_000787775.1. Taxonomy (GTDB): domain Bacteria; phylum Actinomycetota; class Actinomycetes; order Streptomycetales; family Streptomycetaceae; genus Streptacidiphilus; species Streptacidiphilus carbonis. The sequence goes on along the minus strand of NZ_BBPM01000035.1, from coordinate 38,763 downwards.
GACCTGCTGCGCCGCCTCGACCGCAGCGCCGAGGCCGATGCGAGCTACCGCACCGCGCTGGAACTCGCGCCCACCGAAGCCGAACGACGCTTCCTCCGCGGCCGCCTGCCCTGCTGCTGACGGTCGGTCACGGCGCGTCACATCCTGCAATACGCGCAGGCCGCGTTAGCCTGCAGAAGAACCGGGCAGAGGCGCTGGTGGGCCGCTCGCACCGGACAGCAACGAGGCTGCCGGGCCTGTGGCCCGCGCCGGGGGCGAGTCCCGGCCAACCACGCGCCAATCGGAGGTGCCTGATGACCCATCCATCGGATTCCGGGGCCTCCGGAGGCACAGCCGCGGTGCCGGGAGCCGGGCAGGGAGCCGGGCAGGGCATCCGCAGCCTGGTCCCGGCCCGGCTGGACCGGCTCGGTTGGTCCCCCTTCCACACCAGGCTGGTGATCGCCCTCGGCGTGGCCTGGGTGCTGGACGGCCTGGAGATCACCATCGCGTCCAATGTGACCAGCATCCTCACCCAGAAGAACACCCTGAACCTGTCCTCGGCCTCGGTCAGCTTCTCGGTCGGCACGGTCTACCTGCTCGGCGAGGTGGCCGGCGCGCTGTTCTTCGGCTGGCTGTCGGACAAGTGGGGCCGGCGCAACCTCTTCATGATCACCCTGGGCGTCTACCTGGTCGGCGGCGGACTCACCGCCTGCACCGCCGGGCACAGCCAGGGCTGGGTCATCTGGCTCAACGCCACCCGGTTCATCGCCGGCATGGGCATCGGCGGCGAGTACGCGGCCATCAACTCCGCCATCGACGAACTCATCCCGGCCCGCTACCGCGGACGGGTGGACATCGCCATCAACGGCACCTACTGGGGCGGCGCCCTGCTGGCGACCTTCATCACCCTGGGCGTGGTCAACAACCTGCCGGACAGCTATGCCTGGCGGGTGGCCTTCCTGAGCGGCCCGGTGCTGGGCTTCATCATCCTGTTCGTCCGAAAGAACCTTCCCGAGAGCCCCCGCTGGCTGGTGATGCACGGCCGCGTCGAGGAGGCGGAACAGGCGGTCGGTCAGATCGAGCGCGAAGTCGACGCCGGCGGGGGCACGATGGAGCCGGTGGACGAGTCCAAGGCCATCAGGGTCGCCGCCGCGGGCAACATCGGCTTCGTCACCCTGGCCCGGACCCTGTTCACCCGCTACCCCGGCCGCTCGGTACTGGGCGCGTCGCTGATGATCACCCAGTCGTTCCTCTACAACGCCATCTTCTTCACCTACACCCTGGTGCTCACCAAGATCTACGGCGTGGCCAGCGGCGACACCGCCTACTACTTCATGTTCTTCGCGCTGGGGAACCTGATCGGCCCACTGACCATCGGACGGCTCTTCGACACCGTCGGCCGCAAGAGGATGATCTCGGGGACCTACTTCGTCTCCGGGATCCTGCTCGCCGTCAGCGCCTTCCTGTTCAAGGCGGGGCTGCTCAACGCGGTCACCCAGACGGCGTGCTGGTGCGTCATCTTCTTCTTCGCCTCGGCGGGCGCCAGCGCCGCCTACCTCACCGTCAGCGAGATCTTCCCGGTGGAGGTCCGGGCCAAGGCCATCGCGGTCTTCTTCGTGATCGCCCAGTCCTTCGGCGCCTTCGGCCCCTGGCTCTACGGGCAGCTGATCGGGGACGGCAAGGACCACTTCAAGCTGTTCATCGGCTACCTGATCGGCGCAGCGGTGATGCTCGTCGGCGCGGTGGTCGAGGTCTTCCTCGGCGTCAACGCCGAGGGCAGGTCCCTGGAGGACATCTCCAGTCCGTTGTCCAGCCTGCCCGGTCCGGAGGGTCCCAGGGAGAAGGACACCGCCGGTTCGCGGTGAGCCGGACTTCCGCCTCGAAGACCGCAGGCCGGGCTCGGTCACGTTCTGGGCATAACGGGTGTTGTCGGAAGCTCTCCCATGGTCGAATACTGCTGCAGCCCGAACGGGCTGCGGGGGTTGATCTGCTGATGGTCCGTCAAAGAGGGGGAGGACATCCATGCCGCTGTTCGGCCGCAGGAACCGCAGCGAGGGGACCGGCGCACCAGGAGGGGCTTCGGCGGCGTGCTCCGAGCACGGCCCGTGCCGTGCGCTGGCCGCCATCCCGGCCAAGGAGCTCCCGTCACGGCTGGGGCTGCTGGTCTCGCAGACGGATGCGGGGCTGGGCTCCGATCCGATGGTCCAGCCGTTCGACGGCGAGCTGGTGACGCTCCTGTGCGTCAAGGGAAAGCGGGGCCGCGACGGCGCCGCCGAGGCCCTGGTCGTGCCCGAGCACCTGGTCGAGCGGTGGGGTGTCGACCGCGAGCAGCTCTGGGCCTGGGCGCACGAGGGACTCGGCCGCGAGCAGCTGAACCGCAAGGAGTTCAACGGGCAGAACGGCGACAAGCTCCATGTCGTCAACGGCACGGGCTGGCCGGGCGCGGCCCAGGCGCTGAGTGCCGAGACGGCCTTCGGCGTCCCGCTCCCCTACGGAGCGGTGGTGTCGCTGCCCAACAACAACGGGGTGTGCGGCATACCGATCCGCACCTCCGCGTCGCTCCAGGGCATCCCGTTCCTGATCGAACTGACCCGCCAACTCCGGTCGCCCAACGCCGAACTCTTCGGCAGCGACCTGTACTGGACCTTCGACGGCAAGGTGGAGAGCCTCAACGCCCGTCTGCGGGAGGGCAGCGACTTCCGGATGGTGGTCTCCGGCCGGTTCAAGGAGCTGCTGGACTCACTGCCGAAGCCCTGACCGGCCCTACCGATGCCCGAGACCATGCCCGACTCTGGCCGAATACATGGCCGAACCACTGATCGAGGGGCCGGGAGGGGCTGGGACCGCAGAATCCGGGTATCTGCGGGAACATGGCGGCCAAGCATTCCCCCGGTGTCCTGCGCAGGTTCGGCCTGGGCATGACGGCGGTCGGCGCGAGTGTGCTGGCGGGCACACTCGTCGCCGGCCTGGCACTCCCCGCGGTCGGAGCGATCGGCTTCGGGGCCAAGGCGGTGGTGACCGACTTCAACAGACTCCCGGCCGATGTGACCGAGCCGGTCCTCTCGCAGTCGTCGACCATCTACGACGCCAAGGGCGGGGTGATCGCCAAGGTCTACGCCCGGGACCGGATCGTGGTGCCGATCAGCCGGATCGCCCCGGTGATGCGTCAGGCCCTGGTCGACATCGAGGACAACCGCTTCTACCAGCACGGCGCGGTCGACCTCAAGGGGACTCTGCGGGCGCTCACCACCAACGCCTCCTCCGGCACCTCCCAGGGCGGGTCGACGCTGACCCAGCAGCTGGTGAAGAACATGAACGTCGAGCTGGCCGGGAACGATCCGGCCAAGGTGCGTGAGGCCCAGGCGCAGACCGTCGCACGCAAGGTCGCCGAGCTGAAGACCGCCATCAGGCTGGAGGAGACGCTCAGCAAGGACCAGATCCTCACGGACTACCTCAACATCGCCTTCTTCGGCGAGCAGGCCTACGGCGTCGAGGCCGCCGCGGAGCGCTACTTCAGCGTCTCCGCAGACCGGTTGACGGTTCCTCAGGCCGCCCTGCTGGCAGGCCTGGTGCAGTCGCCCAGCCGCTACGACCCGCTCATCGACCCCCAGGCCGCCCTGGTGCGCCGCAACCAGGTGCTGGACGCGATGGGGAAGTACGGCGCCATCACCCCGGCGCGGGCGGCTCGGGAGAAGGCACAGCCGCTGGGGCTGAAGGTGAGCCGTCCCAAGGAGGGCTGCATCACCGCCAGGAACGGCGAGCAGTTCTTCTGCGACTACGTCGAGCACGTGTTCCTCGGCGACCCGGCCTTCGGAAGCACCGGCGCCGAGCGTCTGGCGCTGTGGGAGCACGGCGGGCTGAGCATCCACACCACGCTCGACCCCGGTGCGCAGTGGGCCCTGCAGCAGTCGGTCACCTCGCACGTCCACGCTGACGAGAAGGCCGCCACGGCGATGACCATGGTCCAACCGGGCACCGGCAGGATCGTCGCGATGGGCCAGAGCCGCCCCTACGGCAACGGCACCAGCAGCGCCGTCACCACGCTGAACTACAACGTCGACCGCACCATGGGCGGAGGCGGCGGGTTCCCGACCGGGTCCACGGTCAAGCCGATCACCGCGGCGGCCGCGCTGGAGAACGGCATCGGCATGGACCAGAGCTACAACGCCCCCTACCAGGAGCCCTATCCGGCCATGCGGGACTGCCAGGGCAACCGGCTCCCGGAGTCCGACAATCCCCCGAACCAGAACGACTCCCCCTCCCTGGTGGGCCCGTTCACGATGCCGGAGGCGATGGCCAAGTCGGTCAACACCTACTTCGTGCCGCTGGAGAAGGACGCCGGGCTGTGCAACGTGGTGAAGATGATGGCCAAGCTCGGCATCACCACCCAGGCCACCTACTCCCCCGGCACCCAGACCCTCGCTCCGATCGCCCAGGTCCAGTCGCTCACCCTGGGCACCAACAGCCTGACGCCGCTGGAGATGGCCGACGTCTACGCCACCTTCGCCGCCCGCGGCGTCTACTGCTCGCCCACCGCGATCACCTCGGTCACCGACGTCGACCACAAGAGCCTGCCGGTGCCCTCGGCCAACTGCCACTCCGTGATGCAGCAGAGCACCGCCGACTCCATCACCAGCATGCTCAAGGGCGTGGTCGAGGACGGTACCGGCGCCCAGGACGGGTTCTCCGACGGCCGCCCCAGCGCCGGCAAGACCGGCACCACGGACTCCCACAAGCAGGTCTGGTTCGTCGGCTTCACCCCGCAGCTCTCCGGGGCCACCGTGGTCAGCGACACCGGCGCCAGGATCTCCAGCCTGGAGGACGGCCAGTCCATCGGCGGCGTCTCCTACGGGTCCGGCCAGGTCTTCGGCAGCACCATCGCCGGGCCGATCTGGCACGACGCCATGGGCGGCGCACTCAGCGGCGTCCCCTTCGGCAGTTTCCACACCGTGCCGCTGCCGGGGTCCTCACCCAAGCGGAACTGACAGGTCTGACGGACCTGGAGGGCTCGGCGGCCCCGGCCGGCGGCCGTAGCCCGGGCTCGGCTCAGCCGCGCTTGCGGGCGACGCCGCCGTGCATGTGCACATGCGCGTCGGAGGTGGCCTCGGCCTCGGCGTCCGGATGCCAGCGGTGCACCAGGCACACCCCGGGGTCCACCAGCTCCAGGTCGCCGAAGAGCAGCTCGACCTCGGCCCGATCGCGGATCCGCTCCGGAATGCCTCGGGCCTCGTAGGCGGCGATGCCGCGAGTGACCTCCTCGGGGGCGCTGTCGGCGGTCACCGTGGAGAGGGCCAGGAAGCTGCCCGGTGCCAGGTGCTTCATCAGTCCGTCGATGATGGCGTGCGCCTCGTCCTCGTCGGTGATGAACTGCAGCACCGCGATCAGGCTCAGGGCGACCGGCCGGTCCAGGTCCAGGGTGGCCCGCAGGTTCGGGGCGTTGAGGATGGCCTGCGGGTCGTGCAGGTCCGCGTCGATGTAGGTGGTGCGGCCCTCGGGCGTGCTGGTGAGCAGGGCGCGGGCGTGCACCAGCACCATGGGGTCGTTGTCGACGTAGGCGACCCGCGCCCCGGGGTCCACGGCCTGGGCCACTTCGTGCAGATTGGGCGAGGTGGGCAGCCCGGTGCCGATGTCCAGGAACTGGCGGATGCCCTGCTCCGCCGCGAGGTAGTGGGTCACCCGACGCATGAAGCTGCGGTTGGCCCGCATCGACTTCGGCAGGTTGGGCCAGACGCCGGTGATCTCGACCGAGGCGTCGCGGTCGGCCGCGAAGTTGTCCTTGCCGCCGAGCAGGAAGTCGTAGATCCGGGCGGGGTGCGCCACATCCGTGCGCAGCGCCACCGACGGCACCCGGTCGTCACCCGGCTTCATCCAGCCCAAGTCCTCAGCCACGACGCCACCCTACTCGCTCGAACGCAAGCCCAACGATCATGCACAGACTAGCCCCTGCCGCCCCTTCGTTTGACCCCGGCGACGGCCCCGGCAAGAGTGGAGCCGAGCGGAGCGTTCGGCCCCGACGAGACTGCCCGACGAGACTGAGGGAGAAGCCATGGCTGGGGACACGGAGAAGGCCGTTCTGGCCGGTGGTTGTTTCTGGGGCATGCAGGACCTGATCCGCAAGCTGCCCGGGGTGACCCGCACCCGGGTGGGGTACTCCGGCGGGGACACCCCCAACGCCACCTACCGCAACCACGGCTCGCACGCCGAGGCGATCGAGATCGAGTACGACCCCGCCAGGACCTCCTACCGCGACCTGCTGGAGTTCTTCTTCCAGATCCACGACCCCACCACGGTGGACCGGCAGGGCAACGACATCGGCGCCAGCTACCGCTCCGCGATCTTCTACGCGGACGCGGAGCAGTACCGCACCGCCCTGGACACCATCGCCGACGTGGAGGCCAGCGGCCTGTGGCCCGGCAAGGTCGTCACCGAGGTCGAGCCCGTCGGCGACTTCTGGGAGGCCGAGCCGGAGCACCAGGACTACCTGGAGCGCTACCCCGACGGCTACACCTGCCACTTCCCGCGCCCGGGCTGGAAGCTGCCGCGCCGGTAGCCGTCACGCCGCCGTACAGGCGTCGGCGGTGTCGATGAACGGACGGCCCGGCTCGACGGCTCGCCGCAGCACGCGTCCCGCCTCGGCCGGGTCCTCGGCGTCCCCCCGGACGCCGGGCCCGGTCAGCTGCACGGTGCCGTGGCCCAGCCGGGTGACCGGCAGCTCGCCGCCCAGCAGACGGCTCCCGGATGCGCTGCTCCCCGGCCCCGGCGGTAACGACAGAGACACGATGCCCCCAGGAACCTGCGGATGTCGTGTACGAGCCGCGGCCGGTTCAACTAGCTTGCTGCCCACTATTGTTGCGGCATCGGGGGATTCATGGGCGAGATTTCAGCCGTGACCGTGCTCGTACCGGAGGGCTCCGCCACCGCGGAGATCATGCTCGCGGGGCGCGTCGACCGCAGCGCCGACGCGCTGCTCGACGAGGCCCTGGAGTCGCTGCTCATCGACCCCCAGGTGCGCCGGATCGAGGTCGACGTCGCCCTGGTCGACTCCTGCGACTACGGCGGCCTCACCGTGTTCATCCGGGCCCAGCACCTGGCGGCCGACTTCGGGGTGCCGCTGCGGCTGGTCCAGGCGGGCCCGCTGCTGCTCCGGGTACTGAACGCCACCGGGCTGTCGCGGCTGCTGACGGCGGCTTAGCCGTCTGTTGCACAATACGGAGCGTGAAAACACCAGATGAGGCCGCTTCCGCCGAGGAGAACGGCGGCCGCGCCGTCCGCCCGGTCCGTTGGCACGGAGCCATCCGCACCCGCAAGGCCCTCGTGACCACCACCATGGCCCTGGCCGGGCTGGGGGTGTCCACGTACTACGGGGGCGTGCTGGGCGACGCGTCCTCGCACCACTCGCTGGCCAACCGCACCGCGGCCGCGGTCAGCGCCCTGGTCTTCCTGGTCTTCGCGCTGATCGCGGTCCGCGGCGCCACCCAGGACCTGGTGGCGCTGGTGCCCCAGCGGTTCGGCGACACCCGGGTGACCACCCTGCGGATGCTGTGCCTGCTGAGCGGCTACGCACTGGTCGTCCTGGGCGCGCTCAGCCTGCTGCACGTCCCGTGGAGCAGGCTGATCCTGGGCGGCGCGCTGACCGGTGTGATCGTGGGCATCGCCGCGCAGCCGGTGCTGGGCAACATCTTCGCCGGGCTGGTACTGCTGACCGCCCGCCCGTTCCATGTCGGCCAGGACGTGACCATCCAGTCCGGCGCCCTCGGCGGCCGGATCCAGGGCCACGTCACCGACATGACCCTGCTCTTCGTCCAGCTCCGTACCGAGGACGGCGCCGTCCTACTGCCCAACAACGCGGTCCTGAGCGCCGCGATCTCCCCCGCCCCGGTGCCCCTGCAGAAGCCGGAGCCCTAAGGCGTGTCGGCGCGGCGCAGGGCGATGAGAGCGATGTCGTCCTGGGGCGGGCCGTCCCGATGGGACTCCAGGTCCGTCCAGAGCGCGTCCAGGAAGGAGCCCGGCGTCCGGGCGCCCCACTGGGCCGCGCGCTCCGCCAGCGGGTAGAAGCGGCCGTCCCCGTCCCGGGACTCGATCAGCCCGTCGGTGTAGAGCAGCAGCAGGTCCTCGGGTCCGAAGGGAAAGGTGGTGATCTCGTACGGGGCGCTGGCCAGGGCGCCGAGACCGAGGGGCGGGGCCGTCCGGTCCAGCAGCTGGACCGGGTGCCGGCGGCCGAGCAGCAGCGGCGGGGGGTGGCCGCAGTTGACCAGGTGGACGACCTGGTCGTGGTCCGGGATGTCGAGCACGAGCGCGGTGATGAACCGCTCCCCCACGTCGCCCTCGGCCTCGGTGAACTGCCCCAGCCCCCAGCAGACGCTTCCTTCGAGGTAGGAGACCAGCTCCAGCAGCGGCGACTCCCGGTGCGCGGCCGCGCGGAACGCGCCCAGCAGCATCGCGGTGGCGTCCAGGGTGGACAGCCCCTTGCCGCGGACGTCGCCGATCAGCAGCCGGGTGCTGCCGGCCGTGCGGGCCAGCGCGAACAGGTCGCCGCCGATGCCGGTGTCCGCCTCGGCGGCGCGGTAGCGCGAGGCGATCCGCAGCGGTCCTGAGACCTCCGGGATCGGCGGCAGCAGGACCCTCTGGGTGGCCTCGGAGACGAAGCGGGCCCGGGACAGCTCGCCGAGGCGGAGTTCCCGCAGCCGGCAGAAGACCACCAGCAGCGCCGAGAGGGCGATCATGGAGCCGATCTGCACCATCAGGTTCTCGGTCCCCACCACTCCGCGGGCCAGCCCCACCCAGACCAGGGTGAGCACCGCCAGCAGTCCGATGAACCCGGTCAGCCGCGGACCCGCGAAGGATGCCGTGAACGCCGGGGCAACCACCAGCAGCGGGCCCAGATGGATGTCGGACGGGGACAGCACGTCCGCGACGGCGATCACCGCCATCACCGCCAGCGCGACGGCCACCAGGCCCGCCCGCGGCCGCCGTGAGCGCCACCCGGTCAACCCCTCCGGCGCATCCATCCTCCTTGCATACCCCTGATGCGGCCGCGCCGCATGCCGGGACGCCGCCGTGCCGTGGCAGGCGGCCCGGTACCCGACGGCTCAGTAGCGGGCGATGCCGGCGTAGATGCCGAGGCGCGCGGCGTCCTCGGGCAGCGGGCCGTCCGGACGCCAGTACGGCGCCAGCACCAGGCCCGGCTCCAGCAGCTCGCCGCCGCCGAAGAACCGCTGCACCTCCTGCTGCGGGCGCAGGTGCAGATGGGCCGCGGCCCGGTCGTAGGACTGCTCGGCGCGCTGGGCCAGCTCCTGCGGCAGGGTGTCGCCGGTGCCATGGGTCAGAATCAGGTGGCTGCCGGTCGGCAGGGCCTCCAGCAGGCGCTTGACGATGCCCTGCGGGTCCTGGTCGTCGCCGATGAAGTGCAGCACCGCGACCAGCATCAACGCGATCGGGCGGCTGAAGTCCAGCAGGTCGCGCACCCCGGGTGCGGCCAGGATCGCCTCGGGGTCGCGCAGGTCGGCCTGGGTCACCGTGGTCGCGCCGTGGCCGGAGCCGCTCATCAGCGCCCTGGCGTGGGTGAGCACGATCGGGTCGTTGTCCACGTAGGCGACCCGGGCCGAGGGGTCGGCCTGCTGGGCCACCTGGTGCGTGTTGCCGGCCGCCGGGATGCCGGTGCCTATGTCCAGGAACTGGCTGACGCCCAGCGCCGAGACGGTGCGCACGGCCCGGCCCAGGAAGGCCCGGTTGGCCCGGGCCGCGTTCACCACGTCCGGGGTCAACGCCGCCAGCTGCTCGGCGACGGCACGGTCGGAGGCGAAGTTGTCCTTGCCGCCCAGCCACACGTCGTAGACCCGGGCGGGATGGGCGACCTCCGGATGCAGGTCCGCCGACGGCGGCCGCTCGCCGGTCCCCTGCATCCAGGTCCTGTCCTCCGTCACGAGCCCCTCCAGCCGCCGTACCCGCCCACCCCTGACGCGGGCCGACGATACCGTACCCGGACCTCGGATCCGACGCCGCACCGACGCGGCGTCAGATCCGAGGTCCGGGTGAGGGAATCAGTCGAGGGCGGTGTCGCGGGCGGTCTTCTCCCAGGCCGTCACCTCGGCGCGGACGGCGTCGAGGTGACCCAGGACCGCATCGACCCCGTCGTTGCCCAGGGGCAGGTGCAGCGGGGTGTTCTCGGCCGCCAGGGCGGCCAGGATCGCGGCGGCCGCCTTGGCCGGGTCACCGGGCTGGGTGCCGTCGCCGGCCGCCGCCATGGCCCGGGTCGCGCCGACGGTGCCGGAGTAGTCGTCGATCTCGGCGCTGGCGCTGCGACTGCCCATCAGACCGGTGCGGAACGCACCCGGCTCCACCACCAGCACCTTGATTCCCAGCGGGGCGACCTCGTCCAGGAGCGCCTCGGAGAACCCCTCCAGGGCGAACTTGGTGGCGCTGTAGGCGGAGAAGCCGGCGAAGGACATCTGCCCGCCCATACTGCTGAACTGCACGATCGCCCCGGAGCGACGGCTGCGCATGGACGGCAGCACCGCCCGCACCAGCGCCGCCGGGCCGAAGAAGTGCACCTCGAACAGCGAGCGCAGCTCGGCGTCGGTGGTCTCCTCCGCCGCCCCGATATGGGTCCGGCCCGCATTGTTGACCAGGACGTCGATCCTGCCGTGACGTTCCGTCACATCAGCGACCACGGCGTCGACGCCGGCCGGGTCGGTGACGTCCAGCCGCACCGCCTCGACCTGGTCGGGGTGGGCCGCCACCAGCTCCGCCAGAGCCTCGGGCCGCCGGGCGGTGGCGACCACGACGTCGCCCGCCGCCACCGCGGCCTCGGTGAGCGCCAGGCCGAAGCCGCTGTTGGCGCCGGTGATCAGCCATACCCTGCTCATTGCCACTCCTCATGGTCCGTGTCCCGCTGTTGGAACCAAGCCTGCTGGGCGGCGCCTCGCGCGTCCAAGACCTTCCGTGATAACCATGGGCTATGGACGTGCATGGGCGGGACCTTCGCTACTTCGCCGCGGTGGCACAGGAGTTGCACTTCACCCGGGCGGCCGAGCTGCTGTTCGTCTCGCAGCCGGCACTGAGCAAGCAGATCCGGATGCTGGAACGCGCCCTGGGCGCGCCGCTCTTCGATCGGGACCACCGCGAGGTGCGGCTCACCGCCGTCGGGACCGCGCTGCTGCCGCACGCCCGGCGGATGCTGGAGCAGTGGACGGAGGCCGAGCGGGCGGTCGCGGCGGCCAAGGCGGCGGCGCGGACCAGGCTGGTGATCGGGATGAGCACCGGCCCGGGCCGCAACGGGATGCTGCCGGCGATCCGGTCCCGTTTCACCGCGGACCACCCGGACGCGCAGCTGGTCCTGCGCCAGGTCGACTGGACCGACCCCAGCGCCGGGCTGGCCGACGGCTCCAGCGATGTCGCCTTCGTCTGGCTGCCGCAGCCCGAGCCGGAGCGGCTGGGCTGGGTGGTGGTGGCCCAGGAGCCGCGGCTGGTGGCCCTGCCGGAGAGCCATCCGCTGGCGGGACGGGAGTCCGTCGACTTCGCCGAGCTGCTGGACCAGCCCTTCCTGGCGCTGCCGCCCACCGCCGGGGTGCTGCGGGACCACTGGCTGGCCACCGACGAGCGCGGCGGCCGGGAGCCGCTGGTCGGCGCGGAGATCAGCGGGGTCGACGAGACCTACGAAGCGCTGGTGGGCGGGCAGGGCGTCTGCCTGCTCGGCGCGGGCAACGCACCGCTGCTGACCCGGGGCGGTGTGGTCACCCTCCCGGTCCGCGGTCTGTCGCCGTCCCGCTTCGCGCTGGCCTGGCGGGCCGGCGACACCCGGCCGATGGTGCACGCCTACGCGAAGGCCGCACAGGCCGCGCACCCCTGCCGGTAGGCGGGGATGCGCGGCCAGGTGATGCTGCGGTGCGCTCAGGGGGCGAGTTCGCCGATCCTGGTGAACGAGCCGTCCTGGTCGGCGGTGACCACCACCCGTACCTGTGTGGTCGTCACCTGCGCGGGGAACGGGATCCAGCGGTACACCGCGGTGTTGCCGGACACCGGCACCTGGGTCACCCACTGCGAGCCGTCCCAGGTCTGGACGGTGAAGTCGGTCGGCACGCCGTCCGGGTTGGAGGCGAAGCCCACCCCGGCCAGCGGCACCGCGGAGGGCGCCGTGACCGTCAGGGTGTCCGGGAACTGGCCCTGAGTGTCATCGTTCCAGAAGGTGGACAGGTTCCCGTCGATCGCGTTGGACGCCAGATAGGTGCGGGTCACGCCGTTGACCACGTTGGGTGCGTGCTCGCTCGACGCGCTCGCTGTGGTCCCGGCCGGCCAGTGCCCGAAGACCTGCACCTGCGCGGCCGCGGTGGCGACGGAGCCGTCGGGGGCCCGTACCTTCAGCGTCACCGGGTACACCCCGCTCGGCGTGCCGTCCGGCACCGTGATCCGGACGGTGCTGCGGGTCTCGGTGGCGGCCGGGGTGAGCGGGACCGCCGCGGGGGTCGCGGTGGCCGTCCAGCCGGCGGGCACCGAGGCGCCCACGGTGGCCGAACCGTTGCCGGTGGACCGCGCCTCGACCACCGCGGTGATGTCGCCGCTGCCGCCCGCGGTGATCGGGGCCGGCTGGGCCGCGGTCACCGACACGCTGGTGAAGGCGGTCCTGGGCGGCGTCACGGTGAAGGTGTAGTCGCCCGAGCCCGCAGTGAGGGTGAGCATCTGGTCGTCCGCCGTGCCGACGGCGAGGCCGGGGTCGGCCTGCTCGCGGTGGCCGGCCGCGTACAGGGTACGCCCGCCCTCCCTGACCGTGGACTGCGCTCCGCCGAGCAGCGGCAGCCGGATGGTCGCGGTGCTGCCGACCGGGACGACCGCGTGGTACGTCAGTGTGGACCCGTTGCGCTGCCAGGAGCTGACGACCGTTCCGCGCACCGTCTGCTGCTGGGCCGAGGCCGAGGTCAGCGCGCCGACCACGCTGGGGGCGAGGGTGAGGCTGCTGTACCCGGACCCGGTGCTGCCGGGCTGGATGCCGGCCAGCTGCTGGTAGAACCACTGGCCGATGGATCCGCCGAGGCCGATGTGGTCCTTGGAAGAGGTCCCGTCCGGCGCGGAGGAGTCGATCCACTTCTCCCAGATCGTGCCGGGGCCGTTGCCGAGCATGTAGCCGAAACTGGGGTAGTCGGTGCGCTCTGCGACGGCCAGGGCGACGTCGTTGCGGCCGTACGCGCCGAGGGCCTGGAACACCAGGGTGGTACCGACGAAGCCGGTGGTCAGGTGGTCGTCGCGGGCGGCGATGTCCTGCACCAGGCGGTCGACGGTGGTCCGCACCCGGGCGGCCGGCACGATGCCCAGCACCAGCGGCATCGCGTAGGACAGCTGGGTGCCGGTGCCGTAGACGCCGGTGGCGGTGTCCAGGTAGCGCTTGGTGAACCCGGCCGCGATCTGGGTGGCCAGCGCGGTGTACTTGGTCGCGTCGGCCCGGTTGCCGACCACGTTCGCCATCTTGGCGAGCAGCTGGGCGTCCAGGTAGTAGAAGCCGGTCTGGAAGTAGTCGTGCGGGGTGCTGACGGTGGCGACCCAGTCGTCGCCCCAGGAGGTGGGCGCGTTGACCACGATGTGGTCGGCGTCGCTGATCGTGCCCAGGTAGTCCACCCATGCCTTGACGTGCTGGTAGTTGGCGGTGATGGGCTGCTTGCTGCCGTACTGGGTGTAGCTGTCCCAGATGATCTGCGGGTAGGCGGTGCCCCAGGCCGGGTCGGTGGCCCAGCCGGTGCTGCCGTTGGTCGGCGCCACCGAGGGGATGCTGCCGTCCGGGTTGAGGCTGGTGACCACGTCGCCCAGCCACTTGTCGTAGAACGACTGCATGTCGTAGTTGGCCATAGCCTCCACGTCCGAGTCGGCGGCGTCGCCGAGCCAGCCGTGCTTCTCCCGGGTGGGGCAGTCCAGCGGGATCGACTGCAGGTCGTTGAGCTGGGTCTGCGCGACGGCGCCCTGGATCGAGTTCAGCAGTGCGTCCGAGGAGCTGAAGCTGCCGGTGGTGGCGACCGCGGTGTGCTCCTCCTGCGCGGTGACGGTGACCGTCGCGCCGTCCGGCAGGCCGGTGAGTTCGGCGTAGCGGAAGCCGGAGTAGTTGAAGTGCGGGGCGTAGCTCTGGGTTCCGGATCCGTCGAAGGTGTAGTGGTCGGTCTGGCGCGGCGGGTCACCGGCGGAGAAGCTGATGTTGGAGGTGGTCACCTCGCCCGCGGAGTCGAGGATCTCCCCTTTCTTGATGTCCACGGTGGTCCCGGCGGGCTGGTTCGCGGTGACGGTCACCCAGCCGGTGATGTTCTGGCCGAAGTCGTACATCCGCTTCCCGGCGGCGGGCCGGGTCTCCTTCACCGGCGTGAGGGTCGTGACGACGGTGGTCGGCGGGGTGGTGTCGTCCTGTATCGCGGCGACAGCGGAGTAGCCGGTGGCGGGGTGGGCGCCGTAGACGCCGAGCTCGGCCAGCCGGAAGGTGCAGCTGGTGCCGATGCAGCGCAGCACAGTGGCGGTGACCCGGACGTAGCGGCCGGTGGCGTCGGTGTCCAGGACCACCGGGGCGGTGCCGGGCGAGGGCTGGTCGGCTCCGGTGCGGTCGGCGACCGTGGTCGCGGTGGCGAAGGTCGGGTCGTCGCTGACCTGGACCAGGTAGCGGACCGGGAAGCCGGCGGCGGGGAAGTCGCCGGCCGGGTCGTTGGTCGGCCTGGCCGGGTACAGGGCGACCTGATGGATGCTCTGGTCGCTGCCGAGGTCCGTCTGCACCCACTTGGTGCTGTCGGCGGTCGACTCGATGGCCGAGTGGTAACCCTCGGAGGCGTCGGTCGAGCCGTCGACGCCGTCGGTGAGCGCGGCGGGCGACCAGCCGCAGCAGCTGGTGGTGTCCAGCGAGGTGACCGGCTTGCCCTGGGCCAGGCTCACCTGGTGGGAGGCCGGTGCGACCGCGTGCACGGCGGCCCAGGAGCTGTCGTCCAGTCCGGCGGTGTCCCACCCTGCGACGGCCTTGCGCGCGTCGTAGGTCTCGCCGTAGTAGAAGTCGTCGCCGGTGACCGGCCCCGCCGTGGTCCGCCAGGTCGGATCGGTGCCGAACGTGGCGGTGGAGCCGTCGGTGTAGGTCACGTCCAGCTGTGCGACGAAGGTCGGCTGCCCGCCGAACTGGCCCTTGCCGGCCATGAATGCCAGTGCGTTGCTGCCCTGGCGCAGCTGGGAGGTGACGTCGAGGTCGCGGTAGAGGACCCGGGACCGGTAGTCGGTCACCGAGGAGTCGAGGACCTCGGTCGGATCGACCCGCGCGCCGTTCAGATGCGGCTCGACCAGCCCCTGGGCCGCGAAGTAGAGCCGGGCCCGGGCCACCGGCTTGGTGACGGTGAAGTCGCCGCGCACCAGGGCGCCGTCGCCGACCTGCAGCCACCAGGCTGACCAGTCCGCGGGGTTGAGCAGTCCGGTGTCGAAGGAGGCGGACGCGGACCAGGGCGAGGCCTCGCCCTGGCGGTTCCAGGTCCGCACCGACCAGGTGTAGGTCTTGTTGCTGACCAGTGCGGGACCGGGGTACCCCACGTCGGTCGAGTTCTGCGAGGCCACCCGGCCGGAGTCCCAGGTGTGCCCCTGGCCGGTACCGAGCCGGATCTCGTAGCCGGTCTGGCCCTCGGCCCGGGCCGAGTCGTTCAGGGTCCACGAGAGCGTGGGCCGCGCCTCGCCGGCCGGCAGGCCAGGGTTCTGGCCGTCGACCTTCAGACCGGTGGGGGCCAGCGCGCTGCCGGAGGCGCCGGGCGGTTGCTGCGGTGCGGCGGCGGCGAGCGCGGGCGCCGCGGTGGGTGCGGCCAGCAGGGCCGCGAGGACCGCGATGAACGCGACCCGGCGCGGGGGCCGGCCCCTTCTCGTTCCGAACCAGGTCACGGGGGTTGTTCTCCTTCTCGTCGGGGGTCGGCCGGTGGCTGCGGGCTATGCGCCCGTGCGGGTGACCGTGACGGTGTGGGTGCCTGGCTGCACCCCGGACAGGGTGAGGTAGCCGTTCTGCAGGGTGGCGCCCGATCGGGTGGCGCTGCTCCCGTTCCAGACGGTGTGTCCGTCCAGGCGGACCACGGCCGTGCCGGTGACCGGGACGGACACCTCCCCCGAGGTTCCGTGGGGGGCGGTGACGGTCAGTGAGAACTGCTGGGCTCCGCTGCCCCGGGTCCAGCTGACCGTCAGCGGTCCGTGCGGGGTGGGGAGTTGGCCGCGGGCCCAGGTGACCGTGCCGGGGTGGGGCTGGACCGTCCAGGTGCTGAAGCCGGGTCCGGTGGGGGTGGCCCCCAGCAGGTCGTTGGTGAGGGCCGGGACGACGCCGGTGGACCAGCCATGGGCGGCGGAGGTGTAGGCGCCCTCGTACAGCGACCCGCCGGCGCCGATGCCCTCCCAGTCGGTGATGCCGGGGCCGTGGTCGGTCATCCAGCCGTAGAGGCGCTTGATCTCGTCGATCGCGGAGTCGGCCTGTCCGCTCAGGAAGCGGGCCTGGATGTCGGGGTAGGAGGTGAAGGCGTAGACGCGCTGGGCGCCGTCGGAGACCAGGGTGTCGTTGTCCATGAAGGAGTTGCCGTAGGGCAGTGCGGTCTTCTGGGCCAGGTAGTCCAGCGCGGAGGTCGCCTGCGCCTGGCTGGCGACCCCGGCGACGACGGCGAGCCCGTTGCCGTCCTGGGCGTGCCGGGCCGGTCCGGTGGCGGAGTCGAGGTAGGCGCCGGTGCTGCTGTCCCACAGGTGTGCGTTGATCGCCGTGGCGACGGTGCCCGCCCGCTGCTGCCAGCGGTCGGCGTCGGCGGTGCGGCCCAGCGAGCGGGCCAGGGCCGCGGCGTCCTTGAGGGCCTGGACGTACAGGGTGTTGTAGTAGGTGACCTCGCCGGCGCGGGGCAGGAAGGCGTAGTCGCCGTAGCCGCCGGTTCCGTTGAGGCCCTTGGAGAGCAGGCCGTCGGCGTCGGTGACGCTGGGGTACCAGCTGTCCAGGACCTTGAGCAGGTTGGGGTAGTAGCTCTTGGCGTATGCGGTGTCGCCGCTGTAGAGCACGTAGTCCCAACTGCTGGTGACCCACCACATCGGATAGTCGAACAGCGGCAGGGTGTAGTTGTTGATGGACGCCGGGGGGATCCAGCCGTCGGAGCGCTGGTGGTCCGCCAGGTCCGCGAGGACGTTGCGGGCCGCGACCGCGGTGTCGTGGGTGAGGTAGGTGGTGCGACCGGAGACCGCGATGTCGCCGACGTAGGGGTCGCGGTCGCGTTTGGCGCCGTCCTGCAGGACCAGCTTGCCGTCCAGGCTCGGGCTGTCGGCGCCGCGCGGGTCGACGTCGGTGGAGCGGAAGGTGTCGGTGACCAGTTCGTTGGTGTAGGAGGCGTTGTACCAGTACTGGTTGAGCTGCTGGTCGGAGGACTCGAACCAGCCGGTGTAGCTGGCCGGGGTGCCCAGGTACGGGGTGAAGTCCAGGGAGACGCCGTTGATCTTCACGGCGCCCTGGGCCTGGGTGTAGGGCGCGTCGGCCGGCAGCGCGTCCAGGCTGATCTTCAGGTAGCGGAAGCCGTGCAGGCCGTCCGAGCACACCTTGGTCCCGCTCAGGCAGGTCTTGCTGTCGGTCCAGACGCCTCCCTGCGGGGGCACGGCGTACTGGTCGGTGCCGGGGCCGCCGCCGACGTCGGAGCGGGTGAAGTCGGAGCGGTCGCTGAGGTACTGCAGGGTCTCCGAGAAGGCGAGGCGGACCCCGGGACTGTTCCCGGAGGCCCCGGCGAAACTGATCCTGGGGTAGCCGACCACCACCTTGCCGAAGTCCAGGGTGATGCTTGGCGCCGGCGGATCGGCGGCGACCGGTCCGGGCCAGACCTCGTTGATCCGGGTGTACTCGCCCTTGGCACTGGCCTGGTCCTTGGTCACGGTGATGCGCACCTGCGTGGTGCTCACCGGTGCGCTGAAGGAGACGGCCCGCTGCACGTCGGTGTTGCCGGTGACGGTGGCCCGGGTGGTCCAGACGGTCCCGTCCCAGGTCTGCACGGTGAAGTCCTGCGGGACGCCGTCGCTGTTGGACAGCACGGTGATGCCGGGCAGCTCCACCGCGGTCGGGCTGGTGATCTGCAGCCAGGCCGGATAGGTGGCGGCGGAGGCGTCGTTCCAGAAGGTGTCGGTGCTTCCGTCGACGGCGTTCCCGGGGACGTAGGTCCGCGGGAGGCCGTCGTTGCCGTTGTTGCCGTCGTGGAAGGAGGAGGCGGTGGCGGTGGTGCCGGTGGGCCAGGCCGGCTTGGCGGCCGGTGCGGCCCGGGTGAGGGTCGCGGTCCCCTTGCCGAGGGCACCCTTCGGCTCGGTCACGCTGCCGGTGGTGGCGACGACCGCGACCGGCTGCACGGAGCGGCCTGCGGGCGCCTGGACGTACTGCTGCCAGTCGGGCGCGGATCCGCGGCTCAGGGCGGCCGGGGCGGGGTGGGCCGAGGCCGGATGGGACACGGAGAGCGTGGCGGTGAGGGCCGCGACGACGACTGCGGCCTGGACGGTCCGCGCACGGCGGGCGGGCAGGAGTGGGCTGGGCATGGCGGGCTCCTGTGGTGCTGTTGGGTGGACAGCGGGGTATAACGTTTCAAATCAGAAGTCTGGATCGGCCTGCGGAAACCGCTGGTCCGCGGGATTTCCGGGAGCGTTCCGGACTTACGGGGTGAATTCGGCGACCCTGGTGAAATTGCCGTTCTGCGTCTGCGAAGCAGTGACGACCAGACGGACCTGCGAGGTGGTGACCGGGCTGTCGAAGGGGATCCAGCGGTCCAGCGCGGTGTTGCCGGCGACCGTGGCCCGGGTGGTCCAGGCGGTGCCGTCCCAGGTCTGCACGGTGAAGTCGGTGGGCACGCCGTCGACGATGGAGGCGAAGCCGACCCCGTTCAGGGTGACCGGTGACGGCGAGGTGCCCCTGAGGGTGTCCGGGTACCGGCCGGAGGTGTCGTCGTTCCAGAAGGTGGCGAGGTCGCCGTCGACGGCGTTGGCCGCGTCGTAGGTGCGGGTCTGCCCGTTGAAGACATTGGGGGCGTGGGCGCTGGACGCGTCGGCGGTGGTGGCCTGCGGCCAACTGCCGAACACCAGCACCGGGGTGCTGGTCCGCGCGGTGGCGCGGCCGGCGGTGGCGGTGACCCCGACGGACTGCGGGGCGCCGGTGGCGCCGGCCGGTGCGTGCAGGGTCAGTCGGACGACGGCGTCGGTCGGCCCGTCGCGGGTGTCCAGGGTGAAGGCCGCCGGGTCGGCGGTCCAGCCGGCCGGCAGCTTCGCGGTGACCTGACCGTGCAGCAGGCTGTCGCCCTGCGCGCTGACCGTGACCGGCAGCGTCATGGTGTGCCCGGCCTGCAGCGGGGCGGTCGTGGTGGACGTGGCGGCCACGGTCAGCGTGGTCGGCACCGAGGCGACCGCCTGGCTGCTGATCGACGCCCGGGCCGGGGCGCCGTGCAGCACCACGTAGTCGCCCGCCAGGTGCGCGCCGTAGCCGGTGGCCGTGCGGCCGTTCCAGACCCGCTTGCCGTTGACGGCCACCTGGACGGGGGCGCCGAAGGTGGGCACGTCCACCTCGTCGACCGCCGCGGTCGGCGCGTCCACCTGCTCGGTGAAGCTGCGGTCCTTGACGTTGTGCTGCCAGGCCAGCTTGATGTCGCCGAGCGGGGTCTTCAGCGAGCCCTGGGCGTCGGCCAGGTCGCCCGGCTGGGGCTTCAGGGCGTAGCCGCCGGTGACGGACTGCGGGCTGATGCCCAGCACGTCGAAGGTGAGCGCCGAGGTCGGCCCGGTGGCCCAGCCGTGCGAGGCGCTCATGTAGGCGCCGCCGTAGCCGAACTGACCGTTCGCCAGGTAGCCCTCCCAGAAGGTGCTGCCGGTGCCGAGCGGGGAGTCGAGCATGTAGCCCCACTCGCGGCGGATCAGGTCCAGGGCCTGGGTGGCGTCGCCGGCCTGCAGATGGGCCTGGATCTCCATGGAGCCGGGGAAGGTGGCGATCTCCGAGTTCTTCTCCGGCGTGGTGGCGCCGTAGGCGTTCCAGGCGGTGGTGAGCGAGGCGCTGACGCGCTTGGCGCGGCCGGCCGGCGCCAGTCCGAACCAGACCGCCGCCGAGTTGCCGTCCTGCGGGTGCAGGTCGCTGGCCGGGTTGTCGCGGTACTCCCCCGCCGCGTCGTCCCAGAGCAGTGCGTTGACGGCGGTCTCGACCTTGTCGGCGGCGGTGCTCCAGGCGGTGGCCGAGGCCTGGTCGCCCTCGATGGCCGCCAGTGCGGCGCCGGTGGTCAAGGCCTGGTGGAACAGCGCGTTGGCCTCGATGTTCTCGCCGCCCTGGTCGCTGCGGGCCCAGTCGGCGGTGCCGGTGACCGACATCAGCCCGTCCGGCTGGACCTTGGCGGGCGAGAAGGCCAGAGCGCGCTGGTAGTTGGACCACTCGGTGTCCAGCCAGGCCTTGTCGTGCGAGTACTGGTAGTAGTTGGCGGTGCCGATCAGGGTCCAGAGGTGGTAGGTGTCCGAGCCGTAGAAGTTGACCTCGGGACCGGCGAAGGGCAGCTCGCCGGAGGCGGCCTGGTGCTGGTAGAGGGTGGTCAGCGCATTGCGGGTGGGGGTGAGGTCGCCCAGCGAGGCGTACTGGGTGGGGACCGAAACGCCCAGGTCGCCGGGCCACACCGTGCGGTCCCGCTTGGCCCCGTCCACCAGCACGGTGGCGCCGGTGCCGACGGTCCCGCTGTTGTCCCAGCCGGTGGCCGGCGGGCCCCAGATCCGGCCGGTGGCCGGCGCGATGGTGTTGGTCTGCACGGTGTAGGCGCCCGCGTACCAGATCCGGTTGAGCAGCGGGTCGCTGGAGTAGAAGTAGTTGTCGTAGTCGCGCAGGTCCGCCATGGTGGGCGCGAAGCTGATGGCCAGCGAGACCTGGTCGAACGAGATCGGGCCGCCGGACTTGTCGAAGAGCGTCAGGTAGCGGAAGCCGCCGCGCAGCGAGGCCTGCGGCAGGGTCCATTCGGTACCGGGTGCGGTGTCGGCGTAGACGGCGCCGTCGGTGCCGGAGCCGCCGTTGCTGGCGTCGCCGTCCGGGCCGATGTACTGCGAGGACTCGCTGAAGGCCAGGCCCAGCTGCTGGCCGGCCGCGCTCGCGGCGGTGAAGTGCAGGCTGACCAGTCCGCCGACCTCCTTGCCGAAGTCCAGGGTGATCGAGGAGCCGGCTCCGGTCAGCGTCACCGCCCCGCCGTGCGGCGCCGTGCTCGCGCCGGTCACCGTGCCGGTGGTACGGGTCACCCGGACCGGGCTGACGGTGCGGCTCGCGGGGGCCAGGTTGTAGGCGTCCCAGGGGCGGGCGGTCGGCGCGCCGGGGGCGGGGTGGACGGCTGAGGCGCTGGCGTGCGCCGCCGGCAGGGCCGCGACGGCCAGTGCGGCCAGGGCTGCGGCGAGGGCGGTGCTTCGTTTCCGGCTTGGTCGGCGAGGAGCGCGCTGAGGCGTCGTCATAAAAGGTTCTCCGTAGGGGGAATGCCGAGGGAGAGGAGCGTGAAACGTTTCATTGCCTTACCTGCTGGAAATCTATGAGCGTTGGCTGTGAGCCGTCAATAGAAGCGACGCGAGAAGCGGGTTCCGGGTGTCAGGACGGCTTGCGGCGGCCCAGGGAGGAGTTGCGCACCACGAGTTCCGGCTGCAGGACGACCCGCTGGTGGCGGTGGGTGCCGGCCTCGTCGTCGGTCTCCTCCAGCAGCAGTTCGGCGGCCATCGCGCCCATGGTGAGGGCCGGCTGCCGGACCGAGGTGAGCGGGACGGCGGCGGCCGCGGCGAACTCGATGTCGTCGTAGCCGACGATGGCGAGCTCGTCCGGCACGCTGACGCCGGCCGCGTAGAAGGCCTGCAGCACGCCCAGGGCCAGCAGGTCGTTGGCGCAGAACACGGCGGTGGGCCGGCTGGTGAGGCCGAGCAGCCTGGCGCCCGCGTCCCGGCCGGCCGCGACGTTCAGGCCCTCGGTCGGCACGTCCTGCAGGACCTCCGGGGACAGACCCGCCTCGTCGATGGCGGCCAGCGCGCCGAGCCGGCGGTCCTTGATCTGCTGCAGATGGCCGGGACCGCTGACATAGGCGATCGAACGGTGGCCCTCGGCCAGCAGGTGACGGACCGCCAGGGTGCCGCCGGCCACGTCGTCCACCGAGACCGAGCACTCGGACGAGCCGGCCGCCACCCGGTCCACCAGCACGAACGGGATCCGGTGGCGCCGGAAGGAATCCAGATTGCGCCCGCTGGCGTCGGACGGCGTCAGCAGCACCCCGCGCACCCGCTGCTCGGCGAACAGCGACAGGTACTCAGCCTCCTCGGCGGCGCTCTGGCCGCTGTTGCAGACCATCACCCCGAGCCCGGCCGCCCGCGCGGCCCGTTCCGCGCCGCGCGCCACGTCCACAAAGAAGGGGTTGCCCATGTCCAGCACCAGCAGCGCCATGATCCGGCTCTGACCGGCCCGCAACTGCCGGGCGGACTCGCTGCGCACATAGCCCAGGCGTGCGATCACGGCCTGGACCCGGAACCGGGTCTCCTCGGAGACCATGTCCGGTCGGTTGATCACATTGGACACCGTGCCGACCGAGACACCGGCCTGCCGGGCCACGTCCTTGATACCCACCATCTGTGCCACGCGCCCGTCCTGCCGCCTCATGCCGACACCGGAGGGTTCCGGACCTCCGGTGACTGCTCATCGTATGGGGTCACGCCCGCGTTCGAGCGCCAAGTCACCCGTCAGACCAGGTGGAACACCTCGGTCAGGGGACGCATCGCCGCATCCGGCGCAGCGCCGTCCGGGGAATCGAAGAACTCCGCCATCTCGGCCTGCCAGCGGGCGTTCACCTCGGTGCCGGCCATGGCGGCCCGGGCCCCCTCGAAGTCCTCGGTCTCCAGATAGCCGACCAGCACGCCGTCCTCACGCACGAACAGCGAGTAGTTCCCCCATCCGGCCGCGGTCAGCGCGGCCTGCATCTCCGGCCACACCTCCCGGTGCCGTTCGCGGTACTCGTCCAGCCGGTCCTGGCGGACCTTCAGCAGAAAGCAGACGCGCTGCACGGCGTGCTCCAGTTCTGCGGGTGCCGCCACCGGGTGGTGGCGGCACCCGCACACGGGGTGGGGCGGGCGGTCAGAAGTTGAACTGGTCGATGTTGGACTTGGTGAAGACGGTCGGCTCGCCGAGCACCACCACGCCCTGGGCGCCGACGGTGAAGGTGCCCAGGGAGCCGGCCTTGAAGGTCTGGCCCTGCGCGCCGGTGATCTGGCCGGAGGCCAGCGCGGTGGCGGCGTAGGCGGCCAGGCTGCCGAGCTTGGCCGGGTCCCACAGCTCGAAGCCCTGGACGGTGCCGTTCTTGACGTAGGCGCGCATGTCGTTGGGCGTGCCCAGACCGGTCAGCTGCACCGCGCCCTTGTACTTGGACCCGGACAGGTACTGGGCGGCGGCCTTGATGCCGACGGTGGTCGGGGAGATGATCCCCTTCAGGTTGGGGTACTGCTGCAGCAGGCCCTGGGTCTGCTGGAACGAGGTCTGCGCGTCGTCGTTGCCGTAGGCGACCTTGACCAGCTTCATCTTGGCGAACTGGGGCTTCTTCAGCTCGTCCTTCATGTAGCCGATCCAGGTGTTCTGGTTGGTCGCGGTCTGCGCGGCCGACAGGATCGCGATGTCACCGGTGTAGTTGAGCTGCTTGCCGAGCAGGTCCACCTCGCTGCGGCCCAGCGCCTCGGAGCTGGCCTGGGAGATGAACAGCTGCCGGCAGCCGGGGTCGGTGTCCGAGTCGTAGGTGACGACCTTGATGCCGTTGCTCATGGCCTGCTTGAGCGCGGTGCACAGGGCGGCCGGGTCCTGCGCCGAGACCGCGATCGCGGACACCTTCTGCTGGGTCAGCGTGTTGACGTAGGAGACCTGTCCGGCGGTGTCGGTGCCGCTGCTGGTGCCGACCTCCTTGTAGCTCTCGCCCAGCGTGGTCAGCGCGGTCTTGCCGCCGTTGTCGGAGATGGTGAAGTAGGGGTTGTTCACCTGCTTGGGCAGGAAGGCGACGGTCAGCCCGGTCTTGGTGGACGCGTTCGGGTCGGCGGAGGAGCCCACCGCGGCGGCGGGGGCGGAGGAGGCCGCCTTGTCGGTGGAGTTCTTGGTGGTGCCTCCACAGGCGCTGAGCCCGAGGGCGACGGTGGCGGTGACGGCCAGGGCGACGCCGAGACGGCCGGCAGGGGCGATTCTCTGGGTCATGTCGGGTTCCTCTCGCTGCTGCGGGCAGCACAGGGGCAGGCTGGAGCCTGCGGATGGGGGTGGCATGCGTAGGGAGGGAGCAGATGGAGGGAGGGAGGGGACGGCTCAGGTGTGCCCGGCCGGAGTCGCGACCGGCACCGGCGCCGATGCGGTGAGGGTGCGTCTGCGGGCGTGGGCGACGGACAGCTGCCGGGCGACCCGCGGACCGAGGACCGATATCACCAGCAGCACGCCGGTGACCACGATCTGGGACTGGGCCGAGACATTGACCAGGCTCATCACGTTCTGCAGCGCACCGAGCAGGAACACCCCGGCGACCGCGCCGCCCAGGGTCCCCTTGCCGCCGTCGAAGTCGATCCCGCCGAGCAGCACCGCGGCGACCACGGACAGTTCCAGGCCGGTGGCGTTGTCGTAGCGGGCGCTGGCGTAGTGCAGTACCCAGAACACGCCGGTCAGCGAGGAGATGAAGCCGGTGGCGACGAACATGGACAGCTTCAGCCGCTTGACCCGCACTCCGCTGAAGCGCGCGGCCTCCTCGGAGGCGCCCACCGCGAACAGCGAGCGTCCGACCGGGGTGGCGTGCAGCACCACCGCGGCCACCAGTAGCAGCACCGCCCAGGGGATCGCGGCATAGGGGATGAAGGTCCCGGCGATCCGCCCGGAGCCGAAGTCCAGGTACTGCTGCGGGAAGTCGGTGACCGAGTTGGCCCCCAGCACAATCTGGGCGATGCCCCGGTAGGCGGCCAGGGTGCCGATGGTGACGGCCAGTGAGGGCAGTCCCAGCCGGGTCACCAGCAGGCCGTTGACCAGCCCGCAGACGACGCCCAGCAGCAGGCAGATCGGGATGATCGTCTCGATCGGGTAGCCGGCGTTCCACAGCGCGCCCATCACCGCCCCGGACAGTCCCGCGGTCGATCCGACCGACAGGTCGATCTCGCCGGAGACCACCAGCAGCGTCATCGGCAGGGCGATCAGGGCGATCGGCAGGGTGTTGCCGATCAGGAAGGACAGGTTGAGGGCGTTGCCGAAGTTGTCCACGAAGGAGAACGAGCACACCAGCAGGACCAGCAGCAGCGCCCCGACGACGGTGTCCCAGCGGACCGCGTCGCCGATCCGGAAGGACCGCGGTCGGGCGGTGAAGGGTGTGGCGCTGTCGGTCCCGGTGCCGATGTCGGTGTCAGCCATGGCGGGCGCTCCTTGTCTCTGCCGCCCTCTTGCGCAGCACCCCGGTGACCCGCAGGGCCAGGACCCGGTCCACCGCGATGGCGAGGAGCAGCAGGATTCCGTCGATGGCCTGGACCCAGACCGAGCTGACGCCGATCGAGGGCAGGACGCTGTTGATGGAGGTCAGCAGCAGGGCGCCGAGGGCGACCCCGTAGACGCTGCCGGATCCCCCGGTGAAGGCGACGCCGCCGACCACCACGGCGCTCACCACGGTGAGCTCGTAGCCGCTGCCGGTGCCGGAGTCGACGTTGCCGAAGCGGGCCAGGTAGAGCGCGCCGGCGAGTCCGGCCAGGGCGCCGCAGGCGATGTAGGCCGCCAGGATCCGCTTGCGGACCGGCACCCCGGCCAGTCCGGCCGCCTCCGGGCTGGAGCCCAGGGCGTAGAACTCGCGGCCGCTGCGGTAGTTGCGCAGGAAGTAGGCGACCGCGACCAGGACCACGGCGGCCAGCACCGCCAGGTAGGGCAGGGCGGAGAGCCCGTTGTGGCCGAAGTCGACGAAACCGGAGGGCAGCACACTCGCGGTGATCTCCCGGGAGCCGACCCAGATGGAGTCGACGCCGCGGATGATGTAGAGCGTGCCCAGGGTGACCACCAGGGCCGGGACCTGACCGATGCTCACCAGCAGGCCGTTGAGCGCGCCGAAGGCCGCACCCAGGGCGACCGCCAGCACCACCGCCAGCAGCGGGTTGCCGCCGCCCTGGAGGAAGTCGCCGGCCGCGAAGGCGGTGATGCCCAGCACCGAGCCGACCGACAGGTCGACATTGCGGGTGATCACTACCATCGCCTCGCCGACCGCGACCAGCACCAGGATGGTCGCGTTCAGCAGCAGGTCCTTGATGCCCTGCTGGGACAGGAAGGCGCTGTTGTCGATCTGGGTGGCCGCCAGCATCAGGACCAGGACGGCCAGGATGGCGAGCTCACGCATCTTCAGCACCCGGTCCAGCAGTCCCCCGCTCGGGGGGACCGCGACCCGCACGGGTTCCGCGGTGGTCGTCATGCCGCCCTCCCGGTGACGCCGGTGGCCGCCGCCATCACCGACTGCTCGGTGGCTTCGGCCCTGGGGATCTCGGCGGCGATCCGGCCCTCGTGCATGACCAGCACCCGGTCGGCCATGCCGAGGATCTCCGGCAGGTCGGAGGAGATCATCAGCACCGCGACGCCCTCGCCGGCGAGCTGCGAGAGCAGCCGGTGCACCTCGGCCTTGGTGCCGACGTCGATGCCGCGCGTGGGCTCGTCCACGATCAGCACGCTCGGGGAGGTGGCCAGCCACTTGGCCAGCACCACCTTCTGCTGGTTGCCGCCGGACAAAGTGCCGACCAGGTCCGCCAGCCGGGCGTACTTCACCTGGAGCCGGACCGCCCAGTCGACCGCACGGCTGCGCTCGCCGCCGCGGTTCATCACCCCGGCGCGGGAAGTGGCCCGCAGTCCGGTGAGGTTGATGTTCCGTTCGATGGACATGCCCATCACCAGCCCCTGGGCCCTGCGGTCCTCGGGGACCAGGGCGAGCCCGGCGGCCATGGCCAGGCTGGGGGCGCCGGGCTTCAGCGGCTTGCCGCCGACCTGGACCTCGCCGCCGTCCCAGCGGTCCACGCCGAACACGGCCCGGGCCACCTCGCTGCGTCCGGCGCCGACCAGGCCGGCCAGTCCGACGATCTCCCCGCTGCGCACCTCGAAGGAGACATCGGTGAAGACGCCCTCCCGGGTCAGCCGGCGAACGCTGAGCGCGACCGCGCCGACCTCGGCGGGGAGCTTGGGGTAGAGCTCGTCCAGATCGCGGCCGACCATCCGGCGGATCAGGTCGTCCTCGCCGAGGCCCTCGACCGGCTCGCTGGCGATCCAGGCGCCGTCCCGCAGGGTGGTGACCCGCTGGCAGAGTGCGAAGACCTCCTCCAGCCGGTGCGAGATGAACAGCACCGCGGCGCCCTCCTCGCGCAGCGAGCGGACCACGCCGAACAGCCGGGCCACCTCGCTGCCGGTCAGCGCGGCGGTCGGCTCGTCCATGATCAGCACCCGGGCGTCGAAGGACAGCGCCTTGGCGATCTCGACCAGCTGCTGGTCGGCGATGGACAGACCGCGGGCCGGCTGGTCCGGGTCCAGGTCCACGCCCAGCCGCCGGAACAGCTCGGCGGCGGCGGCGCGGACCGACCGGTGGTCCACCCGGCCGAGCGAGCGGCGCGGCTGACGGCCCATGAAGATGTTCTCGGCCACCGACAGGTCCGGGAAGAGCGTCGGCTCCTGGTAGATGACGGCCACACCCGCGTCCCGGGCGTCGGCGGGGCCGTGGAAGACGACGGGCTCGCCGTCCAGCAGCACGGTGCCCTCGTCCGGCCGGTGCACTCCGGCCAGCGCCTTGATCAGGGTGGACTTGCCGGCGCCGTTCTCGCCCGCCAGTGCGTGCGCCTCGCCTGCGAACAGCTGCAGGGAGACCCCGCGGAGGGCTCGGACGGCGCCGAAGGACTTGCTCACCCCCTCGAGCGCGAGGACCGGGACCTGGTCCGGTGCGGGGTGGGTCATGGAAGGTCTCCTGGCTCTCCGGGCTACTGCGACCGGGCTGTGAAATGTTTCAAAGGAGTTGCCGTGAAGTTAGCTTCGGGCTGTGGGCGCGTCAAGGGATGCTCGATGTCCCGATTCAGCCAGATTGCTGCTCGGAGCGGTTCACCTGGATCGGCAGACCGACTCCGACCTGCGCAGATGCGTGTCGGCGGGGCAGCATTCCCGGATTGACACGATTCAATAACGTCACCGCCGTCGGTTGCGCAGTCCCATTGAAACGTTGAAAGCCGCCACCGCCCCCCGAGCGGAACGGGGGGCGGTGGCGGCCGGGAGGCGGGCGCTGTACTGCCGCGGCTCAGGCACGGGGGCTCATTCGACGAGCACGACCTCCAGGGTGCGCGGGCCGTGGACGCCTTCGACGCGGTCGAGTTCGATGTCGCTGGTGGCCGAGGGACCGGAGATCCAGGTCTGCGGACGTGCCGGGTCCAGTCGCGGCATGGCGTGCGGGACGGAGGCGACGACCTGGTCGGCGGCACGGATCACGCACAGGTGGTGGTCCGGGACCAGGGTGAGCGCGCGGCGGCCCTGGCCCGGTCCGGCGTCCAGCACGATGGTGCCGGTCTCCGCGATCGCCAGGGCGCAGCCGGTCAGCACGCTGTCCACAGCGTCGAGGCGGTCGGGTGCCAGCGGCGGGTCGTCCCGCACCAGGTCCACCCGGGCGTCGGTCAGCCACGGCTCGGGGACGCCGTCCGGGACCAGGAGGGTGTGCGAGCCGCGTTCGGCGAGGATCCGGCCGATCAGGGCCGGCAGTTCGGCCTCGGTGCAGCGG
Source organism: Streptacidiphilus carbonis (assembly GCF_000787775.1). GTDB lineage: Bacteria > Actinomycetota > Actinomycetes > Streptomycetales > Streptomycetaceae > Streptacidiphilus > Streptacidiphilus carbonis. The sequence goes on along the minus strand of NZ_BBPM01000035.1, from coordinate 10,066 downwards.
TGGACCAGGGCCCGGTAGTCGGCCAGGTTCTCGGCCAGCAGGTCCAGGAGGCGGGCCGGGTCGGCCGGGTGGTGGCTGTCGCGGTAGTCGCGGAGCACCGGTGGCGGTTCGGGGGCGTCGGCGACCGCGGCCCGGATGCGGGCCAGGATCCGATCGCGGGCGGAGGTCGTGGGCGCGGTCATCGGCGGTTCTTCTTCCACCAGTCGCGGAACGGTTCTGCCGGGAATTCGGGCAGGTCGCGGCTGTCGGTCCAGGCCTTGGCCGGTCCGACGGGCAGCCGTTTGGGGTGCAGCTTTCGGGTCTTGGCGGCCACGCGTTCGGCCGCGCCCAGGGCGGCCGGGTGGTCCAGCAGCCAGGTCGCGGCCCCGATCGCGGCCCGCTCGGCGCGGTGGCCCACGCCTTCCTCGGCGACCTGCTCGCGCAGGTGGACCAGGACCTCGGGGATGTCGATGGCCACCGGGCAGACCTCGTAGCAGGCCCCGCACAGCGTGGACGCGAAGGGGAGCGAGGCGTCGACGGCGCTGGCGGTGCCGCGCAGCTGGGGGGTGAGGATGGCGCCGATGGGCCCCGGGTAGACGCTGCCGTAGGCGTGGCCGCCGGCGCGCTCGTAGACCGGGCAGACGTTCAGGCAGGCCGAGCAGCGGATGCAGCGCAGGGCCTGGCGGCCGACCTCGTCCGCCAGGGTGGCGGTGCGGCCGTTGTCCAGCAGCACCAGATGGAACTCCTTGGGTCCGTCGCCGTCCGTGGTGCCGGTCCAGGTGGAGGTGTAGGGGTTCATCCGCTCGGCGGTCGAGGAGCGCGGCAGCAGTTGCAGGAACACCTCCAGGTCCCGCCAGGTCGGCACCACCTTCTCGATGCCGACCACCGAGATCAGGGTCTCGGGCAGGGTCAGGCACATCCGGCCGTTGCCCTCGGACTCGACCACCACCAGCGTGCCGGTCTCGGCCACCATGAAGTTGGCTCCGGAGACACCGACCTTGGCGCGCAGGAACTTCTCCCGCAGATGCAGCCGCGCCGCCTCGGCCAGGTCGGCCGGACGGTCGGTCAGGTTCTCCGGGGCCGGACGGCCCCACTCCCCCATCTTCTCGGCGAAGATCTCGCGGACCTCACCGCGGTTGCGGTGGATGGCCGGGACCAGGATGTGCGAGGGCCGGTCGTCGCCCAACTGGACGATCAGCTCGGCCAGGTCGGTCTCGTAGGCGGCGATGCCCTCCGCCTCCAGCGCCTCGTTCAGGCCGATCTCCTGGGTGGCCATCGACTTGACCTTGACCACCTCGCGCTTGTCCGGGTCCGCGCCGCCGATGGCCTTGACCAGGTCGGCGACGATGCGGTTGGCCTCGGCGGCGTCGGCCGCCCAGTGCACCGTGCCGCCGGCCGCGACCACCTGCTGCTCCAGGCGGATCAGGTGCTCGTCCAGATGACGCAGCGTCTCATCCTTGATCCGCTTGCCCGCCTCGCGCAGCCGGGCCCAGTCGTCGAGCTCGGCCACCGCCTTGGCCCGCTTGTCGCGGATGGTGTGGGTGGCATGGGTCAGATTGGCCCGCAGCCGGGTGTCCTTGGTCGATTCCCTGGCAGCCTCGGGGAAGGAGGGCATGCCGAGATAGGTGTCGCTCATACGCTGCTCCCTGTCTTGGGGGCCGCCCAGGTGGCGCCGGTGGGGTCGGCCGTGGTGCAGGCCAGGATCTCGGCCAGGTGCACGGCACGCATCGGCGCCTGGGCCCGGCGCAGGGTGCCGCCGATGTGCAGCAGGCAGGAGTTGTCCGCCCCGCACAGCACCTCCGCCCCGCTGGCCAGCGCGTTGTTCACCTTGTCGGCGCCCATCGCGGCCGACACGTCCGGGTTCTTGACGGCGAAGGTGCCGCCGAAGCCGCAGCACTCCTCCGCCCCCGGAAGGTCGACCAGTTCCAGGCCCTCGACCGCCTCCAGCAAGCGGCGCGGCCGGTCCCCCAGCCCCAGCATCCGCAGGCCGTGGCAGGACGGGTGGTAGGAGACCTTGTGCGGGTAGTAGGCCCCCACATCGGTCACCCCCAGTACGTCCACCAGGAATTCGGTCAGCTCCAGCACCCGGGGCACCAGCGACTCCGCCGCCCGGGCCAGACCGGCACCGCGTCCCTCGGCCCGGGCCTTGGCGCCGATCCGCGGGTAGTTGTCGCGGACCATGGCCGTGCAGGAGCCCGAGGGGCTGACCACGTGGTCGTAGCCCTCGAAGGCCTCGGCCATCCGCCGCACCAACGGCTCGGTCGCCCGCCGGTAGCCGGTGTTGAACTGCGGCTGGCCGCAGCAGGTCTGCGCGGCGGGGAAGTCGACCTCCACACCCAGCCGCTCCAGCAGCACCACCACGGCCTGGCCGGTGCGCGGATGGATCGCGTCGTTGACGCAGGTCGGGAAGAGTGCGACACGCATCGCGGCTCCTTGCGATCGTTCAGTGGACGTTCAGACCAAGCCGATACGGGCCGCTGCCGCGGTCCAGGCGGATCGGTCGCCACTCGGGGTGTAGCGGGTCAGGGGCTGGGTGTCGGCGACCAGGCGGCGCATTCCGGCCCGGTCGTGGACCAGGCCGTGGGCGCGCGCTTGGACCAGAACATTACCCAGGGCGGTGGCCTCGGTGGGACCGGCCACCACCGGAAGGCCGGAGGCGTCGGCCGTGAACTGGCACAGCAGCTCGTTCCGGCTGCCGCCGCCCACCAGATGGATCACCTCGATCCCGCGTCCCGACAACTCGGCTGCCTGGCGCAGCGTCCGGGCGTGGGCCAGTGCCAGGCCCTCCAGAACGGTGCGCACCAGCGAGCCCTGGTCGGTCGGCGGGCGCTGCCCGGTGCGCTCGCAGTAGCCGGCGATCCGGGCCGGAATGTCGCCGGGGGCCAGGAACTCCGGGGCGTCGGGGTCGATGACCGCGGCAAAGGGCTTCGCCTTCGCGGCCTGCGCGAGCAGGAAGGACAGATCACACGGCCTGCCCTGGGCCCGCCAGGTGCGCTGGGACTCGCTGAGCAGCCACAGGCCCATGATGTTGCGCAGGTAGCGGATGGTGTCGTCGATGCCGAGCTCATTGGTGAAGTTCGCGCTCCGCGAGGCCTCGCTGAGCACCGGTGCGCCCAGTTCCAGTCCGGCCAGCGACCAGGTCCCGCAGGAGATGTAGCCGAAGTCCGGACGGTCGGCGGGCACCGCCACGACTGCTGACGCGGTGTCGTGGGAGGCCACCGCCGTCACCTCGGTGCCTCGCGGCAGCCCGGTCGATTCGGCCGGTGCAGCCAGCAGGGTCCCGCAGCTGTCGCCGGGACGGCGCAGCGGCGGCAGCAGCCCCGGGTTGACACCCACCGCCTCGGCGAGCGGACCCGACCAGGCCCCCGTACCGGCGTCGAGCAGGCCGGTGGTGGAGGCATTGGTGGCCTCCGCGCCGACCTGCCCGGTCAGCCAGTACGTCAGCAGGTCCGGGATCAGCAGCAGCTGACGTGCCGCCAGGAACTGCGGGCTGCCGGCCTCGGCGGCCAGCTGGTAGAGGGTGTTGAAGGGCAGGTGCTGGAGTCCGTTGGCCCGGTAGAGCTCGGCCGCCCCGATCTTCCCGCGGACCTGGTCGGCGACGGCGTCCGTCCGCCCGTCCCGGTAGTGGTACGGGTTGCCCAGCAGCCTCCCGGTGGCGTCGAGCAGCCCGTAGTCCACCGCCCAGCTGTCCACCCCGATCGAGGCGACCTGGCCTGACCTGGCCGCCTCGCGCAGCCCTTCGAGCACTCCCTGATGGAGCGCCAGGATGTCCCAGTGCAGACCCTGGGGAAGCCGCACCGGGGTGTTGGCGAAGCGGTGCACCTCCGTCAGGTCGAGCCGGCCGGGCCCGACCCGGCCGAGGACGACGCGGCCGCTGGTGGCGCCGAGGTCGGCCGCCGCGAAGACGGCCTGGGTTGCGGCCGGCGTTGCGGCCGGGTTTGTGGCCGGCGTTGCGGCGGGCGGGGGCAGGGGCTTCAGTTCCGAATGTGGGGGCACACGAGCAACCTGGTGGGGAGAGTTCGGGGCGGACGGGGCCGGGGTCAGCGCAGGAAGGCGGCGGCGACGCCGGCGTCGACGGGGATGTGCAGGCCGGTGGTGTGGGTGAGGTCGCCGCCGGTCAGTGCGAACACCGCGGCTGCGACGTGTTCGGGCAGGACTTCGCGCTTGAGGATGGTGCGCTGGGCGTAGAACTCGCCGAGCTTGTCCTCGGCGATGCCGTAGGTGGCCGCGCGCTGGGCGCCCCAGCCTGCCGCGAAGATCCCCGAACCGCGCACGACCCCGTCCGGGTTGACCCCGTTGACCCTGATCCCGTGCTCACCCAGTTCGGCGGCCAGCAGCCGGACCTGGTGGGCCTGGTCGGCCTTGGTGGCCGAGTAGGCGATGTTGTTGGGGCCGGCGAAGACCGCGTTCTTGGATGCGATGTAGACGATGTCGCCGCCCAATGCCTGTTCGACCATGGTGCGGGCGGCCTCGCGGGAGACCAGGAAGGAGCCGCGGGCCATGATGTCGTGCTGCAGGTCCCAGTCCCGGGCGGTGGTCTCCAGCAGCGGCTTGGAGATGGAGATCCCGGCGTTGTTGACCACCAGATCCACCCCGCCGAAGGCCAGCACCGCGTCCTTGAACGCCTCGGCGATCTGCTCCTCGCTGGTCACGTCGACGGTGACCGCGACGGCCTTGTCCGGGCCGCCCAGTTCCTCGGCGACGGCGGCGGCGTTGTCGGTGTTCAGGTCGGCGACCACCACGCAGGCGCCCTCGGCGACCAGGCGGTGTGCGATGGCCTTGCCGATGCCGGAGCCCGCGCCGGTGACCAGCGCGACCCGGGTGGCCAGCGGCTTGGGCCTGGGCATCCGCTGGAGCTTGGCCTCCTCCAGGGCCCAGTACTCGATGCGGAACTTCTCCGACTCCTCGATCGGGGCGTAGGAGGAGACGGCTTCGGCGCCGCGCATCACGTTGATCGCGTTCAGGTAGAACTCGCCGGCCACCCGTGCGGTCTGCTTGTCCTTGCCGAAGGAGAACATGCCCACCCCCGGCACCAGCACGATCGCCGGGTCGGCGCCGCGGATCGCCGGGGAGTCGGCGGTGGCGTGGCGGTCGTAGTAGGCCTGGTACTCGGTGCGGTAGTCCTCGTGCAGTTCCGCCAGCCTGGCCTTCGCCTCCTCCAGGGACGCGGTGGCGGGCAGGTCCAGGACCAGCGGGCGGACCTTGGTGCGCAGAAAGTGGTCCGGGCAGGAGGTGCCCAGCTCCGCCAGCCTGGGGTGCTCGGCGCGGGCCAGGAAGTCCAGCACGGCGTCGCTGTCGTCGAAGTGGCCCACCTGCGGGCGGTCGGTGGAGGCCAGTCCGCGGATCAGCGGTGCCAGCGCGGCGGCCCGGTCCCGGCGCGGGGCCTCGGGCAGCGCGGCGAAGCCGTCCAGCACCGGGCCGAAGGGCTCGGCCCTGCCGCGCTCGGCCAGGAAGGCCTCGGCGGTGCGGATGATGCGCAGCGAGTTGGCCTCGGCCTGCTCGCTGGTGTCGCCCCAGGCGGTGATGCCGTGGCCGCCCAGGACGCAGCCGACGGCCTGCGGGTTGTCACGCTTGATCGCCGCGATGTCCAGACCCAGCTGGAAGCCGGGACGCCGCCAGGGCACCCAGGCCACGGTGTCGCCGAAGCATTCGGCGGTGAGCTTCTCGCCGTCGGCGGCGCAGGCCAGGGCGATACCGGAGTCGGGGTGCAGGTGGTCCACGTGGGCGGCGTCGACCAGGCCGTGCATGGCGGTGTCGATGGAGGGCGCGGCGCCCCCGCGGCCGTGCAGGCAGTAGTCGAACGCGGCGACCATCTCGTCCTCGCGCTCCACTCCCGGATACACGTCGACCAGGGATCGCAGCCGGTCCACCCGCAGCGCCGCCAGCCCGGACTCGGTCAGCGTGCCCAGGTCACCGCCCGAGCCCTTGACCCACAGCAGTTCGACCTCGGCGCCGGTGGCCGGGTCGGTGGTGGTGCCCTTGGCGGAGGTGTTGCCGCCGGCGTAGTTGGTGTTGCGCGCATCGGCGCCCAGACGGTTGGAGCGCGCCAGCAGCGCGGCGACTTCGGGGTGGAGCGGCATGGTGGGTGTCCTCGGTCGAAAGACGTGGTGGGGAGAAATCCTGAGAGCGGCTCGGGGGCCCGCTACGCGCCCCAGCCGGCCTGGTGGCCGCCGACGCGTTCGGCGACGATGCGCTCCTGCCAGCCCGAGGCGCGGTAGGCGGCCAGCGGGTCGGGGTTCAGCCCCTGCTCCTCGCGGACCTCGTGCAGCAGCGGGCGGACGTCGGTGTTGTAGGCGTCCATCAGCACCGCGTTGGCCCCCAGCACGTCACCGGCCTGCTGGGCGGCGGCCAGCGCGTCCAGGTCGACCAGCAGTGCCTTGGCGGTGGCCTCCTGGACGTTCATCACCGAGCGGATCACCGCCGGGATCTTGCCCTCGATGTTGTGGCACTGGTCCAGCATGAACGCCACCTGCTTCTCCGGGGCGAAGCCGCCGTTCTTGGCCACCTCGTGCAGGATCCGGAACAGCTGGAACGGATCGGCCGAACCCACCATCAGGTCGTCGTCGGCGTAGAAACGGGAGTTGAAGTCGAACGCGCCCAGCCGGCCCTCGCGCAGCAGGAACGCCACGATGAACTCGATGTTGGTGCCCGGCGCATGGTGCCCGGTGTCCACCACCACCTTGGCCTTGGGCCCCAGCTTCAGGCAGTGCGCGTAGGACGTGCCCCAGTCCGGCACGTCGGTGGTGTAGAACGCGGGCTCGAACAGCTTGTACTCCAGCACCATCCGCTGCTCGTCGCCCAGCCGGGCGTACACCTCCGCCAGCGCCTCGGCCAATCGGTCCTGACGGCCGGTGATGTCGTCCTGGCCCGGGTAGTTGGTGCCGTCCGCGAACCACAGCTTCAAATCCCGCGACCCGGTGGCGTCCATGATGTCCACGCACTGCAACAGGTGGTCCACCGCCTTGCGGCGCACCTTCGGATCGGCATGGGTCACGCTGCCCAGCTTGAAGTCGTCGTCCTGGAAGGTGTTGGAGTTGACCGCCCCCAGCTGCAGCCCCCGGCTCCCGGCGAAGGCGGCCAGCGCGGCGTAGTCCTCGACCGCGTCCCACGGGATGTGCAGCGAGACCCTCGGCGCCACCCCGGTCGCGGCGTGCACCTGGGCGGCGTCGTCGAGCTTCTCGAACGGGTCCCGGGGTACGCCCTGCTGCGCGAACACCTTGAAGCGCGTACCCGAGTTGCCGTAGCCCCAGGAGGGAGTCTCGATCTCCTGTGCCTTCAGCGCCGCCTTGACTGCGGACAGATCCGTCATGGGGTTCCCTGTCATCTTTAATGAATCGTTTCACGCAGGGGCAATCTAACCCGGCCCGTTCTGCCCGTCAAGAGAGGAAGACGGCTGCGGCAGCGGTCCGACGCAGGCCGTCGACACGGCTGCAGAAAACGATTCAAGCAATCGCACGGGCAGTCGCGTTCGCGCAGGCCTTGGTGGTGGCCGGGGGTCGTGGCGTGCGCCGCGGGGGCCTCAGCGCGAGGCCCGCGCCCGGGACGACCGTTCAGAGAACCGTGTGGATCGCACGCTTGGGTTTACCTGCCTCCGGCGACCCGGAACGAGCCGCTGATGCACCGCCGCCGATCCCGGCTCACAGGTTCGACACGGAAGCGAGCCACGCCCCCGCCTCTTCTGTGCACCCCCGACCTGCCGTCGCAATCTCCGACCCCCTCCCACGGAACGGAAAAAGCCCAGGCCAGTGCCATGATCCAGGATCAGCCGGCAGCCCGTCGGTTCACTCGCTGAACGGGTGGGCACAACCTTGGAAATCTCTGTGAAACCTCTGGGTATGCTCCGAGCCATGTCCAGGTCGGCGATTGTTGGGCCGATGTTGCCTTGGCGCTAACCGTGTTGAGCGCGGTTTCAAACTAGCCTCAGTCATAGTTCTTGCCTGGCTTGCAAGGCGTTCAGCTGACCGTCTACTAGCTTGTAGACAGAGCACCCATCGCCCCGTTCGCGCAGGGGCGCCCGACCCGGCCTTGGGTGTCGTGTCCTGTGGCCGCGCCAGCGCGAACGAGTCCCTTTTGTCCCAGAAAGGCCCGCCGCCCCTCATGGCTCCCCGCCTCTCCGTGGTCGTCCCGATCTACAACGTCGAGCTGTACCTCGAGGAGTGCCTGGCATCCCTCGCCGCGCAGACTTTCGAACGCTTCGAGGTCGTCATGGTCGACGACGGTTCCACGGACTCCAGCGCCGTGATCGCCGAGGCGTTCGCACAGCGGGACCCCCGGTTCCGGCTGGTCCAGCAGGAGAACAAGGGCCTCGGCCCGGCCCGCAACACCGGCACCGCCGAGATGCACCCGGACGGCGAGTTCCTGGCCTTCGTGGACAGCGACGACATCGTTCCGCCCACGGCGTACCAGCTGATGATCGAGACCCTGGAGCAGTCCGGGTCGGACTTCGTGGCCGGCAATGTGCACCGCTTCCGCGCCGTGGGAACGAACCCGTCCTGGGTGCACCAGGCGCCGTTCTGGAAGACCAGGATCGGCACCCACATCAGCGAGCACCCGGCGCTGGTCACCGACCGCACCGCCTGGAACAAGGTCTACCGGCGCAGCTTCTGGGACGAGCACGCCATGCAGTACCCCGGCATCCTGTACGAGGACGCCCCGGTGAGCATCCCGCTGCACTACCTGGCCAAGCGTGTCGACGCCCTGTCGGAGCCGATCTACCTGTGGCGGATGCGCGAGGTCGGCTCCAAGTCGATCACCCAGAACAGCACCGACCCCAAGGGCCTGATCGACCGGCTGGCCTCGATCGGCATGGTCCGCGCATTCCTCAAGGCCAGGGCCGGGTCCGATCCGCGGTTCGACGCCCATCTGCGCGCCTACGACCACAATGTCCTGATCGAGGAACTGGAGATGTTCTTCCGGTCGCTGCCGAGGGCCGGCGAGGACTACCACGCCGCCTTCCTGGACCACGTCGGCCTGGTCATCGACGACATCGACCCCGCCCTGCTGCACAAGCTCCCCGAGGGGCTGCGGATCAAGTACTGGCTGACGGCCAAGCGCCGGATGGCCGACCTGCTGGCGATCCTGGAGTTCGAGAAGGAGTACCCGCGGGCCATCCCGACCCGGGGCACGCTGCGGCCCAAGGCGGCCTACCCCGTGCTCAAGGACAGTCCCCCGCTGGACGATTCGGTGGCGTCGCTGGTCGCCGCCGTCGGCCTGCACGCCACCCTGGACGCGGTCACCTGGCGGGACGGCGAGCTCAAGCTGGAGGGCTACGCCTTCCAGAAGAACCTCGGCGCCGAGCAGCGCTACGACTCGGTCCGCGCGCTGATGCTGCGCCGCAGGAAGGGCAAGCGCACCCTGGTGCTGCCAACCCGCACCGTGCGCCGCCCCGATGTGACCGCGCACAACCCCAACCTGCCGTTCCGCCACGCCGACTGGTCCGGCTGGTCGGTGGCGGTCAACCCGGACCGCCTGAAGAAGCGCGGCGAGTGGAAGGACGGCAGCTGGGACGTCACTCTGGCGCAGTTCGGCGCCGGCCGGCCCCGGCGGACCCGGATCAAGCAGGGTACGACCGGCTCCGGCCAGGTCCCCACCCCGATCTGGGTGGACCAGGACGTGCGGCTCGTCCCCGAGATGACCGACCAGCACCTCAGCCTGCGCGTGGAGACCGTCAAGGCCAAGGTCTCCGCGGCCAGGGCCGTCGACGGCCTGATCGAGCTGAGCGGCTCGCTGCGCCCCGAGCCCATCCTGTCGGAGGGTGTCGTCCTCGCCCTGGAGCACACCGAGGACGGCAGCTCCGACGTCCTCGACCACGTCGTGGAACTCGGCGAGGCCGCCGGTGACCGGATCCCCTTCACCGTTCGGATCGATCCGGCCGAGCTGAAGCGGGTACGGCTGGAGCACGGCCGGAACCGGCCCAGCGCCCGGCTTCGGAGCAAGGACTCCTGGTCCGGTGACATGGTCTACGCGGACGGCAGTGTCGTCCCGATCGTCCTCGACCCGACCGCTGACGGCCTGTCAGCGGTGCAGTTCACCCAGGCCAAGGACGGCGAACCGACCCGGCCCGAGGATCGGGCGATGCTCGTCAAGG
>NZ_BBPM01000036.1:71328-78635 GCF_000787775.1 Streptacidiphilus carbonis | reverse complement strand
CTCAGGCCGTCGAGCAATCCGTCGGGTACAGCTCCGTGTTGGGCCAGAGCGGTGAGGTGTTCGATCTCGGCGACGAGGGCGGCTCGGCTGACGAAACCGCCGTGGTCGAGAGGATCTCGGAGCATGGTTTGGAGGTGTGTCGGGGGTGTCCAGCGGTGGAGGCCGTCGAGCCGTTGGACGGCTTCCTCGGCCAGCAGCCGCGCGGTCGCTGCGTCCACACCGGGCATGCCCATGCCCGGGGCCGCTCCCGGCACTCGGACGTAGCAGGCGTAGCGAATCTCGCGGGTGTCCAGTTTCTGGAGCCCGCTGTCGAGCAGCCGGGCCGTGAGACCGGTAGGCAGGTGGGGCGCCAAGGCGATCTCCCGATCCAGTCGGGAGTGGTCGGCGGCCTCGATGAGTTTTACAACGACGTCCGCCCCGACGTAGACGTGGTGGGAGCTGCTTTCAGCGGAGTTCATGGGGCCGGGGTCGCGTCCCAGAGCGGTCGTCGCGATCGTGCGGGCCGCATCGTGGGCTTGCCGCAGGTCGGTCACCGGCACCCCCGCCGTAGACAGTGATCTTGATGGTCACAGGGTATGCCGAGGGCGGCCAGGGCGTGCGTGCCCTCGCTGGCGGTGCCGGACGATAATGGGTACTGCCCCGACCGGCCCTACCCCCACGAAAGCGATCGCCATGTCCACCGTTCCCGCTGTTCCCCGCATCCTGGCCGATCTGGGCGCCGAGTACGCTGCCGGTGCGGCCGCCGGCCGTGGTGGCGCGCTGTGGCGGTTGGCGGAGCCGGGGCGGCAGTTGGACTCCAACCTGGTGCGGCTGGGGCCGGACGCCGCGGTGGGGGAGCATGCCGAGAACGACCTGGACGTGCTGCTGGTGGTGCTGGAGGGCAGCGGACGCTTGGACGGACCGGAAGGGAGCCTGGAGCTGGAGCCGCGTGCGGTGCTGTGGCTGCCGCGCCGCAGCCGCCGTTCGCTGACCGCCGGGCCGGACGGGCTGGCCTATCTGACGGTGCACCAGCGCCGGGCCGGTCTCGGTATCGGCAATCTCACGGCGGCGCCGGTGCTGCAGCCGGCCGAGGGCGGCGAGGGTCCGTGCATGCTGGACCGGGTCTGCCCGGAGTGCGGGCGGATGGCGTCCGAGGCGTCCGCGCTTTACTGCAGCCGGTGCGGTGAGGCCCTGCCCGCGCGGGACGGCCACTCGAACGAGTGAAGCAAAGGTATATCCGTCTGAATCCGCTCCTGATGTGCGGTCTGCTGTGGAAGTCGGACCCGTCTGGGTCCGCTCCCGCAACGCGCGACGGAGGGGGCTGGTCATGTCGGTCATCGTGCTGGTGGCCTGGCTGGTGACCGCGGGGCTCGGCTCGTATCTGGGCACGGTCTGGATCCGGCACGGCGGCCTGCGGCAGCGCGGGGCGGGGGTGACCAGGCTGCCGGTCTGGCTGGTGCTCGGGCATGTCGCCCTGGCGGTCACCGGGCTGTGCGCCTGGCTGCTGTTCCTGCTCGGCCACACCCGGGCGTCGGCCTGGGCGGCCTGCGCCGTGGTGCTGATCGTGGCCTCGTTCGGATTCATGATGCTGTTCCGCTGGCTGCCCAGTTCCGGGCTGCACGCCCGCGCGGACACCACGGCGGAACGGCACTTCCCGTTCACCGCCGTGGTCGCCCACGGGGCCTGCGCGGTCGCCACCATCGTGCTGGTCCTGGTGACTCTGGTCCCCCGGTAGGGGTCAGGCAGCCTGGAGCCGGCGGAAGCCGCTGGCATGGAAGACCAGCGGGGGCACCGAGTGGTCGGCGTCCAGCTCATGGACCCTGAGCAGCACGATGTCGTGGTCCCCGGCCCGGATCAGCTGCTGCACGCTGCAGTCCAGCCAGGCGGACGCCTGCTCGACCAGCACCGCGCCGTCCGCGGTGGCCCGCCAGTCCAGGGAGGCGAAGCGATCCCCCTCCCTCGCCGCGAGTTGACGGCACGCCAGCTCCTGCTGCGCGCCGAGCACGCTGACGCCCAGGCGGGGCCTGGTGCTCAGCAGCGGCCAGGTGGTCGAGCTGTGGGCGACGCAGACCGACACCAGCGGCGGATCGAGCGAGACCGAGGTGAACGAGCTGGCGGCGAGGCCGACCGGGCTCCCGTCGACCAGCGCGGCGATCGCCGTCACCCCGGTCGGGAAGGCGCCGAAGACCTGGCGGAGCCGGGCGGGGTGCAGGTCCACGTCCTGGGCTTGAACCTGGGTCTGGGCCTGGTCCACAGTTCCCCTCCGAATCAGGATGCCTGGTTTTGTAACGTTCATGACCGGCGTCCCCATTCCTCCGCGAGCAGACGATAGGAGGCGACCCGGTCCGCGTGGTCGTGGGTGATGGTGGTGATGACCAACTCGTCGGCCCCGGTGGCGTCGCGGAGGATCTCCAGCTGGTCGGCGACCTGCTGCGGCGAGCCGACGAACTGGGTCTCCACCCGGTCCTGGACCAGTGTGCGGTCCTGCTCGCTCCACACGTGGGCCCGGGCCTGGTCCGGGGTGGGGAACTGGATCGCGCCGTCGCCGCTGCGGATGCTGCGCACCCACAGGCCGTAGCCGGTGGCCAACTCCCGTGCGGTGGCCTCGTCCCGGGCGACCACCACATCGGCGGACACGCTGACGTACGGCCGGTCGAGCACGGCGGAGGGCCGGAACGCGGCCCGGTAGCCCTCGGCGGCCTCCACCACGGTGGCCGGGCTGACGTGGTAATTGGCGGCGAAGCGCAGGCCGTTGGCCCCGGCCACCTCGGCGCTGGTGCCGCCGCTGCTGCCGAGGATCCAGATCTGGAGGTCCGCTCCCTCGCCCGGGACGACATGGGCCTCGACCCCGTCGGCGGTGCGGTAGCTGCCCGCTATCAGCGACAGGATGTCGTCGATCTGCTCGGCGTAGTCCTGCGCCTCGGCGTTGGGCTGCTGGAGCAGCTTCTTGTGCAGCGCGAAGCGCGGGGAGCCCAGCAACTGCCGGAAGTCGAACTTCGCCGGGATCCGCAGTCCGTTGGGGGTGTAGCCGTCGACCACCGCCGTCCGGCCGAGCAGCGCCGGCTCGCGCACGGGCGGGGCCGGCCGGCCGCCGGAGCGGCCGAGGCCGAGGTCGAACCGGCCCGGGTGCAGCGCGTCGAGCAGCCCGAACTCCTCCACGGTGGCCAGGGCGGTGCGGTGGCCCATCTGGACCGCGCCGGCGCCGAGCCGGATCTGGGAGGTCGCGGCGGCGGTCAGGGCCAGCACGACGGCGGGCGAGGTCCCGGCGACGCCGGGGTTGAGGTGGTGCTCGGCGAACCAGTAGCGGCCGTAGCCGAAGCGTTCGGTCTGCCGGGCCAGGTCGATGCTGTTGTGCAGGGCCTGCCGGGCGGTGGATCCGGAGCTGATCGGGACCAGGTCCAGGACGGCGAGCGGGGTGGTGGACATGGCGGTCAGACTCCTTCGGGGGCCGGGGCACCGGCAGGCGTCGGCGTGGTGACGGGACCCCAGGCCCAGGGCGGGTCGGGGATGGTCCGGCGCAGCACCGGTGCGATGTCGGACTGGAACAGCTCAAGCGAGGCCCGGTGCTGGGCACCCGTCAGACCGCCGGCCTCGGCGTGCAGATGCAGCACGCTGTGGCCGAACTGCTCGTGGTAGCGGTGCACCTTGTCGGCGATCTGCTGCGGGCTGCCGATCAGGGCCGAGCTGCGGTCGACGAAGTCCTCCAGGGTCGGGAACACCGGTTCGACCCCGAGCCGCCGCTGGAAGGCCAGATAACCTTCGAAGACCGGGCGGTAGTCGGCGAGCGCCTGCTGCGAGGTCGGCGCGGCGTAGAACCCGGCCGTTCCGGCGCCGACCGCGGCCAGCGCCGGGTCGTGGCCGTAGTGCTGCCAGCGCTCGCGGTAGTAGCGGATGAGCTCGGCGTAGGGCTCGATGGGGTTGGTCACGTTGGCGGAGAACAGCGGATCGCCGTACCGGGCGGCGAGGTCCACCGACTCCCGACTGGTGGCGCTGCCGTGCCAGACCCGGACCGGCTGCTGGAACGGTCGGGGCCAGACCTCCGCGTCCAGCAGCTCCGGACGGAACTTGGGCGAGGCGGTGACCCTGTCGTTGCGCCAGATCTGCCGGAACAGCTCGTAGGACTCGGCGTTCCGGTCCCACTGGTCCTCGGGGGTGACCTGGAACAGCTCGCGCTGGGCGGAGCCGTTTCCCTTGCCGATGATCAGTTCCAGCCGGCCGCCGGACAGGTGGTCCAGCGTGGCGTAGTCCTCGTAGGCGCGCACCGGGTCGAGCAGGCTGAGCGTGGTGACCGCGGTGAACAGCCGGATCCGCGAGGTGAGCGCGGCGACATGGCTGAGCACCACAGGTGGCGAGGAGGAGATGAAGGGGCGCTCGTGCCGCTCCCCGACGCCGAAGCCGTCGAAGCCGAGCTCCTCGGCCAGCAGCGCGCTGTCGAGCACCTGGCGGAAGCGCTCCTGGGTGGAGGGCTGCCGGCCGGTGACCGGGTCGGGGGAGTGGACGATCAGGGTGATGGTGATGAACTTCATGACGCCTTCCGCCCCGACTTCTCCGACCGCCCCGACTTCTTCGACCGCTCCGCCAGGCCGAGGTGGTCGCGCAGGGTGGTGCCTTCGTACTCGCTGCGGAAGACTCCGCGCTCCTGCAGCAGTGGGACGACGGTGTCGGCGAAGTCGTCGATGCCGCCCGGGGTGATGTGCGGGGCCAGTACGAAGCCGTCGCTGGCGTCCGTCTGCACGAACTCGTTGAGGGTCTCGGCGACCTTGGCCGGTGTGCCGATGAATGACTGACGCCCGGTCACCTCGATGATCACCTCGCGGGTGGAGAGGTTCTTCGCCGCGGCCAACTCCCGCCACTGGCGCGCGACCTCGCGCGGATCCCGGTGCATCCGGACGCTGGCCCGTCCTTTGGCGATGGTGTTCTCGCCGACCAGCGGGTCGACCTCGGGCAGCGGGCCGTCAGGATCGTGGTCGCTGAGGTCGCGGTTCCAGAGCTGCTCCAGGAACTTGATCGCGGTCTGGCCGCTGACCTGCTGACGGCGGATCAGCGCGGCCTTCTCCTGGGCGTCGGCGTCGGTCTCGCCGAGGACGAAGGTGACCGCGGGCAGGATCAGCAGCTCGTCGTGGCCGCGTCCGTAGCGGGCCAGCCGGTCCTTGACGTCGGAGTAGAAGGCCCGGCCCGACTCCAGGGTGCCGTGCCGGCTGAAGATGGCGTCGGCGGAGGAGGCAGCGAACTCCCGGCCCTCCTCGGAGTCGCCGGCCTGCAGGATCACCGGACGGCCCTGCGGGCCGCGCGGGACGTTGAACCGGCCGGAGATGTCGAACTGGCTCACCCGGTGCTGGAACCGGCCGACGTCGGGGTCGGCCAGGAAGGCGCCGGACTCCTTGTCGGCGACGATCTCGTCGCCGCGCCAGGAGTCGAAGAGGACCTGAGTGGCCGTCAGGAACTGCTTGGCCCGCTCGTAGCGGTCCTCCTGGGCCAGATATCCACCGCGGCGGAAGTTCTGACCGGTGAACTCGTCCCAGGAGGTGACCACGTTCCAGGCGGCGCGGCCCGCGGACAGGTGGTCCAGCGAGGCGAACTGCCGGGCCACCTCGTAGGGCTCGTTGAAGGTGGAGTTGATGGTGCCGGCCAGCCCGAGCCGGTCGGTGACCGCCGCGACCGCGGCCAGGATGGTGAAGGTGTCGGGGCGGCCCACGACGTCCAGGTCGTAGATCTGGCCGCCCTGCTCGCGCAGGCGCAGGCCCTCGGCCAGGAAGAGGAAGTCGAACTTGGCGCGCTCGGCGGTGCGGGCCAGGTGGACGAAGGAGCTGAAGTCGATCTGGCTGCCGGCGGCCGGATCGCTCCACACCGTGGTGTTGTTCACGCCGGGGAAGTGTGCGGCGAGATGGATCTGCTTGACGGGCTTGCTCATGCGACGGGTGTCCTTAGTTCTCGGTGGTGGTGCTGGAGCAAGCGCTCAGACAGGGACGGTGGCGGAGGCGGCGGCAGAGGCGGCCGCGTAACGGCTCTCGGGGCGGGGGAGGCCGAGCAGTCCGCGCAGGGTGTCCGCCTCGTAGGCGGTGCGGAAGGCGCCTCTGCGCTGCAGCTCCGGCACCAGGCGGCGGGTGATCTGTTCCAGGTCGTGGGGGAGGGTCGCCGGGCGCAGCCGGAAGCCGGTCAGTCCCGCTTGCTGCCACTCCTGCAGCAGGTCGGCGAGCTGGGCGGGCGTCCCGGTGAACACCTCGGCGTCGCTGCTGAGGGCGGCGCCGGCCAGCTCGTCCAGCCGGTCCCGCCGGGCGACGGCCGCGCTGGGGGAGTCGTCGAGGAGGACCAGCAGGTCGGCGAAGACATGCACGGTCTCGTGGGAGCGCCCGGCAGCCGCCTGCTCGGCACGGATACCGCCGACGATCGCGCGGGCCTGGTCCGCGTCGTGCGGGGTGACGAAGCCGAGGTCGGCGGAGCGGGCGATCAGCCGGTAGGGGACGCTCTGGTGTCCCAGGGCTGCGACCAGCGGCTGGCCCTGTGGCGGACGCGGGGTGATGGAGGGACCCTTCACGCTGAAGGCCGCGCCCTCGAAGTCGATGTAGTGAAGCTTCTCGCGGTCGACGAAGCGGCCGGTGGCGGCGTCGCGAATCTCCGCGTCGTCCTCCCAGCTGTCCCAGAGGCGCCGTAGCACCTCGACGTAGTCGGCAGCCTCGTCGAAGAGTTGGCCGATGAGGGCCTGGACGTCGGGTCGGCCGATGTCCTGGGGGGTGAGCGGCGGGAGGGTACGGCGGCCGAACAGCTCGGCCTCGTCCGCGCGCCCCGACACCTGCACCCGCACCCCGGCGCGTCCGCTGCTGACGAAGTCGAGGGTGGCGATCGCCTTGGAGATGTGGAACGGCTCGGTGTGGGTGACCGTCGCCGTCGGCACCAGCCCGATGTGCCGGCTGAGCGGGGCGATCCTGGCGGCGGTGAGCACCGCGTCCAACCGCCCGCGGACCTGGTCGGTGCGGTGGTCCGGCTCGAACGGGGCTGAGGACTGCAGACCGAGGGAGTCCTCGATGGTGACCAGGTCGAGCAGACCGCGCTCGGCCTCGGCGACGAGGTCCGCCCAGTAGGCGGCGGTGAGCAGCCCCTGC
This sequence comes from Streptacidiphilus carbonis, assembly GCF_000787775.1. Lineage (GTDB taxonomy): Bacteria > Actinomycetota > Actinomycetes > Streptomycetales > Streptomycetaceae > Streptacidiphilus > Streptacidiphilus carbonis. The sequence continues at coordinate 71,556 of NZ_BBPM01000036.1, read as the reverse complement.
GGCTGGGCCTCAGGCAGCCGCCAGGATGCGGGGTGCCATCCGGTGCCGTCGAGGGCGACGGCCAGATGGAGGGGAGTGGGGCCGGTGGGGGCAGAGGCACGGAGGGCAGGGTCGGGGAGGGCACGGTCAGGGAGGGCCATGGGAGTCGCTTCCTGCTCGGATGGCTGCCCGACGGTGTGGCGGGCATGCCGAAGGGAACTCGCGCCGGGACGGCCGGGGGGGGGGTGG
>NZ_BBPM01000036.1:8369-71070 GCF_000787775.1 Streptacidiphilus carbonis | reverse complement strand
GGCCCGGGGCGGAGTCGGCGGGAGGAGGTGTTGCGAGGAGCTGGACGGCTCAGGGCGCGGCCGGGCGGCCTGCGGCGGAGAAAGCGCGACCGCGCGGCGGCTTACTGCCGGAGCCGGGAACCGGGTGCTGCTGCTCTGCTGCTCAGACGGCCGTACAGAGAGCGCTGGCGATGCGCTGAAGATCGATATGGCGACGCGAGTACGTGCCCACTGCGTAACGCACTGCTCTCACCTCCGGTTCAGCATGCGCGCTTACAGGACTGCGCCGTCCTGTCGGGTCGTCACCTGGAGCACCCCGCCGCGTCGGAGGGTTGCTGGTCAGCCAGCCAGGGCTTGATCGCTGACGCTCGTAACCTGCTCATACGCTAACTCCGGATGGGCGCCGAACACAATCCCGATCTCGCCGCAGGCTCTGCCGGAATCTCTATCGGACAGATAGGCATTGTCTAAAAGCCCCGGACGGGTTAGCGTGATCCCTGGTTATGAGCGTCAGCGTCAAGCCCTGGCTTGCTGACCGGCAACCCTCCTGCGCGGCGGGGTGCTCCAGGTGACGACCCGACGGGACGGCGCAGTCCTCCTGTAAGCGCGAGATCGAAAGCTGAGGTGAGAGCAGTGCGTCGAGTCATCGGTGGTACGTACTCGCGTCGCCACGTCGATCTGTTGCGGGTGAGCAGCGCCCTGTGTCCGGGAACCCACGCGGTCCGCTGACCGCGTCCTCCCTGCTCCCTGTTCCCGGCAGCTGTCGCCTGCCACCCCCTTCACGCCGTCCCGCCGTGCTCCCCCACGGCGCGATGCCGCGTCCGTACGGACGGAACCCACACCGCCATGAGCAGTCCTGTCGCTGCCGGCCATCCACCCGCAGCCCCTTCTTCTCCCTCCGCTCCGCCGTTCCCGCCCGCTCTTCATGAGCGTCCGGAGGACGAGCAGCTGCTCGCCGCGAAGCTCGTCCCGCTGCGCCGCCCCGGCCAGTGGGCCTCCGCGCTCGTGCTGGTCGTCCTGTTGGCGATGCTGGTCCACACCCTGCTGACCAACCGGCGCTTCCAGTGGGACGTGGTCGGCAGCTACTTCCTCAACGGCTCCATCGTGGACGGCCTGAAGCTGACCCTCTGGCTCACCGCGGCGGTGATGGCGAGCGGCTATCTGCTCGCCGTCGGGGTCGCCGCGATGCGGCTGTCGGGCAATCCCGTGCTGCGCTCACTGAGCTTCGGCTTCGTCTGGCTGGTCCGCTCGGTGCCGCCGCTGGTACAGCTGCTCTTCTGGTACGAACTCGCGTCGCTGTACCCGCAGTTGTCGCTGGGCATCCCCTTCGGGCACGAGTTCGTGACGGTGCGGACCGCGCACCTGTTCAGCGGGATCCTGGCCGCCTTCGTCGGGCTCACCCTGGACGTCGCGGCCTTCGCCTCCGAGATCGTGCGGGGCGGCATCCTGTCCGTGGAGCACGGACAGACCGAGGCGGCGGAGGCGCTGGGGCTCGGCAAGGTGCGGATCTTCCGAAGGATCGTGCTGCCGCAGGCCATGCCGGCCATCGTCCCGGCCTCGGGAAACCTGCTCATCGGGATGCTGAAGGCGACCTCCATCGTCAGCGTCATCGCGGTGCAGGACCTGCTCTACTCCTCCCAACTGATCTACAACCAGAACTATCTGATCATCCCTCTGCTGCTGGTGGCGACCCTCTGGTACATCATTCTCACCACGCTGCTCTCGATCGGTCAGTTCTTCGTCGAGCGCCACTACGCCCGCGGCAGCAATCGCGGTGGCGGGTCCGCCCGCACCGGCTTCTGGCAGCTCTTCCGCGGCAACGTCCCGCTGGGTCTGTCATGAGCGAGCAGATCCACGACGAATCGACCCGTCCGCTGGTGCGGATCCGAGGACTGCGCAAGAGCTTCGGCGCCAACCTGGTGCTCGACGGCGTCGACCTGGATGTGCACGAGGGCGAGGTGACCGTGCTGCTGGGACCGTCGGGCTCCGGCAAGTCCACCCTGCTCCGCAGCATCAACCATCTGGAGAAGCCCGACGCCGGCTTCGTCGAGGTGGGCGGCGAGATCATCGGCTTCCGCCACCAGGGCGGCAGCCTGCACGAGTTGGGGCATCGGGCGATCACCCGGCAGCGCGCCCGGGTCGGCATGGTGTTCCAGCAGTTCAACCTGTTCCCGCACCTCACCGTCCTGGAGAACCTCACCGAGGCCCCGGTCGCAGTCCGGGGTCTCAGCAGGAAGTCGGCCGCGCTCCAGGCCAAGGCACTGCTGGAGCGGGTCGGACTGGGCGGCCGCGAGGACGCCTACCCCAGGCAGCTGTCCGGCGGCCAGCAGCAGCGGGTTGCGATCGCCCGGGCGCTGGCCGTGGAACCGCAACTGCTGCTCTTCGACGAGCCCACCAGCGCACTCGACCCCGAACTCGTCGGCGAGGTACTGGCGGTGATGAAAGACCTCGCCCTCAGCGGGATGACGATGATCGTGGTCACCCATGAGATCGGCTTCGCCCGCGAGGTCGCCGACTCCGTGGTCTTCCTGGACGGCGGCCGCGTCATCGAGTCCGGCCCGCCGGCCGACGTCCTGGCCAACCCGGGCCATGAGCGGGCCCGATCGTTCCTCTCGGCTGTCCTGTAGCAGCACATATCGGGCTTCCCCGTCCCTCCCACGGCACCTCCTTGCCATCTCCGGCCAGCCCCGAAAGGTTCGTTGTGACGATTCTTCATCATCTCCCACGCCATGCGACCACCGCCCTCACGGCCTCTGCTGCTCTCGCCCTCCTCGCCGGCTGCGGATCGAACACCGGGACGGCGGTGACGGCGGCTGCCGGCGGCGCATCGTCGGGTGCTGCTGCGAGCGGCGCCTCAACGGCGATACCCACCCAGGACGTCGTCTCCTCCGTGCAGACCGACCCCGCGCTGAAGGCGGAGCTTCCTGCGGCGGTCCGGAGCAGCGGCACCATCACCCTCGGCACCGTCAAGGCAGTCGGCACCTCCGGCCTCCCGCACGGCGGTCAGACCCCGGACGGCAAGGACATCGGCCTGGACGTCGATCTGCGCAACGCGGTCGCCAAGGTGCTCGGCGTCAGCTGGGACGTGCAGTACGGGACCTTTCCCACCGTCATCCCCGGTGTGCAGAACGGGAAGTACGACGTCGGCCAGGCCAACTTCGGTGCCACCAGGGCCCGGGAGAAGGTCGTCGACTTCACCACCTACCTCAACGACGGCCAGTCCTTCCTGGGCGCGGCCGGGCTGAAGATCGACAGCGCCGCCGGCATCACCGATCTGTGCGGCTACAACGTCGCGACCAGCCCGGGGACGACCTTCCAACAGCTCCTCACCGACGGCGCGTCCAAGTGCGCCGCGGCAGGCCGGAGCCCCTACAAGGTGCAGTACTTCGCCGACACCGCGCCGATCTTCCTGGGCCTGGCCAACGGGAAGATCGACATCGAGTTCGGACCCACCCTGGCGCTGAAGTACGACGCTGCGCACATCCCCGGCACCAAGTACCTCGGCCAAGTCGGCAGCACGCCTGTCGGCTTCGTCACGGCCAAGGGATCGCCGCTGGCCAAGGTGCTCAGCGACGCCGTCAACAAGCTCATCGCCACCGGCGACTACGCGAAGATCTTCGCCAAGTGGGGGGTGCCGGGCACCGGCGTCCTCAGCTCGGTCGTCAACCCGCCCACCACTTTCTGAGCCCGGGGAGTCCTCCGATGTCCGAACGATCGCTTCCCGCTCCGACCCTCCCGGTCGCCGACAGACCGCCGGTCGGAGTCGGGGCCGGGGCCACCGCGCCCGCGCCGCTGTCCCGGCAGCGGGTCATCCCGCTGCGGCACCCCGGGCGCTGGATCGCCACCGCCGTCGTCCTGGTCCTGGTCGCCCAACTCGCCCATGGACTGGTGACCAACCCGTTCTACCAGTGGGACCGCTTCCAGTACTGGTTCGCCCGGCCCGCGATCCTGCAGGGTCTGGTGGTCACCCTGGAGGTCACCGCGTTGAGCGCGGTGCTGGGTCTGGCCGGCGGCATCCTGCTGGCTCTGGCGAGGCAGTCGAAGAACCCGATCCTGCGGGCGGTGAGCTGGACCTACATCTGGCTGTTCCGCTCGGTACCGCTGATCGTGGTGCTGCTGATCCTCTACAACTTCAGCGCCCTCTACAAGACGCTGAGCCTGGGCGTGCCCTTCGGCCCCGGCTTCGTCCACTTCAACGAGTCGGCACTGGCCACCGACCTGGTGGTGGCGACCGTCGGCCTCAGCCTCAACGAGGCCGCCTATGCGGCGGAAGTGGTCCGGGCGGGGATCCTCTCGGTGGACCAGGGGCAGCACGAGGCCGCGGCGGCGCTCGGGCTGCCGAAGGGCTACCAGTTCCGACGCATCGTCCTGCCGCAGGCGCTGCGAGCGATCGTGCCGGCCTACGTCAACCAGCTGATCGGGCTGATCAAGGGCACCTCGCTGGTGTTCTACGTCTCGCTGCTGGACCTGTTCGGCGAGGTCCAGAACATGGGCAGCACCTATCCCACGGACGTGGTTCCGCTGCTGCTGGTGGCCACCGGCTGGTACGTGGTCCTGACCAGCGTCGTGTCCGTCGTGCAGTTCTACGTGGAGCGCCACTATGCACGCGGCGCACTCCGCACCCTTCCGTCGACGCCCCTGCAGAAGCTCCGCGCCGGCGTCCGCGGACTGCGCGAGCGGGCCGACCGCACCCACCTCGGAACGGTGAAGGCATGAGCAGCACAACGACATCGCCTACGCGGGCCGCAGCCGTCGAGGTTCGCGGCGCGCACAAGTGGTACGGGGCCAACCGGGTGCTCGACGGCGTGGACCTGACCGTCCAGCCGGGGCAGGTCGCGGTGATCCTCGGCCCGTCCGGCTCGGGCAAGTCCACTCTGCTGCGGGCGATCAACCACCTCGAACAGCTGGACGTCGGACACGTCAGCGTCAACGGCGAGCTGATCGGGGTCCGTCGGCACGGCGAGCGGCTCAAGGAGCTGGGCGAGCGGGCGATCCTGGCCCAGCGGGCCGGAATCGGCTTCGTGTTCCAGGGCTTCAACCTCTTCCCGCACCTGACCGCGCTGGAGAACATCGCCGCGGCCCCGGTGGCGACCGGGCGGGCGACCAGGGAGGAGGCGCGTGCGACCGCACTCGACCTGCTCGCCCGAGTGGGCCTGGCCGACAAGGCGGACGCCTACCCGCGCCAGCTCTCCGGCGGGCAGCAGCAGCGGGTCGCCATCGCCCGGGCCCTGGCCCAGCGGCCGGGCCTGATCCTGTTCGACGAGCCGACCTCGGCGCTCGACCCCGAGCTGGTGGGCGAGGTCCTGGCCGTCATCAGGGACCTGGCCGGCAGCGGCACCACCCTGATCGTGGTCACCCATGAGATCGGCTTCGCCCGCGAGGTCGCCGACCTGGTCGTCTTCCTCGACGGCGGTCACATCGTCGAACAGGGCACCCCGGCCGAGGTGCTGGACAACCCGCAGCACCCGCGTACCCGGGAGTTCCTCAGCAAGGTGCTCTGACCCGGGCCACCCCTCATCCCTTCCGTCCCGCAAACACCCAGTTCCCAGGAGAACCACCATGTCCAGCACCGTGTTCAGACGTGCCCGCCTCGTCCCCGCCAGTGCCGCTCTGATCGCCCTCGCGGGCGGGCTCACCGCCTGCGCGAGCAGCACCACCGCCAAGACGGAGACCGCGGTCGCCGCCGCTGCCCCGGCCGGGAGCACCATCGTCTCCGTCGGCGCGCTCGCTAACGGCGCGGCGACCGAGGCGAAGCTCACCGTCGCCCAGTCGGACACGATCCGCGCCGAGCTGCCCGCCTCCGTGCGCAGCAGCGGTGAGCTCACCATCGGTCTCGGCCTGCTGCCCGCGGGGTCGGCGCCGCTCGGGTTCACCGGCTCCGACCAGAAGACGCTGACCGGCTCCGAACCGGACCTGGGACGGCTGGTGGCAGCGGTCCTCGGCCTCAAGCCGGTGCTCAACAACGCCACTTGGGACAACCTGTTCGTCGGCATCGACAGCGGCAGGAACGATGTGGGCTTCTCCAACATCACCGATACCGAGCAGCGCAAGACCAAGTACGACTTCGCCAGCTACCGGCAGGACAATGTCGGCTTCGAGGTCCTGAAGAGCAGCAGTTGGACCTTCGACGGCACCGCCGAGAGCCTGGCCGGCAAGACCGTCGCCGTGGGCGCCGGCACCAACCAGGAGAAGATCCTGGAGAAGTGGCAGTCGCAGCTCAAGGCTGAGGGCAAGACCCTGACCATCAAGTACTTCCCCGACAACAACAGCACCTATCTGGCCCTCGACTCGGGCAAGATCGACACCTACTTCGAACCCAACCCGGAGCTCGCCTACCACGTCACCCAGACGGCCAGGACCAACACCCCGACCCGCAGTGCCGGGAAGTTCTCCGGCGCCGGCGCCTCCCTCCAGGGGCTGATCGCCGCCACCACGAAGAAGGGCGACGGCCTGGCCAAGCCCCTCGCCGACGCCGTCAACTACCTCATCAAGAACGGCGACTACGCCAAGTGGCTGGCCGCCTGGAACCTCTCCGACGAGGCCGTCCCCACCTCCCAGGTCAACCCGCCGGGCCTCCCGGTCACCAACTCCTGACGCCATGGCGTTCGCCCGTCCGGTCCCGGTGGTCATCCGCGTGGCTACCGGGACCGGGTGAGCGCCCAGACGCAGGCGAACAGACAGGCCGTCGCGAATCCTGCGGCGCAGAGCCCGAACACGACCGGGCCGACCACTCCCCGGCGCACGTCCGCGAGCACCGCGTGCTGCGGACGCTCCACCGGATAGCGGACCGGCACCCGGTCACCGACGCCCCGGGGAAGTCCCGACTCGTCATTGACCAGGAACCTCCCTCCGTCCAGGGTTCGAAAGGCCACCACCGAACGCCGCACGCCCGCCCGGCCCTGATCCCCGGGGACGAGATAGACGTGCAGCACCTGACCGTCCGTCAACAGCCCGCGCCCCAGGGTCCGATGCGTGCGTACCTTCTGCATGACCGCCCGCACGGCGATCACCAGGACCGTCACCCCGGTAACCCCGCAGAGCAGCGCGATCGATCCGAGCGCCACGGTGACGGGCCCCCCTTCCGATGCGGCGACGACTGTGCTGCGGCCGATCATGGTGCGGGAGTCCCGCTAGCGGGGGAGCCAGGCGTCGGGGGAGGCGGCCATTTTGCGGACGTGGGGTGGGAGGCGGCCGCTGAGGACCTGGGCGAGGGTGGTCTCGTCCAGGACGCGGCGCAGGCTGGCGCGGGCGGCGACCCAGACCTCGGGGAGGTGCTCGGCGGCGCCGGCGTAGGCGGTCTCGTGCGGTCGCAGGCCGCGGACCTCGGCGAGCGGGCCGTCGACGGCGCGGATCACCGCGCCGAGGGTGATCGTGGTGGCCGGCTTCGCCAGGGTGTAGCCGCCCTCGGCGCCGCGGTGGCTGCGCACCAGGCCGGCGTGGCGCAGCTCGACCAGGATGGTCTCGACGAACTTGCGCGGCAGTCCCTGATGGTCGATCAGGACAGTGGCCTTGACCAGCTCCGGACCGTGGGCGGCCAGCTCCAGCATCGCCCGTACCGCGTAGTCCGCCTTGGCCGAAATCTGCACGGTCGATGTTAACAGCCGGGCGGTCCGCCCTCGGGTCCTGCCGCTCCGCCGGTCGCCCGCTACCCGGCTACGCGCCTGCGGATCTGCTCCAGGTCCTTCGCCGGCAGCGCGTCCGCGACCAGCAGCCGGGGGAGCAGTTCGGGTTCGAGGGTCATCGCGCGGAAGGAGAGGGCGATCGACACGTCGTGATCGGGCCGTTGCTGGATCTCGACCCGGTCACCGGCGCGGATCTCTCCGGGCTCGATCACGCGCAGGTACGCGCCGGGCACTGCGGCTTGGGTGAACCGCTTGATCCAGCCCTCGCGCTCCAGCCACCCCTGGAACGTCTGACAGGGGATCCGGGGGCAGGACACCTCCAGCACCAGCCGCGGTCCGATCCGCCAGCGCTCGCCGATCAGGGCGCCGTTGACGTCCACGCCGAGGGTGGTGAGGTTCTCGCCGAAGGCGCCGCCGGGCAGGTCCCGGTCCAACTCGGCCTCCCAGCTGTCGAGATCCTCCCGGGCATAGGCGTACACGGCCTGGTCGTCACCGCCGTGGTGCTTCACGTCGTACACCCGGTCGCCGGCCAGCCCGACCGCCCCGGTGCCCTTGGGGCCAGGGGCGGTGACCGCGACCGGGCCGTCCACGGGCCGCTTGTCGATCCCGGTGTCGTCGAGGCCCTTCCACGGATTGGGGCGGGGGCGGCCGACATTGACGGATAGCAGTTCCATGCGCGCGAGAGTACGGGCTGCGATAAGCCGCGTCGACACCATTTAGCTGCGCCTAGACTGCTCCGATGCTCTCTGATGCCGACGTCGCTGCCCTCTACGACCTGATGAACCCCTGGGATCCCGACCGTTTCCCCAGTGACGCCTTCTACGACCGGCTGGTCCTGGCTGCGGACTCGGTCCTGGACGTGGGCTGCGGGACGGGCTCCATGCTGCGGACGGCGCGCGAGTCCGGGCACCGCGGGCGGCTGGTCGGGATCGACCCCGACCGCGCGGCACTGGACCGGGCCCGGCGGTGCGCCGACGTCGAATGGGTACTGGGGACCGCCGCCGATGCCGCAGCCTGGGACGGTGAGTTCGAGCTGGCCACGATGGTCAGCCATGCGTTCCAGTGCCTGGTCGGCGACGAGGAGCTGCGGGCCTCGCTGACCGCGGTCCGGACCGCTCTGCGCGACGGCGGCCGGTTCGCGTTCGAGACCCGCCATCCGCAGGCCCGGGCCTGGGAGGACTGGAGCTCCGCCGACACCGGCGACGCCTCCGAGGTGGTGGACCCGAGCGGGCGGGTGCTGCGCTCCGCGCACCATGTCGAGTCGGTCGTCGGCGACGTGGTGACCTTCACGGAGACCACCAGCGACCTGGACGGCGCCGTCCTGCGGGTGGACCGCACCAGCCTGCGGTTCCTGGACGTCCCGGACCTCGCGGACTTCCTCCACGGGTCGGGTTTCGCGATCGAGTCCCAGTACGGCGACTGGCACGGCGGCCCGGTGACCGCGGCCAGCCGTGAGATCGTCACGATCGCGCGCCGGGTCTGAGGCCGCCGGCTCTGGCATGATCTCCCCCGTGGCCGGCCGGTTCACCGGCCGGTCGACCGGCCGGTCGCTCGGATCGAGGGGAGCTCCAGTGCAGCACTTCACCCGTCCTGAGGGGATGCCTCCGGTGAACGGCTACAGCCACGCGGTGGTCGCGTCCGGGACGCTGGTCGCCGTCTCCGGGCAGGTGCCGGTGGACGCGGACGGGAAGTCGGTGGGCGCGGACGACGCCGCGGCCCAGGTCCGGCAGGTGTTCCGCAACCTGCGGGCCGCGCTCGTGGCGGCCGGCGCCGGACTGGAGCATGCGGTCAAGCTGACGGTCTTCCTCACCGACCTGGCCGACCTCCCTGCCTTCCGCCAGGCCCGTGACGAGTTCCTCGACCCGCAGCGGCTGCCCGCCTGCTCGCTGGTCCAGGTCTCCGGCCTGGTCCACCCGGCGTTCAAGGTCGAGATCGACGCTCTCGCCGTCGTCCCCGCGGCGGACTGACCGCCCGGCCGCTCAGGCGCCGGCGTCCGCGGCCAGACCGTCGGCGACGGCGGCCACCGCGTCGTCGACCAGGCGGCGGCGGTCGTCCTCGGCGAGGCCGCGGATCGGGTCGTCGGGACAGGACAGGGGCAGGGCCAGTCCAGGACCCCGCCGTTCACACCCCGGTCGCGTAGCGCCAGAAGTCCCGCATGATCTCCGGCGGGATCGGGCTGCCCATCGACAGTTGGGTGAACAGCAGGGCGACCGTGCCGGTGGCGGGGGTGAGGTGCGCGGTCGTGCCGGTGCCGCCGACCCAGCCGTAGCGGCCGGGCACGATCCAGGGGTTGACCGGGTCGACGTCCACCGAGCCGCCGTAGCCCCAGCCCTGTCCCTCCAGGAACAGGTCCCCGGCCTTACGTTGACCCTGTGTCAGCTGATCGGTCGTCATCCGCCGTACCGCCGCTGCTGACAGCAGCCGCCGGTCTCCCACCGTCCCCTCGGCCAGCAGCATCCGGGCGAAGGCGAGCCAGTCGTCGACCGTGCCGACGAGGCCGCCGGCCGCGGACGGGAAGGCCGGCGGCCTGCTCCACTGGCCTTCGGGGGCGTCGGCGAGGACCGGAGTGCCGGCGGCGTCCGGCTGGTAGTAGCTGGTGAACCGGCCGAGCTTGGCAGGCGGCACCTCGAAGGCGGTGTCCGCCATGCCGAGCGGCTCGAACAGCCGCTCGGCCAGGAACTCGGGCAGGGACCGGCCGGTGACCCGGGCGATCAGCACGCCCTGCAGGTCCGAGCAGGTGTTGTAGAGCCAGGCCTGGCCCGGCTGGTGCAGCAGCGGGACCGCCGCCAGCTTCGCCATCCACTCGTCCGGGGCCGGTGCGGGCTGCGGAAACGGCGGTGCCGGTGGCACCTGGTTGAACAGCAGGGTGACCGCCGGCTGGCTGAAGTCGGAGGAGAAGCCGTACCCGGCGCGGGAGCTGAGCAGGTCCTCCACGGTGATCGGGCGGTTCGCCGGGACCACGTCGTCGACCGGGCTGTCCGGGGTGCGGACGACGGAGGGGGACGCCAGTTCGGGCAGCCAGGGTGCGATCGGGTCGTCCAGGCCGATCCGGCCCTCGTCGACCAGCACCATCACCGCTGCCGCGACGATCGGCTTGGTGATGGAGGCGATGCGGAAGATCGTGTCCCTGGCCATCGGGGCGCTGCCCTCGGCGTCGACCGAGCCGACCGCCGCCACTTCGATCCGGTCGCCACGGGCCACCAGGCCCACCGCACCGGGCGCCCGGCCCTCGCCGACATGGTCCTGCAGTACGCCGTTCAGATCGGTCATCGCTCAGCCTCGCCACTCTCGTCGGATGTGTCGGTCGGAGTGGGGACTGCCTCCGGCGCCGCGACTCATCGGTGTCCGCGGCCTGAATCGGCGGCGCCCACCGGCTCAGTGGCAGAGGTCCACCTGGCGGGACGCCAGCACCGCCGCAGCGGCAGACAGCAGCCGGCTGCGCGGCAGCTGTCCGCTCGCCACCGCGCCGACCACGGCCGTGGCGATGGCCGAGGTCTGCGCCTGGGTCTTCGAGCTGAGGTCGAACATCACCATGTCCGCCCCGGCCCGCAGCGCCTGCACGGCGGCCTGCGGAATGCTGTATCCGGCCGCCGAGACGGCGCCGGCGCTGAGCGAGTCGGTGAGGACCAGCCCGTGGAAGCCGAGCTGCCCCCGCAGGACGGTGGTGATCGCGGTGGGCGAGAGCCCTGCCGGGAGGGTGGTGAGGCCGGGGACGGTGTCGTTGGCCGCCATCACCGCGGGTGCGCCGGCGGCGATCGCGGCGTTGAACGGGGTCAGCCCGGTCCTGGACTCGGCGGCCCAGGGCACGGTCTTCGCCGGGCCGAAGTCGGAGTTGACCGAGGTTCCGCCGAGCCCCGGGAAGTGCTTCAGCACCGGGATGACGCCCGCGGAGCGCAGCCCGTCCATGAAGGCGACGGTGTCCCGGGCCGCGACGGCAGGATCCCCGCTGAAGGAGCGCAGCCCGTCCGGGTTGCCGTGGCCGGGGACGGTGGTCGCGCCGTCGACGTCGGCCACCGGGGCGAGGTCCATGTTGACCTGCGCCGCCGCCATCTTCGCGCCGACCTGCGCCGCCGCCTGCCGGATCTGGTCGGTGGTCCAGTGCGCCCCCATCCACCCCGGCCAGGGCAGCGAGCCGACCAGGTTGTCCATCCGCTGGATCCCCCCGCCCTCCTCGTCGGTCATCACCAGCAGCCCGGTCCGGCCGGGGACGTGCGACTTCAAGGCGGTGAGGTCGGCGCCCAGGCCGGACGGGGCGGAGGAGCCGAACAGCAGCACGCCGCCGGCGCCTGCGGCGACCTCGGGGGCGACGCTGCCGACGTCGTTCTCGTCCGCGGGCACGGCGATGGTCTGCATCGCCAGCCGCCGGTCGGACCAGCCCGCGAGCTGGGACGCGGTGCTGCAGGAGGCGGCGGACCGGGCGGACGGCGAGGCCGACGGCGCCGCTGCCGGGGCCCCCGCCGTCCCGGACGGCTTGGCGGGCGTCGACGACGGGGACGGGGCGGAGGCGGACGGGCTGCCCGTGCCGGCGGAGCCGGCGGCAGCAGGGGCGGAGGACCTGGAGTCCGCGCTGACGTGCTGGGCCGGGCTGCTCCCTGTTCCGCAGCCGGTCAGCACCAGCGCCGCGCAGGCGGTGAGCGCCCCGCCGCTCACCGCGGCCCGGCCCGCGACGGTGCGCAGACGCCGGGAACGTGGGGAGCGAGGGGACAAACCGGTGGATGTGGAGCTTTGGGACATACCTTCACGGTAATGGTCGAGACCGCCGAGAGGGCCCGACACGGCGGAAGGCCGCCACGTGCCTCCGGTCACGTTCCGCCGAGCAGGTCCGCCAGGACCCGGGCGTAGCGGCCCGCGGCGGCCGGTGCGGTCGGCAGGAACAGCTCTGGTTCGATCAGCTCCAGCTCCATCACCGCCGGGCCGTCCGGCAGCCGGACCAGGTCCACCCGCGCGTAGGCGGTCGCGGCCGGGGCGGCGGCCAGGGCGGTCCCGGCCACCGCCAGCTCGTCGGCGTCCGGCCGGTACGGCTGCACCGACCCGCCGTGGTGCAGATGGATCCGGTACTCCCCGGCCGCGGGGACCTTGCGCACGGCGTGGCTGAACACACCGTCGAAGAAGACCAGCGAGGTCTCCCCGCGGGCGAGCACGGACTCCGCGAACGGCTGCACCAGGGCGTCGCCGCGTCCGGTGAGCTCGGCCAGGTGGGCCGCGGAGGCGTCGTCGTCGGCCAGGGCGCGCAGCGCGCCGCGCGCCCCCGCCGACACGGCGGGCTTGAGCACCACCTCGCCGCCCCCGAACCCGCCGAGCGCGCCGGACCGCTCCGCGTCGGACGCGCCCTGCGGCACCAGCCGGGTCGGCACCACCGGGACGCCGGCCGCCGCCAGTTCGACCAGGTAGCCCTTGTGGCTGTTCCAGAGCAGCACCTCGACCGGATTGCGCAGCGCGGTCAGCTTCGCCGTCCGCTCGGCCCAGGCGGTGAACTCCTCGCGCCGGGCCCAGTAGCCCCAGGTGGTCCGCACCACGGCGAGGCCGAACCCGGCCCAGTCCAGCGGCTCGTCCCAGGGGTGGATCTCCGCGGTGACGCCGAGCCCGGCCAGTTCGTCGACCAGCAGGCCGTTCTCCGGCACCTCGCGGGGCATGGTCCGACCTGTCAGCAGTGCTATATCAACCATGCGGCCATCCTAGGGATCAGTGGTGTCACGGCAGGAGCGCCCGGATCACGTCCCGGATCCGTTGGCGCGGGTCCGGGTCCCCGGGCCCGCTGGTCATCAGCAGATGGTGGGTGGTGCCGGCCACGGCGAGGGCGACCGCGGGCGCCGACCAGCCGGGGTCGGCCGGCAGTCGGCCGGTCCGCTGCTCGGCGCGGAGATAGTCGGCCAGGGCCGCCTCGACGCTGTCGAAGCCGGGTTCGCCCCGCTCCCAGGCGTCGCGGATCCGCGCCGAGGCGCCGGGGCGGGTCAGCGCCAGTGCGGCGAGGGCGGGGCCGGGGGAGTCGAGCAGGGTCTCCGCCGCGGTCGCGAGGTTGTCCTCGACCGTCCCGGTCCCGGCCCGGCCCGGCAACGCCTCGACCTGGCGCGCGAGCAGGCCGAAGCGGTGCAGCACCAGCTGGGCCACGAAGTCGTCCAGGTCCGCGAAGTGCAGGTGCAGCACACCCTTGGCGCAGCCTGCCTCGCCGGTGACGGCCCGGGTGGTGAGCCCGCCGGGGCCCTCGCGGGCGAGGATGCGCTCGGCGGCGTCGAAGAGCCGCTCGCGCACTCCGGTGATGGCGACACCTCTCGGCGACATTCGGTGCTCCCTTGCCAGTATGGGCGGGCGCCCATACTCTGGAGATATGGGCGCGTGCCCATTCTAGGGCCCGTGCAGACCCGACCGCCAGGAGGCGATCTCCATGAGCGCGACAGCCAACACCGAACAGGACCGGGCCTGGAACGGCGACGAGGGGCGGTACTGGGCCGAGCACGACGACCGCTGGAACGCCGTCAACGGCGGCTTCAACGAACCGCTGCTGCGGGCGGCGGCCATCGGCCCCGGCGACCGGGTGCTCGACGTCGGCTGCGGGGCCGGTCAGACCAGCAGGCTGGCCGCCCGCCGGTCCGGAACGGGCCGGGTGCTCGGGCTGGACCTGTCGGAGCCGGAGCTGGAACGGGCCCGCGAGCGCGCCGCCCTGGAGGGGCTGGCCGCGTTGCGCTTCGAGCGCGGCGACGCCCAGGTCCATCCGCTCCCGACGGCCGGCTTCGACGTCGCGATGAGCCGGTTCGGCATCATGTTCTTCGCCGACCCGGTCGCCGCCTTCGGCAACATCGGCCGCGCGCTGCGTCCGGGCGGCCGGATCGCCCTGCTCGCGCTGGCCGACCCGGACCGGGTCGGCTGGGTGCAGGTGTTCTCCGCACTGCGGGCCGTCGGCCCGGTGCCGGACTTCTCGGTCGGCGCGCCGGGGATGTTCTCGCTGGCCGACCCGGAGACCTTCCGCCGCACCGTCGCCGACGCCGGCTTCGAGCAGGTCGGCACCACGCTGGTCGAGGCGCCGATGGACTTCGGCAAGGACGCCGAGGACGCGGCCGGCTTCCTGATGGGCTCCGGTCCGCTGCGGTACCTGGTGGAACAGGCCGGCGAGGATTCCGCCGCCGGGGTGCGCGCCGCCCTCACCGACGCCCTGCGTCCGCACCAGCAGCCGGACGGGGTGCTGCTGGACGGCGTTGCCTGGCTGCTCACCGCGGTGCGCGCGGGCTGACCGGAGGATGACCGGCAGTTGAGAGATCCCTTGATTTGACGCGATGTCACCTCGACCAGTGGTGTCAGACCGTACGCTGGTCCGGGCGATCGATACGCGGTGGCCAGGACACAGGGCGGGGGAGCCGAGTGGCCGAGGACAGCGACTGGATGGCGACGGCGACCGGTGCGGAGGCGGCGGGTGGCGGGCGACCGCCGTCCGCCGAACTGCACCCCGAGATAGCGCACCCGGCCCGGATCTACAACGCGCTGATCGGCGGCAAGGACAACTTCGCCGCCGATCGGCTGGTCGCCGCGCAGTTGACCGCCGCGGTTCCGGAGGCGGCCGCAGGGGCCCTGGCCAACCGGGCCTTCCTGGGCCGGGCGGTGCGCACCGCGGCCGCGCTCGGGGTGCGCCAGTTCCTGGACATCGGCACCGGCATCCCGACCGCCGGCAACACCCACGAGGTCGCCCAGTCCGTCGACCCCAGCGCGCGGATCGCCTACGTCGACAACGACCCGATCGTGCTGGCCCACGCCCGCGCGCTGATGAGCGGCTGCGGCCACGGCGCGACCAGTGTCACCCGGGCCGACCTGCGCGACACCGAGGCGGTGCTGGCCGCCCCCGGGGTACGGGACCTGCTGGACTTCTCCGAACCCGTGGCGCTGATGCTGGTGGCGATCCTGCACTTCGTCAGCGACGACGAGGACCCCTTCGGCATCGTCAAACGGCTGCTCGCCGCGCTGCCCACCGGCAGCCTGCTGGTGCTCAGCCACGGCAGCGGCGACCTGGTCACCCCGGAGCAGGCGGAGCTCGCCGAACGCAGCTACGACCCGGCCGCCGCCGGGATCCACCTGCGGACCAGGGACGACATCGCCCGCTTCTTCGACGGCCTGACCCTGCTGGAGCCCGGACTGGTGACCGCCCCGCGCTGGCGCCCCGACACGGCGCCCGGCCCGGACGCCGACCGGCTGGGCATCTACACCGGCGTGGCCCGGCTCTGACGGACAGGCACCTACGCACGGACAGGCACGGAAGGGCACGAACCCGCACGACCGGTCCGGACGCGGTTTGACCCCTTTGCCCGGCGGAGAGCAACATGATCCAGGAGACGGTCACGACACCAATCCAGGGGATCGTATGCGAGCGGCCCGCCGGGCGTGGGACGAGCTGTGGGACCGCTACAGCGCGTCCGACCCGGGCCTGATCCGGCTGCTCAACGCGCTCACCACGGTGGGCGCCATCCTGCTCACCCTCTCCGTGCTGGCCGGTCTGGGCGCCGCGGTCACACTGCTCGTGGCCGGGGCGATGAGCGGCATGGTGGCCTCGTTCGCGGTCAGCGACCCCACACCGCGGGAGCAGCGGACCACGCTGGCCCTCGGCTATCTGGTCGCGCTGGCGGTGGTCGGCCTCGGCGCCGAGCTCTACCGCTACCGGGTCGCCTCCGACCTGGTGTTCCTGGTGCTGATCTTCACGGCCGTCTACGTCCGCCGGTTCGGGCCGCGCGGCACCGGGACGGGACTGATCGGCTTCCAGCTGTTCTTCGTCTCCCAGTTCACCCGGACCACCCCGGCCGTGCTGCCGCAGATGTACGGGGCGATCACGGTCGCCTTCTGCTCGGCCGCGCTGGTCCGGTTCGGGCTGGTCAGGGCCACTCCGCAGCGCACCCTGCAACGGCTGCGGCGGGCCTTCCGGGCCCGTCTGGCCGACCTGGTGGACGCCCTGTCCGAGGTCGTCGGCGCCGCCCCCGGTTCCCGCGTCGAGGCCCAGGCGGCGCAGCGGCTGCACACCCGTACCGCCCGGCTGCACCAGTGCGCGCTGATGATCCAGGCCCGGCTGGAGAACGGCGCCGCCGACCCGCGCGGCGCCTCGCTGATCCAGCGCCGGGTGGCCGAGGCCGAGATCGCCGCCGAGCGGTTGAGCGTGCTGCTGCTGAGGGCGCTGCTGCAGCAGCCCCGGACCCAGGACATCACCCTGGGCCTGCATCTGCCGATGATGCTGCCGGTCGCGCCGGCGCCGGGAGCCGGCGACCGCCGGGACCGGCCGGAGGCGGTCGACGAGACCGGCCCGCTGCCGCGCGACCTGGGCGCGCTGCGCCGGCTGGTGGTACGTCAGCTGCCGGGCGAGCCCGTCGGGCCGGTCCCCGGCGACGCCACCGAACGGCTGCTGAAGTACCGCGACGGAGTCGGCCTGCCCGACGCCGAACCGGCCGACCAGGACGTCTACCGGGCCATGGGCGAGCTGGCCCGCGCGGTGCTCGGGCTGCGCCTGGTGCTGGACGCCTCCGCCGACCCCGAGCCCGACGACCCCCCGTCGCCCGACCCCGTTCCCGGGACCGGGCGGGGCGACGAGTCGGAGACCACGCGCTCCACCGAGGAGATGGAGGCCGAGGACCTCTCGCTCCAGGCCGACGAGGAGGGCGGCGAGGACCGGACCGGGCTCAGGCGTCCCACCACCCGGGCCGCCTTCCAGGTCACCGCGGGCTCCGCACTGGCGATCCTCGGCGGCGAACTGCTCTCCCCGCAGCGCTGGTACTGGGCCGTGCTCACCTGCTGGGTGGTGTTCCTGAACACCTCCTCCACCGGCGAGATCCTGGTGAAGGGCTACCGGCGGCTGGCCGGCACCATCGGCGGGGTGGTGGCCGGCATCGGCCTGGCCGAGCTGGTCGGCGGAAACACCTGGGTCGCGTTCGCCCTGGTCATCCTGTTCATCTTCGGCATGTTCTTCACCGCGCCGCTGTCCTACATGCTGATGTCGTTCTTCGTCACGGCCATGCTCGGACTGCTCTACACCCTGCTGCACACCTACAGCACCTCGGTACTGTTGCTGCGGATCGAGGAGACCCTGCTGGGGGCGGCCTGCGGGCTGATCGCCGCCGTGCTGATCCTGCCCACCGACACCCGCAGCCGCACCGACGACCTGCTGCTCGGTGTGTTCGAACGGCTGAGGGCCACCCTGTCGCTGAGCGTCGCGGCTCTGAGCGGTCACGCTCCGGAGGGCGAACTGCTGGACTCCGCACGTGAGTTGGACACCTCGCTGGACGCGCTGCGGGGCTCGCTGCAACCACTGACCCACCCGGCCAGCCCGCTGCGCAACCGCCGCCGACAGGCCCGCTACGTACTGGGCCTGCTGGAGACCTGCGCCTACCACGCCCGCAGCCTGGCCGCGACGGCCGGATTCGTCCCCACTGTGCTGAGCGGAGACCCCCGGCTGAAGGAGGTGGGCGAGCAACTCGACGCCAACCTCGCCGTCCTGGCGGAATTCGTCCGCAGCGAGGGCCGCACCCGCGGCCGGCTAACCAGCGCGGCGGCGGGCCTCAAGCCGACGGCGTCGCCCGCGCCGCCGGGACCGCGGGACGACGTGGTCACCGCGCGGGTGCTGCGCCACCTCCAGCGGCTGGACGAGAACATTCTGGCGCTGGGCCGTCCGCTGGGCCTCGGCACCGCGAGCGCGAGGCGCAGCGGAAGCGCCCAGCGCACCGGGGGCGCCCAGCGCACCCGGAGCTGATTTCGGGCAAGAGCCGCGCGCCCCCTCCCGTCGGGGCCGCCGGCTGCCGATAGTGGGGACATACGCGGTCGCCGCCCCGCTCTGCGAAGGAGTCCCGCCCATGGCCACCGAGACCTGGAGCCCGGCCCAACTCCCCGACCTCTACGGCAGGACCGCCGTGGTCACGGGCGCCTCCGGCGGGCTCGGCGCGGACACCGCCCGGGCGCTGGCCGGGGCCGGGGCCTCGGTCGTGCTGGCGGTGCGCGACCCGGCCAAGGGCCGGGCGGTCGCGGACCGGATCGACGGCGCGACCGAGGTGGGTGTCCTGGACCTCGGCGACCTGGCCTCGGTACGCGCCTTCGCCGGCGCCTGGAGCGGACCGCTGGACCTGCTGGTCAACAACGCCGGGATCATGGCCGTTCCGAAGGGCCGTACCGCTGACGGCTTCGAGCTGCACATCGGCACCAACCACCTGGGCCACTTCGCGCTCACCAACCTGCTGCTGCCGCACATCACCGGACGGGTCGTCACGGTCTCCTCCGGGCTGGCCCGGATCGGCCGGATCGACCTGGCCGACCTCAACTGGGAGCGCCGCGGCTACCGGCCGATGCGCGCCTACGGGCAGTCCAAGCTGGCCAACCTGCTGTTCACGCTGGAACTCCAGCGCCGGCTGGAGGCCTCCGGCAGCGCGGTACGGGCGTTCAGCGCCCACCCCGGCGTCGCCGCCACCGGGCTGACCCGCTCCATGGGCCGGGTGCAGTCGCTGTTCGTCGGGCTGGGCACCCGGCTGGTCGGCCAGCGCGAACCCGCGTACGGCGCGCTGCCCACCCTCTACGCCGCCACCCAGGACCTGCCCGGCGGCGCCTACATCGGCCCGGGCGGCCGTGGCGGCGAACGCCCGCGCGAGGAGCAGCCCACCCCGGCCGCAGCCGACCCGGACCTCGCCCACCGGCTCTGGGACCTCTCCGAGAAGCTGACCGGGGTGGTGTTCCCGGAATAGAACCTGCTCGCCACGCAGAAGACCCATAACGGTAGGCGTACGACATGTCCTGGCAGCGTTCCCGTAACGGGCGCAGTGCAGAGTGGTTCCCGGCGGCAGGCGCAGGAGTGAGGAGCGGCTCCCTGACTGCTTCGCAGTCGCCACGGACCGCAGTCGCTGCGGTCAGCCCTGTGCGGCTCCCGGGTGGGGGAGCCCCAGCGCAGACCGGTAGGGCCGGCCCCGGGTGGGGGACCGGCCCTATCGGCACGCCCTGTGCGGTTGCGGTCCCGGAGCCGCCGGCTACCGGCCCGGGCGGGTGGGGGTCAGCAGGCCGCGGTTGTACGCCTCGGCCACGGCGGCGGCGCGGTCGCCGACGCCGAGCTTGCCGTAGATGTTCAGCAGATGCGTCTTCACGGTGGCCTCGGTGATGAACAGCCCGGCCGCCGCCTGCCGGTTGGTCCTTCCGGCCGCCACCAGCTGCAGCACCTCCAGCTCGCGCTGGCTCAGCGGCCCGGCCTCGGGGGTGCGCACCCGGTTCATCAGCCGGGCGGCCACCGCCGGGGAGAGCACCGCCTGGCCGGCCGCGGCCGCCCGGACCGCCCGCAGCAGTTCCTCCCGGGGGGCGTCCTTGAGCAGGTAGCCGGTGGCGCCGGCCTCGATGGCGGGCAGCACATAGCTGTCGGTGTCATAGGTCGTCAGCACCAGGACGCGGACCGGGATGCCGCGCCGGGCCAGCTCGGTGATGGCGGTCAGGCCGTCCGTGCCGGGCATCCGAAGGTCCATCAGCACAACGTCAGGGACCAGCTCCTGGGCCAGCCGCACCGCCTCGGCGCCGTCCCCGGCCTCGCCCAGCACCTCGAAGCCGGGATCGGCGGCGAACATCCCGCTCAGCCCGTCCCGCACCACCGGGTGGTCGTCCACGATCAGCAGGCGGATCGGGGGTGCGGTGCGGTTCTCGGCGGGGCTCATGCGCGGACCTCCACAGGTACGACCGGGACGCAGGCGGAGACTCCGGTGCCCGCCCCCGGTTCCGATTCGATCTCCAGGTTTCCCTGCAGGGCCTCGATCCGCTGCCGCATGGCGACCAGGCCGAAGCCGCCCTGTGCGGTGTCGGCCGGATCGAGGTCCAGCCCGGCCGGGTCGAAGCCGACACCGTCGTCGCGTACGTCGAGGGCGACCTGCCGCCCCAGGTAGGACAGCGTTACCCCGACCCGGGACGCCCTGGCGTGCTTGGCGATGTTCGCCAGCGCCTCCTGTGCGGTGCGCAGCAGGGTCAGTTCGGCCTCCGGCGTCAGCGTCAGCGGGTCCCCGGTGGTGGTGACCACGGCGGTGACCCCGTTCAGCTCGGACCAGTGCCCGGCGACCTCGGCCAGCGCGCCGCTGAGCCGAGCGGTCTCCAGCGACTCCGGCCGCAGGGCGTCCACCGAGCGCCGGGCCTCGGTCAGGCTCTCCCGGGCCAGCCCGGTCGCGGCGGAGAGGTGCCGGCCGCGGGCCGTCAGGTCGCCCTCGGCCTCGGCGTGCTCGGCGGCCTGCAGCTGGGTGATGATGCCGGTGAGCCCCTGGGCCAGGGTGTCGTGGATCTCCCTGGCCATCCGCCGCCGCTCGTCGCGGACCCCGTCCTCCCGGGCCCGGGCCAGCAGCTGGGCGTGCAGGCCCTCGTTGTCGGCCAGAGTAGCCTCCAACCGGCGGTTGGCCGCGGCCAGTTCCTCCAGCGCGCGGCGGCGCTGCTCCGACTGCTCGCTGCTGCTCTGGTCGCTCCAGGCGAGTCCGCACATGGCCAGCACGTTCACTGCGACGATCAGCAGGTAGGCGATCACGCCCAGCGCGCTGCCTTTGGGGACGCCGGCCGCCTGCGCGGTCCCGGCCAGCACCGCCACCGCCCCCACTCCGACCAGCCGTCCCGGCCAGGGCAGCAGCACGAACGCGTACGGGTAGCCGATCAGGGCGAAGACCCCGAACGAGGCGTTCCGTGACACCAGAGCCCCCATGACCAGGACCAGTCCGGTGAAGAACACCGTCATCGTCCGGGGCCGATCGGTCCACTGCGGATGCAGGGTGAACATCCACAGGATCCAGGCCGCGGCCAGCCCGCACAGGGCCAGGTCGATCCGCAGCGCCCCGGCCGGCGGCCGGGCCGCCACGATCCGGAACACGGCCAGCACGGCCAGCACGACATACGGCCCCACGGTCAGCAGGGGGGACCAGCGCGGCTCACGCGGATAGGCCCGGGAGCCAGTCCTGGGACTGCTCATCCGGGCCCTCCGATCCGAGGTCTGACGCTGTGTGGACTGACGCTGTGTGGACTGACGCTGTGTGGACTGCGTGGACAATCTAACCGCCGATCAGACGCGGTCGGCGGCACTGTCGGAGAACAGCGAGCGCATCCGAGCCCCGTTGGCGACCGCGGCCACCCCGATCAGGACGAGTCCGCACACGGCCTGGTCGGCCTTCATCCACAGCGGGAACGGGCCGGGGGCGGCGATGATGGCGACGATCGCCACAACCGTGACCGCGGAGATGATCCGCAGCCTGCGGTACGCCCCGCGCGAGCCGCGCGCGGTCCGGGCGGCGAGTGCGGTGGTGACCATGGCACTGATCACCACGATGGTGCCGCGGATCCAGACCGCCGAGTTGACCACACCGCTGTGGTTGCGCAGCAGTGCGACGGCGGCCAGGGTGACCACGCTGACGGCCAGGTAGCCGCGGACCAGCAGGGTCAGCCGGCGCAGTGCGGTGCGGGTCTCCGGGTGGGCCAGCTCGGCGGAGTCGGGGATGGAGCGAGAGGCTGCGGCGTTCATGTCGATCCCTCGTTTCGGTGTCGGGCACTTCGGTGTCGATCGGATGCCTTCAGCCTGGCCTCGGCACCCCCGCCCGCACATCGACCGATCCCCCGGTGCAGCGGCTGATCCGTGCACCCCGTCAGCCGGTCGACCCCGCTCAACCGATCGGTTGAGCGACCGGGCGTCGGCGGCGGGCAACTGTGCGAAGCGTAGGCGGCGCATGCGGAACTGGATGCTTGCCCGTGGTCATTTTGATGACGACTTGGTGAACACATTCGCCGTGCTTTTACGGTCGGAAAGCCGTGCCGCCCGGCCGCAACTGGCCGATCTGTCCCCGCGGCGCCGGAACAGACGTGCGCAGTTGGGCAGTTGGGCTGGTCCGGGAGCTCTGGCAAACACCTTGCGCAGTCATCCGATACCGGCGAGAAGAGCGTGGAAAAAGGTGGTTTGCACCGCCGAAAAGCAGGCCCAGGTAACGACTTGACCTTGAACCGATGCATGCCCTACGTTCTGCATCCACTTGCATGATCGACATGTTCATGCACTGGTCGGAGTTGCGAGAGGAACGCTGTGAACTGGTACGTGGATGTTCTCAAGAATTACGTCGGCTTCGGCGGGCGGGCGCGTCGCAAGGAATACTGGATGTTCACGCTGATCAATCTGATCATTGTTGCTGTCCTCTTCGGGATCGATCTCGCCATCCACTCCCAGATCCCGTATTTCCTCTACGCCCTCGCCGTCCTGCTCCCGGCGCTGGCCGTGGCTTTTCGGCGTATGCACGACACCGGCCGGTCCGCGTGGTGGTTCTTCATAGGGCTGGTGCCGCTCATCGGCAGCATCGTCATCCTGGTCTTCCTGGCCTCTGACGGTCAGGCCGGGGAGAACAAGTACGGAGCGAACCCCAAGCTCAACCCTGCGGTGAGCTGAACCGGAAGCTGCATCACGCACTGCCTGAGAAGCCCGTCCGCGACAGCGGACGGGCTTCGCCCTTTTCGTCGGTCCTAAAAGGTCGAGTAATTCTGCCAGGCGGTCGTCTCCGGTGAAGACCCTGCATGAGGATCTCACCGGCCAGCAGCTCTGCGCGCACGCCCTCCGGCGGTTCGAAGGTTTCCCAGATGCGCGCCACCCCTCCGACGGTCTCGATACTATCGCCGTTGCTCGGGGGCGGAGCGCACATCGACGCAGGCGGCCAGTACGGCGTCGGCGACGGTGCTGAGGTGGTGCGAGCCCTCGCGGCCACGGGGGAGGACGTCGGTCAGGTAGCCGAAGACCAGGCGCCGGGTCGGATCGGCCCAGCCGATGCAGCAGCTGCTGCCGTTGTGGCCGAAGGTCTCCGGCGTGCTCAGCCGCCCCATCACCGGCCGTCCGCCGGGATACGTGCCGAGGCCGCCGAGCTGGAATCCCTGCGCCCAGCGCACCGGCCGCTTGATGCGGAGGTCGATCTCGCCCTCGGCGGTCGAGCGCCGCCGGGCCTCCAGCACGGTCGCCGGATCCAGGACGCGCACCCCGTCGCGCACGCCCCCGTCCAGCAGCACCTGGTAGAACCGGGCCAGGTCGCGGGCGGTGGTGGAGACCCCGGCGGCCGGGATCACCGCGCGGCGGGTCGCCCTGCGGTTGACGATCCCCTGGGTGATCCTCCCGGCCGAACCGCTGCCGCGCAGCGGCACATGACGGTGCCACAGCTCGTCCGGCAGCCCCAGGTGCAGATCGGCGAGCCCGAGCGGGTCGAGGAACTCCCGGCGCAGCAGCTGGTCCGGTGGCGCTCCGGCCACCCGGCGGACCACCTCGCCCAGGATGAAGCCGTAGGCGATGGGCTGGTAGGCGGGGGCGCTGCCGGGGGCCCGCTGCAGTCCGGCCCGTTCCAGGGCCCGCAGTGACCGGTCCCAGTCCGCCATCACCAGGGCGTCGACCAGCATGCCGCGGGCCGAGGACAGTCCCGAGCGGTGCTGCAGCACCTGCCGCACGGTGACGCCGTCCTTGCCCCGGGCGCCGAAGCCGGGCCAGCTGCGGGCCACCGGGTCGTCCAGCGACAGCTCGCCGCGCTGCGCCAGCAGATGGACCAGCAGGGCGATGAAGGGCTTGGTGGCGGAGAAGGTCCAGAACAGGGCGTCGGGGGCGCAGCCGAAGCTGCGGTCCAGCAGCACCCGGCCGTCCTTGAGCACCACCAGCTGCGCGGTACCGCCGCGTGAGCGGACCAGCTCCAGCGCCGCGGCGAGGCGGTCCGGCGCCACGCCCAACTCCTGTGGCGGGCACTCCGTCCAGTCGAACACGGGCCCATGCTAACGCGGGCGGAGCAGCCGCCGACCGGCGCCGGGAACCGCGCGGCCGGCCATGCGGACGCCGCGCCCGCGAACCCCCGTTACGCGAGCTCCGCGGGGAACCCGCCGGTCGCGACGGGGCTCCACCGTTCCGGGGTGATCCGGACCAGGGCTTTGCCCTGCTTCAGCATGGCCGCACGGTACTCGTCCCAGTCCGGGTGCTCACCCGCGATGCAGCGGTAGTAGTCCACCAGCGGTTCGACGTCCTCGGTCGCGTCGATCACCTCGGCGCTGCCGTCGACCTGGACCCAGGGGCCATCGAAGTCCTCGGAGAGCACCACGATCGAGGCCCTCGGGTCGCGCCGGGCGTTCTTCGCCTTGGCCCGCTGCGGATACGTCGAGACGACGATGCGTCCCTCCTGGTCCACCCCGCAGGACACCGGAGAGGCTTGCGGGCCCCCGTCCGCGCGGGTGGTGATCAGCAGCCCGCGGTGGCGCGGACGCAGGAAGTCGAGCAGGGCCTCGCGGTCGACCGCGGTGTTGGTGGCGATTCGTCGGGTCATGCCCCACAGTCTAGAAGCGCCGCCGGTCCGGAACCGCCGCACCGGAAGCGCCGCAGTCTAAGGTCGTGGCGAGGAGACCGGAAAGATCGTCAGGGGAGCGGCGGAGATGGCGAAGAAGGCGAAGCGCGGCGGGCAGGGCACTCCGGCGACGGTGGCGCTGGATGCGGCGGGGGTGCCCTTCACCGTCCACGCCTACGAGCACGACCCGGCCGCCGCCTCCTACGGCGAGGAGGCCGCCGAGGCGATGGGGATGAGCCAGGACCGGGTCTTCAAGACCCTGCTCGCCGAGGTGGACGGGGTGCTCACCGTCGCCGTGGTCCCGGTGGCCGCCAAGCTCGACCTCAAGGCCCTGGCCGCCGCCGTCGGTGGCAAGCACGCCGCGATGGCCGAACCGCTCGCCGCGGAGCGGGCCACCGGCTACGTCCTCGGCGGGATCTCGCCGCTGGGGCAGCGCCGCCGGCTGCGCACCGTGGTGGACGACAGCGCGCTGGCCCACGACACCGTCTACGTCTCGGCCGGACGCCGCGGCCTGGAGGTGGAGCTGGCCGCCGCCGATCTGGTGGCGCTCACCTCGGCGGTCGCCGCCCCGGTCGCGCGGCGCAAGCAGGGCTGATCCGGGTCGGCCGTTACTCCCCGCGCCGCCCGCCCGGCTACCGTGAGTGCATGCACTCCACCTACCTACGCTGCCGCGACTTCGTGCGCAGGCACCCGTACTGGGCCGACGGGGCGCTGGCTGTGGTGCTGTACCTGATCACCATCCTGTGGCCGATCTCCGACCACCACCCCGAGGAGTGGTCGGACATGGACCCCTCCCTGGTGCTCATGATCGCCGGGATTCCGGTCTTCGCCCCGCTGGCCTGGCGCCGCCGCTACCCGGTGGCGGTGCTGGGCGCTTCCGCGCTGGGCACCTTGGGCTTCATGATCGTGGGCCCGGTGCGCGGCCCGATCCTGCTGGGCTCGGCCCTGGCCGTCTACACGGTCTCCTCCGTGGTCGAGCGCAGGCTGGCGCTCGGCATCGGCGCGATCACGGTGCTGATCCTCGGCGGCACCAGCATGCGGCTCTCGGTCGAGGCCTGGGACGAACCGGTCAACGCCATAGCCTTCGTCTGGACCGCGCTGGCGATCGCGGTCGGCGAGGCGGTGCGCAACCGAAGGGCCTTCGTGGCCGCGATAGAGGAGCGTGCCCGCAGGGCCGAGCACACCCGCGAGGAGGAGGCCCGCCGCCGGGTCGCCGAGGAGCGGATGCGGATCGCCCGTGAGCTGCACGACATCGTCGGGCACCACATCGCCCTGATCAACGTCCAGGCCGGGGTCGCCTCGCACCTGCTCACCAGCAGCCCGGACCAGGCCCGGCAGGCGCTGGCCCACGTCAGGGAGGCCGGACGCTCCGCGCTGGCCGAGCTGAGCGCCACGGTGACGGTGCTGCGCCAGGGCGACGAGACCGACGACGACGCCCCGCACGAGCCGACGCCCGGTCTGGACCGGCTGCCGGAGCTGCTGGACAGCTTCGACCGGGCCGGCCTGCGGGTCAGCAGACGGGACGAGGGCCAGCCCAGGAGCCTGCCGGCCACCGTGGACCTCACCGCCTACCGGGTGGTCCAGGAGTCGCTGACCAATGTCCGCAAGCACGCCGGGACCTCGGTGGCCCGGCTGCACCTCGCCTACCGCAGGGACCTGTTGCACATCGAGGTCGAGGACGACGGCCCGGGGCCCGGCGATCCCGGTCCCGGCACCGGCCACGGGCTGATCGGGATGCGCGAGCGGGCCGCGTCGGTGGGCGGCAGTTTCCGCGCCGGCCGAGGCCCCGACGGCGGCTTCCGGGTCAGCGTGGACCTGCCGCTGCCCCGCTCCGCGGTCGGCCGCAGGGCCGGAGGCGCCGGTGCCGCCGCGCCGTTCAGCAACAGCAGCCATGGAGCGACATGACGATCAAGGTACTGCTCGCCGACGACCAGGTCCTGGTCCGGGCCGGACTCAAGGTGCTGGTCGACTCGGCACCCGACCTGGAGGTGGTGGCCGAGGCCGCGACCGGCCGCCAGGCCGTCGCACTGGCCCGCGAGGCCCGCGCCGACGTGGTCCTGATGGACATCCGGATGCCCGACATGGACGGCCTGGCCGCGACCCGGGCGATCACCGCCGACGAGGACCTGGCCGGAGTCCGGGTGCTGGTGCTGACCACCTTCGAGGTCAACGAGTACGTCTTCCAGGCGTTGCGGGCCGGCGCCAGCGGGTTCCTGGGCAAGGGCACCGAGCCGGAGGACCTGCTGGACGCGATCCGGGTGGTGGCGAGGGGCGAGGCGCTGCTGTCGCCGGTGGCGACGCAGGGGCTGATCGCCCGCTTCCTGGAGCAGCCGGACCGCAGGCCCACCCCCAGCCCGGCCACGTTGTCGGCACTGACCGAGCGGGAGCGGGAAATCGTCGCGCTGGTGGCCCGGGGCGGCTCCAACGACGACATCGCCGAGGAGCTGGCTGTCAGCCCGCTCACCGTGAAGACCCACGTGAGCCGGGCCCTGCTGAAGCTGGGGGCGCGGGATCGGGCCCAACTGGTGGTGCTGGCATACGAGTCGGGGCTGGTCCGGCCGGGGGAGCGGTAGCCCTTTCGGCCGCCGACCGTAGGTGGCTGGTCGCGCAGGTCCCCGCGCCCCTGAGCGAGTGCAACTGGCCCGCTTGCAATCAGCTGGGGGCGCGGGGACCTGCGCGACCAGCCGTGCAACCGCCGCAGTCCGAAAACTAGCTCAGCACCCGCCGGGCGAACGCTCTCACGTCGGCGTCGGGGTCCTGAACCGCTGCGTCGGCCAACGCCGCCGCCAGCGCAGGCTGACGCCCGGCCCGGGGTACCGCCGCGATCACTGCGGCCTTGCGGACGTCCGGGTGGGCGTCGGCCAGGAGCCCCAGCAGGGCCGCCGAGCCGGCGTCGCCCTCCACCCGCGCCATAGCCGCCGCCGCGCCCTTCCGTACCTGCCAGGCGGCGTCGCCCACGGCGGCCAGCGCCGCCGACGACAATGCCGGGCTGCTGCCGCCGGGCATGCTCCCCGCGGCCTCCAGCGCCGCAGCCCGGACCAGTGGGTCGTCGTCCCCGCTCAGCCGGACGAGTTCTGCGGCGGTCTCGGCGAGCCGGGGTCGGGAGATCCGGCCGAGCCCCTGGGCCAGTGCGATCCGCACCTCGCGGACCGGGTCGCCGACGGCGGCCCGTAGGACGTCCACGGCGTCCAGGGAGACCAGCGCCCGTACCGCCTGCACCCGCACCGATGCCTCCGGGTCGTCCAGCCCGGCGGCGAAAACGGCGGCCGAGCCCAACCGCAACGCGCGCAGCAGGTCCAGGGCGGTTGCCCGGACCACCGGGTCGGCCGAGGCCAGGGCCGCCAGCAGCGGGGCCTCCAACGGGGACGGG
Organism: Streptacidiphilus carbonis; assembly: GCF_000787775.1. Lineage (GTDB taxonomy): Bacteria > Actinomycetota > Actinomycetes > Streptomycetales > Streptomycetaceae > Streptacidiphilus > Streptacidiphilus carbonis. Next base: position 42,811 of record NZ_BBPM01000036.1, on the reverse strand, counting down.
GAACCGGGTTCGGCGGCCAGCACCTCCACCAGCTCGCGGAGTCCGGCCGCGGCGGTGCCCCGCACCTCGGCGTCCGGGTCGGCCAGGGCCCGGGCCAGCTCAGGGCCCGTGCCCTCGGGGACGGACTCGGTGAGCACGGACACGGCGGTCCGCCGGACCGCGGGGTCCGGGTCGGCCAGATAGCGGCGCAGCCGGTCGAGGTCCGGCTGCGACTCGGCCAGCCCCAGCAGTTCCAGCAGCCTGGGGCCGGCGGCAGCGGCCGGCCCCGCTGCCGCGGTCGGCTGTGCCACCGGGGTGAACGGGCGCGGCGCCGCGCCGATCGATCCGGCCACCGCCACCTGCTCGCCGTGCACCTCGCCGATCAGCTCCACCGGCAGCCCGGGATCGGGCTCGAAGCCCTCCACCGGGACCAGGTACGGGGAGACCGGCCGCAGCAGGAACTCCATCGCGCCGTCGCCGCTGCGCTTGCGCAGGTTGAGGTGGCGCAGCCAGTCCTTGTCGTCGCGCTCGGGGACGTCCAGGCGCTGGTGGTAGAGGCCCCAGCGGCTCTCCTCGCGGGCCAATGAGGAGCGGGCCGCCATCTCCGCGCAGTCCCGGATGAAGCCGACCTCGGCGCAGCGCATCAGCTCGTGCGGGGTGGTGGCGCCCATCGCGGCGATCTCGCCGCGCATCCGCTCGAAGTGCTCCAGCGCCAGCGACAGCCGGGCGCCGGTCTTGGGCGGAGCCACGTAGTCGTTGACGAAGCGCCGGAGCTTGTACTCGACCTGGGGCTGCGGCGGCCCCTCCGGGTTCAGCAGTGGACGGTAGACCAGCTCGTGGGCGGCCCGCAGCTGCTCCTGCGACAGCTCGGCCGACCGGGCCGGGCGGTCGGGGTCCGCGGCCCGTGCAGCGGCGGTACGGGCCGCGTCGGCGCCGGCCAAGTCGCCGTAGACGAAGGCGCCGATCATGTAGTTGTGGGGGACGCAGGCCAGGTCGCCGGCCGCGTAGAGGCCCGGCACGGTGGTCCTGGCATGTTCGTCCACCCAGACCCCGGAGGCCGAGTGGCCGCCGCACAGGCCGATCTCGGAGATGTGCATCTCCACGTCGTGGGTGCGGTAGTCGTGCCCGCGACCGGCGTGGAAGGTGCCGCGGGTGGGGCGCTCGGTGGAGTGCAGGATGCCCTCGAGCGCGGCCACCGACTCCTCCGGGAGGTGGCTCAGTTTGAGGTAGACCGGACCGCGGGCGGAGTCCACCTCGGCGGCGAACTCCGCCATCATCTGGCCGGACCAGTAGTCCGAGTCGACAAAGCGCTCGCCCTCCCGGTTGACCTGGTATCCGCCGAAGGGGTTGGCGACGTAGGCGCAGGCGGGACCGTTGTAGTCCTTGATCAGCGGGTTGACCTGGAAGCACTCGATGCCGCTGAGCTCCGCCCCGGCGTGGTAGGCCATCGAGTGGCCGTCCCCGGCGTTGGTGGGATTCTCGTAGGTGCCGTAGAGATAGCCGCTGGCGGGCAGGCCCAGCCGCCCGGCGGCCCCGGTGGCCAGGATCACCGCGCCGGCCCGGACCACGGTGAACTGCCCGGTGCGGGTGTGGAAGCCGGCCGCGCCGACGGCGCGGCCCGACTCCGGGTCGGTGAGCACCCGCACCGGCATCACCCGGTTCTCGATGGTGATCCGCTCGCGCATGTGCCGCTGCCGCAGCACTCGGTAGAGCACCTTCTTGACGTCCTTGCCCTCCGGCATCGGCAGTACATAGCTGCCGGAGCGGTGCACCTGGCGCACCGCGTACTCGCCGTGCTCGTCCTTCTCGAACTTCACCCCGTAGCGCTCCAGCCGTTGCACCATGGCGAAGCCCAGTTCGGCGGTCTGCCGCACGGTGCGCTGGTTGACCACGCCGTCGTTGGCGCGGGTGATCTCGGCGATGTAGTCCTCCGGGGTGGCCCGGCCGGGCACCACCGCGTTGTTGACCCCGTCCATGCCCATGGCCAGCGCCCCGGAGTGGCGGACATGGGCCTTCTCCAGCAGCAGGACCTGGGCGCCGTGCTCGGCTGCGGTGAGGGCGGCCATGGTGCCCGCCGTGCCGCCGCCGATCACCAGCACGTCGCAGCTCAGCTCGGCCGCGTCGGCCAGTGCGGGGACGGCCATGGCGATGCCGGCCGGGGGAGTGCTGGGCACGGTGAATTCCCTTCGGAGCAAGGCATGTTGACGATAAGTTAGGAGAATGCGGTCAGGACTGCCGCAGTGAGGCGAGGATCTGCTCACGCAGGGACAGGGTCTCCGGCAGCGCTGCGGCGTCCGGGTCCCGCGGGCTCGGGACGTCCAGGGTGCGGACCGGGCCGCCGCCCAGCAGTGCCACCCGGTCGCCCAGCAGCAGCGCCTCGTCCACGTCGTGGGTGACGAAGACGACGGTGGCCCTGGTCTCGCCGAGCACATCGACCAGCAGCAGCTGCATCTCGCCCCTGGTCCTGGCGTCCAGGGCGCCGAAGGGCTCGTCCATCAGCACCGCCCTGGGGGAGCCGACCAGCGCCCGGGCCAGCTGCACCCGCTGGCGCTGGCCGCCGGAGAGCCGCTGCGGCAGGTCGCGGGCGCGGTCCGGCAGTCCGACCCGGGCCAGCCAGCCGGCGGCCTGGTCTCGGCGCTCGGCCCGGCCCAGGCCCCGGATGGCGAGCGGGAGTTCGACATTGCCGCGGACGCTGCGCCAGGGCAGCAGGCCGTCCTCCTGGAAGACCAGGGCCCGGTCGGCGTCGGGGCCGGTGATCGCCGCGCCGTCGGCGGTGGCCTCTCCGGACAGCGTCGGGAGCAGCCCGGCCAGGGTGCGCAGCAGGGTCGACTTGCCGCAGCCGGACCGGCCGACCACGGTCAGCAGTTCGCCCGGGCGGACGTCGAGGTCGACGCCGCGCAGCACGGGTGCGCCGGGGCGGCCCAGCTCGGCCCGGCGCAGACCGAGGGCAAGCCCGGGGCGCGGGTCGGTGACCGGAGCGGAGGCGGCGGTCAGGGTGTCCATGCGGTGCTCCGTTCGGTGCGGGGCGGCAGCCAGCGGGTGAGGCGGCGCCCGACGAGTTCGACCGCCCCGGCGGTGATCCGGCCGAGCAGCCCGATGCTGACCATGCCGACCAGGACTCCCGGGTAGTCGACGACGGTGTAGTCCTGCCAGGTGCGGTAGCCGATGCCGTACTGGCCGGAGAGCATCTCGGCCGAGATGACGCAGATCCAGGCCACGCCCATGCCGACCGAAAGCCCGCCGAGGATGCCTGGCAGCGCACCGGGCAGCACCACCTGGGCCAGCACCCGCAGCCGGCCGCCGCCCAGGGTGAGCACCGCCTCCTCCCAGACCGGCGACAGCGCCCGCACCGCGTGCCGGGTGCTGACCACGACCGGGAAGTAGGCGGCGGTGGCGGTGATGAAGACGATGCCCTGCTCGGTCCCGGGGAACAACAGGATCGCCACTGGGACCAGGGCGATCGCCGGGATCGGCCGTAGCAGCTCCAGCACCGGTCCGAGCAGGTCCTCGGCGGTCCTGGACCGCGCCACCAGCACCCCGGTGGCGGTGCCGAGCACGGCGGCGAGCAGGAAGCCGAGCAGAATCCGGCGCAGGCTGTCGCCCAGGTCCTCCCAGTACAGCGCGGTGCCGACCTGCTGCCGCAGCGAGTCGGCGACCTGCAGGGTGGTCGGCAGCTGGGAGAAGTCCAGCCAGAGCCGCACCTGCAGTCCGGTCAGCAGCTGCCACAGTCCGAGCGCGGCCAGCACCGAGCCGGTGCGCAGCAGTCGTCGCCGCCATCCGAGTCGGCGACCGGCGGCGCCCGGCGCCGGTGCGGGCCCGCTCTCGGGCCGGTTGGTCCGGGAACCGCCTGCGGCGTCCAGGGTCTGCACGGTCATCAGGCACCCGCCAGGGCCTGCTGGTAGCCGACGGTGCGGCTGCCCGGGTGGGTGGCGGACCACTGCTGCGCGGCGGCGGGGGTGGTGAACGGCAGCCATCGGGCGGTCGCGGCGGCCGAGGGGTTCTCCACCCAGGCGTCGTCCTCGGCGAACCAGCGGGTGCCGGTGGCCGCGTCCGGGACGTAGGCGGCGCGTACGGACCTGCCCACGGCCTGCTGCTGCCTGAGGTACTTCAGCAGGCAGGTCGGGGTGGTGAAGGGCACGGTGGCCCCGGCCCCGGCCCCGGCCGGCCACGCCTCGCTGGCCGTCGCCGGGTCGTCGGCGGAGCCGCCGCAGACCGGGTCGGTGCCGCTGATCGGCGCCGGGTTGGCGGTCCGGGCGACGGCGGCCTGGTAGCCGGAGCCCAGCGCCTGCTTCAGGAAGCTGTCGTTGACGAAGCCGTCCACGTCGACGTCCTTGACCGAGCCCTCGCTGCGCAGCACCGGGACGTCCTGCTTCAGCGCGGCCAGCAGCTGCGGCTTCAGCGTCGTGTCGAAGCTGACCAGGCCGCCGGCACCGTTGTAGAGGTAGACCACCTCGGGCGGCAGCCCGGTGGCCTTGGCCACCGACTCCGCTGCGGCCAGCGGGTGGGCGTGCAGATAGTCGGTGGCCTGGATCTGGGCCTTCAGGAAGGTGTCGACCAGGTCGCTGTGGGACTTGGCGAAGTTGCTGCGCACGGTGACGCCGTGGAAGGTGGGGATGTCCAGCGCTGAGCCGTCGTAGACCAGCTTGGCCTGCTTCTGGAAGACCAGCAGCCCAGGCCAGGCAACGAACTGCGCCAGCGCGTCGGCGGAGCCGGCCTGCAGGGCCGAGGCGCCCACCGCAGGCTGCTGGTTGAGCTTGCTGATACCGGAGTTCGGGTCGACGCCGATCCGCTGCAGCGCCTGCACCAGGGTGCCGTCGGCGGCCGAGCCGATGCTGGTGGAGACCTTGTGCCCGGCCAGCGAGGCCGGCCCGGTGAGCGGGGAGTCGGGTTTGGCGACCACCATGTTGAGGGCGCCGCGCAGGTTGTAGCCGGTGACCGAGACCAGCTCGGTCGGCTGCTTCAACTGCTTGCCCCTGGCCGCGTTGAGCAGCAGCGGGTAGTCGCCCATCGAACCGATGTCGATCTTTCCGGCGACCATGCCCGCGGTGATCGGCGCGCCGGTGGAGTAGTCCTGCCAGTCGACCTTGTAGCTGACCCCGGTCCGTCTGCCCAGCGCGGCCAGGTCCTGCTCGAAGTAGCCGAGGGAGCGCAGTAGGGTCCCGGCGGTGACCGTGTTGATGGTCCGCGACTGGTAGCCGACGGTAATGGTGACGGTGTGGGCGGAGCCTGCGGCCGCCTGCCCCCCGCAGGCGGACAGCGGAATCAGGAGCAGGGCGGCGGCCGTGGCGGCCAGGTGTCCGGTCTTCATCGGTGGTCCCCTCAGCGCAGCAGGTAGGGCATGTTGACGGTGACGGCGCCGGTGGGGCAGCGCAGGGCGCAGGGGCCGCAGTACCAGCACTCGTCCACGTGCATGTGGGCCTTTCCGGTGTCCGGGTCGATGGCCAGGGAATCCAGCGGGCAGACGTCCACGCAGAGCGTGCAGCCGGTGATGCAGAGGGACTCGTCGATGGTCACGGGCACATCGGAGCGCTGCGGGACAAGGGGCATGAGGGTCTCCCGGGCGTGGCTGTACATGGCAGGGGCGGGACGGGGGAACGGACGGGGAGTCAGGCCCGGGACGGGTCGTCCCGGTGCAGCACCCCGGTCATGGCGATGCGGTCGCCGCGGAACCGGATGAACTCCAGGTCCACCGGACGGCCGTCGTCGAGACGGGTGAGCCGCTCCAGCATCAGCAGGGCGGCTCCGCACGGAGCCTCCAGCACCGCCGCGGAGTGCGCGTCGGCGCTGACGGCCTCCAGGGTGATCTCGGCGGAGCCCAGGGCACGGCCGCTGAACCGCTCCAGCAGCCGGAACACGTCGGTGTGCTCCAGGTCGGCCTCCAGCAGCGGCAGGCCGAGGTCGATGGGGACATAGGTCAGGTCCAGCGACAGCGGCAGACCGTCCAGCCGGCGCAGCCGCTCCACGTAGAGCACCTCGGTGCCCGGCGTCAGCCCGAGCCGGTGGGCCACCGGCCCTGGCGCGGCCACCGGCGCGGCGGTGCGCACCTCGTTGGTGACCCGGCCGTGCCGGTGCAGCGTCTCGGCCAGACCCATCAGCCGGTCCAGTCCGTGCGGCACCTTGGCGCAGCGGACCACGGTGCCCAGCCCCGGCACCCGTTCCACCAGCGCCTCGTCGCGCAGCAGGTCCAGCGCCTGGCGCACGGTGTTCCTGGACGCCCCGTACTCGGTGGCGAGCCGATCCTCGTGCGGGAGCGCCCCGGTGCCGAAGGCGCCGGAGAGCACCTGCCGCCGCAGTAGGTCGGCCAGCTGCCTGGCCCGGTCGGCCCGCAGCCGGCGTCCGGCCGCGGCGGCCACCGCGCTGCGGCGGGGGAACTCGACGGGGGCTGCCATCGGGGTCTCCTCTCGCCGCGGTCCGGATGCCCGGTGTCTGCCGTCTGCTGTTGGCGAGGACCCTAGCGACGCATCGGCCACTGTGGTGTTGCGGCAGTGTTGCGCCATCGGGCGGCCCCGGCCCCACTGCTCCGACCTGCTGATTCGTCAGCGGGGCGACAGAGATCCGCCACCGAGCCGTCCAGGGATTGAAACGCAGGGCCGGGGTGACAGAGGCCACATGTCCAGCCGGCGGTCGGTCTTGCCAAAAAGTGGTCGGGCCGTGGCAGACTGATGACACAAGTTACGACGTTTGCGCACTCCGGGGTCGGTGTAATTCCGAACCGGCGGTTACAGTCCGCGACCCGGCCGCTTCCAGCGGTCGGTTGACCAGGTGAAACTCCTGGACCGACGGTGAAAGTCCGGATGGGAGGCAGTGCGCTGCGGGCGTCGGGCTCGTGCTGCGCACCAGTGCAGGCGTCCGGGGTTCTCCCGGTTCCTCCACTGCCTCCCGCGCCGCCCCTGCCCGTTGCTTCTGCCCGCATTCTCTCCCTCAGTGCCCCCGGAGCCCGCGCCAGACAGCGCGAGGAGGAACCGGTGGGCATTTTCTTTGTCGATCAGCTGTTCTCCGTGGACGTCCGCGCGCTGCGCCTGCCGGTCCGTGTCGAGGAGAGCTGACAATGTTCACGGGAATCATCGAAGAGCTGGGTGAGGTCCTCTCGGTGGAGGACCTGGGGGACTCCTCGCGCATTCGCCTGCGCGGCCCGGTGACCACCCAGGACGCCCGCGAGGGCCAGTCCATCGCCGTCAACGGCGTCTGCCTCACCGTCCTCGACACCGACGCTCAACTCGCTTCCGCGCCAGGCGAGTTCAGCGCCGATGTGATGGCCGAGACGCTGCACAGGTCCAGCCTGGGGGCGCTGGCGCCGGGCTCCCGGGTGAACCTGGAGCGCGCCATGGCGCTGGGCGCCCGGCTGGGCGGCCACCTGGTCCAGGGGCATGTGGACGGCACCGCGGTGCTGCTCTCCCGCAGCCCCGGCGAGTCCGGCGCCGACGGCGCCCCGCAGTGGGAGGTGCTGCGCTTCAGCCTCCCCGCCGCGCTCTCCCGCTACTTGGTGGACAAGGGTTCGATCACCGTGGACGGCGTCAGCCTGACCGTGGTCGAGGCCGCCGCCGACAGCTTCACCGTCAGCCTGATCCCGGCCACGCTCAGCCACACCACGCTGGGCGCCAAGGAGATCGGCGAAACGGTCAACCTGGAGGTGGACGTGCTCGCCAAGTACGTGGAGCGGCTGCTGGGCGACCGGGTCGTGAATCAGGCGACCCCGCAGGGTGACCCGGCATGAGCAGCTTGATCGACGACCTCAACAGCCAGGCGTTCGTCGTGTTCGGCGAGCACATCAAGTGGTCCGACATGATCGGCAACCTGCTCGGGCTGGGCGCGCTGGCCCTCGGCTGGCGCCGCTCGGTGCTGAGCTGGCCGGTGCAACTGCTGTCCGGCCTGGTGCTGGTCGCCGCGTACGCCTCGGCGCACCTCAGCGGCGGTGTGGGCAAGCAGGCCGTGGTCATCGTGGTGTCGCTGTGGGGCTGGCTGCAGTGGCAGCGCGGCCGGCGCGACAGCGGCGACCTGGTGATCCGCTTCGCGACCTGGACCGAGCGGGCCTGGCTGGTGGTCGGGACCGCCGTCGGCACCATCGGCATCGCCCTGCTGTTCCAGGCCTACAACCTGTCCTGGTCCCCCTGGGAGGACGCCTACCTGTTCACCGGCACCCTGGCGGCGATGGTCGCCCAGGGCCGGGGCTGGGTGGAGTTCTGGTTCGCCTGGCTCGCGGTGGACCTGGTCGGCGTGCCGCTGGCCTTCAACAGCGGGTTGGCCTTCTCCGGCCTGATCTACGTCGTCTACTTCGTCCTCGTCATCGCCGGCATGCGGTCCTGGTGGCTGCGCACCCGGACTCCGCAGCAGCCGACCCCGGTCCTGGAAGGGGCAACAGCATGAGTGCCACCACGGAACTGACCCTGCACCACGGCGAGCTCTACGAGGACCTGACGCTGGACTCGGTCGAGTTCGCCATCAAGGAGATCGCCGCCGGCCGCCCGGTGGTGGTCGTCGACGACGAGGACCGGGAGAACGAGGGCGACATCGTCTTCGCCGCCAGCGCGGCCACCCCGGAGGTGATGGCCTTCACCGTCCGCTACAGCTCCGGCGTGGTGTGCGTGCCGATGACCGGGAGCGAGCTGGACCGGCTGCACCTGCCGCCGATGACCGCCGTCAACGAGGACCGCAAGGGCACCGCCTACGCGGTCTCGGTGGACGCCAGGGACGGGGTCAGCACCGGCATCTCGGCCGCCGACCGGGCCCGCACCGTGCGGCTGCTGGCCACCGCGGGCACCCGGCCCGGCGACCTGACCCGCCCCGGCCACGTCTTCCCACTGCGCGCCAAGGACGGCGGCGTGCTGGAGCGCCCCGGCCACACCGAGGCGGCGGTCGACCTGGCCCGGCTGGCCGGGCTGCCGCCGGCCGGCGGCATCGCCGAGGTGGTCAACGACGACGGCACCATGGCGCGGCTGCCCGACCTGGTCCCGTTCGCCCGCCGGCACGGCCTGGCGATCATCTCCATCGAGGACCTGATCGCCTACCGGCGCCGGACCGAGCGCACGGTCACCCGCGACTCGGCCACCGCGCTGCCCACCGCCCACGGCGACTTCACCGCGCTCGGCTACCGCAGCGAGCCCGACGGCATCGAGCACATCGCCCTGGTCGCCGGCGGTCTCGGCCCGGACGGACGGCTGCCGGACGGTGAGGACGTGCTGGTCCGGGTCCACTCCGAGTGCCTGACCGGTGATGTCTTCGGCTCGCAGCGCTGCGACTGCGGCCCGCAGCTGAACGCCGCGCTCGACCGGATAAGCGCCGAGGGCCGCGGGGTGCTGATCTACCTGCGCGGGCACGAGGGCCGCGGCATCGGGCTGCTGCCCAAGCTGCGCGCCTACCAGCTCCAGGAGGCGGGCCGGGACACCGTCGACGCCAACCTGGACCTCGGCCTGCCGGCCGACGCCCGCGACTACGCGGCCGCCGCGCGGATGCTGGAGGACCTGGGGGTGGGCTCGCTGCGGCTGCTCACCAACAACCCGGACAAGCACACCGCGCTGGAGGGCTTCGGACTGACCGTCAGCGGCCGTGAGGCCGTGGCGATCCAGGCCGGGGAGCACAATCTGCGGTATCTCACCACCAAGCGCGACCGGATGGGGCACGAGCTGCCCTGGCTCGCGTAACAGCCGTATCCCCACCAACCACACGCAACAGAGGAGCACCAGGAACATGAGCGGCGAGGGCGCACCCGTACTGAAGGTCCAGGACAGCCGTGGGCTGCGGGTCGCGGTGATCGCGTCGCTGTGGCACGAGAGGGTCATGGACGGCCTGATCGACGGCGCACAGCGGGCCCTGAAGGAGGCCGGCGTCGAGGAGCCGGCGCTGTACCGGGTCCCCGGCAGCTACGAGCTGCCAGTGGTGGCCAGGGGCCTGGCCGCGCGCGGCTACCACGCGGTGGTCGCCCTGGGCGTCGTCATCAGGGGCGGCACCCCCCACTTCGACTATGTGTGCGAGGCGGCGACGATGGGCCTCACCCAGGTCTCCGTGGACACCGGCGTCCCCATCGGCTTCGGCCTGCTGACCTGCGACGACGACCAGCAGGCGCTGGACCGCGCCGGGCTGCCCGGGTCCAAGGAGGACAAGGGCTACGAGGCGGCCACCGCGGCCCTGGCGACGGCGGCGCTGCTGCGCGAGATCAACACGGTGAAGCACTGATCCGGAGCAGATGCGCGTCGGTCGGATGATGTCATCCGGGGTTGGCCGTCCGTTCCCTGGACGGCGGAGCGGAGCGGTCGGCCGACCCCGTAGGGTGGAGCCCATCATGGCGCAGAAGACATTCGAGGAGCTCTTCACCGAGCTCCAGCAGAAGGCCGTATCCGGCGAGCCGGGCTCGCGTACCGCGGAGCTGGTGGGCCTGGGCGTGCACGCGATCGGCAAGAAGGTGGTCGAGGAGGCCGCCGAGGTGTGGATGGCGGCCGAGCACGAGTCCGACGAGCGGACCGCTGAGGAGATCTCCCAGCTGCTCTACCACCTGCAGGTGATGATGGTCGCCCGCGGCCTCACCCTGCAGGACGTCTACGCCCATCTGTAACCCCCGCCCTTGAGCAGTACGGGAGCGGGGCACCGAGCACATCCGGTGCCCCGCTTCTTGTATGTCCGGAACCGAAGAACCCACTGATCCGAAAGGCACCGTTCCCATGCTGCGTATCGCCGTTCCCAACAAGGGGTCCCTCTCCGAGCCGGCGTCCGCGATGCTGCATGAGGCGGGCTACCGGCAGCGCAAGGACTCCAAGGAACTCGTCCTGGTCGACCCGGAGAACCAGGTCGAGTTCTTCTTCCTGCGCCCCCGCGACATCGCCATCTACGTCGGCTCGGGCCGTCTCGACATCGGCATCACCGGCCGCGACCTGCTGCTGGACTCCGGCGCGGACGCCGAGGAGGTGCTGGCGCTGGGCTTCGCCGGTTCGACGTTCCGCTTCGCCGGACCGGCCGGGGTGGCCACCGGCGTCAAGGACCTGGAGGGCCGCCGGATCGCCACCTCCTACACCGGCCTGGTCGCCCAGCACCTCGCCGACAACGGGGTCACCCCCGGCGCGCTCACCAAGCTGGACGGCGCGGTCGAGACCGCCGTGCAGCTCGGCGTCGCCGATGTGATCGCCGACGTGGTGGAGACCGGCACCAGCCTGCGCAACGCCGGCATGGAGGTGTTCGGTGAGCCGATCCTGGTCTCCGACGCCGTGGTGATCCGGCCCACCGGCGCGGGCGAGGACCCGCGCGCCGAGCAGTTCCTGCGGCGTCTGCAGGGTGTGCTGGTGGCCCGTCGATACGTGATGATGGACTACGACATCCGTGCCGAGCACGTCGCGGAAGCGGTCGCGCTCACCCCCGGCCTGGAGTCGCCCACGGTCTCGCCGCTGCACAGCGAGGGCTGGGTCGCCGTGCGGTCGATGGTGCTCCGCAAGGAGGCTCAGCGCATCATGGACGACCTGTGGGCCATCGGCGCCCGCGCCATCCTGGTCACCAACATCCACGCCTGCCGGCTCTAGGCCCGGCCCGGCAGGCGCAGCCCCGTCCGGTCGCATCGAGGGGGTCCGTATGACCGCCCACCCCAGCCGCACCCTGGAGATCCCGCCCCGACTGCCCACCGTCTGGCGGCCGGTGCTGACCCGAGTGGTGCTGCTGGGGCTGGCGTTGCTCAGCCTGGGATTCTTCTGCACGGTCGCCGCGCTCGGCCCGGACGACTGGCACCGCCACGACCGGGTCGGGCTGGCCGGCTGCGGACTGCTGTTCGCCCTGGTCCTCGTGGTGCTGGCGCGGCCGGCGGCCAGGGCCGACCCGCAGGGCCTGACCGTGGTCAACTTCGTCCGCCGGCGCCGACTCGACTGGGCCGAGATCCTCGGCGTCAACCTGCGCCGCGGCGACCCGTGGGTGCTGCTGGACCTCTCCGACGGCAGCACCCTGGCGGTGGTGGCGATCCAGCCGGGCTCCGGGCTGCGCCAGGCCGTGCGGGCCGCCCGGGAGCTGCGGGCCTGCGTCGACCTCTACGGGACCGCCCGTCGCGTCGAATAGGTGCGCACCGCTCGATCGGGCATCCTTGTTGCACGCATCCGCGTTGCACCCATCCGCGTTGTACCCATCCGACCGCTCGCAAGCCTGGAGACGATCCCTCCCCGATGGAACCCCCCAGTACGTACGCCCCTACGGCCGTTGACAACCGAAGGGGCGCAACGCTGTGACCTCCGCCTGGCTGCTGCTGGGCGTGGCCCTGCTGCTGATCCTCGCCAACGGCCTCTTCGTCGCCGCCGAGTTCGCCCTGGTCACTGTGGACCGCGGGGAGGTCTCCCGGGCCGCGGCGGGCGGTGACCGCAGGGCGCAGGGCGTCCAGCGGTCACTGCGGACCCTCTCCTTCGAGCTGTCCGGCGCCCAGCTCGGCATCACCGTCACCTCGCTGCTGGTCGGCATGCTGGCCAACCCGTCGCTGGCCGAGCTGCTCGGCCCGCCGCTGCGCGCGATCGGCCTGCCGGGCGGCGCGGTGCGCCCCACCGCCGCGGTGGTCGGCCTGCTGCTGGCGACCGTGGTGCAGATGGTCGTCGGCGAGCTGGTCCCGAAGAACTGGGCCATCTCCCGCCCGGTGCAGGTCGCCCGGGCCGTCGCCGGACCGCAGCGGCTGTTCTCCATCGTCTGCCGGCCCGTCATCCTGCTGCTCAACGGCGCCGCCAACCGGCTGGTCCGGGCCATGGGCATGGAGCCGGCCGAGGAGCTGGCCTCCGCCCGCAGCGCCGAGGAGCTGGTGGCGCTGGCCCGGCACTCGGCCAGCGAGGGCGCGCTGGAGGAGGACACCGCCGACCTGTTCGTGCGCACCCTGGGCCTGGGCGAGCTGACCGCCGAGAGCGTGATGACCCCGCGGGTCGACGTCGCCGCGCTGCAGGAGTCGGCCACCGCCGCCGACGTGCTCAACCTCACCAGGATCACCGGGCAGTCCCGCTTCCCCGTGTACCAGCACAGCATCGACGAGGTCACCGGCATCGTCACGCTCAAGGACGCGCTGGCGGTCCCGGTCGAGCGCCGCCCGGACACCCCGGTGGCCGGACTGATGGCGGCCCCGCTGCTGGTCCCCGAGACGCTCCCGGCCGAGCGGCTGCTGGAGCTGCTGCGCAGGCAGCACCCGATGGCCGTGGTGGTCGACGAGTACGGCGGCACCGCCGGGGTGGCCACCCTGGAGGACGTGGTCGAGGAGATGGTCGGCGAGGTGCTGGACGAGCACGACACCGGCGAGCACCCGGAGCTGCGCCCGCTGCCGCCGGTCGACGGTCACCCCGCCTGGGAGGTCGACGGCCGCTGCCGGGTGGACCAGCTGGAGGGGATCGGCCTGGCCGCCCCCGGGGGCCCCTACGAGACCATCGCCGGTCTGGTCGCCGACCTGCTGGGACGGCTGCCGGAGCAGGGCGACAGTGCGGAGCTGCCGGGCTGGCGGCTCAGTGTGCTGGGCATGGACCGGCACCGCACCGAGGCGGTGCTGCTGGTCCGCACCGGCGACGGCACCGAGTGGACCGGCCGCAGGCGGGAGGAGCAGCGATGAGCGGCGTACTGCAGATCGGCTTCTCCATCCTGCTGCTGCTCGGCAACGCCTTCTTCGTCGGCGCCGAGTTCGCCCTGGTCTCGGTGCGCCGCAGCCAGGTCCAGCCGCTGGCCGAGGCCGGCGACCGGCGGGCCCGCACCGTGGTGTACGCGCTGGAGCATGTCTCGGCGATGATGGCGGCGGCCCAACTGGGCATCACCGTCTGCTCGCTGCTGCTGGGCGCGCTCGCCGAACCGGTGATCGCCCACCTGCTGGAGGGCCCCTTCCACACCCTGGGCGTGCCGGACGGGCTGACCCACCCGCTGGCCTACGTCATCGCGCTGGCCGTGGTGGTGTTCCTGCACATGGTGGTCGGCGAGATGGTGCCCAAGAACATCGCCCTGGCCGGTCCCGAGCGGGCCGCGCTGTGGCTGGGGCCGCCGCTGGCCGGGCTGGCCCGGCTGCTGCGCCCGGTGATCCGCTTCCTGAACGCCTTCGCCAACCTGCTGCTGCGGCTGCTCGGGGTCGAGGCCAAGGACGAGGTCGAATCGGTGTTCACCAGCGAGCAGTTGGCGCATCTGCTGCAGGACTCGCGCGAGGCCGGACTGCTGGGCCGCACCGCGCAGGAGCGGCTGGAGGACGCCCTGGAGCTGGGCCGCCGGCCGGTCAGCGAGGTGCTGATGGAGCCGGACCGGGTGGTCACCGTGGACTCCGGGGTGACCGCGCGGCACCTGGAGGAGCTGGCGGTGCGCACCGGCTTCTCCCGCTTCCCGGTGGTCGGCGGCGGTGCGGCCGGCGGCGGTGCGGTTGACGACGGTGCGGCCGGCGGCGGTGCAGTCGACGGGGGTGCCGCGTTCCTGGGATACCTGCACGTCAAGGACGCGCTGGAGCTGGAGGACCGGGAGGCGCCGGTGCCCCGGGAGCTGTGGCGTCCGCTGATCACGCTGTCGGACCGCACCCCGCTGGACGACGCGCTCGCCGCTATGCGCCGGGCCACCTCGCACCTGGCCGGCGTGGTCGGCCGGGACGGGACGCCGCTGGGGCTGGTCACGATGGAGGACGTGCTGGAGGAACTGGTCGGCGAGGTCAGGGTCTGACGGACCGACAAGCTCAACTTGCACTCAAATGTGCTGCCACCCTGCCACGGGGTGGTGAATGATCAGTTCATCGGTACGGGGGAAAGGAACGTCATGAGTGACCGAAGGCTGGAAGTGGACGGGGTGTCCAAGCGCTACGGGGACACCGTCGCGCTGAGCGGGATGACCTTCGAGGTGAGGGCCGGGGAGATCTTCGGCTTCGTCGGCAGCAACGGCGCCGGCAAGACCACCACCATGCGGATCGCGCTGGGCGTGCTCGCGGCGGACGCGGGCGAGGTGCGCTGGGACGGCACGCCGGTGACGCTGGAGACCCGCAGCAGGATCGGCTACATGCCGGAGGAGCGCGGCCTCTACCCGCGGATGAAGGTCGGCGAGCAGTTGGAGTACCTGGCCAGGCTGCACGGCCTGACCAGGGTCGACGCGGTGCGGGCCACCGCCGAGTGGACCGAGCGGCTCGGCGTGGCCGGCCGTCTGGGCGACGAGGTGCAGAAGCTCAGCCTCGGTAACCAGCAGCGGGTTCAGCTGGCCGCGGCGCTGGTGCACCACCCGGAGATCCTGGTGCTGGACGAGCCCTTCTCCGGGCTGGACCCGGTCGCGGTGGACGTGATGAGCGAGGTGCTGCGGGAGAAGTGCGCCGACGGCGTCCCGGTGATCTTCTCCAGCCACCAGCTGGACCTGGTCGAACGGATCTCCGACCGGGTCGGCATCGTCCGGGCCGGCCGTATGGTCGCCGTCGGCACCGTGGCCGAACTGCGGTCCGGTGGGACCGAGGAACTGGTCGTCGAGGCCCCGCAGGCCGCTCAGGGCTGGGCGGACGCGCTGCCCGGCGTCACCGTGCTCACCCAGGACGGCGGCCGGACGGTGCTGAGCCTGGGCACGGACGCCGACGACCAGGCGGTGCTGCGCGCCGCGCTGGCCACCGGGCCGGTACGGGAGTTCGCGCGTCGGCAGCCGTCGCTGACGGAGCTGTTCCGGCATGTGGTCAGTGCGCAGGACAAGCCCGAGGAGGCGGCGGCATGACGACCCCCGACAAGCTGAGGATCGGGTCGCGCGAGGCGATCAGGCTGGTGGCGGTGCGCGAGATCACCGTCCGGATCCGCAGCAAGGCCTTCCTGGTCCTGCTGGCGATCACCGCGGCCGCCGCCGTCGCCATCCCGCTGATCTCCCACTACGCCAACCTCTCCAGCGGCCCCACCAGGATCGCCGTGGTGCAGCAGGACGCCTCGCTCGCCCCCGCCCTGCAGGCCACCGCGGCGCAGTTGGGCCAGAAGGTCACCGTCAGCACCGTCGCCGACCGGGCGACCGGGGTGGACCAGGTGAGGAGCGGCGACGTCGCCGTGCTGGCCGAGAGCGGTCCGCAGGGGATCCGGGCCACGGTGAAGAAGAGCCTCAGCACCCCGCTGAACCAGCTCTTCCAGGTGGTGGACCAGCAGGCGGCGCTGAACGCCCAGATCACCAAGCTGGGCGGCGATCCGGCCACGGTCGGCCAGGCCGTGGCCTCGGCCAAGGTTCAGGTCACCGAGTTGCAGCCGGCCAAGGCGCGGAACGGGCAGCGGCTCACCATCGCCATCGTCGCGGCCCTGCTGCTCTACATGACGCTGATGTTCGTCGGGCAGTCGGTGGCCCAAGGGGTGGTCGAGGAGAAGTCCAGCCGGGTGGTCGAGCTGCTGCTCTCCACGTTGCGCCCGTGGCAGCTGCTGGCCGGCAAGGTGTTCGGCACCGGGCTGTTGGGGCTGATCCAGATGCTGGTCCCGGCGGTGCTCGGGGTGGGCGTGGGCCTGTTCACCGGGGCGCTCAGCCTGTCGCTGGGCAGCTCGATCGGCACCGTGGCCTGGGCGCTGGCCTGGTACGGGGTCGGCTTCGCGCTCTACGCGCTGGTGTTCGCCGCGTTGGGAGCCACGGTCTCCCGGCAGGAGGACGTCGGCGGGTTGGTGCTGCCGGCCACCGCGCCGCTGATCCTGGCCTGGGTGGTGGGGATCTCGGTGGTGCCCTCCAACCCGGAGAGTTCGCTGGTGGAGTGGCTGTCCATGGTCCCGCCGTGCGCGCCGGTGCTGATGCCCATGCGGATCGCGATGGGGGTCGCTCCGCTGTGGGAGATGCTGCTGTCGCTGGTACTGGCGCTGGCCTTCAGCGGGGTGCTGCTGCGGTTCGCGGGGCGGATCTATCGCAATGCGGTGCTGCGGAGCGGGGCCCGGATTCCGTTGCGGGAAGCGTTGAAAGCGGCGTAGGAGGAGCCTCCGGGGAGGGTTGCGTCCGGGGGCGGGGGAGTTGCGGTGGCGGGTGGCCGGCCGCGCAGTTCCCCGCGCCCCTAGGGGTCTGCGGCTGGCTCAGTTGCACGTGCTGGGGGCGCGGGGAACTGCGCGACAAACCGTGCAACGCCCGCACCCTCAGCTCCGCCCCTCGATGAGCTCGCCGTAAGCCTGCAACACATCGGGAAGCCGCAGGGTGGCCAGGTCCTGGCGGGTGGGCGGGTCCGCCAGGACCGACAGGCGCAGGTCGCGGTAGGCGCAGGACTTCTCGTAGAGGGTGCGCATGAAGCGGCCGTTGCCCAGTTCGTCGATCCAGCCCTCGCGGACCACATGGGCGCAGATGGAGCGCAGCTCCTCCAGCGCTTCCTCGTCCCAGAAGTCGCCGTCGCTCTCGGCCAGCGCCTGGCCGATCGCGGCCAGCTCGACCGGGCGGTAGCTGGGGAAGTCCACCCGGCTGGTGAACCGGGAGTTCAGGCCGGGGTTGGCGGCCAGCAGCCGGTTCATCCCCTCCGGGTAGCCGGCCAGGATCACCACCAGCCGGTCCCGGTTGTCCTCGGCGCGCTTCAGCAGCACCTGCAACGCCTCGTCGCCGTAGGCGTCGCCCTTGCTGTAGCCGGAGTTGGCGAGGCTGTAGGCCTCGTCGATGAACAGCACGCCGTCCAGGGCGGAGTCGATCAGCTCATTGGCCTTCACCGCCGTCTGGCCGAGGAATTCGCCGACCAGGTCCGCCCGTTGGGCCTCCACCAGATGGTCGCCGGAGAGCAGCCCCAGGGCGTAGAAGACCCGGCCGAGGATGCGCGCCACCGTGGTCTTGCCGGTGCCGGAGGGGCCGGAGAAGACGAAGTGGCGCTTGGGCGGCTGCACCGGAAGGCCCTGGTCGGACCGGAGCTGGGCCATCCGCAGCTGCGCCGACAGGGCCAGCACCTGGCGCTTGACCGGTTCCATGCCGACCATCCGGTCCAGCTCGGCCAGCGCCGCCTCCAGCCGCGGACGGTCCGGCTGGGCCATCGTCCCCGGCGGCAGCGGGGTGGTGGACTGGGCCGCCCGGTGCCGGGCGCCGGCCTCGGCGTCGCGGTCCTCCCGTCCGTCCTGATCGTCCCCGCGCCGCTCGGGGCCCTGCGGGCCGAGCGGGTCCGTCGGCGGCTGACCGGCTCCGTCGCCGGGGTCGCCGCTGCCGAACCCGCTGCCGCCGAAGCCGTCGCCGCCCAGTTCGCCGCCGCCCAGTTCGCCGCCGCCGAGGTCGCTCTCGCCGAAGCCCCCGTCGACGCCCTCGTCCCCGTCCAGCAGGCCGGCCGAGTACGGGCCGTCGAGCGGGTCGGCGCCCGAGCCGTCCAGGCCGGCCACCACCTCGGGGCCCTCGGCGTAGGCGTCGAAGAAGGCGGCCTCGAACGCCTGGTCGCCCCCGGACGGGCCCGGCTGTCCGGAGCCGCCGCCGCTGGCGTGCCGGGGGCGCTGCGGGGTGGGCGGGGCCGGGGCCTCCAGCAGGGCCGGATCCACCCCGTCCTCGGCGGTGATCGCGGCCAGTCTCGCGGTGGTGTCCATGAACCCCGGGTCGACCCGGTGCACCGCCCGGTACAGCGACAGGGCGGCGGCGCTGCGTCCGCCGCCCTCGTACGCGCGGGCCAGCCAGTACCGCAGCTCCTTGCGCTGCGGCTGTTCCGAGCGGCAACGGGCCAGCGAACCGGAGAGCGGCAGCTCGGCCTGGCCGCACATGTCCAGCCGGACCCTGGCCATCCCGCCGAAGAGGCCGGCTTCGATTCCCAGGAGGGGATCGTCCAGCAGCCCGTCGGTGTCCCGGATCAGCTGCTCCCAGTCCTTCAGCAGATAGGAGCGGCAGGCGTGCAGGAACCGCACCGAGCGGTCCCGCTCCCGGGGCGGGCAGTCGGCGAGAGCCTGCTCCAGTTCGGTCAGGTGCCGGCCGTCGAGCCAGTGCGAGGCATGGGCCAGGGCGAGGTCCCTGGCGTCCTCCAGCACCGGTTGCACCCACCAGCCGAGCCAGTACCAGGAGCTGAGCGGGCGGCGGTGCAGCCGGCGCTGCTCGCCGAAGCGGTCCCGGTGGCGGTGCATGGCCAGCAGGGCGGCCGAGGTCTCGGAGCGCAGGGCGTGCAGCCCGAGCCAGGCGTCGGCCATCCCGGGGTCGATCCGCACGGCGGCGCGGAACTCCTCCTCGGCGCGGGTGTAGGCCCCTGCGATGTAGGCGTCCATGGCGCGAAGCCACGCTCGGTCGGCCAGGCTGCGGGAACGCCTGCCGTCAGTGTCCTCAGTCCCCACCGGTCAGTCCCCCTGCTGTGCGCGGCTGTGCCGGTCACCGAGCGCGGGCCGCGGGCCCTCCCCCCTTTGGAAGACCCATACGGTCAAAGCTCCATGACGATCCGTCGGCGCGTCCAGGTCGCGTCGGCGCCTGTGGGCATCGTACCGGTGGTGTGCTGATCCGGAAGGGTGCCGGAACGGTCGGCGGGGGTTTCCTGTGGCTCAAAACGCTCTGCGCGGCGGCGCCGGATCACTCTGAGTGATCTTTTCAGGGGGATGGGCGGCCGGGGGCGGAAAGACCAATCGCCAACCCTACTGAGCTGCTCGGAAGCCACGGGGGAACGGCTTCCGAGCAACCCAGCAGGGCTGGCGATCATGTTCGGCGACAACCGTCGGGGGAACGGTCGGTGCTCACTGTCAAGGGGCGCAGAGGGGTTGAGCTCTGCGTTGAGAAGAACGTAGTTGCTGTCGAGGCAGCAGGTCAAGAGCCTGTGGAGGCGCCGGCCGGGCCCTGTGCGGCTGTCCCGGCGCCGGGACGGCCGCGGTCGGCCGCAGGTGAATTGGCTGGGAGTCAGGCCATGGCCCCCCGGCTCGCATGATTACCGAACGTTACCGACCGCTCGGTATGGGTTCGGCCGTGGCGACATGTCGACGCCGTCGACCAGCAGGTCGGCGAAGGGGCGGCTCGGATCGGCCGAGAAGTGCGCTGTCTCGGCCTTCCGCCACTCGCGCCAGAAGCCGGCCAGTGCCGGGCCGTCCCTGGCCTCGCCCCGGGCGTGGGCGGCGGCGGCCGGCAGGTCCATCCAGAGCAGCCGGGCCAGCCGCGGGCGCAGCGCCCGCCGTCCGGCACCCACTCCTTCGACCAGCACCACCGGGGCTGCCGGGACCACCCGCTCCTCGGCGAAGCGGCGCGCGGTCCAGTCGTAGGCGCGGAACCGGGCGGTCTCCCCGCGGGAGAGCGGCAGCAGTACCCCGTCGACCAGCCGCACCGTCCACTCGAACAGCTGCTCGTGGGTGGCCAGGTCGTCCAGATGGACGATCGGGGCGCCACCCAGGGCCCGGGTCAGCAGGGCGGCGAAGGTGGTCTTGCCGGAGCCCGCGTGTCCGTCCACGGCCACCAGGCGCACCGGTCCGCAGGACGGCGGCAGGTCGCGCAGCTGTTCGGCGAGTGCGGCGAGGCTCGTGGGGACGGCGTGGCTGCCGTGGGGGTGGTGTGGCATGGCTGGTCAAGCCTACGGGGCGGTGCTGGTGACGGCGGCCCGGGAATGGGGCATACTCACCACGCCACATAGGTTAGCGAGCGTTCACTGAGACCCGGCGGACGCGGCCGATGACGATCGGCGGACCCCCACGACCCCGGGGGCGTCCGGTCGCGGAGTGCAGGATGCAGGAGGCACGATCCCACCATGAGTCAGCCGATCCGTCCGCTGAAGTCGATGGACCGTCAGCTCCCCAGCGAGGAGGCCGCCGACCTGCTGGCGCTGACCCGTGAGCTCGTCGAGCGCGAGCTGGCCCCCAGGGCCGCCGAGGAGGAGGCCGAGGGCCGCTTCCCGCGCGAGGCCATGCGGCTGCTGGGCCGGTCCGGACTGCTCGGCCTGCCCTACCCGGAGGAGTACGGCGGCGGCGAGCAGCCCTACGAGGTGTACCTCCAGGTGCTGGAGGAGCTGGCCGCCGGACGGCTCACCGTCGGCATGGGCGTCAGCGTGCACACCCTGGCCTGCCACGCCCTGGCCACCTTCGGCAGCGAGCGGCAGAAGCAGCAGTGGCTGCCGGAACTGCTGGGCGGCGAGTTGCTCGGCGCCTACTGCCTCTCCGAGCCGCAGTCGGGCTCGGACGCCGCCGCGCTGACCACCCGCGCGGTGCGCGAGGGCGGGGACGGCGACGACGCGCACTACAGCGTCACCGGGACCAAGGCCTGGATCACCCACGGCGGGGTCGCCGACTTCTACAGCACCATGGTCCGCACCGGCGGCCCCGGTCCGACCGGCATCAGCGTGCTGCTGGTCCCCGCGGACACCCCCGGCGTCGCCGCGGACGCCCCCGAGCGCAAGATGGGCCTCAAGGGCTCGCCGACCGCCCAGGTCCGCTTCGAGGCGGCCCGGGTGCCCGCCGAGCGGCTGATCGGCGCCGAGGGGCAGGGCTTCTCGATCGCCCTGTCCGCGCTGGACTCCGGCCGGCTGGGCATCGCCGCCTGCGCGGTGGGAGTGGCCAGGGCCGCCCTGGACTACGCCGTGGAGTACGCCAGGACCAGGACCCAGTTCGGCAGGCCCATCGCCGAGTTCCAGGGGCTGTCCTTCATGCTCGCGGACATGGCGACGGCGGTGGAGGCCGGACGGGCGCTCTACCTGTCGGCGGCCCGGCGCCGGGACGCCGGGCTGGCCTTCGGCAAGGAGGCCGCGATGGCCAAGCTGTTCTGCACCGACGCCGCGATGCGGGTCACCACCGACGCGGTCCAGGTGCTCGGCGGCTACGGCTACACCGCCGACCACCCGGTCGAGCGCTATATGCGCGAGGCGAAGGTGCTGCAGATCCTGGAGGGCACCAACCAGATCCAGCGTGTGGTGATCGGGCGCAAGCTGACCGGCGGCTGAGCCCGGCGGGCGGGCTCAGCGGTACGGGGCCGCAGCGGTGCGGGGTCCCCGGCGGTGCCGGGTCCCCGCGACGGTCTCAGTGGTGGCGGCGCTGGGCCGGGATGCGGATCCGCACCGGGCGCGATCCGGGGCCGCCGACGTGGGAGAAGGGCTGGCGGCGCCAGTCCAGCTCCGGCGGCAGTGCCAGCAGGGCCTCCAGCGAGGGCTCCGGGTCGAAGTCCGGCTCGTCCTCGAGGTCGTCGGCGTCGTCCACGGGGCGGCCCGAGCCGGCGCAGACGGCGGGGGAGAAGGGGTGCCAGGCGGTCGGCAGCGTCGCGTGCTGCGGGAACCGCTCCTCGTCGCCGAGCAGCGCGATCGGGCGGTCGCACTCGGGGCAGCGGAGCCGCAGGATGTCCCAGGTCTCGCCCTCGCCCGGGTCGACCCCCGGCAACTCCTCGGCCTCGGCCAGGACGGGCGCCGGTTCCACGGCAGGACGCAGCTCATCAGTGGCAGACATGTGATCCCCCTCGATGAAGGAAGGCGACGGCCCGGCTGTGAGCGGGGCTTCGATCGCCGACTGGTGCACTCCCCCCACATCTCGTGCGCCGGTGGAACGGAGCACCGACGGAACCACGGAGGAGTCACTGCCAGGACTTCCCACCGGAATCGGCTGCTAATCCTGCGGGCGCCCATCCCTGACACAGCCTCATGTGGCCTTCGTCACACCGGACCCGTCGAGCCCGTCGGCGTTCACCCCCCGGTTCGGATAGCCTCGCGTCTCGTGGAGGAACTGGATCGTCAGATCGTGCAGCTGCTCGTCGCCGACGGGCGGATGAGCTACACCGACCTGGGCAAGGCCACCGGCCTGTCCACCTCGGCCGTGCACCAGCGGGTGCGCCGCCTGGAGCAGCGCGGAGTCATCCGCGGCTACGCCGCGCTGGTGGACCCGGAGGCGGTCGGCCTGCCGCTGACCGCCTTCATCTCGGTGAAGCCGTTCGACCCCAGCGCGCCCGACGACGTCCCGGAGCGGTTGGCCGCCCTGGAGGAGATCGAGGCCTGCCACAGCGTGGCAGGCGACGAGAACTACATCCTCAAGATCCGGGTCTCCGCCCCCGGCGACCTGGAGCACCTGCTGGCCCGGATCCGGTCCGCGGCCGGCGTCTCCACCCGCACCACCGTGGTGCTCAGCACCCCCTACGAGGCCCGCCCGCCGCGGCTGGGGTAGCGGACCGGGGCAGCGGACAAGCCGCACATCCCGGTCGGGCAGACTGGTGCCCATGCACCCTGCCCCCGCCCTCCCCGCCCCCGAAGAGCCCGCCGTACGTACCGTTCTGCTGCGCGGCGGCGACGTCTACACCCCGGCCGACCCGTTCGCCACCGCGCTGCTGGTGCAGGACGGGCAGGTCGCCTGGGTGGGGTCGGACGGCGCGGCGGAGAGCTACGCCGGGGACGCGGACCGGGTGGTGGACCTGGCCGGCGCACTGGTCACCCCGGCCTTCGTGGACGCCCATGTGCACGCCACCTCGACCGGCCTGGCGCTGACCGGGCTGGACCTCACCGGCTGCCCGGACCTGGCCGGGGCGCTGCGCCGGATCACCGCCTTCGTCCGGGCCCAGCCCGCAGCCGACCGCGAGCGCGGGGTGCTGATGGGCCACGGCTGGGACGAGACCGGCTGGCCCGAGGGCCGTCCGCCGACGCTGGAGGAGCTGGACCGTGCCTGCGAGGGCGCCGCCGTGTACCTCTCCCGCACGGATGTCCACTCCGCACTGGCGTCGACGGCGCTGAGAGCACTTGCCGGCGCGGAGCTGGCCGCGCACGCCGGGTACGACCCCGACGCGCCGCTGAGCCGGGACGCGCACCACGTCGTGCGCCGGGCCGCTCTGGCCCGGCAGACCCCGCAGCAGCGGGACGCCGCGCAGCGCGCGATGCTGCGCCGGGCCGCCGAACTGGGCATCGGAGCGGTGCACGAGTGCGCCGGACCGGACATCTCCTCGCCCGAGGACCTGACCGCCCTGCTCGCCCTGGCGGCGGACGGCCGTGATGGCGCCGCCGTGCCCGAGGTCTTCGGCTACTGGGGCGAACTGGGCGCCGTGGACACCGCCCGCCGGCTGGGCGCGGTCGGGGTCGGCGGCGACCTCTTCGTGGACGGCGCGGTCGGCTCGCACACCGCCTGCCTGCACCGGCCCTACGACGACGCCGCAGCGCAGGTGACTGCGGCGCTGTACCTGAGTCCGGCCCGGATCGCCGACCATGTCACCGCCTGCACCGAGGCCGGGATGCAGGCCGGCTTCCACGCCATCGGCGACGCCGCGCTGGCGGCCGTCGCCGAGGGGGTCGCCGCAGCCGCCGCCAAGCTCGGCATCGGCGCGGTCCGGGCGCTGCGGCACCGGGTGGAGCACGCCGAACTGCTGGACGGGCCGACCATCGCCGCCTTCGCCGACCTGGGCCTGACCGCTTCGGTGCAGCCGGCCTTCGACGCGGCCTGGGGCGGCACGGACGGCATGTACGCCACCCGGCTCGGCGTCGGGCGGGCCGCGGCGATGAACCCGTTCGCGGCGATGGTGCGGGCCGGCGTCCCGCTGGCGCTCGGCTCGGACGCGCCGGTCACCCCGCTGGACCCGTGGGGCACGGTGCGCGCCGCCGCGTTCCACCGCACCCCCGGGCACCGGATCTCGGTGCGCGCCGCCTTCACCGCACACACCCGCGGCGGCTGGCGGGCGCTGGGTCGCGACGACGCCGGGGTGCTGGTGCCGGGCGCACCGGCCTCCTACGCCGTCTGGGCGCCGACCGACCTCGTGGTGCAGGCCCCGGACGAGCGGGTCGCCAACTGGTCCACCGACCCCCGTTCGGGTGTGCCCGGCCTGCCCGACCTGACCCCGGGCGGTCCGGTGCCGCACTGCCTGGCGACCGTGGTCCGCGGCCGGACCGCCCACCTGTCCCGCTGATCCGGTCCGCTCGGGCGGCCTCTGCGCCGTCCGAGTGGTCACCGGTGTCCGGATACCGCCGAACGGCGGGTGTCCCGCGCGTCGCAGCGGCCCCGTTAAAACCTCCCTGACCTGCGTATTCACCGTGTTTCGGCAGGTCGGGGGACGGTTGACACCGGACCGGCGTCGGCGAGTAGGTTCGACCGCGTCCACCTTCCGGAATCCTCCGCAGGACCGACCGATCGGAACACCCCCCACGCAAAACCCGGAACCACGGCTGGGCCACAGTGCGGCGTCCCCGGACGTCGACAGGCAGCCAGGTCCAGTGGCTCGGGGACCGGGGAGCGCGGGCGCCGGCAGGCCAACCGGGTCCGGTCGGCAGGTGCGACCCGGGCACGGCCCGGACGCTCAGTAGACAACGGCCTTCGGTCGATCCGCATCCAGCGGGCCCCGGGTCGGACCGAAGAGCGTTCGGGCCGCGCCCGTTGGCATGCCCCGCGCCGGTGACTTCGCCCCCGGCGCCCCGCCGGGAGGGCGAGTGAGCAGGCCGGACGGCGAATTGGGTAGGTAAGAACCGTTACGGCCGACCCGGGGCCCGACCAGGCGCTTCCAGGCGGTACCGTCTTCGCACGCCGTGCGTTCGCCGCGCGGCGCGAAACCGTACCTCCGAGCGTGAGTGAGTGTGGCGCCCGTGGCCCAAGCAGTCGACCCCGGAGGCGCTGTCGCCGTCCCGGACCGGTCCGACGTCGCGGACGGCGGCGCCGCGCCGGCTCCGTCCCGGCTCCGCCGCAGGCTGCGGGTCGTCCGTGCCGGGCTGCCGCGCACCGGGCTGGCCGTGCTCTGCGGCCTGCTGCTGGCGCTTTCCTTCCCGCCGTACGGGCTGTGGCCGCTGTCGGTGCTCGCGGTGGCCGGGCTGGCCCTGCTGACGCACCGCCGGACCGCCCGGCAGGCGGCCTGGACCGGGTTCGCCTTCGGCGCCCCGTTCATGGTCTGGCTGCTGTTCTGGCTGAACGTCATCGGCCCGGACGCCTGGCTGCTGCTGGCGCTGTTCGAGTCGCTGTTCCTCGCGGCGATGGCCGCGGGGCAGGCCGCCACCTCGCGGCTGCCGGTCTGGCCGCTGTGGACCGCCTGCCTGTGGGTGACCCAGGAGTGGGCCAGGGGCCGGATGCCGCTGGGCGGCTTCCCCTGGGGGCGGCTGGCCTTCGCCAACACTTCCACCCCGTACACCCCGCTCGCCGCGATCGGCGGGGCGCCGCTGGTGAGCTTCGCGGTGGCGCTCAGCGGCGCGCTGCTGGCCGCCGCCGTCCTCGCGGTGGCAGGCCGCGCCGACGACGGCCGCCGGCGGCTTCGCGCCGCCGCCGCGGTGGCGCTGGGCGCGGTCGCCGGACTGGTCGGCTACGCCGTGCCGGTCCCCACCGCCGGCACCACCTCCGGCGGTCCGGCGAGTGCCGAGATCGCCGTCATCCAGGGCAATGTGCCGCACGCCGGGATGGACTTCCTGGGCCGTCCGATGCAGGTGCTGCAGAACCATGTGCAGGCCACCCTGGAGCTGGCGCAGCAGGTCGCCGACGGCAGTAAGGCCAAGCCGCAGCTGGTGGTCTGGCCGGAGAACTCCTCCGACGTCAACCCGTACACCACCCCCGAGGCCTATGCGGCGATCCAGCAGGCGGTCGACGCCATCGGCGTCCCGATCCTGGTCGGCGCCCTGGTGGACGGCCCGGACGCACAGCACGTCCAGAACGAGGGCATCGTCTGGGCCCCCTCCTCGGCGGCCAGGCCGGGGCCCGGCGCGCACTACACGAAGCAGCACCCGGTGCCGTTCGGCGAGTACGTCCCGTTCCGCTCAGTTCTCTCGAAGTACATCACCCGGTTGCAGCGGGTTGCCCGCGACTTCGCCAAGGGGACCTCTACCGGTATTCTTCAGGTCGGTCCTGCCAGGATCGGCGACGTGATCTGCTTTGAAGTGGCGTACGACGGCATCGTCGACGACGCGGTCAGCAAGGGCGGCCGGGTCCTCGTGGTGCAGACCAACAACGCCACCTATGAGCACACCGACCAGCCCGCCCAGCAGTTCGCGATGTCGCGGCTGCGGGCGGTGGAGCACGGCCGGGCCGTGGTGATCGCCGCGACCAGCGGGATCAGCGCGGTCATCGAGCCGGACGGCAGCGTCGAGCAGCAGACCGAGCTGGCCACGGCGGCGGAACTGGAGGCGAACGTGCCGCTCCGAGACGATCTGACGGTGGCGGACCGCGTCGGCGCCGCACCCGAGTGGGCCCTCTCCATAGTCGGGCTGCTGGCGATCGGCGCCGCGGTCGGCACCGCCACCGCGCGCAAGCGCCGCAGCACCCGCACCGACTGAGGAACACTCGAACAACTGACGCAGCTGACAAAGGGGCCGGTCCGTGACCGACAGCACCACCCGGGTCCACGAGACCTTCGGTGACCTGGGCAAGATCCTGGTGATCATTCCGACGTACAACGAGATCGAGAACATCGGGCGGATCACCTCCCGGGTGCGCTCCGCCGTGCCCGAGGCGCACATCCTGGTCGCCGACGACAACAGCCCGGACGGTACCGGCCGGGCCGCCGACGAGCTCGCCGCCTCCGACCCCAACCTCCAGGTGCTGCACCGCAAGGGCAAGGAGGGTCTGGGCGCCGCCTATCTGGCCGGCTTCCGCTGGGGCATCGACAACGGCTACGACGTCCTGGTGGAGATGGACGCCGACGGCTCGCACCAGCCGGAGCAGCTGCCGCGGCTGCTGACCGCGCTGCGCGGCGCCGACCTGGTGCTGGGATCGCGCTGGGTGACCGGCGGCGAGGTGGTCAACTGGCCCAAGAGCCGGGAGTTCCTCTCCCGCGGCGGCAGCCTCTACTCCAGGCTGATGCTGCGGGTGCCGATCCGCGACGTCACCGGCGGCTACCGGGCCTTCCGCAAGCAGACCCTGCTGGGTCTGGGCATGAGCGAGGTCGCCTCCCAGGGCTACTGCTTCCAGGTGGACCTCGCGTGGCGCGCGGTGCGGGCCGGCTTCCGGGTCACCGAGGTGCCGATCACCTTCGTGGAGCGGGAGTTCGGCGCCAGCAAGATGAGCAACAAGATCGTCGTCGAGGCACTGGGCCGGGTCACCTCCTGGGGCGTCAACAGCCGCCTCGGCCGCGTCCCGGCCCCCCGGCCGGACCGCGAGGCATAGCGCGGGCGTCGCACGGCGATACCTGGCACCCTGGTCAGCAGTGGGTCGGCGGCGGAACGAGCGCCCGGGCCCGTACGTTGACCAGGGTGATCGCCTTGTCGGCCGGCAGAGAGAGTTGGACAGCGCCGTGAGCCAGGTAGGACCCGACACCGGGACCGTCCGTCCCCGCCCGCGCGGGCTGCGCCGATACCTGCCGCTGGCGGTCGCCGCCTTGGTGGTGCTGGAGATCTGGCTGCTGATCCTGCTGGCCGAGGTGATCGGCGGCTTCGGGGTGCTGTGCTACCTGGTGGCCTCGGCGCTGCTGGGCGGCTGGGTGATCAAGCGGGCCGGGCTCAAGGCGTTCCGGGCCACCACGGCCGGCCTGCGGGGCGGGGCCCACCCCGCGGAGGGCGGGGACCCGATCGCCAAGGAGACCCGCACCGCGGTCACCATCGCCGGCGGCCTGCTGCTGGCCCTCCCGGGGATCCTCTCCGAGCTGCTGGCCCTCGGCTGCCTGTTCCCGCCCACCGCGGGGCTGCTGCGCAGGCTGCCGGAACGGTGGCTGCGGCGGCCCGGCACTCCGCTGGGGGACGCCTTCCGGCTCCAGGAGCAGCTGCGGATCCATCGGCCCGACGGCAAGGTCGTCCAGGGAGAGGTGGTGGACCCGGTCGAGGACCCGCTGCGCAAGCGGGACGACCCCTACGGGTACGGGGGCTCCCGGGACCAGTTGCAGTAGGGCGGGTTTTTCGGCTGCGGCGTGTGCCTGGTTGATGTTCGCGCAGTTCCCCGCGCCCCTGTCGAGTGCAACTGAGCCAGTTGCAGACCCATAGGGGCGCGGGGAACTGCGCCACAAGCCAGGCACACGCCGCACGTTTCCGCTGAAAGAAACACGGCAGGGCCCGGGACACAGCACCTCGTGAAAGCCAGGTGGCGCTGTGACCCGGGCCCTGCCGGGCCGTCCGCCAGGGATCAGGCGGACTTGCGGTTGTCGCGGGGGTGGACGGCGATGTTCATACCGCCGGACCGCAGGACTGCGAGCCGTTCGGCGAGCACCTCCTCCAGTTCCTCGCGGGTACGCCGCTCCATCAGCATGTCCCAATGCGTCCGGGCGGGCTTCGCCTTCTTTTCCTCTGGTTCGTCGCCGTCGAGCAGTAGTGCCTCGCTGCCGCAGAAGCGGCACTCCCACACGGTCGGGATCTCGGCCTCTACGGAGAACGGAACCTCAAAGCGGTGTCCGTTCGTACATGCGTACTCGACGGTCTGGCGCGGGGCCAGGTCGATGCCGCGGTCGGTCTCGTAGCTGGTGGCCCCGAGTCGCGTGCCGCGGAGAGCTCGCTCACTCATGAATCGTGCCTCCCGGGCTTATGGCCCACAGGACTGGATGTCGCTGTCTTCGTCGGTTGGTGCAACGTGCGGCAACCGTCGAAGATTCCCGTTCGGGAGATACGTCTTCCGTCGTGCCGCCCCTGTTTGTACCCACACCCGCCCGAAATGTCACATCTCAACGTGAATATCACCCTGAGTTGCCGACTTTTTGCGTGCCGTCACGGTGCCGGTATTGATTTCCCGGCGTACACTACCGGCCGCCCTGGTCCCCCGGACGGTCACCCCGGCCAGGCGCCGCGCTCGATCAGCACGTCGCGCAGGACGTCCACGCGGTCCGCCATGATGCCGTCCACGCCGAGGTCCAGCAGGGAGTGCATCTCCTCGGCCCGGTCCACCGTCCACACATGGACCTGCAGGCCCAGTCCGTGGGCGGCGCGCAGGAAGGTCCGGTCCACCACCGGGACCCCGGAGGCGGGCCAGCGGACGGGGACCTGGACGCAGACGGTCTGCCGGCGGGCGGCGGCCCCGAGCAGCCGGTCCACCGGCACCGGGCCGCTGAGCGAGCGCAGCCGCAGCCCCAGCACCCCGCGCGGGGACAGCGCGGTGGCCAGCCGGGGCCCGGCGGCGGCGCGGACCGCGGAGAGCCGGCCGTCGGAGAAGGTGCCGACGCAGACCCGGTCCCAGGCGGCGGTCCTGCGGATGGTGTCGGCCAGCGGGCGGACCGCGCCGGACGCCTTGATGTCGATGCTGAAGCGGGCCTCGGGGAAGGCGGCCAGCAGTTCTTCCAGGCGGGGGATCGGCTCGCGGCCGGCGATCCGGGCGGCGGCGACGGTGCGCCAGGGCAGCGAGGCGATGGCGCCGGCGCTGTCGGTGACCCGTTCCAGCCGGCTGTCGTGGAAGGCCACCAGGACGCCGTCGGCGGTGGCGTGGACGTCCGTCTCCAGGTAGCGGTAGCCCAGCCGGACCGAGCGGGCGAACGCCGCCATGGAGTTCTCCGGGCCGCCCAGGGCGCCGCCGCGATGGGCGATGGCGAGCGGTCCCGGATGGTCCAGGAAGGGGTGGCGCGGCAGGCGTCGGCTGGTCACGGGAGCTCCATCGGTCCGGGGCGAAGCTGCCAGCAGTATGCAGCCGGGAGCGCCCGGCCGGGGACCGCTGACGGATCCTCAGCGGACGTTCATCCACCTCATGTCTGTTTGTCAGCCCCGGATGCGAGACTCTGTGCCATGTCGGCGAGCCGCTTCCCGCAGGAGCTTCTCCTGGCCCAGCGTCAGGTCTGGGCCTGCGAGGCCGCCTCGCGCGCGTTCGTGCTGGCGGGACCGGACAGCCCGGTCGCGCGGTGGCCGCTGCCGCGGCAGGAGGAGTACCGCAGGCTGCGTGCGGCGCACGATCAGGCGCTGCGCACCGTGCGGGAGCATCCGCTGATGGCGGACGCCATCGATGACCACCGCTGGGCGGCGACGACAAGGGCGCTGTCGGCGGCGGCGCGGGCCGAGGAGCAGATGGCGGCGGCGTAGCGCGGTCTGCGGCGCGTCCCTGGCTCGTCGCGCTCCTGAGCATCTGCAACTGGCCCGGTCGCACAACCTGGGGGGCGCGGGGAACTGCGCGACGAGCCACGCATGCGCCGCAGCCGAAAGGGATCCTGCAGCCCCGCCCCGCCCCAGCTCAGAGCAGTGGCAGCGACGTGGTGATCGGGCGGGCGATCTCGCCGGTGCGCTCCTCGGGGCTCTCCGGGGTCTGCACCGGACGGTCCTGGGCCGGTCGGTCCTGGTCCAGCGAGGCGGGTACTGGGGGCGGCGCCTTGGTCAGCACGGGCGTGCCCTCGGTGCGGCTGTCGGCGTGCGGGAGCAGGGCGATCACCGCGTCGCGCTGGTCGGCCGGGGTCTCCTCGTCCAGCGGGTCCGGCGCGGCCGGGACCTGGATCCGCACCGGGGGGTTGGTGCCGAGCCGGGCGTAGCCGCGTCCGGCCGGGGTGTGGCTGGAGGGGGTGATGTCCAGCGGCACGCCGAGCGCCTCCGGGGCCAGGTCCGGGTCCAGCGCGCCCAGCACCACCCGGGCGCGGGTGGCCGAGCGCACCGTGGGCTTGATCCGGTCCAGCGCGTCCAGATGGTCCGCGACCACGACGGTGATGTGCGCGGTGCGGCCGTGCCGCAGCGGGAACTCCAGCAGGTCCTGGGGGTCGGGGCGGTCCTCGGCCTGGGCCAGCTCGCTGAGCTCGGCCGGGTGGTCCAGCAGCAGCCACAGCGGACGGACGGTGTCGGCGGGCGGCGCCTCGCCGGTGCGCTTGGCCAGGTTGTGGGCGTCCAGGCGGCGCTGGGTCTCGTGCATGGCCCACTCCAGCGCGGCCAGCGCGCCGTGCAGGCTGGTCTCCACGGTGTGCACGCCGGGGCGGCCGACCAGGCAGGCGTGCTCGCCGGTGCCCGCGCCGTCGATGACCACGATGTCGCCGTGCGGCAGCGCCTGCAGCGCCAGCGAGCGCAGCAGGGTGGAGGTGCCGTGGCCGTGGGTGCCCAGCGCCAGCAGGTGCGGTTCGCTCGCGCGGGGCCCGGTCCGCCACAGCACCGGGGGCTGGTGCGCGGTGCCGGAGCCCTGGCGCACCGGGATCATCCGGTTGGTGCTGCTGGTGTCGGTGAAGCCGAGGACGACCTCGCCGTGGGCGGTGACATAGGGCTGGGCGGTGATGTCGTTGGGCAGCGGGGTCAGCGCGGCGACCCGGAGGTGGTTGGTCTCCTCGTCCCAGGTGAAGCGGTACTCACGGCTGCGGCCGGCCTTGCTGTGCACCACGTGCTCGATCCGGGCCCTGGCGTGCGGCTCGGTGTCGGTGAAGTAGGCGGGGTAGCGCAGCTCCAGCGAGGCAAGCCGTCCCTCGGCGTCGAACTCCCAGGAGTTGAAGGCGGTCTTGAAATCGCCGCCGTGGCTGTACATCGGGCTGGGGTCGGACTCGTGCACCAGATAGGGGGTGAGCGCGGTGTAGATGGCGCCCAGCTTCAGCAGGCTGGTGTCGGGGGCCGGCTCGGGGGCCGGGGAACGGTCGCGGCCCGCCCAGGCCGCGCTGCCCATCAGGGTCAGCAGGGCCAGCAGCGGGCCGTAGGGGAGCAGGGCGACGGCGGCGAGAACGGCGATGACCAGGAGTACGGCCGGGCCGCGGCGGTCCTTGGGCAGGTTGCCCCACCAGTTCCTGGTCCAGCGGCCGTGGCAGCGCAGGCCGCGGCCGATGGTGATCAGCGGACCGAACATGTCGGCGGCGTGGTCGCCGGCGGTGCGTGCGAACTCGCGCCCCCGGGTGAGGTGTTCGTTCAGGGTCATCGGTGTCTCTCCGGCAAGGGGCAGGCAGGGGCGCGGTTCGGCGGTGGGAAGGGGGCGGCGGTAGGGGCGGCGCGGGCCGCGGGTCAGAACTTGATGCCGCCGAGCAGGCTGGCCAGGCTCTGGCCGCCGGCCTTGATGCTGGGGGCGATGGCGGTCCCTGCCAGGTAGAAGCCGAACAGCGCGCAGACCACTGCATGCGAGATCTTCATGCCGTCCTTGCGGAAGAACAGGAAGGCGATGGTGCCGAGCAGGACGACTCCGGAGATGGAGAGGATCACGGTGGGCTCCTCGAAGTGCGGGGACGGGTGTCGGGACGACGACGCCGTGGGACGGCGGGGTGTCAGTCAGAATCCGATCACATTGCGCACCCTTATGGTGACAAAAAGTAATAGATGATGGATAGGCGCAAATGGGTGGATTTTCCCTGAGGCCGCAACCAAACGGGCCGCTGAGCTGCGCATTGCCGCTCAGAAGCTGATGCTGTCCGCCCCCGCGGCAGGGTTATGTGCGGCGCGCTGGATGTTCGCCCGTTCGGGTGTCGGCGCTCCGGGATCCGACCGCATGGTGGACGGCACGAGGGGCGTGCGCCGAGCCCGGACCCGGCAGAATGGCGTCGCTCGCACTCTCGTGCGCGACCGGAGCGTTGACCGAAGCCGATGGACCGAGGAGTAGCGGTATGAACGAGCCTGTTGACCCTGAACTGGTCGAGCTGGCGGCGAAGGTCTTCGACGCCGCCAGGGCCGGGGACGCCCCCGCGCTCGCGGCGTATGTGGACGCCGGGGCGCCCGCGGACCTCTGCAACGACCGGGGCGACACCCTGGTGATGCTCGCGGCCTACCACGGCCATGCCGAGGCGGTGCGGACCCTGCTGGAACGGGGTGCGGACGCCAACCGCGCCAACGACCGCGGTCAGACCCCGCTGGCCGGCGCGGTGTTCAAGGGCGAGGACGCGGTGATAGAGGCGCTGCTGGCCGGCGGCGCCGACCCGCACGCGGGCCAGCCCTCGGCGGCGGCGACGGCGGAGATGTTCGGGCGGACGGCGCTGGTGGAGCGGTTCACGGCGCTCTGAAGGCCCCCGTTAGGATCGCCGAATGGACATTCGAGTCGTGGGCTACGCCCACCCCGACGCGCAGCGACTGATCGCCGAGGTCCAGCAGGAGTACGTGCGCCGCTACGGGGACGTCGACCTGACCCCCGTCGAACCCGGTGAGTTCGACCCGCCGCAGGGCCTGTTCGCGGTGGTCTACGACGACCGCGGCGAGCCGGTCGGCACCGGTGCCTGGCGGGCCCGCGACGCCGAGGCCGACGAGCCCGGGCTCGCCGACGGCGACGCCGAGCTGAAGCGGATGTACACCGTGCCCTCCGCCCGCGGCCGGGGTGTGGCCAGGGCCGTGCTGCGGTTCCTGGAGGCGGAGGCGTACCGGGCCGGGCGGCTGCGGCTGGTCCTGGAGACCGGCACCGAGCAGCCCGAGGCGCTGGCGCTCTACGCCT
The DNA here is from genome assembly GCF_000787775.1 of Streptacidiphilus carbonis. Classification (GTDB taxonomy): domain Bacteria; phylum Actinomycetota; class Actinomycetes; order Streptomycetales; family Streptomycetaceae; genus Streptacidiphilus; species Streptacidiphilus carbonis. Next base: position 8,942 of record NZ_BBPM01000036.1, on the reverse strand, counting down.
CGGAGGGCTACCTGCCGATCGAGAAGTTCGGGATCTACCGCGGGAGCCCGCTGAGCGTCTGCCTGGCCAAGGGGGCCTCCGAACTGTCCTTGCCGACCCGGTAGTCGGGCGGCGGCACCGGGCGGAGGCATCGGACGCGCGTGGGCGGCCGGGCCGCCGCAGACTGAGGAACGACTCCTCCGTCCACCGGAAAGGCCGCTCCATGCACCTCATCGACCGTAAGGACCTCGGACTGCTCGCCCTGCGCCTGGGCACCGGCGGGGTGCTCTTCGCCCACGGCTCGCAGAAGCTGCTCGGCTGGTTCGGCGGCGGCGGGATCGAGGGCACCGGCAAGGCCATGGAGCACATGGGCTTCACCCCCGGACGGCCGAGCGCGATCGCCGCCGGGCTGGGCGAGGCCGGCGGCGGCGCGCTGCTCGCGCTGGGCCTGGCCACCCCCGTCGCGGGGGCGGCGGCGGCCGGGGCGATGGCGGGAGCGGTCGCGGTGCACGCGCCGGCGGGCTTCTTCGCCCACAGCGGCGGCTTCGAGTACCCGGCCTTCCTCGGCTTCGCGGCCGCGGGACTGGGGCTGGC
>NZ_BBPM01000036.1:0-7911 GCF_000787775.1 Streptacidiphilus carbonis | reverse complement strand
TCGATGGACCACCTGACCCGGCACCGGTTCGACCGGTCGGCGACAGTGCTGCTGGCGTTCGTGATGAGCGCCGCCGCGGCCGCCGCCGTGGTGGGCCGCCGTACCGCTGCGGTCGCGGAGGCCCCGGCGCCGGCCTCCGGGGGCGCGCCCGCGCAGGCCCCCGCGCCGGAGGAGGAGCCGGAGGGACCGGAGGGGCCGTCCGGTATGGCATGATCGTCCGCGGCTGGGGAGCTGACGCTGGGGGACAGTTGTGTCCGATGGGTCCACGGAGCGGTTCGGCGACGCGCCGATGTGGTTCGAGCGGCCGGCACTGCGCTGGGTCGAGGGCTTCCCGGTGGGGAACGGGCGGCTCGGGGCGATGGCCTGGGGGAGTCCGGGCGAGTGCCGCTTCTCGGTGAACGAGGAGACCTTCTGGTCCGGCCCCAGGCGTCTGGAGCCGCCGGTGGTCGCCCCCGGGTTGATCGGGGCGGTCCGGGAGGACCTGCGGGCCGGACGGTTCGTCGCGGCGGGGCAGCGGCTGCAGGCCGCCCAGGGCCGTTCCAGCGAGGCCTTCCAGCCGGTCGGCGACCTGGTGCTTCGACTGGCGGGTGATCAGGGTGTTTACCACGGACGCGAGTTGGACCTTCGGAACGGGGTGGCCCGGGCCGGCTGGGGTGGGGTCCGGCAGGAGGTGCTGGCCAGTGCGAGCAGTGGGCTGCTGCTGATCCGGCTGGAGAGCGACGACGTCGGCGGGCTCGACGGCGAGCTGGTCTGGGAGAGCCCGCAGCTGAGGCAGGAGTCCCGGCCCTGGGGCGCCGACGGACTGGCGCTGCTGCTCACCGCGCCGTCGCGGGTGGGCCATGGCGCCGACTGGCAGCCGCTGGTCGAGCACGAGGACCATGCCATGCGCGCGGCCGCGCTGGTCCGGGTCCGGGTGGAGGGCGGCGGGAGCGCCGAGCCGGGGGAGCGGGGGCTGCGGCTGCGCGGGGTGCGCGCGATGACGCTCTTCGTGGAGGTGCGCACCGGGTTCGAGCGCTGGGACCGGGAACCGGCGCGCGGTCGGGAGGAGTGCCTGGAGTCGGCCGCGGCGGGGATCGAGGCGGCCTACGGGCGCCCCTGGGAGAGCCTGCGTGCCGAGCACTGCGCCGAGCATTCGGAGCGCATGGACCGGGTACGGCTTCGACTGCACGCCCCCGGGAGCAGCGAGCGCCCGCTCGACCTGCGGCTGCACGCCCGCGCGGCCGGGGCGGCGGACGAGCAGCTCGCGCCGTTGCTGTTCGACTTCGGCCGCTATCTGCTGCTCGCCTGCTCGCGTCCCGGACCGCTGGCCCAGCCCGCGCACCTGCAGGGCCTCTGGAACGACCAGGTCACCCCGCCGTGGAACTGCGAGTACACGGTGAACATCAACACCCAGATGAACTACTGGGCCGCCGAGACCACCGCGCTGTCCGAATGCCACGACCCGCTGCTGCGGCTGGTCGCGGACCTCGCCGAGGCGGGACGGGGTGTCGCGGCCCGCCTCTACGGCGCGGACGGTTGGGCCTGCCACCACAACACCGACATCTGGCGCGGCAGTTGGCCGGTCGGGGAGGGGGCGGACGACCCGATGTGGTCGCACTGGCCGATGGGCGGCCTCTGGTTGGCACTGCACCTGGCCGAGCGCTGGGAGTTCGGTCGGGACCAGGAGTTCCTGCGCGCCACGGCCTGGCCGGTGGCGGCCGGGGCGGCCCGCTTCGCCCTGGACCTGCTGACCGAGGACGAGGGGGGGTTCCTGGTCACCGGCCCGGCCACGTCCCCGGAGAACCGCTTCGCCACCCCGGCGGGACCGGCCTCCGTCGACCTGTCCACCACCATGGACGGCACGTTGCTGCGCGAGCTCTTCGCTTTTCTGCGGGACTCGGCGGAAGCGGCCGGGGCGAGCGCCGACCCCGCCCTGCTGGAGCGGATCAGGGTCGCGCTGCCGCGGCTGCGCCCGCTGCGCGCCGACTCACGCGGACGGCTGCTGGAGTGGCACACCGAGCGGGAGGAGACCGAGCCCCACCACCGCCACCTCTCCCATCTGCTGGGGGTGTATCCGGGCCGCAGCCTCACCGATCCCGTCCTGCGCCAGGCCGCCCGCCGCAGCCTGGAGGCGCGCGGCGACGAGGGCACCGGCTGGTCCACGGCCTGGAAGATCGGCCTGTGGGCCAGGCTCGGTGACGGTGCGTCAGCCCGTCGGCTGCTCGGGGTGATGCTGCGTCCGGTGGTCGGCGGGGGCGACGCCGGCGGGGTGTACGAGTCGCTGCTGTGCGCCCATCCGCCGTTCCAGATCGACGGCAACCTCGGCGCCACCGCCGGGATCGCCGAGATGCTGTTGCAGTCCCACGGCGGCGCGGTCGACCTGCTGCCGGCGCTGCCCCCGGAGTGGTCCTCCGGCGAGGTGTGCGGACTCCGCGCCCGGGGCGGGGTCACCGTGGAGCGGCTGGGCTGGAGCGGCGGCGTGCCCACCGGGGTACGACTGGTCGCGGCTCGGCCGACGACGGTCCGGCTGCGTTGGCGCGACGCCAGGGGTGACCTGCGGGAGCAGCAGCTGACGGTGGATCAGGGCGGTCATGAGCTGGTCCCGTGAACGACCGCGGGGCCGGGCTCTCATCAGCGCCCGGCCCCTTGCGATCACGGTGAGGAAGGGGGCCGCCCGCTTCCCCTCAGAGGCGGGCGGCCCGGCCGGGACCGGGGGGAGGCACCTCCCACGGTCCCGGAGTCTCGGGCTGGTGGATCAGCCGGTCACCCCGGTGAGGGTGAAGGCCGCCAGTCGCAGTTCGCCGGTCAGGACCAGGTGCAGGTCGTGCACCCCGTCCAGGCGCTGGGCGAGCGGGGTCTCGACCGTGGTCCAGTCGTAGCGGCCGCCGGTGGACGGCACGGCGACGGCGGCCAGCAGGATGCCGGAGCCGGGGGCGCCGGCCCACAGCTCGAGCAGCGCCTCGCCGGGGGCGGTGCGGGACACCTCGACCCGCAGGGCCGCCGCCCCGTCCAGCGAGGTGCGGTGGAACACCAGCGAACCGGCGTCGCCGGGTGCGGGGGTGACCGCGTCGCCGTCCTTGCGGGTGGCGTCCACCAGGGCCAGGCCCGCGTAGTCGTCGAAATCGGCGGCCAGGATGCGCCGGTCGACGGCCACGCGGGGGCCGGGGGCCGGGCCGGTCACGGCCAGCGGCGCGGTCAGGGCGGCGGACCCGGAACTGCGGCCGACCAGCACCTCGTAGTCGCCGGGGTCGGTGGTGAAGCCGCCGGTGACCACGTCCCAGTGGGCCAGCGCGGAGGCCGGGAGGGTGAACCGGAGCTCACGGCTCTCCCCGGCCGTCAGGCGGGCCTTGGCGAAGTCGGCCAGCCGAAGGCAGGGGGCCTGGTAGCGGGCGTCCAGGGCGCGGACGTAGAGCTGGACCGTCTCGGTGCCGGCGCGCCCCCCGGTGTTGGTGAGGGTGACGGCCACCTCGACGGAGCCGTCCTGGTCCACGGCCGGGGCGGAGAGCCGCAGGTCGGAGTAGCCGAAGCCGGTGTAGGACAGGCCGTGGCCGAAGGGGTAGAGCGGGGCGGCGCGATGGTACTGGTAGGTCCAGCCGGCCTTGATGATGTCGTAGTCGAGGCGCTCGGGCAGCTCGTCGTCGGCCCGGTACCAGGTCTGCGGCAGCCGGCCGGCCGGGTCGGCCGCGCCCAGCAGCACGGCGGCGACGGCCCGGCCGGTCTCCTGGCCGCCGTGCGAGGTCCACACCACGGCCGGGAGGTGCTCCTCGGCCCAGTCGACGGCGTAGGGGTAACTGCTCATCAGCAGCAGCGCGGTCTGCGGCCGGGCGGCGGCGACGGCGCGCAGCAGCGCGTCCTGGGCCGGCGGCAGGGTGGTGGACTCGCGGTCCTGGGTCTCCCGGCCGTTGATGTGCGGGTCGTTGCCGAGCACGACCACCGCGGTGTCGGCGGCGGCCGCCGCTGCGACCGCCTCGGCGACGCCGTCGCGCACCGTCTCGCGCTGCCAGTGCTCGGCCTGCTCGGCGGTCTCGGCGGTGAGCGCGATCCGGCCGGTGGCCGGGTCGACTACGGCGCAGCGGCCGCTGTGGACGGAGCGCAGCACCTCGGTGCCGTCGGGCTGGGGCTCCAGCCGGAAGGTCTCGTGCACGTCCCAGCCGTTGGGCTGGAGCTGGTCGGCGGCGAGGGACTGGTCCTCGTCCTTGAGGCTGACGTAGCGTCCAGTGCGGACGTTGCGCAGCGTCAGCACACCGCTGCCCCAGTCGAAGAGGTCGAACGCGGCCTCGTCGCTCTCCTTCCGGGCTTCGTCCTGCTGGACTTCGGCGTCGTGGGCTTCGGCTTCGGGCGCCTGCATCGGGCCCCAGGGGTCGAACAGCGGGACGGCGAGCAGGGCGCCGGTGCTCGCGGCGCGCAGCACGATCCGGTCCACGCCCTCGACCCGGACCACCTCGCCGCCCTGCGCGCCGACCGCGGCGCCCAACCCGGCGGCGACGGTGACCTGGTAGGGCATGGTGCCGCTGTACCAGTCCTCGAACAGGGTGTCGGCGAGCGGACCGATCACGGCGACCCTGCGGACGCTGTCCCCGGCCAGCGGGAGCAGCGGGTCCGCGCCCGGACGGCCGTTCTTGAGCAGCACGATCGACTCGGTGGCGGCGCGCAGCGCCAGCGCGCGGTGCTCCGGGGAGTCGACGACGTCCCAGCCGATGCCGGTGTACGGGTCCAGTGCCGGGTCGAACTCGCCCAGTCGGAAGCGTATCGACAGCTGGCGCCGGACCGCCGCGTCCACGTCGGCCTCGCTGATCAGGCCGCGGCGCAGCGCCTCCTGCATCCGGCCGAAGGTGGTGGCGGTGTCCTCGCCGTGGTCGGTGAAGCTGTCGATGCCGGCCTTCAGGGCGGCGGCGTGCGACTGGGCGTGGTCGTCGAAGTAGTCCTCCAGGTCGACCAGGTTGGAGGGGGCCTCGGCGTCGCTGACGATGAACAGCTCCTGCCCGGTGGGCTCGGCCCAGCGCCGCAGTTCGGCCTCGATCAGCGGACTGACGTGGCAGGGGCGGCCGTTGACCAGGTTGTACGCGGCCATCACCCCGGTGGCCGAGCCGTTGGCGATCGCGGTGCGGAACGCGGCCAGGTCGTACTCGTGCAGCACCCGGGGCCGGAGGCCGGAGGAGGTGGTGTAGCGCTCGTCCTCGTTGTTGTAGCCCAGGAAGTGCTTGAGGATCGGCGCGGTGCGCAGATGGACCGGGTCGTCGCCGGCCATGCCGCGGCAGAAGGCGTCGCCCAGCCGGGCCGAGTGCACCGGGTCCTCGGAGTAGCCCTCCTCGTTGCGGCCCCAGCGCGGGTCGCGCAGCAGGTTCACCACCGGGGCCCAGCCCTGCAGGCTGTTGCGGCCGGTGCCGACGACCGGCGGGCGGTGGTAGTGGAAGGCCCGCTGCTCGATCGAGGTGGCGGTGGCCACCGCGTGCACCAACTCCTCGTCCCAGGTCGCGCCGAGGCCCACGGCCTGCGGAAACGTGGTGGCCGGGCCCAGCCAGGCGACGCCGTGCAGGGTCTCGGTGCCGGTGCGGAAGGAGGCCAGGCCGAGGCGCGGCACCTCGGGGGAGTACTGGTGCAGCATCGCCACGCGCTCGTCCAGGGTGAGCCTGGTGAGCAGGTCCTCCACCCGCTCACGGACCGGGAGCGCCGGGTCGCGGAAGGGGAGCTGGTCGGGCGCGGCGGCGGTGGGCTGCGGCTCGGTGGGCAGGGACGTGGAACTCACGTGGTGAACCCCTTGGAAGGTGTCAGGGAGAGGGCGGCGCGGCCGCGGTGGTCCGGCAGGCGGTGGTCTGTGATGGTGAAGCGTTTCGAAAGTGGCACGGGCCCGTCCATGTGTCAACCGTGTTGCCGCCACTTCCCGGGATCGGCGGGTACGGCCGGCGCCCAGCTGGCCTGGTCGGCCATCGATTCCTACCTGACCTGCAGGGACTATGAGTTGACGAAACATTTCGGCGGTTCCGGAACCAACCTGAATTGGGTTTGTTCATCCTCTTGTCGAATCGGTAACGCGTCGTTAGTCTCACCGCAACGTCGAAGCGCTTCAACACCTGGCTTCGCAGATTTTGACTGGCAAACCACCGACCAGCACGCATCGGACCTCAAAGGCGAAGGGCCGCCCCACCATGAGCTTCCAGATGAACCGCAGATCACTCCTGAGCTCCGCCGCCGCCGTGGCAGGCGCGGCCGTGGCCGCTCCGCTGCTCTCCGCCTGCGGCGGCGGCAGCAGCGCCGCCGGCAAGGGCGGAACCAGTTCCAAGACCGGCCTCGCGGCGGCGCTTCCGACCTATGTCGCCAGCAACTCGGTCTCGGCGGACATCCCCTCGGTGAACGGCGCGGTCGGCACCCAGACCGACCCCGGCTTCCTCACCTACCCGGCCACCCAGGCGAAGACGGTCTCCGGGGTCCCCGGCAAGGGCGGCAGCTACACCGCGGTCACCCCGCTCTGGGGCACCGTGCCGGACCCGGGCAACTCCTTCTACCAGGCGATGAACAAGGCCCTGGGCGTCAACCTGACGATGAAGCCCGCGGACGGTGTCAACTACGCCACCATCATCCCGACCATGACGGCGGCCAAGAAGCTCCCCGACTGGATCCAGCTGCCGACCTGGTGGAACTCCAACTTCAACGTCGGCGAGCTGGTCGGCAACCAGCTGGCGGACCTCACGCCCTACCTGGCCGGCGACAAGATCAAGCAGTACCCCAACCTCGCCGCCATCCCCACCGGGGCCTGGATCGACGGGGCCTGGGAGGACAAGATCTACGGCATCCCGTCGTTCGCCAGCGGCTTCGCGGTCCCCGGGACCACCTTCTTCCGCCGCGACGTCTTCGACGCCAAGGGCATCACCGCGGACCAGGTGAAATCCGCCGCCGACCTCTTCGCCCTGGGCAAGGAACTGACCAACGCCAAGGGCGGCGTCTGGGCCTTCGACGACGTCTGGACCTACCTGTTCCCCTTCTGGGGAGTGCCGAGCAAGTTCACCGTCACCGACGGCAAGCTGGTCCACAAGTACGAGATGCCGGAGTTCCTGGAGGCCCTGGACTGGCACTACAAGCTGGCCAAGTCCGGCTACATGCACCCCGACGCGCTGGCCGGCAACAACAACGACGCCAACACCCGCTTCTACGCCGGGCACACCCTGATCGGCGGTGGCGGTATGGGGGCGTGGAACCTCGGCGACGCCCAGTCCGGGGTCGCGGCGAACAAGAACTACCGCCGCGGGGCCTTCGGCATCTTCGCCGCCGACGGCAAGTCCACTCCCAGCACCTTCCTCGGCACCAACACCTCCGAGGTCAGCTACTTCAACGGCAAGCTGTCCAAGGACCAGATCCTGGAGCTGCTGGAGGTCGCCAACTACCTCGCCGCGCCCTTCGGGTCGGCCGAGTACACCATGATCAACTACGGTGTCGAGGGCACCCACTACACCATGGTGAACGGCGTTCCCACCTACACCGACGCCGGGAAGAAGTACGTCCAGCAGCAGACCTACCCGTTCCTGGCCACCGGCCGGCAGGTGATCAGCAACCCGGGCGCGGACCAGGTCACCAAGGACTACGCCGCCTGGCAGGCCTCCGCCTCCCAGCACGTCTACAAGCCGGTGTTCCTCAACATGAACATCACCGTGCCGACCCGCTTCGCCACGGCGGACGCCGCCCAGGCCGTCGAGGACACCATCAAGGACTGCTACCACGGCATCAAGAAGGTGTCCGACGTGCAGGCCGCGGTCTCCTCCTGGAAGTCCAGCGGCGGTACCCAGCTGATCCAGTGGTACTCGGACAACGTGCTGGCGAAGTACGGGACCGGGCAGTAGGCAGCGGGCCCGGAGGAGAGAGGAAGAGCCAGTGGCAGCAACAGTAGCCACCGAGCCGGGCAAGCCCGGCTCCGCCAGACCGCGCAGGGGCAGGAGGAAG
>NZ_BBPM01000037.1:58922-76584 GCF_000787775.1 Streptacidiphilus carbonis | reverse complement strand
GCCCCGGCCCGCCCCCGCAACCGCGCACCCACCCGCGCCGCAGGCAAACCCCGCCACACGCAACGCCGCCACACGCACCCCCGCCGGAGGCGACCTCAGCGCCGCGCAACCCCCTCAGCGCCGCGCAACCCCCTCAGCCCGCGCCGCCGCCGCCACCGCCTTGCTCACGGCGTCAGCGACCCGCGGGTCGAACGGACTGGGAATGACCTCCGCCGCCGACAGGTCGTCACCGACCAGGTCCGCCAGCGCATCCGCCGCCGCGATCTTCATCCCCTCGGTGATCCGGCTCGCCCGCACCTGCAGCGCGCCGGCGAAGATCCCGGGGAAGGCCAGCACATTGTTGATCTGGTTGGGGAAGTCGCTCCGCCCGGTGGCCACCACCGCCGCGTAGCGGTGCGCCACCTCCGGGTGCACCTCCGGGTTGGGATTGGCCATCGCGAAGATGAAGCAGTCCTTGGCCATCGTCGCGACGGCCTCCTCCGGCACCGTCCCGCCCGAGACGCCGATGAACACATCGGCCCCGGACAGCACCTCCACCAGCGACCCGCTCAGCCCGCCGCGGTTGGTGAGCTCCGCGATCTCCCGCTTCACGTCGGTCAGGTCGGAGCGCCCGACATGCACGGCGCCCTGCCGGTCGCACAGCACCACGTCACCGATACCGGCGCCGACCAGGATCTTGGCGATGGCGATGCCCGCCGCCCCCGCGCCGGAGATCACCGCGCGCAGGTCCCCCAGCCCGCGGCCGGTCAGCTTCGCCGCGTTCCGCAGTGCCGCCAGCGTGACCACGGCCGTGCCGTGCTGGTCGTCGTGGAAGATCGGGATGTCCAGGGCCTCCTGCAGCCGCCGCTCGATCTCGAAGCAGCGCGGCGCGGAGATGTCCTCCAGGTTGACCCCGCCGAATGACGGCGCCAGCCGGATCACCGTCTCGACGATCTCATCGGTGTCCTTGGTGTCCAAGGCGATCGGGACCGCGTCGACCCCGCCGAACTGCTTGAACAGGATCGCCTTGCCCTCCATCACCGGCAGCGACGCCTCGGGACCGATGTCCCCGAGCCCCAGCACCGCGGTCCCGTCGGTGACGACGGCGACCACATTGGACTTCCAGGTGTAGTCGTTGACCAGGTCCGGCTGCTCGGCGATGGCCGTGCAGACCCGGGCCACCCCCGGCGTGTAGGCGAGGGAGAGGTCGTCCGCGTTGCGCACCGGCACAGTCGCACTGATCTCCATCTTCCCGCCGCGATGCAGCGCGAAGGCGGGGTCGATCGGCTCCAGCCTTTCGGGGGCCTCTGGCCCCTTGTCCTGCTCGTCCAGGGGGCGGGGATTGATGATCTCGGCTGCCACGATGACCTCTTCGTCGTCGTACGGGGAGGTCGGCTCGGTCGCCGCGCGCACAGCTGGCGGGCCGCCGGCCTCCATGAGGGTTGGGTTGGAACGGCAATCGGGGTGGAACGGCAATCAGGGTGACGGCAGAGCGTCCGGTCGGTGCCTTCCGACACTAGCCGGACCGCCATCGCCACACCTTTGTCTTTTCGTCCGCGCAACCGGGCCGGCAACGGCCGTCCCCTCGTTCGATCCGCCCGCACAGGCGGCATGACTGCGGCATGACTACGGCATGACTGCACTCGAACGAGGTACCAGGAACTCAGCGAACACGGAAGAAGGAACCGGCCAAAGCGACGAAGCGCTGCGGCTCCGGAGCCTGCGTCGTCGGCTTCCGGTCCTCGCGCCTCCCGGATCGGTCCCGATCCGGTGGCCTGTTCCTGCAACGGGGGTCACCCGTTATGCGATTTTGACACAGGTAGTGACCCGAATGGCAGCCCGGAAGTGGCAAGATTCGATCTCATTCACTGCTCGCGGCGCCGCATAACGGTGTGCATACCGCTGTGACGACTGCTCGTCCCTCTCCCCACTGGAGGAACCCTCATGGCCAGCTCCGCCCGCCGCTCCAGCTCCATAGGCAAGCGCATCATCGCGACCGGCGCCGTAGTCGCAGCAGGCTCCGTACTGCTGACCGCCTGCGGTAGCTCCAAGATCAACGGCAACTCCGGCGCGGCTCCCAACGCCTCCCAGACCGTCAACGCGGCCGGCCCCGACGCCGCCCTGGTGGCCATGGTCCCCGCCGACCTCAAGGCCAAGGGCACCCTCACGGTGGCCACCGACTCGACCTACGCGCCCGACGAGTTCAAGGACGCCGGCGGCAAGGTCGTCGGCATGGACGTCGACATGGGCAACGCCATCCTGGCCAAACTGGGCCTCAAGGCCGACTGGCAGAGCGCCGGATTCGACAGCATCCTCGGCGGCATCACTGCCAAGAAGTACGACCTCAGCCTCTCCTCCTTCACCGACACCCAGGCCCGCGAGAAGCAGGTCGACCTGGTCCACTACTTCACCGCCGGTGAGGCCGTGGCCGTGCTGACCGGCAACCCGGACAAGATCGGCACCACCGCCGCCGACCTCTGCGGCTTCAAGGTCGCCGTCCAGTCCGGCACCACCGAGGCCGACGAGATCAAGAACACCATCAACCCGGCCTGCACCAAGGCCGGCAAGAAGACCGTCCCCAACAACGGCGACCAGTTCGAGGCCCAGACCGACGCCACCACCGCGCTGACCTCCAAGCGCGACCAGGCGATGATGGCCGACTCCCCGGTCATCGACTACGCGGTCAAGCAGAGCAACGGCGCGATCCAGAAGCTGGGCGACAACTACAACGTCGCCCCCTACGGCATCGTCGTGCCCAAGGGCAGCGCTCTCGGTCCGGCCATCCAGGGCGCCATCAAGGACCTGATCAAGGACGGCACCTACGGGCAGATCCTCAACAAGTGGGGTGTCGACTCCGGCGCGCTGACCGCCGACCAGATCACCCTCAACGGCGCCACCAGCTGACCGGCCGGGCCACAGGCAACGGGTAAGAGAACGAGAGCGCTGACGTGACCACTCCTCAGGACACCACTCCTGGGGTGCCGCCGACCAAGGAACGGCCCGAGGACATTCGGGCCGTTCCGGTCAGGCACCCCGGACGCTGGGTCGCCATCGCCTGCATCGCCGTGCTCGCGGCCATGTTCCTGCATGCGATGATCACCAATTCGGTCCTGCACTGGGACGTCGTGGGACAGGTCTTCACCTATCCCACGGTGATCCAGGGCATGGAGAAGACACTGCTGCTGACGCTGTGCGCGATGGTGCTCGGCATCGTCGGCGGCGTCCTGCTCGCGGTGATGCGGCTGTCCCGCAACCCCGTGCTCAGCGGAGTCTCCTGGCTCTACATCTGGGTGTTCCGGGGCACGCCCGTGCTGGTCCAGCTGTTCTTCTGGAACTTCATGGGCGCGATCTTCCCCAAGGTCGGCCTCGGCATCCCGTTCGGGCCGACCTGGGTCTCCTGGAACTACAACGACCTGGTTCCGCTGTTCATGGTCTGCGTGCTGGGCCTGGGCCTGAACGAGGCCGCCTACTTCGCGGAGATCGTCCGGGCCGGCATCCTCTCCGTGGACGAGGGCCAGGCCGAGGCCGCCGCGTCGCTGGGGCTGACCCACGCGCAGACCCTGCGCCGGATCGTGCTGCCGCAGGCCATGCGGGTGATCATCCCGCCGGCCGGCAACGAGACCATCTCGATGCTCAAGACGACCTCGCTGGTCAGCGCGATCGCCTTCGAGGAGCTGACCCGCGCCGGACAGGACATCGGCGCCCGCACCCTCTACATCATCCCGTCGCTGATCGCGGTCAGCCTCTGGTACCTGCTGTTCACCTCGATCCTGTCGGTCGGTCAGTTCTACATCGAGCGCCACTACGGCCGCGGCACCAACCGCGCACTGCCGGCCACGCCCTGGCAGAAGGTCAAGAGCAATGTGCTGACCCTCAGACTGCGCAGCACCGGCAACACCGGCGGCACCATCGGAGGCTCCCTGTGACCACGACCCTCCACCCCATGGTCCGCGCCGAACAGGTGCACAAGTCCTACGGCCAACTGGAGGTCCTCAAGGGCATCGACCTGGAGGTCCAGCCCGGTGAGGTGTTCTGCCTGGTCGGCCCGTCCGGCTCGGGCAAGTCCACCTTCCTGCGCTGCATCAACCACCTGGAGCAGATCAACGCCGGCCGGCTCTACGTCGACGGCGACCTGATGGGCTACCGGGAGCGGAACGGCAAGCTCTACGAGCTCAAGGACCGCGAGGTCGCGCTCAAGCGGCGCGACATCGGCATGGTGTTCCAGCGCTTCAACCTGTTCCCGCACCTCACCGCGATCGAGAACGTGATGGAGGCGCCGGTCCGGGTCAAGGGCGAGTCGAAGCAGGCGGCCAGGGAGCGGGCCGAGGCCCGGCTGGCCCAGGTCGGCCTGGCCGACAAGGCGGCCAGCTATCCCTCGCAGCTCTCCGGCGGCCAGCAGCAGCGTGTGGCCATCGCCCGCGCCCTGGCCATGGAGCCCAAGCTGATGCTCTTCGACGAGCCCACCTCGGCGCTCGACCCCGAACTGGTGGGCGACGTCCTGGACTGCATGCGGGAGCTGGCCGAACAGGGCATGACGATGATCGTGGTCACCCATGAGATGGGTTTCGCCCGCGAGGTCGGCGACGCCCTGGTCTTCATGGACGGCGGCGTCGTGGTCGAATCCGGCCACCCCCGCGAGGTCCTGACCAACCCCCAGCACGAGCGCACCCGCGCGTTCCTCTCGAAAGTCCTGTGAGTACGCTCGGTCCGAACCTCGCGGCCCCGGCTGCAGTCCCTCCACAGTGGGGACTGCAGCCGGGGCCGCGATGCTGCCGTTCGTGGACGGCACCATTCGTAATAGGCTGATCCGGAGCACAGCCATTACTACCGAGGAGCGACACCGTGGAGCTCGCCTCCTACGCAGAGCTGGCCGTACGGCTGGTCAACACCGAGGAGCCCGGTCGCGGCAGGGACGGACTCACCACGGTGGAGGCCGTGCGGCGGTTGTTCAGCGGCAGCAGCAGGGGCGGACGGCTCGCCGACGAGGGGGACCTGCCCAAACTGCGGGCGGTACGGCTGCGGCTGCGGGCGGTCTTCGAGTCGGCGGCCGAGGGCGACGAGACCAGGGCCGTGGACCTGCTCAACGAACTGCTCACCGAGTACCCGGTCAGCCCGGTGGTCTCCGGGCACGGGTTCCTCGGCGAGAACGGCAGGCCGCAGTGGCACATGCACCTCGCCGAGAACGCCGGCACCGCCACCGCGCTGTTCGCCACCGGCGCGAGCATGGGGCTGGCCGTCCACCTCACCCAGCACGGGGTGGACCGGCTCGGCATCTGCCAGGCGGCGCCGTGCCGCAACGCCTATCTGGACACCTCCACCAACCGCTCGCGCCGCTACTGCTCCGACCGGTGCGCGACCCGCGCGAACGTGGCCGCGTATCGGGCGCGGAAGCGGGAGGCCGCAGCGGGGGCCTAGGGTTTTCCGTCGGTTGTCGGGTGCGGCGTGTGCCTGGCTCGTCGCGCAGTTCCCCGCGCCCCTACGGAGGTGCAACTGACTCACTGCGGTTCAGTTGCAGTCCCCAGGGGCGCGGGGAACTGCGCGCCCAGCCGGCTACGGTCCGCAGCCGAGGATCCCTCAGGCGTCACTGCTGGCCGGCGACACGCCGGAACGCCCCGAACCGCCGGGCCAGTGCATACGGCACCCGGTCCAGCACCCGCTCCAGGGGCCGGGGCGGGGCCAGCCAGGACGGCCTCGGCCCGATCCGGAACAGCACCCGGCCGAGCACCAGCTCGTCCGGCACCGGCCCGAAGTCCCGGCTGTCGCCCTCGACCTGGCTGTTGTCGGACAGCAGCCACCAGCCGCCGCGGCGGCGCTCCGCCGCCCGCTTCACCACGAACAGCTCCTGCCGCAGCGGATGCCGGGCCACCACGATCGCCCCGGCCCTGACCCGTCCGCCGTAACGGCAGAACAGCCGGTCGCCGTGGGCGAGGGTGGGCGCCATCGACGGTCCGTCAACATCGAGCACGCCGAAGCGCCCCGGGGTGAGCCCGCCTTCCGGGGGTTCCTGGGGAAGGGGGGCGGGGAGCGGGTCGTGCTTCTGCTCAGCCATGCCGTTCCGCCGATCCTCACTGTTCGTCCCGCGCCGCGGTGCCCCACTGCTGTCGTCTCGTCTCCATCTTCTCCCACCACGCCGTGAAGTCCACGGCTCGTACGGCTTTTGTCCTAGGACCCGCCCCTGAACGCGATTCGGCGGGCGATCCGGAGTAATCTCGTGCGCGGGAAGACGATCACAGGAAAGGGATCTCCATGTTCTCTCGGCTTTTTGCACCGCGGATCACTGTCCACGCCCACTGCGACCTGCCCTGCGGTGTCTACGACCCCGCCCAGGCCCGCATCGAGGCGGAGTCGGTCAAGGCCACCCAGGAGAAGTACCAGGCCAACGACGACCCGCACTTCCGCGCGCGCGCCATCGTCATCAAGGAGGAGCGCGCCGAGCTGGCCAAGCACCACGTCTCGGTGCTGTGGTCGGACTACTTCAAGGCCCCGCACTTCGAGACGTACCCGCAGCTGCACACCCTGGTCAACGACACCCTGAAGGCGCTCAGCGCCGCCAAGGCGTCGACCGACCCGGCGACCGGCCAGAAGGCTCTGGACCTGATCGCCGAGATCGACCGCATCTTCTGGGAGACGAAGAAGGCCTGACCAGAGGCTGGAGCAGGGGCCGGACGGGACACCCGTCCGGCCCCTGCCGTCGTTCCCGGGTTCAGTCCTCGGCGTGGTCCACCAAAGCCTCCTCGTAGTCGAGTTGACGGATCAGGCGGCGGAGCAGCTCGTCGTCGATGCGGTCGCTGTCCCGCAGCTCGACGAACACGTCGCGCTCGGCGGCGATGGTGGCCTTGCCGAGCCGCCGGTAGACCGCGTCGGCGGAGTCCCCGGTCTCGGCGTCCACCGCCGCGCCCAGGCGTTCCCAGACGCCGTTCTGGCGTCGCTCCAGCACCCGCCGCAGCCGCTGCTCCAGCGCCTCGGGGAGCCGGTTCCGGGGGTCGGTGAGCAATTCGTCCAGCCGGGCCGAGGCCGCCAGCGAGGCGTCGTTCTGGGCCTGCGCCTGGATCAGCACCTCCCGCTGCGGGTTGACCTCCGGCAGCGGCAGCGCGTTGACCAGCTTGGGCAGGGTGAGGCCGTGCAGCAGCAGGGTGCCGATGACCACCACGAAGGTCAGATAGAGGATCAGTTCCCGCGCCGGGAAGGGGCTGCCGTCGTCGACGGTGACCGGGATGGAGAAGGCCACCGCCAGCGAGACCACCCCGCGCATCCCGGCCCAGGCGATGACGAAGGGCCTGGTCCAGTCGGGGATGCCCTCGCGCTCCCGGATCCGGCGGCTGAGCAGCGGCGGCAGGTAGGTGGCCGGCCAGCACCAGACGAACCGGGCCGCGATCACCGACCCGAGCACCAGCAGCGCCCACCCCAGCAGTTCCGCCGAGGAGTAGCCGCGCAGCGCCCGCAGCACCACCGGGAGCTGCAGGCCGATCAGGGCGAAAACCGCTGATTCCAGGATGAAGGCGACCATCTTCCACACCGACTCCTCCTGCAGCCGCAGCGCGAAGTCCACGGTGTGGGCGTGGTGGCCCAGGTAGAGGCCGACCACCACCACCGCGATCACGCCGGAGGCGTGGAACTCCTCGGCGGCCGCGTAGGCGGCGAACGGGACCAGCAGCGAGAAGGTGTTGAGCAGCAGCGGGTCGCGCAGCCGCCGCCGGGCCCACTGCAGCGGCACCATCAGTACCAGCCCGACCGCGGTGCCGCCGATCGCGGCGAGCAGGAACTCCCCGAAGGCCGTCCCCCAGGAGAAGCCCTCGCCGAGGGCAGCGGCGACGGCGACCCGGTAGGCGGTGATCGCGGTGGCGTCGTTGACCAGGCTCTCGCCCTGCAGGATGGTGACGATCCGGGCCGGGAGGCCGACCCGGCGGGCGATCGCGGTGGCGGCGACGGCGTCCGGCGGGGCGACCACCGCGCCGAGCACGAAGGCGGCGGCGACCGGCAGTCCGGGGATCACCGCATAGGCGAGCAGGCCGACGACGACCGTGCTGAACAGCACGAAGCCGATGGAGAGCATCGCGACCGGCCGGACGTTGGCGCGCAGGCTCCGGTAGGAGCTGTCCAGCGCCGAGGTGTAGAGCAGCGGCGGCAGTACCAGCGGCAGCACCAGTCCGGGGTCGAGGGTGTAGGTCGGTACACCGGGGATGTAGGCGGCGGCCAGGCCGACCGCGACCAGCAGCAGCGGGGCCGAGAAGTTCAGCCGCCGGGCCACGCCGGCAACGGCGGCGCTGCCCGCGACGAGCGGCAGCAGGGCGCTGGAGTCCATCGTTGCGTCCTTCGGGAATCGGGCCGGGCGGCGGGAGCTGGCAGGATGGGGCCGGGGAGAGGGGGCGGCAGGTGTTCGAGGGCTACCGCAGGAAACGGAAGCACAGCGATGCCCGGGCGCGCGAACGGCGCGCGGGGGGCGCGGCGCCGCGCTCCCGTACTCTGGTCGGTATGTCAGGAATGCACGGTTGTCCGCACAGCGCCGCCCTGCCCGACCCGGAGCCCGAGGCGCTCGCCGAGACCTGCCCGGAGTGCGTCGCGCTCGGCCAGCACCCGGTACAGCTGCGCAAATGCCTGGTCTGCGGGCACATCGCCTGCTGCGACTCCTCCCCCAGCCGGCATGCCACCGCGCACTTCCACGCCACGGGCCATCCGGTGATGCGCTCCTTCGAGCCGGGCGAGGCCTGGCGCTGGTGCTACGAGGACCGCTCACTCGTCTGAGCGACCGCCCCCCAGGCCGCCCCGCCGACCCTGGCCGAACCCCTGCCGACCCCGGCCCCCTGTGGCCCACCGCCTGCCGTCGTAGGCTGCGGGCATGATCCGTGAAGCACGTCCCGACGACATCCCGCAGATCCTGGCCTTCGTCCGGGAGCTCGCGGAGTACGAGCGGGCCCTGGAGGACGCCAGGGCCACCGAGGGGCAGCTGCGCTCCGCCCTGTTCGGCCCGCACCCGGCCGCCTTCGCCCACATCGCCGAGGACGACGCGACCGGCGAGCCGGTGGGCTTCGCCCTGTGGTTCCTCAACTTCTCGACCTGGAAGGGCGTCCACGGCATCTACCTGGAGGACCTCTACGTCCGGCCGGAGGCCCGCGGCGGCGGCCACGGCAGGGCTCTGCTGGCCACCCTGGCGCGGCTCTGCACCGAGCGCGGCTACGGGCGGCTGGAATGGTCGGTGCTGGACTGGAACGAGCCCTCGATCGGCTTCTACAAATCCCTCGGCGCCGTCCCCATGGACGAGTGGACGGTGTTCCGGCTGACCGGTGCGCCTTTGGCCGCGCTGGGCGCTCCACGGAATTGAGCGGGCACGCGGCACCATTCCCCACCCGCACTGCCACGCTTCGCACCTGACGAACTACCATGAGTCATCCGAAGGGCCCAGCGGGCGAATGCGGCTCCCGCACCGGGCTTGTCGAGCAGCCCGGTCCCCGGGCAGGCGACATCGCACCGAGGATCGCGATAGCGTCACCTCCCGGGCGGAATACGCCCGCACGAGCAGCACTTGCTGAGAACAACCGCTCGGCGGCGGTGTCCGCCGCGGCGGCGCAACACCAACGGAGGTGAGGGTGTCCCAGATCGACGGCGAGCCCGACGCGAAGGACTTCGTCGAAGTCCGGCTGCCCGCGGCGGGTGCCTACCTCTCGGTCCTGCGAACCGCGACAGCGGGCCTCGCGGCCAGACTCGACTTCACCCTCGACGAGATCGAGGACCTGAGGATCGCGGTCGACGAGGCCTGCGCCATCCTGCTCCAGCAGGCGGTGCCGGGCAGCGTGCTGCGCTGTGTGTTCCGGCTGGTCGGCGACTCGCTGCGGGTGACCGTGTCGGCGCCGACCACCGACGGCCGCGCCCCCGAGCGCGACACCTTCGCCTGGACGGTGCTCTCCGCACTGGCCGGCGAGGTGGAGTCGACCGTGGAGGAGGACCGCACGGTCACCATCAGCCTGCACAAGAAGCGCGGCGCCGGACCGGGCCAGCCGTGAGGGCCCTGCGGGTCTTGAGGGTACGGACAAGTTGATCCCGGAACGGAACAGAACGGGGGATCGCCGTGAGTGATCTGGACCGCAGCAGCGGTGCCGGGCTGCAGTCCGGTACGGGTAGGAGCGCCGGTAAAGCCGTGCTGCCGGCACAGTCGGCGGGCTCGGCGTCAGAGCAGGCGGAGGACAGGGTGTTGGCAGACGATCCCGACCGTCCCGACCAGGTCCCGCCCCCGGTGGTCGGGGAGACGGACGGTCTGGACAAAGCCGAGGCGGAGGCCGAGGTCGACGCCGGTGGCGGGGCCGATGGGGGCGTCGTCGGGGCCGACGGCGACGAGCTCGACCAGGACGCCGCCGAGCTGGTGGCCGACATCGTCGGCGACCTCACCGACACCGCGGCGGACGAGGACGCGGAGCACGCGGCCGCGCCCGAACCGCATGTCTGGGGCGGCGGCCGGCCGGCCCCGCAGCGGCACGGCGCCCCGGACCGCGAGGCGGCGCGGGCGCTGTTCGTCCAGCTCTCGGCGCTGGAGAAGGACTCACCGGAGCGGGTCGAGCTGCGCAACCAGCTGGTCCGGATGCACATCCCGCTGGTGGAGCACCTGGCCCGGCGCTTCCGCAACCGCGGCGAGCCGCTGGACGACCTGACCCAGGTCGCCACCATCGGACTGATCAAGTCGGTGGACCGGTTCGACGTGGACCGCGGGGTGGAGTTCTCCACCTACGCGACGCCCACCATCGTCGGCGAGATCAAGCGCCACTTCCGCGACAAGGGCTGGGCGGTGCGGGTCCCGCGCCGGCTGCAGGAGCTGCGGCTGTCGCTGACCACGGCCACCGGCGAGCTGTCCCAGCAGCACGGCCGCTCCCCCACCGTGCACGAGCTGGCCGAACGCCTCGGCATCACCGAGGAGGAGGTGCTGGAGGGGCTGGAGTCCGCCAACGCCTACAGCACCCTCTCCCTGGACGTCCCGGACACCGACGACGAGTCGCCGGCCGTGGCGGACACCCTGGGCGCGGAGGACGACGCGCTGGAGGGCGTGGAGTACCGCGAGTCGCTCAAGCCGCTGCTGGCCCAGCTGCCGCAGCGGGAGCAGCGGATCCTGGTGCTGCGCTTCTTCCGGAACATGACCCAGTCCCAGATCGCCTCGGAGGTGGGCATCTCGCAGATGCACGTCTCCCGGCTGCTCGCCAGGACGCTGGCCCAGCTGCGCGACAAGCTGCTGCTGGAGGAGTAGGACGGAGCGGGCGGTCCTACTTGCCGTACCCCGCGGGCCACAGCGTCGCCGTGGTCCGCGGGTGCAGCAGCAGCACGACCCCGCCGATGCCGGCCAGGCCGACCAGGATGCCGACCGGGATCTGCAGGCCGCCGTTCTGGAAGGTGAAGTAGGTGACGGCCAGGCAGAGGGTGTCGACCATCACCGCGGGGCTGCGGCCCCAGCGCTTCGCCCGCAGCAGGGCCCGCCCGGCGAACAGCGGCAGCAGGCCGAGCAGCAGCACGATGAACCCGCCGAACTCGGTCAGCCCGACCCCCGTGCGGGTGTGGGTGAACAGGCCCTCGACCATCAGGTAGACGCCATAGGCGGTGAGCAGCACACCCTGGGCCACCGCTATGGCCGCGCCGGCGGTCAGCGTCCAGGGGCGGGCCGCCGGCCCGGCCGGGTCGGCGGTGGAGGCGGTGCGGGCATTCAGCGGGGCGTCGGCAGTCACCTCACCAGGCTAGCCGCCCCGGCAACCGCTCCCCGGCGGGCCCCTCTCCTCGGCTCCCCCTTACGGATGCCCTTCCGCCGCCGCATACCTGCCGGTAGGTAAGCTGACGGTATGCGTGCGCTCCTGGTCGTCAACCCGAAGGCGACCACCACCAGTGGCCGGACCAAGGACGTGCTCGCCCATGCGCTGGCCAGCGACCTGAAACTGGAGGTCGTGGCCACCGAGTACCGGGGCCACGCCCGCGATCTGGCCAGGGACGCCGCCGCCTCCGGCAGTGTGGACCTGGTGGTGTCGCTGGGCGGCGACGGCACCGTGAACGAGGTCGTCAACGGACTGCTCGCGGACGGACCCTCCGAACACCTGCCCAGACTCGCGGTGGTACCCGGCGGCAGCACCAATGTCTTCGCCCGCGCCCTCGGACTGCCCAACGACCCGGTGGAGGCGACCGGGATACTCCTGGACGCCCTCTCCTCCGGACGGGAGCGGACCGTCGGCCTCGGCCGGGCCACCACCGAGGGCCTGCCCGAGCGCTGGTTCACCTTCACCGCCGGCTTCGGCTTCGACGCCGGCGTGGTCGGCCGGGTCGAGCAGCACCGCCGCAGCGGCAAGCGGTCCACCCACGCCCTCTACATCAACCAGGCGGTACGCCACTACTTCGGCGAGCGCGAGCACCGCAGGGCGGGCCCGATCACTCTCCGCATCCCCGGCGCGGAACCGGTCGAGGGGCTGGTGGTGTCCATAGTGGCGAACACCTCGCCCTGGACCTTCCTGGGCAACCGACCGGTCTACGCCTCACCCGAGGCGACGTTCGACACCGATCTGGACCTGTTCGGCATGACGAAGATGTCGCTGCTGCAGACCCTTCGAACGATCCCCCAGCTCCTGGACGGTTCCGGGAAGGGCCCGCGGGGCAAACACGTGGTCGCTTACCACGACCTCCGGGAATTCACCTTGCATTCGCAGGAAACGCTGCCATTTCAGGTCGACGGAGACCACCTTGGAGAGCGGAACCAAGTCAGCTTCTCAGGCGTACGTCGCGCACTGCGTGTGATTGTGTGATCAGAAGGGCCTTGAGCCCTTCTTCTCGAACGCCTGGCCCGCTTCACTCCATAGAAGTACAGGGTGTGACCTAGCAGACACCGACGAATCAAAAATTCCTTCTCGATAGGGGTTGTATCCGGAGTCGAGGTTTGCGAACCTTTACATGGCGATCGGGACGGACCGTTACCGGAGACCCGCCTGATTCGCCCGAATCCACTGCAACGTCGCAGGCATCCGCACGCCGACCCACCCGTTGGCCGCGCACCTGCCACAGGGTTCGTGAAAGCGTTCACATTCACAAGCCACCGATGAGCCGCGGGACATCCCCGTCGGCTGGAGGAGTTGGATCATCATGGACTGGCGCCACCGCGCTGTCTGCCGGGAAGAAGACCCCGAGCTGTTCTTCCCCATCGGCAACACGGGGCCCGCCCTGCTGCAGATCGAGGAAGCGAAGGCCGTCTGCCGTCGCTGCCCGGTCATGGAAAGCTGCCTGCAGTGGGCCCTGGAGACCGGTCAGGACGCCGGCGTCTGGGGTGGAATGAGCGAGGACGAGCGTCGTGCGATGAAGCGTCGCGCCGCCCGCAACCGCGCGCGCACCGCCTGACGCACCGTCCGGCAGAACGCACCACCTGCCTGGGGGACGCAGTACCCGCACCACCGCACCACATCTCGATCAGCATGTGATCAGGTGCCGCAAGGCACTTTCCGAAGCAACGCACTGAACGCGGCGCTCGCCGACCCCGGCGGTTTGATACCGTCGGAGACGAGGGCAGCCGCCCGTGCGATGCACGCGGGCGCAGCCCGCACCCAGAGCCCCTGCCCCGGCCGACTCCCCCCGACGGCCGGAGCAGGCTTGAGAGGCCCTGTCGACCCTCCCCCCCGGTCGACAGGGCCTCGTTCTGCTTCCCGTCCTCCGCGTCCCCGTCACCTCCCGGCCGCCACCTCCCGGCCGCGTCGTCCCGGCCGCTACCTGCTCAACTCCACTGCGCCACAGGGTTTCCCAGCCAACGGGTACCCGCCGGCAGCGCCTCGCCGCGCATCACCAGGGAGGCCGGGCCGACCACCGCGCCGTCCCCCACCCCCGCGCCCAGCAGCACGATGGAGTGCGGTCCCACGGTCGCCCCGGCTCCGACGTCAACGCCGTCCATCCGCATCAGCCGATCGTGGAAGAGATGCGTCTGCAGCACCACGCCCCGGTTGACCGAGCAGCCCTCCCCCAGACGGACCAGGTCGGTCTCCGGCAGCCAGTGGGTCTCGCACCACACCCCCCGCCCGATCCGCGCACCCAGACTGCGCAGCCACGCGGTGAGGAAGGGAGTGCCGAGCAGGGAGCTGCCGAGCCAGGGCATCGCCAGTTCCTCGACGAAGACGTCGAACAGCTCATTGCGCCAGACGAAGGAACTCCACAGCGGCTGCCGCCCGGTCCGGAACCGTCCCAGCAGCAGCCATTTGGCCGCGGTGGTGACCAGGCAGGCGGCCGCCCCGCAGCCCAGCAGCAGCGGGCCCGAGCCGAGCACACAGGCCGTCAGACCGTCCCGGCGCAGCAGCTCCTGCAGTCCGGCCACGGCCAGGTCGCCCAGCAGCACGGTCAGCACCGTCGGGACGAGCCGGCACAGCTCCACCGACGCCCTGGCCAGCACCAGCCGGGACGGCGGCTCGTAGGTGCGGGCCGCGTCCCCGGTCTCGGCGACCCGCGGGATGCCGAAGCCCGGACGGCCCAGCCAGGACGCCCCGGCCGTGACCCGGTCCGCGGGCGGCGCGTCCGAGAGCACGCCCACCAGCGAGTCGTCCGGCAACTCCCGCCCCGGGCCCACGATCCCGGAGTTCCCGACGAAGGAACGCCGCCCGACCCCGGCCGTGCCCAGCCGCAGCCAGCCGCCGCGGATCTGGAACGGGGCCAGCAGGGTGTCGTCGGCCAGGAAGGCGTAGTCGTCGACGCGGATCAGCCCGGGCAGGGCGAGCACGGTCGAGGCCTCCACCCGGCGGCCCACCCTCGCCCCCAGCAGCCGCAGCCAGGCCGGGGTGGCCAGTGAGGCGTAGAGCGGGAACAGCAGCGACCGGGCCGAGCCCATGAGTTGGTGCACCACCCAGACGCTCCAGCCGGTCCGACCGAGCGCCGGGTGCAGGCCCGGGGTGACCGATCGGGAGAGCAGCCGCACCAGTCCGGCCAGCAGCAGGGCGTAGAGGGCCAGGGCGAACAGCGCCAGCGGCACCGAGGAGAGCAGCAGCCGGTCGAACACGCTGTTCCAGCTGGGGTCACGGCCCATCAGCAGATAGAGCACCAGCAGCCCGGGCACGGTCGCGACCAGCGGCAGCAGTTGCAGCAGCGGCAGGGACAGGGCATAGGCGGCGTGCCAGCGGCGGCGGTGTCCCGGGGTGACCGCCGGGGCGGTGACCGGCCAGCCGGTCCAGGCCGACCGCTCGGGGTCCGGGCGCGCCGGTGAGCCGTGCCAGCGGGCGTGGCCGGGGACCGCGCCGGTGACGCAGCTGCCGGGGGCGACCTCCGCACCGGGGCCGACCTCGGCCCCCGGCATCAGCGTGGAACGGGTGCCGACCCTGGCTCCGGGGCCGACGGAGACGGTGCCCAGGTGCAGCCGGTCCCCCTCCAGCCACCATCCGGCGGCGTCCACCTCGGGTTCGAGCGAGCAGCCCGAGCCGAACGCGGCCAGTCCGGTGACCGGCGGCATGGTGTGCAGCGCGACGTCCGCGCCGACCCGGCAGCCGAGCATCCTGGCGTAGCGCCCGGCCAGCGGGGTGCCCAGCACGGAGGCCACATTGAACACGCCGACCAGTCGCTCCGCCGTCCACAGCCGCAGATGCGCAGGGCCGCCGCGCGGATAGCTGCCCGGCCGCAGGCCCCGGGTCAGCAGCCGGGCTCCGACGGCCCCGATCACGGTGCGGCCGAGGGCGCTGGACAGCAGCAGCCAGCCGCCGGCGATCAGCCACCAGGACGTGCGCAGGGTCCACGGCAGCGAGGAGGGCAGCAGATTCTCGGCGGCGGCGAGGGCGAGCACCCAGCGCAGCCCGCCGAGGGTGTGCAGTAGGGCGAGCACGGCGGCCTGGTAGAGGCCGACCAGGCGGAGGCGGGGTGCGGATGCGGCGGGTACGGGAGCGGGTGGGGGTACGGCCGCGGGTTCGGGGGCGGCGGCGCGGTCGGAGACGGGGGCGGGTTCGGAGTGGGCGCCGGTGCTCCGGTCCAGGTGGGCGGCCAGGTCGCCGAGCCGGGGCTGCCGGTAGAGGTCGGCGACGGACAGCCCGGGGTGCCGCTGCCGCAGCAGCGAGACCAGTCGGGCGGCGGCCAGGCTGGTGCCGCCCAGCGCGAAGAAGTCGCTGCCGTGGTCCGGGTCGACGCCGAGCAGGTCGCGCCACTGGCCGGCCAGCCGGGCAGCGGTGCCGTGCAGTTCGGCACCGGTCCCGGATGCGGGTCCGGATCCGGAGACGGATGCGGATCCGGGTCCGGGTCCGGACGGTCGGGGCGGCGGCCAGGGCAGCGCCTTGCGGTCCACCTTGCCCGAGGTCCTGGTCGGCAGTTCGGCCAGCTCCGCCAGCACCGGCACCAGCGCGGCCGGAAGCCGCTGCCGCAGCAGCTGGCGCAGCAGCGTCAGATCCAGCGGGCCGGAGACTGACACATCATCACCGTCCGGGACCAGATAACCGACCAGCAGGTGCCCGCCGCCCGGCGTCTGCTGCACCGCGGCAGCGGCCGCGCGGACTCCGGGGAGCGCCGCCAGCGCCGCGTCGACCTCGCCGAGCTCGATCCGCCGGCCGCCGAGCTTGACCTGCTCGTCGGCGCGGCCGACGAAGGCCAGGCCGTCCCGGTCGGCCCGGACCAGGTCCCCGCTGCGGTAGACCCGGGCGCCGGGCAGGGCGGGGTGCGGCCGGAACTTCTCGGCGTCCTTGGACCGGTCCAGGTAGCGGGCCGTGCCGACCCCGGAGATCAACAGCTCGCCGGTGCCGCCCCAGGGCACCGGATGCCCGGCCGGGTCCACCACCGCGACCTCCCAGCCGTTCAGCGGGGTGCCGATGCGCACCGGCTGTCCGGCCCGCATCCGGGAGGCGCACGCCACCACGGTGGTCTCGGTGGGGCCGTAGGTGTTCCAGAACTCGCGTCCCGGCACGTCCAGCCGCTGCACCAGCTCGGCGGGGCAGGCCTCACCGCCGACGATCAGCAGCCGCACCGCGTCCAGCGCCTCGGCCGGCCAGAGTGCGGCCAGGGTGGGGACGGTGGACACCACCGTGATCCCGCGCCGGACCAGCCACGGGCCGAGTTCGGCCCCGGCCCGGACCAGTGCGCGGGGCGCGGGCACCAGGCAGGCGCCGTGCCGCCAGGCCAGCCACATCTCCTCGCAGGAGGCGTCGAAGGCCACCGAGAGCCCGGCCAGCACCCGGTCCCCTCGTCCCAGCGGGGCGTCCTGGAGGAAGAGTTCGGCCTCGGCATCGACGAAGGCGGCCGCTGAGCGGTGGGTGACGGCGACGCCCTTGGGGCGTCCGGTGGTGCCGGAGGTGAAGATCACCCAGGCGTCGTCGTCCGGGGTCGGCGGGCGCCGCGGCGCCCTCGGCCGGGCCGCGCCGGGACCGTCCGCGAGCTCGCCGTCCGGGCCCAGGACCGCGCGCACCCCGGCGTCCCGCCAGATCAGCTCGGCCCGTTCGTCCGGGTCGTCCACATCCACCGGGACATACGCCGCCCCCGCCCTGAGCACGCCGAGGATCGCCGTGTAGAGCTCCGCCGTGCCGGACGGAACCCGTACGCCCACCCGGTCACCGGGGCCGACCCCGCGGGCGGACAGCCGGGCCGCCGTCGCGTCGGCCGCGTCCCGGAGCGCCCGGTAGACCAGCACGGTGCCGTCCGCGTCCAGGGCCGGAGCCAGCGGCGAGCTCAGCACCGTGGCGTCGAGGACGTCCAGCAAAGTCCGGGCCGGTGCGGCGGGCCCGCCCCGCCCCCC
>NZ_BBPM01000037.1:38035-58428 GCF_000787775.1 Streptacidiphilus carbonis | reverse complement strand
CAAAGTCCGGGCCGGTGCGGCGGGCCGCACCGGCCATCCGGCCTGCGGGTGCGGCAGCGTCGCCGCCGGGGGTGCCATGATCTGGGGTGCCACGATCTGGGGTTCCACGTCGCCGCGCTCTCGTCAGGTGCCAGAGGTTCCAGCCTCATATGGACTGACGAGCAAGGGGGGCATTGGGTATGGACGAACCGCGCAAAAAAACGGTAAATGGCGTCTTATAGATATATGAGCACCCATCAAATGTGCGAGTTGCCAGTGCCGGTGGCTACGGGGCACTCCCCACCGGTACCTCCAGCACCACCTTGGTGCCCCCGGTCTCGACCGGCACCATGTCGAAGCTGCCCCCCAGCTCCCCCACCACCAGCGTCCTGACGATCTGCAGCCCCAGGTTCCCGGCCCGCTGCGGGTCGAAGCCCTCCGGCAGGCCGACGCCGTCGTCGGTCACCGTGATCAGCAGCTGCTCCTCGCCCCTGCTGCCCCCGTTCGCCCAACTCGCCGACCACCCGGTGTCCACGGCCGGCATCCGCCCCCGCACCGCCTGCACGATCACCTGACCGCCCGCCTTGGGCCCGTACGCGTGCTCCAGCGCGTTCTGCAGGATCTCGGTCAGCACCATCGCCAGCGGAGTGGCGACGTCGGCCGAGAGGATGCCGAAGCTGCCGCTGCGGCGCGCGGTGACCCGGCCGTCCTGGGAGAGCTCCATCACCATCGCCAGCACCCGGTCCGCGATCTCGTCGAAGGCGACGTGCTCGTCCAGGTTCTGCGAGAGCGTCTCGTGGACGATGGCGATCGAGCCGACCCGGCGCACGGCCTCGTCCAGTGCCTCGCGGGCTGCGTCGTTGTCCATCCGGCGGGACTGCAGCCGCAGCAGGGCCGCCACGGTCTGCAGGTTGTTCTTCACCCGGTGGTGGATCTCCCGGATGGTGGCGTCCTTGGTCATCAGCTCGCGTTCGCGCCGCCGCAGCTCGGTGACGTCGCGCAGCAGCACCAGCGAGCCGATGTGCTCGCCCTTGGGCTTGAGCGGGATGGCCCGCAGCTGCACCACGCCGTCGCCGGACTCGACCTCGGCCTGCCGCGGCGCCCAGCCGCTGGCCAGCTTGACCAGCGCCTCGTCGACCGGGCCGCGGTCGGGCGGGGCCAGCTCGGCGGTGGTCCTGCCGAGGTGCAGTCCGACCATGTCGGTGGAGAGTCCGAGCCGGTGGTAGGCGGACAGGGCGTTGGGGCTGGCGTAGGTGACGACGCCCTCGCCGTCCAGCCGGATCAGGCCGTCGCCGACCCTCGGGGAGGCGTCCATGTCGGTCTGCTCGCCGGGGAAGGGGAAGGATCCCGCGGCGATCATCTGGGCCAGGTCGGAGGCGCTCTGCAGGTAGGTGAGCTCCAGCCGGCTCGGGGTGCGCACGGTCAGCAGGTTGGTATTGCGGGCGATCACGCCCAGCACCCGTCCCTCGCGCCGGACCGGGATGGACTCGACCCGGACCGGGACGTCCTCGCGCCACTCCGGGTCGCCCTCGCGGACGATCCGGCCCTCGTCCAGCGCCACGTCCAGCATCGGGCGGCGGCCCCGCGGCACCAGGTGGCCGACCATGTCGTCCTGGTAGGAGGTCGGCCCGGTGTTGGGGCGCATCTGCGCCAGCGACACGTACCGGCTGCCGTCGCGGGTGGGCACCCACAGCACCAGGTCGGCGAAGGAGAGGTCGGAGAGCAGCTGCCACTCGGACACCAGCAGGTGGATCCACTCCACGTCGGCGCTGTCCAGGTTGGTGTGGTGGCGCACCAGCTCATTGAGGGAAGGCATTGACCGAGCGTATATCGGTCAGCGTGTCGGTCAGCGTGTCGGTCAGCGTGCCGGTCGGCGTGCCGAACCGACTACGCAGTGGGGATGGACAACGCAATTGGTCTAGTCCACAATGGAGAACGCACCAAGGGGAGTCCCACCGCGCTATCTGCCCTGACCGCGCACCGGGCCTTTCCGCTTGATGAGAGTCGGACTGACCGTCCCGCGCCTCCGGGCCCGCACACCCGCCGCGCGGAGACACCAGCCACCGACCATGCCTCGGGCCGCGGTGCCGGACAGGTTGAGGGTCCTGTCCCGGCGCCACGGCCCTTGTGCTTTTCCGGCCCACGGCGTGTCCGGCCTTCCGGGTGTCCGGCCTTCTGCGATTCCGGCTTACGGCGTGTCCGCAGAGCCCTCCGGAGGATCAGCCCTCGCTGAGGCGGGACACCAGCTTGGCGTCGGCCGCGACGGCGGCCGCCTGGGGGTCCTTGCCCTGCAGGACCGGGGTGAGGAAGAGGGTGGTGATCGGGTTGGGCTGGATCTCGACATTCCCCCAGTTCGGGACCAGCGGGGTGTAGCCGGCGTCGGCCGCCGCCTTGGACGCGGCGGTGGCGTAGTCGTTGCCCTTGAGGGCCGGGTAGAGCTTGGCCTTGTTCGGCAGGAAGCCGGACTGCTTGGCGAACATGCTCTCGTTGGTGTCGTTGAGCGCGATCTTCAGAAGGCCCAGGGCCAGGTCGGGGTTGGCCGAGTTCTCCGCGACGGCGAGGTTGGAGCCGCCGAAGAAGGTCTTGGCCGGCTTGCCCGGGGAGTCGCCCGGGATGGGGAACCAGCCGATGTCGTCGGCCAGCTTGGGGTTGGCCTTGACCACGGTGGTCGCCTCGTAGCCCATGGCGATCATGGAGGCGACGTCGCCCTTGGCGAACACCGTGGCCTGCACCGGGTGCGACTCGTCCTGGTCGGTCGGGGCGTTACCGAAGGCGTTCAGCTTCTTGAACAGCAGCGCGGCCTGGATGGCCGCTGGGGAGGCCAGGTCGCCGGCCCACCGGCCGCCCTGCTGGGTGAGCACGTCCGCCCCGGCGTCCTGCAGGAAGCCGTCGAAGGCGTACCAGTTCTGGCCCGGCAGATAGAGCGCGGACTTCACCCCGGCCGTCTGCTTCAGTTTGGCCAGGTCGGCGAGCCACTCGGTCATGGTGTCCGGCGGGGTGAGCCCGGCGCGGGCCCAGAGCGACTTGTTGTACATCACCGCCCGGCTGCCGGCGTACCAGGGTGCCGCGAACTGCTTGCCGTTGACCAGCGTCGACTTGTTCATCGAGGTGGTCCAGTCGGTGCCGCCGAGCTGGGTCCGGTACTTGTCCAGGTCCATCAGACCGCCGGTGGAGGCGTAGTACGCGGTCTGGGTGTTGCCGATGTCGTAGATGTCCGGGGGCGTGATCTGCGAGAGCGCATTGGTGACCGTCGCCTGGATACCGGTCCACTGCTTGGTCACGAAATCGACCGTGGCGCCCGGGTACTGCTGCTCGAACTGCTGCTTCACCGAGGCCGTCCAAGCCGGCAGGTCGTCCCCGGTCATCAGCCAGACCACCAGCTTCTTGCCCTCGTAGGACGAGGCCGAGCCCTTGGCCGAGCCCGAGCTCCCCCCACTGCACGCGCTGGCGCCGACCATGACCACGGCCGTACCCAGCGCGGCGACCAACCGCCGACGGTTCACGCCATCCTCCTCGGATGCCCCTGCCTTGCACTGAAAGGTATGGACCATTTTTCGGAAGCTTGGACTAGACCAGATGGTGCGTCAATGAACTTGCGGGGCACCCAAGGCAACCGTTATTCGAACGAAACGAGTCATGTCCTTGACATGGGAATCCCTCCCGGTATGCGCAAATCCCGTCCCCGGCAAGCAAGTTGGGGACGGGATCGCAAACTCCAGGGTCGGCCGCACCACGGTCAGAGGCACCGCGGGCGGCCGCACCGCGGTCAGTCGGACCGCTGCCGGCCGCGCAGAGGGTCAGCCCTGCGCCTGCCCGGTGAGCACCTCCACCGCGGCGAGACCGCACACCCTGGCCGCGCCATGGGTGGCGACGTGCAGCGCGCCCGAGGGGGCCGCCTGCGGCAGGCCCATCTCGACCACGGCCAGGTCCGGCCGCACCTCCAGCAGCCGGGCCAGCGCGGCCTGCATCCACCCGTGCCGGTGCAGGTCGCGGACGACCACCACCATCCGGCGGTCTCCGGCCGAGGCCAGGATCCGGTCCACCGCCTGCGGCAGCCGCTCCTCGTCCACCTCGTCCGGGCCGAGGCTCTCAGCCCTGGTCCCGGGGAAGCGGGCCGCCAGCATCCCGGCCACGCCCCACGGGGTCTCCTGGCCGACCGCGATATTGGCGACCGGGCTGAAGGACAGCACATAGGGGCGCTCGGTGATCGGCGCGAAGGCCGTCCCCGGCGCGCGGGTGACCCGCAGCGCCCGCCGGGCCGCCCGCAGGCCGATGGCCAGGTCCGGGGCCACCTTCCCGCTGAGCGCCGCCTGGGCGCTGGTCCAGGCGCCCAGGCCGCGGACCCGGTCGGCCGCCTCGGCCAGCCGCTGTTCGGGCAGGTCGCCGTTGCGGACCGCCGAGACCAGGGCCTCGCGCAGCTGCAGCACGGTCTCCTCGTCGGCGAGGCCGCCGCCGACGCAGATGGCGTCCGCCCCCGCGGCCACGGCCAGCACGGTGCCGCCGGCGGTGCCGTAGGTCGCGGCTATCGCGCCCATCTCGATGCCGTCGGTGACGATCAGGCCCTGGTAGCCCAGCCCGCCCTCGGCCGGTTCGGCGCGCAGCAGTTCGAGGATCGCCCGGCTCAGCGTGGCAGGACGGTCCCCGTCCAGAGCGGGCACCAGGATGTGGGCCGTCATCACCGCCTTGGCGCCGGCCGCGATCGCCGCCTTGAAGGGCACCAGGTCGCGTGAGCGCAGCAGGTCGACGTCGATGTCCACCACGGGCATGCCGAGGTGCGAGTCCATCGCGGTGTCCCCGTGGCCGGGGAAGTGCTTGGCGCAGGCCGCCACGCCGACGGACTGCAGCCCCTCGACCCAGGCCGCCGTGTGCCGGGCGCAGAGGTCGGGGTCGGCGCCGAAGGACCGCACCCCGATCACCGGGTTGCCCGGATTGGAGTTCACATCGGCCGAGGGGGCCCAGTTGTAGTTGACGCCGCATTCGGCGAGGGCGCGGCCGAGCTCCCTGGCCACGTCCCGGGTCAGCGCCGGGTCGTCGATCGCCCCGAGCGCCAGGTTCCCCGGCCAGGACGAGCCGCTGCCGGCCTCCAGCCGGGTGACGTCGCCGCCCTCCTCGTCGATGGCGACCAGGACGTCGGGGTTGGCGCCGCGCAACTGGGCGGTCAGCGCGGCCAGTTGCTGCTGGTCGGTGACGTTGCGGGAGAACAGCGCGACCGAGCCGAGCCCCTCCCCCAGGTGGCGGAGCAGCCAGTCCGGTGCGGTGGTGCCGACGAAGCCCGGCTGCAGCACCGCGAGTGCGTCCCGGTGCAGCTGGTCGCTGGTGCGGGCGGTCGGTTCGAGAATACTCACGTGCAGGTCAGCCCTTCACCGCGCCGGCGGTGAGCCCGCCGACGGCCTTGCGCTGCATGATCATGAAGAGGACCAGGACCGGCAGGGCGAAGAGGGTGGCCGCCGCCATGGTCGCGCCCCAGTCGTTGCCGAAGGTGCTCTGGAACTGGGTCAGCCACAGCGGCAGGGTGTACGCGGAGGGGTCCTTGTTCAGCACCAGGACCAGGGGGTACTCGCCCCAGGCGGTGATGAACCCGAACAGGGAGGTGGCCATCAGGCCGGGGGCCAGCAGCGGGAAGATGATCCGCCAGAACGCCTGGAGCCGGTTGCAGCCGTCGATGAGCGCCGACTCCTCCAGCTCCTTGGGGATCGCGGCGACGAAGTTGCGCAGCGTCCAGATGGTGAAGGGCAGCACCATCATCATGTAGAAGACGAGCAGCGGGAGGACCTTGTCCAGGTAGTTCGCATCCCTGACGATCATGTAGATGGAGATCTGCATGACGGCCCAGGGGGCCATCTGCGCGATCATGATCATCAGGATGAAGGCCTTCTTGCCCCGGAACTGCATCCGCGCCACCGCGACCGAGGCCAGCAGTGCGATCACCAGCGCCGCCAGCACCGCGCCCACCGTGGCCATCAGGCTGTTCAGCCAGTAGTTGCCGAAGAACGGCGCGTGCATGGCCATGGTGAAGTGCTTCAGCGTGGGGTGCAGCGGGATGAACTGGGGGGTGGTGCTGATGATGTCGCCGCTGCTCTTGAAGGCGGTCGAGACCATCCAGTAGACCGGGAAGACAAAGACGACGGCGAGGATCAGGGCGATGGCGTTGGCCCAGACGCGGCCGAAGAGCGAACGCTTCACAGTTCGTCCTCCTGCTTCAGGATGATGCGGAAGTAGTAGGACATCATCAGGCAGAGCATGACGATGGTGACGACGGCGACGGCCGCGCCCATGCCGTAGTGCTGGCCGCTGACGCCGACCAGGTAGGCGTAGACCGGCAGGGTGGCGGTACTGCCCTGGGGTCCGCCCCCGTTGATCGCCAGTACCTGCGGCAGTGCGCCGAAGACCCAGATGATCTCCAGGAAGACGGTGCTCAGGAAGAAGGGCTTGAGGATCGGGAAGACCACCGAGCGGAAGACCCGGAACGGCCCGGCCCCGTCCATCCTGGCCGCTTCGAAGATCTCGCTGGAGATGGTGGTGAGGCCGGCGTAGAGGTTGAACGCCACGAAGGGGATCGACTGCCAGACGATCAGCAGGGTGATCACCGTGAAGGTGGAGAACTGCGAGGACAGCCAGTCGTAGTGGGCCATGCTGTGCCAGCCGAGCTTGGACAGCAGCCAGTCGACCACTCCGAACTGCTGGTCGAACAGCCACTGGAAGACCGTGGTGCCGGCCAGCACCGGCATCGCCCAGGCGAAGACCAGGGCCAGCGAGAGGGTGAACCGCATCTTGTTGCCGAGACGGTTCAGCAGCAGCCCGACCAGCGTTCCGCCGATCATGATCAGCCCGACGTTGGCCAGCGTGAAGAGGACCGATCGCTCGGTGGTGTGCCAGAAGTCGGCGCTGGTCAGGATCGTCTGGTAGTTGCCGAAGCCGGTCCAGGAGGTGGTGTGCTGGATCAGCTGGAAGGCGTTGAGCTTCTGGAACGAGATGATGATCTCGCGGACGGCCGGGTAGACCAGCAGCGCCAGCGTCGCCACCAGGGCAGGCAGGAGCAGCAGGTACGGGGTGCCGCCGGAAAGGTTGAAGCCGCGCCCCGGCTTCCCGGCGCGGCGGGGCGACTCGACGACCGACCCTCCCCCGACTGCACCGGATGCGGCCTGCACCGGGTCCGCGGCGCTGCCGTCGTCCCGGATTCCGGCCTGCGCTCCACTGGATTGCACAGCCATACCTCTCACTTCCTCATGCCCTACGTCGGTTCATGGGGCGGCACCGCCCGCCGCCGCCTTCGAGGTGGCGGCGGCGGGCGGTGCCTGCCGAGATCACTGCGAGGCGTTGAGGCGCTTCGCGAGCTCGGTGTCGGCGGCCTTGGCGGCGGCGGCCGGGTCCTTGCCCTGCAGGATCGGGGTCAGGAAGAGGGTGGTGATCGGGTTGGGCGTGGTCTCGACGTTCGCCCAGGTCGGCACCAGCGGGGTGTAGCCGGCCACGGCCGCGGCCGGGGCGTAGGCGGTGGCGTAGTCGTTGCCGGTCAGCGCCGAGTTGAGCGACGCCTTGTTCGGCAGGAAGCCGGAGTCCTTGGCGAACATGGTCTCGTTGGTGTCGTCGAGCGCCACCTTGAGGAAGCCCTGGGCCAGGTCCTTGTTCTTGGAGTTCTGCGAGATGGCGAGGTTGGAGCCGCCCATGAACGTCTTGGCGGGGGTGCCCGCGGTGTCGCCGGGGATCGCGAACCAGCCGATGTCGCTGGACATCTTGGGGCTGTCCTTGAGGACGGTGGCCGCCTCGTAGCCCATGGCGATCATGGTGCCGACATTGCCCTTGGCGAAGACGTCGGCCTGGGCCGGGTGGGACTCGTCCTGGTCCTTGGGCGCGTTGCCGAAGGCCTGCAGCGTCTTGAACTGGTCGGCGGCCTTGAGCGAGGCGGCGCTGTCCAGGGTGCCGGTCCAGGTGGAGCCGCTCTGGGTGGCGATGGTGGCGCCGGCCTGCTGCAGGAAGCCGTCGAAGGCGTACCAGTTCTGACCCGCCAGGTACATCGCCGAGGTGACGCCCGGGGTGGCCTTCAGCTTGGCCAGGTCGGTGAGGAACTCGGCCATCGTCTGCGGCGTGGTGGTGAGACCCGCCTTCTTCCACAGCGTCTTGTTGTACATGACCGCGCGGCCGCCGGCGTACCACGGGGCGGCGAACTGCTTGCCCTGGTACATCGTCGAGTCGTTGAACGACTTCAGCCAGTCGTCGCCGCCGACCGCGGACTTGATGGAGCTGATGTCCATCAGGCCGCCGCTGGCCGCGTAGAAGGGGGTCTGGGTGTTGCCGATGTCGATGACGTCCGGCGGGGTGCTCTCCGAGAGGGCGGTGGTGATCTTCTGCGTGATGCCGTCCCACTGCTGCTCGACGATGTTCACCGTGGCGCCCGGGTACTGGGTGGCGAACTCGGCCTTGACACTGGCGACCCAGTCCTTGGGGTCGTCGCCCGTCATCAGCCAGACGGTCAGGGTCTTGCCGGCGTAGCTGGACGCGCCCGAGGCGCTGCCGCTGGCGCTGCTGCTGGAACTTGCCGTGGTCTTGCTGCTGGAGCTACAAGCCGCGATGCTGACAAGCATCGCGGTCGCGCCGATTGCGGCGATGAGTCGACGGTTCACGCCATCCTCCTGGGGATGCCCGGATTCCCCCCATCTGTTCCGGTTGCGACCCCCGCGAGTGCAGGTTGAGGGTGTCGCAGTCCCAGTGATGGGCTGGGGATTGAGTAGTGGTCGATGTGGTTTAGACCAGTGCCTGGAGCTTGGCCTAGACCAATAGGCCTGTCAACGGGTCGGCGAAGAAAGAGAAGCAGCCGTTACCAAGCCGACATCCATTGCCCGTTTCGCCGTTCTTCACAGAGGTTCACCCGCTGAGCAGGACCGGTTGCGCCGATCGGGCCTGCCGGGCTTGCCAAGCGGTGCCTCCAAGGTCTAGACCATCTCCTACAACTCGGGCTGGACCAGCGAACACCGACGGGTGATCCCGGCGGGGGACACCGTGCCCGCCCTCGCCCGGGCATGCCACCATGAGTGCCGCACGGTGCGCCGGGCACATCGTGACGACAAGGAACCAGGGAAGAGGAGCGGCGATGACGACCGAAGGGGGTCCAGGCGTGGAGACGTCTGGGGAGGGCGCCGTCACCGCACGCGTCCCGAAGTACTACCGGCTGAAGCGGCATCTGCTGCAGATCACGCAGACCCAGGCGCCCGGTACGCCGGTCCCGCCCGAGCGCACCCTCGCGCTGGAGTTCGAGACCTCGCGCACCACCGTCCGCCAGGCGCTCCAGGAGCTGGTGGTCGAGGGACGGCTGGAGCGGATCCAGGGCAAGGGCACGTTCGTGGCCAAGCCCAAGGTCTCCCAGGCCCTCCAACTCACCTCCTACACCGAGGACATGAGGGCGCAGGGGCTGGAGCCGACGTCCCGGCTGCTGGAGGTCGGCTATGTCACCGCGGACGACCGGCTGGCCACGCTGCTGGACATCCGTCCGGGCAGCAGGGTGCTCCGGGTGGAGCGGCTCCGGCTCGCCAACGGGGACCCGATGGCGATCGAGGCGGCGCACCTCTCCGCCAAGCGGTTCCCCGCGCTGCGGCGCAACCTGGTCAAGTACAACTCGCTGTACTCCGCCCTGAGCGAGGTCTACGGCGTCCACGTCGCCGAGGCCGAGGAGACCATCGAGACCTCGCTGGCCACCCCGACGGAAGCCGGCCAGCTGGGCACGGACGTCGGGCTGCCGATGCTGCTGCTCTCCCGGCACTCGTTCGACAGCGCGGGCGAGCCGGTGGAATGGGTTCGCTCGGTCTACCGGGGGGACCGCTACAAGTTCACGGCCCGCCTCCGCCGGCCGGACTGACGTCCCGATCCCGAGTGCGGACCATAGCGGGTTTGTCGCGCAGTTCCCCGCGCCCCTGACGAGTGCAACGGAGCCAGCTGCAGACCCCTAGGGCGCGGGGAGCTGCGCGACGACCCATGCAGACGCCGCACCCGGACAGTACGCCTCCGCAGGTTGCGCCCGGCCGTGACCAGCTGCCCCCCTGCGCCGACCGGCGCACGGGGGCACGTCCGTTCTGATGCTTTCCGTCCCGGTGCGCGCCCTCTGTCCACCACCACGGGCCGACAATATGTGTATCCACCCGTGACGTGATCCGATCAACGGTCTACATTCCGTTTGGTCACCTGTCCGATTCCGGTGGCGCCTGGGGGGAGGGCCGTCCCGCGCGCGCCGTCGGCCTGCCTCCGGAGCCGCACCCATGACCGAACCCGCGACACCGCCCCCGTCCGCACCACCGGGGCTGCCCGTGGTCACCCCGACCCGGGTGGTCTGCGCCGTCCTGCTGGGACTCCCCTTTGTGGCGCTGCTCTGGGTCAGTTCCTACTCCCGGCTCACCCCGGCCTTCATCGGCATCCCGTTCTTCTACTGGTACCAGCTGGCCTGGGTGATCGTCTCGGCGCTGTTCACCGCCGCTGTCTTCGTCCTGATCCGCCGTGAGGAAGCCGCCCGCAAGGCGCTGCTGACGCAGGCTCCCCCGACGGCGGGTGAGCCCTCATGAACCAGCTGGCCTCCGGCGGCACCAACGCCGTCTCGCTCACCGTCTTCCTGATCCTGTTCGTGGCCGTCACCGGCGTCGGCTTCGTCGCCTCCCGCTGGCGCCGCGCCGAGGACGCCCTGCACCTGGACGAGTGGGGGCTCGGCGGCCGCGGCTTCGGCACGGTCGTCAGCTGGTTCCTGCTCGGCGGGGACCTCTACACGGCCTACACCTTCATCGCCGTCCCGGCCCTGATCTACGGCGCGGGCGCGGCCGGCTTCTACGCCGTCCCGTACACCATCCTGGTCTGGCCGATGGTGTTCCTGTTCCTGCCCCGGCTGTGGTCGGTGGCGCGCAGCAAGGGCTATGTCACCCTCGCCGACTTCGCCCGCGGCCGCTACGGCTCGCGCAGCCTCGCGCTGGCGGTGGCGCTCACCGGCATCCTGGCCACCATGCCGTACATCGCGCTGCAGCTGGTGGGCATCCAGGCGGTGCTGGACACCATGGGCGTCGGCGGCTCCAGCGGCTTCGGCAAGGACCTGCCGCTGCTGATCGCCTTC
This sequence comes from Streptacidiphilus carbonis, assembly GCF_000787775.1. Taxonomy (GTDB): domain Bacteria; phylum Actinomycetota; class Actinomycetes; order Streptomycetales; family Streptomycetaceae; genus Streptacidiphilus; species Streptacidiphilus carbonis. The sequence continues at coordinate 47,369 of NZ_BBPM01000037.1, read as the reverse complement.
GCGGTGCTGGCCGCGTACACCTACTCGTCCGGGCTGCGCGCCCCGGCGCTGATCGCCTTCGTCAAGGACACCCTGGTCTACATCGTGGTGATCGTGGCGGTGATCTACATCCCGATCCGCCTCGGCGGCTACGGCCACGTCTTCCACGACGCAGCCACCTCGCTGGCGAAGACCAACCCGGCCACCGGCAAGCCCAAGGGCTCGCTGATCACCGGCCCCAAGGCGCAGTGGTCCTACGCGACGCTGGCGCTCGGCTCGGCGATGGCGCTGTTCATGTACCCGCACTCGGCGACCGGTGTGCTGGCGTCCAAGGACCGCACCACGGTGCGCCGCAACCTGGCCGTGCTGCCGGCCTACTCGCTGATGCTCGGCCTGCTGTCGCTGCTGGGCTTCATGGCGATCTCGGCCGGCGTGGGCAAGGGCGTGAAGGGCTTCAACGCCCAACTCGCGGTCCCGGAGCTGTTCCAGCAGATGTTCCCGTCCTGGTTCGCCGGGGTGGCCTTCGCCGCCGTCGGCATCGGCGCGCTGGTCCCGGCCGCGATCATGTCCATCGCCGCGGCCAACCTGTTCACCCGCAACGTGTACCGCGAGTACTTCAAGCCGGACGCCACGCCGGCTCAGGAGACCCGGGTCGCCAAGCTGGTGTCGCTGGTGGTCAAGCTGGGCGCGCTGGGCTTCGTGCTCGGGATCGACAAGCAGTTCTCGATCAACCTGCAGCTGCTGGGCGGCATCTGGATCCTGCAGACCTTCCCGGCGATCGTCGCCGGACTGTTCTCGCGCTGGTTCCACCACTGGGCGCTGCTGGTCGGCTGGGCGGCCGGGATGGCCTACGGGACCTACGAGGCCTACAACGTGGCCACGGCCGGCAAGCCGAACTCCCACTTCGGCGGCAGCGCGGCCAACATCCCGGTGGTCGGCCAGATCGGCTACATCGGCCTGACCGCCTTCGTGCTGAACCTCGTCGTCTCGGTGGTGCTCACCCTGGCCATCAGAGCGGCCAAGCCGCGGGAGCTGCCGGACGAGACCGTCCCCGGCGACTACCTGGTCGAGAGCGCGCCGCTGGTCCCGCTCACACCGGAGACCGCTCCTTCCCGCTAGGGGTCCGGGGGTCGCCCCGGAAGATCGGCGTACTCCTTCCGCGCCCTGAATTCACCCCCTTTGCGCCCCCTCCACGGGCCGCCGCTCCCGCACACTGGGACCGGCGGCCCGTGCGCAGTCCCGCGCCGGGCCGGGCCGAAGAACGCTCAGGGGGACTCGTGGAGCTCACCGACCACCACCTCAGCCCGTCCGAACCCGTACCGGCCGAATCCGTACGGGCCGAACGCTCGCCCGACCGGCCCGCGGAAGCCCTGCCCGTCCCGCCCCGCCCGCTCTCGCTCACCGTCACCCGGCACGGCGAGAGCACCGCCAACGCGGCGTTCGCCGCCGCGGAGGCGGCCGGCGCCCTGGACACCGGCATCACCTGCCGCGACGCCGACCTCTCGCTCACCACGCTGGGCCGCGACCAGGCCACCGCGCTGGGCCGCTGGCTGGCCTCCCGCGCCGACGGCCCGCTGCCGCACAGCGTGTGGGTCTCCCCGTACCTCCGCGCCCAGGAGACGGCGGAACTGGTCCTCACCGAGGTGGACCGGGCCGGGCTGCCGCTGCCGGTGGTGCGCACCGACGAACGGCTGCGCGACCGCGAGCTGGGCATTCTGGAGATGGTCACCAAGGCGGCCATCGAGCTCCACCACCCCGGTGAGGCGGCCCGCCGCCGCAAGCTCGGCGAACTGCGCTGGCGGCCCCCGGGCGGCGAGTCGCTCGCCGACGTTGCGCTGCGGCTCCGCAGCCTGCTCCGCGACCTGTACGAGACCGAGGCCTCCCGCCGGGTGCTGCTGGTGGCCCATGACGCAGTGGTGCTGATGCTCCGTCACATCCTGGACGACCTGGACGAGGAGGGCTACCTGGCGCTGGAGCGCGAGGGCGCCGTCGGCAACGCCTCGATCACCCGCTGGTCCCGGACCTCCTCCGGCCAGCTCAAGCTGGACTGCTACAACAGCACCGCCCACCTGGGCCGGGCCCTCGACCCGGCCTTCGGCCAGGTCCCCGACTGACCGCCCGCCGACCGGCCGGCCGCCGGTTCCCGGCGCCGAAACGATGACCTACGCGGTCGGGCTCACTACCGAGAGCGATCCTCCACGACACAACATGTAGGGGTGCTTTGTCGAAGCACCCCTACATGTATGCTCACTCTCGCTGTCGACGCAGGGGAACCCGGTGCGATTCCGGGACTGCCCCGCAGCGGTGAGCGGCTTCTGCCGCGAGTCCGAGTACCTGCCGACAGCGTGCTCCGCGCTGCTCTCCCGCCGCGCATGGAGCGCTGCACGTCCGGGCCTCGCGGGTGGGCCGGGGACGCGCTCCGTGCTGCTCTCGCGCGCCCGGAGACGCTCCCGTTCCCCCTCGCTGACGGCCCGTCGCCGACCGGCCGCCAACGAGGAGCGCACAGTGACAGTGATCGACACGGCAGTGATCGACACCGCAGTCCCCACCCAGCAGACCGCCGTCCCCCGGCCGGCGTCGGGCGACGGCCCGGGAGCTGCCCTGCTGCGCACCGTCACCGAGCGGTCCGCCGGCCTCCCCGAGGTGGACCCGGGCCGGGTCGCCGCCGCCGCGCTGCGCGGCCGCAGCGCCGCCGCCGACTACGCCGAACTGCGCGGCCTGGCCATGGAGGCCGCCGCCGCACTGATCGCCGAGGACCCGCAGTACTCACGGCTCGCGGCCCGGCTGCTGGCCGAGGAGGTCCGCGAGGAGGCCGCCGGACAGGGCGCGATCTGCTTCGCCGCCTCGATCGCCGTCGGCCACCGCGAGGGCCTGGTCGGCGACGCCACCGCCGCCTTCGTGGCCGAGCACGCCGACGCGCTGGACGCGGTGGTGGACCCGGCCGCCGACGACCGCTTCGAGTACTTCGGACTGCGCACCCTCTACTCCCGCTACCTGCTGCGCCACCCGATCACCCGTCAGGTCATCGAGACCCCGCAGCACTTCATGCTGCGGGTGGCCTCCGGCCTCCAGGTCGGAGGGGACACGGCGTCCGTGGCCGAGGTGGCCTCGCTCTACGCGCTGATGAGCCGGCTGGAGTACCTGCCGTCCTCCCCCACCCTGTTCAACTCCGGTACCCGGCACCCGCAGATGTCCTCCTGCTACCTGCTGGACTCCCCGCTGGACGAGCTCGACTCGATCTACTCCCGGTACGCCCAGATCGCCCGGCTCAGCAAGCACGCCGGCGGCATCGGCCTCTCCTACAGCCGGATCCGCTCCCGGGGCAGCCTGATCCGCGGCACCAACGGCCAGTCCAACGGCATCGTGCCGTTCCTGCGCACGCTGGACTCCTCGGTCGCCGCGGTGAACCAGGGCGGCCGCCGCAAGGGCGCGGCCTGCGTCTACCTGGAGACCTGGCACGCGGACATCGAGGAGTTCCTGGAGCTGCGCGACAACACCGGCGAGGAGGCGCGCCGCACCCACAACCTCAACCTGGCCCACTGGATCCCGGACGAGTTCATGCGCCGGGTCGACGCCGACACCCAGTGGTCGCTGTTCTCCCCCGGCGACGTGCCCGAACTGGTCGACCTGTGGGGCGCCGAGTTCGACGCCGCCTACGCCAAGGCCGAGGCGGCGGGGCTGGCCATCCGCACCGTCCCGGCGCGCACCCTGTACGCCCGGATGATGCGCACCCTGGCGCAGACCGGCAACGGCTGGATGACCTTCAAGGACGCCTCCAACCGCGCCGCCAACCAGACCGCGCTGCCCGGCCGCACGGTCCACTCGTCCAACCTCTGCACCGAGATCCTGGAGGTCACCGACGACAGCGAGACCGCCGTCTGCAACCTCGGCTCGGTCAACCTGGGCGCGCACCTCGGCGCCGACGGCGAGATGGACTGGGAGCGCCTGGACGCCACCGTCCGCACCGCGGTGATGTTCCTGGACCGGGTGGTGGACATCAACTTCTACCCGACCCCCGAGGCCGGCGCCTCCAACGCCCGCTGGCGCCCGGTCGGCCTGGGCGTGATGGGCCTCCAGGACGTCTTCTTCAAGCTGCGGCTGGACTTCGACTCCGCCGAGGCCAGGGCCCTGTCGACGCGGATCTCCGAGCGGATCATGCTGGCCGCCTACGAGACCAGCGCGGACCTCGCCGAGCGGCTGGGCCGCCACGTCGCCTACGGCGAGACCCGCGCCGCCCGCGGCCAGCTGCACATCGACCACTTCCAGGTCGAGCCGACCTGGCCCGAGCGGTGGGACGCGCTCAGGACCCGGATCGCCGAGACCGGCCTGCGCAACTCGCTGCTGCTGGCCATCGCCCCCACGGCGACCATCGCCTCCATCGCCGGCGTCTACGAGTGCATCGAGCCGCAGGTCTCCAACCTCTTCAAGCGGGAGACCCTGAGCGGGGAGTTCCTGCAGGTCAACCCGTACCTGGTGGCCGACCTCAAGGCCCGCGGGCTGTGGAACGCGGAGACCCGCGAGTCGCTGCGCGCCGCCAACGGCTCCGCCCTGGAGATCCCCGGCCTGCCGGCCGACCTGGCCTCGCTCTACCGCACCGCCTGGGAACTGCCGCAGCGCGCGCTGATCGACCTGGCCGCGGCCCGGATGCCCTACCTGGACCAGAGCCAGTCGCTGAACCTGTTCCTGGCGTCGCCCACCATCGGCAAGCTCAGCTCGATGTACGCGTACGCCTGGAAGGTCGGCCTGAAGACCACCTACTACCTGCGCTCCCGCCCGGCGACCCGGATCGCCCGGGCGGCGGCGGCGCCCGCCATCCCTGTTGCCACTCCGGTTTCCACCCCGGTCGCGGTCGAGGACGAGTCCGTCATCGCCTGCTCCCTCGAAAACCCCGAGTCCTGCGAGGCCTGCCAGTAATGACCACCACACCCGCCACCGAGAACCTCCAGACGTTTGAGAAGCGGCTGCTGGACCCGGGCTTCGAGCTGACCCTCCGTCCGATGCGCTACCCGGACTTCTACGAGCACTACCGCAACGCCATCAAGAACACCTGGACCGTGGAGGAGGTCGACCTGGTCTCCGACGTCGCCGACCTCCCCAAGCTCAGCCCCGACGAGCGGCACCTGCTGGGCCGGCTGGTCGCCTTCTTCGCGACCGGCGACTCCATCGTGTCCAACAACCTGGTGCTGACCCTCTACAAGCACATCAACTCGCCCGAGGCCCGGCTCTACCTCTCCCGCCAGCTGTTCGAGGAGGCCGTCCACGTCCAGTTCTACCTGACCCTGCTGGACACCTACCTGCCCGACCCGGAGGACCGCAACGCGGCCTTCGCCGCGGTGGAGAACATTCCCTCGATCCGCGAGAAGGCGCAGTTCTGCTTCCGCTGGATGGACCAGGTCGAGAAGCTGGACAGCCTGCAGACCAAGGCCGACCGGCGCCGCTTCCTGCTGAACCTGATCTGCTTCGCCGCCTGCATCGAGGGCCTGTTCTTCTACGGCGCCTTCGCCTACGTGTACTGGTTCCGCTCCCGCGGCCTGCTGCACGGTCTGGCGACCGGCACCAACTGGGTGTTCCGCGACGAGTCCATGCACATGGACTTCGCCTTCCAGGTGGTGGACACGGTCCGCGCCGAGGAGCCGGACCTGTGGGACGAGGAGCTCGGCGAGCAGGTCACCGCGATGCTGGAGGAGGCCGTCGAGGCCGAGCTGCAGTTCGCCCGCGACCTCTGCGGCGAGGGCCTGCCGGGGATGAACACCGACTCGATGCGCGAGTACCTGCAGTGCGTGGCCGACCAGCGGCTGGCCCGGCTCGGCCTGCCGGTCCGCTACGGCTCGGAGAACCCGTTCGGCTTCATGGAGCTCCAGGGCGTCCAGGAGCTGACCAACTTCTTCGAGCGCCGGGTCTCGGCCTACCAGGTCGCGGTCGAGGGCTCGGTCTCCTTCGACGACGACTTCTAGCCGGTCGGGGGCGCGGCCGCGGCCGGCCGCGCCCCTACAGCAGCGTCCGCCAGTAGGACCAGAACCTGACCAGCACCATCCCGCCGACCACCAGGTACCAGAGCAGCGGCCCGAACCAGTGCAGGGTGAGCACCGCGTCCAGCCCCTCGCGCCACCGTTCCGGGAACGGCAGCACCCGGTGCTTGAGGTTGTGCAGGGTGACGTACCAGAACATCGGGAAGATGATCACCCAGACCACCATGCAGTACGGGCAGAGCGCGCCGATGCTGTAGAGCGACTGGGTGATCAGCCAGCAGATCAGCACCAGGCCCAGGGTGACCCCCAGCTGCAGCCCGGCCCAGAACCACCGGTGGTACCGGGCGCCCGCGAGCAGCCCCGTGCCGACCGCCAGCACCACCGCGAAGCCGGCGATGCCCATCAGCGGGTTGGGGAAGCCGAAGACCGCCGCCTGCGAGGTGGTCATCACATTGCCGCAGCTGATGACGGGGTTGATGCTGCAGCTGGGCCTGTAGCCGGGATCGGTGAACAGCTTGAAGCGCTCATAGGTGAGCGTGAAGGAGGCGATGAAGCCCAGCGCGCCGGTGACCACCAGGAACCAGGTCATCGCCCGGCCCGCACCGACGCCCCTACCGGTGCCCGTACCGTCCTGGTCGGCGTCGTCGTCCATGCCTCCCAGCATCACCTACCGCCGCATCCGCCGCTCAGTCGTTCGGCTGGACCTCGTAGCGGGGCGTGAGCTCCGCCATCTGCCGGAGCGCGTCCTTGCGGTCGCGCTTGGACAGCCGGTCGATGTAGAGGTAGCCGTTGAGGTGGTCGGTCTCGTGCTGCAGGCAGCGGGCGAAGAAGCCGGTGCCCTCGACCACGACGTCCTGGCCGTCCCTGTCCTGGCCGCGGACCACCGCGTAGTCCGGCCGGGCCAGGTCGGCGTAGGCGCCGGGGACGGAGAGGCAGCCCTCGGCCGACTCGTCCAGGGTGCGCCGCGACGGCTCCAGCTCGTCCAGCACCGGGTTCACCACCACGCCGACATGGCGCACGCCCTCGTCGTCGGGGCAGTCGTAGACGAAGACCCGCTGGGCCACGCCGATCTGGTTGGCGGCCAGGCCCACGCCGTCGGCCCCGTACATGGTCACGAACATGTCGTCGATCAGCGCCCCCAGCTCCGCGCCGAACTCGGTGACGACCGCGCACGGGTGGTGCAGCACCGGATTGCCGACGACCGTGATCGGGCGCACCGAGCCCCTGCTGGTGTCCGGCTCATCGCCGACCACCGTCACGGGAGCCTGCTGCTCCTCGATCCGGTCCTCGTCGCTCCGTACTGCCTCGACCTGCTGCTCCGACATGCGCTCGCCTTCAGTCCGTACCGGGATCAGCCACCAGGGTACGGGCTCCGGCCTGAGCGGGGGCCCTCAGCAGACCTCTTCAAGATCCCGGTAGGCCCGCCCCGAGCGGTTCCCGGCGACCCAGCGGTCCAGCAGGGTGCGGACCACCCCGGCGGGCGCGGCCACGCCGCACTCCCGCTCCGGGATCCACAGCGCGCCCGCGCTGCGGTGGCTGAGGTGCCCGTCGTCGTGCGGGTCGTGGTGCTCGCTGTGGCCGTCGTCGGCGGGCATCCGGCTCTCCGAGCAGTCCCGGCAGAGCAGCCGCACCGACGAGGTCCAGTCCTCGGCCGCGTAGCCGGCCTCGGAGACCAGCCGCTCCAGGGCGTCCCGGTCGGCCTCGGTCTCGGCCTGCAGCAGCACCACGTACGTCGGCACCGGCGAGGGCGCCCACAGCTCGATCTCGTCGAACACCGGGTACGGGACCCCGTCGGCGACCCGCTCGCCGTGCGGGCTGCCGTCGTGCAGCACCACCTCGCCCCAGCGGCGTCCGGAGGAGGGCAGCGGGATGGAGAGCACCTCGACCCGGGCCGGGTCCAGCCGGCGGCCCCAGACCACCTCGGACTCGCCCTCGGGGGAGAGCCGCACCGGGGTGGTGCCGTAGTCCAGGCTGACCGGGCCCTCGCCGGGCGCCAGCCGCAGCCCGTAGGCCTGCCAGCAGCGCCGGGCCAGCGCCCAGTCCTGCAGCGCGGTGGCGGCGATGCCCAGGTTCCACCAGTCGGGGGCGCCGGGGTTGCGGTCCAGCAGAGCGACGGCGCGCAGGCCGGCCGCGCGCGCCTGCTCCCAGTCCCTGCGGAACTTGTGCAGCAGCGCCAGGTTGAACCAGGAGTCGGAGAGCCAGGGTTCGAGGTCGGCGGCCCGGACCAGCAGGGCGCCCGCGTCCTCGAAGCGTCCGTTGCCCATGAGCGTGAAGGCCCGGTCGGTCGTCTGCCGCCAGCTGGCGGACGGCCTCTGCCGTGCCCGATTGAAGATCTTCACCTCGGCCTGCCACTTGTCCGATTCCACCCGGCGGTCCGGGCTGGGTTCCTTCGGTGCGGTGCTCTCCCCCTGCGTCGTTGCAAGGGGCGATGGCGCTGTGGACGATGGGGCTCGATGCTGCCCCCGGATGCACGCTACGTCCCCCCGCGCCCCGACGCCATGCGCAGTCCGCCCGCCCCAGCGACCTTGCGGACGGTCCAGCCTCCGTCATCGACTCCATGCCCACTGGGCGGCGCACCACACGCCCGCTGCCCGCCCTTCTGCTGCATCCAACCACGACTGGGCCCCGCTCCACCCCTTACCTGCGGATTCACCCCCGGAGGTGCTATGGATCGGCCCCGGAGCGCAGGCACACCCGTGCCAATGCCTCCACCGCGTGCGGTTCGTACTCATGGGCGGTGTCCTGCCGCAGCTGCTCCACCACTTCCTCGCGCTGCTCCCTGCCCCCTCCGTCACAGCCGAGGTCGTCGAAGGCGTTGGCGACCCGGATGATGGCCGCCGCCCGCGGCAGGCCAGGGTCGCGGCTGCCGTCCTGGCGCCGGTACGGCTCCGGGATCGCCGCCACGATCTCGGCGACCTCGGCCGGCACCCCGGTCTGCCGGATCACCTCGCTGCCCAGCCGGCCGATGCGCCGCTGCTCCGGCCGCGACAGCAGCGCGGTGGCGCCGCCGGGGACCGGGTCGACCAGCGAGAGCTGCCCGATGTCGTGCATCAGCGCCGCGTACTCCAGCAGTTCCAGCTCCTTGGCGCCGAGCCCCAGCTCGCGCCCGATCCCGGAGGCCAGGTCGGCGACCCTGCGGGCGTGCCCGGGCAGGGTGTAGCCGGCCATCTCGGTGGAGCGGGCCAGTGAGGCCACGGTCTGCCTGCGGGTGGCCCGGACCGCCCGGTAGCGGTGCAGGGACAGCTGGCTGACCAGCAGCGGCGGCGAGAACAGCGGCAGCGCCCACCACCCCGCCTCGCGCACCGCCAGCCCCACGCAGAGCACCGCCGCCAACGCGTGCACGACGCGGACCAGGGCCATGCCCCAGGCGTCGCGCGGAGCCGGTC
>NZ_BBPM01000037.1:0-38002 GCF_000787775.1 Streptacidiphilus carbonis | reverse complement strand
GGCCATGCCCCAGGCGTCGCGCGGAGCCGGTCCGCTCCCCCGCCGGCCGCTCCGTCCGCCGGATCCCCCGCTCACCGCCGCCACCACGCCGACGCACGTCCGCCGGTACCGCCCGTGCCGCCGCGGTCCCCGGCCGCCTCCCCCGCGCGGAGCGCCCCGGCGGGCGCCGGCACCCGGGGCAGCGGCTCGCGCGCCCCCAGCGGCACCTCGGGCGCCTGCTGCTCACCCTCGCGTCCCAGCAGCGCGGGCTGCCACCGGGTCCGCTGCAGGGCCCGGACCAGCGCGGTCACCATGACCGGGTCGAACTGGCTGCCCGCGCAGCGCTCCAGCTCGGCCAGCGCCTCGGCGACCGGCCGGCCGCGCCGGTAGGAGCGGGTCGAGGTCATCGAGTCGAAGGCGTCGGCCACCGCGATCACCCGGGCGAACTCCGGGATCTCCGTCCCGGACAGGCCGTGCGGGTAGCCGCGGCCGTCCATCCGCTCGTGGTGGTGCAGGATCCCCGCCCTGGCCTCGCCCAGGAAGCCGATCCCGCGGACCAGCTCATGGCCGTACTCGGGATGGAGCACCACCTGCCGGTACTCCTCGTCGGTGAGCGGACCGCTCTTGCGCAGCAGCCGGGTCGGCACGCCCAGCTTGCCGACGTCGTGCAGGGTGCCGGCCACCCGCAGCGAGGCCGCCCGCTCGGGCCCCATCCCCAGCTCACCCGCCATCAGGACGGCGGCGCGGCCCACCCGTTCGCTGTGTCCTCGGGTGTAGCCGTCCTTGATCTCCACCGCCTGCACCAGGGCGCGCACGGTCGCCCGGTGCGCCGCCCGCTCGCGCTGCGACTGCGCCGACACCCACCCGGCGACGCCCAGCGGCAGCAGCGCCAGCACCCCGGCGAAGGCGCCGTAGGGGCCCTCCCAGAGCACCGCCATCATCAGCCCGACCAGGCCGTGGCCGAAGGCCGACGCGGGGCAGCGCAGCAGGCTGCGGTACCAGTTCCGGCGCCGCCCGCCGGACTCGGCCGCCGCCAGGATGCCGCCCATCAGCAGGCTGTTGACGGCGCAGAAGACCAGCGCGGCCGCTCCGGCCGGCAGCAGCACGGCCGGCAGGTGCACGCCGGCCAGCAGCCGGTGGCCGTCCAGCGCCCGGAACGCGCAGGAGCCGGCGAAGGCGGACAGGCCCAGCTGGGCCGCGTTCCAGCACCTGCGGACCGCCCGCGGCGGCGCGGCGGGCGCCAGCAGCGCGGCCGGCAGCGCGACCAGCGCGGCGGCGGAGGGCGGAAGCAGCAGCGCGCCCGCGAGCAGCACCGGGAAGTGGGCCGCCGGGGCGGCCTCGTCGCCCGCGGCGGCGCTGCGGGCGACGAGGTCGCAGCCCAGGAACAGCAGCGCCAGCACGGCCGCCCTGGACCAGGCCTCGGCGGTCCGCACCTGCGGCAGTGCGGACAGCACCCAGCCCAGCGCGGCCGCGACCACCAGGGCGACGTACACCCTGGCCACGGTCGGGAGCGCGCGGCGGCTCTGCTCCACTGCTGCGGTGCTCCAATCAGGGGATGCCCCACGTCGACGACCCGTCGCGCACAGGGTTCGCCAGGCGGACTGGAGCAAGCACCTGTGTTTCGCCCCGTCAATACCCGTGGCCCCGGGGCGTCAAGCCCCGGGGCCACGGATTCACGTCTGCTTTTTTGGTGACGCCGCGTCAGTCGTCGAAGGCGTCAGCGGCGTTCGGCCTCCGCCGGCGCTCCGGCGCCCACCGGGTCGTCGCCGACCAGGTCGCCCTGGACCGGCACGCCCGCGCGGATCTGCTCGATCCGCGCCAGCACCTTGCCGCGCAGGTCCGACGGCGCGGTGTCGCAGCAGGAGCGCTTCACCAGCGCCTTGATGGCCTGTTCCAGGCCGTACTGGGCCAGGCACGGCGAGCACTCGTCGAAGTGCTGCTTCAGCTTGGCGCAGTCCCCCTCGCCCATCTCGTTGTCGAGGTACTCGTAGAGGTGGTCGAGCACCTCACCGCACGCGGTGTCGTGGTGGTTGCCGCAGCTCATGAGCCCGAGCCTTTCGCCAGGTCCTGCGAGGGACCAGTCTGCGTGACACCGGTCCCGGCGCCGCTGCCAGCCGGGACCAGCCCACGGTCGCGGGCGTAGTCCTCCAGCAGGTCGCGCAGCTGCCTGCGACCGCGGTGGAGCCGGGACATCACCGTACCGATGGGTGTCCCCATGATGTCGGCAATCTCCTTGTACGCGAAGCCCTCGACGTCCGCGAGATACACGGCGATCCGGAACTCCTCCGGAATCGACTGCAGCGCGTCCTTCACGTCGCTGTCCGGGAGGTGGTCCAGGGCCACCGTCTCGGCGGAGCGCAGACCGGTCGACATGTGCGACTCGGCGCGCGCCAGCTGCCAGTCCTCGATCTCCTCCGCGCCGGTCCGCTGCGGCTCGCGCTGCTTCTTCCGGTAGGAGTTGATGAAGGTGTTGGTCAGGATGCGGTACAGCCACGCCTTGAGGTTGGTGCCCTCACGGAACTGGTGGAAGGAGGCGAACGCCTTGGCGAACGTCTCCTGCAGCAGATCCTCGGCATCGGCCGGGTTCCGCGTCATCCGCAGCGCGGCGGAGTACAGCTGGTCCAGGTAGCCCAGGGCATCCCGTTCGAATCGTGCCGAACGCTCGGACTCGGTCTCCTCGGCGGCAGCCCTGAAGGTGTCGCCGTCGAAGTCCTCGTCCGCCTTCGGCTCGACCACGGCCCCCGTCTCGTCCTCGGTCCCGGTGACCGGACCCACCTCCTCAGCGACAAACGGCCGGTCCACGAGAGTGGACCCGCTCGCAAGGGAGACTATCGGGCTCGCGGTCTTGCCGCCCGCCACCGGCCACTGCGGCCAGGACAGAACGGAGCTCGCGACGCCCTCGGGACGGGCGGGGCATGCGGCTGAAACCATGAGCACTGCCTTCCACTGACGCTGCTGGTACCGACAGTCATGTGAACCAGGGGACCCCTGCGCGCATTCCCGGGTCCGTGCTCGCGCGTCAAAAATCTGTGCACGTGCATCAGAAGAGTCCGTCGGGCTCCAGCGGCCGGATCAGCTCCGGTCCGTTGTTGCGGATGTTGCCGACGGCCGGCGACACCGGTCGGGCCTCCATCAGCCCCGGTGGCGGGGGTGCCAGCAGGGCGCGGGCCTCGTCGGCGTCGTCCAGGGCCGGGTCCAGCCAGGCGTCCCAGTGCTCGGGGAGCAGCCGCAGCGGCATCCGGTCGTGGATGGCGGCCAGCGCGGGCTCGGCGGCGGTGGTGACGATGGTGCAGGTGCACAGCCAGGCGGCCGGGTCGTCGTCGGGGACGCCCCGGTCCCGCCAGAACTCGTAGAGGCCGGCCATGGCCAGCACCGAGCCGTCGGCGGGGGTGATGAAGTGCGGCTGCTTCCTGATCCGGGACTTGGGAGTGCCGGGCGGGACCTCCGGGGTGAACCACTCGTAGTAGCCGTCGGCCGGGATCAGGCAGCGGCGCTTGGCCAGCGCCTTCCGGAACGACGGCTTCTCCTGGATGCCCTCGACCCGGGCGTTGATCATCCGCGCGCCGCCCCGGGCGTCCTTGGCCCAGGACGGGACCAGGCCCCAGCGCAAGGTGCGAAGCTGCCGCACCGGCTCGGGGTGCTCCCCCCTGACCGCCCGGTCCAGCACCGCGTACACCGGGTCGGTCGGGCCGATGTTCCAGTTCTGGGCCAGGGCCTCGGTCGGGTCCCACGAGGCCACGTCGAACAGGCCGACCAGGTCCTCCGGCTTCCTACTCGACGCATAGCGACCGCACATACGCCCCACCATGCCACCGGACACTGTCAGCCGTGGCCCGAACCGGCGACTACCGGTTCCACATCCCTCCGTGCGAGGCTTCCCTCTCCCCTGTCCGTCCCCGTTGGTCCGTCCCCGCTGTCCGTCCCCGTCCGTCGACGCCCCACCGAAGGCACTCCGCTCCGGTTCGCCGGCCGGTGCCCGCTCGCCCCGCGCCCGCCTGCACGGGTCCACGCGGGGGTACGGGGGGTCGTTCCCCGGAAAGTTGGAGCACTTCCATGCACCCGCAGAGCATCAGCCAGGTCTGGGACCAGGTCACCGGTGTCCAGGCCGCCCCGTCGGGGCCGATCGTCTGGGCGACGGCAGCCATAGCCCTGCTGGCCGTCTGGCCGCGCTTCAGCTGGCACTACACCCGCAATGTCGTGACCATCGCGCACGAGGGCGGACACGGCCTGGTCGCCGTGCTGACCCGGCGCAGGCTGCACGGCATCCGCCTGCACTCGGACACCTCGGGCCTCACCGTCTCCTCCGGCAAGCCGCACGGCCCCGGCATGGTGCTGACCGCCGCCGCCGGCTACTCCGCGCCGCCGCTGCTGGGCCTCGGCGGCGCCTGGCTGATCTCCGGCGGCCACATCACCGCCCTGCTGTGGGCCGTGGTCGGGCTGCTGATCGCCGTCCTGATCATGATCAGGAACGCCTACGGGGCGCTGACGGTGCTGGTCACCGGCGGCATCTGCTTCGCCGTCTCCTGGTTCGGCAGCGAACAGGTCCAAGGGGCCTTCGCCTATCTGAGCGTCTGGTTCCTGCTGCTCTCGGGCGTCCGACCGGTGGTCGAACTGCAGCGCAAACGCCGCCACGGCGGTGCCCCGGACTCGGACGCGGACCAGTTGGGCCGGCTGACCCGCACCCCGGCACTCCTCTGGGTGACACTGTTCCTGCTGATCGGCCTGGCCTGTCTCGCCGCCGGGGCGCGCTGGCTGCTCACCCGCTGAGCGAGCCGATAGGCTCGGGACCCATGACCGGCACTCTGGAACCCCTGTGGCCCGCACCGACCGCGACCGACCCAGTCGACGCGGTCGTCACCGTTCCCGGATCCAAGTCGGCGACCAATCGCGCCCTCGTCCTGGCGGCCCTCGCCGACCAGCCCGGCTATGTCCGCCGCCCGCTGCGCAGCCGGGACAGCCTGCTGATGGCCGAGGGGCTGCGCGCCCTCGGGGTCGGCATCGAGGACATTCTCAACAGCAGCAGCGGGGTGTCGGGCGGCGGTGACGCCTGGAGGGTGCTGCCCAACCCGCTCAGCGGACCGGCCACCGTGGACGTCGGCAACGCCGGCACGGTGATGCGCTTCCTGCCGCCGGTCGCGGCCCTCGCCGACGGCGAGGTGCAGTTCGACGGCGACCCCCGTTCGTACGAACGCCCGCTCGGCGGCGTGATCAGCGCACTGCGCGCGCTGGGGGCGCGGATCGAGGACGAGGGCCGGGGCGCGCTCCCGCTCACCGTGCACGGCACCGGCGGCCTGGTCGGCGGCACCGTCACCGTGGACGCCTCGTCGTCCTCCCAGTTCGTCAGCGCGCTGCTGCTGTCCGGACCGCGGTTCCAGCAGGGCGTCGAGGTCCGGCACTCCGGCGACCCGGTCCCCTCGCTGCCGCACATCCGGATGACCGTGGAGATGCTGCGCGCGGCCGGCGCCCAGGTGGACGCGCCCGAGGACGGCGGCGAGCCGGACGTCTGGCGGGTCACTCCCGGCGCGCTGCTCGGCCGGGACCTGGTGGTCGAACCCGACCTCTCCAACGCCGCCCCCTTCCTGGCCGCCGCCCTGGTCACCGCCGGTACGGTCACCGTCCGCGACTGGCCGGAGCGCACCAGCCAGCCCGGCGACCAGCTGCGCGGACTGTTCACCCGGATGGGCGGCTCCTGCGAGGCCACCCCGGAGGGGCTGCGCTTCACCGGCAGCGGACGCGTCCACGGCCTGGACGCCGACCTGCACGACGTCGGCGAGCTCGCGCCGGTGGTCGCCGCCGTCGCCGCGCTGGCCGACTCCCCGTCCCGGCTCAGCGGCATCGCCCATCTGCGGATGCACGAGACCGACCGGCTGAAGGCCCTCGCCGACGAGTTCAACGCCCTGGGCGGCGACGTCGCCGAGACCGAGGACGGCCTGGTGATCAACCCGCGCCCGCTGCACGGCGGCGTGTTCCACACCTACGAGGACCACCGGCTGGCCACCGCCGCCGCCGTGGTCGGCCTGGTCGTCCCCGGGATCCAGGTGGAGAACGTCGGCACCACCGCCAAGACCCTGCCGGACTTCCCCGGGCTCTGGAGCGCGATGCTGGACAACGCCCCGATGTCGGCGAGGGGCTGAGGATCCGCATGCGCCGCTACGGCAAGGACGCCGACGAGGACGACATCCGCGCCCGCCCGTCGCGCAAGGGCTCCCGGCCCCGGACCCGGACCAGGCCCACCCACGAGGACGCCGCCGAGGGCATGGTGCTCACCGTCGACCGGGGCCGGTTCACCTGCCTGGTCGAGGCCGGGACCAAGCGCGAGCGGGAGATCTCCGCGATGAAGGCCCGGGAGCTGGGCCGCAAGGGCGTGGTCGTCGGCGACCGGGTCGGCCTGGTCGGCGACCTCTCCGGGGAGCCCGGGGTACTGGCCCGGATCGTCCGGGTCGAGGAGCGCGCCTCGGTGCTGCGCCGGACGGCCGACGACGACGACCCGTACGAGCGGATCGTGGTCGCCAACGCCGACCAGCTGGCCATCGTCATCGCACTGGCCGACCCGGAGCCCCGGGCCCGGCTGATCGACCGCTGCCTGGTGGCCGCCTACGACGCCGGACTGCGCCCTCTGCTGGTGCTCACCAAGTCCGACCTGGCCGCCCCCGAGCCGCTGCTGGACATCTACGCCCCGCTGGGCGTCGCCCACGTCGTCACCCGCCGTGACGACCTGGCCGACGAGGGCGCCGAACGGGTCCGCGAGCAGCTGCGCGGGCTGTCGACGGTGTTCATCGGCCACTCCGGGGTGGGCAAGACCACCCTGGTGAACGCCCTGGTACCGGAGCACCAGCGGTCCACCGGCCATGTCAACGCGGTCACCGGCCGCGGACGGCACACCACCACCTCGGCGCTGGCCCTGCGGCTGCCCCCGGCCCCCGGCGCCGCTCGCGGGGATGAGCCCGGCTGGGTCATCGACACCCCGGGCTTCCGCTCCTTCGGCCTCTCCCACATCGAACCGGGCCGGGTCATCCTGGCCTTCCCCGACCTGGTCCCCGGCACCGAGGGCTGCCCCCGCGCCTGCAGCCACGACGAACCCGACTGCGCCCTGGACACGTGGGTGGCCGAGGGCCACGCCGACCCCGCCCGCCTCTACTCACTGCGCCGGCTTCTCTCCACCCGGGAGACCCGCGAAGGTGACTGACGACTCGCAGCAGCGCCCGCCCCGACCGACGATGGTGATCACTGTGCGACCTTGGGAGGAACCGTGGCCTGGCTGATGGTGGTCGTCGCCGGATTCCTGGAGACCGGCTTCGCGGTGTGCCTCAAGCAGAGCGAGAACTTCACCAGGTTCTGGCCCGTGGTCGGCTTCGCCCTCTTCGGCATCGGCAGCTTCGGCCTGCTGTCCCTCGGCCTGAAAACCCTCGACATCGGCCCCGCCTACGCCGTCTGGACCGGGATCGGCGCAGCCGGCACAGCGATCTACGGCATGGTCTGGCTGGGCGACGTCGTCTCGGTGATGAAGATCCTCTCCATCAGCTTCGTCCTGATCGGCGTAGTGGGACTCCAACTCAGCGGGTCCACCCACTAGCCCGCCTTGTGCATGGTTGGTCGCGCAGTTCCCCGCGCCCCTGGGGTCTGCAACTGGCTCAGTTGCACATGTTCAGGGGCGCGGGGAACTGCGCGACAAGCCACGCACAAGCCGCAGCCGAAAAATCAGACCGAACCCCGCTGCGCCTCACTCGCATCCCGCAGCACCCGCATCAACGACGCCAACTCCCCCGCCCGCCGCACCCCGAGCGGAGCGAGGAAGTGCTGACGCAGGGCCGCCACATGGAGCCGCTGCGCCTCCTCCCCCACCCGCAGCCCCCGCTCCGTGAGCGCGGCGAACACCACCCGGCGGTCCTCCGCCGACACCTGGCGCTCGATCAGCGCCTCCCGCACCATCCGGTCGGCCAGCTTGGTGAAACCCCCGCTGCTCAGTGCGACGTCATGCGCGAGCTGGGTCATCGGCAGCCGGTACCCCGGCGTCCGCAGCAGCCGCAGCAGCACCTCGAACCAGGGGCCGGGGAGGTCCACCCCGCCGACCGGTCCGACCTGCAGCAGCGGAGCCGTCCGCGCGCAGGCCTCGACCACAAGTCCCCACCAGGTGACCAGTTCCCGGTCGTCCACTTCCGATTCCGCTGCCATACGGCCAGCGTAGAGGTGTGGACGCTGCTGGCCCTGCCCCCGCCTGATCGTTACTGTGCAGGGCATGGCCGACTACCACGACGATCTCCGCCTCGCCCATGTCCTCGCCGACCACGCAGACTCGGTGACGCTGGAGCGGTTCAAGGCGCTCGATCTGAAGATCGACACCAAGCCGGACCTCACCCCGGTCAGCGACGCCGACAAGGCCGTCGAGGACCTGCTGCGCAACGACCTCAAGCGGGCCCGCCCGCGTGACGCCGTGATGGGCGAGGAGTTCGGCAGCACCGGCCACGGCCCGCGGCGCTGGGTCATCGACCCCATCGACGGGACCAAGAACTACATCCGCGGCGTCCCGGTCTGGGCCACCCTGATCGCGCTGATGGAGCTGGGCGAGGGCGGTGAGCGGCCGGTGGTCGGGATGGTCTCCGCGCCCGCCCTGGGCCGTCGCTGGTGGGCCGCGAAGGGCACCGGAGCGTTCACCGGGCGCAGCCTCACCAAGGCGTCCAAGATCCAGGTCTCCGACGTGTCCGTCCTGGAGGACGCCTCCTTCGCGTACTCCTCGCTCACCGGCTGGGAGGAGCGGGGCCGGCTCGACGCCTTCCTCGACCTCTCCCGCACCTGCTGGCGCACCCGCGCCTACGGCGACTTCTGGCCCTACATGATGGTCGCCGAGGGCTCCGTGGACATCTGCGCCGAGCCCGAGCTCAGCCTCTGGGACATGGCCGCGACCTGCGTCATCGTCGAGGAGGCCGGCGGCCGCTTCACCGGCCTGGACGGCGTGCCCGGCGTCCACAGCGGCGACGCCGCCGCCTCGAACGGCCTGCTCCACGGCGAACTGCTGCAGCGCCTGGGGTGACCCGGAGGCCGGGCCCGGGCGGAACCTTCCGCCCGCCGGGTGACGTTGGCCAGGTACGGTTCGGACAGCCCCTTACTGCCCTTTGCCATCTCCGCCGTGCCTGGAGGCTCACCGGTGTCCTGGATCAGCGACCATCTGCTGGCACTCAACGGCACCCTGGTGCTGCTGGCGGTCTTCCTGCTGCCGGCCCTGGAGTCCTCGGTCTTCCTCGGCTTCGTGATCCCCGGCGAGACCGCCGTGGTGATCGGCGGGGTCACCGCCTACAACGGCAGGACCGAGCTGTGGGCGGTGATCGCGGTCGCCGTCGCCGGGGCGGTCATCGGCGACAGCATCGGCTACGCGGTCGGCAAGCGCTGGGGCGACAGCCTGCTGGGCCGCATCCCGCACCGGCTGATCAAGCCGGCCCACGTCCGGCAGAGCAAGGACCTGATCGCGCGACTGGGCGGCCGGGCGGTCTTCGCCGGACGCTTCGCCGCGGCGCTGCGGGCCCTGGTGCCGGGCCTGTGCGGGGTCTCCGACATGCGGTACCGCACCTTCGCCCTGTGGAACGTGCTCGGCGGGGCGTTCTGGGCCACCGGCTTCGTCCTGCTCGGCTACTTCGCCGGCGCGGGCTGGCACCAGGTGGAGCACTACGCCAGCCTGGCCAGCTGGATCTTCGTCGGCGTGATCGTGGTCGCGATCGGCGCCCTGCTCTACTTCAAGCACCGCGCCGAGAAGCGCTCGTCGTCCCGCTTCGAGGAAGCCCCCGAGGAAGCCGAGGCCGTACGCTGACCGGTTATCCTTCCGGGTATGAGTGACCTGCTGGAACGACTCCGGGACCGGGGCTGGCGGCTGACCTCGCAGCGGCGGGTCGTGGCCCAGGTGCTCGACGGCGACCACGTCCACTTCACCGCCGACGAGATCCATGCCCGCGCGGTGGAGCTGCTGCCGGAGATCAGCAGGGCCACGGTCTACAACACCCTCGGCGAACTGGTCACCCTGGGCGAGGTGCTGGAGGTCAGCACCGACGGCCGCGCCAAGCGCTACGACCCCAACGCCCACCACGCCCACCAGCACCTGGTCTGCTCCGCCTGCGGCTCCATCCGCGACGTCCACCCCACGGACGACCCGATAGCCGCCCTCCCCCCTGCGGAACGCTTCGGCTTCACCATCTCCACCGTAGAAGTCACCTACCGCGGCCTCTGCCCCGACTGCGCCGCCTAGCGTGGCTCTGACGGATCTTCAGCTGCGGACCGTAGCGGGCTTGTCGCGCAGTTCCCCGCACCCCTGAGCAAGTGCAACCGAGCCAGTTGCAGACCCTCAGGGCGCGGGGAACTGCGCGAGAGGCCACCACCGAGGTGCACGGTGGCGCCAACCGCACCCCCACCCCGCCGTGGTTACCGACTACGCCGTCAAATCCGCCCGCAGCGCCTCGATCAACCGCACCGCCCGCTCGGTCACGCTCCCGGGCCCGTACTCGGCCGCCCGCTCGCACCACCGGTGCGCCTGCGCCAGCTCCCCCCTCCGCGCCGCCACCAGCCCCAGCCGCAGCGCCGCCCGCCCGTGCCCGGCGTCGGCCGCCCTGGTGTACCAGAGCATCGCCTCCGCCTCACTCCCCTCCCGTGCCAGCAGCAGCCCCAGGTTGAAGGCCGCACTGCGGCTCCCCCCTTCCGCCGCCCGCCGGTACCACTGCTCCGCCGCCACCGCGTCACCCCGCTCCGCGGCCCGGACGCCCACCCGTACCTGCGCACGCCCGTGCCCGGCCTCCGCGGCCACCGCGTACCAGCGGTCCACCTCCTCGGCGTGCCGCTCCTCCCCGCCCCGCTCCAGCAGCACCGCGAGCCGGAACGCCGCCTCGGCCGACCCCCGCTCCGCCGCCTGCCGGTACCGCGTGGCCGCCGACGCGACGTCCCCGCGCCGCTCCTTGGCGACGGCCAGCTGCAGCGCCGCCTCGGCGTGCCCCTGCCCGGCCGCGCGGGCGTACCACTCCTGGGCGTCGTGCTGCTCCCCGCGCCCGGCGTGCAGGATGCCCAGGTTGAAGGCGGCGTCCACGCTCCCGGCCTCGGCCGCCTTGGAGAACCACGGCTCGGCGCCGGGGGTGTCCCCGCGCTGCAGCAGCATCACCGCCAGCGCGTTGCTGGCCTCCCGGTGCCCGGCGTAGGCCGCGCGCCGGTACCACTGCTCGGCCTGCGCCTCCCGCCCCTCGGCCGCACACAGCAGCCCCAGGTTGAAGGCGCCGTTGTGGTCCCCGGCCTCCAGGGCGGCGCGGTACCACTGCTCGGCCATGTCGGTCTCGCCCCAGGAGGCGTGCAGCGCGCCCAGCGCGTTGGCGGCGCTGCCGTCGCCGGCCTCGGCGGCCTCGCGCCACCAGTCGGCCGCGGCCACCTCGTCCCCGCCGTCGCGCAGCAGGAAGCCCAGGGCGGACGCGGCCCTCGGCTCGCCGCCCTGCGCCGACTGGCGGTACCAGCGCGCGGCCTCCTCCCGCTCGCCGCGCCGCTCCAACTGCATGCCGAGCCGCAGCGCGGCCCGGGCGTGGCCGCGGGCCGCCGCCTGGCGGTACCACTGCTCGGCGCCCTCGCCCTCCTTCGCGGTCTCCTTGAGCCGGCCGAGGCGGTAGGCGGCCTCGCGGTGCCCGGTCTCCGCGGCGGTGCGGAACCAGCGCTCGGCCCGGACCGTCTCCCTGCGGTGCTCCAGCAGGTCGGCCAGGGCATAGGCGCCGCCGGTGTGGCCCTGCTCGGCGGCCTGGTGCAGCCAGTACTCCGAGCCGGGCTCGTCGCCGTGGTCGCGCAGGTGCAGGCCGAGCGCGTGGGCGGCCGGCGCGCTGCCCGCGACCGCGGCGGCGCGCCACCACTGCGCGGCCTCCTCGCGGTGGCCGCGCTGGTGCAGCAGGACGCCCAGGTTGTTGGCCCCGGCCCTGATCCCGGAGGCGGCGGCGCGGCGGAGGTAGGGCTCGGCGTCGTCCGGGTCGCCCCGGCGCAGCAGCATCGCGCCGAGCAGGCTGCTCGCGGCCGGGTCCTCCTCGGCGTCCAGCCGGTAGCGGGCCTCCAGCGCCGCCTCCTCCTGGGCCTCCAGGGCGGATTCGAAGCTGTGCCGGTCCGACTCGTCGTCCGCGGCGGGCGGCTCGGTCCCGGTCGCGTCATAGCTGCCGACCTCTGCCGCGGCGACCCGGGCGGCCTCGTCCGGGACACGTTGCAGGGGCAGCCGTCCGACCTGCGGGTCGTCCTGCTCGACGCCCGC
The DNA here is from genome assembly GCF_000787775.1 of Streptacidiphilus carbonis. Classification (GTDB taxonomy): domain Bacteria; phylum Actinomycetota; class Actinomycetes; order Streptomycetales; family Streptomycetaceae; genus Streptacidiphilus; species Streptacidiphilus carbonis. Next base: position 25,779 of record NZ_BBPM01000037.1, on the reverse strand, counting down.
TCCTCCTCCAGCGACTACCGACATGTCGACTCCTGCGTCAGCCGGATTCCTGGTCATCCGTGGTACGCATCGGAGCTGACGGCCGTTTTCCGGCCACGCACCGTCCCCCATGGGGTTCATCGTCGCACCACCCGCAACCCGCGTACACCTGGTATACCCCAGCCGATGAGGTTACTTCAGCGCTTTGTCGATATCGCGACACATCAACCTCGCACAGTCGCCATCAGGGCTCGGAGCCGACTCCGCCCCAGCGGGGGACACCGGCCCCTCGCGCCCCAGTCTCCCCGCTCCCGACAGCAATAGACAGACCGTCAGATTCACTACCGGATCGGACGATTGAAGCGACAACCAGATTGCCCTACGGGTCCACCCGTTCCGCAGGGACTCCTCCGGGAGCCTATTCCTTCGCCCTTGCCGCGCCGATCACCCGGAGGAGTGAGACGCAGGACACATCGTCAGATGTGGCCCCGCAACGCACGGGAGGCCCGGTGCGATGTGCACCGGGCCTCCCGACAAGGAGTAGCGGGGACAGGATTTGAACCTGCGACCTCTGGGTTATGAGCCCAGCGAGCTACCGAGCTGCTCCACCCCGCGTCGTTGTGTCCTCACAGTAGATCACCGGCGACCGGCACCGCAAATCACTTGATCCGGCCGACCCCGCCGGCAGGGCACGGGGGCAAGGCAGAAGGCCCGGTGCGATGTGCACCGGGCCTTCCGACAAGGAGTAGCGGGGACAGGATTTGAACCTGCGACCTCTGGGTTATGAGCCCAGCGAGCTACCGAGCTGCTCCACCCCGCGTCGTTGTGCCCTTACCGTAGCACGGAGTGACCCGGCCCGAAGAATCCCAGTTCAGCGACCAGGCCCCAGCAGCGGCCAGGTACCGGCCGGGCCGTTCACCGGCCGGAGCCCAGCATGTCCTGCTGCAGCGCCAGGAGTTCCGAGGGGTAGCGCAGTTCGGACCTCAACCGGTCGTCGATGGTGGCGTACGGACGGACCGTGCCCGGGAAGGCCCGCATCCAGGTCCGCAGCAGCGGGTCCGCGGTGTCCCACTGGTAGAGCGCCACCGCACCGCTCGACACGTCCACCGTGGCCTTCACCGAGTCCCGGATGTAGTCGACCGCGCCGCCGCCCATCGCGGTGCCGACCTCCGCCGCGAAGGGGTAGCTGTCGCTGGTCGTGTAGCCGTCCACGACCCACTCGGTCCGGCCGCCGACGGTGACCTGGTACGGGCTGGCGCCGGTGCGCAGCCAGGGGGCGACCGCCTGCACCCGCTGCCGCGCGTCCGAGGCGGCCACCCGGACCGGCGCCGTGTCGGCGGACGAGGCGCCGCCGGCCGCCCCGCCGGCCCCGGCGGACGCGGCACCGGACGCGCCCGCCGAGGGGGACGCCTGCAGTGCCCCCGCCCGTGGCGCGACCGCTGCCGTGTACCCGCCGATCCCGTACGCGGCCGCGGTGGCCGCGCTGTTGCGGGCGACGTAGGGCGCCTCCTTGGCCTGCGCGTCCGGCTGGACCTGGAAGTGCTGCACCAGGGCGGGGCAGACCGAGCCGATCAGCACCGAGGAGAAGGCCATCAGGGCCAGCCCGGTCAGCGGCAGCGCCCAGCTCCGGCGCACCGGGGTGGCCAGGAACAGCACCGCGCAGATGACCGCGATCCCGCACATGACCGTCTTGGCCGGCAGCACCGCGTTGGCCTCGGTGTAGCCGACCCCGTTCAGGCCGTCGGCCGCGTGTTCCGCCCCGGCCTTCACCGCCAGCGAGTAGCGGTCCAGCCAGTAGGCCACCGCCTTCAGGGCCACCAGCAGGCCCAGCAGCACCCCCAGATGGCTCTGGGCCGGGTAGGACAGCAGCCGGCCGGGGCCCTGCGTCCTGATCCCGCCGTAGAGGTAGTGCGCCAGCGCCGCGGTGACCGCCGAGACGGCCAGCGCGACCAGGCCGAAGTCGACCAGGAAGCGGTACCAGGGCAGTTGGAAGACGTAGAAGGAGATGTCCTGGTGGAACTGCGGGTCGACGCTGCCGAAGGAGGTGCCGTTGGCCGCCGCCAGCCAGGTCTTCCAGGCCGCCGCCGCGGCCGCGCCCGCCAGCAGCCCGGGCAGCATGGCCACCGCGACCAGCGACCGGACCCGGTGCCGGGCCACCGAGGTCCGGTAGCGCTCCAGGTGCCGCTGCTCGAAGGACATGGCGCTCAACGGCGGCCGCAGCCGGTACGCCAGCCAGGCGTTCAGCGCGGTGGCCAGCCCCATCAGCACACCGAAGGCCAGGAACAGCATGCCCTGGGTGCGCAGCCGGACCGTGTACACGCCGGAGAAGCCGACCGACCGGTACCAGAGGCGTCCGGTCCACAGGTCGAAGGCGATCAGCGACACCAGGAACAGCAGCACCAGCACGAACAGGGTCGCCAGCAGAACCCGGGCAGCCGCGCGCACGCCGGTACGTCCACGGAGGACGCCCGGCGGCCGACAGCCGCCGTGGTCGGGCATCTGGAAGACCAACGCACGCACCTCACGACAGTGGTTCCTGGCGGCGCTGCGGGAACAGCACCCCAGAAGGCAACTGAACAGACCCGCCTTCTGGTTCCCGGACCGGGTGACCTGCTGCCGCCGTGATGAGGTCGTAGCCTCCGGCGTGTGAGGATGGATGGCATGTCGGAAACCCTTGAGGAGAGCCTTCCTCCCGCCGCCCGCCCGATCACCCGCGCCGTCCTGGAGATCGACGAGTACGCCGCCGGCCTCGGCTGGGACCAGCCGGCGCGGCTGTTCGCGCTGGTGGACACCGCCGCGCTGCTGAAGAACGAGCCGGGCCTGGCCCGGCAGCTGGGCCTGGAGCCCGGCGCCACGGACCAGTTCACCCCGATCGAGCAGGACGAGGTGCCCAAGGGCACGCCGCTGGACACCTTCCTCGGCACCATCGCCTGGCCCGACGCGGTGGCCGGCTGCGCGCTGGTGGTGGAGCGGCTGATCCTGCCGCCGACCGCCGAGGCCAAGCTGCCGGAGGGCGTCTCGGAGAAGGAGCTGGCCGCCTGGGTCGCCAAGCACCCGGAGCGGCAGGAGGTCCGGATGACCGTCGCGGTGCTGCGGGACGGCACCAGGGAGACGGCGCTGCGGCTGCGCGAGAAGGACTCCGCGCGCGAGGTGCTGACCGGGCCCGCCCTGGTCCCCGGGCTGGCCGAGGCCCTGCTCACCACCTTCGCCTGACGGGCCCTTCCGTCCCCCGGCAGCTCCCGCTGCCCCTTGCTGCCCCCTGCCGCCGGTCGCCTACCTGCTGCAGGCGGGCAGCGCCGAGAGGTCGCCCGAGCGGATCTCGGCCAGGTCGGTCACCGCCTGCGACAGCTTGTCGACCTTGATCAGCCGCAGCCCTGACGGGGTGTCGGCGGCGGCCTCGGCGCAGTTGGACGACGGGGTGAGGAAGTACTGGGCGCCCGCGTTGCGCGCCGCGATGATCTTCATGGAGATGCCGCCGATCGGTCCGACCGTCCCGTCGGCGTCGATGGTGCCGGTGCCGGCGATGAACCTCCCGCCGGTCAGATCGGTGGACTGGAGCTTGTCCACGATGCCCAGGGCGAACATCAGCCCCGCGCTGGGGCCGCCGACGTCGCCCAGGTTGATGTCGATGGTGAACGGGAAGGTGTGCTCGGTGCCCGGCTGGATGCCGACGAAGGCCTTGCCGGTGTCGGGGTTCTTGGCCGTGGTGACGGTGACCTGCTGCAGGTTGCTGCTGGTCTTCCCGGGCGGGATGACCGTGAAGACGACGTCCTGGCCCGGCTGGTGCTTGGTGACCAGGGCGGCCACCTGGTCGGGGTCGGTCACCTTGGTGCCGTCCACCGCGACCACCACGTCCCCGGCGTGCATCCGGCCCACCGAGGGGCTGCCCTCGACCACCGCGGACACCACCACCTCGGTGCCGACGGGGATGCCCAGCTGGGTCAGCGCCGCCGCCTTGGCGCTGTCCTGCGACGCCGAGAACTCCTCGGCGTTCTGCGCCTCGGCCTGCTTCTCGGTCTGGTTGTCCGGGTAGAGGTTGCTGTGCGGAATGACCGCCTGGTCGTGCCGCAGCCAGCCGGTGACCGCCTCGACCAGGTTCAGCGTGTAGTCCGCGCTGGTCACCTCGACCGTGGTCATGTTGAGGTTCCCGGTGGTCGGGTAGGTGGAGCGGCCGCTGATGGTGATCACCTGCTTGCCGCCCTGGGCGCCCAGCGTGTTGTACGTCGGGCCCGGACTCATCTCCGAGTAGGGCACCTTGATCAGCACGGCGGCGCAGAACAGCGCTATCAGCAGCAGCGTGGAGGCGAGCATCGTCGCGGAGCGGCGTGGCATGGCACGACCCTACGGGACGCTTCGCACCGGCCGCCCGGCGGACTGCTGCTCCCGGGTACGCGGCTTCCCGGGCCCCGACCGGGAACGGCGGCCCGGAGCGGCGGCCCGGAGCAGCTGTCAGGACTCGGGCAGGTCGATGCCGCGTTCCATGGCCTCGCGGAAGCGCTGATGCTCCGCCAGGGCGTCGTGGTCACCGGTCGACCTGGTCCGGCCGGACCAGACCACCCAGAGCATGGCGAAGACTCCGGCCACCACGGGGATGATCAACCACGCGAGAGCGCTCATGTCGTACTCCCAGCTCATCGTGTATAGGAGCAGACTATCCGCTCATCGTGGCAACGATCGCGGGGCCGTCCGGGTCCCGCCCGGGGAACAGACGGTCGAGCCGTTTCCCTGCCGCCGCCGATCGGGTGACGGCACGTCACCGTCCGGCCCCGCAGGTGCCGGTCGGCGGCCGGCCGTCAGCAGGAGGCGACCCACTCCTCGGTGCCGTCGGCGAAGCGCTGGTGCTTCCAGATCGGGACGGTGTGCTTGAGGTCGTCGATCAGCCGGCGGCAGGCCTCGAACGCCTCACCGCGGTGCGCGCAGGAGACCGCGACGATCACCGCGGCATCGCTCACCTCGAGCTCGCCGACCCGGTGCACCGCGGCCAGGGCCACCACTGGGAAGTCGGCGGCGACCTTCTCGGCCACCCGGCGCAGCTCCGCCTCGGCACTGGGATGGGCGCTGTAGTCCAGCGCCGTGACGGTCTTCCCGCCGTCGTGGTCGCGCACCGTGCCGACGAAGACGGCCGTGCCCCCGGCGTGGGTGTCGCCGACGGCGGCGTACACCTCGTCCAGGGAGAGCGGGGCCTCCCGCAGCGCGAGCAGGCGGATCGGGTCGGCGTCAGCGGCTTCCATCATGGTGTCCATCATGACCGATGACGGCTCCGCCGCCCTCATCGTTTCCGTATCGCGGATATTACTTTCCACACAAGCTTCCGTCTCGGGCTCAGATCCGCCGCCGCTTGCGCGCCCGGCGCACCAGCGCCGCCGTGCCCACCAGCGCCACCGTCGCGCCGGCCGCGCCCAGGGTGGTCGCCGCGTCCTTGCCGCCGAGCCGGCGGCCGGCCACCGCGTGGTTGCCGGAGACCTGTTCCAGCAGTTCGCCCAGCACCTCCTCGTTGGTGTGCAGCGGACGCCAACCGGCCTCGTGCAGCCTGCTGCCGGACACCACCCACGGGTACATCGTGTAGGCCAGGTCCCCGGCCGGGGCCGGGGTCAGCCCGAGCCGGTGCAGCCGGGCCGCCGTGCCCAGGGCGAGCGAGGCCGGCAGCTCCATCCGGCGGATGCCGGTGATCTCCTCGACCTCCTCCTGCTCCAGCCAGCCGTCGCAGCCGACCGTGACCTCGCCCTCGACCAGGCCGAGCGCCGCGTACTCCAGCGCCGCCGTCAGGTCGTCCACGTGGCAGAACTGCCAGCAGGGACGGGAGCCCGCGACCACCAGCAGCCGGGGCGCCTCGAAGTGGCGGGTCAGCACGGTGTCCACGCCGGGACCGACCACGACCGCTGGGCGCAGCACGGTGACCGAGAGCCCGGGGTGCGCGTGCGGCGCGCGCCGGCCCAGCCGCTCGATCTCCAGCAGGTCCCCGACCAGGGAGGCCTCCTCGGTGGCGCGCAGCGGCGCGTCCTCGTCCAGCGGGACCTCGTTGTCGTCCAGCGCTCCGTAGACCATGGCGGAGGTACACAGCACCACCCGGTGCACCCCGGCGGCGGCCGCGGCGGTGAGCACCGTCTGGGTGCCGCGGACGTTGTAGGCGCTGCGGGTCCGGGGATCGGTGTCCATGCCCAGGTCCTGGGCCAGGTGCACCACCACGTCGACCCCGGCCAGCCGCTCGGCCACGGCAGGGTCCCGGACGTCCAGCACCCGCCACTGCACCCCGGGCACGTCGCCGCGGCGCTCGTCGATGGCCAGGACCCGCTTCACCGCGGTCGAGGCGGAGAGCCGGGCGGCCAGCCGGCTGCCGATACCGGAGGCGGCGCCGGTGACGGCTACGACCAGCGGCGGCCCGTCGTACTCGGGCGCCACGCCCTCCGCGTCCGCGGGGCCGTACTGCTCGACGGTCAGCCCATCGGCGGTCAGCCCAGAGCGAACGTGCGAAGGTGGGGAACTCACCGGCTCTCCTTCACGGTTAATTTTGATGCGTACGCGTGATGCGTTCGTGCGACCCGTTCGTGCGGGTCACGTATCGACCATCCTGCCCGAGGCAAGGGTGCGGCGGTGCACCCGGCACGGTGGCGCCCGGCAGTGACCGGAAACCACCCGCCTGTTTGCACCCGCCGCGGCCCCGGGCATACCCTCCCCCGCCGCTCGGACGCGACGGCCGACGAGATCGAGGCAGCTCGTGAACGACTTCCCCTTCGGCTTCGGCCCCTCAGGAAATAACGAGGAACCCGAGGACGGCAAGGAGAGCGGCAAGTCCGACCCGGGCGGCTCCGGCTCAGGTTCTGGATCCGGTTCGGGTTCGGGCTCCGGCGGTCCGGCCAACCCGTTCGGATTCCTCGGCGGTCTGCCGGGGATGCCCGGCGGCGGATCGGGCAATCCGCTGGAAGGCCTCTTCGGCGCGATGAACCCCGGCGATCTGGGTGCGGCGTTCCAGCAGCTGGGCCAGATGCTGTCGTTCGACGGGGGCCCGGTCAACTGGGAACTGGCCAAGGACCTGGCGCGCCAGGCGGTGGTGCAGGGCGCCGAGGACGGCTCGAAGGACCGTTCGGTGGGTGAGGCCGAGCGGACCGCGGTGGTCGAGGCGATGCGGCTGGCCGATCTCTGGCTGGATTCCGCCACCGCGCTCTCGGTCGGCGCCGGCACGGCGGTCGCCTGGAGCCGCGCCGAGTGGATCGAGGCCACCCTGCCGGCCTGGAAGGAACTGGTCGACCCGGTGGCCGAGCGGGTCGCCAACGCCATGGGCGGAGTGGTGCCCGAGGAGATGCAGGCCATGGCCGGCCCGCTGCTCGGGGTGATGCGCAGCATGGGCGGCGCGATGTTCGGCTCGCAGATCGGCCAGGCGCTGGGCGCGCTGGCCGCCGAGGTGGTCGGCTCCACCGATGTGGGCCTGCCGCTCGGCCCGGCCGGCAAGGCCGCGCTGATGCCGCAGAACATCGAGGCCTTCGGCGAGGGCCTGGAGGTGCCCGCCGACGAGGTCCGCCTCTACCTGGCTCTGCGCGAGGCCGCCCACCAGCGGCTATTCGCCCATGTGCCGTGGCTGCGGCAGCACCTGTTCGGCGCGGTCGAGGCCTACGCCCGCGGCATCAAGGTCGACGCGAGCCGGCTGGAGGACCTGGTCGGCCAGATCGACCCGAGCAACCCCGAGTCCATGCAGGAGGCGATGGCCGGCGGCCTGTTCCAGCCCGAGGACACCCCCGAGCAGAAGGCCGCGCTGGCCCGGCTGGAGACCGCGCTGGCCCTGGTCGAGGGCTGGGTGGACGCGGTGGTGCACGCCGCCGCGGCCCCGCACCTGCCGCACGCCGCCGCGCTGCGGGAGACGCTGCGCCGCCGCCGGGCCACCGGCGGACCGGCCGAGCAGACCTTCGCCACCCTGGTCGGCCTGGAGCTGCGGCCGCGCCGGCTGCGGGACGCCGCCCGGCTGTGGGCCTCGCTGGCCGACGCCCGGGGCACCGACGGGCGGGACGCGCTCTGGGAGCACCCGGACATGCTGCCCACCGCCAAGGACCTGGACGACCCGGACGGCTTCGTCCACCGCGAGGACCAGCCCGCGACCGAGAACAGCATCGACTTCAGCAAGCTGGACGAGATGCTGGGCAAGGCCGCGGCCGCCGGCGACAAGCGGGCCGGCAGTGCGGGCGACGAGAGCGACCGGCGCGAGGGCGACGACAAGGGCGGCAACGGCGACGGGGACAAGGCGTGAGCGGTCAGCTGCACGCCGACACGGTCCGCACCCTGCGGGAGTGGGCCGCCCCGGACGACGAGGAGGAGCTGCTGCGGCGCGACTACCTCGACCATCTGGAGGCCCGGCCGGAAGGGGTCTGGCGGTCCTGCCGTCCGGCGCACATCACCGCGAGTGCGCTGGTGGTCGACGTCGAGCGCGGGCGGGTGCTGCTGACGCTGCACCCCAAGGTGGGGCTGTGGCTCCAGCTCGGCGGCCACTGCGAGCCGGAGGACACCACGCTGGCCGGGGCCGCCCTGCGGGAGGCCGTCGAGGAGTCCGGCATCGCCTCCGGTCTGGTTCCGTATCCGGCGGACAGCCCCGCGCCGGTGAAGCTGGACCGGCACGCGGTGCGCTGCGCCGGCAAGGACCAGCCGGAGAACACCCACCTCGACGTCCAGTACCTGGTACCGGCGCTGGCGGACGCGGTGGAGCGGATCAGTGAGGAGTCACTGGAGCTGCGCTGGTTCGGCTACGACGAGCTGCCCGAGCTGACCGACACCTCGGTGCGGGTGCTGGTGGCCCGGGCCCGGAAGCTGCTGGGCTGACGCGGTCCGCCGGCGCCGTTCGCTGACGCGCCGTCCGCTGACGCACCGTCCACACCGTCCGCGCCGGGGCGGCACAGCCGGGCGCGGCTCAGCCGCAGTCGTCGAGGTCCTCGGGCCGGGACTCCTGGCGCGGTCCGGGGACGTGCGGCAGCCGGGCCGCCGCCACCACGCCCTCCAGGTAGCCGCGGGCCCGCTCGGTGCGCGGGTAGCCGGCCAGCAGCGCCCAGAACCGGGGGCCGTGGTCGGCGACCAGCAGGTGCGCCAACTCGTGCAGCAGCACGTACTCGACGACGTACTCGGGCATCCCCTGCAGCCGGTGCGACAGCCTGATGGTGCCCTCGACCGGGGTGCAGGAGCCCCAGCGGGTGTTCTGGTTGGTGACCCACCGGACGCTCACCGGGACGGCCCGGCCGTCGAGGTAGCGGGCCGAGAGGCCGGCGGCCCGGGCGGCCAGGGCGTCGTCGCCGAGCACCTGGCGGCTCTCCTGGGCGGCGAGCTTGTCCAGCATCTGCGCGACCCAGCGCTTCTCCTCGGCCGCCGACATCCGGGCCGGGATCAGCACCACCGTCCGGTCGCCCTCGCGGTAGGCGGACACCGTCCGACTCCGGCGGGCGCTCCGGCGCACCTCTACGGACTGCGCCGCGGCGCTCTCCCCGGAGGCATCCGGAGCGCGCCGACGCGGCACAGGAGGACGGGAATCCGGTCCGGCTGCCACGCGCCAGACGTTACCTGCTGGCAGTGACAGAAGTCCTCCCTCATGGCCGAATTGAGACTCCCGGGTCGGCTGTCTCACAGCCTCAAATCCGGACAGATATCGCCAGATCCGACAGACCGGAAGGCCGCGGTGCGGCATTCCTCCGATCATCGTCCCAAGGCTGTGGATAGCTTTCCGCACGATCGAGCCAATCCGGGCATGCTCAGGGACGGAGCCGCGATCATCGCGCGATTCACCCGCGATTCACCGGAGGAGAGCCATGCGACCTTGTCTCAAACCCGCTCTGCGCCGGGCCTGGCGCGACCGCAGCACGCTGCAGTTCGGCGTCGGCCGGGCGCACACCGCCCTGCTCACGGCCGCCGAGCCCGGCGAGGCGGAATTCCTGGAGCTGCTCGACGGCACCAGGGAGCTGCCGGCCCTCGCCGACGAGGCGGCCGGGCTGGGGATCCCGCAGGAGCGGGTGGACAGCCTGCTGTCCGAACTGGCCGCTTCGAGCGTGCTGGACGACACCGCCGCCCAGCGCGACCTGCTGCAGCTGCCGCCGCCCGAACTGGCCCGGCTCCAGCCCGACCTGGCCGCGCTCTCGCTGGCGCACCCCGCCCCCGGCAGCGCCCCCGCGCTGCTGCTCGCCAGACGCAGGGCCAGGGTCCAGGTCCGCGGCGCCGGGCGGGTCGGCGCGGCGATCGCGGCGGTGCTCGCCGCCGCCGGGATCGGCCAGGTGGAGGTGGTCGACGGGGGCAGGGTCAGGGAGCAGGACACCTCCCCCTGCGGGCTGCTGGTCGGCGACACCGGCCGCTACCGGGCCGCCGCCGCCAGGGCCGCGGTGCGCCGGGCGGCGCCGGGCCGCCCTCAGGACCGCTGCGACAGCGGGAGCGCCGAGCGCGCCCCCGACCTGGTCGTGGTGGCGCCGCGGGGGGACTCCGCCGGGCTGCTCGCCGACCCGGAGGTCGGCCGTGAGCTGCTCACCTCCGGCATCCCTCACCTCTACGCCGGGGTGCTGGAGACCCTCGGCACGGTCGGCCCCTTCGTACTGCCCGGCACCACCGGCTGCGGCCGCTGCCTGTCGCTGCACCGGGCCGACGAGGATCCGGCCTGGCCCAAGCTGCTGGCCCAGCACTGCTCGGGGCGCGGCTCCGGTCTTGGCAGCGGGGGCAGCGGCGGCAGTGCCCCCTGCGACACCGCGCTGGCCACCACCGTGGCCGGACTGGCCGCCCTGCACTGCCTGATGTTCCTCGACGGCGGATCACCCCCTAGCCTGGGCGGGTGGGCCGAGGTCTCCATGGTGGACGGCTCGATGCGGCGCCGACCGCTCGACCCCCATCCGGACTGCGGCTGCCGCTGGGGCGGCCAAGGCTCCGAGGAACCGAAGCCCTGAGGAACAGAGCCCTGACAAGGCTCTGAGGGACAGAGCTCTGAGGGACAATGATGGCGACCCCCGCCCGTCGACTGGGAGGCATGCGTGAGCGATCTTCCGCGTAAAGCCGTGACCCGCACGGCCAAGCTCGCCGCCCTCCCGCTGGGGATGGCGGGACGGGCGACCCTGGGCCTCGGCAAGCGGATCGGCGGCCGCCCCGCCGACGTCGTCGCCGCAGAGATGCAGCAGCGCACCGCCGACCAGTTGTTCCGGGTGCTGGGCGAGCTCAAGGGCGGGGCGATGAAATTCGGCCAGGCCCTGTCGGTGTTCGAGGCCGCGCTCCCGGAGGAGGTCGCCGGACCCTACCGGGCCGCGCTCACCAAGCTGCAGGAGGCCGCGCCGCCGATGCCGGCCGCCTCGGTGCACACCGTGCTCGCCGAGCGGCTCGGGTCCGACTGGCGCGATCTGTTCCTGGAGTTCGACGACAGGCCGGCCGCCGCCGCCTCGATCGGCCAGGTGCACCACGCGGTCTGGCGCGACGGCCGCGAGGTCGCGGTCAAGGTGCAGTACCCGGGTGCCGGCGACGCCCTGCTCTCGGACCTGACCCAGCTGGGCCGGGTGGCCCGGCTGATCGGGCCGCTGATCCCCGGGCTCGATGTGAAACCGCTGATCAGTGAGTTGCGCAACCGGGTCACCGAGGAGCTGGACTACGGACTTGAGGCCCAGTCACAGCGGGTCCACGCCGAGGAGTTCGCCGACGACTGGGACATCAGGGTGCCGGGCGTGGTCGCCCAGGGCGACCAGGTCCTGGTCACCGAGTGGATGGACGGCGTGCCGCTGTCCGAGGTGATCAGCAGCGGCACCCGGGAGCAGCGCGACCGTGCCGGGCAGTTGCTGGCCCGCTTCCTGTTCGCCGGTCCCGCCCGCACCGGACTGCTGCACGCCGATCCGCACCCGGGCAACTTCCGGCTGCTGGTCGACGACGGCCCCGCCGATGGCTGGCGACTGGGCGTGCTGGACTTCGGCACGGTGGACCGGCTGCCGGAGGGGCTGCCGCTGCCGATAGGCACCGCACTGCGGATGGCGCTGGCGGGCGACTCCCAGGGGGTACTGGAGATGCTGCGGCAGGAGGGCTTCGTCAAGCCGACGATCGACCTGGACCCACCGGCCGTGCTCGACTATCTGCTGCCGATCATCGAGCCCGCCGCGGTCGAGGACTTCCACTTCACCCGGAGCTGGATGCGCGCGCAGGCCGCCCGGGTCGGCGACCCGCGCTCCCCCGCCTACGCCCTGGGCCGCCAGCTGAACCTGCCGCCGGCGTACCTGCTGATCCACCGGGTGACGCTGAGCACCATCGGCGTGCTCTGCCAGCTGGACGCGACCGCCCGGCTGCGCGACGAGCTGCTGGAGTGGCTGCCGGGCTTCGCCGAGGCCGAGGACTGGGCCGAGGCCGAGGCCTGAGCGGCGCCGGGCGGCGGACAGCCCGCAGGCCCGGAACCGCGACGGGTTCCGGGCCTGCTCGGTTCTGATGTGTTCGTGGTGCGTGGTGCCGGTACTGCGGCTGTTACTGCATGACCACGGCGGCGAGCGCCTTGCGCGCCTTCAGGGTCATCCGCTCCGCGCGCCGTCTGAGGTGGACGGCGCGCACGAGTCGTTCGTGCTCGGCCTCCTGCAGGCGTTCCTGCATATGGACACGGGCCAGGGCTTCGGGCATGAGTTGCATGTGGAGGCTCCTACGGGGGCTGGTGGCCGGTTCGGTACCCCGGCGGGGTTCGGTGCTGGTGCTGGTGAGCTGGGACATCTGGGCCTGCTTGTCGGACGTCGGATCGGTGGACGGTTGGAAGGCTGCGGGTGCGGCCAGGTCGGACTTGGCGGTTGCCTCGCGCACGGACCTCCGCAAGGCGTTCGCGGCGGTGGGGCGGGCGGTCACGCGACGACCTCGTTCTTGCGCGGACGGCCCCGGGGCCGCTTCCGGGCGACGACGACACCCTGGACGAAGAGCTCGCCGCCCCAGACGCCCCAGGGCTCCCGGCGCTCGAGCGCGCCCTGGAGGCAGGCGACCTTGACCGGGCAGGTCCCGCAGAGCGACTTGGCGTACTCGACGTCCGCGGGGGTCTCGGCGAAGAAGACCTCGGGGTCGAGGGTGTGACAGGGGATGGGGGCGCCGACGGTGTCGGCGTCTCCGAACGCGGTGAGCTGCATAAGTGGTACCTCCGGGGGGTGAGCCTGCTCGGTGGGTGAAGCGGTGGGCGCGTGCGGGGCGGTCGGGCTGGTCACCGGTGACACGTTGTCCTCGTGTTCTCTGTCGTTGCGTTCTGGTTCGCTGCGTTCTGGGACTGCGTTGTGAAAACAGAAGGGCCGCGGTTCCCGAGTGGGAATCCGCGGCCCTGGAAGGCGACCTGACGCTCAGTCAGGGTCGATCTCTCCAGGGTTCGGGCCCGCGGTAGGCCTTGCTTGCGTACTGCTGGTGGTTTCCGGCACCCGGTGCATAGACGTGGCCCCGATTGGCCTCGACTGCTGCTACGGATGCCGACATCGGTCGCTCATCGCGCATCGTCATCCACGTCGCCAGTCCGCCTTCGACGCCGGTCACGTCGGAGCCGGCGCCAAAGCCGCCGAGCCCGGCCAGGATCGGGGCAGGGATGGGCAGCACGGCGGCGGGCGCGCCAAGGCAGGCGGCGGTCATGGGCCGACCAGTCAGTTTGATCAGGGTTGTCATCACAATGTCCGCCTCCTCTCGGCGTGCTCGGATCCCGGCGGGCCGGGAACCTCGATGGTCAGTTGTCGGTACTGCAGGTACTGCGGGTGGTGCGGGTGTTGCAGGTGGTGCTGGTGACGGCCTCGTTCTCGACCGTCTCCGGCACGCTAGTGTGCTCCGCGCTGCGGGCGCAAACTATTTTTCCAGCGAGTTCGCTCCGGTGTCTCGCTCGTCCCAGAGGTCCGGAATGTCGTCCGATTCGTCCGGCTCTTCCGATGACCCCTCAACGGGCGCGGAGGCGCCCGGAGACTCCCCACGACACAACGAGAGCACGGCCGCACCGTACTTGTCCAGCTTCGCCCGGCCCACTCCGGCGATTCCGGCCAGTTCGCCGACCGATCCCGGGGCGTCCTCGGCGATCGCGATCAGCGTCGCGTCGGTGAAGACGCAGTAGGCCGGCAGGCTCTGCGCCTTCGCCTGCTCGCCGCGCCAGTCCCGGAGCCGCTCGTACAGGCCCTCGTCCAACTCGGACGGGCAGCCGTCGCAGCGCCGCAGCTTGCGCTCCACCGCCTCGGTGAGCACCCGGCCGCAGACCCGGCACTTCAACGGGGCCCGGCTCCTGCGGGCCGCGCCCGCGCCGGCCGCGCCGCCCGTGACCGACCCGCCGGCGCCCCCTGCGCCGCGGACGGCCCGGACCGGGGTGCCGGGGCGCAGCCCGTCCAGGAAGCGGGACGGCTGCCGGCTCGCCCGGCCGCCCGGCGAGCGGGCCAGCGCCCAGGACAGGCCGAGGTGCGCCCGGGCCCGGGTCACCCCGACATAGAGCAGCCTGCGCTCCTCCTCGATCTGCTCGTCGGACCTGGCGTAGGTGATCGGCACCATGCCCTCGGTCAGTCCGACCAGGAACACCGCGTCCCATTCCAGGCCCTTGGCGGAGTGCAGCGAGGCGAGGGTGACGCCCTCGACCGCCGGCGCGTGCTGGGCGGCGGCCCGGGCGTCCAACTCGGTGACGTACGCCGACAGGTCGGCCGGGAGCCCGAGGGCCAGCTGGGCCGCCTCGAACTCCTCGCCCAGCCGGACCAGCGCGGCCAGCGACTCCCAGCGCTCGCGGACGGCGCCGGACCCGCCGGGCGGCTGCGGGGTGAAGCCGCGGGTCGAGAGCACCGCGCGGACCTGCTCCGCCAGGGTCTCCGGGGCGCCGTCGAGCAGCGGGTCGCTGCTGCCCCGGGCCGCGCCGCGGAGCAGCATCCCGGCCTCGCGCACCTCGGGGCGCTCGAAGAAGCGCTCGGCCCCGCGCAGCTGGTAGGCGATGCCCAGGTCGGCGAGGGCCTGCTCGTAGACGGCGGACTGGCCGTTGATGCGGAACAGCACCGCGATCTCGCTGGCCCGCACCCCGGCCGCGAGCAGCGCCTGGACCTTCCTGGCGGTGCCCTCGGCCTCGGCGGGCTCGTCCTGGTACTCGGTGTAGACCGGGTCGGGTCCGGCGTCCCGCTGCGAGACGAGCTCCAGCCGGCCGGCCGCGGCCCGGCCCCTGGCCTGGGCCAGCAGCCCGTTGGCGAGGTGGACCACCTGCGGGGTGGAGCGGTAGTCGCGGACCAGCTTCACCACCGTGGCGTCGGGGTGCTTCGCCCGGAAGTCGAGCAGGTAGGACGGGGTGGCGCCGGTGAAGGAGTAGATCGTCTGGCTGGCGTCGCCGACCACGCAGAGGCTGGAGCGCGGGCCCAGCCACAGGTCCAGCAGCCGCTGCTGCAGCGGCGAGACGTCCTGGTACTCGTCCACCACGAAATGCTGGTACTGGGCCCTGACCTGGTCGGCGACCTCGGACCGCTCCTCCAGCACACCGACGGCCAGCAGCAGCACGTCCTCGAAGTCGATGACCCCGCGGTCCCGCTTCAGCTCCTCGTAGACCTTGTAGACCTGGCGGATCTCGGCCGGGTCCCGCGGCGCCTCCCGGCCGGCCTTGCGGGCCGCCGCCGGATAGTCCTCGGGGACGGTCTGGGTGACCTTGGCCCACTCGATCTCGCCGGTCAGGTCGCGCAGTTCGGTGCGCTCCAGCCGCAGCCGGCAGCGCGCGGCGGCCTCGGCGACCAGCTGGACCTTGCGCTCCAGCAGCCGTGGCAGCTCCCCGCCGACCACCCGCGGCCAGAAGTACTGGAGCTGGCGCAGCGCGGCCGAGTGGAAGGTCCTGGCCTGGACCCCCTCGGCGCCGAGCTGGCGCAGCCGGCCGCGCATCTCCCCGGCGGCGCGCGCGGTGAAGGTGACCGCGAGCACCCGCTGCGGCTGCATCACCCCGCTGCGGACGCCGTACGCGATGCGGTGGGTGATCGCCCGGGTCTTGCCCGTCCCGGCGCCCGCAAGGACGCACACGGGACCGCTGAGGGCCGTGGCGACGGCACGCTGCTCCGGGTCGAGCCCGGCGAGCACGGCGTCGGCGTCCTGCGGGGGGAAGGGCTGCGCGCCCGGGAGCTGAACCTGCATGGGCCCATCCTCTCAAGCCCGGCGGACACTCCGGCCCCGTTGTCCACAGCCCCGGTGTGTAGATATGGCCGGGGCGGGCGCCAGGGAATGTTCCGCCCGACAGCGGCGTTCCACCTCCGGCCCGCCGACCGACGAACGCCGACCTGCGAAGCACGAAGGAGCGACCTCGATGTCCGCCACGATCACCATGTACAGCACCACCTGGTGCGGATACTGCCGTCGGCTGAAGACCCAGCTCGACCGCGAGGGCATCGGCTACACCGAGGTCAACATCGAGCACGACCCGGACTCGGCCGCGTTCGTCGAGAAGGTCAACGACGGGAACCAGACCGTGCCGACCGTGCTGTTCCCGGACGGCTCCGCGCTGACCAACCCGTCGCTGGCCCAGGTCAAGGCGAAGCTCGCGGTCTGAGCCGCGAGCCGAGACGCCGGTCGGGCCGCAAGCGGCCCGACGACAGCCCCGCCGTATGAGCACCCCGCGGCGGGGCTGTCCGCTGTGCCGGCGGGCTAGTCCCCGGCGCGCCGGCCGAGGGAGTACACCAGCCGGTTGCGGTCGGCGCAGTAGCGGGTCTCGGTCACCCGGATCGGCCCCGCCTCGGTGAAGCCGGTGCGCAGCTGCACCAGCAGCGGGACGCCCGGGCCCGCCTGGAACCACTGCGCCTCCTCCGGGTTGGGCATCCGTGCGGCCAGTTCGTCCACGCAGCCGATCTCCACATGCCCGGCCGACCCCAGCGCGACCTCGTCGCCGCCCTCGACCGGGTCCGGGTCCATCAGCGCGGTGCTGGCCGCGAGCGCCACCGGGTAGTGGCTCTCCTCGATCGACCAGGGTTCGCCGTCCATGTGCCGGAGCACCCGGCGCAGCACCACCGCCTCGCCGGCCTTGATCCGCAGCCGGTCGGTGATGTCAGTGGTCGCTCGTACGATCAGCATTTGGAAGTCGGCCGTCAGTTTCCGCCCGGCCCGCTCCGCCTCCGCCGCATACGACTGCGAGGGCGGGGTGAGCGGAGTTTCGAACGCAGGATCGGTCGGCGCTCGATATGCGTGGTGATCCAGAACCGGATGGTCCTTGAGATAGGTGCCTTTTCCCTGGACCCGGATCAGAAGACCTTCATTGACCAGCACATCAACTGCTAGTCGGACAGTATTACGAGCTACCCCGTATTGATTTTCGAGCTCGTTTTCCACCGGCAGCGGTTCCCCGCCCTGCCACTCTCCGGTCATGATCCGGCGACGCAGATCCGCAGCCAGCCGCTGGTATTTGGGGGCCTGTCCGGGGCCACGAGAAATGTTCACCCAGCGAATGTAGCCATTTGGCTTGCGCGACATCCGAGAAACCAGCCAACATAAGTCAAGATTGGCGTAATACCACTCCATCCAACCACTTGCGTGCTATCCCCATCCATGCCCCGAATGCAGCAATCCGGGGCGACCCCAGCCATCAGCCACCTCGCACGGCCGGAGCAGCCACGATGACCAACCGGAGAGCCTGGGCCGCGATCGCCTCCTTCCCTCCGCACCCGCAGAACGTCCGCCACGCCCGGCGGATCACCCGGACCGCACTGGCGGCCTGGGGCGCAGACGACCTGGTCGACAGCGCGGAGACGGTGGTCTCCGAGTTGGTCACCAACGCCCTGGTGTACGGCCGCGGTCCGGTCGACCTGACCCTGGCCCTGACCGGCCGGCACCTGCGGATCGCCGTCACCGACGAGGGCACGTCGCTGCCGGTGGCCAGGGAGGCCGCCGAGGACGCCCAGAGCGGCCGCGGACTGTCCATCGTCGGGATGCTGGTCGAGAGCTGGGAGGTGGTGGTCCGGCTCACCGGGAAGACGGTGACCTGCGTCCTCGCCGTCCAGCCGTCGGCCGTCGACGGGTTGGAGGGAGTGCGGGAACCGGACTTGGCCGACGCCCGGCTCCCCGAACCCGCCGTGGTCGGCGGAACGCAGCGGCGCCGTGTCCGCCCTTCGGGTGAACACGGCGCCTGAAGCACACAGGGGGCGCACGCCCCCGACTCTCACGCTCTCAGAACCGGACTGCCAGAAACGGGACCGGCAGAACCGGGACTACCAGCGGGCGGACTCCGGCAGCGGTCCGCCGTACCAGAGCTCCACCAGGCGCCGGGCGATGGAGATCCCGGAGGGCGGCAGTACCGTGCCGTCCTCCATCCCCGCCCTGAGCTCCTCGCGGGAGAACCAGCGGGCCTCGGACAGCTCCTCGCCGTCGACGGTGATGTCGGTACCGCCGTCGCTCGCGTCGGCGCGCCCGAGGAAGCCCAGCATCAGGCTGGACGGGAACGGCCAGGGCTGGCTGGCCACATAGCTCACCGAGCCGGGGTCCACCCGCACCCCGGCCTCCTCGGCGACCTCCCGGGCCACCGCCTGCTCCAGTGACTCCCCCGGCTCCACGAAGCCGGCCAGGGTCGAGTAGCGCCCCTCCGGCCACAGCGCCTGACGGCCCAGCAGCGCCCGGTCCTGACCGTCGGTGATCATCATGATCACCGCCGGGTCGGTCCGCGGGTAGTGCTCGTGCGCGCAGGAGGTGCAGCGCCGCACATGGCCGGCCAGCGCCGGGACGGTGGGGTGGCCGCAGCGCGAGCAGAAGCGGTGCGAGCGGTGCCAGTTCTCCAGCGCCACCGCGTGCACCAGCAGCCCCGCGTCCCGGGCCGCCAGCAGCGCGCCGACCTCGCGCAGCCCGGCGGTGCGGGCATCGCCGTCCAGCCGCCCGGGCAGGGTGCCGCCGGTGAGCGCGACCGCGAAGTACGCCGCGCCGTCCTCGTCGACGCCCAGGAAGTAGCGCTCGCCGCCCTCGGGGGCCTCGAAGCTGGGCAGCAGCACCAGTTCGGTGCCCTGCTCGGTGTCCATGACGAACGCCTGGCCCTCGGCGACCGCCAGCACCCGGGTGTCCGGGTGGCTCCAGGCCGCTGCCAGCCAGGGCTCGTCCTGGCGGTGCTCGGCGGCCCGGTCGACCCCGGCCCTGGACAGGGCCAACGGCGGGTACGCGTCCGGCCGTCTCTGGTGCTGCGTCCCCGCATGTTCCTGCACAGTCACGTGGTACCCATCTCCCCGATCATCACTGCTCACCGTCGTGTGCCAATCACCGCGACTTATTCCGCCGGCGGTACAAGTCAGGATTTCCCGGCGCCGTCAGCGGGCCGGGTCCAGTGCTCGGCGAGGTCGCCCCAGAGGTACGCGGAGGTCTCCACACCC
Organism: Streptacidiphilus carbonis; assembly: GCF_000787775.1. Classification (GTDB taxonomy): domain Bacteria; phylum Actinomycetota; class Actinomycetes; order Streptomycetales; family Streptomycetaceae; genus Streptacidiphilus; species Streptacidiphilus carbonis. Next base: position 6,553 of record NZ_BBPM01000037.1, on the reverse strand, counting down.
TTGGCGAGCAGGTCGAGCTCGACCTTCTCGTTGACCGAGTGCCAGCCGTCCGAGGGGACCGAGATCCCGAGGAACAGCACGGGGGCGCCGAGCACGTCCTGCAAATCGGCCGCAGGTCCGGAGCCGCCCTCACGGGTGAACAGGATCTTCTGTTCGAATGCGCGGCCCATGGAGCGGACCACCGACTGCAGCGCGGGGTGGTCCAGCGGCGTCAGACAGGGCCGGGTGGTCCCGGTGAAGGTGATCTCGTGCCGGATGCCGGCCGGCAGCCGGTCGGCCACCCAGTCGGCCACGGCCTGCCGGACCTTCTCCACGTCCTGGCCCGCGACCAGCCGGAAGGACAGCTTGAGATGCGCCCGGGAGGGGACGATGGTCTTGCCGCCGGGGCCGGTGTAGCCGCCCTGGACGCCGTTGACCTCGGCGGTCGGCCTGGCCCAGATCCGCTCCAGGGTGCTGAACCCCTGCTCCCCTAGGACCGCCCGGGACTTCGCCACGCCCAGCCACTGCGCCTCGTCGAACGGCAGCTCGGCGAAGAGCGCGCGCTCCTCCGCGGTCAGCTCGACCACCCCGTCGTAGAAGCCGGGCACGGCCACCCGCCGGTCCTCGTCGTGCAGCCCCGCGACCAGCCGGGCCGCCTCGGTGGCCGGGTTGGGCACGGCGCCGCCGAAGGAGCCCGAGTGGATGTCCTGGGACGGGCCGAACAGGTCGATCTGCAGCTCCACCATGCCGCGCATGCCGGTGCACACGGTCGGGGTGGTCTCGCCCCACATCCCGGTGTCGGAGATCATCACCACGTCGGCCGCGAGCCGGTCCGCACGAGCCCGGATCAGCGCGCCGAAGTTCGGCGAACCCGACTCCTCCTCGCCCTCGACCAGCAGCTTGAGGTTGACCGCCGGGGCGGTGCGGCCGGTCGCCGCCAGGTGCGCCCGCACGCCCAGGGTGTGGAAGAAGACCTGGCCCTTGTCGTCGGCGGCGCCGCGGGCGAACATCCGCCCGTCCTTGACCACCGGCTCGAACGGGTCGGTCGCCCAGCCGTCCTCGCGGGCGGCCGGCTGCACGTCGTGGTGCCCGTAGACCAGCACGGTCGGGGCGTCCGGGTCGCCCGAGGGCCACTCGGCGAAGACCGCGGGCAGCCCGCCGTCCTCGGTCTCCCAGACCTCCGCCACCGGGAACCCGGTCTCCAGGAGCTTCCCGGCCAGCCACTCGGCGGATTGCCGGACCGAGCCGGAACGGCCGGGGTCGGCGGAGACGGAGGGGATGCGCAGCCAGGCCGCGAGGTCGTCGAGGAAGGCGCTGCGGTGCTCGGCGATGAACTCGCGGACCGCGCTGTCCGGGGAAGTCGTCATGGGACGACTCTAGTTCGATCTCCGAGCCCGCCCGCCACCACGGCGGTCCACCGTGGCCACCGTCACGCCCGGCGCGACGACGGCCACCGCCCGCCCGGCCGTCCGCCTGCCGTCCGTCTGCCGTGCGCCCGGCACCTGGCCCTCCGCTCAGCCGGTGCGCCGGCTCAGCACCACCCGTGAACGGGTGAACCCGGCCGCGAGCAGCCAGGCCAGCACCGGCAGGCCCAGGACGATCACCGCCATCGAGGACCAGGGCATCGTCAGCGGGCCCCGTTCCGACAGGTCCACCATGCCGCTGGCGGGGTCGAACCAGGGCATCCCTTCCGAGGCCTGGGACCACCACAGTCCGGCCGCCGGCACCAGCCCCGCCGCCGCTCCCAGCAGCGCGCCCATCGCCGCGATCACCGCGCACTGGAAACCGGAGAGGGTCCGCCTGATCCTCGGCGCGGCCCCGACCGCGGCCAGGGTGGCCAGGTCCGCCTGGGAGTCGGCCGAGGCGAGGCCGGTGGTGATGCCGGCTGCCGCGATCGCGACCACCGCGGCGGCGATGGCCAGGCCGATGGCGATCGCGCCGTGGGAGCCCTGGTAGCCGCGCTCCACCTGAACCGAGCCGAGGCCGATCGCGGTGACCGCGGCCTGGGCGCGCTGCTTCTCGGCGGAACCGGTAGACCGCCCCGGCAGCCAGATCGAGCCGGCCGGCGAGGTGCCGAGCCCGATGCTGCGCGCGGTGGCCGGACTCATCAGCCCGGTGACCTGGCCGGCCGGCTTCGACAGCGCGAAGGCGGGGACGGACAGCTTCCTGGTGACCGTGGCCGACGTGCCGCCCTTGCCGTTGCCGGTGATCCCGACGGAGATGGTCGCACGGCCGTCCTTGATGTAACGGGCGTCCTGGACCAGCAGCTTCCCCTGCTCCAGCGCCCGGACGGCGGCCGGATCGGTCACCCCGGCCAGGTTGCGCAGCACGGTGGCGTCGCCGGCCACCAGGGTGCCGAACTCGGAGAAGCCTCCCCGGTCGGTCCGGCAGCGGGCGTCCGTCCTGGCGAGCCGTCTGATCGCGTCGGCGTTCTGATAGCCGGGCCGGGGACTGCCGTCGGCGCTGAAGGCCGGGCAGATCTGGTCCGCCGGCAGCTCCACGGACAGGTCGGCGCACGGCTGGTCGCCGACGCAACCCGCCCCGGGGTACCGCAGTCGGTAGACGTCGCCGCGCGGGCCGAGGCCGCTGATGCTGCGTTCCACGGCGGAGCTCTCCCGGGTGGCGACGCCGGCGCCGTCGCCGGCGGTCAGCATCACCGCGCCGCTGGGCGCGGAGGCGTGGTAGCCGGCCCGGCCCTGCGCGTCCCCGCTCGCCTGGTAGGCGGAGACCGCGACCGCCCCGGCCACCGCCGCCATCACCGCCGCGACCGCCGGAGCGGTACGGCCCCGGTTGCGGGTCGAGTCGCGCAGGGCCAGCCGCGGCCCGAGCGGCAGCAGCCGGGCCAGCCTGCCGAACTGCCCGACCAGGAAGGGGGTGCAGGCCACCACGCCGAGTTCGCCGATCATCGACCCCGCGGTGATCGCGTACTCGGGCCGGACCGACTTGGTCCCGGCCAGCGCCACCACGGTGCCGACCGCGATGGCCGCCACCCCGACCACGGTGAGCCGCTTGGCCGGCGGCCTGACGCTGCCGCGGCCGCTCAGCGAGGCGACCACCGGCTGCCGGGCAGCCTGGATCGCCGGCACGACCGCCGCCAGCAGCCCGGTGACCAGACCGACGGCGACCACCGCCAGCAGGTCCAGCGGCTGCAGCGAGAAGTGTCCGAAGCGGGCGCCGGCCTTCTGCTCCAGCCAGCCGCGTCCCAGTGCGACCGCGACCGCCCCGAGCACCACGCCGACCAGCGCGCCCGCGGTCCCCAGCACCACGCCGCCGCCCAGGACCACGGCCCGGATGTGCGACCGGTCGCCGCCGCCGGCCGCGATCAGGCCCAGCTGCCGCCGGGACCGGCGCGCGCCGACGGCGAAAGCCGGACCGGCCAGCAGCACGATCTCCAGCAGCGCCATGCCCACCACGGTGGCGAACACCGCCAGCTCCGCCGAGTCCACCCGCGCGCTCAGGGAGTAGTAGGTCGAGTCCTGATAGAGCGTCACCGAGCTGTCGGGCGGCGGATCGGCGATCACGGCCCGGGAGGCGACGCTGAAGCCCGACTCGTCGGCGCGCTGGACGGCGGCCCAGCTGAACGGGGCGTCGCCGGGAAGGGTGACCAGCCAGGAACCGTTCGCGCCGCTGTCCGAGGAGTCCTCGGGGAGGAGCGCGGCGAAGGCGCCCGGGCGGCCGAGCACGGCCTCCTCGTGCAGGTCACCGGGGTACTCGACCACGGCGGTGATCTTCAGCGGCCGTCCGCTGCCCACCGGGGTGGTCGTGCCGCCGAGCTTCAGCCCGGCGTCGGAGAGGAAGGCCGAGGTGACCGCGACCTCGTCCGCGGCGCCGGGCAGTCGCCCCTGACGGAGCGTCACCATGCCTTTCAGCAGCGGGTCGGCCAGGTCGGCTTCGCGGAGCACGACACTGGTCTGCCCGTAGGCGGTGGACACCGTGACGAAGTGCCCGGCGTCCAGCGGCACCGCCGTGGCGCCGGGCGGCAGGGCCTCCTTGAGCAGGCGGCCGACCGGCTCCCCGGCCCTGGCCTGCTGCGCCGCCGTCGCCTTCGCGGCGTCCGTGGCCTGCAGCCCGTTGTCCGGGTCCGGGGCCTGCTTCAGCGGGATGCCCGGCGAAACAGGGTCCACCCGGGCCGCCGCCGACCCCATCCGGCGGTCCAGGGACTGCTGCACGCTCAGATGGGCGCTGCGGGCGGTGATGTCCGCGGCGGACGCCCCCAGCACCGGCACCGCGATCATGGCGATGACCAGGGCGCTGCGGCCCTTGGCCCGCAGCGCGTCTCGGCGGGCGATGCGCAGCGCGGCCCGCCAGGCGGAGAGCTTCATTCGGTGTCCCCTGCCGTGTCCGACCCGCCGGAGCCGCCGAGATTGCCGAGGCCCACCCGCAGGCTGGCCTCGACCCTGGCCGGCCCCGACTCGTCCACCAGCCGGCCGTCGCGCAGGAAGACCACCCGGTCCGCCCAGGCCGCGTGCCGGGACTCATGGGTGACCATCACCGCCGCCGCCCCCGCGTCGCAGCGGGCCCGGAGCACGGCCAGGACGGCCTCACCGGTGCTGGAGTCCAGCGCGCCGGTCGGCTCGTCCGCGAGCACCAGGCGGCGTTCGCCGATCAGCGCCCTGGCGATGGCCACCCGCTGCTGCTGGCCTCCTGACATCTCGTCGGGGAAGCGGTCGGCGAGCTCGGCGATGCCGATCTCGGCGAGCGCCGCCTGCGCCTCGGTCCGCGCCCTGCGGGCGGACAGCCCGTCCAGTTCACGCGGCAGCGCGATGTTCTCCGCGGCCGTCAGCGCCGGGACCAGGTTGAAGTCCTGGAACACATAGCCGATCGACCTGCGCCGGACCGCGGCCAGTGCCCTGGTCGTCAGCGCGCCCAGCTCCTGCCCCTCCACCACCACCCGGCCCGAACTGGCCGCGTCCAGGCCGCCGGCCAGGGTCAGCAGGGTGGACTTGCCCGAGCCGCTGGGGCCCATCACCGCGACGAACTCGCCCGGCAGCACATCCAGGTCGACCCCGCTCAGCGCATGGACCTCGGCCGGGCCGGCGCCGTGCACCCTGGACACCGCCTGCAACCGCAGGACGGGTGCTATGGGCGTGTCCTTCCACTGCTGTGCGCTCGTCTCCGGTGCGCTCATCGCTCCCGCTCTCCCTCTCGTACGGCCGTCTCCCGGGCAGGCCGCGCGGCGTGCCGGATCAGTCGGGTCTCGCAGTTGTTCAGCCAGTTGAGCTCCGCCTCGGCCTGGAACACCTGCTGGTCCAGGACCAGCAGCCAGGCCAGGTCGGGGCCGGCCGCCCCCGGCCGCTCCACCGCGGCCAGCGCCCTGGCCTTCAGCCGGGTGAGCGCCTGCAGGGCGGTCATGGTGTGGCCGCGCTGGGCCTGCAGTACGGCGGTGGCGTCGACACCGGGGACGGTGACGGCCATCGCGAGCTTGATCGCCAGCTCGTCGCGCGGCGGGCTGCGCCGGTCGACCGGGGTGTCGAACCAGGAGCGCAGCTCCTGGCGCCCCTGCTCGGTGACGGCGTAGAAGACATGGCCCTCGTCGTCCTCGCCCGAGGGCTCGACCAGTCCGTCCCGCTCCAGCCTGCTGAGCGTGGTGTAGACCTGGCCGACGTTCAGCGGCCAGGCGGAGCCCGTGCGCGACTCGAACTCGGTTCTGAGCTGGTAGCCGTAGCGCGGCCCCTGGTCGAGCAGCGCGAGCAGCCCGTGGCGGATGGACATACCGCGTATGTATACCCGGTATGCATGGCCGGATCAAGCTGCTGCGGCTCGGCCCGCGGGCCCGGGGCCCCCGGCTCCAGGCGCTAGGTTCTAGGGGTGAGCCCTCTCCGCATCGCGACCTTCAACCTGCTCCACGGTCAGCCGCTGGACGGGGACGGCAGCCCCCTCCCGCTGTCCGCCGACCCGGCCGCGCCGCTCGCCGAGGCGGTCGCCGCGCTCGACGCCGACGTCCTGGCCATGCAGGAGGTCGACCGCTACCAGGAGCGGTCCGGGCTGGTGGACCAGGCGGCCGTGGCCGCCAAGGCGCTGGGGGCGGACGACTGGCGCTTCGCCGCCGCCCTGCACGGCCGGCCGGCGCCGGGCGCGGGCTGGATCCACGACACCGGCCTCGCCGGCCGGCTGGCCTACGGCCCGGAGGACCTCGACACCGGCGCCGACCATCCCTCCTACGGAACGGCGCTGATCACCAGGCTGCCGGTGCACCATTGGCGGGCCCGCCGCTTCGCCCCGGCGCCGTTCGGGCTGCCGCTCAAGGTGGCCGGGCGGCGCGGGCTGATCCCGGTCCCGGACGAGCCGAGGGCAGCGCTGGCCGCCGTGCTGGAGGGCAGCCACGGCCCGTTCACCGTCGTCGCCGCGCACCTGTCCTTCGTGCCCGGCTGGAACATGGGCCAGCTCGCCGGCATCCGGCGCTGGATCGCCGACCTGCCTGCGCCGTACCTGCTGCTCGGCGACTTCAATCTGATCGGCCCGGTGCCGCGCACCGTGCTGGGCGGGGCCGCGATCGTCGACGGGCTGGGCCGCGAGCGCTGGCGCCGGGACCGGGCGCCGCGCCGCGAGCGCGGACGGGAGGCCCGCGAGGCCC
>NZ_BBPM01000038.1 GCF_000787775.1 Streptacidiphilus carbonis | reverse complement strand
CTGGTGGGCGGCGGACCGGAGGGCGACCCGGATGCGAACTGTGTGAAGAACTTCCACACCTCGCCCGAGGTCCACGTGTGCCAGCCGTCCCCGGTCGATCCGTCGATGGGACCGGGGTCGTGGCCGGCTCCGTCGAACGCGGCCCATTCGACCGGATACCCGGGCTTGCACCCGGAGTAGGTGGTGATGATGTGGGTCAGGCTTCCGTACGCGGGCTCCGGCGGGTTCTGCGGCGTGCAGCCGTTGTTCCTGACGAAGGTGTCGCGCAGCGCCCTCCCGTCAGCGATGGGCAGGACGTTGTCCCTGATGCCGTGCAGTCCCATGTACGCGACGGGCTGGGTGCCGCCGCTGCACCCGCTCAGGTTCGCACCGGAGTAGACCGCGACCGCACGGAAGACCGCCGGACGGGCGCAGGCGAGTGCGTACGTCATCGATCCGCCGTAGCTGAAGCCGGCCGAGAACACCTGCGTGGTGTCGACGCACAGGCCCGACTCCAGCTGGCTGACCATGTCGTCGACGAAAGTGACGTCCTGGCCGCCGGAGTTGGCCCAGCCGTTGTTGATGCCCTGCGGCGCGACGAAGATCGTGCCGTTGTTCGCGGCGTCGGCCAGTCGCCTGAGGCCGTAGTAGGACCAGTTGTAGCCGTCGGTACCGCCCGAGTCGACGTCGTTCGCCGTTCCCCCGACCCAGTGGAATCCGAAGATCAACCGGTAGGGGCGGTTGCTGTCGTAGCCGGCGGGGACGCGGAGGATGTAGCTGCGGCTCTGGCCGCTGCTCTGAATGGTGTGCGTACCGCTCGCCAGCGTCGGGGACTTGCCGCATCCGGCGGTCGGCGCGGCGGCGCTGACACCGGTGGGCGACATGCCGGTGGCACGGTTGTTGCTCAACGCCGTGCCCGCGACGGCCAGAACGAGAGCCGCCGCGACCAAAATCGGCATTAACAGGGATTTGAACCTCATAGGATCTTCCTCTCCTGGGTGGTGTGGAGGTGATCGGTCCCGGGGGCTGCTGCGCCCGGGCAGCCCGTGGCCGGTGGTGGGCCGGCCACGGGCTGGAACCGGTCAGGTCAGCCCAGTGACCACTGCTGGTTGGACTGCCCGTTGCAGGGCCACAGCTCCGCCAGCGCGCCGTTGGCCGTGGAGCGTCCGGTGACATCCAGGCACAACCCGGACTGGTCACCGGTGATCGTGCCGTTGGAGTTCACACTCCACTGCTGGTTCGCACCACCGTTGCAGGTCCAGGTCTCCACCTTGGTACCCGCCGCCGTCTGGTTGTCGTACGCGTCCAGACACATCTGACTGCTGCCCGAGTACACCGACAACTGCCCCGACGACGAACGCGTCCACGCCTGGTTCACCTGACCGCTGCAGTCCCAGATCTGCACCTGAACACCCGGCGTCGTCGACGAGTTCGGCACGTCCAGACACTTGCCCGCACCCACCGCGCGAATCGGACCGGAACCCGAACCGCCCCCACCGCCGGAGGTGCTCCCGCCCAGGGCGGTGACCGTGGAGTTGTAGGCCGGCTTCGGCTGGAAGTTGGCGTCGTACATGGTCGCGGCGCCCCATCCGGGGAAGGTGCCCGGGATCCAGGAGTTCCCGTCGTCCACGCCCCACTGGGAGACGCCGACGCAACGGGACACACCCAGGCAGTCCTTGACGACATTGGCGTAGTCCGTTGCCTGCTGCTGCAGGTTGGCGCCGCTGGCCGGCAGTTGGATCCGGTCGTCGAGCTCGGTCACGGCGACGTCCAGTCCCAGCGCCGCGAACCGCTGCATGTTGGCCTGGAAGTCGGACGGGACCTGGCCGACGATGAAGTGGCTCTCGAAGCCGATCCCGCCCAGCGGAACGCCCTGTGCCAGAAGGGACTTGGCCAGGTTGTACATGGCGTTGCTCTTGGCGTTCTCCCCCTCGATGCTGTAGTCGTTGATGTAGAGCTTGGCACTGGGGTCAGCGGCGTGGGCGGTCCGCAGCGCCTCGGCGAAGTAGCCGGAGCCCATGGCCCTGTAGAAGGCGTCGTTGACGTACGAGCCGTCACCGTTGAAGGGCTCGTTGACCACGTCCCAGGCGTAGATGTGACCCTTGTAGTGGTTGACTTCGGTGGTGATGTGGGCGTCCATGGCGGCCTGCACCTGACTGGACGGCAGGGAGTTGACCCACGACGGCAGTTGGTTCTGCCAGACCAGGTTGTGGCCGCGGACCCGCATGCTGTGGGAGGTGGCGAAGGACACGATCTGGTCGCCGGGCCCGAAGTTGTACTGCCCGTTGCCGGGCTCGGTGGTGTCCCACTTCATCTCGTTGCCGGGTGTGACCATGTCGAACTGGGCGCCGGCAATAGCGGTCTCGTTGCCGTTGCCCAGGTCGGACACGGTCAGCGCGGTGCCGAAGTAGCGGCCCTGGGCCTCGGCCAGTCCGCGCAGGGAGCCGGCCGCCTGCGCGGCGCCCGCGCAGACGAAGGCCAGCAGAAGAGCGCCCACCACGGCGATGGACAGCCCCGTGGCCAGGGTGCCGGACCGGATCCCCTGCGAGAACAGCGGCCGGGGCGTGCGAGTACGAGGAACCATATGGACTCCAGTGATCGAGGACAGGTGCGGGACAGGTGCGGAACGGCGTCCCATGAAGTCAGCCCAGTGACCATTGCTGGTTGGACTGCCCGTTGCAGGGCCACAGTTCGGCAAGGGCGCCATCGGCCGAGGACCCGCCGGTGACGTCCAGGCACAGCCCCGACTGGTCGCCGGTGACCGTGCCGTTGGCATTGATCTGCCACTGCTGGTTCGCCTGGCCGTTGCACGACCAGATCTCGACCTTCGTTCCAGCGGTGGTCTGGTTGTCGTAGGCGTCCAGGCACATCTGGCTGCTGCCCGAGTAGACGGTGAGCTGGTTGGACGAGGTACGGGTCCAGGTCTGGTCGGCGCTTCCGCCGCAGCTACGGATGTCCACCTGGGTGCCGGCAGTGGTCGTCGAGTTCGGCACCTCCAGGCACTTGCCCGCACCCACGGCGTGCAGTTCGCCGGTGGTGGCGCCGGTTCCTCCTCCACCGGTGGTGCCGCCCGCGACCCGGTACATGACCGTGCCGTGCGCGGGAACGGAGGCGCTGATCGCGCCGGAGGTCGTGGAGGATGCTCCGGACCACAGGTCGGTCAGGGTGTAGGTCGACGCTCCGGTCTTGCCGATGGCGGCAGCGGTGGTGGTGACCGTGGCCGTCGATCCGGTCTCGTTGAACAGCGCCACCGAGACGTCGCCGTTCGCCAGCGGCTTGGCCAGGACGTCCAGGCCGCCGACGGAGGACACCAGGGTCCCCTGCCTGCCCAACGAGTCCTGGTCGACGGCGATCACCCTGGTGTTGGTCAGTGTGGACAGCGTGGCCGCGCCGGCCGAGGCGATGTTGGTACCCGCGATCAGCGGTGCGGCCATTTCGGACCAGAGGCTGAACTCCGTGCGGTTCTCGGTCGCTGACAGTGAGCCGTTGCCGACCTCCAGCATGTCCGGGTCGTTCCAGTGGCCGGGCCCGGCATAGGAAGCCAGGCCCACATTGCTGTGGAAGATCGACAGCATGCTCGAGTAGCCGGCGTTGATGTCCCCGGTGGTTCGCCAGCTGTTGCCGACACCGGCTGCCCAGGTCCACACATTGTCCTGGCCCCAGTTGCACAGGCTGTAGAGGATGGGCCGACCGGTCGCAGCCAGTGCGTCGCGCATGGCGGTGTAGCGGGACTGGGCGGCGACCCCGGAGTTGTTGCAGTTGTCGTACTTCAGGTAGTCCACGCCCCAGGACGCGAACGACTGGGCGTCAGTGCTCTCGTGCCCCAGGCTGCCGGGATAGCCCGCGCAGGTCGCCGTGCCTGCGTCCTCGTAGATCCCCAGTTTCAGGCCGAGCGAGTGGACGTAGTCCGCAGTGCCTTTGATGCCGTCCGGGAACTTGGCGGGATCCGGGACGAGTCGGCCGCCGCTGTCGCGCGACTTGGTCATCCAGCAGTCGTCGATGTTGACGTAGTTGTATCCCGCGGCCTGCATGCCGTCGGTATGCATGGCCTGCGCGGTGGCCTTGATCAGTGCCTCGGACACGTTGCACCCATAGGCGTTCCAGTCGTTGAACCCCATCTGCGGGGTCAGCGCAAGTCCGTTGCCCAGCGCGGCGGCCGGCTGGGCAGTGCCCAGGACCAGGGGGGCGGTCGCGGACAGCAGCAGAACTGAGGTGATCAGCGCCAGGATTCCGCGGAGGGACAGGTGCGGGGATGGCAGACGGCGCAATCGTCTGATGACCGCTTCGAGCTCGGGCATGGTTCATCGGCTCCTTGAGTCGGCGGGAGAGCGCCCCGCGGCGCGGTCGTGAACGTGGTGTGATCGGTCCCGGGGGCTGCTGCGCCCGGGCAGCCCGTGGCCGGTGGTGGGCCGGCCACGGGCTGGAACCGGTCAGGTCAGCCCAGTGACCACTGCTGGTTGGACTGCCCGTTGCAGGGCCACAGCTCCGCCAGCGCGCCGTTGGCCGTGGAGCGTCCGGTGACATCCAGGCACAACCCGGACTGGTCACCGGTGATCGTGCCGTTGGAGTTCACACTCCACTGCTGGTTCGCACCACCGTTGCAGGTCCAGGTCTCCACCTTGGTACCCGCCGCCGTCTGGTTGTCGTACGCGTCCAGACACATCTGACTGCTGCCCGAGTACACCGACAACTGCCCCGACGACGAACGCGTCCACGCCTGGTTCACCTGACCGCTGCAGTCCCAGATCTGCACCTGAACACCCGGCGTCGTCGACGAGTTCGGCACGTCCAGACACTTGCCCGCACCCACCGCGCGAATCGGACCGGCGGAACCCGTGCCGCCCCCGCCACCACCGGACCCGTAGCCGACGGAGTTGATGTTGGCCTGTACCGCGTTCTCGGTGGCGTCCGATGGGTAGCCGGAGGTCATCACGCCCTCGTAGAAGGTGCCTTGGGCACCCTTGCTGTTGTCGCCGCCGGTGCCCAGGATGATGGCGCCCTGCTTGCGCATCGGGTTGTAGCCGGAGACGTTGGGTCGCACCCCGTCGTAGAACGTCGACAGCGCACCGGACTGGGCGTTGCCGCCGCGGATGGCCCAGTGGTTCGGGCCGCCCTTGATGATCGCGGTGGTGTAGCGGTAGTCGATCGTCGGATCGTTGGCGTTGTAGTGCTGGTTCACCCCCGAGAACAGGCCGTTCTCCAGGTCGGCCTGGATCCACGGCCCGTTGCCGGAGCCGTACCCCCACACCCGGATGTTGCCGAAGGAGATGGCCTCCATCGTCCCGTTGCCGTCGTCGTTGCTGTTGGTCTCGGCATTGCCGTAGTCGAAGCAGCAGCCGCCGTTGTAGTGCGTCCCGTCGAGGACGGCGTACATCCCCTCCGGGTTGTCCCCCGTGGCGACCCCCGAGGTGTGGTTGTCGCGGTAGCCGGTGCCCGGTGCCACGAAGACGCCGTAGGCCTCGTGACCGCCGACGGTGGTCGGCGCGGCGGTGGCGTTGGCGAGGTTGTCCGGACCACCGGCGGCGCCGCCCGCGGGCGCCTGGGTGAGGTTGTTGTTCCGCCCGGACTGGTCGTAGACAACGGTGATGACGCACGACGTGCCCGAGCAGAAGGAGTCCTGCGAGGCGGCGTCGGCGTACCCGCCGGCGCCCAGCACTCCGATGTCCCGGGTGGTGTTGTCCGAGGAGCGCCGCACCTGGTACAGCGCACCGCTGTACGAGGAGTACAGCGCCCGGGTGGTGCTGTGCGCCGCCACGCAGGGCGTCCCGCCCGCAGCGTAGATGTCGCACGGCAGCGAACCGGCGGCCTGCGCTGTGCCCGACGCCGCCGCGGCGCCCGCCAGCGCGCCCGCGACCAGCACAGCCGCGGCTCCCGCACCCGCCAACTTGCTGCGGCGCCTCATGGCCGTGAGCATCCGGGGGGCGCGGCTCGCCCCGGCGCCCGGTGTACGTGTGGTGGTCTGCATCCGGTTCTCCCTATGGGTGGGCACAACGCCCCCGAGACCCTGTTAGCGCTAACATTTCGAGCGCACAGGTGGCTGTTGTGCGTAGGCTGTGCCGAGATGTTTCGAATGGAGACGGTGCTCTCCCTCCGTGGACCTGTCAAGAGGCGTTGCACGCAGTCATCCCCAGCAGGCACGGGACGTGCTGCTGAGCCTGGAAATCGGATCGGTTCGACCAGCTGCCCTTCCGTGGCATCCAAGCCGCCGAACGGAATCGTGACGTAGCAAAGGTGGCGTGAGGGCGGCATTCTGATGGTCGGTCATGCGCTGGGTCGGGCGCGGGAAGGGCCCGCTGCAGGCCGGCTCGCAGGCGATTGGAACGTGTCAACAAGCCCATGAACTGCGGACTGTTGATCCGTCGTCAACCGGAGGGCACCTCAGGCATTTCGGCGCGACAATGGCCCTCGGCCTGGCCCGCGGCCCGCTGTCGCCCGCGCCGTACGCTGTCCAGCCGACCCGAGCTGCCCGGATCCTGGTGCCTGCTCGGATCCCTTGTATCGAATCAATTCGATCAACGCAGGTGAGCACCCCACGTGACAGCTGGAGCAGAACGGCGTCCTTCGCATCGGCCGATCCCTCTTCCGACGATCGGAGATCCAGGGCTTCTCATGCGCCGGCTGCCCTTGCAGCCGCTTCGAGCGGCACGAAACTTTCATCAGCACATCGAATATTTCGGAGCGGCGGATCCCGCGGACGGAGGACTACGGACGCGGGACAACGTCTGAGCGCCGCGCGACTGCTCGTCGCGCGGCGCTCAGACAGGGACCGCTATCCGAGGGTCCAGGACTGGTTGCTGCCGCCGTTGCAGGTCCACAACTCAGCCAGAGCACCGTCCGCGGTGCTCGCTCCGGTCACATCCAGGCAGAGCCCCGACAGGGCACTGGTGACGGTGCCGTTGGAGTTGACGCTCCACTGCTGGTTCGACTGGCCGTTGCAGGACCAGATGATGACCTTGGTGCCGGGACTTGTGCCCTTCGCGTTCGCGTCAAGGCACATCTGGCTGCTGCCGCTGTAGACGGTCAACTGGTTGGAGGACGTGCGGGTGAAGGCCTGGTTGGAGCCGCCCGAACAGTCCCAGATCTGCAGTTGGGTACCCGCCGTGGTGGACGAGTTCGGCACGTCCAGGCACTTGCCCGCCCCCACCGCGTGCAGTTCGCCACTGGTTCCGCCGCCTCCGCCGGTGGAGCCGGCCGGAGTCACGTAGACCGCGAAGGCGTCGTGCGCGGCCTGGAAGGTGACGGGTACGGTGACGGACCCGGCCGATACGCTCTGGTTCTGGTTGTAGACCACCTGGGGGGCGCTCAACGGGGCCTGGTCCGGGATGCGCTCGACGGTGACGTTGACGCTGCCGTTGTTCGCCAGCCACGGCACTGACGCCAGGCCGTTGAAGGTGACCGAGGCGGCACCGGTGTACCCGTTGCTGTCACCGATCACGGCCACGGCCCGCTTGGCCGTGCTGTCCTCCGATGCGGAGATCGCCGTCGATCCGACCTGGCCGGAGGTGTTGACCAGCGTTCCGGTCATGTCCGCGTAGCTACGCAGGGCCCACCAGTTGCCGTTGGGCTGCCACACCCCGTTGACCTGGGTCAGAACCCCGGTCAGGTTCGGGGTCGTGCAGCACACCCAGTTTCCGCGCATCGCGTTGGTGTAGCCGGACTGGGCGAATCGCGCCAGGTACCAGGCGGTCACGCCGGCGGTCTGCCGGTCGGCGGGCTGGTACTCGTTCGCCGAGAGCGGCCGCGCCGGGACACCGTTGGCCGCAAGCGCGTTGTTGAGCGCCTGCGAGACGGTGACCGGGTCGTCGACGTCTCCCTCGTCGTGGTTGGTGATCATGTCCGGCACGGTGCCCGCCGCCTTCACATGGGCCAGCCAGGTGTTCCACTCACCGGGATTGCTCTGCGGGGTGAAGGCCAGCGACGGTCCCACGATCTTCGCGTTGGGGGCGATCCGACGGATCTCCTGGTAGGCGGTGTCCCACATCTGGAAGTACTGGGTGCTGTTCATGCCCCGGGTCCAGAAGACGGAGATGTCCGGCTCGTTGTAGATGTCGTAGGCGAAGGGGAGGCCCGTCGCCTGCAGCGCGCCGACCGTCGAGTCGATGAAACCGGCCCAGTTGGAGCAGTCACCGTTGTCGCAGGGATACATCTCGTTGGAGGGCTGGCCGCCGTTATTGCCGTACAGGTCACTCAGGATCACCTGGTACTGGGCGTGGTAGGGCGGTTGGGTCAGCCGGCGGGCCTCGGCGGTGATCGAGGCGATGTCGGCCTGGGTGGCCGATCCGTACGTGTACCCGTCCTTGACCCATCCTCCGGAGAACCACCCGCCGCCCCGGAAGGCGTTGATGCCGAGCGGCTGCAGGTACTGGTCCGCCGGCTGACTGCCGTCCTGGGTGATGCCGTAGAGGAATCCTTCGCCCACTCCGGTCGACGGCCCGCGCGTGGAACCCAGGTCCACGCTCAGCGACTCGCCCGAGGCCGCATGGCCGGCCGTGGGCATCAGCAGCACGGCCGCCAACCCCATGACGGCAGCGGCGGCCGTCGCCAACCGGCCCTGCCTGGTTCTCTTCGTCATCGACTTCCTCCTCTTTCTGTGTCCCTGGGCTGACGGGACGAGACGGTGGAATCTGCGGCTGTGTTCGCATCCCCTGCCGACGAGGCCCCGCTCCGGGCCGCGCGACAGTCCGAAGCCCGCGTCGCACAGCCCGGCGCCAAGGCGCCGGGCTGTGCGGGGGGAGGCAGCAGCTCGCGAACTCGGCAAACGGGCACCGAAGTCCGGAGCGGCGGCGGTGGGGCGATCGAACCGATTCGCTGGAATCGATCGGATCGTACGACCGGGCACCTCCTTGGTCAATCACATGCGCACAGGTTCATCAGCGTCCTGTCGGAGAGTCAGGAACCCTCCCGCTTTGGGGAGTTGACGACCCGTGGTAACGAAAGCAGTGACACAGTCACCACTGATCAGGGGTTTCAGTCGAGATCCCGGGCGCTCCGGAGAGGCCGCCGGCCCGATGAGTCACGGCGGCCCGGTCGACGAGGGCTCCGGGAAGTTTCAGGGCATGAACCCGCAAGTGACGATGCACGCGTGTCGAATCGGTTCAGCTCAGGCCGTCCGAAGCATTCTCCCGGTCCTACGCCCGCCTGCGGAGCCGGTGGCTCGGCCGTCCCCGGCAGAGCTTGTTCCGCGCTACTGCCGACTCCACTTCTGGTTGGATCCGCCGTTGCAGGTCCACAGCTCGGCGAGGGCACCGTTGGCGGTGGAGGCGCCGCTGACGTCGAGGCACAGTCCGGACTGGACGCTGGTCACGGTGCCGTCGCTGTTGAGGTTCCACTGCTGGTTGCTGCCGCCGTTGCAGTCCCAGACATCGACTTCGGTACCCGGGGAAGTCCCACGTCCGTAGGCGTCCAGGCACTTGTTCCCGTAGACCCGCAGCTCCTTGGCGGCCGTGGGCGTCCACTGCTGGTTGCTGCCGCCGTTGCAGTCCCAGATCTCGGTCTGGGCGCCGTTGGCGGTGCTCGCGCCCGGTACGTCCAGACAGCGGTTGGAGCCGACGCCGCGCAGCACTCCGCCGCCGGTTCCGCCCCCGCCGCCACCGGGGTTGGTACCGGTGCCCCAGCCCCACTGGAGCCGGTCGAGGCCGGACTGGTTGGTGAGGGTCAGGGACAGGTCGGTGCCGCTGCCGTTCAGGGTGGTCACGGCACAGGATGCGTTCTCACAGGGCCCGGGACCCTGCGTCTGGTTGGCCTCCTTGACGCCGGTCCACAGGACGGAGCCGATGCCCAGGCTGCGTACGGTGTCGGTGATCGCGTAGAGGTAGGACAGGTCGTTGTTGCCGTCCTTGGGTCCGTCGTAGTTCACGCCGGTGTTCATGGGGACGCCGAACTCCGTCAGCAGCGCGCGGTCGGCATGGCCGCACAGGGCACCGGTGAAGTCGTTGACCCAGTCGGCCTCGGTGGTGTGGGAGTCGCCGAACATCCCGTAGATGTGGATCGACAGCAGGGTGCCGGACAGCCGTGAGTCGGCGCCGACGGCGCACAGGTTCGTGTCGCTCCACAGGCCGGGGACGATGACGTGCCCGCGCGGGAGACTCGGGTAGCGCGCCAGCCAGGCGGCCTCGAAGTTGGTCAGGTCGCCGGCGCTGTAGGCATAGGGCTCGTTCATGATGTCGAAGTAGAAGTTGCCCTTCGCACCGTACTTGTTGATCATCGTGTCCCACATCTGGTCGAACGACGCGGTGTCACTGACCTTCCCGCCCTGCAGCCACGGCGCCACGATGACGTTCATCCCCAGCGCGGTAGCGGCGTCCAGCGATGCGGTGTAGCTGTTCCACCAGGTTCCCGAGGTGGTCGCCGCGTTGAACCCCATGCGGACGGTGTTGGCGCCCAGGCTCCGGAAACCCTTGAGGATGGCTGTGGACTTCGTGTACGTCGTCGCGTAGTTGTCCGACGTCGACAGGCCCACGGGGACGTTGGGGCCGGTGATGAAGTTGTCGTTGGGGTCGGCCCAGTTCACTCCGTGGAACTGACTGGAGGCCGACGCCGCAGGAACGGCCTGCGTCGGCGACGCGGCCTGCGCTGTACCGGCGGTCGCCAGTCCCAGCAGCGCCAGGGCCAGGGCCGTCGAGCCTGCGACCAGGCGCCGAGCGGCGGCCTGGGGCCGACCGTCGGCCCTTGGGCGGGTGCGACGACGAAGTAAGCTACGTGTACATGTCATGTGCATGCAATCTCCAGAGGCGGGTGGGTGGGCGCCATCCATACGTGTTAGCGCTAACAACAGTGAATGAGATCGTCGGCCGACGGCGGTGGGAATGGCGGCCTGACAGCGGCAGCAGCGTGCTCCGCTCCCGACGCGCTGTCAACAGTCCGCGCTGCCGCGGCAGAGCGGCGGCCGCCGGGAACGGTCTGCCGCGGCAATCCGGATTCGGCGCCCCAGAATCGTGGCAGATCCCCGTCACAGCCTCTTGAGGATATGGCCGTTGATGTGTCAGGCTCATGCAAGCCAATCGTCGGGCACGATCCAGTGATACGTCCTGCACATCCCCCACCCCGGAAAGCGGGGGCGCTCACTCCGGCGTCGCGCCGTCTGTGGACTCCCGCGGTCAGGAGCCTCTCTGAACCATCGTCAGCAGGGCAGCACGACGCCGCGATCACAAGCGAGGGTGATCGGTCCTCGCCGCCCTGTGCCGTACAGATGAATACGACTCATCGACCCGTCGCTGCTCGCCCCAGCCGGGGACTCAGCCGTTCGGGCGACGACGGACGGGCGCGGTGCTGGCACGGAGGGATATCGGCGGAGCCAGATGAATGTTGTGGAAGGGAGTGGCCGGGTCGGCGATACGCTCCAGCAGCAGGGACATGGCCTGCGCCCCCATTTCCTGCGCAGGCACATCGGCAGCAGTCAGCCGGGGCCGGAAGTCCTCGGCCCACGTTCGGCCGACGACGCCGGTGAGGGAGAAGTCGGCGGGCACCGTCAGCCGGGCTTCCTCCAGCGCGCGCTGGATGCCCGGCAGGGCGGCCTCGTTGATCGTGGCTATCGCAGTGATGTCGGGATGGTCCCGCAGAAGCTGAGCGGTGCACTCCTGGCCGGCCCGGGCGTCGTCGCCGCATTCGACGTCCATGCCCTGGATCCCGCGCGCGGCCAGGGCTGCGGTGAATCCGTCACGGGCGCGGTGGCCGGGCCCGTATCCGGCTGCGACCAGTTCCACCGAGCGGTTGAGCAGCGCGATGCGGGTGTGTCCCAGGTCTGCGAGGTGATGGACGCACTGGTTGATCAGGGTGGCGTAGTCGACGTCGATCCAGCACATCTCCCCGGCGCGGGCGGTGTGCCCGATCCCGACGAACGGGACGTTGGCGTCCTGCAGACGGCGCACACGCGAGTCCTCCAGGCGGATCTCCATCAGGATCACCCCGTCCACCCTGCCGCCGGACAGCAGCCGCTCGAAGGAGCGGTCGTGGTCGCCCCCGGACGGTGAGAGCAGGACGTCCAGGTCCGCGTGAGCAGCCGCTTCGACGACGCTGGCGACGAAACCCAGTTGCATGTGCGTCAGGTGGGCGCTTGCGGGCGGGATGACCAGGCCGATGGTGCGGGTGCGCCCCTCCTTCAGGGCGCGGGCAGCCGCGTTGGGCCGGTAGCCGAGCTCGTCGATGACGTCCTGAATGCGCTTGCGCGTCGCCGCGGAGACCGACCGCTTGCCGCTGAGCGCGTAGGAGACAGTGCTGCGCGAGACGCCCGCACGGCTGGCGATCTCCCCGATGTTCATCGCGACCTCACGGGTGAGCGGCTGGGGTGCGTGTTCGCCCCGCACCATGACCTCGAACCGATTCGGTCGACCCTAGTGCCCATCCCCGTCCCCGAACAACCATGCCTCCGACCCACGACCTCCCCGACGCCTGCTCAGTGGCGGTCGAACTGCACGCCGGTCGGCTGGACGACGTTCGGGGTCACGGCGATGCCCGGGACCGTCAGTTGTTGGCCGTAGATGTCGGTGACGCGTACCGTTCCGCCGCAGCCGGTGCCGTCGGCCGACAAGAAGTAGTTGTACGAGGTACGCGGCAGCCTGCGCCAGCCGGCGCCGGCGCGGACCTCCAGCAGAGCGACCGGATTGCGGTGTCCGATGACCTGGATGGCGCACCAGTAGCGGCTGGAACCGGTCTTGTAGCGCAGGGAGACCGTGCTGGACATGCTGGGACTGACCAGCTGCCAGGTGATCGGAATCCGGCCGCGCGAGGGGTCGGCGAGTTTGGCGAACGCCTGCTGGCTGAGGTCGATCTGACCCGGCGCGCACGGCAGCGGGCACTCGTTGGTGATCCGCACCGTGATGGAGGCTCCGCCCGCCGCGTGGACGACGACGTAGGCTCCGCATGCCTGTGCCGTGTCGTAGTCGGTTTCGTTCATGGCGCCGATCATCATGTCGGCGGCAGGCCCGAACAGGCATGCGCCGTTGCCGTCGGCTGCGGCGTACTCGGTGGCCACCCCGCTGTAGGTACGGCCGGGCTGGATCCGACCGGCCGACGCGCCGGTGGCAGCCGCCGGCTGCCGGGTGGTCGTGGGCTTCGCCGTGGCCTTCGGCTCGGCCTTGGCGGTGGTGGTCGCGGTCGCCGTCGGCGTGGTGCGCGCCGCAGGTGGACGCGCCGACTCCCTGGCCGCTCCGGCCGCCGCGGTCGGGGACGCCGCCGTCGGCGTGTGGGGTGCCTGTGTGCCGGCGGCGTTCACGACCACGGCGCGGTCGGCCCCGCCGCCGTGGCCGAAGTGCAGAAGACCTGCGACCAGGAAGGCCACCAGCGCGGCGCAGACCAGCCCCACGGGAACGAGGATCGCCCTCTGCGGGGGCTTGCGCCTTTGGTGCCGCGCGGCCTGCTTCATCGCGTTCATGTCCGTCCGTTCGGAAGATCGGGCTGGTGTCCACTACTCAGTTGCCGCAGACGGCGGAAAGGTTGCCGTGTCGAGCGAGAAGGCCTGATCGACGTCACTTCGGTATGCGAACCGGTTCGACGCAGCCCCGCCGAACGGTCCTGCGGGAGATCGCCGATCGAGTGCGGTGACACATCCGTGATCAGTGGCAATGCGGAAAGTGCCCTGCCAGATCCCTTGACGTCGTGCTCATGTCGCCCTACGTTCTCCATCGAATCGGTTCGCGGAACCGGTTCGACCCTCTATCCCAACGCATCCATGGGCACTACGCGCCGGCACCCCCGCAACGGTCGCCTGAACCGCGGGCGACAACGTACCCGCACGCCCGGCGCGGGGCCGGCGCAGCAGTAACCAACGTATGTCTGAAGGGATGTAAGTACATGCCAGCAATCGGACAGAGGCGCTCGACGGCAGGACGCCTTCTCCAGGGCACCGTCAGGACGCTCCTCCCGCTGACCGTCCTGGTCGGCGTCACCACCGTGACGGCAACGCCGGCCACCGCCGCCACCCCCACCCTCACCGTCGATCTGGGTACCACCACCGGAGCCTTCCGCGGCGGCGCCTCCGGGGCGCTGTACGGCATCTACGGCCAGGACGTCCCGACCGACAACCTCATCGAGGGAATGGGGGTGAAGACCACCAACACCAAGTACCAGGACGGGCAGCAGCACCCCGGCTCGGACGCGCTGGAGATCGCCAAGCCCTTCGTCGACAGCGGTGGCGGGGACGAGTTCATCTACATGACCGACGTGTACCGCGCCGGCTACGAGCGTACGAGCTACGCGGCCTACCAGGCGGCCATGAGGACTCAGGTCGAGCAGGCGATGGCCAGCCCCTACGCGAGCCACATCGTCTTCGTCCCCTACAACGAGCCCGAACTGAACTGGTTCAGCGGCATGCGCACCGACTCGACGACGATGGCCGCCTTCAACTCCGAGTGGCGCCAGACCTACGACTTCATCAAGGGCATCTGGCCCGCGGCACGGCTGGCCGGGGGCAACTTCGCCGGCTACAACCCCTTCGAAGTCAACAGCTTCCTCAGCTACTGCAAGGCCAACAACTGCCTGCCCGACGTCATGACCTGGCACACCCTGGGCAGCCCGGCAGATGTGCGCAGCACCGTCGACACCTTCCGGGCGGCCGAGGCGGCCGCGGGGATCACCTCCCCGATCCCCGTCAACCTCAACGAGTACGCCCACCGCTTCCACCTGACCGACCCCGGCGAGATGGTCCAGTGGATCGCGGGCATCGAGGACGAGAAGGTCGACGGCAATCTGCCGTACTGGAACATCAACGGAACCCTCGGCGACTCCGCCGCGGCCCAGAACACCCCCAACGCCCAGTGGTGGCTGTACAACTGGTACAGCTCCATGCGCGGCGGCAACACCGTCAAGGTCACCGGTGCCGCGAACGACGCCGCGTACACCCTCCAGGGCCTGGCGACTCTGGACACGGCCAAGAAGCAGGCGCGCGTCATCCTCGCCGGCGGCGGCACCAGCGGTTCCTCCGACACGGTGATCAAGAACATCGACCCCGCGGTCTTCGGCAGAACCGTGCACGTGAGCGTGTTCCAGGACCGCTACAGCGGTTATATCGGCGCGGCGGCGACACCGTCCCGGCTCTCCGACGCGGACGTCCCGGTGGGCTCCGACGGTTCGATCACCGTGCCCATCACCCTCGACGCGATGTCCGCGTACGAGGTGGTCGTCTCCCCGGGCGGCACCGGTAGCCCGACCCCCTCGGACAGCACGTGGACGGGTACGTACGAGGCCGAGAACGCCACGCTCAGCGGTAGCGGCTACAACATCAACAGCGAGAGCCGGATCAGCAACTTCGCCACCTCCGGCACCAAGGACGTCGGAGGCCTGCGCACCGGCTCGACCACGGTGATCTCCTTCCCGGTCTCCGTGCCCGCCGACGGTGACTACAACCTCTCGGTGTTCGGCAACACCTACGCCAAGGACGTCGACGTCAAGGGTCCGACGAACGTGTACATGCGGGTCGACGGCGGCGCATCGACCAGGATCGACATACCGGTGGGCTTCCAGTGGGTGGTGTGGGGACACAGCGACACCACCGTGCACCTCACCGCGGGCAGCCACACCATCAGCCTGGCCACCACCGGCGACAACGGCGCGGCCACCGTCGGCGACGCCCTCATCGACAAGATCGACCTGCAGTACCAGGACCCCGCCGTCCAGGGCACCACGCTCTACGAGGCCGAGCAGGCCGACCTCTCCGACAGCGGCACCGCCGCCTACACCGCCCAGGGCCAGTCCGGCGCGGGTGCGGTGAACCTCACCTCCGGCAAGTCCGCGACCTTCTGGGTCTACTCGGCGCGGGACGGTTACGCGGATCTGACGGCCCGCTTCCGCAGCACCGGCCAGGCCGCCCTCACCGTCAACGGCCGTACTGCCGACGACCAGACCCTCTCCGGCGCGACGACCGGCACCTGGTCCACCTCCACCGACCAGGTCCACCTCGACGGCGGCATCAACAAGGTCGAGGTGACCGGTGCCGGCGGCACCCTCGCCCTGGACGACCTGGCCGTCACCCCGATCAGCGCCACCTCCGCCGTCAGCACCGACAACGTCGTCACGTACCAGGCCGAGGACGGCACCCTCACCGGCACCGCGGCCGTCGACAACTCCTACAACCAGGCCAACGGCGGCGTCGTCACCGGCATCGGCAACGGACCCGCCAACTCCCTCACCCTCAACGTCAACGCCCCGTCGGCCGGCACCTACGCCATGACCATGCGCTACGCCAACGCCGAGGAACTGCCCTCCAACCACTACAACCCGGACCTGTACGCCGAGCACGCCGATGTCAGCGTCAACGGCGGCGCCTCAACCCGCGTCAACTTCGCCAGCACCCTGCACTGGAACCAGTTCGAGAACTACACCGTCCCCGTCACCCTCGCCAAGGGCTCGAACACCGTCAGGTTCACCGCCTCACAGCTGTTCAACTGGGACGGCACCACCATCGGCAAGGTCTACTCCGGTGGCGGCAGCGACATCGGGCAGCCCATGCGCTCCAGCTCCGCTCCCCACCTCGACCAGGTCTCCTTCGCGCCCGCGAGTCTGCACATCGGCGACTCGACCGGATTCTCCTCCACCGCCGTCGCCCAGCACAGCTCGCTCTGCCTCGAAGACCCCTCCAAGTCCACCGCCGACGGTACCCAGTACCAGCAGAACACCTGTGACAGCGGGCAGGAACAGGTCTTCGACTTCCACCCGGTCAGCGGCGCGACCGACACCTACACCGTCGTCAACCACTCCAGCGGCAAGTGCCTTGACGTCTCCACCTTCTCCACGGCCGACGGAGCCGCGGTCCAGCAGTGGACCTGCACCGGCGGTACCAACCAGCGGTTCAGGCTGGCGCCGGTGACCGCGCTCGGCAACAGCCACGACTACCAGCTCGTCGCCGCGCACAGCGGCAAGTGCGTCGACGTCAGCACCGTATCCACCGCACCCGGCGCCCTCGTCCACCAGTGGACATGCGATGCGGCAAGCGCCCTGACCACCAAGAGGAACCAGATCTGGCGGCTGACCGGCAAGAGCTGAAAGCGGACAGCAACGCAGTCACGGCGGTTCGGGCCCGTGCGGAGGCACGTGGCCCGAACCCGGCGCTCCGGAGCCGACTGCGGCGACGAGAACGGGGACGGGACGGGGACGGCCCGGCTTCGTCCACCGACACGGCATGTGTCGGACCTATATCCCGGCATGTAGGCTCTCGACGTCATCAGGGGTCAGTCATGCGCTGAACCGTCGCCCGCGACGATGGAGGTGGCCGGTGGACGGTCCATCCGTGCCGACTGGGAGCACGCAGTCCGAACCGCCCACGGTCCAAGCCCCAGCCGCCGCCCGCGCCGACGAACCGAAACCGGGCAAGTACCGGCCCGGATACGAGCTCATCGCCGAACAGATCCTGCAACTGATCGCCGAACTCGGCCTGCGGCCGGGCGACAGGATGCCCACGGAGAACGACTTCGCCGCACGGTTCGGCACCAGCCGCACGGTCGTACGCGAGGCCGTCAAGATCCTCTCAGCGCTCGGCCTGGTCAAGGCACAGAAGGGCCGCGGCCTCTACGTCGCCGAGGACGAAGGCATGCTCACCTCGGCCCGCCTGGGCGGGATCTTCCTGCCCACCGACCTCGACCACGTCTACATGCTCTTCGAGTTCCGCCGGGTCCAGGAGACCGCCGCGAGTCGGCTGGCCGCCACGCACGCGACGCCGGCGGAGCTGCGTGCGATCGAAGCCGCCACGGAGACCTGCAGACACGGCTTCCTGACCGGCGAGGCCGCCGAATTCAACCGGGGCGACGACGAGTTCCACACCGGTATCGCCATCGCCTCGCACAATGTCTTCCTCCTCGCCTCGGTGCGCGAGGCCCGCCGCCTGCAGCGCCAGTCCAGCACCATCGGACTGCACGGAACCCTCGGCGGCCACGTCGCAGAGGCGGTCGACGAACACACGGCCATCTATCAGGCGATCCGGGACGGCGACCCCGAAGCGGCCGCCCGAGCCACAGCCGTCCACCTGGACAACACCCTTGAGGACTACCGGCGCGAGATCCAGCGCCGAGTCTTCGGGTGATCCGCCGACGCGGTTTCCCTCCGCCGTCCGGCCCACCGGGTAGGCGCGGGAGGCAGTGCCGCCGAAGCGCTCGGCGCCCACCGGGTCGATGCGGATAAGTCTCACTCCGGCTCCCCGGAGGCGGGTGACGGATCGGTGAAGGAGTCGGTGGCCTGGGCGTAGTGCTCCCGGAGCCATCTGTCGGTGGTGCTGACGTGCACGTACGCGGCGGCCTGGGCGAGTACGGCGTCGCCGGCGGCCAGCGCCTGGTGGATCGCCTCGTGTTCGGCGAGCGTCCGGGCCGCTGCGTCCCCGTCGACCAGGCCCCGCCAGACCCGGGCGCGCACGGTGCGGCTGCCGATGCCCTCCAGCAGGGTGATCAAGGTCTGGTTGCCGGTAGCGGCGATCACGGCGCGGTGGAAGGCCGCGTCGTGCTGGTTGAGCTGTTCCACGTCGTCCCTCGCCGCCCGCATCGCCGTCAGGTGGCGTTCCACCTCGGCGAGTTGCTCCCCGCTGATGCGCGTCGCGGCGAGGCCGGTGGCGACCGGTTCGAACAGCTTGCGGACCTCGGTGAGCTCCAGCAGCGTGTCGCCCTGCAGCAGTTCGACCGCGGCGCCGAGACCCTCCAGGAGCAGCCCGGGTTCCAGGCTCGTCACATAGGTGCCGTCCCCCCGGCGGATCTCCAGGACCCGGGCCACGACCAGGGCCTTGACCGCCTCGCGCATCAGGTTCCGGGAGAGGCCCAGTTCGGCCGCGAGCTGCTGCTCCGGTGGAAGTTTCGCCCCCGGGGGCAGCTCACCCGACTGGATGAGCTCCCGGATCCGGCTGATGGCCTTGTCGGTCAGTGACATCGCTCAACTCTCGCTCAGTTGCACCGTGACTCGACAGCGTAACAGGACATCCCATGTCCATGAAGTGATGGGACTCCTCCCTCGGCAAGCCGTTCAGATGAACCATCAGAAATGATAGGAAATAGGACCGATTTTGCCTTCCTCTGCCCGACCTATGGACATCAGACCGCTCACCGCCCTTAAATCCATCCCATGTCTCCCAGCCCGGAAGTCGTCGCTGCGGTCGAGGCGGTCGATGTGCGCTTCCCCACCTCCCTCCATCTCGACGGCTCCGACGCGATGAATCCCGAACCCGACTACTCCGCCGCCTATGTGACAGTGCGTACCAGCGCCGGCCAGACCGGCCACGGGCTGGCCTTCACGGTCGGCCGCGGCAACGACGTGGAGGTCGCCGCCGTGCGGGCGCTCGCCCCGCTGGTGGTGGGTCTGCCGGTGGCGGACGTCCTCACCGACCTGGGCGGCTTCTCCCGCCGGCTGACCGGCGACAGCCAACTGCGCTGGCTCGGCCCGGAGAAGGGCGCCATCCACATGGCCGCCGCCGCCGTCGTCAACGCGGTCTGGGACCTGTACGGGCGCCGTGAGGGCAAGCCGGTGTGGCAGCTGCTCGCGAGCCTCTCCCCCGAGCGGCTGGTGGACCTGGTCGACTTCCGCTACCTGGAGGACGCGCTGACCCGGCAGGAGGCCCTGGAGATCCTGCGCCGTGCCGAACCCGGCCGCGCCGAACGCACCGGGCACCTGCTGGACCGCGGATACCCGGCCTACACCACTACGCCCGGCTGGCTCGGCTACTCGGACGAGAAGCTGGTACGGCTCGCGAAAGAAGCGGTCGCGGACGGTTTCACCCAGATCAAGCTGAAGGTCGGCGCCGACCTCGCGGACGACGTGCGCCGGCTGCGGCTGGCCCGGGAGGCCGTCGGTCCTGACATTCGCATCGCGGTCGACGCCAACCAGGCCTGGGGCATCCAGCAGGCCGTCGACTGGATACGCGAGCTCGCGCCCTACGACCCGTACTGGATCGAGGAGCCCACCTCACCGGACGACATCCTCGGCCTCGCCGCCATTCACCGCGCCGTCGCGCCGATCCGGGTCGCCACCGGCGAACACGTGCACAACCAGGTGATGTTCAAGCAGCTGCTCCAGGCCGGGGCGCTGGACATCGTGCAACTGGACGCCAGCCGCACCGCCGGGGTCACCGAGAACGTCGCGATCCTGCTGCTGGCAGCCAAGTTCGGCGTCCCGGTGTGCCCGCACGCCGGGGGCGTGGGGCTGTGCGAGATGGTGCAGCACCTGGCGATGTTCGACTACGTGGCCGTCAGCGGCAGCACGACCGACCGCGTCATCGAGTACGTCGACCACCTGCACGAGCACTTCACCGACCCGGCTCGGGTCGAGGGCGGTCACTACCTGGCGCCCACCGCACCCGGCATCAGCGCGGAGATGCACCCGCGCTCCCTCGCCGACCATGCCTACCCGGAGGGGCCGGTATGGAGCGGCCCGGCAGCGTCGGCTGCCGACAGCGCGGAGGTGCCGGCATGAGCGCCGGGGAGTCCGCCGGGCTGTCCGCTCTCAACGCCCGCCGGCCGATCGGCCGCCCGTGGACGGCGGCACGAGCGGTCTGCGCCTGCGTCCCCTTCCGACCGGCCCCTGACCACCACCCACACCGCTCCCTGTGAGGCAGACCGCCATGAGACTCAGATCCGTCGCCGCAACCGCCACCGCCCTCCTCTGCATCAGCCCACTCGCCGCCTGCTCCAGCAGCTCGTCGACCGCGACCGCCGGCAGCTCTCCGGTCGTGGGCGTGGACTACCCGCGCTCCGACACCGACTTCTGGAACTCCTACATCCAGTACACCCCGCAGTACGGCAAGGAGCAGGGCCTCACCCTCAAGACGACCAACTCGCAGAACGACGTCGCGAAGCTCGCGGCGAACGTGCAGACCTTCATGGCCCAGGGCGTCAAGGGCGTGGCCATGGCGCCGCAGGACACCGCGGCGATCGCCCCCACCCTGGCCCAGCTCGCCGCCCGGAAGATCCCGGTCGTCACCGTGGACACCCGGCCCGACACCGGCAACGTCTACATGGTGGTGCGCGCCGACAACCGCGCCTACGGACAGAAGGCCTGTGAATTCCTCGGCACCAAACTGAAGGGGAAGGGCTCGGTGGTCATGCTGGAGGGCGACCTCGCCTCGATCAACGGCCGCGACCGCACCGACGCGTTCAACTCCTGCATGAAGCAGAGCTTCCCCGGCATCACCGTCTACGGCGAGGCCACCAACTGGGACGCCGCCACCGCCGCGCAGAAGCTGCAGACCGACCTCACCGCGCACCCGGGCGTCAAGGGCGTCTACATGCAGTCCAGCTTCGCCCTCTCCGGCACCCTCCAGGT
This sequence comes from Streptacidiphilus carbonis, assembly GCF_000787775.1. Taxonomy (GTDB): domain Bacteria; phylum Actinomycetota; class Actinomycetes; order Streptomycetales; family Streptomycetaceae; genus Streptacidiphilus; species Streptacidiphilus carbonis. The sequence goes on along the minus strand of NZ_BBPM01000038.1, from coordinate 54,494 downwards.
CCTGCAGCAGAAGGGCCTGCTGGTCGGACCGAGCGACCCCCGGCACGTCTTCGTCGTCTCCAACGACGGCATCCCGGAGGAGCTCAAGGACATCGCAGCCGGGAAGATCGACGCCACCGTCTCCCAGCCCGCCGACCTCTACGCCAAGTACGCGCTCTACTACCTGAAGTGCGCGATCCAGGGCAAGGTCTTCAAGCCCGGGCCGACCGACCACGGCAGCACCATCGTCCAGGTCCGCCCGGGACTGCTGGAGGACCAGCTCTCCGCGCCGCTGGTCACCGCCGACGGCGGCGGCTACGGGGGCATCTCCAGCCTGAAGAGCACCGACTCGTCCCTGTGGGGCAACCACCTCGGCTGACGGAAGGCGGCACTCCCATGGACACGGCCCCACCCGTCGTGGAAGCGGCGGGCATCACCAAGCGCTTCGGCTCGACCGTGGCACTGCGCGACGCGCACATCACCGTCCAGCAGGGCGAGACCCATGCCCTGGTCGGCCGGAACGGCGCAGGCAAGTCCACTCTGGTCTCCATCCTGACCGGGCTTCAGGCGCCCGACGAGGGAACGGTCCTCTTCGGTGGGGAGCGGGCCCCGCGGATGACCGACCGGGACGCCTGGCGGCACCGGGTGGCCTGCGTCTACCAGAAGTCCACCATCATCCCCCAGCTCACCGTCGCGGAGAACCTCTTCCTCAACCGGCACGCCCGCACCCGCAGCGGCCTGATCAGCTGGCAGACCGTGCGCCGACAGGCCCGCGAACTGCTGGACACCTGGTCGGTGGCGGTGGACGCGGGCGCCCCGGCCGACGAACTGTCGGTCGAGCAGCGGCAGTTCGTGGAGATCGCGCGGGCTCTGTCGTTCGGCGCCCGGTTCATCGTCCTGGACGAGCCAACCGCGCAACTCGACGGCGCGGCGATCGAGCGGCTCTTCGCCCGGATCCAGGAGCTGCAGCGGCAGGGCGTCACCTTCCTCTTCATCAGCCACCACCTGGAGGAGGTCTACCAGATCTGCGACACGGTGACGGTCTTCCGGGACGCGCGGCACATCGTGACCGCTCCGGTCCAGGACCTGCCGCGGGCCGATCTGGTGGCCGCGATGACCGGCGAGGCAGCACGGACCAGGAGCGGCCTGCCCCGCCGACCGGACGTCGCCGCCGACGCGGCGGAACTCCTGTCGGTGACCGGTCTGGGTTCGGACGCCTACCACGACGTGGCCTTCTCCGTCCGCAGCGGCGAGATCGTGGGCCTGGCCGGGGCCGCGAGCAGCGGCCGCACCGAACTGGCCGAGACCGTGGCCGGGCTGCACACAGCCGTGGCGGGCGAGGTACGCGTCGCCGGCCGGCGGCTCCGCCCCGGCAGCGTGCCCGCCGCCCTGGCGGCCGGGGTCGGCTTCGTGCCGCAGGACCGCCACCACCAGGGCTACGTACCGGAGATGTCCATCGCGGACAACGGGACCCTCACCGTCCCGGAACGGCTGGGCCCGCAAGGACTGATCAACGGCCGCCGCCGGGACGCCCTGGCCCGGGAGATGATCGATCATCTGGCCATCAAGGCCCCCGGCCCCGGGCAGCACGTCTCCGGGCTCTCCGGCGGCAACCAGCAGAAGGTCGTGATGGCACGGGCCCTGGCCAACGATCCGGGACTGCTGGTGCTGATCAACCCCACCGCCGGCGTGGACGTGCGCTCCAAGGAGTTCCTGCTCGGCAAGGTCGAGGAGACCGCCGCCGCCGGCACGGCCGTCGTCATCGCGTCCGACGAGTTGGACGACCTGCGCCTGTGCGACCGGGTCCTGGTGATGTTCCAGGGCCGGATCGTCGCCGAGAAGCGCAGCGGCTGGCACGACCACGACCTGGTGGCCGCAATGGAAGGAATGGACCTCCATGTCTGAGACAACGACGCCCGACCCCACGACCGCGCAGCGGGTCCGGCGCGGCGTGGCGGGCGCCGGCCCGGTGCGGCGCATCGCCTTCGCCCGGCTCCGCGACCTCGCCCTGATCCCGGCGATCATCGTGATCGCGATCGTCGGACAGCTCGTCAACCCGGTGTTCCTGCAGACGGACAACCTCGTCAACGTGCTGCAGACGATGTCCGAGATGGCTGTCCTGGTCCTGGCCGAGACCCTGGTGCTGATCGTCAAGAAGATGGACCTCTCGCAGGAGTCCACGGTGGGCCTCGCCCCGGGAATAGCCGCCTGGCTCACGGTTCCGGCCGGCGCCGGACACGGGCTCGGCCTGCTTCCCGGAGCCTGGGCCGTCCCCGTGGCCCTCGCGGTCGGTCTGGTCGTCGGTGCCGTCAACGCGCTGTTCATCATCCGCTTCGGCCTGAACGGATTCATCGTCACCCTGGGCATGCTGATCGTGCTGCGCGGTCTGCTCACCGGCGTCTCCGGCGGCCAGACGTTCTTCAACCTGCCCGGCTCGATGCTCTACCTGGGCACCGCGCAGTGGCTGGGCGTCCCCGCGTCCGTGTGGGTCTGCCTGATCCTCTTCGCCGCCGGCATCGTCGTCCTGGGCGCGACCAGCTTCGGCCGCTCCCTGTACGCGATCGGCGGCAACATCGACGCTGCGAAGGCAGCCGGCATCCGCACCGACCGGGTGCTGTGGACGGTGATGGTCACCGCCGGCCTGCTGGCCGCGCTCAGCGGTCTCATGCTCTCCGGCCGCCTCGCCTCGGTGGCCTCCGCCCAGGGCAACGGTGACATCTTCACCGTCTTCGCCGCCGCCGTCATCGGCGGCATCAGCCTCAACGGCGGCAAGGGCAGCATGTTCGGCGCCTTCACCGGCATCCTGCTGCTGTTCCTCATCCAGAACGTGCTCACCCTGGGCGGCGTGCCCGCGCAGTGGATCGGCGCGCTCAACGGCGCGATCATCCTGGTCGCCCTGGTCATCTCCCGCATCACCGGCGGCAAGGTCCAGGACTGACGCCTCGGCGGTGGTGGGGGCCACCGCCGAGGCGTCAGCCTACGGGGTTGAGGCGGGATGTGGATCCCGGGCGCGGCCGGGTCGGTCACCCGGCGCTGGGGGCTGTCGCCCCCGGCACCCACGTGTAGGTGGCGATGCCGTGGCTGGGAAGCGAGTCGCTGAAGGACTGTCCGTTCCAGTTCGTGGCGAACGACTGGGTGGAGCCGGAGGTGTTGTCGACGATCAGCACGAGCGACCCGTCGGGGTTCTTGAACGCCACGTCGTCGAGGTTCGCCGTGGTGGTCGAGGCGACCCGCTTGGCGCCGGGCAGGACGAACTTGCTGAAGTGTCCGACCGAGTAGTAGGCGGCGTTGTAGGTCACGTTCCCGGTGCTCTGGTTGATCGTGACCAGCGGGGTGCAGGCGTTGCAGCCGCCGGGGATCACCGGTCCGTTGTTCTGGTCCTGGGCGATGTTCCACATGGTGGCGGCCCGTGCCGAGTTGCGGGTGCTCTGGATGAAGGTCTCGATCGCGTTCTGCGGGTCGATGCCGTCCGAGCACTCGGTCTCGTAGTTGTCCTTGTCCGGGAAGGCCGACTGCATGGTGGCGATGGTGTTCAGGCCGCCCGCGTAGCAGTGCCAGGAGGTGCCGGCCAGGTACTTGCTCGCGCCGGGGTCCTGCATCAGCGGCTCGGCGTAGCCGCCGAGGACGTTGGTGTTGAAGTCGGTGCCCAGGACCTTCGGTGAGAGGCCGGCCTGTGCCAGCGACGGGCCGAGGTCGTCGGCGACGAAGGCGGCCTCGTTCTGTTCGCTGAACTCCATGCCGGGATACGCGGAGGCGTAGGTCGGCTCGTTCTGTGGAGTGATCGCGTAGATCGGCACGCCCTGGGCGGCATAGCCCTGCAGGAACTTCACGAAGTACTGTGCGAGCGGGCCGTAGCTCGCGGGCAGCAGGGTCCCCGCGTGGCCGGTGTTGTTCATCTGGCCGTTCGCCTTCATCCACCCCGGCGGACTCCACGGATTGGCCATGAACTTGATACCCGGGTTGAGGGCCGCGGCCTGCTTCAGGTCGGGGACGATGTAGCCGAGGTCGTGGGCGATCGAGAAGCTCGCGAGCGACGGGTCCGGCCGGGTCCAGCGCTGGTTGGTCGCACCGCTGCAGCCCCACAGTTGCACCGGACTGCCGTTGCCGGTGGCCGCCCCGCTCACGTCCAGGCACAGGCCGGACTGCACGCCGGTGATCGAGCCGTCGACGTTGAGCTTCCACTTCTGGTTGCTCTGGCCGTTGCAGGTCCACAGGATCACCTTGGTACCGGAAACCGTGCCTTGGCCGTTGGCGTCCAGGCACTTGCCGGCGACCTGCAGCTCCGCGGCGCCGGTGTAGGCGAACTGCTGGTTCGCGTTGCCGCTCGCGCAGTCCCAGACGTACGCCTGTACGCCGTTGGACGGGTTGCCGGTGTCGTCCAGGCAGCGGCCGGAGCCCACGCCGACCGTCGTGCCCGTCGAGGTCGAGAGGTTGTCGTCGTAGGAGTACGGCTGGGCCGTCGCGGAGAAGTCGGACGATCCCATCGGGATGCGCACCCAGCTGATCCCGATGCCCTGACTCGGGCTGAACAGGGCATTCATCAGGTTCGTGTGCGCGGCGCTGCTCAGCTTGTCCGACAACAGCCACGCCGAGCTGTCCGTCATCGCCGCGCCGAAGCCGTCCATGGTCTGGTAGGTCTGCGCGTCGTCGATGCTGATGGTCCCCGACCCGGATGAGGCCGAGAAGCCGAGGTTGGCCTGTTGGGTCAGGTGCTGGCCCAGGTCCGAGGTGGTCAGCCACTTGTGGACCGTCTCATTGGAGGCCGAAGCGGGCGAGGCCGGGATCACCACCAGCGACAGTCCGATTGCGCCGGACAGAGCGCCGGTCAGACCGACGCGAAGTCTCGCTCTTGCCATCTGTGCGCACCTCTCTGCTGCTGCGAAGGGTCCACCGGGGATTCCGGACTCAACCGAGGCTCCACTGCTGGTTGCTGCCGCCGTTGCAGGTCCACAGCTCCACCGGGGCTCCGTCGGTGGTGGACCGGCCGGTCACGTCGAGGCAGAGGCCTGACTGGACGCCGGTGACGGTGCCGTCGGCGTTGAGGTTCCACTGCTGGTTGGCCTGGCCGTTGCAGGACCAGGTCTGCACCTTGGTGCCGGGGCTGGTGCCCCGGCCGCTGGCGTCCAGGCACAGGGTCGAGCCGTTGACGGTGACGCTCAGCTGGTTCGCCGAGGTGTGCGTCCAGGTCTGGTCGGCCTGGCCGTTGCAGTCCCAGATCTGCTGCTGCGTACCCGGGGTGGTGCTCGCGTTCGGATCGTCCAGGCACTTGCCGGCCCCCACCGCACGCAGTGCACCGGACTTCGGCCCGCCACCGCCGGACGAGCCAGCGTCCAGACCCATGAAGTGGACGGCGTAGGCGGCCATACCGGAGCCCTGGACCGGCAGCTGGTGCCCGGCACCCGCGATGCTGTACGCCTCGACCTGGGTGCTCCCGCTGCCGCTGTTGTAGCGGGTGCGGGTCCAGCCGGACACCGGCGTGTCCGTGGCTGAAGGGGTCTGGCTCACCCCGAGCACATCGGTCCACTGCTTGACCTCTTCAGCGAGGTTGTTGTAGCTCAGGGTGGTGTCGGCGGTGCCGTGCCACAGTTGCATGCGCGGGCGCGGACCGCTGTAACCCGGGTCGGCGCCTCGCGCCAGGTCGCCCCACTGCTGCGGGGTCATCGACACCTGGCCCTGGGCGCAGGCGGAGTTCCATCCGTCCACGGTGCCGGTGTAGAAGCAGTGGTCGGGCACACCCATGAACGCCGCGCCGGCCTTGAACACGTCGGGGTAGTCGGCGGCCATGACGTTGGTCATCATCGCGCCCGAGGACTCACCGGTGACATAGACGGCACCGGGGTCGCCGCCGTAGTGCTGCTCCGTGTAGCTGACCATCGACATCAGCCCGACGGGGTCGCTGCCACCGTTCCGGGTCAACGCCTGGTTCGACGAGACGTCCCAGCACCGGCCGCCCGGGTTCGTCGTCGAGGGGTAGACGACGATGAATCCGTACTGGTCGGCCAGCGAAGCGAAATCGGTGCTGGAGTACAGGTACGGCCCGGAGCCCTGGCACCCGTGCAGCGCCAGCAGGATCGGCGGGTCGGGTTTGACGTTGTTCGGCACGTACACGTACATGAGCAGATTGCTCGGATTGCTGCCGAAGTTCGTGACCTGGGTCAACGTAGCGGCGGCGGCGCCGGGTGCGGCCTGGAGGCCCATGCCGACGACGCCCACGACGGCAGCGACGATACTCAGTAGGCGGGATTTCAGCGAAGGGTGTCGGGACATGGGACCTCTTCGTCCGCGTGATTGTGAGCGTTAACAACTGTGCAGGTCGCGGCCGGCGCGCATGCGGCGCCCACCACTGACGGCCTCCGTCTTCGCAACTGCTTCTGGAGTGGTCTGATCGGCCCGTGCGAGCGGGCTGCCCGCCTCATCCCGGACTGCTGTGCGGGCTGCAGTTCATCGCCGAACCCGACATCGGACTGCCGGGCCCGGTGTTGAGTCCCGCGTCGACTGCCGGCGGGTGGAGATCGAACCGATTCGCTGGATCAGCTCGAAGGGATCGTACGACTGGCGGCATGAGTGGTCAACGGAATGTTTCGTACTGAAGGCTCTTGGGTGTCGAATCTGTTGCACCGTCACACCAGCGGTCCCGCACGGTCGTCCGGACCGGACATGACCCTTCCGACGCGCCGGCGAGGCGGCATCTCCGCAGGCCGGACCAGTCGGCGGAAGCAGCGGAGGACCCGTTGCCGCCGACGCCCGACCCCTGTCGGCACCGCCGATCACGGTGCTGTGGCTTGCCCATGACACTATGTAAGTTTCGGCTATTGGTCTGATCTATCCCACTCAGTCGGGCCTCGCCTGGAGCCCGGCGGGCGCGGACGCCCAGCGCGAAACGGAGAGCTTTCGACAGCAAGGAACACAGTCCACCATCCAAAGCCGACGCGGTCGGACATCTTGACACATCCCCGTCAGCGCCGGTTACCTACTCTGTGCGCAGCCTGGTCGCGGTTCGGGTGCCGGATCGTTCGCGACGGGCTGGTCTTCCAGCGGCACCACGGGTCGCCGCTGTCTCATCTCCCCCATCAACGCCCTGCACGCCGCCACGCCTCCCGCGACGGTCGGTGCGGCTGTGCTCGTGTGCCGTCACGGCCGGGGGTCGTGACGGTGGCGCCGCAGCCGGCACGTCCCGCGCGGTCGCCGCCGACGTGCCGGCCGCTGAATGCCGCTGCCCAGGAAAGGGACCTGCGCCATGTCACGATTGAAGCGATTACTTCGGCGACTGCGGGCTTCGACGGCAATGCTCGCCGGTGCCGCCCTGGTCGCGAGCGGCATGGTTGCCGTCGCGGCCGGGCCGGCACAGGCAGCGGCGTCGATCACCGTCAACGGCTCCTCCGGCGGCCGCACCTTCGACGGCGTCGGCGCGATCAGCGGCGGCGGAGGCAACAGCAGACTGCTGGTCGACTATCCCGATCCGCAGCGTTCCCAGATCCTGGACTCGCTCTTCAAGCCGGACTACGGCGCCTCGGTGCAGATGCTGAAGATCGAGATCGGCGGCGACACCAATTCCACCTCCGGTGCCGAGCCGAGCATCGAGCACACCCGAGGCGTCGTCAACTGCAACGCCGGCTACGAGTTCTGGCTCGCCGGGCAGGCCAAGGCCCGCAACCCGGGCATCAAGCTCTACGGGCTGGCGTGGGGCGCCCCGGGGTGGATCGGCAACGGGAACTTCTGGTCGACCGACATGGTCGACTACCTGGTCTCCTGGCTCGGCTGCGCGAAACAGCACGGCCTGAGCATCGACTACCTGGGCGGCTGGAACGAACGCGGCTACAACATCTCCTGGTACGAGCAGTTGCGCTCCACCCTGAACGCCGACGGCTACTCGGCCGTCAAGATCGTCGGCGCGGACTCCGACTGGTCGATCGCCAACGACGTCGACAGCAACTCCGCGTTCGCCTCCTCGGTCGACATCCTCGGCGCCCACTACCCGTGCGGCTACCGCTCCGCGCAGTCGACCTGCACGGTTCCGTCGGCCGCCACCTCGTCCGGCAAGCAGCTGTGGGCCAGCGAGAACGGGTCGGACGACTACAACGGCGGCGCGCAGGCCATGGCGCGCGGCATCAACCGCGGCTACATCGACGGCCGGATGACCGCGTATCTCAACTGGCCGATCGTGGCCGCGATCACCCCGAACCTGCCGTACCCGACGATGGGCCTCGCACTGGCTCCGCAGCCGTGGTCCGGCTACTACTCCGTCGGCAAGAACGCCTGGGTGGAGGCTCAGACCACGCAGTTCACCGCCCCCGGCTGGAAGTACCTCGACACCTCCAGCGGCTATATCGGCGGCAACCGCAACAACGGCAGCTACGTCTCGCTCAAGTCCACGAACAACAGCGACTACAGCACCATCATCGAAACCATGGACGCCGGCAGCGCCCAGACCCTGAACTTCAACGTCACGGGCGGCCTGTCCACGGGCCCGGTGCACGTCTGGGCGACGAACGTCGGCTCCAACAACCCGGCCGACTACCTGGTGCACACCACCGGCCTGACCCCGTCCGGCGGAAGCTTCAGCCTGACCGTCCAGCCCGGCTACGTCTACACCGTGACCACCACGACCGGGCAGGGCAAGGGCAGCACCGCAGGCCCCGCACAGGCCGCCCTGGGCCTGCCGTACAGCGACACCTTCGACGGCGACGCCACCGGCTCCGAGGCCAAGTACCTGATGGACTGGCAGGGCGCCTTCGAGGTCACCGGCTGCGGCGGCGGACGCAGCGGCCAATGCGTGCGCCAGATGAGCGCCCAGGCGCCGATCACCTGGGACCCGCTGACCGACCCGCACACCCTGCTCGGCGACCTGAGCTGGAGCAACTACACCGTCTCCTCGGACGTGCTGCTGGAGAAACCCGGTTACGCCGAGCTGCTCGGCCGCGCCAACAGCCAGTCGTACACCGGAGCCGCCGGCCTGAACGCCTACCACCTGCGGGTCAGCGACAGCGGCGACTGGTCGATCCTCAGCTCGAACACCAACGGCACCGTCTCCACCCTGGCCCACGGCACCACCGCGGCCCTGGGCACCGCCCGTTGGCACACCCTGGCCCTCACCTTCTCCGGGTCCACGATCACCGCGAGCATCGACGGCACCCAGGTCGGAACCGCGAACGACTTCAGCTGGGGCGCCGGGCAGGTCGGCTACGCCACCAGCCAGGGCGAGACGGCCCAGTTCGACAACCTCTCCATCACCCCCGGCAGCGGCGGCGGAACGGGCGGCAGTAGCGGCGCGATCGTCGGAGCCGGCTCAGGACGCTGCGTCGACGTCCCCGGCGCCACCCAGACGCTCGGCACCCAGGTGGAGCTCTGGGACTGCAACGGAGGCGCCAACCAGCAGTGGACCGCCACCGCCGCGGGCGAACTGCGGGTCTACGGCGGGGACTGCCTCGACGCCAACGGCCAGGGCACCAGCCCCGGCACCAAGGTGCAGATCTGGTCCTGCAACGGCCAGGCCAACCAGAAGTGGACCCTCAACGCCAACGGCACCGTCACCGGGGCCCAGTCCGGCCTCTGCCTCGACGCCGCCGGAGCGGGCACCGCCAACGGCACCCTGCTCGACCTGTGGACCTGCACCGGCGGCAGCAACCAGAAGTGGACCCACAACTGATCCGCTGACCGGCCGGCGGAGCAGGCAGCACTGCCGGCCCCGCCGGCCGGCACCCCCGGCACTCCCCCAGCCATCCCCACGTCGTCGACCCGAGAGGCCCCCGTCATGTCGCCGTCCGAGTCCCCGTTCCAGATCACCCGTCGGCGGCTGCTGGCCACAGCCGCGGCCACCGGCGCGTTGAGCGTGCTGCGCTTCGCGCCCGAAGCCGGCGCCACCACCGGCCCGCAGAGCTACAGCGCGAGCTGGTCCTCGGTGGACCAGCACCCGCCGGCCCCGACCTGGTTCCAGGATGCCAAGTTCGGCATCTACTACCACTGGGGCGTCTACAGCGTCCCGGCGTTCGGCAACGAGTGGTACCCGCGCAACATGTACATCAGCGGCTCCGCCGAGAACCAGCACCACATCGCCACCTACGGCGACCCGTCCGTCTGGCCGTTCCACAACTTCATCCTCGGCGCCAACGACAAGTCGGGCCACTTCGTGCAGTTCGCGCCGAAGCTGGCCTCCCAGGGCGGCAACTGGGATCCGAACGCCTGGGCGACGCTGTTCAGGAACGCCGGGGCGAAGTTCGCCGGACCGGTGGCCGAACACCACGACGGGTACTCGATGTGGAACAGCGCCTCGAACCCGTGGAACGCCGTCCAGACAGGCCCGAAGCTGGACCTGGTGGCCCAGCACGCCCAGGCGATCCGCGGGCAGGGGCTCAAGTTCATGTGCTCGCTGCACCACGCCTACCACTTCAACGGCTACTACGACCACGTGCCGGCCCAGTCGGACCCCAAGCTGCGCCTCCTCTACGCGCAGCAGGGCACCGCCGCCGAGAACCTGCTCTGGTACAACAAGCTGGCCGAGGTCATCGACGGCTACCAGCCCGACCTGATCTACCAGGACTTCGACCTGAACCTGGTGGAGGAGAGCTACCGGCTGCAGTTCCTGGCGTACTACTACAACAAGGCCGTGTCCTGGAACAAGGACGTGGTGGCCACCTTCAAGGACGGCCTCGACAACAAGGGCGAGGTCTTCGACTACGAGCGCGGCGGCCCCGGCGGGCTGCTGACCCCGTACTGGGAGACCGACGACGCGATCTCCGCGACCAGCTGGTGCTACACCAACGGCATCACCTACTACTCGCTCCAGGCCATCCTGCACTCGCTGATCGACCGGACCGCCAAGGGCGGCACGATGATCCTGAACGTCTCCCCGATGGCGGACGGCACGATCCCGAGCCAGCAGCAGAGCGTGCTGCTGGGAATGGGCGACTGGCTGGGACGTTTCGGTGAGGCCGTGTACGCCACCCGCTCGTGGGCCTCCTACGGCGAGGGGCCGACGGCCATGGGCGGTGGATCCTTCAGCGGTCCGAAAGCCGGCACGCCGCAGGACGTGCGGTTCACCCGCAGCCAGGACAACACCGTGCTCTACGCCACCACTCTCGGCTGGCAGGGCGGCACCACGACCATCACCACCCTGGGCTCCAACCAGATCAGCCTCAGCGGTCTGGCGTCGATCCAGCTGGTCGACAACGCCGCGGGCGTGTACACCGCCCTGACCGACTACTCCCAGGACGGCGGCGGGCTGCACATCACGATGCCCTCGTCCAACCCGCCGTTCAGCGCCCTGGCATACGTGTTCAAGCTGACCTTCAAGGGGCAGATCCCGACCCCGGGAGCACCCCCGGTTCCGACCGGCTGGGCGAAGGTCACCAACGTCACCACCGGCCTGGTGCTCGACAGCGGCGGCAGCGTCGCGTCCGGATCCGGGCTCAAGCAGTGGAACTACAACGGCAGTACCAACCTGCAGTGGCAGTTCGTTCCGCTCGGCGGGGGGTGGTACCGGATCGTCAACAACACCAACGGCATGGTCGCCGACAGCTGGGGCAACACCGCCAACGGCGCGACCTGCCTGCAGGCTCCGTGGAACGGCGGCAACAACCAGCAGTGGCGCCTCGACGACGCCGGGAGCGGTCGCCACCACATCGTCAACCGCGGCACCGGCACCGCCCTGGACGGCTCCGGCAGCACCGCCGCCGGCTCCCCCACGGTCATGTGGTCGGAGAACGGCAGCACCAACAACGAGTACACGATCACCGGCATCTGATCGCCGTCCGACGGAGAGCGAGGAACAGGAATGGACGACAACTTCTACGTCCGGGGCCGGTCCGACCGGCCCGGGACGGTGGACCGGCCGCCGCGGACGCGGCTCGGCCGAACCAGCCGGCGCGGACGGGGGAAGCGGCCCTTCGCACCGTCGGCCCCTCCGCGCCGCGGCGGGGTGCTCGCCCGCTTGGCGGTCGCCTTCGCGATCGTGCTCAGCACGTTGGCCGGCGCGATGGGCGTGACTGGGACGGCGCAGGCCGCCGCCTCCGGGCCCTGCGACATCTATGCCTCGGGTGGCACGCCCTGCGTCACCGCGCACAGCACCACCCGGGCGCTCTTCGCGTCCTACAACGGGCCGCTGTACCAGATCCAGCGCGCATCGGACCACGGCTACCTGGACATCGGGCTGCTCTCGGCCGGCGGCGACGTCAACGCCGCGCCGCAGGTGTCCTTCTGCGCGGGCACCTCGTGCACCATCACCAAGATCTACGATCAGACCTCGAACCACAATGACATGCCGATCTCCTGGGGCGGCTACTGGAAGGGTCCGGGGCCCAACGGCTCGGACCTGGGCGCCGACGCGATGGCGCTGCCGCTGACGGTCGGCGGACATGCGGCTTACGGGGTCAAGGTCACCCAGGGAGTGGGCTACCGCGTCGACAACGCGAAGAACGTGCCCACCGGTGCCGCGCCCGAAGGCGTCTACATGATCACGTCGTCGAACGACGTGGACCAGTGGTGCTGCTTCGACTACGGCAGCGGCGAGAACTCCCACACCGATACCGGCAACGCCACCATGAACGCGATCGAGTGGGGCACGGCGTGCTGGTTCGGCGGCTGCAGCGGCTCGGGCCCGTGGGTGGAGGCCGACCTAGAGAACGGCATGTACAGCTCCAACACGGGGCCGAACACCGCGAACAACCCGGGCGTGCACTTCCCGTTCGTCTCCGCGTGGGAGAAGAACAACGGCACCACCAACTTCACCCTCAAGTACGGCAACGGCACCAGCGGCGGGCTGACCACCACCTGGTCCGGCCCACTTCCCAACGGGTACTCCCCCATGCGTACGGACTCCTCGATCCTGCTGGGCACCGGCGGCGACAACAGCGGCAGCGGCGTCGGCTACTTCTTCGAGGGCGCCGTCACCGCCGGCTATCCCTCCGACGCCACCGAGAACGCTGTGCAGGCCAACCTCACGGCGGCCGGCTACTCGTTCAGCGGCGGCACCGGCGGCGGCGCGGGTGCGTTGCACGCGGTGGGTGCGGGCAAGTGCCTGGACGACCCGAACTCGACCACGGTGCAGGGTACGCAGCAGCAGATCTGGGACTGCAACGGCCAGGCGAACCAGGCCTGGACGCACACCTCCTCCGGTCAGCTGACCCTCGGTACGGGCGGCGGCGGCCTGTGCCTGGACGCCAGCGGCCAGGGCACCAGCCCCGGCACCAAGGTGCAGATCTGGTCCTGCAACGGCCAGAGCAACCAGCAGTGGAACCTCAACGCCAACGGCACCGTCACCGGAGCCCAGTCCGGCCTGTGCCTGGACGTCACCGGAGCCTCCACCGCCAACGGCGCCCTGGCCGAGCTGTGGACCTGCAACGGCGGCAGCAACCAGCAATGGACCCTCGGATAACCGAGCGCCGGACCCAGTCACCTGCCGGAGCGGCATCGTCCACGATGCCGCTCCGGCACCCGCGAGGCACGGCGCGCCCAGCCGAACAGGCGGTGCCGGACCTCGCCGCGCAGTCGTCCAGGCCAGCCCAGCGAAGAAGGCAGACAATGATGTCCCGAACACCCGCGACCATCGGCCGCCGCCGATCGACGAGGGCAGCCCTCGTCACGGCAGTCACCCTCGGGGCCCTCGCGGCGGCCCCGATCACGGTCTCCCAGGCCGCGACGGCGACCACCCTCTACGCCTCCCCCACCGGCTCCGGCACCGCGTGCAGCTCCTCTGCTCCCTGCTCGCTGACGCAGGCCAAGGCCTCGGTCGAGGCCGTCGACAAAAACATGAGCGGCGACATCGTCGTTCAGCTGGCCGGCGGCACCTACCGGCTCTCGGCACCGCTGACCCTCGGGACGACCGACTCGGGCAGCAACGGACACAGTGTCATCTGGCAGGCGGCCCCCGGCCAGACTCCTGTGCTCTCCGGCGGGCAGCAGATCACCGGCTGGAGCCTGCACGACGCGGCCAACAACATCTACGCCGCCCCCGTGCCGACCGGGGCCGACTCGCGGCAGCTGTACGTCGACGGGGCGCTGGCCCCCAGGGCCGCGATCGGCATCAACCGGAGTGATGTGGCGGTCACCGCCACCGGCTTGACCATCAAGAACTCCGCGCTGAACTACCTCGCCTCACTGCCGGAGCAGAACCGGATCGAACTGGAGAGCCAGAACTCCTTCACCGACCGCTACGCTCCGGTCCAGTCCATCTCCGGAACCAACGTCTCCATGCAGCAGCCCGCGTGGAACAACAACAACTGGGGTTACGACACCCTCGCCAGCCCCTTCGCCGGCGGCGGCCTGCAACTGGAGAACTCCTACTCGTTCCTGAAGAACACCGGGCAGTGGTACCTCGACCCCCAGGCCGGGCAGCTGTACTACAAGGCGCCCTCCGGCTGGAACCCCACCGCCCACGACGTCGAACTGCCGCGCCTGACCTCCCTGGTGCAGATCTCCGGCGGCTACAGCGCCCCCGCGCACGACATCGCCTTCCAGGGGGTCGCCTTCGAGCACACCACCTGGCTGGGCCCGAGCACGAACATCGGCTACGCGGACCAGCAGTCCGGCACCTTCCTGGCCCAGACCTACCAGCAACCCTCGAACTTCCTGACCTCCTGCCAGTCCGGCTGCCAGCAGTTCGAGGCCACCCGCAACACCTGGAACCAGGTACCCGCCGCCGTCCAGGTCTCCGCCGCCTCGAACGTCGCCTTCACCGGCGACACGTTCACCCATCTCGGGCAGGTCGGTCTCGGCATCGGCAACGACAACGACGCCACCGCCTCCGGCACCGGCCTGGGCGCCTCGGGGATCAGCGTCACCCGCAGCACCTTCAGCGACGACTCCGGCAGCGGCATCGTCGTCGGCGGCGTGCAGCCCAACGCCCACCACCCGACCGATCCGGCGATGACCGACCAGAACATCACCGTCCAGGACGACCTGATCACGGGCGTCGCCGAGGACTACAAGGACATGGCCGGCATCCTGTCCACATACGTCACCCACGCCGTGATCACGCACAACGAGGTCTCCGACCTCGGCTACGACGGCATCGACGTCGGTTGGGGCTGGGGGGCCAACGACCAGGGCGGCAGCCAGGACTACGTGAACCGCGGCCTCTACAACTACCAGCCCGTGTACAGCACGCCCACCACCTTGAAGAACACCGTGGTGTCCTACAACAAGGTGCACGGCACCAAGAGGATCTTCCACGACGGCGGCAGCATCTACAACCTCTCGGCCAACCCGGGCGCCTCGATCGACCACAACTACATCTACGACAACCAGTTCACCGTGGGCCTGTACCTCGACGAAGGCTCCCGCTACGTCACCCTGGCCGACAACGTGGTCCAGGACACCGGTGTGTGGGCGTTCACCAACGCCAACGCCAACAACAACACCGATGACAACGCCTTCACCGACAACTGGTACAACGGCGGCGCCACCAACGTCGCCACCGGAGCCCCGCACAACAACACCTTGACCGGGAACGTCCAGGTCTCCGGCACCAACTGGCCGTCAGGCGCCCAGCAGGTCATCGCTCAGGCCGGACCGGAACCCACCACCGGCGGTGGCTTCCCCGGGGGCTACCACCAGCTGGTGGTAGCCAGCGACGCGCTGTGCCTGGACGTGTACGGCAACTCCGGCAACTCCGGTGCGGCGATCGACCAGTGGACCTGCAACGGGCAGGCCAACCAGCAGTTCCAGTTCGTCCCGCTCTCCGGCGGCTACGGCGAGCTGCAGGCCCAGAACTCCGGCCAGGACGTCGCCGTGGCCGGCTCCTCGACCACCCAGGGCACCCCGGACATCGTCCAACAACCCGTCAGCGGCAGCGCAGCCGGCCTCTGGCTGCCGCAACAGCAGTCCGACGGCTCCTGGCAGTTCAAGAACCAGAACAGCGGCCTGTGCCTCGACGTCTACGGCGCCGGCGCCAACACCGGCCAGCAACTCGACCAGTGGCCGTGCAAGAACGCCCCCGGCAGCAACCAGGACTTCACCGCACGCTGAGTGACAGCAGGTGCTGTGGCCGGGACGTCCCCGGCCTCGGCACCTGCTTCTTGACGCCCTGTCCGGGATGGGTGGATAGTGATGCCTCAATCCGAGCGCCCGCACAGCAGTCGGCCGTCCTCGAAATTGTTAGCGCTAACATTCGCGCCCCGGGCGGGACCGGTCAGCTGTCCGTACCGATGAACAAGGGAGTTCACCATGCCCGCCCTGCACCTGTACCACCGAATGCGCCGAGGGCTGGTCGTCTCCCTGGCCGCGGTGCTGCTCGCCTTCACCGGTCTTGTCGCATTCGGTGGCATCTCGCACGCAGCCGCACAAGCACCCTGCGACATCTACGCGGCGGGAGGCACGCCGTGCGTCGCGGCCCACAGCACCACCCGCGCGCTGTTCGCCTCCTACAACGGCCCGCTCTACCAGGTGCAGCGGGCGTCGGACAGCGCGCTGCAGAACATCGGGGTGCTGTCCGCCGGAGGCGTGGCCGACGCCGCGGCGCAGGACGCGTTCTGCGCGGGCACCACCTGCACCATCACCCGCCTCTACGACCAGAGCGGCGGCGGCAACACCCTGGTCTACCAGGGGCCGGGCGGGACCGGCGGCGCCGACACGGCGGCCACCGCCACCACCGAAGCGCTGACCGTGGGCGGCCAGAAGGCCTACGCGCTGTACATCAACCCCGGCAACAGCTACTGGGCCAACGGCTCGGGTGTGCCGACCGGCAGCTCGCCCGAGGGCGAGTACATGGTCACCAGCGGCACCCATGTCAACAAGGGCTGCTGCTTCGACTACGGCAACACCGAGACCGACCACAAGGCCGACGGCAACGGCGCCATGGACGCGATCAACTTCAGCACGGAATGCTGGTTCGGCGGCTGCAGCGGAACCGGACCCTGGGTGCAGGCGGACCTGGAGAACGGCCTGTTCGCAGGCGGCAGTTCGGCGTGGAACCCCGGCCAGGTCTCCGAGACCGGCCACTTCGTCACCGCGATGCTGAAGAACAACGGCACCACCCAGCTGGCACTGCGGGGCGCCAACGCCCAGTCCGGAAGCCTGACCAAGCTCTACGACGGCGCACTGCCCAGCGGATACGACCCGATGCACAAGCAGGGCGCCATCATCCTCGGCAGCGGCGGCGACTGCTGCCAGACCAACCACAACGCCAGTGCGGGCACCTTCTACGAGGGCGCCATGGTCAAGGGCTACCCCTCCGACGCCACCGACGCCGCGGTCCAGGCCAACATCGCCGCAGCCGGCTACACCGCCGGCGCCCCCAGCACCGCCTTCACGCCCGGCGCGAAGCTCTCGCTCCGGGCCACCACCTCCTGCTGCACCAACGACTACCTGCAGCACGACAGCAGCGACGACAAGGTCGTGGTCGCGCCGGTGACCTCCGGCAGTACGGCCGCCGCCAAGGCAGACGCCACCTGGATCGTCAGGCCCGGCCTGGCCGACAGCAACTGCGTCTCCTTCGAGTCGGCCGACACCTCCGGCAGCTATCTCAGGCACTACGCGTTCCAGCTCCACCTCCAGCCCAACAACGGCACCAGCCAGTTCGCCGCCGACGCCACGTTCTGCCCGCAGCCGGGCAACAGCGGCACGGGCTACTCCCTCCAGTCCTTCAACTATCCGACCAAGTACATCCGCCATTACGACTTCACCGGCTACATCGCCAGCAACGGCGGCAGCAACGCCTGGGACTCCGCGTCGCTGTGGGCCCAGGACACCACCTGGCTCGCCGCCGCCCCCTGGAGCTGACGAGGAAACCGGGGGCTCCCCCGTTCCCCCGCCGCACGGCCGTGACTGCACATGCCGGTGCGGTAGGCGATGACCACGAGTTGGGCGCGGTCCCGTAGCCGGAGTCGGTCGCCGACCCGGTCCCGGCCGGGACCGCCGGTGTCCGACCGGCGTCGGTGACCTCGCCGCCGGTGCTGAGGGCGACGTCGAGCCCGACCGGGCCGAAGCAGGCCGCCAACCCGGACAGCCGCGCCGGTCCGGGGGCCGGTTCCAGCGGCGAGTCCGGGCCGCCGGCCCGTCGCGGCAGGCCGACGGTGGTTCCGCGGTCCTAGAGGTCCCCGGCCATGGTGCGGGCCTGGTCGGGTGCGACGTCCATGAGGCCACGGCGACGGCGCCGGGGGTGCTTCCCGACCCAGAACAAGGCGGCGCAGGCGACGCCCGTGATCAGGAAGCCGGGCCCGCGTGAGGATGACGTCCGTGGACCGCGGTTTGGCGCGCGAACGGCGCTGCCACCAGGGCTGAGCAATCGTCCTCTCCGCCGCCACGTCCACGCGGCGGGTGAGTCGGCACTGCGGTCGCGTCGGCAGTGGAACCGACGACAAGCCTTGCTGGTAGCGGGCGGGCCGGGCCACGTCGTGGGGTTCGGCCGGGCCCGCGTGTGCCCGCCCGACGGTGACCACACCGCCGGGCACCGCCACCCACACGCGCCTGGGACAACACCTCCAGCCTGTTCGGATCGGCGCGGTCATCGCGCGCCCGCGGGCCGCTTCGCCACGCGAATCCGGATACCGCGCAGTGCCGCCTACCGTGATCGACGTAGCCGCCCGGATCCCGCCTGGGACGGCTGCCGACTCCGGAAGCCATGAAATCCGTCAATTGGCAAATCCATCGGAGGGCACAGAATTATTTATTCCGCAAATCCGAGAGAGGGCATGAAGTCCGTTCGACTGCAACACTCCTGACGAGAAAAAACATATCTTGACAGCGCCGTGGAGTCTGCTTATGGTCCAGTCGTCCAGGTCTCGCCGATCGATATCCGAAGGTGTTCCATGACAGCGCCTCCGCCGTTGCCGAAATCCAGGCAGCAGTTGATTCTCTCCGTTCTCATGCTGTGCTCGCTGCTGATCTGGCTGGACAATACCGTCCTGAGCACCACGCTGGAGACCCTTGCCGACCCGGTCCGTGGACTCGGGGCCGATCCAGGTCAGCTGCAATGGGCGACAGGTTCGTACACTCTGGCCTTCGCCACATTGATGTTCACCGCAGGCGCACTGGGCGATCGCTTCGGTCACCGGACTGTGTTTTCCATCGGATTGGTGGTCTTCGCCGCCTCCTCGCTGTGGGCGGCCTACGCCGGCGACGCGGGCCAGTTGATTGCAGCTCGGGCCGCGATGGGGGTGGGCAGTGCGCTGATCACCCCCGCCAACCTGGCCATCCTCATGTGGACCTTCACCGGCCCGGCACGGGCTGCCGCGATCGGCATCTTCTCGACGTCGGCCGGTGTCGGAATGGCTGCAGGACCGGTGCTGGCGGGGTTCCTGCTCGATCATTTCTGGTGGGGCTCGGTCTTTCTGATCAACGTCCCGGTCGCGGCAGCGGCGCTGGTCGGGCTCGCCGTGCTGGTTCCGAACTTCCGCAGCCCCACCCCGCGGCCACTGGACCCCGCTGGAATGCTGCTGTCCATCGCCGGGCTCGTGGCGTTGGCCTACGGACTGATCCGGGCGGGGCAGGCGGCCGAGTGGAGTCGTACCGATGTCTGGGCGCCGATCGTGGCCGGCCTGGTCCTGCTGGCCGTTTTCGTACTCGCCGAACTGCGTGTCAAGGCGCCCGGCTTCGATCCGCGGCTGCTCGCGCAACGCACGTTCGGTGGCGGCAATCTGGCTCTCGGACTGCTGCTCTTCGCGGTGGCCGCCATCACCTTCTACAACGCGTTCTATCTGCAGGGCGCGCTCGGGTTTTCACCGATGAAGGCGGGTCTGGCCAATATCCCGACCGCGTTCGGCGCGCTCGTGGGCGCGCCCCTCGGGTCACACCTGGTGCGCCGCCTGTCGCTCCGCCCCGTCGCCGTGCCGGCGCTGACCGTGGCTGCACTGACGATGGGCGGGTACGGGTTCCTCGGACTGCAGACTCCGCTCGTCCGGATCGAGATCCTGTTGTTGGTACAGGGTCTCTCGATCGGCATGGTGATCGGCCCCGTCACGGCCGCATTGATCAGCAACCTGCCGTTGGAGCGGGCCGGTGCGGGATCGGCCGTCACCAACACCGTGCGACAGACCGGCAGTGTGATCGGAATCGCGGTAGGCGGCACGATCATGTCGATCATGTACCGGCGTGCGATCGAACCTTCGCTGAAGGGTGCGCCGGGTCCGGTGCAGGACCAGGCGCGAGTCTCCGCCGAACAGGCCCGCCACGTCGCCACCGCTGTCCACCGGCCCGCTCTTGCCCGGGCTGCCGACCATGCGTTCATCCATGCCATGCACGTGGGCGCGGGCTGGATCGCGGCCGTCGCACTCCTCGGAGCAGTTGTGCTCCTGGCCACCTTGCCCGCTGTCGGAAAGAAGAAGGCTCCAGTGCCGGTTCCGGTACCGGAGCCGGACTCCGCATGGCAGGGTTCGTCGCGGAGTTCGTCCTTGAGTGATCGCCACGGCTACGGGAAAGGGTCAGGTCAGTGAAGAAGTACATACTCTTCGATCACGACGGCGTTCTGGTGGATACCGAATTCTGGTACTACAGAGCCGGAGAACGCGCCCTGGCGGAGGTCGGTCTGACCCTGGACAAGGATCGATATCTCCGGGACATGGCCAAGGGATTGGGAACCTGGGACCAGGCCAGGGCGGCGGGAATCGACGAGCGGACGATCAGCAGGCAGCGCGAGATTCGCAACGGCTACTACCAGGAGTACCTGAGAACAGAAGACATTGAGATCGAAGGCGTCGTCGAAGCCCTGGCCGAACTGTCGAAATACGTCCGCATGGCCGTCGTGACGACTGCGAAACGGGCGGATTTTGACATCATCCACGAGAAGCGACAGGTCATACGATTCATGGATTTCGTCCTCGCCCGCGAGGACTACCGGCTCGCCAAACCGCACCCGGAACCGTACCTGACCGGCTTGAAGCGCCTCGGAGCCACCAGGGAGGAGACGCTGGTCGTGGAGGATTCGTCCAGGGGGCTGAACTCGGCCCTGGCAGCCGGTATCGACTGCGCCGTTGTCCACAACGACTTCACCAAAACGCATGACTTCTCACGGGCCAGCCATCGGATCGCATCCCTGATGGAATTGAAGGACATCATCCTCCGTACAAACTGAACGAGGTCCACCGGCGCGGCGGGGGGCGCCGGTGGACCTGCCTGCCGGGTCGGTGCCCGGTCGTGTTCGACGCCGAGCTGCGGGTACAGGCCACCACCGTCCGAACGGGACGTTGGTGGCCTGTTCCTGGTCGCCCAGTTGACCACCCGCTGGGCTGCCGCTACGACCCGGCCGGCTGGACCGTCCCCGCCTGGAGGTAGGGGCGGGTGATCAGCTCGATCGCGTGCCCGGCGGGGTCCTTGAAGTACACGCCGCGGCCGCCGTGCTCGGTGTTGGTCTCACCGGCGCGGCGCATCTGCGGATCGGCCCAGTGCTCGATGCCTGCCGCCTGGAGCCGCTGGTAGGCCCGCTCGAACAGCGCGTCGTCGAGCAGGAATGCATAGTGCTGCATCTGGATCTCCACCGGCGGCTCGGCGAACTGCAGCAGCACGCCGTCCTCCAACTGGACATTGGTGAACGGGCCCCATGAGGGCGCCTCGGGAAGCTCCAGCAGCTCACGGAAGAACCGGGCCGACTCGGCGCGGTCCTTGGACGCGATGATGGTGTGGTTGAACGTGGCCGGCATGCGGAGGTCTCGCAATCGCTCGATACAGGAAACGGACGGATGAGTACGCGCTTGTCCGTCGGGGGTCCTCGTATCGAATGCGGTGGGCGCGATCGCCGCGCCCGCTGCGCCGTCAGCCCCCCACCGGGTCGCCGATCCGTGCGTGGCCCGAAGCCGTCCCAGTGATCATGTGACGGACCCTAGCAGCGGGACCGCACCCCGTGCAGGCGTTTCCTGGGACGGCCGATCACGGCTGACGAGCACACCAGACTCTGAACACACCGCGCCCTAGCGAAGGCCACCGTGCTGTGGTGCGCGGGCGGCAAGCGCCGGGGCCACCGTGCAGGGCGCCTCGCCTGCCCTGGCATAGCTCGATCCGATATGGAAGGTGCCCGCGGAGGCGACGGTCAGTCTGGTCCACAGGCCGTCCTGGGACAGGCATCCGCGCCCCCCGTCGAGCAGCGCGAGCCACGGTGACCAGATGAGCCGGACGGTCATGCTGCCGGCGGCGGTGGTGCGAAGGGTGAGTTCTGCCTCACCGGCATGCACCACCCGCGCCGGAGCGGGTACCAGGGGGACCGCGTCGGAGACCCGGAAGACCTGCCAGTGGGCATCGTGCCAGACGGGCGTCAGCCAGGGCTGGCCCCCCTCGACGATCCTGCCCTCGGCTTCGGAGCTGTAGTCCAGCCCGGTGTCGGGCAGGACCACGAAGCCGACCGCCCAGGTGTCCAGCCAGGCCCGGTAGGACGCGGGAGTCAGGGTCCCGTCGTAGAACAGCGGGTTGCGGGCGACGTCGACCTGGCGGTTCCATCCCCGGGCCAGTTCCACGGTCGGGGCCAGGCTGGACGCTTCGACGTGCGAACCCGTGCCGACCACCTCCACCCGGCCTTGGTCCGCACCGAGGCGCAGCAGTTCGCCCTCCAGGGGCTCGGCGTACTGCGTCCATCCCGCCGCCGGTACCGTGACGGCCAGGTCCAGCAGGGGTTGGACGCACTGCCAGCCCAGCGCCAGTGCGAAGGCGAGCCACAGCAGGCGGGAGCCGCGTCCACGCCGGTTCAAGGCCGCGGCCAGCAGGACCGTCGCGGCGAACATCAGCGACAGCCGCTCGACGTTGCTGCCGATGGGCGAAGGGATCGCCAGGGTGAGCACGTTGCCCAGCGAGTAGGTCCACGCCCCGATGCGGACCGCCCGCCAGGCCCGGGGCGCGAGCAGGGCGATGGGCAGCGCGGTGCCTGCCACCAGCGACACCTGGAGCCAGGGGTAGGGCTGCACACCGTAGAACGGGAACAGCAGTGTCGTGGTCGCCACGACCAGCGGGGGCCCTGCTGCCAGGGCGCATGCGAGCCGGCGCCGGCCGGTCAGGAACAGAGCGGGAGCCGCGACCAGCAGGAACAGCCCCGCGACCGGGCTGGCCAGCGTGGCCAGCACCCCGAGCAGGCCTGCGCCCGCGGCCCGGAGCAGCAGCGACCCGCGTGACTCGTAGGCGGCAAGGACCGCAGCGAGACCGAAACACAGTCCGATGCCGAACGTCGCCCGCCCGGACATGGTGTTGCCGGCCAGTGCCGCCGCGCCGCAGAGAGCGGGCAGCAGGGGGCGTCGGAGCCCTGCGCGAACCAGTAGCCGTGCGAGCAGCGCGGCGGAGAGCGTTCCGGCAAGCACGGCCGTGGTGCGCATTCCGGCCCAGGCCATGAGATAGGACGCGATCACGCTGTAGGAGACGGGGTGCATCCCGCCGTACCAGGACAGGTCGTACGCCGATCCCGGATGGACGGCGGCGAACTGCGTCCACGCGTACTGAGCGGCCATGTCGCCGCCGTTGGTGGCCAGGAAGACCGACCACGCCACCTGCAGGAGCAGGGCCAACAGCGCTGCCGCTACTACTGGGTGACGAAGCAGGGCAGAACGCCGCGGCGGCTCGGAGAGCCCCGCGCCCGAACGCGCCGAGCCCGAGGGGGCGGCCACGACGACCCGGTCGAGGACGACGGCGGTTCCCCTCGCCCCGGGCCCCGGCCTGCCGGACTCCGGTCTGCGTATCTCCGGCCTGCGCATCTCCGGCCCACTGATCTCCGGCCTCCTGCGGCCCGAACCCGATGCCACGGGCACGGACCGGCGGGGGCGTGACGTACGG
This sequence comes from Streptacidiphilus carbonis, assembly GCF_000787775.1. Classification (GTDB taxonomy): domain Bacteria; phylum Actinomycetota; class Actinomycetes; order Streptomycetales; family Streptomycetaceae; genus Streptacidiphilus; species Streptacidiphilus carbonis. Next base: position 30,842 of record NZ_BBPM01000038.1, on the reverse strand, counting down.
ATCCTCAACGGCGGACGCCGGTTGCGGCAGGAGTTTGACCGACGAGATGTACCACCATCGAAATCCGGATGCTCCTACAGATCGTCGGCCACCAGAGCGTCACCAGCGGGTGCTCTCCAGAGGGCAGTGCGAGATGCCGTGTCCAAGCCACGGATCGCAGGCTACGCCCCCCTGGACCGCCGTCCCCGTTGAGGGGTGGCAGTCATCATCGCACAATGTCTACATCGGTGTAGACGCAGGGTCCTGCGGATCGACGACCACCGCGACCAGGAACGAACGTCGGTTGGAACCCGCCGCGGTGGATGCGGCGTCCTTCCTCCAGAGGTGATCAGTCCGAGGAGGAGGTGGTGGACGTGTCGCTGCAGGGCACCTGGCATCGGTGGGCGCTCGGGCTGTGGGCACTGGTGTGGCTGCTCGCGGACATGCCGGGCGGCGGCTACTCGTGGCACTACTTCTCCCACGGCAGCGCGCTGCTGTTCGGCGGTTCCGGCGCGACCCCGGCCGGCGGCCTGCACCTCTACGCCAACTATCCGAGCCTGCAGATAGGCCCGGTCGCCTTCGTGGCCGCCCAGGTGCTGCGCTCGGTCGGGCCGGACAACGGCATGGTCGCGGGCCAGCTGGCGATGACGGCCGTCGGCCTGCTGGTGCTGCACACCCTGGAGCGGTGCGTGACGCTCGCGCGCCCGGAGCTGCTGCGGCGGCCGGCCGCGCTGCAGCGGACGATGCTCCTGGGCGGAGGAGTGTTCCTGGTCGTCTGGGAGTCGTTGTCGGTGCACTACGGCCACCTCGACGACGTGCTGGCGCTGCTCTTCGCCGTGCTCGCGGTCCGGGCGCTGCTCGCGGACGCCCCGGCGCTGGCGGGGCTGTGCCTGGGACTGGCCGTCGACTCCAAGCCCTGGGCGCTGGCCTTCCTTCCGCTGGCCCTGGCCGCGCCCCGGATCCGGCGCCGGCATGTCGCCGCCTACGCCGCCGTAACCGTCCTGCTCGCCTGGCTGCCCTTCGTGCTCGCCGACCCCGGCACGCTCACCGCCACGCAGTACGCCATCGTCAACGAGCCCTCCTCCGCCCTGCGCGCGCTCGGCGTCACCACGGCCGGGACGCCCTCCTGGGACCGGACCGCCCAGCTCGTCCTGGGCTGCGGCCTGGGTCTGCTGGCGGTGCTGCGACACCGCTGGCAGGCCGTGCTGCTGCTCGGGGTCGGTGCACGGATCGTGCTGGACCCCGGCGTCTACGACTACTACACCGCCGGGCTGCTCCTCGGCGCACTGTGCTGGGAGCTGCTCGGCCTGCGACGCCCGGTCCCCCTGTGGTCACTGACCGCCTTCGCATCGCTGCACCTGGCCCCGGCGGTCGTCGGTGACGCGGCACTGCTCGGGGACCTGCGGCTGTGGACCGTGCTGCTGCTCTCCGCCGGCGCCCTTCTCCTGCCGCAACGGTGGTGCGCACAGGACGCGCTCCCGGGGCCGGCGACCGACCCGACCGACGACCCGGCCCCGGTCGCCGGCGAGGTGCACCGGCTCCCCGACCGCTTCGGGATGATCGGCGTCCGCTGAGCCGACCGCCGGATCGGACCGCAGGATCGAGCCCGCGACAAATACGCGATCATGAGGCAGGCTGCTGGAATGAGATCTCGGACCGGCGGCATGTGGTGGGGGACGACGATCGAGGCGCCCGACCCCGGCGCCCTGGCGCGGTTCTACGCCGAACTCCTCGGCTGGCACATCGGCCACGAGGAGCCGGGAACGGCCGTCCTCGCCGCCTCCCCCCAGGGGCCGTTCTTCGTGTTCCAGCAGGCGGACGGCTACCGGGCTCCGGTGTGGCCTCCGGTCGACGGGGAACAGCGCCCGATGATGCACTTCGACTTCCAGGTCGGCGATCTGGAGTCGGCGGTCGCGGAGGCCGTCGCCCTGGGCGCGACCGTGGCGGAGTTCCAGCCGCAGAAGAGCGTCCGGGTGCTGTTCGACCCCGCCGGACACCCCTTCTGCCTGTGCTTCGACGAGGGATGACCGGCTCACGCCGCTCGATCGCCGCGGACCGAGGCGACCGCCGTTGCGGCGGCGAAGGCCAGGCCGGCGCACACCCACGCACCCAGGTCGTGCGGCGGCCGGGCCGGCCACATCCACGGCGTGTGCCAGTCCTCCAGCAGCGCGAACTCGGCCACCACGGTGTAGGTCAGCGGGCCGACCCAGGCGAGCGCGCCGCCCAGCGCCGCCGCCGTCAGCAGGCCCACCGCGGTCAGGCCGGGCACGTCCCGCAGCACCTGCGGCGCACCACCCGGCAGCCGGGCTCCCACGGCGCCCAGCACCAGGGCGCCCACCGCGGCACCGGTGAGCAGCAGTGCGGCGCCGAGGCGCAGCAGCGGCAGCCGGAAGCCGGTGGACCGCTCGCTCTCGCCGAACGGGTTCCGCGTCGCTACGGCGACCGCCGCAGCGGCCCCGCACTCGATCAGCAGCAGCAGCTGCTGCGCGGAGGCCCCGCCGCCCTGGATCCAGCGCAGGTGCAGCGCGACTCGCAGCAGGACCGCGCAGCCGACCAGCGCCGCCAGCGCGCCCGGGGCCTGGCGGCTGATCAGGTGCAGCCGGAACAGCCGTGGCCCGGTCGGCCCCGGTCGGAAGGGGCCCATGTCCCGGACGGCGTCCGGCCCCAGGTCCACCCGGGGCATCGCCCCGGTCACGGCAGCTGCTCCAATGTCAGCGCACCGGCCCGCAGTTCGGCGAAATGCGCGGTCAGCCAGGCGTGCCGTGCCGCTGCGGGCAGTGCGGCGAAGCGGGCTCCGGCGAGGTACGCCGGACTGCCGGGCTGCGGTGTGGTCGACGTGACTCCGTCGAGCTGGGCGAAGACCGCCAGGCTGTCCAGCGGCACGCCGCTTGCCGTCAGCAGTCCCGCCGAGACCGCCTGCTGTGCCTGGTCCGCGTGGCCGACCAGATGGTCGACGACGGCCGCGGCTACCGGCGGCAGCACCTGCTCGGTCACCCGCGGGACGCTGGACCACAGCTGTTGCGAGGTGCAGCAGGACGCCCGCGCGCTCCCCGGCGCACCGGGCCCGATCCACATCGCGCCGTCGTAGCCGATGTTGAGGGCCAACCGCGCCACCGGCGGATCACCGGCGACGACGGCTCCGGCGAGCACCGCGTGCTGCTCGGACAGGTCGACCTGGTCGACGCGCACCGGTGCGCCGGGCAGCCCGGCCACCTCGCGCAGCAGCGGGGCCAGTGCGGCGGTCACGGTGGGCAGATAGGCCCGGTAGACCGGATTGAGGCAGACCTGGACACCGGCGCCGCCGCACACCGGTGTGTAGGCGACGGGCCGGTCGTCGGCCGCGTCGTGCAGGGCCGGCACGACCACGCCCTTGGCCTCCACCCTGGCGGTGCCGATCAGCGCGACGCCGGTCCCCGACAGGGCGAGCCCGACGGCGACGACGGATGCGGCCAGCCGCCGCAGACCGCGTCCGCCGCACACCGCCTGCACCCCGAGCATCCCGACCGCGGCAACGGTGAGGCCGCCGAGGAACAGCAGTTGGGTGATGGACAGGTCGGGCAGGTAGGGGTAGAAGACCCCGGCGTCGGCCCTGGGCGGGGACAGTGAGTAGGCGGGCGAGACCATCGGCGAGAGCAGCACGTACCGGCCGCCGCTGCGCAGCGTCTGGCGCAGCACCAGGGCGGTCACGATCGCGGCCAGCGGTGCGGTGAACCGGCTGGGGACCAGCACCCCGATGGCGAAGCCCACGGCGCTGCACGCCGCCAGCGCCATCGCCCCCACGGGCAGCGGCCACCACGGCGGACTGCCCGCGGCCCCCTGCCAGGCGATCACCGCGTACAAGAAGCCCACGCAGGCCAGATAGGTCCCCACGGCCCAGCCGGTGGACGCGGCCCAGGCGGCCGTCCGGCCCGCCCAGCGCGGCAGCGGCGTGCTGTCCACCTGCTCCCCGATGCCGCGCCGACGGTCGCGGCCGCCGATCCAGGCGGCCGCGCCCACCACGAAGGGGGCGAAGTCGTCCACGGCCATGCCCTGACGCAGGATCAGGGTCCGTGAGCCCCACAGCGCCGGGAGGGCCATGCTGCTGCGGTAGGTGTCGAGCCAGAACGCCAGCAGGGCCAGCGGCACCATCCACATCATCGTGCTGCGGCGCAGCTCCAGCCGCAGCAGCCGACCCGCGGACAGTCTGAGCACGGTCGGAATCCTCGGGCCGCGCGGCCCCTCGGCGCTGCGCGCCGGCAGTGTGACGGCGCTCATGCCCGCGCCTCCGCGAGGATCGCGCTGTAGCCGCGCTCCAGCGGGGCGTCGCCGACCCCGTGGCCGACCCCCCGGGCGGTCAGCTCGTCGGGAGTGCCCTGGAAGGCGATCCGGCCCTGGTGCATCAGCGCGACCTGCGAGCAGGCGGCGCCGACGTCCTCGACCAGGTGGGTGCTGACCACGACGGTGGCGCGCTGCCCCAACTCCCGGATCAGGGAGCGGAACTCGACCCGCTGCTCGGGATCGAGCCCGGCTGTGGGCTCGTCGAAGAGCAGCAGTTCCGGCTCGTTGACGATCGCCTGGGCGATTCCGGCCCGGCGCAGCATCCCCCCGGACAGGGTGCGCAGCTTCGCCTTGGCCTTGTCGCCCAGGCCGACCCGCTCGACAGCGGCGGCCACAGCCCCGGGCACCCGTCCCGGCGGCATCTCCCGGAGCAGCGCGAAGTACTCGACGAACTCCACCACGGTGAATCCCGGGTAGTAGCCCAGGTTCTGCGGCAGATAGCCGAGCCTGCGCCGGATCTCCCGGCGCGGTGCGTGCCCGGACGGGTCGCGGTCCAGCAGCAGCATGGTGCCGGAGCTCGGCGGGATGACCGTGGCCAGCATCCGCAGCAGCGAGGTCTTGCCCGCGCCGTTGGGACCGAGCAGGCCGAACACGCCGGGGCCGGTGCTCAGGTCCACGCCGTCCACCGCCCGGGTGCGGCCGAACCGCCTGGTCAGTTCGATGGTCTCGATGTTCACTGGTTCCCCTTCATGGTCCTGGTGGTCCTGGTGGTGCTGGTGCTGTGCAGTACGACGGCGAGGCAGCAGGCGACGACCGCCAGATAGGGCAGCACCAGGCCGGAGCCGGTGACGGCGGCGGCCGGCCGGCCGGTGGCGGACTGGCCGGTGACCACCGCGATGGTCCAGGCGGCCAACGCCGCACCCACCCCGGTGTTGGCCGACTCGGCGACCGTGGCCACGGCCAGGGCCAGCGCCGAGACGGCGGCCATCGGCACCAGCCAGCCGAAGGCGATGCCCGCCGCGGTGGGCGACACCGCCGAAGCGGTCAGAGCCAGCAGCGCGTTGACCGCGAACACCGCGAGGACCCGGGCCAGCAGCACCATACGGTCGCTGACCGCCATGGAGCGTGACAGCTCCCAGGCCGGATCGAGTCCGGGCCCGTAGGAGTAGGCGACCGCTGCTCCGGCCAACCCGGGGGCGGCCAGTGCCACCACCGGCTGGCCGGTTCCGGCGGTGGCCACGACTCCGGCGAGCAGCACCACGACCGTGGCCAGCAGCCAGGGCAGCAACAGCGACGGCGTGGTGAACAGCGCCCGGGCCAGCCCCGGCGAGCGCAGCAACCGGGAGCCCAGGCGCTCGACGGGTCCGGGCTCGCGCCGCCACACCTCGGTGGCGACCCCCAGCCACACCCGGTCCAGGTCGACACCGTCCAGGTCCGCTCCCGCCGGGCCCGCACCCGTCGGGTCCGGCCCGTCCGCGTCTCGCGGCGTCCGCATCACAGCCCCTCCTCCTGCGCCGCCCGCCCCACCAGCGCCGTCCGCATCAACCGCCGCACCCGGTGCGCCCGGCTCTTGACCGTGCCCTGGGGCACTCCCATCACCTGCGCCACCTGCGCGACCGGCTGATCCTCCACATACAGCAGCCGCCAGACCTCGCGCTCGGTGCTGCCCTCCGGACCGAGCACCGCCAGCGCGGCGGCCAGATCGCTCCGCGCCATCACGGCCTCCACCGGGTCCCGCGCGGCCGCCCGTCCCGCCGAGACCAGAGCGTCGTCGAAGGCGGCGTCGTCCAGAACGCCGGTGTCGACCGGTCGGGCGTCCTGACCGTGACGGCGCAGCCACCCGGCGGCCTGCCGGCGGGCTATCACCCACAGCCAGCCACCCGCCGATCCCTGCGGGCGGTAGCCCCCCGCACTGCGCCAAACCGCCAGGAACGTCTCCTGCAGCACGTCCTCGACATCCTGGGCCGGCAGCGCCGCGCGCAGCCGCACCGCGATCCACGGCGCATGCCGTCCGAACAGCTCGCGGAGCGCACTCTCGTCGCCGCCGGCCAGGCGGGCGATCAGCTCGTCGTCGTCCATCACTCCCTCTATTGCCGCGCACCGGCCATCGGTTCATCAAGCCGCGGAACCCGCCGGACACCTCCGGCACCGCGGGCTTCGACCGGTTGCTCCTGACGGGGAATCAGGGGGAAGTCAGGGGCGTCCCCGAGCCGCACGGCACCGTTCACCTCGCCGCCCTCGGCCGGCAGCTCGCCGCGGGCACCGTCCGTCGGGCTGAGCCGGAGGGCCGCAGGCGTCACTGACCGATCGTCAGGACCGCCACCCCGGTGACCCGGTCCGCGGCCAGATCGGCCAGCGCCTGGTCGGCCCGGTCCATGGGGTAGCGGTTCACCTGCACCCGGAGCGGCAGCCCGGCCACCTCGGCGAGGTAGTCGCGGCCGTCCGCCCGGGTGTTGGCGGTCACGCTGCGCAGGGTCCGCTCCTGGAACAGCTCGCGGTCGTAGTCCAGCGCCGGGATGTCGCTGAGGTGGATCCCGGCCACCGCCAGCGTCCCACCGCGGTCCAGGGCTGCCAGCGCCACCGGCACCAGGTCTCCCACCGGCGCGAACAGGATCGCCGCGTCCAGCGGTTCCGGCGGGGCGGCGTCGGCGGGACCGGCCGAGACAGCGCCCAGGTCGAGGGCCAGCCGCTGGGCCTCGGCCGAGCGGGTCAGCACGTGCACGGTGGCCCCCCGGGCCAGCGCCAGCTGCGCGGTCAGGTGGGCCGAGGCGCCGAACCCGTAGACCCCCAGCCGACCGCCCTGCGGCAGCTCCGCGCGCTGCAGGGCCCGGTAGCCGATGATCCCGGCGCACAGCAGCGGCGCGGCCTCCTCGTCCGGCCGGTCCCCGGGCAGCGGATAGGCGTAGCGGGCGTCCACCAGCAGATGACCGGCGTAGCCGCCGTCCAGGTCCCAGCCCAGGTAGCGCGAGTCCGGGCACAGGTTCTCCCGGTCCGCACGGCAGTACCGGCAGGTGCCGCAGGTGCACGCCAGCCAGGCCGCGCCGACCCGGTCCCCGATCGCGAACCCGCGCACCGAGGAGCCCGCCGCCAGCACCCGGCCGACCACCTCGTGCCCCGGTACCCGCTGCGGCGCCCTGGGGGGCAGATCGCCTTCGGCGAGGTGCAGATCCGTTCGGCACACCCCGCAGACCGACACCTGCACCAGCAGGTCCTGCGGCCCCGGTTCGGGGATCTCGCGGCGGATCCGCCGCAGCGGGGCCGACCCGATCGGACCCGGCGTGCCGACCGCCCACGCCGACGTCTCCAGGGCGGTCCTCCGGCCGATGTCCATCGTCTGCCTCCTCCGTCAGCGGTCGCCGCACCGGTCGGGCCCGCCGGGGACGAGCGACAGCGGAACTCCGGTCCCGGGCGGCCCTCCTCCTACAGCGTTCCGCCGTTCAGACGCACGCGCACCAGGGCGGCGGTCAGTCGTGCGAGGTCCGGGGACTCCGTGCGGCGGGCCAGACCCGCGGCCGTGTGCGGCAGCCCCAGAGCGGCCGCCTGCTCCAGCGCGGCCCCGTCGGCGTACGGTCGCAGCTCGGGCCAGACGGTCTGGGCCTCGCGGCAGAAGATGTCCGCTCCGACGGGTCCGATCCGCGGATGCTCCTGGAGCAGGGACCGGATCCGGTCCACATCGCCGTCGGCTTCCTCCCGCAGCTTGCGCAGGTCGCCGTGCCAGCGATCCAGCAGCTGCCGTGCTCCGTCGCCCAGAGCGGTGGCGGTGCTCTCGTCGTAGCGCTTGTAGTGGGCCCGGCCCAGTGCGTCGACGACCCGCTGCCACGGGGCGTCGGCCATCGCCCTCACGGTCCGCAGACCGTCGTGCGACAGCTCCCGGGCCGCGGCGACGGCGATGCCGGCCGAGATCCGGGTCGCACTCAGCAGGGAGAGCACCAGCAGCCGGTAGAGCGGCGAGGGCTGGTCCCGCAGAACGATGCCGGCCTCCTCCGCGAAGGTCCGGCCGTGCAGGTCAAGCAGCCGGTCCGTCAGGTCCTCAGCCATGTTCGCGCCTCCTTGCCGCGCTCGTCACCGACCCCCTTGTGCCTTCTACCCGCGGATGCAGGCCGCTGACCGGTGCCGCGCCGCCGTGCCGGGGTCCCGGGTCAGCGGCGTGCGGTGACCCCGGCGGGTTGCAGGTGTTCCGTTCAGCAGAACCGGTCGGGGAACGCGTCGATGATGCCGTCGGAGAGCATGTCGGCCATGCCGAGGATCTGGCGGTGGATCGCGTCGAAGTCGGCGATGTCCTGTGCGTAGTGACCGTGGAGGCGGTCGACGGCCTCCTTGAGGGTGAGGTCCAGGTGGCGCTTCATCATGGCGCGCAGGTCCGCGTCGGACCACTGGCCCGGGTTGAGGCCGTGCAGGAAGTCGGCGATCTGGTCGGCGTTGGCGTACCACGCCTTCTCGGCCGCGGTGAGCTTGGCGGTGTCGCCGGCCTTGGCGGCGACCAGGATGTCCACAGCGGTGAGGATGTGCACCCGCAGCAGGGCGGTGAGGTGCTCCCCGGCCTGGTTCCCGAAGAAGGGCTTGAACGCGTCGCCCAGGTCCGTCTGGTTGCGCAGCAGGCGGGCCTCGGTCGGCTGCAGGTCGGGCAGATTCCCGGCGAAGCTGACGATCGAGAGGCGGGTGTAGGTGATGTGGTCGTCCCACAGCTCACGCATCTGGTCGTGGAATCGCTGCGCACTCACGGGCGGCGCCGCGTCACGGGTCTGGGCGGCGAAACTGGGCTGCACGCCTCCCCCGAGAGCGGTCAGCGACAGCGCCAGGGCCGCCACGACGGTGCCACGCGCCAGCAGGCCCGCACGGGACGGCCGCGCCGCGGGGCGGCACTGCGGTTGAAGATCAAACATTCGCACAAACCTCCGATTGGTGACAGAGAGCAGTGCGATGGTCACACGGCGCATCGACGAGACGCCGGGACACGCCGGGCCCGCGGCTCCGAACGGCCCGGTTGGCCCGACGTGGCCCCGACGTGACGACGCGTCAGCGGTCGGGCCGGTCGGGCGCGGCCACTGACTCCAGACGGGCCCTACGAGTGGTTGGCCTCCTGGTCGTCGTTCTCGGCGTCCTCCTGGACCTGCTCCTGGCGCTGGCCGCCGTCGGGCTGCGGGCCCTCCGCACCGGCCTGCCGGCCGCTCTGCGGATCGGCGCCCAGGAGGCGCTCCGCCGCTCCGCCGCCTTCGCCGATCTGCTGGTCGTAGCGGTGGCCGGTGTGCTCCTCCGCGAACTTCTCGCCGCCTTCCACGCCCTGGTCGACCTTGTCCGGGTTGTCCTTGGCGTACTGCTCCGCCCTTCTGCGCGTACTCACCCAGTCCACTCATGGCAGACCTCGCTTCCTGAGTCGGTATGCGGTGACTTGTGTTCGTCGGCGCGCTTCGCCTACCCCGACTGGAGGCCTTACCCCTGTTTCGTCCGGAATCCGACGGACTGCCGCTGCGGAGCCGGTCGGGCGCCTAGGCCACCGCCTCGGCGCCCTCGGCGTTCCGGGTCGCCGGGTGGCCCGGCCTGCTGAACTGGGTGCGGTAGAGCTCGGCGTAGCGCCCGGCTTCGGCGAGCAGTTCGTCGTGGGTGCCGCGTTCCACGATGTGCCCGTCCTCGACGACGAGGATCTGGTCGGCGGCGTGGATGGTGGAGAGCCGGTGGGCGATGATCACGGCGGTGCGGCCCTCCAGTGCCTCCGCGAGGGCTTCCTGGACCGCGGCCTCGGAGGTGCTGTCCAGATGGGCGGTGGCCTCGTCGAGGATGACCACGCGCTGGCCGGCCAGGAGGAGCCGGGCGATGGTCATCCGCTGGCGCTCGCCGCCGGAGAGCCGGTAGCCGCGCTCACCCACCACGGTGTCCAGCCCGTCCGGCAGCGAGCGCACCAGGTCTTCGAGCCTGGCCCGTCCCAGCACGTCCCACAGCTCGTCCTCGGTGGCCCCGGGCCGCGCCAGCAGCAGATTGGCGCGGACCGAGTCGTGGAAGAGGTGCCCGTCCTGGGTGACCATGCCGAGCGCCCCGGTCAGCGACGCGTGCGTCGCGTCGCGCACGTCGAGGCCGCCGATCCGGACCGTGCCCTCGTCGGTGTCGTACAGCCGCGGCAGCAGCTGGGCGATGGTCGACTTGCCCGCCCCGGACGAGCCGACGAGGGCGATGGTCTGGCCCGGTTCGGCGCGGAAGGAGATCCCGTGCAGGACTTCCGCGCCGCCGCGGGTGTCGAGCGTCGCGACCTCTTCGAGGGAGGCGAGGGAGACCTTCTCAGCGGACGGGTAGCCGAAGCGGACGTTCTCGAACTCCACCGACAGGGGCCCGCCGGGGACCTGCCGGGCGTCCGGCTTCTCCGCGATCAGCGGCTCCAGATCGAGGACTTCGAAGACCCGCTCGAAGGAGACCAGGGCGCTCATGACGTCCACACGGGCACCGGCGAGCGAGGTCAGCGGCGCGTACAGCCGGGTCAGCAGCAGGGCCAGCGAGACGACGGCGCCGGCTTGCAGGCTGCCGTGCAGCGCGAACCAGCCGCCGAGGCCGTAGACCAGGGCCAGCGCGAGCGCCGAGACCAGGGTGAGCGCGGTGATGAACGCCGACTGGGCCATGGCCGTCCGGACGCCGATGTCGCGCACCCGGCGCGCCCGCGCCGCGAACTCGACCGACTCGTCGTCGGGCCGCCCGAACAGCTTCACAAGGGTCGCCCCGGGTGCGGAGAAGCGCTCGGTCATCCGGGTGCCCATCGCGGCGTTGAGGTTCGCGGCCTCGCGCTGGAGTCCGGCCATCCGGGTGCCGGTGCGGCGGGCCGGGATGACGAACAGCGGCAGCAGGACCAGCGCGAGCAGCGTGATCTGCCAGGACAGCGTGAGCATGACCGCGAGCGTCAGCAGCAGCGTCACCAGGTTGCCCACCACCCCGGAGAGCGTGTTGCTGAACGCCCGCTGCGCGCCGATCACATCGTTGTTGAGGCGGCTGACGAGCGCGCCGGTGCGGGTGCGGGTGAAGAACGCGACGGGCATCCGCTGGACATGGTCGAAGACCGCGGTCCGCAGATCGAGGATCAGTCCTTCGCCGAGGGTCGCGGACAGCCAGCGGTTCAGCATGCCGAGAGCGGCCTCGCCGAGGGCGATGAGCGCGATCAGCAGCGCCAGCCGCACCACGGTGCCCGAGTCCTTCCCGGACACGATGGCGTCCACCACACGCCCCGCGAGCACCGGCGTGGCCACCGCGAGCAGCGCACCCGCCACGCTGAGCAGCACGAACTGAACGATACGGCGGCGGTGCGGGCGCGCGAAGGCGCCGATGCGGCGCAGCGTCGCGCGGGCGAACGGGCGGCTCTCGCGCTGCGCGTTCATGACGCTGTGCAGCTGCATCCAGGCTGTGGTCTCCATGCTCATAGGCGAACAGTAGAACCTCCCGGCAGCCCCCCGCGGGCCGCGCGGCCCGCCGCGGCGGTCCCGGCCCTAGTCGGAGGCGGTGACGTTGGCCGTCAGCAGTCGCAGGAGTTGGCGTGCCTGGTCGAACTGGGACGTCGTCAGGCCCATCGCGTCGCCGATGTCGCCCGGGACCGACCGGGCCCGCTCGCGCAGGTCGCGGCCCTGCTCGGTGAGGGTGACCAGGACCGTGCGCTCGTCCTCGGGGCGGCGCTCGCGGCGGACCAGGCCGGCCGTCTCCAGGCGCTTGATCAGTGGCGTCAGGGTGCCGTAGTCGAGTTGCAGCGCGCCGCCGATGTCCTTGATCGGGACGGTGCCGTGCTCCCACAGCACCAGCAGCACCAGGTACTGCGGGTAGGTCAGGCCGAGGGCTTCGAGCAGGGGCCGGTAGCGGTTGGTCACCGCACGGGAGGCCGCGTACAGCGCGAAGCACAACTGGTCGTCCAGCAGCAGGGAGAAGCCCTGCCCGTCGGCGGTCCCGGTACTGCCCATGCCCTGTCGCCCCCTCGTGTCGAGCGCGTGGTCCTGGCCGTCCAGTCTAATCTTCCTATGGCGAAAGCTCAACGCCCACGATTACCTTGCGAGCAATGTAATCGTGCCATAGTCTTCTGCCGCGGGCAGCCTGCCCGCACAGTGTCAGAGGCAAGGAGTCCCCCCATGTCCGACTACACGCCGACCGCCCCGGTGCTGGAGCAGGCCGCCGCCGAGTTCGCCCGGGCCACCGCCAACCCGCCCTACCTGTTCGACCTCGGACCGGCAGAGGGCCGCAAGGCCGTCGACGAGGTCCAGTCCGGCGACATCGCCGAGCCCCGGGTCGACGAGGAGTGGGTCACTGTCGCCGGCGGCCCGACCGGCTCGGTCCGCGCCCGGATCGTCAAGCCGGCCGGCGCCACCGGCACCCTCCCCGTGATCGTCTACATCCACGGCGCCGGCTGGGTCTTCGGCAACGCGCACACCCATGACCGCCTGGTGCGGGAGCTGGCGGTGGGCGCCGGGGCCGCCGTGGTGTTCCCCGAGTACGACCTCTCCCCCGAGGCCCGCTACCCCGTCGCCATCGAACAGAACTACGCCGTCGCCCAGTGGATCGTCCGCGAGGGCGCCGCCAAGGGCCTGGACGACACCCGCATCGCCGTGGCCGGCGACAGCGTCGGCGGCAACATGACCGCCGCCCTGACCCTCATGGCCAAGCAGCGCGGCGACGTGCCCCTGGTCCAGCAGGTGATGTTCTACCCCGTCACCGACGCCGCCTTCGACACCGGCTCCTACCACCAGTTCGCGGAGGGCTACTTCCTGCGCCGGGACGCCATGCAGTGGTTCTGGGACCAGTACACCACCGACCCCGACCAGCGGGCCGAGATCACCGCCAGCCCGCTGCGCGCCACCACCGAGCAGCTCACCGGCCTGCCTCCGGCCCTGGTCATCACCGGCGAGGCGGACGTCCTGCGCGACGAGGGCGAGGCCTACGCCAACAAGCTCCGCGCCGCCGGCGTCCCCGTCACCTCCACCCGCTACCAGGGCATCATCCACGACTTCGTCATGCTCAACGCCCTGCGCGGCACCCACGCCGCCGAAGCCGCCATCACCCAGGCCGTCACCGTCCTCCGCCGCGCATTCGCCACCGCGTAGCCGCCCGCCTGCCGCCCGGCCCTCGATGGGGCCGGGCGGCAGACGAGGCCCCGGACCTGGCATGGGAGCCGCTGCGGCGGGCAGGCGTCCTGCATCCAGTGAGCCGAGGAAGGGGCGCGTATGACCAGGACACCCGGATCCCAGCCCGGTGCGGCCGACCCGGCGGGGCCGGTGGACGTCGCAGGACTGGACGTCGCAGGACTGGAGCAGGCGCTGCGCGCGGAGGTCGACGGCGAGGTGCGTTTCGACCCCGGGAGCCGGGGCGCCTACGCCACGGACGGCTCGAACTACCGGCAGGTCCCGATCGCGGTGGTCGTCCCGGAGTCGGTCGACGCCGGGGCCGCCGCGGTGGCGGTCTGCGCCCGGTTCGGTGCCCCGGTGCTCTCCCGCGGGGGCGGCACCAGCCTGGGCGGGCAGTGCACCAACACCGCGGTGGTCATCGACTGGACCAAGCACTGCGACAGGCTGCTCGAGGTCGATCCCGAGGCCCGCACCTGCGTGGTCGAGCCCGGCATCGTGCTGGACGAGCTGAACCGGCAGTTGGCGCCGCACCGGCTGATGTTCGGACCCAAGCCGGCCACGCACAGCCACTGCACGCTCGGCGGGATGATCGGCAACAACTCCTGCGGCGCCTCCGCCCAGGCGTACGGCAAGACCGTGGACAACGTGCGCCGGCTGGAGGTCCTCGGCTACGACGGCCTCCGCTGCTGGGTCGGCCCGACACCGCCCGAGGAGTACCAGGCCATCGCCAAGGAAGGAGGCCGCCGCGCCGAGCTCTACCAGGGCATGCGGGCGCTGGCCGACCACTACCTGGCCGACATCCGCCAGGGCTTCCCGAAGATCCCGCGCCGCGTGTCCGGCTACAACCTGGACTCGCTGCTGCCGGAGAACGGCTTCAACGTGGCCCGCGCGCTCGTCGGCAGCGAGAGCACCCTGGTCACCTTCCTGCACGCGGAACTTGACCTGGTGCCGGTGCCGCCCGCCCAGGCCATCCTGGTCCTCGGCTACCCGGACATCGCCGCCGCGGCGGACGACGTCCCCGAGGTCCTGAAGCACTGCCGGCCCAGCCAGCTCGAAGCCCTCGACGACCGCATGGTCCAGCTGATGCGCGAGGAGCACACCCACACCGAGTCGCTGGAGTCCTTCCCCGAGGGCGGCAGCTGGCTGTTCGTCCAGTTCGCAGGCGACAGCCAGCAGGACGTCGACCGGCAGGCCCACGAACTGCTGGCCGGCCTGGGGCGCGCCGAGGACGACCCCGGCGTCGCGTTCTCCGACGACCCCGAGCGCGAGCAGCGGATGCTCAAGGCCCGCGAGGCCGGGCTCGGTGTGACCGCCAGGCCTCCGGACGGCCGGGAGACCTGGGAGGGCTGGGAGGACTCGGCGGTCCCGCCGGAGCGCCTCGGGGACTACCTGCGGGACCTCAAACGGCTGTTCGCCGAGTTCGACTACGACCATCCGACGCTCTACGGCCACTTCGGCCAGGGCTGCGTGCACACCCGCATCCCCTTCGAGCTGCGTACCGCGGACGGCGTCGCCGCGTTCCGGGCCTTCGTCGAACGCGCGGCCGACCTCGTCGCCTCCTACGGCGGCTCGCTGTCCGGTGAGCACGGTGACGGGCAGGCCCGCGGCGAGCTGCTGGCCAGGATGTTCGGCGACCGCCTGGTGGGCGCGTTCGGCGAGTTGAAGGCGCTGTTCGACCCCGGGAACCGGATGAACCCCGGCAAGATCGTCGCGCCGAACCCGGTGGACGGGCAGTTGCGCCTCGGCCCGCACTGGCGCCCCCGGGACGACGGCGACGCCCGCTTCAGCTACCCCCACGACGACCACTCCTTCAACCAGGCCGTGCTGCGCTGCGTGGGCATCGGCAACTGCCGCGGCCACGAAGGCGGCGTGATGTGCCCGTCCTACCGGGCCACCGGCGAGGAGGAGCACTCCACCCGCGGCCGCGCCCGGCTGCTCTTCGAGATGATCGGCGGGCACCCCGACTCCCCGATCACCGACGGCTGGCGCTCCGAGGCGGTCCGCGACGCCCTGGACCTGTGCCTGGCCTGCAAGGGCTGCAAGTCCGACTGCCCCACCGGCGTCGACATGGCCACCTACAAGGCGGAGTTCCTCTCGCACCACTACCAGGGCCGGATCCGCCCGGCGGCGCACTACGCGCTGGGCTGGCTGCCGCTGTGGGCGCGCGCGTCCCGCGTCGCCCCGGGGCTGGTCAACGCCGTACTGCGGGCGCCCGGGATCTCCGCGGCGGGCAAACGGCTGGCCGGGGTGGCCGTCGAGCGCGAGGCGCCGCTGTTCGCCGAGGAGTCCTTCGTCCAGTGGTGGCGCGCCCGCGGCACCCCGGAGCCGGAGCCGGGCGACCCGCGTGCGGTGGTGCTGTGGCCGGACACCTTCAGTACCTACTTCCACCCCTCCGTCGCCCGCTCCGCGGTGCGGGTGCTGGAGGACGCGGGTTTCCACGTGGCAGTGCCCGCCGAAGCCGTCTGCTGCGGACTGACCTGGATCTCCACCGGTCAACTGGGAATGGCCGAACGGGTGTTGCGCCGCACCGTGCAGGTACTGCGCCCCTGGACCGAGGCCGGGACGCCCGTGGTCGGACTGGAACCGTCCTGCACCGCGGTCTTCCGCGCCGACGCGCCCGAACTGATGCCGGACGACGAGGACGTCAAACGGCTCGCCGGGCAGTTCCTCACCTTCGCGGAACTGCTGCTCCAGCGGGCGCCCGAGGACTGGCGGCCGCCGGTGCTCACCCGGGCCGCCACCGTCCAGACCCACTGCCACCAGCACGCCGTGACCAAGTTCGACGCCGACCGCGAGTTGCTGCGCCGGGCCGGCGTCGACGCGGACGTGCTGGACGAGGGCTGCTGCGGACTGGCCGGGAACTTCGGCTTCGAGGCGGGACACCACGAGTTGTCGATGCAGATCGGCGAGCTGGGCGTGCTGCCCGCGGTCCGGGGGACCGCCCCGGACGCGCTGGTGCTGGCCGACGGCTTCAGCTGCCGCACCCAGATCGAACAGGGCGGCACCGGCCGCAGCGCACTCCACCTCGCCGAAGCGCTGGCCCTCGCCCTCGACGGCCCCGCGCCGGCCGACCACCCGGAGAAGGCCGTGTCCCGTCCGACGGCTCCGTCACCGCAGGCGGCCCGCCTGCTCACCGGCGCCGCCGCCGTGTCCACCGCGGGGGCGGCAGCGGCCGCCTACACTCTCGTGCGCCGGCTGCGGCGGTGAACGGCGCGGCGGGCGGCGCTCCGGGGCGGCGGGCGCAGCCGACCGTCGAGTCACCGTCAGAAGCGTCACCGGAGGAGGTCAGGGCGTGAACAGCAGCTATCGGGACCGCTGGATCGAGTGCACCCCCGACGTCCTGCGAATCCGCGGCTACTACTTCCCCTGGGGTACGAAGACCGTCCGCTACCCCGAGATCCGCTCGATCCAGCGCGTGCGGACCGGCGCCCTGACCGGACGTGGGCGCATCTGGGGCACCGCCAACCCCCGCTACTGGGCGAACCTGGATCCCCACCGACCGGGGAAGCACACCGCGATCGTCCTCGACCTCGGACGGTTCGTCCGACCGTTCATCACGCCCGACGACCCCGACGCGGTCGAACGCGTCCTGCGTGAGCACACCGGCCTCGCCGCGGTCGGCGACGGCACCGGGCGCGGTCCGATCGTGTGAGGCGAATCGTGTGAGGCGAACTGCCTCGACCGCTGAGCCGACGGGCCCCACCACCGGGTCCGAAATTCTGCTGGCGCCCGGCCGGCGGGGTGCGGTTGGCTTCTCCCTGTGACGTACAGCAGCAAAACAAGGAGACATTGATGTCGGGGCTCCCTGCACGCCCCTCCCCAGGTGTCGGCGCCCCGGACTCCCCTGCGCCGCTCAGCGCCGACCTCCGCGGCGCCCGGGAGCACGCCGGACGGCTCGGCGGGATGGCCTGGTCGGCCCTCGGCCTGGTGTACGTCGTCTGGGGATCCACCTATCTGGCCATCCGCATCGCCGACCGGACCATGCCGCCGTTCCTGTCGGCCGCCGTCCGCTTCCTCGCCGCAGGCCTGCTGCTCGCCGGGGTGATCGGCTGGCGGTCCATGCGCTCCGGCCGCACCCGGATCCCCGGGCGCGCCGGGCACACCGGACGTTCCGGGCCCTCCGCGCTGAGGGTCACCCGGCGGCAGCTGGCGTCGGTCGTCCTGGTCGGGCTGCTGCTCCTGGTCGGCGGCAACGGACTGGTCGTCCTGGCCGAGACGGTGATCCCGTCCGGACTGGCCGCGCTGCTGGTCGCCGCCGTGCCGCTGTGGGTGGTCGTGCTCCGCGCGGTCTTCGGCGACCGGCCGCGCGGCGCCACCGTCGTCGGGGTGCTGCTGGGCTTCGCCGGCCTGGTCGTGCTGACCGTCCCCGGGATCGCGGGCAGCATGAAGCTCAGCGGGGTGCTCGCCGTGATCGCCGCCTCGCTCCTCTGGTCCACCGGCTCCTTCGCGTCCTCACGGCTGCCGATGCCGGTGAACCCGTTCGTCGCGAGCGCCTACGAGATGCTCGCGGGCGGCGTCGGGGACCTGCTGATCGGGCTCGGCCGGGGCGAGCAGCACCGGGTGCACCTCGCCTCGATCAGCACCAGCTCCTGGCTGGCGCTGTCGTACCTGGTGGTCTTCGGCTCGATCGTCGCCTTCACCGCCTACGCCTGGCTGCTGCAGAACGCACCGCTGTCACTGGTCTCCACCTATGCGTACGTCAACCCGGTGGTCGCCGTCGCCCTGGGCTGGCTGATCCTCGCGGAGCCGGTGAGTTGGCCGATCGCCCTCGGCGGCGCGATCGTGGTCGCCGGGGTCGGCGTCGTCGTCAGCACCGAGCGCCGGCGCACGGCGCAGCCGATCCCGGAGGAGGTGTCCTGATCACGCGGTCCGCCACGGGCCCGGGCGGACAGCATCGCCAGGACGAGTCCGGTCCGGCCCGGTTTGTCCCGTCTTCCAGCGGATAGGCGATGCCTATGAAACTCACACGGCTGACGATCGTCCCTCCCGCCGGGCGGGCCCCGGTCCGCGAGGCGCTGGACCGGGTCGAGGAGCTGCGCGCGCTGGACACGCTGGTGGCACCGCTGCAGCGGGTGGTGCGCGGCCTGCCGCTGGGCGGCTCGCGCGATGTGCTCCGTGGCACCTGGCTGGGGCATCCGCTGCATCCGGCGCTGGTACAGCTGCCGGTCGGGGCCTGGGCCAGCGCGGCGGTGCTGGACCTGCTGCCCGGTCAGCGGCGGGGCGCCGCGGTGCTGATCGCGGCGGGCCTGGCCGGGGTGCCGCCGGCCGCCCTGGCCGGTTGGGTGGACTGGTCCGAGCAGGACGAACGTCAGCTCCGGGTCGGGGTGGTGCACGCGGCCGCCAACGTCACCGGAGCGGCCCTCTACGCCGCCTCCCTGGCGGCACGCCTGCGCGGCCACCAGGTCCGGGGCAAGGTCCTGGGCTTCGCCGGGCTGACCGTCGTCAGCGCCGGCGGCGTGCTCGGCGGTCACGTGGCCTACCGGCAGGCCACGGCGGTCGGCAGCGCCGGGGACGGGACTGGGCCGGACTTCGAGACCCGGGTCGTCCGCGGCCCGGTGACGGCCCGTCCGCCGACCGGTGCCTGACCCGGTCAGCGGCGCCATGAAGGCCCGTGAGGCGTCGGCCGACGTCCGGCAGTTCCCGCTGCACGTGCTGCGGGAGTACGCGCTGCTGGCCGACGGGGAGCGCGGGGCCCTGGTGGGGCCTCGGGGAGACATCGCCTGGATGTGCGCGCCGCGCTGGCACTCCGAGGCGGTCTTCTCCACGTTGATCGGCGGCAGCGGCGTCTTCGCCGTCACCCCGGTCGACGAGCCGTTCGTGTGGGGCGGCTCCTACGAGGAGGGGTCGCTGATCTGGCGCAGCCGCTGGGTGACCACCCGACAGGTGGTGGAGTGCCGCGACGCGCTGGCGCACCCGGCGCAGATCGGATCGGCCCGGGTGCTGCGCCGGGTCATGGCCGTGGACGGCCGGACCCGGGTGCGCGTCGTGCTCGACCCCAGAGCCGGCTTCGGCCGGTACGGGCTGCGCGACCTGCGCCGTTCGGACACGGCCTGGACGGCGCGCTGCGGGCCGCTGCACATCCGCCTGACCGGGCTGCCGGAGGCCGAACACCGCTCCGACGGCGGACTGCAGGCGGAGCTCGTGGTCCCGGCGGGCGGGCACCGCGACCTCGTGCTGGAGGTCTCCGAACGGGCATTGAGCTCGGCCCCGCCCGACGCCGGACGGCTCTGGTCGCAGACCGCCGAGGCCTGGGCGCGGGCCGTTCCCGCCTTCCACTCCACGATGGCCGACCGCGACGCACGGCACGCCTACACCGTCCTGCGCGGCCTGACCAGCGGCAAGGGCGGCATGGTGGCCGGAGCCACCACGAGCCTGCCCGAGCGGGCCGAGGAGGGGCGCAACTACGACTACCGCTACGCCTGGATCCGCGACCAGTGCTACGCGGGCCGAGCGGTCGCCGTGGCGGGCCCGCACCCGCTGCTGGACGAGGCGGTGGGCTTCGTCAGCGACCGCATCCTGGCCGACGGCCCCGACCTCAGGCCCGCCTACACCGTCGGCGGCGGACCGATCCCCAAGGAGCGCAGCCTGAAGCTCACCGGCTACCCGGGCGGGGCCGGCAAGGTCGGCAACCAGGTCAGCAGCCAGTTCCAACTCGACGCGCTGGGCGAGGCACTGACCCTGTTCGCCGCCGCCGCGGACCACGACCGCCTGGACACGGACCACTGGCGCGCCGCCGAAGCCGCCGTCGCGGTGATCGCCGAGCGGGGCGACGATCCGGACGCCGGGATCTGGGAGTTGGACGACCAGCGCTGGACCCACTCCCGGCTGAGCTGCGTGGCGGGCCTGCGCGCGATGGCGCCGTACGCCCCCGGGGCGCGGAGCGCGCAGTGGAGCGCGCTGGCCGACCGGATCCTGGCCGACGTCTCCGCGACCTGCCAGCACCCCACCGGGCGATGGCAGCGCTCCCCGGACGACGAGCGCGTCGACGCCGCACTGCTGATCCCGGCCCTTCGGGGCGCCCTCCCCGCTGGCGATCCGCGCACCCGCGCCACCCTGGCGGCGGTGCTCGACGAGCTGGAGCAGGACGGCTACGTCTACCGCTTCCGCCAGGACGAGCGCCCACTGGCCGAGGCCGAGGGCGCGTTCCTGCTGTGCGGCTTCACCACCTGCCTGGCCCTGCACCAGCAGGGCCGACACGTCGAGGCCGTGCGCATGTTCGAACGCAATCGGGCCGCCTGCGGCACCCCGGGGCTGTTCGCCGAGGAGTACGACATCGCCCAGCGCCAGCTGCGCGGCAACCTCCCCCAGGCTTTCGTCCACGCCCTGCTGCTGGAGAGCGCCCACCTGCTGACGGTGCCCCAGCCCGGGGACGACCCCGCCGGCCGCTGAACGCCGCGCTGCGCGGCAGGTGCGTCAGCCGTCCGACTTCTTCCCCTGCCCGTGCCCGTGTCCGTGCGACTTGGCGTTCCTCGCCTGCCCCGGCGTGAGCACCACGACCCCGGGAGGCCCGGCGGTCGCCCCGGACCACGCGGACCCCGGCCCGGCGACCCCGGCCGGAACGGTCGTGGCCGGCGCCGCCGTGCCGGTCGTCGTGCCCGGGCGCGCACCCGTGCGGGGACCCGGTGGTCCTGCCAGCGAGGCCGGCGGCGCGGTGGACGGGTCGGTGGCGGCCGCCTCGGGCCGACCGGACAGCGGGTCCCGGTACGGGCCGGACGCGACCGCGGCCAGCACGGCCCCGGCGGCCAGAGCCGTCGCCGCGGCGGCGGACCAGGCCGCCACCCGGCGGCGCCCGATGCGCCCCGTGCGCCCCGTGGCCGGCGTGGGACCCTCGGCCGGCAAGGCCCCGAGAGCGGACAGCAGTCGGGCCACCTCGTCCGCGCGAGGACGCAGCGACTGGTCACTCGCGGTCATCCGCTTCAGCACCGCCCGCAGCGGGCGCGGCAGTCCGGCGGGAAGGACCGGGGGACGCCTCAGCCGGGCGAGGGCGGACTCGACGGGCGTGCCGGGGAAGGCACGCCTGCCCGTGATCGCCTCCAGGAGCAGCAGGCCGAGGGCGTAGACGTCGGCCGGGCGGCCGATCTCACCACGGCCGTGGATCTGTTCGGGGGCCAGGTAGGCGGCGGTGCCCACCACCGTCCCGCTGGACGTGGCACCCGCCTCGTCCAGCGCTCTCGCCAGGCCGAAATCGACCAGCCGGGGCCGCCCCTGACGGTCCAGCAGGACATTGGACGGCTTGATGTCGCGGTGCACCACTCCGAGACCGTGGAGGTACGCCAGGGTCTCCGCCAGCTGCGCGGTGACCCGCACCGCCTCTGCCATCGGCAGCGGGGCGCGGGCCAGCAGGGCCTTCAGACTCGTCCCCGGTAACAGTTCGAGCACCAGGAACGGCCCCGACGGGCCCTGGCCGCAGTCATAGACCTCGACCAGCCCGGGATGCCTGAGCCTGGCCAGCATCCGTGCCTCACCGACGAAGCGGCGGGCCGTGTCGGCATCGCCGCCGAACCGGAAGAGCTTCACCGCGACCGGACGCCGGAGCCGCTGGTCGACGGCCAGCAGGACCCTCCCCGAGCCCCCGCGCCCCAGTTCCTCCCCGAGCTGGTACCGCTGCGCCAGCAGTTCACCGGACGGATCCGCTTCGGGTACGTCGTCGTCGAGGAATCCCATACCGCCCACCTTCCTGGCACGAAGCATCAAAGCGATACCGAACGGCTGTCCGCAAGTGGCGTGCGTCATTCGCGGTCGAGCGAAATCGCCCCCGCGCGCTCCGGGCGGCGCGGGCGTTCCCCTGAACGGACGAGTTTTGCCCGCGCCCGCCCGGGGGACGGATGCGTGAGGCGCGAGGTCGGACGAGTCCTGGAGGCCTGCCCTGCACGCCCCGCTCGTCGCGCCGCTGGGCACCCGGGGAGAAAGGAAGTCTCGTGGACGGCGGGGGCGGCCCGGACGACCATGCGGCCCGTCCGAAGCGCCACCGGACCCGGGCCGGGAGCACACGCACGGCCCTGCGTGCCGCCGCCGTACGCGTCAGGACCCTGCCCGACCAGGCCCGCCGGGAACGCGGGCCCAGGCCCTCCGCGGTCCACCCGCTGCTCTGGTCGTCAGCCGCCTACGCCTGGCGGCTGCTGGTTCTCGCGGCCGCCGCCTATGCGGCCTTCACGCTCGTCAGCCGCCTCCAACTGATCGCCGCCGCCGTGTTCATGGCCCTGGTGGTGACCTCCGTCCTGCGGCCGGCGGCGGACCGCTTGGCCCGCACGGTCCCCCGGCGACTGGCCGTGCTGATCGTCCTGCTGTGCGCGCTGGTGCTGACGGCGGGCCTGCTGTCACTGGTCGGCGAGGTGGTGGCGATCCAGGCGCCGGCGCTCGGGCAGCAGCTGAGCAGCGGCGCGTCCCGCGTGGAGCACTGGCTGGAGCGCCCCCCGTTCCGACTCGGCTCGGGCACTCTCTCGCATCTGCAGAAGTCCATCGGCTCCTACCTGTCCGCCCACCGCTCCACCGTGGTCAGCACCGCCGTCAGCGGCGCCGGGCGGGTGGTGGAGGTGGTCACCGGGGCGGCCCTGGCCCTGTTCTGCTCGGTCTTCTTCATCCACTCGGGGGACCGCATGTGGCACTGGGCCACGGAGCAGGCGCCGCAGGCGTCCCGGGCGCGCCTGGAACGCGCCGGGAAGGCGGCCTGGGACACCTTCGCCGGCTACACCCGAGGGATCGTCATCGTGGCCGGCAGCAACGCCGTGATGGTCGGCATCGCGCTGTTCGCACTTCGCGTCCCGCTCGCCGTGCCGCTGACCCTGCTGGAGTTCTTCGCCACCTTCGTCCCCCTGGTCGGCTCACCGGTCGCGATGGCCATCGCCGCGGCGGTGGCCCTGGCCACCCGCGGCCCGGTGACCGCGGTGATCGTCCTGGTCCTGATCGTGGTCATCGGCCAGATCGAAGGCCACGTCCTGCACCCCCTGGTGATGAGCTGGGCAGTACGGCTGCACCCCGTCGTGGTGGCCGTGTCCGTTCTCGCCGGGGGCACCCTGGCCGGGATCACCGGCGCGGTCGTCGCCGTCCCGGCCGTCTCGGTCGCCTGGTCCATCGTCCGTGAACTACGGCTGCCGCCCCCGGGAGACCCCCCCGCCGACCGATGACCCGCGCAGCCGGGCGGCGAACCGCCGGGAGCGCGAGCACCGGTCGCGGAGCGGGTCTCACGCCCCCTCGCCCAGCCGTGCGGTGAGCTTGGCGAGTTCCGCCAGCCGGCGATCCAGGGACGGATGGGTGGAGAACAGGTTGAAGACGCTCGCGCCCTTGCCCGTTGCCGGCGCGAAGAAGAAGGCGTTGAAGGACTGTGCCGTGCGCAGGTCGCGGGTGGGGATCCGGGCGATGTCCCCGCTGACCTTGGTCAGGGCCGAGGCCAGCGCGGAGGGGCGGGCGGTCAGTACCGCCGCGGCGTGGTCCGCGGCCAGCTCGCGGTACCGGGACAGCGCGCGGATCAGCAGGAAGCTGATCGTGTACACGGCTACCGACACGGTCATGATCGCCGCCAGCAGCGCCGCGGTGTTCTGGTCGCGCCGGCCGCGGAAGATCTGGGAGTAGACCGTGAAGCGGACCATCAGCCCCGCGAGCACCCCCAGGAACGAGGCGATGGTGATGACGGCGACGTCGCGATGGGCGATGTGGGAGAGCTCGTGCGCCAGCACGCCTTCCAGTTCGTCCGGCTCCAGCCGCCGCAGCAGGCCGGTGGTCACGCACAGCACGGCGTGGTCGGGGCTGCGACCGGTGGCGAACGCATTGGGCATGTCCGACTGCGACACGGCCAGCCGCGGCCTGGGCATGTCCGCCATGGCGCACAGCCGGTCCACCGCGCCGTGCAGATGCGGCTGTTCGGCCGCGTCCACCTCGTGTGCGCGCATCGCGAACAGGGCGATGCGGTCGGAGTACCAGTACTGGGCGGCCAGCAGCCCGGCGGCGACCACCACCACCAGGATCCAGGACTTGAGCAGCACCACCAGCGCCGCCATGAACGCGACGTACAGCAGCCCGAGCAGGAACAAGGTCACCAGCATCCGTACCGTCAACTGCCGGTCGGGCCGGAACCTGGAACGTGTGGCACTCATCGTGACGTCAACCCCTCATCGGCAGGGAGGGCACAACCCGCGAGTCCTCTGCCTCAACTGTCACTCGCTCCGGCCCTCCGGCAAAGGGTCCGGCGGCCGCGGGTTCGGGCCGGCCGGCCCCGGTCGCCGGGACGAGCGCGCCGGCGTCACCGGTCGTGCGAACGCTGGGCGCGGCTCAGCGCGGCGCGCAGCCCGTACCCGGCGGCGCCGAGCACGATCACCGCGGCGCCCCACAGGACGGAGGCCGACGGCAGCGCGAAGGCCAGGACCACACAGCCGGCCATGCCCAGGACGGGCACGATCCGGGCCGGACGGCCCTCCTCGGCGGTCAGGGTCCATGCGGAGGCGTTGGCGACCGCGTAGTAGGCCAGCACGCCGAAGGAGGAGAAGCCGATCGCGCCCCGTACGTCCGCCGTGGCGGCCAGCACGGCGACGACCGCTCCGACCGCGGTCTCGGCGCGGTGCGGGACACCCAGGCGCGGGTGGACGGCGGCCAGGACGTGGGGCAGGTGCCGGTCCCGGGCCATGGCCAGGGTGGTGCGCGAGACGCCCAGGATCAGCGCGAGCAGTGAGCCCAGCGCCGCGACCGCCGCACCGGCCCGCACCACGGGGACCAGCCCCGGCGCCCCCGCCGTCCGCACCGCATCGGCCAGCGGCGCCGCCGCACGGCCCAGACCGCCCGCACCCAGCACCGACAGGGCAGCGACGGCGACGGCCGCGTAGACCACCAGTGTGATGCCCAGGGCGAGGGGGATGGCACGCGGGATGGTGCGCTCGGGGTCGCGGACCTCCTCCCCGAGGGTGGCGATGCGGGCGTATCCGGCGAACGCGAAGAACAGCAGCCCGGCGGCCTGCAGTACGCCGCCGAAGGTGGCG
Organism: Streptacidiphilus carbonis; assembly: GCF_000787775.1. Lineage (GTDB taxonomy): Bacteria > Actinomycetota > Actinomycetes > Streptomycetales > Streptomycetaceae > Streptacidiphilus > Streptacidiphilus carbonis. Next base: position 5,563 of record NZ_BBPM01000038.1, on the reverse strand, counting down.
TCCGCGCCCGGGTCGAGGTGCGCGGCGTCCGACGCGGAGGAGCTGAGGCAGGCGACGACCACCGCGGCGAGCGCCACCAGGACCACGGCGACGATCGCGCGGGTCAGCCAGGCCGCCTTCTGTACGCCCGCGTGGTTCACCGCGGTCAGCGCCACCACCGCCGCGACCGCCACCGCGTGCGCCTGCGCGGGCCACACGTAGGAGCCGACGGTCAGCGCCATCGCCGCGCACGAGGCGGTCTTGCCGACCACGAATCCCCACCCGGCCAGGTAGCCCCAGAAGTCACCGAGGCGCTCACGGCCGTAGACGTACGTCCCTCCGGACTGCGGATAGCGGGCGGCCAGCCGGGCCGAGGACGTCGCATTGCAGTACGCCACCACCGCCGCCAGCCCCAGGCCGAGCAGCAGCCCGGACCCTGCCGCCCGGGCAGCCGGACCCAGCGCCGCGAAGATCCCCGCGCCGATCATCGAACCCAGGCCGATCACCACGGCGTCGGACACCCCCAGGTGCCGCTCCAGCTCCCCGTCGTCCGCAGCGGCCGCCGACCCGCTCATCACTCACTCCCCCGAGAGCCGCCCGTGCGCCTCCCTCCGGCCACGCGTCCCGATGTCGCTGCACGATAGCGGAGCAGGACGGCGAAACGGCGTCGGACCGGGCCGTGGCAGCCCAGGGGGCTGTCAGCCGCCGCAGGCGCAGCCGACCGGCGCCGCGGATTCGCCGGCGGCGGCCGGGGCGGCGCAGCACGCGTCGCCTCCCGGGGCAGCGGACCTGCCGAGCCGGTCGGCGTCGGCCTTGACGGTGTAGACCTCCCAGGGCTCCCTGCCGGGGCCGGTCACCCAGACCTTGTCCTGGAGGGCGTAGCAGCAGGAGGTGTCGTTCTCCTCGAAGGTGGCCAGCCCCGCGTCCTGGAGGCGGGTGGCGGCAGCGGTGACGTCGTCGGTGCCGGCGACCTCGACGCCGAGGTGGTCCAGCCGGGTGTCCTCCCCCGCGGGGCCCTCGATCAGGACCAGCTTGAGCGGGGGCTCGGCGATGGCGAAGTTGGCGTAGCCAGGACGGCGCTTGGCCGGCTCGGCGCCGAAGAGCCTCGAGTAGAACGCGACCGAGCCTTCGAGGTCGGCGACGCGCAGGGCGAGCTGAACACGGGACATGGTGTCTCCCCGATCCGGATGTCTGTATCGACGTTCGTCGATACAGACATGGTTGCTCTCTGAATCGATGGATGTCAACATAGACGTATGTCGAATCTGGAACTGGCGGTGCTCGGGCAGGACGACCCGGCACTGTGCTGCTCGCCGATGGTCCGCGAACCGCTGGGCGAGGACGCCGCCGCCGAACTGGCCCGCATGTTCAAGGCCCTGGCTGACCCGGTCCGGCTGCGACTGCTGTCGCTGATCGCCTCGCACGAAGGCGGCGAGGCCTGCGTCTGCGACCTGACCGGCCCCTTCGACGTGTCCCAGCCGACCATCTCCCACCATCTGAAGGTGCTGCGGGACACCGGCCTGGTCGGGTCCGAGCGGCGCGGGACCTGGGTCTACTACTGGGTGCTGCCCACGGCACTGGCCAAGCTGTCCTCCCTGCTCCGGACCCCCGACGCCGCGGAGCCGGCGGCGGCCGGCGGCTCCGAGTGAGCGCCCCCGCTCCGCTCGCGCGCCGGGCAGCGGTCGAACTGATGGGCACCGCGGCACTCGTGACCGTCGTGGTCGGCTCCGGCGTCCAGGCCGCAAAGCTCTCCCAGGACGTCGGCGTGCAACTGCTGGCCAACTCGCTGGCCACGGTGTTCGGTCTGGGCGTGCTCATCGCCCTGCTCGGTCCGGTGTCCGGCGCCCACTTCAATCCCGCCGTCACCCTCGCCGCCTGGTGGACCGGCCGGCGCGGCGCCGGAGGCCCCAGCCTCCGCGAGGCCGCCGCCTACACGGCCGCCCAGGTCGCCGGAGCGATCGGCGGCGCCGTGCTCGCGGACGCGATGTTCGCCGAGCCGCTCGTACGCTTCTCGACCCACGACCGCGCCGACCCGCACCTGTGGCTGGGCGAGGTCGTGGCCACCGCCGGCCTGGTGCTGCTGGTCTTCGGCCTGGCGCGGATCGACCGTACGCGCCTCGCCCCGGTCGCGGTCGCCTGCTACATCGGCGCGGCCTACTGGTTCACCTCCTCCACCAGCTTCGCCAACCCCGCCGTCACGATCGGCCGCACCTTCACCGACACCTTCGCGGGCATCGCCCCCGGCTCGGTGCTGCCCTTCATCGGGGCCCAACTCGCCGGTGCCGCAATCGGCGTGCTGCTGCTCGCGGTCTGCTTCGGCCGTCCGGCCCCCGCCGATGCGGACGTCCCGGCCCCACAAGGCGAGCGCCACCTGACCGCCTCCGGCCGCTGAGCGACAGCGCCCTCCCGTCCCCGTCCAGCGTCCCTCGTCCAGGAGAAACCCCGCCGTGAGCACTCCCTCCGCACCGTCCGTGCTGTTCGTCTGCGTCCACAACGCCGGACGGTCCCAGATGGCCGCCGCATTCCTCACCCACCTCGCCGGGGACCGCGTCCAGGTCCGCTCGGCGGGCTCCACGCCCGCCGACGCGGTGAACCCCGCCGTGGTCGAGGCGATGCGCGAGGTGGGCATCGACATCTCCGCCGAGACCCCCAAGGTGCTGACCACCGAGACCGTGCGGAGCTCGGACGTGGTGGTCTCCATGGGCTGCGGCGACGCCTGCCCGGTCTTCCCCGGCAAGCGCTACCTGGACTGGACGCTGGACGATCCGGCCGGACAGGGCGTCGCCGCCGTCCGCCCGATCCGCGACGAGATCGACCACAGGGTCCGCGAACTGCTCGCCGATCTCGGCGTCCGAACGAGGGCCTGACCCTGGCCCCGGTCCGCCCCCGGCTGCGTCACAGCTTGCGCCAGCGGGCGGAGGCGAAGGAGAAGCCGCCGAACAGGATCACCCCGAGCGCGACCAGGACCAGAAGCCAGGGTCCGGCCGGGGTCTGGGCGAAGCTGCGCAGGGTGGCGTCCAGGCCCTTGGCCCGGTGCGGGTCGAAGGTTGCGGCGGCGACCAGGACGAACACCCCGGCAGCGGCGAGGACGGCACCGCGCGCGGTGCCGCCGGCCAGCCCCAGGGCGGTGACCGCGTCGCGGGTGCGCCTGCTCATCCGGGCGGTGTCGAGCTTGGTCAGGAAGTGCCTCCGCAGGGCCCGGACCGTGACGCCCACGCCGACAGCGATCATGGCGACCCCGACGACTCCGACCAGGAACCGGCCGGCGGGCAGCTTCAGTGCGTGGGCGGTCCAGTCCTGCGACTGGGTGTCGCTGCCGGACCCGCTGCCCGAGCCGGCGGCGAACGCGGCCGTGCCCCAGCAGACCGAGGCGTAGAACGCCGCGCGCGCCGCGTTGAGCAGCCGCTTCCCGGGCTTCGTGTTCCCCGCCTCGCCCAGCACCGCCAGCGACGCCCGCCACAGCGCCATGCAGCCGAATCCCACCACCAGGATCCACAGCATCTGCGCCCCGAAGGGCTGGGAGGCGACCTCGTGCAGCGCGCCCTGGCGGTCCGCCTGCCCGCCCCGGCCGCCGAAGGCGATCCGGATCGCCAGCGCTCCCACCAGCACATAGACGATGCCGCGGGCGACGAATCCGGCCCGCCCCGCACCCCGCAGCCCCGCACGTTCCCGCGGCCCGGACAGCAGACGGCGCCGTCCGCCCGAGCCGGCTCTCCGATGCACCTGAGACGACGTCATACGTCCCTCCCGGTAGGGGGATGCGCGGGTGCGCTTCCCTGTCCTTCGCCTGCCCCGGCGGCGACGGCACAAGCCCGCGGGACCGGCACGGGGACGGGCCGTGCCCCGCAGCCCCGTACCGCGTGCACGGGGTCTGTCGGGGTAGCCGCAACGGCATGGGACGACTCCATGACCTCCAAAAGCTCGACGCCCGCCTCTTCGACCGGGTCGCCTCGGCCCGGCTGCGCGGAGCGCACCCGGTGCTCCCGCGCCTGGGGCGCGCCGCCGACCACGGCGCGCTCTGGATGGCGGCGGCCGCCGGACTGGGCCTGTCGCGCAACCGCGCCGCGCGGCGGGCGGCGCTGCGCGGCGTCGGTTCGCTCGCCCTGGCCTCGACCGCGGCCAATGTCTTCGCCAAGCAGGTCTCCGGCCGCAGCCGCCCGCTGACCGACGTGGTCCCGCTGGCCCGGCGGCTGCTGCGGGCGCCGATCACCACCTCGTTCCCGTCCGGCCACTCGGCCTCCGCCGCCGCGTTCGCCACCGCCGTCACCCTGGAGTCGCCCTGGCTGGGGGTGGTCGCCGTCCCGCTGGCCGCCGGCGTCGCGTCCTCCCGCGTCTACACCGGCGCGCACTACCCGGGCGACGTACTCGCCGGCGTCGCGCTGGGCACCGGCATGGCCCTGGCCACCCTGCGCTGGTGGCCGCTGCGGGCGGGCGACGCGGCCAAGGCCTCGCCCCCGCGCGTGCGCTTACCCGCCCTGCCCGGCGGCGCCGGGCTGGTCGTGGTGGCCAACCAGTCCTCCGGCACCGCGGGTCAGGCCCTGGCCCTGCTGCGCGAGGCCCTGCCCCAGGCCCAGGTCCGTGTCTGCGGGCCGGACCAGGACCTGACCGCGCTGCTGGTCCGCGCCGCCGACGAGGCCGCCCGGCAGGGCGGAGCGCTGGGCGTCCTCGGCGGCGACGGCAGCGTCAACGCGGCCGCGCCCATAGCGCTGGAGCACCGGCTGCCGCTGGCCGTGTTCCCGGGTGGCACGCTCAACCACTTCGCCGCCGACCTGGGCATCCTCTCCCCGCAGCACACCGCGGCGGCAGTTGAGGCCGGACACGGCGGATCCGTCGACCTGGGCCGGGTCGCCGACCGGCCGGCAGGGGCGGGGGCCGGACCCGGATACTTCCTCAACACCTTCAGCGTCGGCGTCTACCCCGAACTGGTGGCGGCCCGCAGATCCCTGGAGCGCCGGATCGGCAAGTGGCCCGCCCTCGCGGTGGGGCTGCTGCGGGTCCTGGCCGAGGGCCGCCCCACCGAGGCCGTCGTCGACGGCGACCGCCGGTCGCTGTGGCTGCTGTTCGTCGGCAACGGGCGCTACGACCCGCCGGGCTTCGCCCCCGCCTACCGACGCAGTCTCGACGACGGCCTGCTGGACGTCCGCTCGGTCGACGGCAGCCACCCCTACGCCCGCACCCGCCTGGTCGCCGCCTTCCTCACCGGCACCCTGGCCCGCTCCCGGGTCTACCAGGCCTCGGCCGTCCACCGGCTGCGGATCGACGGCCTGCACCGCACCGAGCACCAGTCCAGGGACGGCGAGATCGTGCCCGCCGGAGAGAGCGTCCTCCTCGACAAGGCCGGGCGGGCGCTGACCCTCTATCTGCCGGCCTGACACAGCCCTGAGCAGAATGAACAGAACTGCAGGTTATGAGCGTAATGGCGACTTAGACACGAAACATAGATGTCATCTGCGCGCCGTCCTAACTTCATAGTCCTCGACGACGAGGACGAAAGGAGCGGGACGTGACGGCAGCACAGAGTGATCGGCCAGTGGGCCGGGCCCCCGATGCGAGCACCAAGGCATCGGGACGGGACAACGCCCGT
>NZ_BBPM01000039.1:27697-76149 GCF_000787775.1 Streptacidiphilus carbonis | reverse complement strand
GTTCGTGTTTCGATCTTAGCAGACCATTTTCGCGGTCCGTTCCGGCTCGAATTCCGACTGCCGTACGCAGGCAAGACCGAACACCGGTGCAATGGTATTGCGAGTGGTAATTCGAGTGATCTCACCAACGAGCCGCAACCTCTCGGTCGCGGCGGGCAGGGTTCTAACGTACAGGGGCGTGCAGGACGGAGCAAATCCGTCTGCGGACGACCGAGGATGACGGTGTCGGTCGCCGGGCGCGTCACTCGTATGACGTAGAGTTCCCCCGCACCCGAGTGGTCTAGTCCACTTGACAGGTGGTGGCCCAGACCACGTCGTGGGTCGTGGGTGCCGGGTGCCCGGCAACGAACGCGCGCGGTCGGGTCGGAGTCGCGGAGTGTCCTAAGTCGTGGTGTTTTAGGCTGACTCCTGCTGACTACTTCCACTGGATCACCAGATGTTGACGCTGTGATGGAGGCTTGAAGCATGACGACAGTGACGTCCCCTCTCGCCGGTCAGGCAATCGGCCTGGCCGCGGTGCCCGACCCGGTGTTCGCCGGAGCGATGGTCGGGCCCGGCACCGCGATCGATCCTGTTCGTGAAGCGGGGGATGCTGTCGCGCCCGTCGACGGGACCATCGTGTCCATGCACCCGCACGCCTTCGTCGTCATCGACGAGAACGGGCACGGAGTCCTCACCCATCTGGGGATCGACACCGTTCAGCTCAACGGCCAGGGTTTCGAACTGCTGGTCAACAAGGGCGACACGGTGAAGCGCGGCCAGCCGGTGATCCGCTGGGACCCGACCGCGGTCGAGGCCGCCGGGAAGTCCCCCATCTGCCCGGTCGTGGCTCTCGAAGCCACAGCGGACCAGCTCGGCGATGTCCAGGAGACCGGCCGGATCGCGGCCGGGGACAACCTCTTCGTCTGGAAGTAGACGAGCAGCGAATCGCGGCACGTAGAACTGGCAAGTGTGGAAACCCCAAGTGGAGACCGGTGAGATGACAGAGACGCTGCGCGGCGTGGGCGTGAGCCACGGGGTCGCGATCGGACAGGTTCGGCACATGGGGACGGCGGTACTGGAGCCGCCGGCGCAGCAGACGCCGACCGAGGAGGCGCCGCGCGAGCAGGCTCGGGCCCGGCAGGCGGTCGGGGCCGTCGCCGCCGATCTGCAGGCGCGCGGCAATCTGGCCGGCGGCGAGGCCCAGGCCGTGCTGGAGGCGCAGGCGTTGATGGCGCTGGACCCTGAGCTGATGGCGGACGTCGAGCGGCGGATCGCCGTGGGCAGCACCGCCGCGCGCGCCGTCTACGACGCCTTCGCCGCGTACCGGGCACTCCTCGCCAACGCCGGGGAGTACCTGGCGGGGCGGGTCGCCGACCTGGATGACGTGCGGAACCGCATCGTGGCGCGGCTGATGGGAGTCCCGATGCCGGGCGTGCCCGACAGCGACGAGCCCTACGTGCTGTTCGCGCGGGATCTCGCGCCGGCCGACACCGCGCTGCTGGATCCCACGCTGGTGCTCGGCTTCGTCACCGAGGAGGGTGGGCCGACCAGCCACAGCGCGATCCTCGCCCGCGCGCTCGGGGTCCCGGCGGTCGTCGCGATGCCCGGGGCCACCGACATGGCCGAGGGCGTCGTCGTCGCTGTGGACGGCAGCACCGGCGAAGTCCTGGTCAGGCCGTCCGAGGAGAAGCAGGCGGAGTTGCGGCGGGTCGCCGCAGAGCGCAAGGCGGCGCTGTCCGCTTCGACCGGCCCCGGGCAGACCTCGGACGGGCACAAGGTGCCGCTGCTCGCGAACATCGGCGGTCCGGCCGACGTTCCCGCAGCGGTCGAGGCGGGTGCCGAGGGCATCGGCCTGTTCCGTACCGAATTCCTCTTCCTGGACGACTCCAAGCAGGCGCCCAGTGAGGACGCGCAGGTCGAGGCCTATCGCAAGGTCCTGGAGGCGTTTCCCGAGGGGCGCGTCGTCGTGCGGGTGCTGGACGCCGGCGCGGACAAGCCGTTGGACTTCCTGACGCCCGCCGACGAGCCGAACCCCGCCCTCGGGGTGCGCGGCCTCCGCAGTCTGCTGGAGCACCCCGAGGTGCTGCAGGCCCAGCTGCGGGCGCTGGCCAGGGCCGCCGCCGACCTGCCGGTGTACCTGGAGGTCATGGCGCCGATGGTGGCCGACCGCATCGACGCCAAGGCCTTCGCTGACGCCTGCCGGGAGGCGGGGCTGGCGGCCAAGTTCGGGGCGATGGTGGAGATCCCCTCGGCCGCGCTGCGGGCGCGGTCGATCCTGCAGGAGGTCGAGTTCCTCTCCCTCGGCACCAACGACCTGGCCCAGTACGCCTTCGCCGCGGACCGTCAGGTCGGCGCGGTGGCCCGGCTGCAGGACCCGTGGCAGCCGGCGCTGCTGGACCTGATCGCGCTGTCCGCCGAGGCGGCCAAGGCGAACGGCAAGAGCTGCGGCGTCTGCGGCGAGGCCGCCGCCGATCCGGTCCTGGCCTGTGTGCTCACCGGGCTGGGCGTGACCAGCCTGTCCATGGGGGCTGCGTCGATCCCCTATGTACGGGCCACACTGGCGAAGTACACCCTTGCGCAGTGCGCGCGGGCCGCGGCCGCCGCCCGCGCCACCGACACCGCGGACGAGGCGCGGGCAGCCGCCAACCAGGTGCTGTCCGGCGAGTAGGCGGATCCCGCCGGACAAACGAACAGGCAGTCCCTGGACGGGGTCATCCACCGGTGCGGTGGGTGGTCCCTTCCGCGTTGGCGAGGGCCAGGAACGGAGTGAGCGCCTCGGGGTTGTCGAGCGAGCCCGGGTTGACCGCCTGGGCCAGCGGGGTACCCGAGAGGATGCGCTTGACCGGGACTTCGAGGCGCTTGCCGGTGAGGGTGTGCGGCAGTGCCGGGACCGCGATGACCTCGTCGGGGACGTGACGGGGCGAGAGTTGCTCGCGCAGGGCGTTGCGGACCGCCGTACGGAGGTCGTCGTCCAGGACGGCGCCCTCGGCGAGGACCACGAACAGCGGCATCCAGTAGCCGCCGTCGGGCTGTTCGAGGCCGACCACCAGGGATTCGCGGATCTGCGGCAGCCGCTCGACCACCTCGTAGATGTCGGCGGAGCCCATCCTGACGCCCTGTCGGTTCAGGGTCGAGTCGGAGCGGCCGTGGATGACGACGGTGCCGCGCTCGGTGACCGTGATCCAGTCGCCGTGCCGCCAGACGCCCGGGTAGACGTCGAAGTAGCTGTCGTGGAAGCGGGTGCCGTCGGGGTCGTTCCAGAAGTACAGCGGCATCGACGGGATCGGCCGGGTGCAGACCAGCTCGCCCACGTCGCCGACCAGCGGCTTCCCCTGTACGTCCCAGGACTCGACCGCCGCGCCCAGGCTGGGCGCCTGGATCTCCCCCAGGTACACCGGCAGCGTCGGCACGCCGCCGACGAAGCAGCTGCAGAGGTCGGTGCCGCCGCTGACGCTGGTCAGCCAGATGTCGGGGCTGATCTCCTGGTAGATCCAGCGGAAACCGTCGGGCGGCAGCGGGGAGCCGGTGGTGCCGATGGCACGGAGCCGGGAGAGGTCCAGGTCGCGGCCCGGGTGCACGCCGCCCTTGGCGCAGGCGGTGATGTACGCGGCCGAGGTCCCGAAGACCGTTGCGCCGGAGCGCTCGGCAACGCGCCACTGGGCGTCCACGGCCGGGAAGCCGGGGCTGCCGTCGTAGCTGACGATGCTGGCCCCGACCAGCAGGCCTGCCAGCAGGAAGTTCCACATCATCCAGCCGGTGGAGGTGTACCAGAAGAACCGGTCCTCGGGACCCAGGTCGGTGTGCAGCCCGGCCTGCTTCAGGTGTTCGACGACGATGCCGCCGTGTCCCTGGACGATGGCCTTGGGGAGGCCGGTGGTGCCGGAGGAGTAGAGCACCCAGAGCGGGTGGTCGAACGGGACCTGCTCGAAGACCGGCCCCTCGGGTCCGTCCCCGTCGCCGCTGATCAGGTCGTCCCAGGCCAGGGCGGTGTCAGGAGCGGGGGTGCCGAGCAGCGGGATGTGCACGACATGGCGCAGCGAGGGGAGTTCGCGGCGCAGCTCGGCGGTGATCTGGGTGCGGTCGTGCTGCTTGCCGCCGTACCGGTAGCCGTCGACGGCGAAGAGCAGCACCGGTTCGAGCTGGCGGAACCGGTCCAGCACGCTGCGGGCGCCGAAGTCGGGGGCGCAGGAGGTCCAGACGGCGCCGACGGCGGCGGTGGCCAGCAGGGCGACGGCGGCCTGCGGGACGTTGGGGACGTAGGCGCTGACCCGGTCCCCGGGGCTGACGCCCAGTTCGCGCAGCCGGGCGGCCAGGGCGCCGACCTGGCGGCGGAGTTCGGCCCAGGACAGCACGGTCGGCTCGGTGGAGGCCTCGTCCAGGTGCAGGATCGCCGGGCGGTCGGCGTGTGACGGGTCCTCACCGAAGCGCAGGGCGTGCTCGGCGTAGTTGAGCCGGGCGCCGGGGAACCAGACGGCGCCGGGCATGGAGGCGTCGGCGAGGGCGGCGTTCGGCGGGGTGGAGAAGCGGACGTCGAACCACTCGGTGACGGCGGTCCAGAAGCGGTCGAGGTCCTCGGTGGACCAGCTGTGCAGTTCGGCGTAGTCACCCGTCGGGGCGCCGTGGTGTTCGGCCGCCCAGCGTTGGAATCGGGCCATGTTGGAGGCCGCGGCGCGAGCCGGATCGGGTGTCCAGAGCGGGGTGACATGCTGCTCTGCGCTGATCATGCGGGTGCCTCCGACGGTCGGCCTCGTTGCCGGGACTGAATCTGCCATGACGGGGCAGGTCGGGCCAAGAGCGCCATGGCGTTGTCACGGAACCGGCGGTCGGCTGCCCGCTCGGCCCGGCGGTCGCCGGGGCTGCCGGTGAAACGGCTGGTTGAGCGGCCGACGGAGGGTTGTCGGGACGGTCGGCGACACCGGGTCCGTGGTGGAGGAGCAGCACGGATGTGGCGAGCGTCTCGGCGACAGCCTCGGCCCATGCCTGCGGGTCGGGGCGTGCGGGGGTCGTGGCCTGCGGGTCGGGGTCAGCGAACGGCCTCCTCGCGGTCGGGCCGCAGGAGTGCGGGGTGGAGCAGGCGGGCGTCGCCGGCGCGGTAGAGGCGGGCCCTGGGTCCGCCCCGGCTGCCGGCGCGGGTCGCCGTCCCGCCGGTGCTCTCGACGAAACCGGGGACGGAGAGGACCTTGCGGTGGAAGTTGCCCGCGTGCAGCTTCTCCCCCCAGATCTCCTCGTAGACCGAACGCAGTTCCGAGATGGTGAACTCGGAGCCGAGGAAGGCCGTGGCCAGCGGGGTGTACTCGAGCTTGGAACGGGCCCGGTCGAGGGCGTCGGCGAGGATCGCGGCGTGGTCGAACGCGAGTGGGTGCCCGGCGGGACCGGTCCGGCCGCTGGGCCCTCCCCTGTGGGGTCCGGCAGTCGGATCGGTCCCGTCGAGCGGTACCCAGGCGGCCGCGGCCGCGTCGGTGCCCGCCTGCGGATCGGGCAGGTCGGGGGCGAACGCCAGGTAGGCCACGGAGACGATGTGCATCCGCGGGTCGCGGGCGGGAGCGCCGTAGGAGCCGAGCTGTTCCAGGTGGACCCGGCGCAGGGCGGCGGTGTCCACTCCGGTCTCCTCGGCGAGCTCGCGGGCCGCGGCTTGGTCGAGGCCCTCCTCTCCGGCTCGGACGAAGCCCCCGGGCAGCGCCCAGCGGCCCTGGAACGGCGGGCCTGCGCGCTGGACCAGCAGGACGTGCAGCCGGTCCTGGCGCAGCGTCAGAGCGACCACGTCCACAGTGACCGCGACCGGCGGGAAGGCCCGGGGGTCGTAGGCCGCGAGCCAGGCCTGTTCGGACTGGGCCTGCGGCGGCTGGTCCTGGGAGGACATCGGCGCTCCGCTCAGGTTGTTCTCAGTACGAGTCTTTCTCCAGCTGAGAACAACATAGCGCTAGCGGGCCAGCGCGTCGACCACAATGAGCAGTTCCTCTGTCAACTGCGGTCCCACCGAGGCGTGTTCGTTCATCAGCCGGTACCACATGGCACCGAAGGCCAGGTCCACCACGGTGTCCACCGGCACCGCCCAGGCGTCGCCGCAGCGCTCCAGCGCCTCGCGCAGCAGAGCACGGCGGCCGGAGATGTAGTCGCGCCGGACCGCGGCCAGCCCCGGATCGCTCACCGCGTCGGCGGTGATGCCGAGCAGCACATTGGCCACGGGCGCCTCGGCGGCCAGCGCGAAGGTCCGGTCGAGGAAGCGCCGCAGGTCCGCGCGCGGATCGCCGGAGGGCTCGGGCAGCACATGGGCCGCGCCGATCTCGGCGAGCGCCTCGATCAGGACCGCGCCCCGGGTCGGCCACCAGCGGTAGACGGTCTGCCGGCCGACACCCGCGGCCTCGGCGATGCCCTTGATGGTGACGGCCGCGTAGCCGTCGCGGACGGCCAGGGCCACGGCGGCGTCGAGGACCGCCCGGCGGGCGCTCTCGCTGCGGGGACGCCCCTGGGGGGCGCGGGTGGTCTCGTTCATGGTCCGACTTTACAAGTCACTGTGCCTCGTTACATAATCGAGGCACAGTGACTCGAAAGTGGGTCACCGGGAGGGATGGGAAGCGGACGTCATGTCTGAACGTGTAGTGATCGTCGGCGGGACCTCCGGGATCGGCCTGGCCACCGCCGAGCTGCTCCGCGACCGCGGCTACGGAGTCGTCGTGGCCGGCCGCAGCGCCGACCGCCTGGAGTCCGCGCTCAAGCTGCTGGGCGAGGGCGTCGAGGGCCGGACTCTGGACGCCGGCGACGAGGAGCAACTGGCCGCGTTCTTCGGCGAGACCGGACCGTTCGACCACCTGGTGGTGACCGTGTCGCCCCGGGGCGGGATCACCCCGCTGCTGGAGCTGACCGGGGCGGAGCTGCGACGGCACAGCGAGGGCAAGCTGATTCCGCAGCTGCTGACGGTGAAGGCCGCACTGCCGACGCTGCGGGCGGACGGCTCGGTGACCCTGCTGGGCGCGGTGAGCTCGCAGTTGAGCGGGGCGGGTCTGGCCGTGCTCGGTTCGTCCAACGCGGCGGTTGAGACGGCCGCCAGGATCCTCGCGGCGGAACTGGCGCCGCGCCGGGTCAACGCGGTGTCGCCGGGGGTGATCGACACCCCGTGGTGGGACTGGGTGCCCGAGGAGGGCCGGGGCGATGTGGTCGCCGGAGCCTGTTCCGGCACCCCGATGGGGCGGCCCGGCCGCCCGGAGGAGGTGGCGCACGCCATCGGCTTCCTGGTGGAGAACACGTACACCACCGGAATCGTGCTGCCGGTGGACGGCGGTGCCCGACTGGCCTCCTGACGCACGGTCGACCCGCTGCCGACGCGCCCGCGAACGCCTCCGGGAGGTTCGCGGGCGCGTCGGCGCAGGGCAGACCGGTGCCGGGACGGTGGAGCGGACGGGGAGCGGCTGGCAGACTCTTTCCATGTCTCCAGAGCCGCGCCCCACCATCACCGCCGTACCTGCCGCCGGGGGGCGGCCGCAGGGCCGCTACATCGCCGCGATCGACCAGGGCACCACCTCCAGCCGCTGCATCGTCTTCGACGCCGACGGGGCGATCGTCGCCGTCGAGCAGCAGGAGCACCGGCAGATCTTCCCCCGGCCCGGCTGGGTGGAGCACGACGCCGCGGAGATCTGGACCCGGGTGCGGTCGGTGGTCACCGAGGCACTGCGGCGGGCCGGCATCGGTCCGGCGGAGCTGAGCGCGATCGGGATCACCAACCAGCGGGAGACCACCCTGCTGTGGGACCGCCGCACCGGCGAACCGGTGCACAACGCCATCGTCTGGCAGGACACCAGGACCGAGGCGCTCTGCCGCGAACTGGGCCGCAACGTCGGCAAGGACCGCTTCCGCCGGGAGACCGGGCTGCCGCTGACCAGCTACTTCGCCGGCCCGAAGATCCGCTGGCTGCTGGACAACGTGGATGGGCTGCGCGAGCGGGCCGAGGCCGGGGAACTGCTGTTCGGCACCATGGACAGCTGGCTGATCTGGAACCTGACCGGCGGCGTCGACGGCGGGGTGCACGTCACCGACGTCACCAATGCCTCGCGCACCATGCTGATGAACCTGCACACCCTGGAGTGGGACGCGCGTCTGCTGGAGTCCTTCGCCGTCCCGGCCGCGCTGCTGCCGGAGATCCGGTCCTCGGCCGAGGTGTACGGGCACGCGGTGGGCGAGTTGGCGGGTGTGCCGGTGGCGTCCGCACTGGGCGACCAGCAGGCGGCGCTGTTCGGGCAGACCTGCTTCGAGCAGGGCGAGGCCAAGAGCACCTACGGCACCGGCACCTTTCTGCTGCTCAACACCGGTGAGAAGGCCGTGAATTCGTACCATGGCCTGCTGACCACGGTGGGGTACCGGATCGGCGGCCAGAAGCCGGTCTACGCCCTGGAGGGGTCGATCGCGGTCACCGGCTCGCTGGTGCAGTGGCTGCGCGACCAGCTGGGGCTGATCTCCACGGCCGCCGAGATCGAGGAGCTCGCCTCGACGGTGCAGGACAACGGCGGCGCCTACATCGTGCCGGCGTTCTCCGGGCTGTTCGCGCCGTACTGGCGCTCCGACGCGCGCGGGGTGATCACCGGGCTGACCGGCTACGTGAACAAGGGCCATCTGGCCCGCGCCGTGCTGGAGGCGACCGCCTGGCAGACCCGTGAGGTCGTCGACGCCATGGCCAAGGACTCCGGGGTGACCCTCAGCTCGCTCCGGGTGGACGGCGGGATGACGGCCAACAACCTGCTGATGCAGAGCATCTCGGATGTCCTGGACGCGCCGGTCGAGCGGCCGCTGGTGGCGGAGACCACCGCCCTGGGCGCCGCCTACGCGGCCGGACTCGCCGTCGGCTTCTGGCCGGACCTGGACACCCTGCGGGCCAACTGGCACCGCGGCGCGGAGTGGACGCCGCGGATGGCGAAGGAGACCCGGGAGCGGGAGCACCGCAACTGGCTGAAGGCGGTGGAGCGGACCAAGGGGTGGATCGACGAGGACTCCGTTCCGGGCGGGGCATGAGCCCGGCGGGGGTGGGAAGGACTCCAGTCGGTGCTGGTCGGTGGGTTGTTCTGCGTTCGGTGGTTGTTCGGTGGTTGTTCGGTGTTCGGTGAGGCGTGGGGGCGTGCGTGGCGGGTCGGGTTTCGGACAGGTCGCGCAAGGCGCGGGCCCGGCTGCTGGTGGCAGCGGGATTCACGCTGAACGCACTGATGTTCACGATCGTCGGCTCGGCCGCGCATGCCGACTACACCCCGTTGGCATTGGCCGTTACCGGCGCGGGGATCTTCCTGACGACCTGGTTCCTGCTGGACGCGGGCATCGCGCTGCAGGCCGACGTACAGCGGCGCAGGGCCGCGCGGCGGCGGTTCTGACCGTGCCCCGGAACGGGCCCTGACGGCTGGTCAGGTGGTGGCCTCCACCGGGCGGCGGAACATCCGGGTGGCGGTGACCTCGCCGTGGATGTCCGCCTCCTCCGGGTCGATTTCGGGCAGGCCGGGGCGCAGATGCTCCTCGACCGAGATGTACTTGAGGCCGGCCCTCAAGTCGGCGTCGTTGCGCAGCCGGATGATCAGTGGGAATTCCGCCAGCGCATTGGCGTCCAGCAGGCCGGTGGTGTAGATCAGCTGGACGCCGAGGGCCGAGGCCACCGCGCGCTGCAGCTCGATCAGATAGGTGGCGTTGGCGCGGCCGATCGGGTTGTCCAGGAACAGCGTGCCGGCGTGGGCCAGCCGGGCCTGGCCGCGGTCGTTGGCGCGCAGCGCGGCCATGGTGCAGTAGAGGGCGATGGCGGCGGTGAGCAACTGGCCGCCGGAGAAGACGTCCGACATCTGGCTGACCGACACCCTTTCGGCGCGGAGCACCGCGTCCGGCTTGAGGATCTCCACGGCGACGCCCTTGGGCTCGACGGCCGCGTGCACGCCGCGCAGCAGCAGCGACATCCCGTCCCTGCGGCCCCAGTCGCTGGTGCCGCTCGCCGCGCCGGTGCGGCGGACGGCGGCGCGGGTGGCCTCGTCGATGACCACGCCGAGGCGCTCGGTGAGCACGGCGTGGTCCGGATCCTCGAAGCGGATCCGGAGGAACTCCTGGCCGGACCACTCCCCCAGGCCCTCGGGCAGCCGGGAGAGCCGCTGGGCGGCGCGCAGGGTGGCCAGTGAGGTCTCGACCAGCCCGCGCAGCCGGTCCACGATGCTGTCGCGGTTGCGTTCCAGCTGCTCCAACTCGTCGCTCAGGACCCGCAGCCGGGGGGCGAAGGCGACCGCCCAGGCCGCGGCGTGCTCGGGCAGCGCGGCGGCGGGGAGTTCCCGGATCTGCTGGCGGGCGGGGGTGCGGACGGCCTCGTAGCGGGTCGAGTTGGCGTGCCGGACCAGGGCGTCCGAGGCGTCGCGGACGGCGAGGTCGGCGGCGGCCAGGTCGGCGACGGCGGCGCGCAGGGAGCGGCGGCCGTCGGCGGCGGTCTGCCGGGCCTCGGCCAGGGCGCCCTGGTAGGGCGGGGGTGTCTCGTC
This sequence comes from Streptacidiphilus carbonis, assembly GCF_000787775.1. Lineage (GTDB taxonomy): Bacteria > Actinomycetota > Actinomycetes > Streptomycetales > Streptomycetaceae > Streptacidiphilus > Streptacidiphilus carbonis. Next base: position 65,686 of record NZ_BBPM01000039.1, on the reverse strand, counting down.
CTCGCCCTCGGGGGCGGCGGCGGGCTCCCGCAGGCCGTCCCGGAGCTGGGCCGCCGTCTCGTCGAACTCGGCGGCGGCGTGCTGGGTGGCCTCCAGGGCGCGCTGCAGCTCGTTGTGGGCCGAACGGGCGGCGGTCAGCAGATCGGTTCGGCCGGCCAGCTCGGCGGTGGCGGCCCGGAGCAGCCCCTGGGCGTGGTCGGTGTCGGCCGGGACCAGCTCGTCGGGCAGCTCGGTGTGGGCGTCCCCGGTGACCGGGGCGCTGCGTTCGGCCTCGCCGCGCAGCCGGCCGAGCTGCTCGCTGGCGGCCGAGGCGCGGCCCTCGATGGTCTGCACGAGGTCCTCGGCGCGGGCGGCGGCGGCCTGCCGGCCGGGGGCGTCGGCGCCGTCGGGGGTGGTCAGCAGCTCCTCGGCGCGGGTGCGGACCTTGTTGGTGAGCCGGTCCAGCTCGGTGCGGGCGGCGGACTCGTCGCTCTCGGCGCGGGCCTGCTCGGCGCGCAGGTCGGCCCCGACGCCGACCTGTTCGTAGAGCTGGGAGGCGGCGCGGTGGGCCTCCCGCAGGGCGGGAAGCGAGGCGGTGGTCCCCTCGGCGGGGTACGCACCGGACTCGGCGGTGTCGTCCTCGGCGCTGGGCAGTTCGGCCCGTTCGGCCCGCAGCGCGCGGACGGTGCGGCGGGCGTCGTCGGCGGCGCGCTGGGCGGCACGCCGGTCCTCGTCGGCGGCCTGGGCGCGCTCGGTGCAGAGTTGCTGGCGCTGCTCGGCCTGGGCGGTCTCGTCGGCCAGCTCGCGCAGTCGGCCGGTCCAGCCGGCCCGCTCGCGCAGCCGGAAGGCGAGTCCGGCCAGCGCGTCGGCGCGTCGGCGGGCCTGCTGGGCGGCCTCGCCGCGCTCGTCGCGGAGCCGGGAGGCCTGCTGCAGGTCGGCGTCGGCCTCCTGGTGTTCGGCGCGGGCCGAGGCGAGCTCGGCGGAGGCCAGTTCCAGGGCGGTGCGGGCGGCCTCGGCGCTGTGCTCCAAGGCGGCGAGACGGCCGTCGGGACAGCGGGCGCGCCAGGACGCCAGCCGGCCGCCGACCATCCGGTCGGCGCCGAGGCGGGCGGCCAGCGAGCGGATCTGCTCGTCCCTGGCGGTGGCCCGGTCGCGGAGCTGGCGGCGCTCCTCGTCGGCGGCGTTCTCGTCGTGCATGGCCGGGTTCGGCGGGACCAGGAACAGTCCGGTGCTCTCGGCGGTGACCGGGGCGAGCAGGGCTGCCGCAGTGCCGACGGCGACGGCGGAACGGGGCAGCAGGGCTGCTGCGGCCAACGTCTCCCTGGCCCGTTCCAGCGCGGCCGGGTCGGTCACGATGACGCCGTCCACCAGCTGCGGGCGGGCGTCGAGGATCCGGTCGTGGTCGGCCGGGTCCACCGACTGGGCCAGGTAGCGCCAGCCGGGCAGCGCCGGGACGCCGTGTTCGCCCAGGTACTCCACGGTGGCCAGGACGTCGGGTCCGGGCGGCAGCAGCCCGCCGTCGCCGAGGGCGGCCAGGACCCGGGAGTCGGCGGCGGCGGCCGTCCTGAGCTCGAACAGGGTGCGCTCGGCGGCGGTGACGGACTCGTCCAGCAGTTCGCGCAGGCTGTCGGCGGAGCGGTCGAGGGCGTCCGGGGTCAGCTCACCCGGCTGGACGCCCAGGAGTTCGGCGGCGCGGGGTTCCGCGGCGAGTTGGGCCGCCGCGTCCTGTTCGGCGGCCAGCGCGGTCTCGGCGGCGGCGAGACCGTCGCTGGCGCGGGCGGCGGCCAGTTCGGCCCTGGCACCGCGGGCCGCGGCCTCGCGGGCGCGGGCGGCGGCCCGGTCGGCGACCGAACGGGCCTGGTCCCAGGCCGCGGTGGCGTCCTTCTCGGCGTCGGAGGCGGCCAGGGCGGCGCGGGCCGGGTCCACCGCTTCAGCGTCCGGAGCCGCGTTGGCGGAGTCGATCCAGCCCGAGCGGACCGCGGCCTGGGTCTCCTGCTCCACCTCGGCGAGGCGCTGGCGCAGATGCTCGCTCTCGCTGCGGCCCTTCTGCGCGGCGGTCGCGGCGGCGGTGGCGTCGCGGCGGGCGGTCTCGCCCTCGGCCTGGAGCGCGTCGGCCCGCTGCTCCTCGCTGTCGGCCTGCGCCTCGGCCGCGGCTGCTGCCGTCTCCAGCGCTCCGACCAGCGCACGGGCGGCCCGGGTCCGGGCGGCCAGGGCCGGGGCGGCGTCGCGTTCGGCCTCCCGGATGGCGACCGACATCCGCGCCGAGCGGTCCGCGGCGGCGCGGTGACGGAGCACCAGCTCCGTCGCCTGCCAGGCGGAGTGCAGGGTCCTGGCCTCCAGCAGCTCCTTGCGCAGCCCGGCGGCGGTGCCGGTGCCCGCGGCCAGCGCGAGACTGGCATGACGGTGGGTCAGTTCGGCGGTGATCAGCGATTGCCGGGTGCGGCCGTCCTCGGCGTCGGCGACGGCGGCCGCCGCCTCGGCGACCTGCTCGGCCAGCTCGCGGACCTGGTCCCGCTCGGTGGCGGCGCGGGCGGCCAGGGTGCGGGCCAGCCGACGGGTGCGGCGTTCGGCGGAGCGGTGGGTCTCGCGGACCGACTCACGGGCGGTGGCCGCCTCGGCGATGCGGCGCAGCAGGTCCAGCGAGCCGGAGGTGAAGTCGCGTTCGGCGGTGAGCTCGGCGCGGCGGCCCAGCTTGTTGGCGAAGCCGTGCACCAGGTCGGCCAGGCCGTCGGTGTCCCGGGTGTCGGTGACGGCGCGCAGCAGCAGGTCGGTGAAGTCGGCGTCGTTCCGCACCGCGAACAGGCCTGCGGCCTCGCCCTCGTCGGCGTTCATCTCGCGCTGGTAGCGGAAGAGTTCGGGGTCCAGGCCGAGGCCGCCCAGGTGCTCGATCCAGCGGTCGTGGCCCTCCTCCCAGACCAGGTCCAGGGTGGGGTCGGCCTTGCCGGCCTCGGTGAGGGCGTCGCGGAAGCCCTTCATGGTGCGACGGCGGCCCTTGGCACTGACGGTGGGCGCTTCCTGGCCCGGGGCGGGCAGGAAGGTGGTGCGCTCGGCGACCGGGAGGCCGTCCAGGCTGAGGCCGGGGCCCGGCCGGAAGGAGTACCAGGCCTCGGCGAACTTGCGCGGATCGGTGGAGACCTGGCGGCCGCGCCACTCGCTGACCTTGCCGACCACCACGGTCTCGCCGGTGAGGGTGTGCTGCCACTCCAGGGCGACATGACCGCAGTCGTCGGCGAGCAGGAACTTGCGCAGCACGCCGGAGCTGGCGCCGCCCAGGGTGTTGCGGTGGCCCGGCAGCATCACCGAGAAGATCAGCTTGAGCAGCACCGACTTGCCGCCGCCGTTCTCCAGGAACAGCACGCCGGCCGGGGCCGGACGGCGCGGCGGGCCGCTCTGCTCCTCGTCGAAGAAGCCGGGCTGGCTCGGCGCCGGCTCCGGCACCGGGTCGCCGACACCGCTCAGGTCGAGCACGGTGTCGGCGTACCGCGCACCGGCGGGGCCGATGGAGTACAGGCGGACCCGGTTCAGCTCGTACATGGGGTGTCAGGTCTCCGTGCTGGTGGGGATGGGGTTGCGGACGGGGTCGGGGGTCGGGCTCGGGGGTCAGGAGGAGTGGAACGGGAGGCCGGCGTCGGCGACCAGTTCCTCGGTGGGGTCGGGCGGCAGCAGGCTGGCGCTGCCGTCGCTGATCTGGACCACGCCCAGGGCCAGTAGTTCGGCCATCGCGGCACTGCCGGCGAGGTCGCGGACCTGGAGCTGGTAGCGGGCGGTGGTGCGGAAGGTGCCGCCGGCGTCGTCCGAGGTCTTCTGCAGGAAGCCGGTGTCGACCATGAAGGACATGGCCTTGCCGACGATGCCGATGGTGGAGCCGGAGAGCCTGCGGGCGTCCTTGGTCGCGCCGGTGGCGCTGCGCCGTGCGTACACCCGCCAGGCGGCCTCCAGACCGGGGGCGTCGCTGACCGGGTCGGTGTTGGCGCCCTCGGTCTCGGCCTGCTCCTCCAGGCGGCGGCAGACCTGGCGGACGAAGGTGTCCACGCCGTTGACGGTGATCCGGCCCAGGTAGCCGTCGTCGGCCAGGTCCTCCGGGCGCGGGAAGGCCAGCGCGGCGACCGCGAGGTGCGCCAGACCGTGCAGGAAGCGGTCGGTGGACTCGGAGGCGGCGCGCCGGGAGTACTCGCCGAGGCGCACGGCGAAAACCGAGTCCTCGGACGCGGCGACCGCCATCCCGGCCCGGGGCGAGACCTCCAGCACGATCAGCCCCAGTCCGGTGGCGACGGCGTCGGCCAGCCGGGCGAAGCCGGGGTCGTCGCGGTAGCGGCGGACCAGCTCGCCGTACTCCGCGTCCCGGGCGGGCAGCAGTTTCGGCTGGAGGCCGAAGGAGACCAGGCGGGAGGCGTCGGCGACGTCGCCGGGGGTGATCGCGGGCGCGGCCGGGGCGCCGTCCGCGGTCGTGGCGTGCTCGTCGTAGCTGGTCATGGTCGGGACTCCAGGTGGTGCGGCATCCGCCCGGCCGGGATCAGGGTCCGGGCCGGCGGGTCGGTCGGTGCAGAGGCCTCGGCGCGTTCCGCGGCCATGCCGGCGGCGTCCAGCAGGGCGCTGCCGACGATCAGGTCGGCGCCGCCGAACTCCGGGTCGTCCAGCCGGGTGCCGTCGTCGACGGCGAACAGCAGCCGCTCCTCGCCCTGGCGGTACGCCGTTCCCACCGAGGGGCTGGCCGCGTGCACGGCCAGCAGGGCGACCAGGTACGGCAGTTCGGGGTCGCTGCGGCGGGCCTCGGCGAGCAGCCCGGACAGCCGCCGGGGCGCGTCCGGCGGCAGGTCGAGCAGGACGTGCGCGGCGTCCAGCTGGGCCTCGGAGAAGCGGCTGTCGTCGGGGGTGTCCAGCAGGTCCGGCTCGGGCAGCTCGGCGCCCAGGTGCTCGCGCTCGACCGGCGGGGTGAGCAGCACCTCGACCAGGTCGGTGACCCGGACCGAGACCGGGGTGCGCAGCCCTATGGCGCTGCCGAAGAAGGCGTCGGTGACCCGTCCGGCGTGCTCCAGCGGCAGCCGCAGCAGCGGGGCGAGCAACTGGCCGTAGAGGTCCAGGCCGGACCTGGCGGACGGGGCGGCGAAGGCCTGCCGGTCCTGCTCGGCGCGGAACAGCGGGCCGGCCTCCAGCAGCCGGGTCTGCAGCTGGGTGTGGCGGCGGATGCAGTCCTTGACGATGTCGACCAGCTCGGCGGCGCGGCGCTTGTGTTCGGGGTCCTCGGACTCGTCGCGGGCGCGGCGGATGTTGGTCAGGATGGCGTTCTCGTGCCGATAGCGGTCGGCGATGTGCTCCAGCGCCTCACGGATCAGGTCGGGAACGGTCTCCATCCAGTCCACGGCGCGGACGTTGCGGCGGGTGGCCTCCAGGGCGCGGCGCAGTGTCTCGGCGAACTGGACGGTGCGGTAGCGGGCCTGCTCGGCGGCGAGCTGGGCGTCGGCCAGCCGGCCCCGGTTGATCAGCACCTCCAGCTTGACCTCGGCGGCGATCTGGGCGCTGGTGACGTCCGTGTCCAGGGCCCCGACCAGGACGTTGACGGCCTCGTCGGTGGTGCGCAGGTACACCCCGCCGTCCGGGCCCGGCACCTCCTCGATCAGCTTGAAGTCGTAGTCGCGGCGGACGTAGGCGCCGTCGGCCCCGAAGGTGCCGTAGACGGCGCGGAAGCCGCGGTCCACGCTGCCGACGTTGATCAGCGACTCCAGCACCCAGCGGGCTACCCGCTCGTGCTCGGTCCAGGGCCGCTGCGGGGCCTGGGCGGCGACCCGGGGCTGCAGCCGGGCCAGCACCTGGTCCCGGTCGGCGCCGGTGTCGAAGTCCATCTGCAGGGTGACCAGGTCGATCGCCGACAGTGCCACCTCGGCCATGCCGTAGACGGCGTACTCGCCCGCCAGGTTTGCCTTGCGGCTGTCCAGGTCGTGCAGCGGGGCGGTGCACGCGAGCGCGCGGAGCCGCCGGGCCAGCCCCTCGTCGGCGGCTGGGCCCAGCGAGACGCGGGTGCTGGGGTCGGCGGATACGGTCACGATCGACAAGGTTAGGGGGTGGCACTGACAAGCTCCGAAACGCCACGGAATGGCGGTAATTGTGTGACCTTGCACACGTGGCGGCACCGAGGTCGCCCTAGGATCTGGTGCCATGGCGACGATCGATCTCAACGCGGATCTGGGTGAGGGCTTCGGGCGCTGGACGCTGACCGACGACGAGGCCCTGCTGACCGTGGTCACCAGTGCGAATGTCGCCTGCGGCTTCCATGCCGGAGACCCGTCGACGATCCGCCGGGTGTGCGAACTGGCGGCCGAGCGCGGCGTTCGGATCGGGGCCCAGGTCTCCTACCGGGACCTGGCCGGCTTCGGGCGGCGGTCGATGGAGGTGCCGCGCCGGGAGCTGGCCGACGAGGTCGCCTACCAGCTGGGCGCACTGGACCTGTTCGCCCGGGCGGCAGGGACGGCGGTGGCCTATCTGAAGCCGCACGGCGCGCTCTACAACCGGGTGGTCGCGGACCGGGAGCAGGCAGCCGCCGTGGTGGACGCGCTGGAGGCCTACCGGCGGGCGGACGGACGGAGCCTGCCGGTGCTGGGGCTGCCGGGATCCGCGCTGCTGGCGGCGGCGGAGGCGGCAGGACTGCCGGTGGTCGGCGAGGCCTTCGCCGACCGCGCCTACACCCCGCAGGGGACGCTGGTGCCGCGCACCGAGCCGGGGGCGGTGCTGCACGACCCGGACGCGGTGGTGGCCCGGGCGGTGCGGATGGCCCGGGAGGGTGAGGTGGTCGCGGTGGACGGCACTGTGGTGCCGGTGCGGGCGGGCTCGCTGTGCGTGCACGGGGACACGCCCGGGGCCGCGGCGCTGGCGCAGCGGGTACGGGAGTCGCTGGTCACGGCCGGGATCGTCGTGGCGGCGTTCGCATGAGCGTGCGGATCATGGCGGCCGGGCGGTCGGCGCTGCTGCTGGAGGTCGACAGCGATGCCGAAGTGGCCTCGCTGCACCAGGAGTTGGTCGAGCGTCAGGCCGCCGGACTGCTCGGCGGCGTCGCCGAGATCGTCCCTGCGGCTCGGACCGTGCTGCTGGACGGGCTGGACCGGCCGGAGCTGGTCGCCGACCAGTTCGAGGGGTGGTCTCCCGGGGTCGGGGCGGTGCCGGAGGGCCCGGTGGTCACCGTGCCGACCAGCTACGACGGCGAGGACCTGGCGGAGGTCGCGGAGCTGTGGGGGGTGTCCGCCGCTGAGGCGGTGCGGATCCACACCGGCTGCGAGTACCGGGTCGCCTTCTGCGGCTTCGCACCCGGATTCGCCTATCTGACCGGGCTTCCGGAGCAGTACGCCGTACCGCGCCGGTCCACTCCGCGGACCCGCGTCCCGGCCGGGTCGGTGGGGCTGGCCGGTGGCTACACCGGGGTCTACCCCAGCGCCTCACCGGGCGGCTGGCAGCTGATCGGGCGCACCGGACTGCCGGTCTGGGACCTGGCGCGCGACCCCGCGGCGCTGCTACTGCCGGGCACCCGGGTGCGATTCGCGGCAACGGCATGAGGGCCGTCGAGGTGGTCCGACCGGGTCCGCTGACCACGCTGCAGGACGCCGGGCGGGTCGGCGTCGCCGCGCTCGGGGTCCCGCGCGCCGGGGCGCTCGACCCGGAGGCGCACCGGCTCGCCAACCGGCTGGTGGGCAACGCCCCGGAGGCCGCGGTGCTGGAGGCCACCCTCGGCGGGGTCGCGCTCCGGGCCCTGGAGCCGCTGCTGGCCGCGGTCGTCGGCGCCCCCGCGCCGGTACGGGTGGACGGGAGGGCGGCGGCCTGGGGCGCCCCGGTGCGGGTGCCGGCCGGGGCGGTGCTGGCGGTGGGCGCGCCGACCGGCGGGCTGCGCTGCTACCTGGCGGTGGCCGGCGGCTTCACCGTGCCGCCGGTGCTGGGCAGCCGGTCGACGGACCTGCTGGCCGGGCTGGGACCGCCGCGACTGGCCGTCGGGCAGCTGCTGCCGGTGGGCCTGCCGACCGGTCCCCCCTGCTGGATCGACCCGCTGCCGCTGCCCGCGCCCCCGGGCGAACTGCTGCTGCGACTGGACCTCGGGCCACGCGCCGACTGGTTCGTGCCCACGGCGCCGCGGACCCTGGACCGCGGGCGCTGGACGGTGTCGCCCGCGTCCAACCGGGTCGGGCTGCGGCTGCTCGGCCCGGCGTTCGAACGGCTGCCGGACCGCGGCGAACTGCCGAGCGAGGGGATGGTGCTCGGCGCGGTCCAGGTGCCCCCGGACGGACAGCCGGTGGTGTTCCTGGCCGACCACCCCACGACCGGGGGTTATCCGGTGCTGGGCGTGGTCCCGGCGGCCGATCTGACCGCGGCCGCACAGGCCGCTCCCGGAACACCCGTTCGGTTCACTCGCTCGAATCGGTGAACAAACGCCCGAAAACACGACAACCGCCGGCAACCCGAGAAGACTGCTGCCCATCGGACGAACCGGCGAGGACGAAGGAGTCCGCCATGGGTGAGGCAGTGCTGGCGGTCGGTACCGCCAAAGGGCTCTTCCTGGGACGCAGTCGCGACCGGGTGACCTGGGAGTGGAACGAGGAACCGCACTTCCCGATGCAGGGCGTCTACTCGGTGGCCATCGACCGCAGGGGCGGCCGGCCGAGGATCCTGGTCGGCGCGGACAGCAGCCACTGGGGCCCCTCGGTGTTCCACTCCGACGACCTGGGCGCGACCTGGCAGGAGCCCAAACAGCCGGCCGTGCGCTTCCCCGAGTCCACCGGCACCTCGCTGGAGCGGGTCTGGCAGCTCCAGCCGGCCGGGGCGGACCAGCCGACCGTCGTCTACGCGGGCACCGAGCCGGCCGCGCTGTTCCGCTCCGATGACAGGGGCGAGTCGTTCTCGCTGGTGGAGAGCCTGTGGAAACATCCGCAGCGCAAGGACTGGGGCGCGGGCTTCGGCGGCCAGGGGATGCACACCGTGCTGGTCGACCGTGAGGACCCGCAGCGGCTCACGGTGGCGGTGTCCACCGGCGGCGTCTACCGCTCGGCGGACGGCGGGGAGAGCTGGGCGCCGTCCAACACCGGGGTGGAGGCCAGGTTCCAACCGGACCGCAATCCGGAGTTCGGGCAGTGCGTGCACAAGGTCGCGGTGGACGCCGGCGATCCGTCCCGGCTGTACCTGCAGAACCACGGCGGCGTCTACCGCAGTGACGACTCCGGCGCGAACTGGACCCCGATCGACGCCGGACTGCCTGCGGACTTCGGCTTCGCGGTGGCGGCGCACCCGCGCCGCGCGGGCACGGCCTATGTGTTCCCGCTGGTCGCCGACTACGACCGGCTTCCCCCCGAGCACCGCTGCCGGGTCTACCGGACCCGGGACGCCGGGGAGACCTGGGAGCCGCTGTCCGAGGGACTGCCGCAGGAACCGCACTACGGGGTGGTGCTGCGCGACGCGCTCTGCCTGGACGACGCCGATCCGGTGGGCGTGTACTTCGGCAACCGCAACGGCGAGGTGTACGGCAGCTCGGACGAGGGCGACAGCTGGCGGTTGCTGACGGAGCATCTGCCCGCCGTGCTCTGTGTCCGGGCAGCACAGGTGAACTGATCAGCTGACGGCGCGAAGGCCGCCGCGGGAGGCGATGGCAGGGTTCGGGACGGACACGGCGGCCAGCGCCGCGGCGGTGCGGTGGGCGGCCGCCTGGTCGAGGGCCCGGGGGTCGCGCTGCCTGGCCTCGGCCGCGGCCAGGCGGAGCAGGTCGGGGAGGAGGTCGGTGCAGCGCTCGGCGATCCAGCGGGTGCCCTTGGTGGCCATCCACCAGGTCTGGGCGGCCCGGCTCGGTGCGGCGGACTCGGGCTCCGGAGTCGGTGCGGGGCCTGCCGCGGTGCCGTCGGCCGCCAGTACGGCGTGGAACTCGCGGGCCAGTGCGCGGTGGCCGCGCTCGCTGGGGTGCAGCCGGTCCACGCTCCACATCCTCGGATCGTCGATCCAGTCGGCCTCGGCGGCGTGGACATGGACAGCGGCGTAGCGCTCGCTCAGGGCGTGCACGACCTCGTTGACGCAATGCATCCGGCGCGCCAGCGGTCGCGCCAGCGGGCCGGGCAGCCGGAGCAGCCTGCCGGGATCGGGCAGGCAGGCGGTCAGCAGGACGGTGCCGCCGGCGCTGAGCTCGGCCATGACGGCGTCCAGGTCGGCCGTCACCGAATGGATGTCGTAGCTGGCTCGCAGGGTGTCGTTGGCACCGACCAGGACGGAGGCGAGGTGCGGGCGGTGCTCCAGGGCGGTGGGCAGCTGGGTACGGGCCACGTCCGCGGCCCTGGCCCCGCTCACGGCTAGGTTGTGCAGGTCCACGGCCTCGGCCAACGGGGTCAGCCCCGCGGCGAGCAGGGCCGCCCACCCGCGCCAGCCCCCGCCGGGGTCGGGGTCGCCCAGGCCCTCGGTGAGGGAGTCGCCCAGCGCGGCGACTCTGAGCAGCGTCACAGCACTCCTCCTCGGACCTCGGCGTACGACACGGCGTCCCGGTCCTGCTGGGTCGTCCGGTGGGCGGCGAGGAAGCCCGCGACGGCGCGGTCCCAGCCGTAGTGCTCGGCCCGGCCGCGGGCCAGCAGGCGGCGCTCGGTCTCGGGCCGCGCCAGCAGGCGCTGCACCGCGTCGGCGAAGCCCGGGCCGGTGTCGGCCGCGGTCTCGCCGGCATCCCCGACGATCTGCGGCAGCGCCGAGGAGGCACTGACCACGACCGGGGTGCCGCAGGCCATGGCCTCCAGCGCGGCGAGACCGAAGGTCTCGATCGGCCCGGGTGCCAGCACCACGTCGGCGCTGGCCTGCAGCGCCGCCAGAGTGTCGGCGGCGCTGATGTGGCCGACCAGCCGCACCGGCAGCTGCTCGGCCCTGATCCGGGCCTCCAGCCGGGCCCGCTGCGGTCCCTCCCCGGCCACCACCAGCACGGCCGGCACGCCGCGCCGGCGCAGTTCGGCCACCGCGTCCAGGGCGCGTTCGGGCCGCTTCTCCGGCGAGAGCCGCGAGCACAGCACCAGCAGCACCTCGCTCGGGCGGGCGTAGTGGTTGCGCGCCGCCGCATTGCGCTGCCGCGGGTGGCAGCGCTCCAGGTCGACGCCGAGCGGGGCGCGGACCACATTGCGGGCGCCGATCCGGTGGAACTCGGCGGCGGCCCATTCCGTGGTGCAGATGACGGCGCTGTAGTCGCGAGCTGTCCCCCGGTTCAGCCGGTCGGCGGCACGGCGGGCGATGGTCTCCCCCATGCCCCAGGACCGCAGCAGCCCGTCCAGGCTCTCGTGCGAGACCATCGCGGCCGGTACCCCGTTCCGCCTGGCCCAGCCGCCGGTCCAGCGCAGCGTGGTGCGGTCGGAGACCTCCAGCCGGTCCGGGCGCAGGTCGGCCAGCAGGTCGGCCACGGCGGAACGGTCGAGCAGCACCCGGTAGCCGCCCATGCCGGGCACCCGGCGACCGGGCAGAGTGATCACCCGGCCCTGGTCGGTCTCCTCGTCCCGGTGGCCCGGACCCGGGACCACCAGCACCGGTTGGTGACCAGCGGCGAGGTAGCCCGCGCCCAGGTGGCGCAGCGCGGTGCGCAGGCCCCCGGACACGGGGGTGACGAAGTTGGCGAGGCGAACGATCCGCTGGCTCATGCCGCCACCCCGCCCGGCTCCGGCGCCACGGCGGCGGCCCCCAGCAGGACCTCCTGGTAGTGGTCGAGCAGTTGGTCGCCGACCGACTCCCAGGTGCGTCCGGCCACCTCGCGGCGCGCCTGGGCGCCGTAGCGCTCACGCAGCTCCGGGTCGGCGGCCAGCGCCGTGACGGCCGCGGTGACCGCGCGGGCGTCCCTGGGCTGGACCAGCAGGCCGGTGCGGTGGTGGCCGACCAGGTCGAGCGGGCCGCCGACGGCGGGGCCCACCACGGCGACGCCGCTGGCCATGGCCTCCTGGATGGTCTGGCAGAAGGTCTCCATCGGCCCGGTGTGGACGAAGACGTCCAGCGAGGCGAAGACGGCGGCGAGCTCGTCGCCCTCGCGCCGACCCAGGAACACGGCTCCGGGCAGCGCCTGGCGCAGTGCCGGTTCGCTCGGGCCCTCGCCCACGATCACCAGCCGCACGCCCGGCAGCCCGCAGACCCCGCTGAGCAGGTCCACCCGCTTCTCGGGCGCCAGCCGGCCGACGTAGCCGACCAGCACCTCCCCGTCCGGGGCGAGGGCGTCGCGCAGCGCCTGGTCGCGGTGGCGCGGGTGGAACCGCACGGAGTCCACACCGCGCTGCCAGAGCTTCACCCTCGGCACGCCGTGGGCGGTGAGGTCCTGGGCGGCCGGGGTGGACGGCGCCAGGGTGCGGGCGGCGGCGCAGTGGACGGCGCGGATCCGCCGCCAGGCGGCGGCCTCACCGAGGCCGCTGCCGGCCCGGTAGGCGCGGGCGTAGCCGGCCAGGTCGGTCTGGTAGACGGCGACGGCGGGCAGTCCGAGCCGGTCGGCGGCGGCCATGGCCCGGGCGCCGAGGACGAAGGGGCTCGCCAGGTGGACCACGTCCGGGCGGTGCCCGGCGATCAGCTGCTCCAGTCGGCGGCTGGGCAGGGCCAGCCTCACCTGGGGGTAGCCGGGCAGCGGCAGCGCGGGGACGCGCACCACCGGGCAGGGGTCGGGGGCTGACAGCGGCACGGCCGGGGCCGGGGCGATCACCAGGGGCTGGTGGCCGCGCCGTACCAGGTGCTCGGCGGTGCGCAGGACGGAGTGGGCGACGCCGTTGATGTCCGGCGGGAAGGATTCTGTGACGATGGCGACACGCATGTCTGCGTTATCCCGACGCCACACGTGCTCACGGCCACGACGATCTGTCGAGTGAACGAACGACTACCGAACGCTCAGCCCGACGCCGAACCGGCCGACTACACCGCCACCCACCGGCATGGGGTTCGCCGGGGTACGGGGGGTCGGTCAACCGCCGCTCAGTCGGCCCCGGACGGCGGCGTGGACCTCGGCCTCCTCGCCGGGATCCGCGGCCAGGCGGCGGAGCCGGTCCAGCACCCGGCCGTCACCCTTGGTGAACACATGCCGGGCGGCCAGTTCCCTGGTCGACTCCTCGCAGTCCCAGAGGCACTCGACCGCGGCTCCGGTCGGGAAGCAGGTGTCGACGGCGGCGAGGCTGCGCGCGGCGCTGCCCCGCAGTTGCGAGCAGCTGGTCTCGGCATAGACGTGGCGCAGTGCGGTGACCCCTGCGGCGGCCGCAAGCCGCCCGACGCCCTCCACCAGGACGGCCAGGCCGTCCCCGTCCGCGCCCTTGAAGTAGATCCAGCGGTGCAGCGCGGCCACCACGGCCGGGGCGTCGGCCGCCGCGCCGGCCCGGGCCAGCAGCCGGGCCGAGGCGTCGGCCAGCGGTCCGCCGTCGGGATCGACGGCCCAGACTCTGGCCCGGGCCAGGAACCGCGGGGTGTGCGCCCGGCAGAGGGTGGCAAGGGCGAAATCGGCCGTCTGCCGGGAGAGGTCTGCGGCGGCCAGCTCGACCAGGTCGGGAGCGGACTCGTCGTCGTGGTCGGCGAGGTGCCGCAGGGCCGCGCAGCGGGCGCCGTCCTGGCCGTCCTGGGCGGTCCGCCGCAGCAGCGGCAGGTCCTCGGGGGCGACCACGGCGGCCAGGCATCGGACGGCGGCGCCCACCCGGCGTTCGAACTGTTCGGGAGAGTCGGCCCGTTCGGGGCCGGAGCCGGCGTCTGCCCAGGCCAGTACCGCCGCGGTACTCCACGCGGGGGCGTTGCCCGGCCGGTCCAGCTGGCGCTGCCACAGGTCGAAGGGGGCCTGCTCGGTGGCGGCGGCCACCCTGGGATGGGTCTGCGCCCACAGGTGCCAGGGCCGGGGCTCGTAGGCGTCGCGGACGGTGGCGCGCAGCGCGGCGTCGCCCTCGGGGCCCTCGGGGAAGCGGGCCAGCACCGGTTCGGCGAGCGCCGTCAGCGCGGCGTCGTCGTCCCGTACGGCCAGCTCGTCCAGGGCCCAGGCCCAGTTGCCGCCGCCGGCGGCGTAGCGGCGCAGCAGCAGCAGGGCGTCGTGGCGGCCGTACCCGGCCAGCCGGCCGAGCACGGCGAGGGTGAGCCCGGTGCGTGACTCCTCGTCGTCGAGCAGGTCCTCGGCGCAGAAGAGATGGTCCTCGAGGCCCTGGAGCGGGGCTTCGAGCTCCATGAACAGGCGTGCGTAGTAGAGCGAACGGTTCTCGACCTGCCAGTCGCGGCGGGGGTCGCTCGTGACGCACTCCTCAAGGGCGGCGAGAGCGTCGGAACGCTCGGCCGCCAGAGCGTGCAGGGTGCCGTCCCCCCGGCCCCGCTGAAGCAGGCCGAGAAGGGAGGCGCTGGGCGCTATCGCGGGCTCGAACATGAGGTCAGCATCCGGTGCGGCGGTCCTGGTGGCAAAGGAATTTCGTGAATGGGGGTGTGGCGATGACGGTACGAGTCTGCTATGTCGCCTGCGGGGGCGGGAATACATGGTTCCCGTTCGCAGGAGGCACGAAATCGTACCGTTCGACCGCCTTCCTCTGCACCTTTCCCAGGTTCGGTCTCACCTGGAGGACGCTGACACTCTGCTGGGTACGCCCCCGTCCGCCGGTGGACCGTCTGTGGGGGCGTCTGTCGGACCGTCTGCTAGATCGTCTGCGGGCGCGTGCGCTGGGACGCCGGGACGGCCTTGCGGATCTCGGCGCGAAGTTCCTTGACCTCGTTGAGCTGTTCGTAGGGTGCGGTGAGCTCGTACATGCCCTTGAGCCGGTCCCAGGTACGCAGCGAGGACATCTCCTTGGTGGAGTCCAGCGCCTGGTGCGCGTAGCCCGTGCCCTCCTCGGGGCGGCCGCCGATGTAGCAGGCCGAGGCCATCGACAGGTAGTCGAAGAGCTTGGAGCGCTCATGGCCCTCGCCGCGCAGGTCCAGCGCCTGTCGGGCGTGGTACTGGGCCAGCTGGGCGGCGCTGGGGTCGTGCACCGCGAGGGTGCGGTAGGTGAGCGCCTCCATGCCGTGCAGGTCGGCGCGGTCGAAGAACTGCAGCCAGCTGGGTCCCGGGTCGTTGTGGTCCTGGGCGAAGAGGTCCTCGGCCTCGCCGAGGGTGCGCCGGGTGGCCTGGGAGTGGCCCATCGAGGCGTGCGCCCAGGCCTCCACGGTCCGCAGCATCGCCCTGGTCCGCGGCAGGTTGCGCTCACCGCTGCCGGTCTCGGCGACCCGCATCAGGTCCAGCGCGTCGGCGGGACGGTTGAGGTGGACCATCTGCCGGGCGGCCCGGGACAGCGCCTCGCCGGCCCTCGGCTTGTCGCCGGCCTCCCTGGCCGAACGGGCCGCCATCACGAAGTAGCGCTGCGCGGTCGGCTCCAGGCCGACGTCGTGGGACATCCAGCCGGCCAGCACCGAGAGGTTGGCCGCCACCGCCCACAACCGCCGTGCCAGCGGCTCGGGGTGATGGAAGGTCAGCATCCCGCCCACCTCGTTGAGCTGGCCGACGACGGCCTTGCGCTGCAGACCGCCGCCGCGTGAGGCGTCCCAGGCCCGGAACACCGTGACGGAGGACTCCAGCGCCTCCACCTCGTCCAGGCCGACCGGGCCCGCCTCGTAGAAGTCGCTCGCCGGCAGGGCGGCGGCCATCGGGCTGCGCAGTATGGCGCCCGAGGTGGGGCCCTCGGCGGCCACGGCCGAATCGGATCCGGCCATCCAGTCGTGGAGCGGGCCCGCAATGGCGGCGCCCGCCAGGAGCGCGGTGCTCGCGCTCATCATTCCGCGTCGGTTGAGCATGAGGTCCATTCCCGTGAACTCGGTGAGGTCCTCGGCTGTGCGCTCCGGCTGCGGGTGCGGGGAGGGGACGTCCGACGAGGCATACGCCGCGCCGCCCGAACCAGAATGCCGCTGTCGCTGGAACCCGAGGTCCTCAGTGGTGACAACACGTCCGAGCCGCTCGGTGAACAGCGCCGCCAGCACCCGCGGCACCGGGTCGCGCGGTATCTCTCCGCGTTCGATCCAGCGCCGGACCCGCGAGGTGTCGGTGGACAGCTGCTGCTGTCCGGCCGCCGCACCACGCCGGTTGACCAGTCGCGCCAGCTCGCCCTTGGACCATCCGGTCAGGGCGAACAGGTCTGCGAATCGGGTGTTGGTACCTCTGCTCACGTCAAGCCCCCAGGTTCCTCGGCGCTTTCGAGGCTATCCGCGCGTCATGTGCCAGGCGAGCATTCGCCAGGGTTCGCCAGGGTGCGCTTCCTGATGCGCCACGAGCCGTCGGGTGTCATGTAGACATGCGCCACCCCAACCCCGCAGTCAACGGGCAGCAGTTGCCCCGGTGACCGTGGAGCGAGGGAGTGGCGCAAGGGGTGGCGCGGACCGGAAGGGCACCGCGCAGGGGCTGTTCGGGACCACACACTCCCCAGGGTGCGCGGTCGGCGGCGGTCCCGGTACGGGTCCGCGGCCCGCGCCATCCCTAACTCCGCAGCAGTTCGTGGCAGTGCCGGAACGACCGCAACGTCCTCGGCACGAGAAGTGATCGCGGTGGGCCGTCCGGCCCGCCGGCGGCAGCCCGCCAGGAAGGGACCCGGAACCACCCATGTACTCACCCTCGATCTCCCCCGCCCCCGTAGGGCCCACCACCACCCGGGTCACCCAGCCGCCGCGCCACCGTCCGGCCATCGGCACCGATCCACGCACCCGCGACCGCGCCCTGGCACCCGTCGGGCCGCGCCGCATGGTGGCCCCGCGGCCGGCCGCCGGAGGAGCGCCGAGGCTGGACAACCCCGCCGAGCAGTCGCCGGCGCTGCGCGCCGCGCTGGCAGGCGTCTCGCGGATATGCCCCGCCTTCGTCCCCCGGCAGCTGGTGCGGGAGGACGAACAGCACATCCTGGTGGTCGGCACCGCCGGGCGCACCCCCGTGGTCGCCAAGTGCCTGACCCCCACCCCGGCCGGACGGGAGGTCACCCGGTCCGGACGGGAGGCGGCGGAACGGCTGCGGCACGAGGTCGCGGCCTACCGCACCTTCGTCCGGCACCGCCCGCCGGCCCGGCTGCCCAAGCTGGTCGCGGCCGACTCGGACCGCTGCGTCCTGCTGATGGAGCGGGTGCCGGGGCGGCCCGCCGCGTACGAGCGGCACCCCTGCAACACGCCGTCGCCCGGGGAGGTCCGCGCGATCCTCGGCGCGGTGCGCTCGCTCAACCTGTGGCGGCCGCCGGCCGGCTCCTTCCAGGCGCCGCTCGACTACCCCAGGGAGATCGCCCGCTACCACGCGCTGGGCCTGCTCACCGACCGGGATGCCGGCGACCTGCAGCACCTGCTGCACGGACTGGCCCACACCGCACCACAGTTCTGCCACGGGGACGCGCTGCTCACCAATGTCCTGCTGGCGCCCTCGGGCCCGGTGCTGGTCGACTGGGAGCAGGCCGGCTGGTACCTGCCCGGCTACGACCTGGCGGTGCTGTGGACCGTGCTGTCGGGGGACACCGCCGCGCGGCGGCAGATCAGCCAGGTGGCGCAGTCCTCGGGCACGCTGCCCAGGGACGCCTTCCTGGTGAACCTGATCCTGGTGCTGATGCGGGAGCTGCGGATGCACGACGTGCCGGGGGCCGGCGAGGAGCAGCGGATACTGATCCGCCGACTGCACGAGGACACGGCGCTGGCGCGGCGTGCGGTACGGGCCGCGGTGGGCACCCGCTGAGCCGCCGACCAGGAGAGGGGTTGCGAGCGGGCGGCGGGCGGAGGGACCGTCAGCGGCCTTCCAGAGCCCGGCGGCCGGCCTCGGCGAGCAGTTCGTGCTCGCGCTCCCCGTGGCCCCTGGCGTGCAGGACGTCACGGAGGTGCCGCTCCAGGGGGTGGGCGCGGCTCAGTCCGGCGCGGCCGCTCAGGGCCACGGCCTGCTCCACCACGGACACGGCCGAGCGGTTGGCGACGATGCGGCCTGCGGCGGTGCGGCGCAGGGCCTCGGGTGCGCCCTCGTCGACGCCCCGGGCCAGCGCGAGCAGCAGCTCCTCGGCGGCCGTCAGCTCGACCTCGATGCTGCCGACCGCGGCCTGGAGCCTGCCGTCGGAGCCACGGCCTTCACCCGGCGCCGGGCGCAGCGCGCGGACCAGCCAGTCGCGGGCCGCGCGGGCGACTCCGAGGTACACGGCAGGCAGGGCCAGGTCGACCCAGGCGTGGTCCAGCGGGTCCCCGTCCACCGGGTTCCCATCCAGAGGCTCTCGGTCCAGCGGGTCGCCGCCGAGGCGCACCACCGCCTCGTCGCCGACCTCGACGGACTCGAAGACCACGTCGTGGCAGGCGGTGGCACGCAGCCCGAGCTGCTCCCAGGTCGGCTCGACCTGCACCCCGGGGCTGTCGCCCTGGACCAGGAAGACGCCCTCCCTGCGCTGCTCCTCGTCGGTGCGCGCGGTGACCACCATCCAGGCGAGCGCCTCGGCTCCGGCCACACCGGGCTCACGGCCCGTCAACAGCCAGCACCCGTCGCCCCGGTGGGCGGTCACGCCGGTGGTCCCGGTCCGTTCGGGGTCGCCCCCGTCCGAGCCCGGGCCCAGCTCGGCGACCAGGGCGGGGCCGCGCACCGAGTCGGCGAGCAGATCGGCGTAGACCGGCTCGGGCCACTGCGGGGTACGGGCCTGCCGGGCGTGCACCAGCAGGGTGAGCGCGGTGACCAGGGCCACCGACGGGTCCCCGCGGCCCAGCGCCAGCAGCGTCCGCACGGTGTCGGCGAGCCCGGCGCCGGCGCCGCCGTGGCGCTCGGCCACGGTCAGCGTGAGCAGCCCGGCGTCGTGCACCACCTCGATGCCCTGGTAGGGGAAGCCGGCGTCGCGGTCGTGCTCCTCGGCGCGGGCGGCGAGCAGGTCCACCACCCGGGGCAGCCCGGCGAAGGCCTCGGCGACACCCGGATGCGCACCCGGGCCGCGCCGCCGACCAGGGCCGAGCGGCCGGGCGGGGGTCGTGCCGGGGCTCGTCGGCGTCGGCCGGGCGGGGGCTGTCATGCCTGGAACATCGACGCCGGCAGCGGCTTGAGCAGCTTGTACAGGTCGTCGGTGATCGGGCGGTCCCAGGTCGCCACGGTCACCTGGATGCCGTCGCTGCGCCCGAACTGCACGCAGGACACCCGGCTCTCCGAGAGCTTGACCTTCTTCACGATCAGCAGGTCGTCGCCGAGCATCACCGGGAAGTCCTCCAGCTCGACCACGCCGACCGGCTCGTCGTTGCCGATCGCCGCGAACAGCTGGCGCACCTCGAACGGCACCCCGTCCTCGGGCTCCCGGGCCGGGGATCCCTCGCACAGATTGCCGATCAGCATGGACGGACCGCGGCCGCCGAGCAGGTCGTAGCGGAGGAAGATCCCCTGGCAGCTGCCGTCCTCGGGATCGGCGAGCAGGGCGGCTCCGAAGTCGCCGGGCCAGTCGCCCGGGTCCATCGCGAGAACGTCGAAGTCCGGACCTGCCGGTGTGCCGGAACGGCGGCGGAGGAAAGCCATGGAGACATCGTACGTGGCGTCCGGACCTGTGCGGACAGCTGCCCGTCCGCACCCGACCGATGCCCGCCGGGCCCGGGGCGCGAGCGGGTGCGGCAGGCAACGTTCCGTTCATCCCGTGTTCTCGGACGGCAGTTGACGAGCCCATCACGTTCCGATTACGGTCGGCGACATGGGGAGAGCAGTACGACTTGTCCGCAGAGGTTGTGTCGACCTGCAGCGCGTGGCGTCCGCCCGCTGCCGGTGACCTCAGGACCGGCTCGCACACCCTGCTGAGCTGCGGCCTTCCGCAACCATGGCGGTCTCATGGCGCGGATCGCAGCGGCGGCCCGGCAGCGCGGGCGCCGAGCCGGTTCCCACCGAGCACGTCCGCGGGTCCTGACCACATGCCGAGACGGCAGTGGTTCCGTGGGCGGGTCCGTCCGCTTCGCCGCGTGGGGGTGTGCGAGGCACGGACCAAAAGGATGCGCCGCGTCGGCCCCGTGGGGGTGGTCGGCGCGGCGCATCCCTGTCGTCCCCGTTGCAGGACCCCTCGTTGCCGGACCCGTCGTTGCAGAACCCTCAGGTCAGGTCGAACTCACCGTCACGTGCTCCCAGAACGAAGGCACGCCACTCCGCCGGGGTGAAGATCAACGCAGGGCCGTCCGGGCTCCGCCCGTCCCGCATGGCGATGTAACCCTCCACAAAGGCGATCTGCACATCGCCGACCCCGTTGCTGCCGGACATCCACTCGGCCTCGCCCAGGTCGAGTTCCGGCTTCTTCCCGTCGGATCCCTCATCGAGCGGACTGCGCTGGGTGAGGATGCCCGCACCCGCACTGTCACCAAAGAATGAGTCGCTTGCCACGTCGTGATCCTCCCGTCTCGTGATGCCACTGTAACTTCCGGCGACGGGCCGGGAGGAGGCCTTTGACGTGATCCACTCGTGCGGATTCGCGCACTTCCCGGCGGCATACGGCAAGGATTCGATCAGCTGTCCGGACGCTCGCTCCCGACCAGCCACATGGAGAAGAACTGGGCGCCGCCCCCGTAGGCGTGGCCGAGCGCCAACCGGGCCCCGTCGATCTGGTGCTCGCCGGCCTCGCCACGCACCTGGAGTGCGGCCTCAGCGAAGCGGATCATGCCGGAGGCCCCGATCGGGTTGCTGGAGAGCACCCCGCCGGAGGGGTTGACCGGCAGGTCGCCGTCCATCTCGGTGACCCCCGACTCGACCAGTTTCCAGCCCTCGCCCTGGTCGGCGAAGCCCAGGTTCTCCAGCCACATCGGCTCGTACCAGGAGAACGGGACGTAGATCTCGGCCAGGTCGATCTGCCGGCGCGGGTCCACCACCCCGGCCTGGTGGTAGACGTCGGCGGCGCAGTCCCGGCCCGCCTGCGGGCTGACGTAGTCCTTTCCGGCGAAGATGGTGGGCTCGCTGCGCATGGCGCCGCCGTGCATCCAGGCGGCCGGCCTGGGGGCGCGGGCCGCGCCCCGCACGCCGGTGAGCACCATGGCGCAGGCGCCGTCGGAGGAGGGACAGGTCTCCGAGTAGCGGATCGGGTCCCAGAGCATCGGCGCCGAACGCACCTTCTCCAGCGTCAGATCGTGTTCGTGCAGGTGCGCGTAGGGGTTCTTGAGGGCGTTGCGGCGGTCCTTGAAGGCCACCAGCGAGCCGATGTGGTCCGGGGCCCCGGTACGGCGCATGTAGGCGCGCACATGGGGCGCGAAGAAACCGCCCGCGCCGGCGGTCAGCGGGGCCTGGAACGGCACCGGCAGCGACAGCCCCCACATGGCGTTGGACTCGGACTGCTTCTCGAACGCCACGGTCAGCACCGTGCCGTGGACCCTGGCCGCGACCAGGTTCGCGGCCACCAGCGCGGTCGAGCCGCCGACCGATCCGGCGGTGTGCACCCGCAGCATCGGCTTGCTTACCGCGCCCAGCGCCTCGGCCAGGTACAGCTCGGGCATCATCACGCCCTCGAAGAAGTCCGGGGCCTTGCCGATGACCACGGCGTCGATGTCGGCCCAGGTCAGCTCGGCGTCCTCAAGGGCCCGCACGGCCGCCTCGCGGAGCAGGCCGGCGATGGACACGTCATGGCGGGCCGAGACGTGCCTGGTCTGGCCCACGCCTACGACGGCGACCGGCTCCTGCCCTACCGCCCGGTGCGGTCCGGCCGGGACGGCGGCCGGGTTCACGGCTGCGCTCATCACTGCTCCCCCTCCAGTACGGCCACCAGGTTCTGCTGCAGGCAGGGCCCCGAGGTGGCGTGGGCCAGGGCCCGGCGGGACTCGCCGCGCTGGATCCGGGACGCGGCCTCGCCGATCCGGATCAGTCCGGCGGCCATCACCGGGTTGGCGGCCAGAGCGCCCCCGGACGGGTTGACCTCGGTGCCGTCGGACAGGTCCAGTGCCCGGCGCAGGATCAACTCCTGGGCGCTGAACGGCGCATGCAGCTCGGCCGTGTCCGGCGGGGCGTCGAACGCCCCGGCGTGGACGGCGGCCAGCCGGGTGGACGGCGACTCGGTGAGGTCGCGGACACCGGGCTGGTGCGCCTCGATCCGGTGGTCGATGCCGCGGATCCAGGCCGGACGGGTGTGCAGGGCCCGGGCGGTGTCGCCGACGGCCAGGACCACCGCGGCGGCTCCGTCGCTGACCGGCGGGCAGTCGTGCCGGCGCAGCGGCCGCACCTCGTAGGGTTGCTTCAGCAGTTCCTCGACGTCGGCGCTGCCGCGCAGCTGGGCGTGCGGATTGGCCTCGGCGGCGCGCCGCGAGCGCATCGCGGTGGCGGCCAGGGCGCGTTCGTCGGCGAGGCCGGCGTCGATCAGGGCCTGGGTCTGCAGCGCGGCCAGTGCGATCGCGTCCGGCCACAGCGGGGCCAGGGTGTAGGGGTCGAGCTGGCGGGTCAGCACATCGCGGACACAGCCCGGCGAGGACTTGCCGTAGGAGTACACCAGCGCGGTGTCGGCCTGCCCGGTGCGCAGCTTCACCCACGCCTCGTAGAGCGCCCAGGCGCCGTCCATCTCCACATGGGACTCGGAGATCGGCGGCCAGGCGCCGACCCCGTCCAACGCCATGGTGAAGGAGAAGGCGCGGCCGGCCAGGTAGTCGCTGCTGCCGGAGCAGGTGAAGCCGATCCGGTCGGTTGTCAGACCCGTCTGCTTGAGTACGTCGTGGAGGACCGGCAGCACCAGCTCCACCTCGGAGAGCTGGTCGGTGCTGCGCCGGTGCACGGTCTGGGCGAAGGCGACGACGGCGACCTCCCGGCCGGGCCCCGCTGTGCTGTTGTCGGCGGCCATGGCTACATCCACCTCCGGTAGCTCTCGGGATCGGCGTCGGGTTCGCCGGTGGGACGGAAATGACTGATGGCGGCGAGGCTGGGGCGGCTCTGCACCCCGGTCTGGTCCGGTTCGCGCCAGACCGGCTCGACCCGCTGGCCGACGTGGACCTGGTCGTGCGGGATGCCTCCGATCCGCGCGTGCAGGCCGACATGCGCACCGTCGAGCAGCACGTAGGCGTAGCAGTACGGGACTTCCACATCGAGGCCGCGGGCCGCGATGTTGACGATGCAGAAGGTGGTGACGGTTCCGACATGGGGCAGATCAACGGGCTCGCTGGTGGCGACGCCGCAGGTGGGGCAGACGCCGCGGGGCGGGATGTAGACCCGGGTGCACTGGGGACAGCGCTCGCCGAGCAGCCGCTGCTCGGTGAGCGCGTTCAGGAAGCGGGACTGGGCGGCCCCGGGGGTGTAGGTGTAGTCCAGCCGCGCCGGAATGGTGACCCTGGTGACGGGTTCCGCACCGGCCAGGGCGGGGATGCCGGCGAGCAGGTCGGATGTCTTCATCGCTCTCCCCCGGCACTCCCGCTGCCGTCTGCCAGCGGCTCGAAGCAGGCGATGTCGGTGATCGCCCCGGTCCGCCGGTCGGCCCAGCGGACGGCCACGCGCAGTCCGGTGCGGACCGCGCGGGGGTCGCCGCTGTCCGGCGGCGGGGCGTCCAGGGCGTGCAGCAGCGCGGTGTCCGCGCCGTCCAGCCGCACCAGCGCCCAGGCGAAGGGCCGGTCCAGCGGCTGGTACGGGCGGGGGCGTTCGTTCCAGGCCCAGGTGGTGACGGTGCCGGTGCCCGGGAGGGCGACCAGTTGGTCCAGCTCCGCCGCCGTGACCGGGTCGTACTCGGCGGGCGGGCACAGCACCCGGCCGTCGCTGCCGCGGATGCCCAGCACCACGCGTTCGCGCAGCCCGGTCAGGAAGGCCCCGACGACCGGGCCGGTGGAACGGGTGAAGGGGAACTCTACGACCAGCGGGGCGCTGAGCACTGCTGGGTTCTGCACGTCGGACATGGGTGGCTCTCCTCAGTGGCGATCAGTGGCGATCAGTGCCGGCGGTAGACGGGCGCGCGGTGCTCGGCGAAGGCCCGTGGGCCCTCCTCGGCGTCCTCGGTGGCGAAGATCGGCCAGCCGATCTCCAGCTCCCGGGCCAGCCCGGCCTGCTCACCGAGGTCCGCCGTCTCGTACACCGAGCGCTTGACGGCCTCGACGGCGAGCGGCGCGGCCTGGTTGACCGCCTCGGCCAGCTCCAGCGCACGCTTGAGCGCGGTCCCGTCCGGGACCACGCTGCCGACCAGCCCGATGTCGCGGGCCTCGGCGGCGCTGTAGCGGCGGCCGGTGAGCAGCATCTCCAGTGCGTGGGTGCGCGGGATCTGATGCTGCAGCCGGACCGTGGAGCCGCCCACCGGGAACAGCCCGCGGCGCACCTCGAAGAGCCCGAAGCTCGCCGACTCCGCGGCCACCCGGATGTCGGTGGCCTGCAGCACCTCGGTGCCGCCGGCCACGCAGACGCCCTCGACGGCGGCGATCACCGGCTTGCGCGGGCGGTAGTGCCGCAGCATCGCCTTCCAGTGCAGGTCCGGGTCGGCCTTGAGCCGCGCCCGGTAGGCGTCGTCCTCGCTGAACCCACCCCGGGCCAGGGCCTTCAGGTCCATGCCGGCGCAGAAGGCGCCGCCTGCGCCGGTGAGCACCACGGAGCGGATGTCGTCGTCGGCGTCGGCCTCCAGCCAGGCGTCGTGCAGCCCGACCAGCATCGGAATGGAGAACGCGTTCTTGGCCTCGGGGCGGTTCAGGGTGAGCACCAGGGTGGCCCCGTGCCGCTCCGTGCTGAGGTGTTCGGTGCCGGTCATGCCGGAGCCCTCCGCTTGTGATGCATCGCTTTTGACGCATCGTCAGATCTAGAACAGGTTGCAGTCTTGCCCGGTTGATTTCAAGGGCGTCAGCGCTCTGGAGTTCTCCACCTGCGGCTCCTACTCTCCGCGCATGGAATTCAACCTGGCCGATCTGTTCGAGCAAGCGGTTGACCACTTCCCTGGGCGCGAGGCGATCACCTGTGCCCGCGCCGACGGACCCGCGGTGCAGCGGCGCACCTTCGCCGAGCTCGACGAACGCGCCAACCGGCTGGCCCACCACCTCCTGGAGTCGGGAGTCGGCGCCGGGGACCGGGTCGGCGTCTACGCCCTGAACCGGGCCGAGTGGGTGGAGTCGCTGCTCGCGATCTGCAAGATCCGGGCGGTCTGCGTCAATGTCAACTACCGCTATGTGGCCGACGAGCTGAGCTATCTGCTGACGATGGCCGAGCCGGTGGCGATGATCTTCCAGGAACGCTATGCACCGCAGGTCGCCGCGGTGCTCCCCGGCCTGCCCGGCCTGCGCCGGCTACTGGTGATCGAGGACGGGACGGGGGGCGCGGAGGCGCTGCCGGCGGTTCCCTTCGAGAAGGCGATGGCCTCGGGCTCCCCCGAACGCGACTTCGCCGCCCGCTCGGGCGACGACCACTACCTGCTCTTCACCGGGGGGACGACCGGTCTGCCCAAGGGCGTGGTCTGGCGCCAGGAGGACGTCTTCTTCGCCCTGGGCGGCGGCATCGACGTCACCAACGGCCACCGGATGGCGACCCCCGAGGAGATCGTCACCACCGCCTACGACAACCAGCTCACCTTCTTCCCGATCGCCCCGCTGATGCACGGAGCCACCCAGTGGGGCCTGATGCAGCAGTTGTTCCGCGGCAACCGGGCGGTCCTGCTGGACCGCTTCGACCCGCGGCGGGTCTGGGGACTGACCGAGTCGGAGAAGGTCAACCTGGTCATGATCACGGGAGACGCGATGGGCCGCCCGCTGATCGAGTCGCTGGACGCCGAGGACACCGACTACGACCTCAGCTCCCTCTTCGGCCTGGTCAGCAGCGCCGCCCTGTTCTCCGCCCCGGTGAAGCAGCGCTTCCTGGACCGCTTCCCCCACCTCTATCTGAGCGACGCCATCGGCTCCTCCGAGGGCGGCGCGGGCGGCGTCAGCCAGTACCGGGGCGGCTCCGGCGACCAGGCCGGGGTCACCACCACCGCGATCAGCGACTCCGAGGTGCTCGACGACGACCTGAACCCGCTGCCGGCCGGGGTGGTCGGCCGGCTGGCCCGCCGGGGCAACGTCCCGCTGCGGTACCTGGGCGACCCGGTGAAGAGCGCCGAGGTGTTCCGCACCGCGCCCGACGGAACCCGCTACGCCGTCCCGGGCGACTGGGCGGTGCGTGAGGAGGACGGCAGGATCACCCTGCTCGGGCGCGGTTCCTCATGCATCAACTCGGGTGGGGAGAAGATCTTCCCCGAGGAGGTCGAGTCGGTCATCAAGGGCCACCCCGCGGTGTACGACACCGTGGTCGTGGGCGCGGCGGACGAACGCTGGGGCGAGACCGTGGTCGCCCTGGTCCAGCCTCGACCGGAGGCCGAGCTGACGCTCCAGCAGCTCCAGGCCCACTGCCGCGAGCACCTGGCCGGCTACAAGGTCCCCCGCCGCCTTCACCTCGTCCCCGAGGTGCACCGCACGCCCACGGGCAAGCCGGACATGCGCTGGGCCCAGGGGTTGGCGGCGCCCTGACCTCGTCCGCAGCGTGTGCCTGGCTCGTCGCGCACCCGCGCCCCCAGGGGTCTGCAACGGAACCACCGTGAGTCAGCGGCACCAACCCAGGGGCGCGGGGAACCGCGCGGCAACCCCTACGGCTCGCAGAAGAAAGCAGTCAGACCCCCCGCACCGCCACCCACGCCGGCAGGCCGTGCGGCTTCGCCTCCGCGAGAACCCGGCGTTCCGCACCGCCCTGACGGACACTCAGCAAGCATGGCCAGTCCTCCCCCACCCGCTCCGGCTCGAACGCGATGTAGGCGAACGGAGCCTCCGGCGTACTCGCTGCCGCGAGACGGGCGAGCTCGGCGTCCACCCGGGCCCACTCCTCCGCCTGGACGTACTGGCGCATGATCGAGTGCCAGACCACGGTGAGCGTGCCTGCCCGGAGCCCCACCCCGGCCAGGAACTCCGCCGCACCCACCGCCTCGACCGCCTCGGCCGCGGCAGGATCCGCCGCCGCCAGGCGCACCGCACCGTCCAGCCGGGCGAACCGCGCCCCCTGGTCCGCCCAGACGTAGGCGTGCAGCGCCAGCGCCCCGGCCTCCGACAGCGGATCGATCGGCGTCAGGTCGCAGCCTCGGCGCTCCACCACGGTCAGTTCCGGCTGCTCCGCGCCGGCCTCGACGAGCCAGGCCGGCGGCCCGCCCCGCCAGGCGTCGGCGAGTTGCACCGGCGAGTCGACCGGACCCCAGGCGAATCCGTCCGCCGACACACGGAACCGCTCGGGCCGCAGATTGAGCCCGGCGCTCGACCCCAGTTCGAACAGCCGGACCGGCAGCGGTGCGCTCCGGGCCGCCCACAGGAGTCCGGTGAGCAGCAGACTGGCCCGGCCCACCTCATTGGTCTGCGGCGGCCGGGTCATCCACTCGCGTACCCGGGGAAGCTCCGCCCCGACGGTCGCACGGAACGCCGCCCAGCAGTCCTCCGCCCGACCCGGGTCGTACTCACCGCCGACGGAGGCGTAGTACGCCGCGAGCCGAGGGGCCCTGCCGGTGAGCACCAGCGCGTGCACCCCGCCCATCAGCCGGAGGGCCACCGCGTCCGGGCCGGGCGCGTCCTCGTACCCGGCCAGCGCGTCGGCGCAGGGTCCACCCGCCCTGGTGTCAGCCGCGGCCCGCGCGAGCAGTTCGGCGTAGAGCGGCGAGCCCAGCGAGGCGCAGGCGTGCGACTGCCACTCCAGCATCGTCGCGGCCCGCTCACGCGCGGCCTCGACGGTCGGGGACTGGGGTGCGCTCATCGACGCTTCCTCTCACCGGGGTACTCACTGCGGGCCTGGAGTTGATCATGCACCCGGAGCCCCCGGACGCACACCACACCGGCCCGGTGAGCTGGATCACGGTGAGGCCGCGAACCCGGCGGTTCCACCGGGCCCCGGGGATAACCCGTGGTGTCCCCGCACCCGTTCCGCCTAGCGTGGTGGGATCGCCACTCCGGAAGGACCGAACGCATGTCCCAGCTCGCCGCCCTCGCCCCGCTCGCCTCAGCCCTCGCAGACCCCGGTCGGCTCCGGCTGCACGCACGGCTGGTGCTCGCCGGTACGGCCGGGCTGGACCCCGAGGCGCTGCGCGCCGAGGACCCGGCGACGGCGAAACAGCTCGGCCGGCTGCTGCAGGCCGGGCTGGCGGAGCTGAGCGAGGACGGCACCCGCGCCGTCGCCTGCCCGGGCGCGTTCGCCGAGGCGCTGCGCCCGGCACCGGCCGCCGCCTCGGCTTCCGAGCAGACGCCGGAGGCGGAAGCGGTCGCGCAGCTGTTCAAGGACGGCCGCCTCACCGCCATGCCGGTCCGCCCGGCCCGACGCCTCGCCCTGCTGGAATACCTGACCCGCCGCGTGTTCGAACCCGGCGTCAGCTACGGCGAGCCCGAGGTCAACATCGCCCTCCGGCAGTACTGGGACGACCCGTCAGCGCTGCGCCGCTACCTGATCGACGCCCGGCTGCTCACCCGCAGCGCCGACGGCCGCAGCTACCGCGTGGCGGCCGCGGGCACCGCCGCCGCCTGAACCTCGCCCCAAACCGAGCCTCGCTCGGACCGCCGCTTCGGCGGGGACGGTCCGCCCGCGGAGCCGTCCCGTCAGACCTGCCTGGTCCGCCCCTCCCAGTACGGGTCCCGCAGCCGCCGCTTGTAGAGCTTGCCGTTGGGGTCGCGGGGCAGCTCGGCCACGAAGTCGACCGACTTGGGCCGCTTGTAGGCGGCCAGTCGGCGCTCGCAGTGGGCGAGGATGTCGGCGGCCAGGTCCGGTCCCGGGGTGAATCCCGGGGCCGGCTCGATGACGGCCTTGACCTCCTCGCCCCAGTCGTCGTGGGGGATGCCGAAGGCCGCGGCGTCCGCGACCGCCGGGTGCGAGAGCAGGACCGACTCGATCTCGGCGGGGTAGATGTTGACGCCGCCGGAGATGATCATGTCGATCTTGCGGTCGCGCAGGTAGAGGTAGCCGTCGGAGTCGAGCAGCCCCAGGTCGCCTACGGTGAAGAAGTCGCCGACCCGGTTCTTCCGGGTCTTGCCCTCGTCCTTGTGGTAGCTGAAGCCGCCGGTGCTCATCTTCATGTAGACGGTGCCCAACTCCCCCGCCGGGAGCGGCTTCCCGTCGTCGTCCAGGACCACGACCTCGCTGATCGGCCAGGGCTTGCCGACCGTCCCCGGCCGCTCCAGCCAGTCCCTCGCGGTGGCGAAGGTGCCGCCGCCCTCGCTGGCCGCGTAGTACTCCTCCACGCTCTCGCCCCACCACTCGATCATGGCGCGCTTCACGTGGTCGGGGCACGGGGCCGCGCCGTGGATGGCGTGGCGCATGGACGAGACGTCGTAGCGGGCCCGGGTCTCCGCGGGCAGGGCGAGCAACCGGTGGAACTGGGTGGGCACCATGTGCGTGTGGGTCACCCGGTGACGGTCGATCAGACGCAGCATCTCCTCCGGCGTCCAACGGTCCATCAGCACCACCGTGTGCCCGATGTGCAGCGAGGCGGCGGCGAACTGGAGCACGGCCGTGTGGTAGAGCGGCGAGCAGACCAGGTGCACATTGCCGCCGGCCGGCCTGATGCCGAAGATCCCGAGGAATCCGCCGAGCGCGGTCTGCTCCGGCGGCCGTCCCGGCAGCGGGCGGCGGATGCCGCGCGGCCGTCCGGTCGTCCCGGAGGTGTAGTTCATCACCCGGCCCGCGGTGCGGTCCTCGGGCTCCGCCTCGGACTGCCCCTCCAGCAGGTCCCGGTACGGCCGGAAGCCCGGCAGCTCGCCCACCGCGTAGCGGCGCTCCTTGGGCAGCCCCACCTCGTCGGCGGCGGCCGTCGCGGCCTCGGCGAAGCGCTCGTGCGCGATCAGCACCTTGGCGCCGCTGTCGGAGACGATCCAGGCGATCTCCGGGCCGACCAGGTGGTGGTTGACCGGGACGAGGTAGAACCCGGCCTGGGTGGCGGCGAGATAGGCGGTGAACAGCTCGATCCCGTTGGGCAGGACGACCGCGAACGCGTCGCCCGCGTCCAGGCCGGCCTCGCGCAGTCCGTGCACCAGCCGGTTGGCGGCGGCGAGCAGCCGGCCCGCCGTCCAGGCCTCGCCGTCCGGGGCGACCATCACCACCCGGTCGGGCTCGGCGGCCGCCTGGGCCCAGAAGCCGACGGGGGACGCGGGGGACGCGGGCACGGGACCGGGTGCGGCGGTCACGCGCCCGCCTCCTCGACCGAACCGGCGGCGGCCCCGGCGATGCGGTCCAGCCGGGCCACCGCCTGCTCGAAACCGCGGGTCAGCTCGTCCATCACCGCCGCGACCGGCCGCTCCTCGGTCATCTGGCCGACGATCTGGCCGATCGGCGTGCCGATGAGCTCCGGCGCCTCGTAGGTCTGGATCCGGCTCAGCGCGTCGGCGACCAGCAGTCCCTGCAGCGGCATCGGCAGCGTGCCCGGGCTGTCCGGCTGGTCCCAGGCGTCCGTCCACTCGGTGCGCAGCTGGCGGGCCGGCTTGCCGGTCAGCGAGCGGGAGCGGACGGTGTCGCCGGATCCCGCCGCCAGCAGCTTGGCGCGGAGCACCGGCGAGCGCAGCTCCGATTCGGCGACGGTCAGCCAGACCGAGCCGAGCCAGACCCCCTGCGCGCCCAGCGCCAGCCCGGCCGCCGCCTGGGCGCCGGTGCCGATGCCGCCGGCGGCGAGCACCGGGAGCGGGGCGACGGCCGCGGCGATCTCGGGGACCAGCACCATGGTGCCGATCTCGCCGGTGTGGCCGCCGGCCTCGTAGCCCTGGGCGACGACGATGTCGATGCCCGCCTCCGCGTGGTGCCGGGCATGCCGTGCGCTTCCGGCGAGGGCGGCGACCAGCACGCCGGCCGCGTGGGCCCGCTCGACCACATCCTCCGGCGGATGTCCGAGCGCGCTGGCGAGCAGCTTGATCGGATGCTCCAGCGCGACGTCGACATGGGAACGGGCGACCTCCTCCATCCAGCCGGTGATCCGCCAGCCGGCCCGCTCGCCCTCGGGCATCTCCGGCACGCCGTAGCGGGCCAGGGTCGCCCGGACGAAGGCGCGGTGCCCCTCGGGGATCATCGCCTCGATGTCGGCGACGGTGACGTTCTCGACCTTCCTGGCGGGCATCACCACGTCCACGCCGTAGGGAAGGCCGCCGACATGGGCGTCCATCCAGTCGAGGTCCTTGGCCAGCTCCTCCGCCTCGCCGTAGCGGACCGCGCCGAGGACGCCGAGGCCCCCGGCCCTGCTGATGGCCGCCGCGACAGCGGGGAAGGGCGTGAAGCCGAAGATGGCGTGCTCGATTCCGAGCCGTTCGCTGAGTTCCGTCCTCATGGGGGCAGCATGGCGCAGCGCTTCGCAGACTGGAAGAGATTATCTGACGCTCTGTCAGTTATTCTCGCGGCCACCGGCGCTGCGGACGGCACGGAGCTGCCCGCCGACCGGGACGGTCCAGCGCCGGGTCAGTTCCACCACCGCCGGGTGCTCGCGGACCACCCGGGCCAGCGAGACCGGGATCGGCCCCACCTCCAGGGCCCAGGGCGGAATTTCGGGCCGCCGGACCAGCGAGGGGGCCAGCCGCCGGAGCACCTCGCCCGCGTCCGAGGGCCGCTGCTCCGGTTCCTTGGCCAGCAGGTCCAGCACCACGGCCTGCAGGCTCTCCGGGATCTCCGGACGCAGCTCGCGCGGCGGCCGCGGCGGGGTGTCCCGGTGGTCCAGCAGGATCACCAGCGGATCCCCCACGGCGAACGGCGGCGCCCCGACCAGCAGTTCGTAGATCACGCAGCCGAAGGAGTAGAGGTCGCTGCGGTGGTCGACGTCCGTCCCCTCGATCTGCTCCGGGGACATGTAGTACGGGGTGCCGACCGGGAAGGCGCCGCCGCCGAGCCGGGCGGTCAGCCCCGCCTGGCCCGATCCCAGCCGGGCGATGCCGAAGTCGCAGATCTTGACGGTGCCGTCGTGGCAGCGGACCAGGTTGCCGGGCTTGAGGTCGCGGTGGATCACGTCCCGGGCATGGGTGTAGGCGAGGGCGGCGGCGATCTGACGGGCGATCGACACCACCTCGTCGATCGGCAGCTGCCGCCCCGGCTCCTCGTCCAGCACCGCGCCCAGGTCGCTGCCGTCCAGCAGCTCCATCACCAGGTACGGCACCCCGTCGTCCTGGCCGAAGTCGTGCACCACGGTGATGCCCGGGTGCTGCAGCCCGGCGGCCAGCCGGGCCTCCCGGCGGAAGCGCTCCTGCAGCAGCTCGGCCTGGCGCGGATTGCGGTGCGGCTCCTCGGCGCGCAGGCACTTGATCGCGACGAGCCGGCCCAGCGCCTCGTCCTCGCCGCGCCAGACCTCCCCCATCCCGCCGCGCCCGAGCAGGCCGATGAGGCGGTAGCGACCCTGGATCAGGGTTCCTTCCTTCACCGCGCTCCCGCCCTCGCTCGTTCACCAGCGCCGTACACCACCCCACGCTGCCCACACCCTAACTCCGCAGCCAGTGTGGACCCAGGGGGTGACAGCCAGGACGGCAGGGGCGGCGGTCCGCCCGGCCACAGGCCCCGCGGATAGTCCCACCGGGCCGCGGCATGGGCGGGCCGTTCAGTAGTGGATCGCGCCCCGGGCGCCGCCGCCCACGGCGATGGCGTCGCCGTTGATCGCCACGCTCAGCGGGGAGGCCAGGAAGGCGACGGTGTCGGCGACCTCGGCGGCGGTGACCAGGCGGCCGATGCTCACCGCCGATTCGAGCCGCCGGACGATCTCCGCCTCGTCGACCCCGGCGGCCGCGGCCATCGCGGCGAACTTGGCGGGGCTGGACTCGGTGATCGTCATCCCGGGGTGAACGACCGTCACATTGACGCCGTGCGGGCCGAGTTCGTCGGCCAGGTTCTTGGTCATGGCCGCCACCGCGACATTGCGGACCGAACCGACCAGGTTTCCGGCCTGCCGGGCGTTGAGGCCGCTCACATTGACGATCCGACCCCAGCCCTGGGCCACCATCAGCGGCGCCGCGGCCCGCGCGCAGCGCAGATAGCCGAGCACCTTGGTCTCGACCTCCTGCCGCAGGCTGTCGTCCTCGATCCCGGCGAGCCCGGGCGGGGCGCCGCCCGCGCTGGCCGGCGTCGCCGCCGCGTTGACCAGGATGTCGACCCCGCCGAACGCGTCCGCGGTCCGCCGGACCAGCTCACGCACCGACTCGTCGTCGGTGGTGTCCGTGACCACGGCCAGCACCCGGCCGCCGCCGTCCACCGCGGCGATCTCCGCCGCTGCGGTGTCCAGTGCCTCCTTGCCCCGGGACGCGAGCGCGACATCCGCCCCCTCGGCGGCCAGCGCCCGGGCGACGGCCAGCCCGATGCCCCGGCTCGCGCCGGTGACGACGGCGCGCTTCCCAGCAAGCTGGAGATCCATGTGACAGCCCTTCCGACGAGCGAAGACAGGCCGCCATCATCGCAAACGCCCGGCGTGGGCCCGGTTCGCAGGGTCTCAGCGGCGGACGCGGGGCATGCCGAGGCCGATCCAGGAGATGATCTCACGCTGGATCTCGTTGTTGCCGCCGCCGAAGGTGAAGATGACGGCGCTGCGGTAGCCGCGTTCCAGGTTGCCCTGGAGGACCGACCCGGCCGAGCCCTCCTTGAGCGGGCCGGCCGCGCCGACGACCTCCATCAGCCAGGAGTAGGCGTCGCGCCGGGCCTCGCTGCCGAAGACCTTGACCGCGGAGGCGTCCTGCGGGGTCAGCGCATTGCGCTGGAGGGCGTCCACCATCTGCCAGTTGAGCAGTTTCACGGCGTCCAGCCTGGTGTGCGTGCGGGCCAGCCGCTGGCGCACCCAGGGCAGGTCGATGACCCGCCTGCCGTCACCGAGCCCGGTGTCCCTGGCCCACTGCTGCACCTCGGCCAGGGCGCGGTTGGCCATGGTGGCGTGGGCGGCCAGGGTGACCCGCTCGTGGTTGAGCTGGTTGGTGATCAGCCGCCAGCCCTGGTTCTCGGCGCCGACCAGATTGGCCACCGGCACCCGGACGTCCTGGTAGTAGCTGGCAGTGGTGTCGTGCCCGGCCAGGGTGCGGATGACGGTGGCGGAGTAGCCCGGGTCGGTGGTGTCCACCAGCAGGATGCTGATGCCCTTGTGCGGCGGGGCCTCCGGGTCGGTGCGGACGGCGAGCCAGACCCAGTCGGCGGTGTCGCCGTTGGTGGTCCAGATCTTCTGGCCGTTGACCACGTAGTGTCCCCCACTCTCGGCTCCGCTCGAGCGGGAGGTACCCCCTTCCTCCCGCACCGCGCGGGTCTTCAGCGCGGCGAGGTCGGTGCCCGCGTCCGGCTCCGAGTAGCCGATGGCGATGTCCAGTTCGCCGGCCAGGATCCGCGGCAGGAAGTACTCCTTCTGCGCGTCGGTGCCGAACTTCATGATCGAGGGCCCGACCGTGTTCAGTGCCATGATCGGCAGCGGCACCCCCGCCTGGGCCGCCTCGTCGAAGAAGACGAACTGGTCGACCGGGCTCATCCCGCGTCCGCCGTACTCGACCGGCCAGCCGACACCCAGCCAGCGGTCGGCTCCCAGGCGGCGGTTGACGTCGCGGTAGAAGCGCTTCGCCCGTTTCGGGTCGTTCAACCGCCCGTGCGCCTCGGGCGGCATCAACTCGGCGAAGTAGGTCCGCAGTTCGCTGCGCAGCCGCTGCTGCTCGGGGGTGTGGGCGAGGTGCATGGCGATCCCCTCGGGTGCTCGGGTCGGCACGGCGGCAACGCCGTGGGAGCGGCAGTCACGCCCGCCGGGCGCCACGCTAGAACACGTTCTAGAAGAAGGGAAGGCGCGCCGTCCACCTGGATTGACGGCCCGTCAGCTCATGACCGACATTCCGTCAGTCCTCCTTGGCGATCAGCTCGGCGAGCTCCGCCGGGGTCGTCGAACCGGGCCCGCGCCCCAACCTGGCGGCCCGGCCGGCCAGCCGCTGCAGCACGCTGTTCACCGGCGTGGCCAGCCCGTGGCTGCGCCCCAGCAGCACGATCTCGCCGTTGAGGTAGTCCGCCTCGATGCTGCCGGTGCCCCGGGCCAGGCTCTGCCAGGAGGAGCCGCCGCCGCGCTCCACGCCCGGCACCGGCCGGAACCGCAGCCGGTCGCCGGCCACGTCCGCCCGCTCCTGGTCGCTGGTGTAGCCGATGCCGGCGGCGTCCAGCACCCTGGTCCCCTCGGCCATGGTGGCGTGGTGGAGCTCCAGTGCCTGGGCGCTCTCGATCCGCCCGGTGAGCGCCTCCAGGGCGTTGGAGAGGTTGCTGATCAGCTTCCCGTACTTCCAGCGCATCACGTCCTGCGTGACCGGCGCCAGCAGCATGCAGGCCTCCAGGTCCGCGGAGATCGCGCGGGCGGTGTCGTCGGCGCCGCGCGGGTAACGGCCTAGGTGCAGGATGCCGGTCAGTGGGAAGCCCTCGGCGCCGATCACGCCGGGTTCCAGATGGGTGGACGGCAGCCAGACGCACATCCCGTACACCCGGCGGAAGCGCCGCAGGGCGGTCCGCTCGTTGTCCACCGCGTTCTGTGCGCAGACCAGGGGCAGCGCCTCCGCCGCCGTGCCGCCGCCCGCGACCGGGCGGTCCGCCCAGGCGTCCAGCGCGGCCAGGGTGTCCTGGCTCTTCACGGCGAGCACCAGCACATCGTCCGGGCGCAGGTCCACCGCCTCGGGCCGGTCCGCCGCCGGCACCGGCAGGACGACCCTGCCGCCCGGCGTGGCCAGGGTCAGCCCCTGCCCGGCGAGGGCGCGGTAGTGCGCACCCCGGGCGACCAGCACGACCTCCCGACCGCCCTCGAACAGACGTCCACCGATGGCTCCGCCGACCGCACCCGCTCCGATGATGATGTAGCGCATGGGCCGAACCCTTTCAGCTCAACCGGGCAGCGATCAAGGCCGGGGGCCCGACGGGCCAGGCAGTTCCGGCGCGGAGGAAGGAGCGGCGTCCCGTGCGTGCCCACGGCGTGCCGGGGCCGTGACGCCGCGCCAGAACTCCGGACAGGCCCTAGCCTGGCGGAATCAGCGCGGACGGCACGGCCGAGGAGCAGGTACATGGGTGGCGAGGCACAGGTAGTGGCGCTGCGGCCGGGGTCGGAAGCGGCGGAGGAGGCCGGCACGCACACGGTGCCGCGCCCGCTGCGGATGCTGCCGCTGGCCGGTCTGGACCGGGTCGGGGTGGTGCTGGTCTCGCACAGCCGGGTGGTGGCCGAGGCCGTCGCGGCGATGGCGGTCGAGCTGCTGGGCAGCGGCGACCCGGCACCCACCGCGACGGCCGGGAGCATGCCCGAGGACGGCCTGGGCACCGGCCCGGCGCTGGTGGCGGCCGCGGCCCGGGAGGTCGACCAGGGCATGGGCGTCGCCGTCATCGCGGACCTGGACGCATCCGTCGGCACCGTCCGGGGTGTGCTCGCCGCCGCGGAGGCGCACGGGCTTCCGTTCCCGGTCCGGCTGGCTGACGCCCCGTTCGTCGAGGGCGCGGTCGCCGCGGTGGCCACCGCCTCGGCGGGCGGCGACCTGTCAGCGGTGATCGAGGCGGCCGAGGACTGCTACGTGGTGCGCAAGCTCTGACCGTCCGTTCCCGGCAGGTCCTGGACCGGCTTGGCGTCGAAGCTGAAGTACGCCTCCGCGGCGCCGCTCAGCGCGTGCCGCAGCCGGGTCCGCCCGCGCTCGTCCAGTTCCTCCGGCAGGGCGTCCAGCGCGAACCAGCCCACCTCCAGCGACTCGTCGTCGTTGACCCGGGCCTCCCCGCCCACCGCGCGGCAGAAAAAGGTCAGCTCCAGGTACTGCGCCTGGTCGCCGTTGGCGTGGACGATCGGCGGGGAGACCGTCACACTGGTGAGGCGCTCGGGGACGGCGTGCACGCCGGTCTCCTCCAGGCACTCGCGCGCCGCAGCGTCCGCGGGCTGCTCGCCCGGGTCCAGAATGCCGGTGATCAGCGCCCAGCGGCCGGTGTCCACCCGACGTCCCAGCAGCAGCCGGCGCCGATCGTCCAGGACGACGGCGGTGACCCCGGACATCCACAGCGGCTGCTGTCCCACCTTGCTGCGCAACTCGCGTACAAACTCTGGAATGGGCATGTGCCCGACCCTATCCGGACGCCGAATCACCCCTCCGCATTGTCATGGCCAGCGAATATCTGTGCGAAGGGGCGTCATCCGGCCAGCTCCGGTCTACCGTGGACCGATGAGAATCGGGGGGTGCCATGGGGGCTGCGCGCACACCGACCATCGGCACACCCGACCTTGACGGTCCGTCGGGCGGCGCCCCCTCCGACACGGCCGTGGACGTACTCGGCGCCCTGCTGCTGACCGGTTGCGCGAGCTGGTCGCTCTACGCCGCCAGTGGGCGCGACGCCCATCCCGAAGGGGTCCTGCTCGGACTGCTCGCCGTCGCCGCAGGTTATGCGGCCGGCCGGATAGCCGGAGCCGTCGCACCGGTCGGCTCGCCCGCGGTGATCGCGGTCGCGGTGGGCGTGCTGGCCCTGGTCGCGCCCGGCGGGCTGTCCGGCGACCCCGCCGCTCCGCCGCTGCACGACGCCGACGCCAACGGCGCGCTGATCGCCCTGGCCGTCGGCGCCGCCTGCTGCGCCGCGCAGACGGCGCGGGCCACCGGCCCCGGGCTGCGGCACGTCCGTCCGGCCCTGCTGCTCGCCGCACTCGCCCTGCTCGCCTGCGCACTGACGGTCGAGGCGGTGACGACCGGCTCCACCGCCGCGGTACTCGCCTGCCTGGGCATCGTGATCCTGGCCGTGGCGGTCCGCACGGCCGGACGCCGACTGCCCGCCCTGCTGCTGCTCGGGCTGTGCGCGGCGCTGGCCGTCGCCGCCCCGCTGCTGCTGGCCCGCTCCGGCGCCGACCTGACCGCCCGCGGCGGCGGGCTGCCGCTGTCCGAGCAGCGGGCGGCGCTGTGGCACGACGCGGTCCAGGAGGCGGGCCGGGAGCCGCTGCGCGGGGTCGGCCCCGGCCGCTTCACCGAACTGAGCCCCGCCGCCCAGGACTTCTCCACTCCCGGCGGCCCTTCCTCGGCGGCCCTGGAGGTGGCGGCGGAGCAGGGGGTGCCCGGGCTGTGCCTGCTCATCGCGTCCTACGGCTGGATGATGTGGACCCTGCGGCGAGCCCCCGGCCCCACCTCCACCGCACTCACCGCAGCCGGTGCGCTCACCGCTCTCGCGGTGGAGGCGGCCATCTCGCCGGTCCTGAGCTTTCCTGGGATCACGGCGGGGGCCGGGCCGCCGGGCGGCCTGGGCCGCGGCGCGGG
>NZ_BBPM01000039.1:0-27223 GCF_000787775.1 Streptacidiphilus carbonis | reverse complement strand
CGGTCCTGAGCTTTCCTGGGATCACGGCGGGGGCCGGCCTGCTGGTCGGCATGGCCGCGGCGCGGCCGCTGGCCGGGTCGTAGGGTTTTGGGTCAGTTCTTCGGCTGCGGCGTGTGCCGGGTTGTTCGCGCAGTTCCCCGCGCCCCTGGGTAGTGCAACTTGCTCACAGAGGGTCAGTTGCAGCCCCATAGGGACGCGGGGAAGTGCGCGAACAACCAGCTACGGTCCGGAGCCGACACCGCACGGCGACCCCGGTATTCAGAGGTTGTCCCGCGCCCACAGCGCAAGGGCCTTCGCGCACCCCTCCACGGACTCGCGCCACGTGCGGGCCGCGCCCTCGCCGGCCTCGTCGCTCACGTGCTTGATCAGCCGGACCGGAACGCCGGCCGCCAAGGCCGCACTGGCGACCGCGTAACCCTCCATGTCGACCAGGTGGGCCCGCGCGGCGAGCCGCTGCCGGGCCGACTCCTCGGCGACGAAGAGGTCGCCGGTGGCCAGCACCAGCGGACCGGCCCCGGCCCGGTCCAGCGTCAGCGGTGCGCCGAAGGTCTCGCCGGTGAGCGTGAGCAGCACCTCGGTGTCCAGGTCGTGCTGGATCACCTCGGTGATCTCGTGCGTCCCCTCCAGGCCGGGGCGCAGCGCCCCCGCCGTGCCGAGGTTGACCACGGACGCCGGCTGCGGGCCCCCGGCCAGGACCGCCGCCAGCGAGGCGCTCGCATTGACCTTCCCCATCCCGGTGAGCAGCACCGGCAACCCCTGGTCCAGGTGCACCGCCTCCTCGGCGACGGCCAGGACGAGCAGCGGACGGGCGGGGTCGATCTCTCCGATGAGGTGCATGGCGTCCATGGTAGGGGGCCGGACGGACGGGTAGGTTGGCGGTCGGACGGCACGTCAGCAGGGCGATCTGAACGGATGGTAAGGGCATGGCCGCGGACCGGCGAACGTGGGAGAACGTCGACGACTACCTCGACCGGACGCTGGGGCTCGGCGACCCGGTGCTGGATGCCGTGCTCAAGGCCGGCGACGACGCCGGGCTGCCGCAGATCGCCGTGTCGGCGGCTGCGGGCGAGTTCCTCGCCCTGCTGGCGGGACTGGTGGGCGCACGTCGGATCCTGGAGATCGGCACACTCGCCGGCTACTCCGCCATCTGCATGGCCAGGGCGCTGCCCGCGGACGGACGGCTGGTGACCCTGGAGTACGACCCCCGCCACGCCGAGGTCGCCCGGGACAACATCGCGGCGGCCGGGCTGGCCGACCGGGTCGAGGTCCGGGTGGGTCCCGCGCTGGAGAGCCTGCCTCTGCTGCAGCGGGAGCAGCAGGACCCGTTCGACCTGGTCTTCATCGACGCCGACAAGGTCAACAGCGGCAACTACGTCCGCTGGGCGCTGGAGCTGGGCCACGTCGGCACCCTGGTGGTGGTCGACAACGTGGTCCGCAACGGCGGCGTCGCGGACACCGGCTCCACTGACCCGGCGATCAGGGGCACCCAGGAGGCACTGGAGCTGATCGGGGCGGAGCCCCGACTGCGCGGGACCGTCCTGCAGACGGTGGGCAGCAAGGGCTACGACGGCGTCGCGCTGGCCGTGATCGGCGAGTAGCCGCGGCGGGGTGCCGACGGTCTTTCGGCTGCGGCGCGCACATGGCTTGTCCCGCAGTTCCCCGCGCCCCCATGGGGCTGCAACCGGCTCGGTTGCGGACAGCACACCGTCAGGACCCCACGCTGAACGCTCCGTCCGGCGGCGCCGGCGACGGCGCCGCCGTTGCGTCGGTGACCGGTTGTGCACGGCCCCTGAGCAGGGCGAGCCGGTCGCCGTGCACCACTCGGGCCGGGAACGCGTCAGCGGCCGTGCGGCGGGCCAGCTCGGCCACCGGGAACGGCTGCCGGCCGGCCAGGATCACCAGATTGCCGTAGCGGCGGCCGCGCAGCACCGACGGCTCGGCGACCAGGCACACCTCGGGGAACACCGCCGCGACGGTCGCCAACTGCGAGCGGGCGAAGTCCAGCGGGGCGCCGTCGGCGAGATTGGCGGCGTAGAGGCCGTCCGCGCGCAGCACCCGGGCCGCCTCCCGGACGAACTCCACCGAGGTGAGGTGCGCCGGGATGCGCGAACCGCCGAAGACGTCCGCGACCAGCAGGTCCGCGCTGCCGTCCGGGGTCGCGGCCAGGGCGGCGCGGGCGTCCGCGGCCTCGACGTCGATCGGGACCTCGGCACCGCCGCGGGCCGGGGTCCACGGCAGCTGCTCGCGCACCAGGTCGATCAGCGCCGCGTCCAGCTCGACCACCCGCTGGCGCGAACCGGGGCGGGTGGCCGCCAGGTAGCGGGGCAGGGTGAGCGCGCCGCCACCGAGGTGCAGCGCGTCCAGCGGCCGTCCGGGCGGCGCGGCCAGGTCGGCGGCGTGGGCCAGCCGCTGCACGTACTCGAACTCCAGGTGCATCGGGCTGTCCACGTCGACATAGGACTGCGGCGCGTCGTCCATGGTGAGCAGCCAGGCCCGGGGCCGGTCGATGTCGGGGAGCAGCCGCGCGGTGCCGAGGTCCACCGTGCGTTCGATCGGACGGGGTTCCTCTGGCGCGGATTCGGCGGTCATGCGGCTATTGTCACCGGTCGACGCGACCGCCGACACGTTCGGGTCCGGCTCGGAAACTTGTTCCGTCGAGGCGTACAACCTTCACCCCGGGGTGTGGGTCTTCCATACGTTGGGTGACATAGCCGTGCCGGTCCTCCCTCTCCGGTGCTGCTCGGCGCGACGGAAGGGAAGTCCGTGCGAGAGCCGAACCTCACCATCCTGCCCAGGCCGGACGAGCGTCCTGGACGACTGGGTGCAGATCGATCCCGTGGCCGCCAGGCGCGGCGACTCGCCGTGCTGACCTTTCGCGGCCTCGACGACCCCGGGGCGTTCCGGGCCCAGGTGGAACGGCTGCTCCGGGTCGCCAGCCCGGTGGCGCTGACCCAGGTCCAGGACGCGCTGACCGGGGGTACGCCGCTGCCGCCGCGCCCGGTGCTGCTGACCTTCGAGCACGGGCACCGC
Source organism: Streptacidiphilus carbonis (assembly GCF_000787775.1). Lineage (GTDB taxonomy): Bacteria > Actinomycetota > Actinomycetes > Streptomycetales > Streptomycetaceae > Streptacidiphilus > Streptacidiphilus carbonis. Next base: position 24,193 of record NZ_BBPM01000039.1, on the reverse strand, counting down.
AGTGCGGCGACCACCGCGCTGCCGGTACTGGCCGCGCACCGGGTCCCCGCGGTGGCCTTCGTGGTGGCCGGGCTGGTCGGCAGCGAGCGGCCGTACTGGTGGGACGAGGCCCGCTTCCTCATCGGCGAGGGCGGCTACAGCCGCCGGCTGCCGGGCCGCTCGGCGGCCGACGCGGTGGCCGCGATGGCGGCGCTGCCGGATCCCGACCGGCGCGGGTGCCTGGAGGAGCTGCGGGTGACGGCGCGTCGGAGTGCGCCGGGGCAGGCGCAGTTGACGGCCGAGGACCTGCGGGCCCTGCGTGACGGGGGCGTCGCGATCGGCAACCACTCGCTGGGGCACGCACGGCTGGACCGGTGCGACGACTACGTGGTGCGCGAGGAAGTCGTCGGCGGGCACACCCTCCTCACGGAGCTGACCGGGGAGGAGCCGAGCGCGTTCGCGCATCCGCACGGGGTCGCCGACGGGCGGGCGGAGGCCCTGCTGCGGGGGTACGGGTACCGCAGTGCGTTCCTCGGTGACGACCAGTTGTTCGACCTGCGGTCGGCGGGAGCGGTTCGGCCGGATCCGCTGCGGATCAGTCGGCTCGGGGTGGACCTGGGGACGTCGCGGGGCATCTTCGACAGCGTGCTGGCGGGGTGGGCGCCGGGGTTGCGGCGGCTGCGGGGGGCGGTCGCCGTTTAGCGGGCGGTGCCGCTCTTGTACGTGTGTACGTGTGTACGTGAGAGGTGCGGTAGGGGCGAGGTGCGGTGGCGTGGTTGGTGCTCCGCCGTTTCGCGCAGTTCCCCGCGCCCCTATGGGCAACGCCGACGCTAGAGCGTGCGGGCTTCCCGGTAGGTGAGGGCTGCCGGGGGGAGTTCCTCCTTGCGGCCGGTGCGGAGGACCAGCAGGGTGCCGTTGCCCTCGGTGGTGCTGACGGCGCGGCGGAGGGCCTGGCCGGCCACTGCGGGGGCGGAGCAGTGCAGGGCGGCGTCCGGGACGGCCGCGCGGATGGGCGCCTGCAGGAGCTCGTAGTGCGTGCAGCCGAGGACCAGGGCGTGGGTGCCGGCCGGGGTCAGCGCTGCCGCCGCGGCCACCGCTCGGGCGACCGCGTCCGTGTCCGCGCGTTCCACGGCATCGGCCAGGCCGGGGCAGGGGATCTCGGCGACCTCGACGCCTGCCGCGAAGTCCCGGATCAGTCCGCGCTGGTACGCGCTCCCGGTGGTGGCCGGTGTGGCCCAGATCGCCACCGGGCCGCCGACCGCCGCAGCGGGCTTGATCGCCGGAACGGTGCCGATCACCGGGATGTCCGGCTCCAGCTCGGCCCTGATCGCCTCCAGCCCGTGCACCGAGGCGGTGTTGCAGGCGACGACCAGCGCGTCCGGCTGCTGCTCGGCCGCCGCCCGGGCGCAGGCGAGCGCGTGCTCGGTGATGTCGGCCGGGGTGCGCGGACCCCAGGGCATCCCGTCCGGGTCCGTGGACAGCACCAGGTCCGCGTCCGGACGCAGCCCGCGCAGCGCGGCTGCGGCGGCGAGCAGGCCCAGACCCGAGTCGATGAGTGCGATCTTCATAGGACTCGACCTTAGTCGATGGGCCGCAGCCGACGGGCCGCGTCGCCCGTGCGGCATACTCGCGCAGGTGACCGTGCTGATGTGGGTGTCTGTGGCGTCTCTGCTGGCCTGGCTGTGGCTGACCTTCGGTCAGGGCCGTTTCTGGCACACCGATGTGCGGCTGCCGCCGAGGCCCGAAGTGGCGGCGCGGCCGGGGGTGGCCATCGTGGTGCCGGCCCGGGACGAGGCGGAGGTGCTGCCGCTGAGCCTGCCGTCGCTGCTGGCGCAGCAGTACCCGGGGACCGCGCGGGTGATCCTGGTGGACGACGGAAGCATGGACGGCACCGGCGAGCTGGCCCGGAAGCTCGGCGAGGCACCGGGGTCACTGCCGCTGACCGTCACCAGCCCCGGCGAGCCGCCGCAGGGCTGGACCGGGAAGCTGTGGGCGCTGCGGCACGGCGTGGAGCTGGCCGGGGACGTGGAGTACCTGCTGCTCACCGATGCCGACATCGCGCACGCGCCGGCCTCGCTGGACAGCCTGGTGGCCGCCGCGGAGGGCGCCGACGGCGCCGGGTACGACCTGGTGTCGCAGATGGCCCGGCTTCGGACGGAGACCCGCTGGGAGCGGCTGATCGTCCCGGCCTTCGTCTACTTCTTCGCCCAGCTGTACCCGTTCCGCTGGAGCAACCGGCCCGGCTCGCGCACCGCGGCTGCCGCCGGCGGCTGCACGCTGGTGCGGCGCGAGGCGCTGGAGCGGGCCGGCGGGGTCGCCGCGATCCGGGGTGCGGTGATCGACGACGTGAACCTGGCCAAGTCGGTGAAGCGCGGCGGCGGCCGGACCTGGCTGGGACTGGCCGACCAGGTGGACAGCGTCCGCCCCTACCCCGAGTTCGGGCAGCTGTGGCGGATGGTCTCCCGCAGCGCCTACGCGCAGCTGCGGCATTCGGTGCTGCTGCTGGTCGGGACGGTGCTGGGGCTGACCCTGGTCTACCTGGTGCCGCCGGTGCTCACCGTGGTCGGCCTGGCGACCGGCGACGGGCGGCTCACCTCGGTGGCCGGCGCCGCCTGGGCGCTGATGGCCTGGACGTACGTCCCGATGCTCCGCTACTACCGGCAGCCCCCGGCCGCCGCGCTGCTGCTGCCGTTCACGGCGCTGCTCTATCTCCTGATGACCGTGGACTCGGCGGTCCAGCACTGGCGCGGGCGCGGGGCCGCGTGGAAGGGGCGGACCTATCCGGCGCCCGAGGGCTTCTGACTTCCTTCGGGTGCGGACCGTAGGTGGCTTGTCGCGCAGTTCCCCGCGCCCCTGGGGGCTGCAACCGACCCTTTGCGCGCAAGTTGCACCTGCATAGGGGCGCGGGGAACTGCGCGACAAGCCATGCACATGCCGCAGCCGAGAACGGTTACAGCGCCACGCCGAGCAACGCGTCCACCGTCCGCGAGATCACCCCTGGGGCTCCCGTGTCGGCGCCCCCCTCGGCCTCCTGCTTGGCGGCCCACGCGTCGATGACGGCCAGGGCCCGGGGGGAGGCCAGGTCGTCGGAGAGGGCCTCGCGGACCTCGGCGAGGGTCGCGGCGGCGTCCGGGCCGTCCGGGCGGGAGACCGCCGCGCGCCAGCGGGCCAGCCGCTCCTGGGCGCGCAGCAGATCGGCGTCGGTCCACTCCCAGTCCGAGCGGTAGTGGTGCGCCAGCAGTGCCAGCCGGATCGCGGCCGGCTCCACGCCGTCCCGCCGCAGCTGGGAGACGAACACCAGGTTGCCGCGCGACTTGGACATCTTCTCGCCGTGCAGGGCGACCATGCCGGCGTGGACGTAGGCGCGGGCGAACGGGTGCGCCTTGGTGAGCACCTGGGCGTGCGACGCGCCCATCTCGTGGTGCGGGAAGGCCAGGTCGCTGCCGCCGCCCTGGATGTCGAACGCCATGCCCAGGTACTGCAGCGCGATGGCCACGCACTCGATGTGCCAGCCGGGGCGGCCGTGGCCGATCGCGGTGTCCCAGGCCGGCTCGTCCGGGCGGGCGGCGAGCCACAGCATCGGGTCGAGGCGGTGCTTCTTGCCGGGACGGTCCGGGTCGCCGCCGCGCTCGGCGAAGAAGCGCAGCATCTGCTCCTCGTCCAGCCGGGAGACCTCGCCGAAGTGCGGGTCGGACCCGACCGAGAAGTAGATGTCGCCGTCGAGCTGGTAGGCCGCGCCGGAGTCCAGCAGGTCCTTGATCAGCGGGACGATGGACGGGATGGCCTCGACCGCGCCGATGTAGTGCGCGGGGGGCAGCATCCGCAGGGCCGTCATGTCCTCGCGGAACAGCGCGGTCTCACGCTCGGCGAGCTCGGTCCAGTCCTGGCCGGTGGCGGTGGCGCGCTCCAGCAGCGGGTCGTCCACGTCGGTGACGTTCTGCACATAGAGGACGTCGTGGCCGGCGTCCCGCCAGACCCGCTGGACCAGGTCGAAGGCGTTGTAGGTGGCCGCGTGGCCGAGGTGGGTCGCGTCGTAGGGCGTGATCCCGCAGACATAGAGCCGGGCGGTCGGGCCCGGCTCGGAGGTCCGCACTTCGCCTGCGGAGGTGTCGAAGATACGCAGGGGGCTTCCCTTGCCGGGAAGCACGGGGACATCGGTGGCGGGCCAGGCATACATACAGATGACTGTAACCGGACGGATCTGATCTTCGCACCAGTGCCTCGGCGACGACCTGGGGGGATGCTGCCGGTCGGCAGCATCCCCCCGTGCCCTCTCCCGCTGTCAGCTGCAGGAGACCTTGGCGTCGGCCCAGTCGGCGTGGTCGTTGCCGTTGCCGTCACCGCCGTCGCCGACCACCAGGTCCAGCAGTTGGGCGCCGGTGGTGTCCACGTCGATGGACACCGTCGCGCCGTTGCCCTTGAGCACCGGGGTGGTCACCAGGTTCCGGCCGTCCGCGAGGACGCTGAAGGTGACCGTTCCGGCGCTGCCCGCCTCGGCGTCGACGCCCACCGTGGCGGTGAACCGGGTGCAGTGGCCGCCGAGGTAGAGCCCGACATCGCTGACGGCGTTGGTGCCCAGCCCCGAGGCGTAGACCTTGCCGCCGACGGTGATCGGCTTCCCGTCCCCGGCGGCCTGCTCGCCGTTGCTGGTGTTGCGTTCCACCGGGCCCCAGCCGTTGGACGAGGTGAAGAACGGCAGTGCGCTGACCTCGCTGTCGGCGGTGGGGGCCACCGGCACCGCGCGCACATTCCTGACATCGCTCAGCTGCTGCCCCCCGCCGCCCTGCTGGTGGTAGCCGGCCACCGCGGTGAGCTGCGAGAACGCCGGGAGGGTGCCGTCCGGCGCGGTGACCGTCCAGCTCCCGGTGAGCGAGCTGCCGCCCTTCACCTTCTGTGCGGTGACCGGACCGGTCGCCTGGGCGGTCCAGCCGCCGGGCAGGGTCAGTCCCAGCGTGACCCCGGTGGCCGCGGGCGCCCCGGCCGGGACGGCGAACGTCGCCGTGACCGGGTAGGCGGTACCGGCGGCCGCGGTGTCGGGGGCGTCCAGGACGACCGTGGCCCGGTGCGCCTTGGGCTGGGCATAGGTGGCGGCGTTGTAGCGGGGGCTGTCCACCGTCGCGGTCTGCAGGGAGGAGGCGGTGCTGCCGAGGTTCACCAGCGACACGGTGCCCAGGCCGCCGGTGCTGCCGTCGGTGTTCCAGACCGCGATGGCGATGGAGTTGGCGCCGTTCGCCCTGAGGATGCCGTTGGGGATCGGGAAGACGTGCTGCGGTCCGACGTCGTTGACGTAGCGGCCGAGCTGCCAGCCGTTGACGTAGATCAGCGCCCGGTAGTGGCGTGACGCGTCGTCGGTGATCTGCAGTCCCACCGAGGTGTCCTGGCCCTTGGGGAGGTTGAGGTCGGCCGTGGTCCGGTACCAGGAGACGCCTGGGTTGGTGTCGCCGGTGGGCAGACTGACGGTGGACCAGGAGTCGTCCTTGAACCCGGGCAGGCTCCAGCCGGCCCGCTCGCCGTAGAGGCCGCCGGTGTTCATCGGGCCGCGCACCGGGTCGACCAGGTCCTCGCCGCCGCCGGCCCCCTGGATCCGCCAACTGAGGGTGGTCAGCGGGGATCCGGCGACCACGGCGCCGATCAGGCCGCGGGCCTCCTTGTTGCTGTCGGCCTGGTTGTAGTCCTCGTTGTGGCCCATGTTCTCCACCAGCACGGAGACCTCGTTGTCGGCGCCCGGCTGCAGCGTCCCGGCCGGGAAGGCGAAGGTCTGCGAGACCGACCCGCCGTTGTTGGGGCTGCTGCTGCCCAGGAAGGTGCCGTTGAGCCAGACGGAGTAGACGCCCGCCTTGCCGGTGATGGCCGACAGGGTGATCCCGGTCGCACTGCTGGAGCCCTTGAAACGGCCCCGGTACCAGACGTCGCCGTGGTGGAAGCCGTAGTCGTCGGCGAAGAGCACCGGCAGGGTGACCGGGGTGGTGGTGCTGTTGGAGCTCGCCTTGTCGGCCACCTTCCAGGAGGAGTCGTCGAAGCCCGGCTGGGACTCCGGGGACTCCTGGGTGTGCTTCCAGTCGGTGAGGGACGGCAGGGTGACCGCGGCAGCGCCGGGCAGGGTGCTCAACTCGGAGCCGCTGCTCGTCCTCCTGGTCTGCAGCCGTTTGCCGTTCCAGGTGATCCCGCCGGTGGTGGCCGGGTCGGCGAAGACCTCGACCGGCTGGGCGGCGGCGCTGTCGCCGGTCAGGTCGAGCCGGCCCTTGCCGCTGCCGCTCGGGGCCGCAGCGGTGCTGGCCGCGGTGCGCAGCAGGTCGCTGCCGTACACCAGGACCGGGCCGGACGAGGTCTGCGCCTGCCAGAACTGCTCGGCGGTCGCGTCGTCGCCCAGCAGCAGGAGCAGCGGACGGGCGCCGCCGGTGATCAGAACCCGCTCCAGGCTGCCGTGGGTGTAGTTCAGTCGGAGGTCGCCGGTGCTGGCGTCCCAGGTGCTCTGCACACTGCCGGAGAGGACCTGGACCGTGGGCTGCTTCTGGTAGTTGAGAACGGTCTCGCCGTCCTGGCCCTGGCGTCCGTACAGGACGGCGACGTCCCGGCCGCCGATCTCCGCCTGGGTCATGATCTCCGAGGTGGAGTACTGCAACTGGCTGGCGCCCAGCTTGTAGTTGGCGACGACGGTCTTGGAGTCGCGCCCGGCGAAGGTGAGTTGGGTGCCCGGCTGCTGCGGGACGGTGGGGTAGTACCTGGCACCGGCGGTGGGCAGGTCGATGGCGTCGACCGAGACGAAGGTGCCGGTGGCGGCGGCGTCCTTCTGGCCGGTGGCCACGATCTTGAGGGTGTGCGCGCCGTCGCTGAGGCCGGAGGCGGCGTACTGCACCTGCTGGTTGGCGGTACTGGCGGCGTAGCCGTCGACGGTGGTGACCTTGACGCCGTCCAGGTAGACGTCGGCCAGGCCGTGGTTGGCGGCCTTGGAGGCGATCCAGCGGATCCCGGTGCCGGAGAAGGGGATGCTGACGCTGTCGCCGGCGGTGCTGGTGAAGGACTCGGTCTTCTGGTACTCGCCGCCGGTGTAGTTCTGCTCGGAGCCGACGTGCGACCAGCTGCCGGTGTACTGGAGCTGGGGGGAGGCGTCGTCGTAGCTGTAGCCGGAGTGGGCGCCCAGGTCGATCGCGATATGGGTGGAGTCGGTGCTGGTGGAGGTCGAGTTGGCATGCCGCAGCACATGGAACTGGGTGCCGTCGTCGGGGTTGATCCTGGCGGTGTCGACGATGGCCGCGTTGTCGGTGGGGGCGGCGGCCAGGGTGTCGGTCTTGGTGATCGGGGCGACGCTCTGCAGGAAGTAGCCGATCAGCTTGTCCTGCTGGTACTTGGCGGTGAGCTGCCGGTCCTCGGAGATGGCGGCGCCGTAGTCGTAGGACGTGTAGACCTGGGAGGGGTCGGCCTGCCAGCCCCAGGAGGTGCCGCCGTAGGTCATGTAGAAGCTCTGCATGGTGGCGCCGACGGCGATGTTGTTCTTGTAGAAGACATTGGCGAAGTCGGCGCCGGTCAGCTGGGCGCACTTGGCGTAGCCCGGCCCGCCCCAGGGGTCGAACGACCCGCCCTGGAACTCCGCGGTGTACAGCGGCTTTCCGGCGACGTGGTCGTAGGAGATGTCCGGGACGCCCCGCCAGGACGTCGGGTTGGAGCAGTTGAAGCCCTGCGGGTAGGAGTCGGCGCCGTCGATGTCCAGGGCTCCGGCGCCGCTGTTGAAGGTGCCGTTGTTGTTGCCGGTCAGCGGGACGGTGATGCCGTCGGCGCGGGCCTTGTCCTCCAGGTGGGTCATGTAGGCCCGGCCTGCGGTGGAGCCGTCGTAGAACTCGTTCTCCACCTGATAGGCGATCACCGTTCCGGTTCCGTTGGTCAGTTGGTGCCTGGCCAGGATCGGGTCGATGTGGCTGAGCCACTCGTCGGCGGCGGCCAGGTAGGTCGGATCGGTGCTGCGGTCCCTGCCGGACTCGTTGCCCAGCCAGGCGGGGAAGCCGCCGCTGTCGACCTCGGCGTTGATGTACGGGCCGGGGCGGGCGATCACGTAGATGCCGGCCTCGGCGGCGAGGTCGAGCAGGTGGTCGACGTCCCGGACGCCGGAGAAGTCGTAGACGCCCTTCTTGGGCGAGTGGTAGGCCCAGTCGAAGTAGATCGAGACGGCGTTGAAGCCGGCCGCCTTCATCTTCTGCAGCACGTCCAGCCAGAGCGAGGGGCTCGGCAGGCGGCTGTAGTGGAACTCGCCGGACCAGACGTACAGCCGCTTGCCGTCGATCATCAGGGAGTAGCCGTCGTAGGTGACGGTGTGAGTGGTGGGGGTTTTGGAATCCGCGGGGGTCCGGACGACCGTCGCGGCGGGGGCGGCGGCCGCGTGTGCGGCGGCCGGGAGGGTGAGTCCGGCGGTGACTGCGGCGAGGGCCGCAGTCAGGGCGACGAAGGATCTGGAGGTGCGACGGGGCATCTACTGCTCCAGCAGGGGTCGAAGGTTCGCGGGTGGCAGAACGTTTCGAGCTGAACGGAGTAGAGCAGGAACTCACAGAGACCGTCAATAAATCCTTCAGAATCGCCCAGGAACCACCGGCCGGACCCGACCGACGGAGAGGTGAGCCAGCGTCAGCAGCAGACAGACCCCCGCCAGTCCGACCCACAGCGCCCCCACCGAAGCGCGTTCGAGCACCGCCGTGCCGAGCACCGGCGCGGCCACCCCGGCGATCCCCCAACTGATCCCGAAGACGGCCAGATAGCGGCCCGCACCCCCGGGCGGCGCGAGGTCGGCGACGACGGCGTAGGCGCGCCCCATCACCAGCAGGTCGCCCAGGCTCCAGACCACCGTGGCCGCGAGGGAGACCGGGAGCCGAGTGGCGGCCGCGTACCCGGCCAGGCCGACGGCCAGCAGCAGTTGGCCGAGCGCGAGCGCCGTCGGCGCGGGCAGGGCGGCCAGGCGCTTCAGCCGCAGCAGCGGCTGGGCGGCGACGACGGTGCCGGCCGAGACGGCGAACAGCAGCCCGGCGTCCGAGGCGGGCAGGCCGCGGCGTTCCAGGGACAGCGGCAGCAGCATCATGATCTGCAGATGGACCAGGGCGAAGGCGGTCCCGGACGCGAGCATGGCCAGCAGCGCGGGATCGCGCCACGGGCTGACGCGGACCGGGGACGCCACGTCGCTGCGGGCCACGCCCGAGCGGCCCTCCGGCAGCACGACGCGCAGGACGACCGCACAGACCAGGCAGCTCACCGCATCGGCGACGAACAGCCAGCGCAGGTCCCACCGACCGAGCGCCGCCGCGATCAGCCCGGCGCCCATGCCCCCGGCCGCCAACGCGGCGGTCAGCAGGCCGTAGGCCCGTACCCGCTGGCCGGGTGGTACCGCCTCGGCGATCATCGCCTGGCAGGGCGGCTCGTACAGCTCGAAGACCAGCCCCAGCAGCACGGCCAGAACGGCCGTCGCCGCCAGCGAGCGGGCTGCCGCGATCCCCAACTGCGCCAGCGCGCACCCGCCCAGCCCGAGCACGATGGCGCGCCGCTGCCCCAGCCGGTCGGCGAGCCACCCGCCGAGCAGCCGGGACGGGACCGTCGCCAGCCCGAACGCCGCCGAGACCAGCCCGGCAGTACCGATCCCGGCCCGGTAGTCATGGACGACCAGCACCGTGAGGAACGAGATCGAGAACGCCCCGAGCTGGTTCACCATACGCGCCGCGAGCAGCAACGACACCGCACGCGGCAACCGCTCCGGACGCGTCCTGGCGCCGCCGCGCCGCACCCGAAAACCCGTCGGAAGCACTAGATCGGCGGCCAGGGCACGGCCGGCCACTCCCCGGAGGGGACCGGGTGGAGGCCGCTCTCCAGCAGAGCGGCCACCCGTTCGCGCAGGGCGTCGATCTCCGCGGCGGTCAGCAGCGGCGCGAGTTCCTCGGCCAGCGGACCCTTCAGCTGGTCGGCCAGGCCGGCCAATGCGGAGACCGCCTCGTCATTCAGCGGCTCGCCGGCCCAACCCCACAGCAGGGTGCGGAGTTTGCCCGGCACCGCGAAGGTGACCCCGTGGTCGATGCCGTAGAGGCGGCCGTCGACGGCGGGCAGCAGATGGCCGCCCTTGCGGTCGGCGTTGTTGATCACGGCGTCCAGCACCGCCAGCCGGCGCAGCCGCTTGTCCTCGGCGTGCACCAGCAGCGCGGTCCGGCCCCCGCCCACCTCGGCGCGGCCGATCGCACACCATCCCTCCGCGGGCTCCTGCGCGTCCTGCAGGGCCAGGAGTTGGGCCTCCGGATCGGACTCCACCCAGATCTGGCACATCCCCTCGCCGAAGGGACCGTCCCGCAGCACCGTGGGCGGCACCAGACCCCAGCCGGTCGCGGCGGCGACCAGGTAGGCGGCGACCTCGCGCCCGGCCAGGGTCCCGTCGGGGAAGTCCCAGAGCGGACGCTCGCCCCGTACCGGTTTGTAGACGACGACAGCCTCCTCCTGGCCGTCGCTGACGGTGCAGTAGAAGACCCCGTTGGAGGCCTCGGTGAGCTGCCCGTGGATCTGCAGCTCACCGGCGCGCAGCAGCGCCAGCGCGCGCTCCGGGTCGGCGGCGAGTGCGGCGGAGGCTACCGGGTCGGCGTCGGGGGCCTCCGCCCGGGGCGGGGTGCTCAGCGCCGGTACCCGTTCTGACGGGGGCACACATGTCCCTGCGGGTCCAGCGGAAGGCTGCAGAACGGGCAGGGCGGCCGCCCCGCGGAGACCAGTTCCAGCGCGCGCTTGGCGAAGACCCGGGCCATGGCTCCGCTGAGGCGGACCCGCAGCATCGGCGGCCCGTTCTCGTCGTCCTCGAACAGGTCCTGGGCGTCGGGGTCCTCGTCCAGGCCGCTGTCCGGGTCGACCTCGATCAGCGCCTGGGCCTCGACGATCAGCCGGTCGATGGACTCGTCCCAGGCCAGGGCCATGGTGCCGACCCGGAACTCCTCCACCACCGGCAGGTCCAGCGGGGCGCTGTCGACCATCTCGGCGGGCGCGACGGCCGGCACCGCGGTGCTGCCGCCGCTGCGGCGGACCACCTCGTCCAGCAGCTCCTCGACCCGCTCGGCGAGCGCCGCCACCTGGGTCTTCTCCAGGAGCACGCTGGTCACCCTGCCGCGGGCGCTGGCCTGCAGATAGAAGGCACGCTGGCCGGGTTCGCCGACCGTACCGGCCACGAATCGCTCGGGCGGATCATAGAAGAACACCTGGCGGGGCACGGGTTGCTCCAGATCTGGACGTCGCTGTTCGACCCAACCCTACCTATCCGGCCGGTCGGTCACCGCACTCCGGTCTCACAGTGCGGTCCCCCGGGCGCTGCTCAGGCGCCGGTGGCGCCCCCGACGACGGCGTCCCCGCTGTCCCCGGCGGCCGTCGCGGGCGCGTCCTTCCTGGGCGCGAACCCGCTGAGGTCGCCGGTGTCGCTGAGACGCAGCACGAAGGGCCGGTGCGGGGTGTAGCGGATCACGGTGACCGAGGCGGGCTCGACCGAGATCCGCTGGAAGTTGTCCAGGTGCAGGCCGAGCGCGTCGGCGACGATCGCCTTGATCACGTCGCCGTGGCTGCAGGCCAGCCACACCGCGTCGGCGCCGTGCTCGTGCTCCACCTCGGCGTCCCACTCGCGGACGCTCTCCACCGCGCGGTGGCTGAGGTCGCGCATGGACTCGCCCTCAGGACCGGGGAACACCACGGCGGAGGGGTGCGCCTGCACCGTCTTCCACAGCGGCTCGCCGGCCAGCTCGGCCAGCGGACGCCCCGTCCAGTCGCCGTAACGGCACTCGCCGAGCCGCTCGTCCAGGCGCTGGGTGAGCTCGGGGCGGGCCTCCAGCAGCGGGGCCAGGGTCTGCCGGCAGCGGTCCAGCGGGCTGCTCACCACCTGGCTGACCGGCACCGCCGCGAGCCGTTCGGCCAGGTCCTTGGCCTGCTGCTCACCGTGCGCGTCGAGATCCACACCGGGTGCCCACCCGGCCAGGATCCCGGCGGAGTTGGCGGTGGAACGGCCGTGGCGGACGAGCAGCAGAGTCGGCATGCGGTCCAGCGTAAACGCTGGACCGACGCTTCGATCAAAGGGGTGGAAGCGCGCGGACGGCCCCCGCGGCGGGTCAGGCCAGGCCCGCCAGTTCCACTGCCTCGGCCGCCGTGCGGAGGGCCTCGATGCGCTCGTCGAGCAGGAAGCCGCCCGGGGAGAGGTTGAGGGTGGTGACCCCGGTGGCGGCGTAGGCCTGGAGCCGGTCGGCCAGGCGCTCCCGGGTGCCGATCAGGGTGGTGGAGTCGATCAGCTGCTGCGGAACCGCGGCGGCCGCCCCCGAGTAGTCCTTGGCCAGGTACTTCTCCTGGATCTCGTCGGCGGCCTGCTCGTAGCCCATCCGCCGGGTGATCCGGTTGTAGAAGTTCTGCTCCTTGCTGCCCATGCCGCCCACGTAGAGCGCGGTGTACTGGCGGAACAGGTTCGCGGCCAGCGCCAGGTCCTCCGGCTTGTCGCTGGCGCTGACCGCGATCGGGACATTGGGGGCGATGTCGAAGCCGTCCAGGGTCTTCCCGGCCTTGGCGCGGCCCGCGGTCAGGTGGTCCAGCGACAGCCCGGCCTGCTCGGGGGCGAAGAAGATGCCCAGCCAGCCGTCGGCGATCTCGCCGGTCAGCTCCAGGTTCTTCGGGCCGATGGCGGCGATGTAGAGCGGGATGTGCTCACGCACCGGGTGCACGGTGAGCTTCAGCGGCTTGCCGGGACCGCCGGGCAGCGGCAGGGTCCAGTTCGCGCCGTCGTGCACCACCCGCTCGCGCGCCATCGCCTTGCGGATGATCTCGACGTACTCACGGGTGCGGCCCAGCGGCTTGTCGAACTTGACGCCGTACCAGCCCTCGGAGACCTGCGGTCCGGAGACGCCCAGGCCGAGCCGGAACCGGCCGCCGGACAGGGTGTCCAGGGTGGCTGCGGTCATCGCGGTCATGGTGGGGGTGCGGGCCGGGATCTGGAAGATCGCCGAGCCGACGTCGATGCGCTCGGTCTTGGCGGCGACATAGGCCAGGACCGTCGCGGCGTCGGAGCCGTAGGCCTCGGCGGCCCAGCAGACCGCGAAGCCGAGCCGGTCCGCCTCCTGGGCGACGGCGATGTTGTCGGCGTCGTTGCCGAGGCCCCAGTAGCCGAGATTGATGCCGAGTCGCACGGTGCTGCCTCCGAAGGGTATGGGCGTCACCGCGACTGTATCCGGGGCGGCGGCCGGAAGCTACCGGCCAGTACGGCCAACTGCCCACCGGCCCTTGCTGTGGGCCTGCATCGCATCGCACGGTCGGCCCACTACGCTCACCCGACATGGAACTGCGACATCTGGGCCGGACCGGGCTCCGCGTCTCCCGGCTCGGCCTCGGCACCATGACCTGGGGCGAGGACATGGACGAGATCGACGCCGCGGAGCAGCTGAAGACCTTCGTCGAGGCCGGCGGCAACCTCGTCGACACCGCCGACGTCTACGCCGACGGCGGCGCGGAGTACCTGCTCTCGCGGCTGATCGAGCAGTTCGTACCGCGCGCGGACCTGGTCCTGGCGACCAAGGCCGGCAGCGTCCCGGACCAGGACCGGCGCTTCGACGGCTCGCGGGGCCATCTGCTGGCCGCCCTGGACGCCTCGCTGGCCCGCCTCGGCACCGACTACGTCGACCTGTGGCAGGTACACGCGTTCGACCCGGACACCCCCACCGAGGAGACCCTGCACGCCCTGGACCTGGCGGTGTCCTCGGGCCGGGCGCGGTACGTCGGGGTGTCCAACTTCTGCGGCTGGCAGCTGGCCAAGGCCGCCACCTGGCAGCGCGCGGTGCCGGGGCGCACGCCCCTGGCCGGGACGCAGATGGAGTACTCGCTGCTGCAGCGCGGAATAGAGCGCGAGGTGCTGCCCGCCGCCCTGGACAGCGGTATGGGCCTGCTGGCCGCCTCCCCGCTGGGACGCGGCGTGCTCACCGGCAAGTACCGGCACGGCACGCCCGCCGACTCCCGGGGGGCCTCGCCGTACTACTCGGCCTTCGTCCAGCCCTACCTGGACGAGCGCGGACGGCGGATCGTGGACGCGGTCGCCACCGCGGCGGACGGCCTGGCGGCGACACCGCTGCAGGTCGCGCTGGCCTGGGTGCGCGACCGCCCCGGCGTGGTCGCCCCGATCGTGGGCGCACGGACCGCGGCCCAGCTGAACGCGGCATTGTCAGTGGAGTCCCTTACGCTCCCGGAGGAGATCTGCCGAGCCCTGGACGACATCTCGGCGCCGATCCACTTCTACCCCGACCACGACTGGAGCGCGCTGTGACCGACGAGCCGAACCGGACGCTGACGGAGGACGGCCCCGCGGCGGCGGACGACGCCGCGGGGGCCGCCCCGGCCCCGCCCGCGCTGCCCTCGGCGGAGCAGCTGGCCGAAGCGATCCGGGCGATGGGCGGCTCGGGCCCGGCCGACGGGTCGGCCACCGGCGGCTCCGCCTCCCCTTCCTCCACCTCCCCTTCCTCCTCCGGCGCGGCTGCTGGAGCGGCCGGGACCACGCCCGACGCCGCCAGGGCCGAGGCACTGAAGGCCACCGCCGCGGTGCTCGCCGCCGGCGGAGCCCCGGCCGAGCTGGTCGGCGCCGTCGTCGCCGCCCTCGGCGAGGGCGCTCCGGCGGCGCTGCGCGAGGACCCCTGGGCCCTGCTCTCGGTCCCCGGCGTCCGCCCCGAGCACGCCGACACCTTCGCCCGCGGGCTGCTCGGCGACGCCTGCGGCCCGGACGACCGCCGTCGCGCCGAGGCGCTGGCGGTCTGGCTGCTGGAACGGGCCGCGCTGCGCGGCCACACCGCGGTCGAGCTGTCGGCCGTCGGCGACGGGCTGCGCAAGCAGGGCGTGCCCGAGCCGGAGGAGTCACTGGCGGCGATCCTCGGCGAGGGCCGGGTGATGGCCTTCCAGGAGGAGATCCAGCAGCCCGGCGCGGCCCCGCACGGCGAGGACGACGAGGACGAGCCCCCGGTCCGGGTGCTGCTGGCGCTGGACCGGCTCGCCCTGGCGGAGGAGAGCCTCGCCGACGGCCTGGTCCGCCTGGTGTCCACCTTCGAGGGCGACCCCGTCACCACGGACGGCGTCACCACGGACGGCGTCAACACGAGCGCCGACGATCACCCGGACGAGGCCGAGGCCACTGAGGACAGCGCCGCCGGACCCGCACCCCTCGACTGGCCCGGCGCGGCCGAAGCCGCACCGTCGGCCTCCGCCGCCGCGCTGATCCGGGCGGTCGCCGAGGCCGGCCTGGTCCTGCACACCGGCGGCGAGGCCGCCCGCGCCGAGCCGGTGGCGCTGGTTCGCGCCGTCCGCGGCCTGGGACTGCGCGCCTGGGTCGCCGCCGCGACCGGGGACGGCCGCCGCCGGCTGGACGACGAGGCCGCCGTCACCCTGGCCGGACTGCTGGCCGGCACCGAGGGCCCGGGACGCGCCTCGGACGGCACGCTCGCACTGGACCTGCTGGTGGTCTGCGACGCCCCCGCGCTGGACGTGGAGCTCGCGGCCACGATGGTGGAGTCGGTCGCCGACGGAGCCCGGCTGGTGCTCAGCGGCGATCCGGCGGTGCTGTGGTCGGCGGGCCCCGGACGGGTCTTCGCCGACGTCCTGGCCGCCAAGGCCTGTCCCGTCGTCGCCTCCCGCACACCCGACTTCGGGCCGATCGGCGAGCTGGCGTCCGGGATCGGCATCGGTGAGCTGCTGCCGGTCGAGGCCCCCGACAAGGAGGTCGTGATCGTCACGGCCAAGGACGGGGCCGAGGCGGTGCACCGGGCCCTGCAACTGGTCCACGACTCCATTCCGCGGGCCCTGGGCATCCCTGCCGAGCAGGTCAGGGTGCTGACCCCGGGCCACGGCGGCCCGGCCGGCACCCGCGCGCTCAATGCCGCCCTGAAGCAGCGGTTCAACCCCGGCCCCGGCAGCTTCGGCGGCTTCGACCCCGGCGACGTCGTGGTCCACTCCCCCGCCCCCGGCGTCGCCCGCCCGGGCACCCTGCGGGCCGGCGGACCCGCAGGGCTGGTGCTGGACTGCGAGGGCGAGGAGGTGCGGGTGGAGCGCGAGCAGGTCGCCGCGACCGTCCGCCACGGGTGGGCGCTGACCGCCCATCAAGCGGTCGGACGGCGCTGGCCCGGCGTGGTGGTCCTGCTGGCCCCCGAGGCGGCCGGCGAGCTGACCCGCCAGTGGGTCTACACCGCCTTCAGCCGCGCCGAGAAGCACCTCTCCGTGGTGCACGCGGTGGGCCAGGCCCTCCCCCAGGCCGTCGCCACCACCCCGGCCCACCCCCGCACCACCCGCTTGCGCGGGGTGCTCTCCGAGCAGGTGACCGAGGTCGCAGGCTGACCCGGGGCGTTAGCCTGGTTGGTCGCGCAGTTCCCCGCGCCCCTGAGCAAAGTGCAAGTGGCCCGTCTGCACTGGCCAGGGGCGCCGGGAACTGCGCGACCGGCCCCCTACGGTCGGCAGTCGAAAACCCGACCGCCGGTTCCGCTACCGCTCCGGGTCCAACGGCTCCAACTCGTCGTCGTAGACCTCACTGACGTCGAAGCGACAGATCAGCAGGTCCGGGTCGGCGTCATCGAAGGGCTCGGAGAGCCAGTCCCCCGGCTCCGCCGGGTCCGCCGCGGTGACCCACAGCGTGGAGTCCCCCTCCTCCAGGCCGAACTCCTCCGCCCTGGAGGCGATCTCGTCGGGCTCGTACTCCCCGAAGAGCGCCCCGAGCGCACCGCTCACGCTCGCGGACACCGGCCCCGGGTCCGCCGCGGTCGTGCCGTCGATCCGCAGCGCCGCCGCCCGCAGCCGCAGCGGGTCGGTGATCAGGTAGTCCCGGCGGATCAGCACGCTGATCGCCTCCGGGTCGTCCGGGTCGGCGTACTGGGCGAGATCGCTGTCGTGCGGCACCTCGAACGGGGTGACCTCGTCGTAGGCGTCGTAGAGGACCTCGTCGTAGGCGTCCGCGGCCTCCGCGAGCGAGGCGTAGGCGGTGGCGACCCCGGGGTCGTTCTCCCCGGTACGGGCTTCGACGGCGGCCAGATGGCGGTCGATGGCGGCCTTGACCGCCTCGGCGGCGCTACGTACCTCGGCGATGGTGGGCTGCGCGACATCAGGCATGGTGCTGACGCTATCCGCTGTTGGGCCCGTAGTGCACAGAAGTTATCCGGTCGCGCCCGATTCGGGCACGTGGATTTACCGGGGAGCGCTCCCCAGGTGCTTCTCCCGGTGCTCACTCGTCCGTGCGAAGCCCGGTTCAGGCCCCTGTCCAGGCGGCAGCCTTCGTGGGACCCTGTCCGGACCAGGTTCGGCACCGGGCTGAACCCCTGTCAGATCCGATCAGCCGTGTCAGCGGCCCGTCGTAGGCTTGACTCAGAGCGCTCTGCAGGAGGAAAGACTTGGCAGCAACAAAGATCGTCCAACAGCCCGAGTACGAGTTCCGCTCCATGCTCCTGCCCCGCGACGTCTCCCGGAACGAGGCCAGGCGCCTGCTGACAGAGCAGGCCGAGTACGGGCACTGGGAGTTGGACCGGCTCCGGCTCTTCCCGGACGGGCGCCGCAAGGTGGTACTGCGCCGGAAGATCATCCGCCAGGTCCGCACCTGGTCGCTGCTCTCGGACTGATGGGCCGGGGCGGCCGACGGCATACGGAGACGGAAGGGGTGGTGCGCACCGGTCGGTGCGCACCACCCCTTCTTGGCGTCCTGTGAGCCCGGAGGCGTCAGTTCTGCCCGGGACGGGCCCGGCGGTAGAGCAGCAGCCCGCCGAGGGCCAGTGCGGCTCCGGCCGGGAGCATCAGCATGGTGTCGCCGGCGCCGGTGGAGGCGAGGACCGCCTGGGTGGGCGTGGCCGGGGCGTGGGCGGCCCGGCTGACCGTGGTCACCTTCTGCGGGGGCGGCGGGGAGCTGTGGTGCACCGGCGGGGTCACCGGCGGCGCGACCGGGGGAGGCGGCGGCTGCGGGTGGTCGTGGCTCGGCGGGGTCGGGGTGCAGGAGCAGTGCTCCGGCGGGGTGCCCTGGCCCGGGGGCGTCACGACCGGCGGGGTGATGTGGCCGCCGCCGTGGTTGGCACAGGTGTTCCCGTGGGCGCTGTTGCCGCCGCCGATGACGGTGGCGGTGACGCCGCAGAGGTTCACCGGCGCCGACACCGGGGTCTGGACGCCGTTGCCCGACCCGACGCCGGGGGAGCCGTGTGCGCCGCCCTGGCTGGTGGACCCGCCACCGGAGCCCCAGGAGCCCCCAGAGTCCCCGGAGCCCCGGGAGCCCCGGGAGCCCCAGGAATCACCGGAGCCCTTGGCGTGTCCGGAGCTGTGGGAGTGCTCGGAATGCCCCGAGCCGTTCGCGCAGTTGTTGCCCATCGCCGGATTGAGCAGGCCGACCACATCGACGGTGTCGCCGCAGACGTTCACCGGAACGTCCACCGGCACCTGGACGGCGTTCCCGGATCCGACGCCGGGCGAGTCGGAGGCGGAGCCGACGGCTCCGGCGTCGGCGTAGGCATAGCCCGCAGTTGATGCGAGGACGCTCCCGGTCGCCATGACCGTGAGAAGTCCGCGTCTGGCAGCTTGTCGCATGGATTGCCCTGCCCTCAGTTTGTCTGTGTTCGCGTATGGGACGTCGACCTGTATTGACGTGATGAATCACGTAACGAGAGGCCGGGGTCCCAGTTCATGGGCGGCGCACGCCTTTCACTGGTCCGGGTGATGATTCACCACCCGATTGACGCCGTGCCGACGATGACGACGCGGTCCCGGGAGGCATGGCACGCCTCCCAGGACCGCATGTCCGAGAAAAGTCCGGAGCTGTCCGGTCGGTATCAGTCGTTCTCGCAGCTGTTGCCGAAGGCCGGGTTCAGCAGCCCGATGACGCTGATGGTGTTGCCGCAGACGTTCACCGGAACGTGAACCGGAACCTGGATGACGTTGCCGGAGAGAACGCCCGGGGAACCCCAGGCAGCGCCCTCGGCAGAGGCTCCGCCGTGGGCGGAAGCGGCACCCGCGCCGGCGAGAACCAGGCCACCCGTGGCAGCAACAACCGCAGCGATCTTCTTGACCTGCATAATGTCCTCCTAGTCGACGTCGCAGCCCGTTCGGCGGGCTGCATATGAGTGAACGAGGCTGCGGCAAACGGGGTACTAGTGGGCTCGGCCATTCACCCGCAACGGTGATCGACTCAAACGCCCGAGCGAAAGCGCGGCGTCGAAGAGAACAAGAGCCCGCCGCACCGGAATTCCGGGTACGGCGGGCGGTGGATGAATTCAGCGGGCCCCCGCGGAGCCCAATGGGCCTCAGCGACCCTTGCCAGGGCTCAGCAGGCGTCGATGAAGCGGTCCAGCACCCGGACTCCGAAAGTCAGCCCGTCAACCGGCACCCGCTCGTCCACCCCGTGGAACATCCCGGCGAAGTCCAGCTCCGGCGGCAGCTGCAACGGGGCGAAGCCGAAGCAGCGGATCCCCAGCTCGCTGAAGGACTTGGCGTCCGTGCCGCCCGACAGCGTGTACGGGACGGCGCGGGCGATCGGGTCCTCCGCGCTCAGCGCGGACTGCATCGCCGCGACCAGCGGGCCGTCGAAGTCGGTCTCCACCGCCTTGTCCTCGTGCACCGTCTCCCGCCGGACCCGCGGACCGAGCACCCGGTCCAGTTCCTCGTGGAACTCGTCCTTGTAGCCGGGCAGGTAGCGGCCGTCGACATGGGCGCTGGCCTGGCCCGGGATGACATTCACCTTGTAGCCGGCGCCGAGCATGGTCGGCTGAGCGGTGTTGCGCAGGGTGGCCCCGATGAGCTTGGCGATGCCGCCGAGCCGCTCCAGCGTGGAGTCCATGTCCTCGGGGTCGAGCTCGACCCCGAGCGCGTCGGAGAGCTCGTCCAGGAAGTGCCGCACGCTCTTGGTGACCCGCACCGGGAACTGGTGCCGTCCGAGCCGGGCCACCGCCTCGCACAGCTCGGTGATGGCGTTGTCCTTGTTGGTCATGGAGCCGTGGCCCGCGGTGCCGTCCACGGTCAGGCGCATCCAGTGCATGCCCTTCTCCGCGGTCTCCACCAGGTAGAGGCGGAGGTTCTCGTTCACCGTGAAGGAGAAGCCGCCGACCTCGCCGATGGCCTCGGTGACGCCCTCGAACAGACCAGGGTGCTTGTCGACCAGGTGGTGCGCGCCGAAGACCCCGCCGGCCTCCTCGTCCGCCAGGAAGGCCAGCACGATGTCGCGCGGGGGCTTGCGCCCGCCGCGGAGCCGGTCCCGGACGACGGCCAGGGTCATCGCGTCCATGTCCTTCATGTCCACCGCGCCGCGGCCCCAGACGCAGCCGTCCACGATCTCGCCGGCGAAGGGGTGGTGGGTCCAGTCGTCCGCGTTGGCGGGCACCACGTCGGTGTGCCCGTGGATCAGCAGCGCCGGACGCGACGGGTCCTCGCCCGCGATCCTGGCCACCGTGCTGGCCCTGCCCTTGGCGGACTCGAAGATCTGCGGCTCCAGCCCCACCTCGGCGAGCTTCTCCGCGACGTACTCGGCCGCCGCCCGCTCCCCCGGCCCCGAGCCGTCGCCGTAGTTGCTGGTGTCGATCCGGATCAGCTCACGGCAGAGGTCCGCGACCTCGCTCTCCCCGGTCACCCGCGTCGGTTCGCTCTCGCTCACGCTGTCCAGCCTCTCTCCGTACGGCACCGAGCCCCCTCCGCTCCACCCCGGGGGTCCACCGGCATGATCCCGCCATCCTCTCCCCTCCGCCCGCCGATCCCAACCCCCGCCCGCGTCCCCGCCCGCATCTGCGCAGGTCGAGCGACCGGGAACGCGTTCGGAACCCCGGCTGATCTTTGCTATGGTTATCCACGTCAGCACGGCGGCGACGCCGTGGTGATCACCCGGTCCGGGTGGCGGAATGGCAGACGCGCTAGCTTGAGGTGCTAGTGCCCTTCGGGGCGTGGGGGTTCAAGTCCCCCCTCGGACACCTGTTGGTATACATGATCGCCGGAGCATGCGCTCCGGCGATCGCTGTTTGCGCCCCTCCGTCAATCCCCGGCGGCGTCCTGTTTGATCATGTCGGCGCACTTCTCGCCGATCATCATCGTGGTGATGCACGGGTTGACGGTGACCAGGTCCGGCATGACCGAACCGTCGGCGACACGGAGGCCGCGGATGCCCCTGACCCGCAGGCGGGCGTCGAGCGGCGCCATCGCGTCGCCTTCCGCGCCCATCCTCACCGTCGCGGAGGGGTGGTAGACGGTGTTGTGGGTCTTGGTGATGTAGTCGAGCAGCTCGTCGTCGGTGCGGACGTCCGGCCCTGGAGCCAGCTCCGCGCCCGCCCAGCCGGACAGTGCCGACTGGGCCGCGATCTCACGGGCCAGCCGCAGCCCGTACGTCATCACCCTCACGTCGTGCTCATCTGTGAAGTAGCGCGGGTCGACCTTGGGCTTGTCCCGGAAGTCGCGGGTGCGCAGCCGGACCGTGCCGCGCGAGCGGGACTGGGTGACGTTGGGGGTGAGGCAGAAGGCGTTCTCGCTGGTGGGGTAGGACCACCGGTAGGTGTTCATGTCGAAGGGCATCGAGCCGTAGTGGAACATCAGGTCGGGCCGGGCCAGGCCGGGCCGGGTGGCCGCGAAGATGCCGATCTCCCACCACTGGTTGGAGCGGGTCACCATCGGCTTCAGCGCGTCCCACATGATCACGCCCTCGGGATGGTCCTGGAGGTTCTCCCCCACCCCCGGCGCGTCCAGGACCACGTCCACGCCGACCTCGCGCAGATGCCCGGCCGGGCCGATCCCGGAGAGCATCAGCAGCTTGGGCGTGTCGATCGACCCGCAGCTGACCACCACCTCGCGGCGCGCGCCGACCGTACGGGTGTGGACCAGGTCGGGGTCCAGGTACTCGGCGCCGGTGCAGCGCCGGTCCGCGTCGATGACCAGCCGCTTGGCCCGCACCCCGGTCCGTACCTCCAGGTTCGGCCGCTTGCCCAGGATCGGGTGCAGGTACGCGACCGAGGAGGACTGGCGGATGTTGTCCTCGTCCGAGTTGATCTGGAACCAGCCCGCACCGCGCACCACCGTGGTGCCGGTGTTGAACGAGGTGGTGGGAATGGACGCCTGGGCGCACGCCTCCAGCAGCGCGCTGCCGCAGGGGTCGTCGGGCCGGATGGTGCGGATCTTCACCGGGCCGGTACGGCCGTGGTGGTCGCCGGGTGCGTCATTGGTCTCCAGCCGCTGGTAGAGCGGGAAGCACTCGGCCGCGCTCCAGCCGGTGCAGCCCGCGGCGGCCCAGGCGTCGAGGTCCTCGGCCGGCGCCCAGAAGGCGATGCAGGAGTTGTGCGAGGAGCAGCCGCCGAGCACCCGGGCCCGGGCGTGCCGCATGAAGCTGTTGCCGTGCTCCTGCGGTTCGACCGGGTAGTCCCAGTCGTACCCGGACTCCAGCAGGCCCATCCAGCGGTCCAGCCGCAGCACGTTGTCGTCCCCGACGTCGGACGGGCCCGCCTCCAGCAGGCACACGCTGACCGACGGGTCCTCGCTCAGCCTGGCGGCGACGACGTTGCCGGCGGTGCCGCCGCCGACCACCACGTAGTCGAACTCGTCCACCGCTTCTGTGTCGTGCTCCACGACGGCTCCTCCTCCGTATCGGTGTCAGCGTGTTCCGGTGTCAGGGTGCGCCGTGGGCCTCGTGGGGCTCCGGCAGGTCCGGGACGGCGTGCTCGGCGACCACGCCGGTGTGCTTGCGCTGGACGAACCAGTAGTAGGCGAAGCCGCCGACCCCCACCACGCCGACGAACAGCACGCCGCCCCAGCGCAGGTACCAGTGCTGCGGGTCGGTGGCGTTGTAGACCGAGGCCCTCGGCCACAGCAGGTTGATCGTCATCAGCGTGCCCCAGAGCACCGCCAGGATGTTGATCGGCAGGCCGAACCGGCCCAGCGAGAAGCGCCCTGGCGCGGGGGTCCACTCACCGCGGAACCGCTGCCTCAGCAGCGGCAGGGTGACCAGCAGGTACGCGATGTAGATCAGGGCGATGGCGATGCTGGTGACCACCGAGAAGATCTGCGGCTGGTTGATGTTGACGACCAGGATGGCGATCGCCACCAGCCCGATCAGTACGGTGGCCAGCACCGGCGTCCGGAACCGCGGGCTGAGCCGGGCCAGCCGCGAACCGCCCGGCAGGTTGTTGTCGCGCGCCATCGCGAATGCCAGCCGCAGCCCCGCCGTCTGCACGGACAGCGCGCAGACGGTGATGGCGATGGCGACGCACCACAGCACCGCCTGGCCGGTGGTCTTGCCGAGCGCGGCCTTGACCACGTACTGCAGCCCCTCGGTGGACAGCTGCTTGGAGTTCAGGTCGGGCGTGGCCAGCAGCGCGAAGAGCAGGATCAGCCCGCCGAGGATGAAGGACGCCACCAGCGCCCGCAGGATGGCGCGCGGCGCGTTGCGGGCCGGGTCGATGGACTCCTCACCGAGCGATGAGGCGGTGTCGAAGCCGTACATCACATACGCCGACGCGAGGGAGGCGGTCAGGAAGGCGCCGAAGTAGCCGAGGGTCTGGCCCTGCCCGAAGCCGTTGGTGTGCACGATCACGCCGGGGCCGCGGGTGATGTTGGCGGCGAGCAGGATCACCAGCACGACCGCGGCGACCAGCTCCACGGCGACGCCGGCCGAGTTGATGGTGGCCATCAGCTTGACCCCGAAGGCGTTCACCAGGGTGGTGAAGACGATCAGGATCGCGCCCAGCAGCACCGCGTTGGCGGCCGCGTCGTACTTGCCGGTGCCGTCGCCGACCACCTGGAACACGCTGGAGATCTGAGGCAGCGTCAACTGGTAGGCCAGGGCGACAGCGGCCAGCGAGACCATGGTCGCGACCGTCATCATCCAGCCCGCCAGCCAGCCGATGTGCGGGCCGCCGGTGTGCTTGGACCAGTTGTAGACCGATCCGGCGACCGGGAAGCGGGCGGCGAGTTCGCAGAAGCACAGGGCCACCATCAGCTGCCCGACGAAGACCATCGGCCAGGACCACCAGTAGGCGGGGCCGCCGAAACTGACGCCGAAGTAGAACAGCTGGAAGGTACCCGTCAGGATGGAGATGTAGCTGATCCCGGCGGCGAAGGTGTGGAAGTTGCCGAGCGTGCGCTTGAGGCCGGGCTTGTAGCCCAGCGCGGCCAGCGCCTCGTCGTCGGAGTGGCCGCCCGCGGCTGGTCCGCTCGCGGCAGGTCCGGGTCGAGCGGGCGGAAGATCCGGCATGGCGCT
Organism: Streptacidiphilus carbonis; assembly: GCF_000787775.1. Taxonomy (GTDB): domain Bacteria; phylum Actinomycetota; class Actinomycetes; order Streptomycetales; family Streptomycetaceae; genus Streptacidiphilus; species Streptacidiphilus carbonis. The sequence continues at coordinate 30 of NZ_BBPM01000039.1, read as the reverse complement.
TCTCCTCGGGGCGTACGGACTGGGGCGGGG
>NZ_BBPM01000040.1:53965-72077 GCF_000787775.1 Streptacidiphilus carbonis | reverse complement strand
CCCCCACCCCCGCCCCCGTCCTCGCCGCTGTAGCGAGCGAGGGCCCCAGAGCCGGCCCCCACCAGGGGCCGTAACCGGACGAGCCCGTACGGACCCGTCCCCATCGAGAGAGAGGAACACGTCATGGCACTTCTCGACCTGCAGACGATGGACGCCCCGGAGCACGACGGCGGTGGCGGCGGCGGGAGCAACGTGAGCCTGCTCCTGTGTGACAGCACGGCCAGCGTCCTGCTCTGCCTCTGACCTCACCTCAGTTCGGCGGACCATCCCGGCCCCGGCGCGGATCCGCGCCGGGGCCGTTCGGCAACCCCTGGAGGCGCGGCGGCATGGCCCTCACCGCGGACCCCGACCCGACCCGCCGGTCGGCGGGCGAACGGCTCGCGACCCGGCAGCTCCTGCGTGACACCGTCCGCAGCCAGGCCGGCCGCGGGCTGCTGCTGTGCCTGCTCAGCTGCCTGGCCGCAGTCGGCACGCTGGTCCTCCCCTACGCCGTCGGCCGTGCCCTGGACGCGCTGCTGCTGCACGGCGGAACCGCGGCGGCAGCCGGGTGGACCCGGTTCTGCATCGCACTGACCGCGGGCATGCTGGTCATCGACGTGCTGACCGGGCTGATCACCGGCACCACCGACGCCCGGACCGCGCTGTGGCTGCGCGGCCGACTGCTGGGGCACGTGCTCGACGCCGGGCCGCGCACCACCCGCCGCTTCGTCCCCGGCGACCTGGTCGCCCGACTGGTCGGCAGCGCCGCCACCGCGAGCACCGTCCCCACCGCCCTCGCCGGAACCCTCGCCGCCGCGCTGGTCCCGCTGGGCAGCCTGGCCCTGCTGCTGTGGACGGACATCTGGCTCGGCGCGGTGTTCCTGGCCGGGCTCCCGCTGCTGGCGCTGCTGATCCGCACCTTCGTCCGGGACACCGGGGACAGTGCGGACCGCTACCAGCGCGCCCAGGGGGAGATCGCCGGACACCTGGTGGAGGCCATCGGAGGGGCCCGCACCATCGCCGCCGCCGGAACCGTCCCGCGCGAGACCGAGCGGATCCTTCGCCCGCTCGCCGAACTCAGCCGCCAGGGCCACCGGATGTGGCAGGTGCAGGGACGCTCCTCGTCGCGGGTGGTGACCCTGGTGCCGCTGCTGCAGCTGGCCGTGCTCGCCGTGGGCGGCCTGCAACTGGCCTCGGGCGCGCTCACGCTGGGCGGCCTGCTGGCAGCCTCGCGCTACGCCGTGCTCGCGGCCGGGCTCGGCAGCATCGTGGGCCGGTTGAACCAGCTGGTGCGGGGCCGGAGTGCGACCGACCGGCTGGCCGCTCTGCTCGCCGAGCCCGCGGCGGTGTACGGGACCGACCCGCTGCCCGCCGGTCCCGGCACGCTGGAGCTGCGCGGCGTGACGGCGGGCGGTACAGCGGGCGCAACAGGTGGCGGGACGGCGCTGACCGGTATCGACCTGACCATCCCCGGCGGAACCTCGCTGGCCGTCGTCGGCCGCTCCGGCGAGGCGCAGTCGCTGCTCGCCGCAGTGGCCGGACGGCTCGCGGACCCCGACAGCGGCGACGTGCTGCTCGACGGCGTACCGCTGCGCGCCCTGCCCCGGCGCACGCTGCGCCGCGCGGTGGCATACGCCTTCGCACGGCCGGCACTGCTGGGACGCACCATCGGCGACAGCATCGGCTTCGGTCGCGACGCTGCGGACGACAGCGTCCACGACGCCGACGCGCTGGTCACCGGCACGCTGGTCAGCGAGGTGCTGGTCACCGACGCCGCTCGGGCGGCCTGCGCCGACGACTTCGTCCGACGGCTGACCGAGGGGTACCGCACCCCGCCGGCCGAGGCCCCGATGTCCGGTGGCGAGCTCCAACGGCTGGGGCTGGCGAGGGCGTTCGCGCAGGTACGGACGGGCCGGGCGCTGATCCTGGACGACGCGACGTCGAGTCTGGACACGGTGACGGAGTTGCGGGTGTCCCGTGCGCTGGCGGGCCGGACCCATTGGTCGGTCCCAGGACCGGGGGCGGCCCCCACCCGGCTGATCATCGCCCATCGGGCCGGCACCGCCGCACGCGCGGACCGGGTCGCCTGGCTGGACCAGGGCCGGATCCGGGCCCTGGGCCGGCACGAGGACCTGTGGCGCCGCGCCGACTACCGCGCGGTGTTCGCCACGGACGCCCCTGGCGACGCTCCCGCTGCGGGCGACGGAGCCGCTGCGGGCGACGGAGCTGACCGAGGCGACGCGGACGACGGGGAGGCGGACCGCAGTGGCTGAACCCGGCGGCGTCCGGCTGCGTGCACAAGGCCTGCGCTTCCTTGCCGCGCGACGGAACGTCCTGCTCCTGCTCACCGTGTGGTCGCTGCTGGAGACCGGGCAGACCTTCCTCAGCGGTTACGCGGTCGCCCGGGCCCTGGACCGTGGATTCCTGGCGGGCCGTCAGGACGTCGGACTCGGCTGGCTGGCGCTCGCCGCCGTAGCGGTCGTGATCGGCGCCTACGGCACCCGCCGGTCCTTCGACGCGCTGGCCGTACTGGTGGAGGACCTGCGGGACGGACTGGTGCGAGGGGTGGTGCGGCAGGCCCTCGCAGCGGCGGTGGCCCGTCCGCACCTGGGTGAGAGCGCAGCCGTCTCCCGGCTCACCCAGCAGGTGGAGATCGCCCGGGACACCTCGGCGGGCCTGGTGATGGCGGCGCGGTCCTTCGTCTTCACCGCCGTCGGCGCGCTGTACGGGATGTTCTCGCTCGCACCGGTGCTGCTGGTCGTGGTGCTCCCGCCGCTGGCGGCGGGCCTCGGACTGTTCCTGGCGACGCTGTACCCGCTGTCCCGGCGGCAGGCGGCGTTCCTGGCCGCGGACGAGGCCGTCGCCCAGGACATGGGGACGGTGGCCGCAGGACTGCGGGACATCACCGCCTGCGGGGCCGAGGAGCGGGTCGCGTCCCGGAGCGGGCGGCTGCTGGCGGCCGAGGCCGCGACCTCACGGGCACTCGCCCGCTGGGGGACGGCGCGCTCGGCGGCGTTCGGGGTGGCGGCCGAGGCGCCGATCGCGCTGCTGCTGGTGGCCGGACCGTGGTTGCTGCGCCAAGGGGTCACCGCCGGTGCGATGGTCGGCGCGCTGACTTATCTGACGCAGTCGCTGCGGCCCGCACTGCAGAACCTGGTGCACGGTCTGGGCGCGGCCGGCGCCCGCTTCACCGTGGTGCTCAGACGGCTGACCGAGGCACCGGCCACCGCACAACTGCCCCGGCAGGGACAGGCGCAGCCGCAACCGCAGCCGGACCCCGCTCTGCCCGCCCCCGCGCTGGAACTGCGCGCCGTCACCTTCGCCTACGGCGACCGGGCCGAGCCGGTGGTCCGGGAACTGGACCTGGTCGTCCCCCGTGGATCGCACCTGGCCGTCGTCGGTCCCAGCGGCATCGGCAAGTCCACCCTGACGGGCCTGGCCGCAGGCCTGCTCGCACCGCGCGCCGGGTTGGTACTGGTCGACGGAGAGTCCGTCTCCGCAACACGAATGGACGGCCAGTCACTTCAGCGCGTCCTGATTCCCCAGGAGGCGTTCGTGTTCACCGGCACGTTCCGCGAGAACCTGGCCTACCTGCTGCCCGGGACCGGTGCGGTGCCCGACCCGGTGCTCATGGACGCCGCCGCCGCCGTGGGCGCGGACGGGTTGCTCCGCCGGGCCGGCGGCCTGGACTCGGCCGTCGACCCGGCCGCCTTCTCCGCGGCCGAACGCCAACTGCTCGCGCTGGCCCGCTGCTACGCCTGCCCCGCGCCCTTGGTCCTGCTCGACGAGGCAACCTGCCATCTGGACCCGGTCGCGGAGGCGCGGGCTGAGCTGGCCTTCGCCCGGCGCCCCGGTACGACGCTGGTGGTCGTCGCGCACCGCATCAGTTCGGCCCGGCGCGCGCAGCGGATCCTGCTCATGGACGGGACCCGCACGGTCTTCGGCAGCCATCGCGAGCTGCTGCGACTCTCACCGCTCTACCGGGATCTGGTCGGCAGCTGGTCGCGGGACGATCTTCGGCCCTCATACCCAGCCGGCCCCTCGGGAGATCCGTATGGCGTCCACCCGGTTGCGCGCACCGGCCTTGCGGGTGATCGTGGCGAGATAGTTGCGCACCGTTCCGTGGGCCAGATTGAGCGCCCGCGCGATCTCCGGAATGGGGGCGCCGTCGGCGCTGAGTGAGAGTACGGTCAACTCTCTTCGGGTAAAGGGCATATCGGAGGCGCTGAGGAAATCGGGGGCCAGCGAGTCGTCGACGAACCGCTGCCCTTCGGCGACCCGGCGGATCGCGGTGGCCAGCCGTTGCGGCGAACGCCCCTTGTCGACGAAGCCGAGCGCACGTGCCTCGAAGGCCCGGCGCAGCTGTCCCGGTTTGCCGGCGGCGGCGAGTACGACCAGGGCGCAGCCGGCCCCGATCCGATCCGTCAACTGCCGTTCCAGACACGGTAATCGCTCGGCCGCACCCGGACACTCGGCGTCGATCACACAGACCTGCGGGTCCAGGGCGTGTGCCGTGCGCCGCGCGTTCCGCCACGAACTGGAGGCGACGTCGATACCCGCTTCCCGCTCCAGCAGGGCGGCCAGTGCGGTCCTCAGTAAACAGATGTCGTGCACGAGCAGAACCCGAATCAAAGCATCCCTCCGTGATCGCAGCATCATGCCCATGCCACCTTCCGCGTTCCCCTCATATCTACACGTAACCGTTGGGTTCGTGCACCGGGAATCAGGCCATCCGGTCGCGTCGGGGTGCTTGGCCGCTGCGCTCCGGGCTTCAGGGCCACATCAACCGGCGGGTCCAGGAACTGCCGTCGCGTTCGTAGCGGACGCGGTGGTGGATGCGGTGCGGGCTCGCCTGCCAGAACTCCAGACTGATCGGCTCGATGGCGTAGCGGGTCCACTCCGGCGGGCACGGCACCTGGTCCGGGTGGGCCTGGGTCAACTGGTCGTAGGCGTCCAGGATCTGGCGGCGGTCGTGCGGCTCGGCGGTCCCGTGCAGGTGGGCGGCGAGCTGGGAGTCCCGGCCGCGCTCGGCGAAGTCGGCCTGCGAGGCGGCCCGTCCGGTGGCGGCCGCTACCCCGGTGATACGGATCTGCCGTCCCACCCAGGGCCAGTGGAAGTGCGCCGCGACGCGGGAGTTCTGGGCGATCTCCACCCCCTTGGGGCTGTCGGACCGCGAGGCGAAGTACAGCCGACCCCGGTCGATGTCCTTGCAGATCAGGGTGCGCGTACTGGGCGTGCCGTCGGCGGCCGCGGTGGCCAGGGTCATGGCATGGGCCTCGGGCTGGCCGGCGGCTGCGGCTCGGAAGATCCAGTCCCCGAGGGCCTGGAGCGGGTCCGGGGGGAAGTCGGACAGCGGGACGGCGGGGGCGGGGTCCTCGAACACGGGGATGGCCCGCAGGCGGTCGCGTATGGACTCGGTCACCGCGGCACGCTACCGCGAAGCCCTCCGCCGCGGCCCGCGGCCGTTCGCCGGGATTGCCCCGCGCGCTCCCGAATTCACAGGTTTCACAGGCTTCTCCGGGGATATTGACGCATCGGAATCCTCCGTGTCAGCCTTTCACCACTTCAGTAGTGAAAGAGGGATTCAGTGGCGGCCGGGCACAGCCTTGAGTACCACCTCGACCGGCGCAGTGGCGTGTCCGCCTACATGCAGATCGTGCAGCAGACCGAACAGGCCCTGCGGCTGGGTCTGCTGGCTCCGGGAGACCGGCTGCCCACCGCCCGCGAGGTGGTGGAATCGCTCGCGATCAACCCCAACACCGTGCTCAAGGCCTACCGCGAACTGGAGCACTCCGGGCTGGTGGAGGGCCGGCGCGGGCTCGGCACCTTCGTCCGCAGAACACTCGGCGGGGCCCCGGCGGACTCGCCGCTGCGGACCGAGCTCGCCGCCTGGACCGCGGAGGCCCGTACCTCCGGGCTCGAACGCGAGGACGTGGCCGCGCTGTTCACCTCCGTGCTGGACCAGCAATTCCCGAAGGGCGAGGCCGGATGAGTTCCACCACCACCGTCGGGGGTCCGGCCCTGCAGGCGTCGGGGCTCACGGTGAGCTATCGGAGCAGGCGCAGGGGGCAGCGCCCCGCCCTGGACGGCTGCGGCTTCGAGGTGCCGGCCGGGAGCATCTGCGCCGTCGTGGGAGTCAGCGGCGCCGGGAAGTCCACTCTGCTGGAGACGGCCGCCGGCCTCCGCCGTCCGTCCGCGGGCAGCCTGTCCGTCCTCGGGCTGCCGCCGGGCGCGGCCCGCAGCCGGGTCGCCTACCTCGCCCAGGACCGGCCGCTGCCCTCGAAGCTCAGCGTGAAGTCGGTGCTGCGGATGGGCGCCGAGCTCAACCCCGGTTGCTGGGACGCCGCCTTCGCCGCCGGGATCGTCGAACAGGGCGGACTCGACCGGCGCGCCCGGGTCGACGAGCTGTCCGGCGGACAGCTCACCCGGCTGGCCTTCGCCCTCGCGCTGGGCAAGCGGCCCGAACTGCTGCTGCTGGACGAGCCGATGGCGGACCTGGACCTGGTGGCGCGCCACCAGCTGATGGGGGTGCTGCTGGCGCACTGCGTCGAGTACGGCGCGACCGCTCTGCTCTCCTCCCACCTCGTCTCCGAACTCGCGGACTCCTGCGACCGGTTGCTCCTCCTCAAGGAAGGCCGCGTGGTGCTGGCCGGCGGCATCGAGGAGCTGCTGGCCACCCGCCTGGCGATGACCGGTGTGGGAGCGCCCGATGAACTGTCCCTGGAGGAGCTGGTCCTGGCCCACCTCGGCGGGTTCCCGGCGCCGGCCCCGGCGTCGGCGCTGAAGGGAGCGGCGTGATGGCGACGACGACGCTGGCGGCACCGGCGCGACGGGAGCGGCACCGGACCACCGCGGCCGTACGGACCAGCCTGCGGCTGGGCTGGGCCGGCCACCTCTTGGTGCCGCTACTGCTGGTCATCGACGGGACGCCGGGCCTCGCGGTCCCCTTCGTCTACGGTCCGGAGGCGCTCAGGCGCAGTCTGACGGCCGGACCCGGACTCAGCCGCTGGGACGCCGTCGCCAGGGTGAGCCTGCACCTCGACCAGACGGCTCTGTTCCTGCTGACCGTGCCGACGGTCTTCGCCGTCGGCGCCGCGCTCGGGCAGCACCGCGCGCTGACCGGCCGCGGGGCGGCGGTGATGTTCACGCAGTCGATATCCCCGGTCCGCTGGTTCCTCACCCGGCTCGGCCTGGCCGCGGGCGTGCTGGCGATCGCGGTCGGGGGGATGACCGCCCTGCAGCGCGCCTCCGTGGACTGGACCGCGGGTCACGGTCTGCTGGTCAGGAGCACGGCCAACACCATCATGCTGCTGGGTCTCGGCCCGGCCTCGGTCATGCTCTCGGCAGTCGGCCTGGCGGTGGGCTCGCTGGCGGGCGTGCTGGCACGGCAGGCCTGGGTCGCGGCGCTGCTGAGCGGCGCCACCACCTTCACGCTCGCCGTCGCGAACAGGCTGACCCTGGTCCAGCAGGGCCCGCTGCGGCTGCGGACCGTCGACGGGCACACGCTGATCACCGGGGTGTCCGGCTCCGACTACTGGCTGCAGCAACTGCTGCACGGCACCGTCCTGTCGGGCCTCGCCGTGCTGGCCGTGCTCGCCGCCGTGCGGGTGCTGCGGCAGCGGTTCCCCGCCTGACCGGCAGGCGGGGAACCGCCGCACCAGGAGCGGACCGGGCCTGGTCGGGCCGGTCGGCTCAGTGCAGGCAGCCGGCGTGGGCCAGGGCCTGCCTGAGCAGGACCCCCTGCCCGCCCGGCATCTCCTGCTGGACCAGCGCGGAAGCGGCCTCCTGCGGGCTGAACCAGACCAGGTCCAGCGCGTCCTGCCGAGGACGGCAGTCACCGCTGACCGGGACGATGTAGGCGAGCGAGACCGCGTGCTGACGCGGGTCGTGGAACGGCGTGATCCCCTGCGTCGGGAAGTACTCGGCGACGGTGAAGGGCTGCAGCGAGGCCGGGACCCGGGGCAGTGCCACAGGGCCGAGGTCCTTCTCCAGGTGGCGCAACAGGGCGTCGCGGACCCGCTCGTGGTGCAGCACCCGGCCGGAGACGAGGGTACGGCTGACCGTCCCGTCCGACCCGATGCGCAGCAGCAGCCCGATGTGCGTCACTTCGCCGCTGTCGTCCACCCGTACCGGCACGGCTTCGACGTAGAGGATCGGCATCCGTGCGCGCGCCAGTTCCAGTTCGTCCGAGGCGAGCCAGCCGGGCGTGGTTTCGGTCATGTCTGACATTGGCTGATCGTACGTGCATCCGCGTCCGCTCCGCGTGCGGCTCCCGGCAGATCGCCGATGGTTTCGGCGGACCGGTTCCTCGGTGGCGTTGTCGGTGGCGGCGACTACCGTGACGGGCATGAGCGTCCTGGTGCACACGGTGATCGACTCCCCGGTCGGCGGCCTCACGGCGGTGGCGGAGGACGGCGCGCTGGTGGGGCTGTACTTCGAGGGCCATCTGCGCCGGCCGCCGGAGGAGACCTTCGGCGAACGCGTGGACGCGGAGACCGACACCGGCGCGGCGGCGGACACGGGCGCGGCGGCGAACGCAGGGTCGGCGGCGGGCACGGGCGCGGTCTTCGGCGCGGTGCGGCGGCAGCTCAAGGAGTACTTCGCCGGACAGCGGCGGGAGTTCGAGCTGCCGCTCGCGCCCGGCGGGAACGACTTCCAGCGCCGGGTCTGGGAGCTGCTGCTGACCATCCCCTACGGTGCCACCACCTCCTACGGCGAACTGGCCCGCAGGCTCGGCGACCCGTCGCTGGCCCAGGCCGTGGGCGCGGCGAACGCGCTCAACCCGGTGTCGGTGGTCATCCCCTGCCACCGGGTGCTGGCCGTGGACGGCAGTCTGCGCGGCTATGCGGGCGGCCTCGACCGCAAGCGGTTCCTGCTGCAGCTGGAGGAGCCGGTCGAGGAGAAGGCCGCCAGGCTGTTCTGATCCGGTTCCGGGCTCAGCAGGGCACGCCGCAGGGCGGGGACGCCGCGCGAAGCGGGTCCCCGCCCTGCGGACGGGAGGCGCCGAACCCGGGGCGGTTCGGCAGCTCGGGTGGTCAGCCCTTCGGCGCCCCGATCGGGCGGGGACCCTTCGGGGGCAGCGGCTTCCTGTTGCCGGCCGGCTTCGGCGGCGGGGGCAGCTGCTTCTTGGGCTTGGGCAGCGGCAGCGGGGGAAGAGCCATGGTGATTCCTTTCCTATTCCCCTCCGAAGTCGGAGGGGCGCCAATTGCTTTCCTTTCGGAACCGGCTTTTCCAGCCGGTCCCTTGCGGTGGAACTGACCATACAGACTTCCCGGGGCCGGTCCCGGTTCCGCGATTCCGCGCACCGGCGGTCCAGTTCCGCATTTCACAGGAACCGTCGCCTCCCGGGCCCATTCCGGTCTGCCCTTATGTGATTCCGCTGTGCTCCCCGGAGCCGATCCTGTGAGAATCCGTAGCGGCGCCGGGAACGTGTAATTCTCGCGCCGCCACACTTTCACCACGCTTTCGCCCCAGTGCCCTCATGCACCGTCCACCTGGCATTATGCCGCTGATCCGGGCGCCTGGGCGGTGCCGTCGACACACAGTCCGGTCATAGGAAAGCCGCTGTTCCTGTGCCAGTGGTGTCGGCAGCCTGTGAGTAGTGCGATTCCCAGGGTCCGCCCAGGATCCGGGGAACCACAGCCCTGCCCCGTGAGTCTGTAAGTTCGGAATTCTCCGGAATGCAGGGCGTGAATTGCGACTGCTGGGCGGCGGCACAAGGAAAGCGGGGGCCATGAACGACAGCACCCTCATGATCAGGCTGGGGGACCTGGTGGAACAGGCGCCGAAAAGGCGCCGCGCCAGGATCTCCGCGCGTGAGGCATTCCGCAGTCTCTGGCCGCTGGCCCGGGTCTGGCGCCCGCGGCTGGTCCTGGCCGCGCTGTGCCTGCTGGTCTCCTCGGCCTGTGACGTCGCCATCGTCGCCGTCTTCTCCTATGTCACCGACCATGTGCTGACCAAGGGCGACCTCGGCCTGGTCTGGATGCCGGCCGCGGTCTGGCTGGGGCTGGCCGCGGTCGAGGGACTGGCCACCTTCGCCGGCAGCTACACCCTGAGCTGGGTCGGCGAGAACTTCCTGCGGCGGTTGCGCGACCGGACCTTCCACCACCTGCAGCAGCTGTCCCCCGACTTCTTCGAGAGCCGTCCCACCGGCGACCTGGTGGAGCGGCTCACCTCCGACGTGGACGCCATAGAGGGCCTGGTGGTCACCACCCCGGTCACCGTGGTCACCTGCGCGGCGAACACGCTCTTCTTCGCCTGCGCCGCGCTCAGCGTCCGCTGGGACCTGGCCCTGCTCACCTTTGCCGCGGCCCCGCTGTTCTGGCTGGCCGCACGGGTGTTCAGCAAGCGCATCCGCAGCGCCTCCCGCGCGGAGCGGGACGGCAACGGCGCGCTCACCGCCGCCATCGAGGAGAGCCTGGCCAACATGACCCTGGTCCAGGCGTACAACCGGCAGGACACCCAGGGCGCCAAGGTGCACCGGGAGAGCGTCGCCTGGATGGGCGCCGTGATCCGGCAGTACAGGCTCTCCTATGCGTACGGGCCGCTGTCCACGCTGGTGGAGACGGTCTGCCTGCTCAGCGTGATCGTGGCCGGGGCCTGGGAGATCACCTCGGGACGGCTGACCCTGGGCGGGCTGCTGGCCTTCTCCGCCTACCTCGGCTACCTCTACCCGCAGATCCAGTCGCTGGGCTCGGTGCAGCTGAGCCTCGCGTCCTCCACCGCCGCGGCCGAACGCGTGCTGGAGATCCTGGAGACGAAGCCCTCGGTGCGCGACCCGCACCCGCACCCGCAGACACCGGCAGCGACACCGACACGAACACGAACACAAGAACAGGGGCAGGTGCAGATGCAGGCGCAACCCAGACCGGTGGTGCCGGGCCCGCGGGCCCGCGGGGTGGTCTCCTTCGACCGGGTCGGCTTCACCTACCCGGGCACCCGCCGGCCCATTCTGGACGACGTCAGCTTCACGGCCTGGCCCGGCCAGCTGGTCCTGGTCGCGGGACCGAGCGGGGCCGGCAAGTCCACCGTCGCCAAACTGCTGCTGCGGCTGTACGACCCGTCCACCGGCATCGTCCTGCTGGACGGCCAGGACATCGCCCGACTGCCGCTGAGCCGGCTGCGCGACACGGTCACCCTGGTCCCCCAGGAGACCATGGTGTTCGACGCGAGCATCGGCGAGAACATCGCCTACGGGCGCCCCGGCGCGAGCTTCGAGGCCATCCGCCGCGCGGCGGCCGACGCCGACCTCGACGCGTTCGTCTCCTCCTTGCCGGACGGCTACGACACCCCGGTCGGCCAGCGCGGGCGGCTGCTCTCCGGCGGCCAGCGGCAGCGGCTGGCGATCGCCCGCGCGCTGGTCCGGGACACTCCGGTGCTGGTCCTGGACGAGCCCACGACCGGCCTGGACGCCGAGTCGACGGCCCGGGTGATGGCGCCGCTCAAGCGGCTGATGGCGGACCGCACCACCTTCCTGATCACCCATGACGCCCGGCTCGCCGCGCAGGCCGACGCCTTCCTGTCGATCGAGCACGGAGGGCTGGTCGCCCCGGCCACGCTCGGCCTGAGGAGCCGGGTATGACCGGGGCCGGCCCGACCGAAACCCGGCCGGCCGAAACGGCGCCGGCCGCCGCCGGTCAGCCGCCGCCGGTCGCCCCGGCGCCGAAGGCCCCCGCGCTGTGCCGCCGCCGGCTCCGGACCGAACTGCGGCTGCTCCGCGAGGGCGCAGGTATGACCGGTCGTCAGGTCGCTTCCGCCATGGGCTGGTCGGTGGCCAAGGTGTCCCGGCTGGAGCGCGCCGAGGGCACCCTGCGCGACGCCGAGATCCGGGCCGTCTGCGGTCTCTACCGCGTCCCCGCGGAGCACGCGCAGGTGCTGTCGGAGTGCGCGGCGCGGACCCGTGCGCGGCAGTGGTGGCAGACCCGGGAGTACCGCCGGGTGCTACCGCCCGGAGCCGACGGCCACCTCGGCCTGGAGGCCGCCGCCTCCGAGATCGTCCTCTACGACCCGGAGTCGGTGCCGGAACTGCTTCGCACCGCGGAGTACAGCGCGGCCGTCGCCGCGCTCCCCGGATGGACCGGGTGGCCGCCCGTCGACCCGTCGGCGGCGCGGGTGCGGATGCTGGTCGTCGCGGGGAAGCGGCGCCGGGCCGTTCTCGACCGGCCGGAGGGTCCGCCGCGGCTGCGGGTGGTGCTCACCGAGGCGGCGCTGCACCGGACGGTCGGTGACCGGGAGGTGCAGCGTGCGCAGCTGCACCGGCTCGCCGAAGTGAGCCGGCGGCCCGGCGTCGAGCTGCGGATCCTGCCCTTCGGCAAGGCGGCCGCGCCCGGCCTCGGCGGCGCGTTCGCGGTGTTCGGCTTTGCCGACGGGTCGGCGCCGATGGTGGTCCGGGAGCAGCTGACCGGCGTGGAACTGGTCGACGACCAGCCCTCGGTGGGCCGCTACTGCGCCGCCGCGGGCACGCTGCTGGCCCGGGCGGCGGGTCCGGCGGCCTCGTTGGCGCTGATCGGCACCGCTGCCGGGTCAAGATTTGGTAATGGTTTTCATTCTTAGACCACTTTGGCTAGTTATGACAATCATTTCCACTTAGCGTGGTGCGGTCCCCGTACGACGGCCTGCCCAGGAGATCCGCACCATGCCCGCTGCCGCGTCCCCCCGCCCCCTCCGACACAGCCTGCCCGCGTTGCTGATCGGCGCCGTGGTGCTGGCGACCGTCAGCGCCTGCTCCACCGCCGGCGCGGCCACCGACGGCAACGCCCCGACCGCCCCCAGCGGCACCGCGAACGGCTCCAAGGTGATCCGGGCGGTCGCGGCGGAGAACTTCTGGGGCAGCGTCGCCGCCCAGCTCGGCGGCGCCCACGTCCATGTCGACAGCATCATCGCCAATCCGGACACCGACCCGCACGACTACGAGCCCACCGCCGCCGACGCCCGCACCGTCACCACGGCGCAGTACGTGATCGTCAACGGCATCGGCTACGACGCCTGGGCGGACAGGCTGCTGTCCACCGACCCGGGGAGCGGGCGCACCGAGCTCAACGTCGGCGACCTGGTCGGGATCAAGCCGGGCGGCAACCCGCACCGCTGGTACTCGCCCGACGACGTGCACCAGGTCATCGAGGCGATCACCGCCGACTACAAGAAGCTCGACCCGGCCGACGCCGCCTACTTCGACAGGCAGAGGACCGCCTTCGAGACGCGGTCCCTGAGCCGGTACGACCAACTGGTGTCCGACATCAGGACGAAGTACGCGGGCACGCCCATCGGCGCCTCCGAGTCGATCGTGACCCCGCTGGCCCAGGGCCTCGGCCTGACCATGGCGACGCCCGAGGGCTTCCTGGACGCGATGAGCGAGGGCACCGACCCCACTGCCGCCGACAAGGCCGTCGTCGACCGGCAGATCAAGGACAAGCAGATCAAGGTCTATGTCTTCAACAGCCAGAACTCGACCCCCGACGTCGTGGCCCAGGTGAAGCTGGCCGAGGCCGAGGGCATCCCGGTGGCCACCGTCACCGAGACCCTGGCCCCGGCCGGCGCCACCTTCCAGCAGTGGCAGGTGGCGCAGCTCCAGGGCATCGAGGCGGCTCTGCACCGGGCGACCGGGAAATGACGGGCGGTCGGGAAATGACGGGCGCCCGGGAAACGGCCCGGCCGGTGCTCTGCCTCTGCGGCGCGGCGGTCCGGGTCGGCGGCCGGACGCTGTGGTCCGGGGTCGACCTGGAGGTCGGTGCAGGGGAGTTCGTCGCGGTGCTCGGCCCCAACGGGGTGGGGAAGTCCACCCTGGTCAAGGTGGTGCTCGGGATGCAGCCGGTCGCGGCCGGAGAGGTCTCCGTGCTCGGCGGCCGCCCCGGCGAGTCCGGCAGCCGGGTCGGCTACCTGCCCCAGCGCCGCAGCTTCGACCCGAGCCTGCGCATCCGCGGCACCGACATCGTCCGCCTCGGCCTGGACGGCGACCGCTGGGGGATACCGCGTCCCTGGGGCGCCCGACGGGCCCGGGAGCGTGAACGGGTCGAAGAGGTCATCGAGCTGGTCGGCGCGACCGCCTGCGCGCACCGTCCGATCGGGCGGTGCTCCGGCGGTGAGCAGCAGCGGCTGCTGATCGCCCAGGCGCTGGTACGCCGCCCCGAGATCCTGCTGCTGGACGAGCCGTTGGACAGTCTCGACCTGCCCAACCAGAGCGCGGTGGCCGCGCTCGTCGGCCGGATCTGCCATCAGCAGGGCGTGGCCGTGGTGATGGTCGCCCACGACGTCAACCCGATCCTGCACCACCTGGACCGGGTGGTGTATCTGGCCGAAGGCCGCGCCGTCTGCGGTCCGCCCAGTGAGGTGGTCACCTCCGCGACGCTGTCCCGGCTGTACCGAACCCCGGTGGAGGTGCTCCGCACCGGCGACGGCCGACCGGTCGTCGTCGGGCACCCCGAGACCCCGGCCGTCCAGGGGGGCCCGCATGCGATTGCTGGCTGAGGCGGCGTCAGGCTCCTTCTCCTGGAACCCTGTCACGGACTTCCAGCAGATGTGGGCCTACCCGTTCATGGTGAACGCCTTCCGGGCCGGCGCGGTGGTGGCCGTGGTCGCCGCGGCGGTGGGCTGGTTCACGGTGCTGCGGCGGCAGACCTTCGCCGCGCACACCCTCTCCGCCGTCGCCTTCCCGGGTGCCTCCTTCGCCACCCTGGTCGGCATCGGCGCCGGCTTCGGCTACTTCGGCTTCTGCGTGGCCGCAGCGCTGGTGCTGGCCGTGCTGCGGCGGGACGGGCGTCCGGGCGGCGTGGAGGAGTCCGCGGCCACCGGAGTCGTCCAGGCGTTCCTGCTGGCCTGCGGCTACCTCTTCGTCGCCCTCTACAAGGGCCTGCTGACGGGCCCCGAGTCGCTGCTGTTCGGCAGCTTCCTGGGGATCACCGGCGGCCAGGTCGCCGTCCTGGCCGTGGTCGGCACGGGCGTCCTGGCGGTGCTCGCGGCGGTCGGCCGACCACTGCTGTTCGCCTCGGTCGACCCCGAGGTCGCGGCGGGGCGCGGGGTCCCGGTCCGGCTGCTGTCGGCGCTGTTCCTGGTCCTGCTCGGGGCGGCGACCGCGGAGGCGGCCCAGATCACCGGCGCGCTGCTGGTCTTCGCCCTGATGGTGCTCCCCGCCGCCACCGCCCAGCAGTTCACCTCCCGTCCCGCCCCGAGCCTGCTGCTGAGCGTGCTGATCGGCCTGGCGGCCACCTGGCTGGGCCTGACCGCCGCCTTCTACTGGCCCTACCCGCTGGGCTTCTTCGTCACCAGCTTCGCCTTCGCGGCGCTGCTGGCGGCCCGAGCGGTCCAGGCCCTGCGGGAGGCATCGGCCCGTCGCGGTCCGACCGCCCTCGTGGCGCCGACCGGGGAGCCGGCATGACCCTCGCCACCGCGGGCCCCTCGGCCTGGTCCCAGCCCTTCTTCCACCACGCGCTGCTGGCCGGCACCTTCATCGCCCTCGCGGCCGGCCTGGTCGGCTACTTCCTGGTGCTGCGCGCCCAGGTCTTCACCGGTGACGCCCTCAGCCATGTCGCCTTCACCGGCGCCATGGCGGCCCTGGCCGGCGGCTACGACCTGCGGCTCGGCCTCTTCGCCGGCTGCGTGGGCGCCGGGCTGCTGCTGGCCGGTGTCGGCCGCCGCGGCCGGGCCGACGACGTGGTGACCGGCAGCGCCTTCGCCTGGATCCTGGGCCTCGGCTCCTTCTTCCTGACTCTGTACACCTCCTCCCGGAGCGGGGTGACCGGCGGCGGCGCCGGGACCACCGTGCTGTTCGGCTCGATCTTCGGCCTGAACGGCGGACAGACCCTGGTGGCGGTCCTGATCGGGGCCGGGATCTGCGTCGCAGTGCTGCTGATCGCCCGTCCGCTGCTGTTCGCCACCCTGGACGAGGCCGTGGCCGCGGCGCGCGGGGTCCCGGTCCGGGTGCTCGGCCTCGGGTTCCTGGCCCTGGTCGGCGCCTGCGCGGGCGAGGCCACCCAGGCCGTGGGCTCGCTGCTGCTCCTGGGCCTGCTGGCGGCACCGGCTGGCGCGGCCGTCCGGCTGGCGGACCGTCCCTTCCTCGGGCTGGGGCTGTCCGCGGGGCTGGCCGTGCTGGAGATGTGGACCGGACTGGCCATCAGCGCGCTGGTGCCCACCCTGCCGCCGAGCTTCGCCATCATGGCCGCGGCCACCGCGGTCTACGTCGCGACGTTTCTGTTCGCGCGCCTCCGCGCGGTCGGGCCGGCGGTTGTCACCATGGAGTGAGCGATCAGAACCGACCTGTCCATCCGTCCGATCCGACCGACCCGTCCAGGAGGCCCAGGATGCCGTCCCCGCCCGAGTTCCCGGTCCGCCGTGTCTACGACCCGCCCGAACCCACCGACGGCGCAAGGGTGCTGGTGGACCGGCTCTGGCCGCGCGGAGTGTCCAAGGAGGCCGCCGCGATCGACGAGTGGCCCAAGGACCTGACCCGCTCCGGCGCCCTGCGCACGGCCTACCACCACGGCGAGATCGACTTCCCGGCCTTCCGCTCCCGCTATCGGACCGAACTCGCCGACCCGGCCGCGGAGGCGGCGGTCCGTGCGCTGCTCGACCTCGCCCGAGACTCCACGGTCACCCTGGTGACCTCCGCGAAGGACGTGGACCACAGTCACGTGCCGGTGCTCCTGGAGCACCTGCGCGAGCACGGGCAGTAGGGGCATCGCGGGGCACCGCAGGGCAGGCCAGTCCGGAGCCCGCCCTGGTGCGGCGGGTTTCGGCCTGGCCTGCCAGGTGCACCGGCCGTTCGGCCTCAACCGGCCGGCGCTGCTGACCGCGGTGTCGGAACCCACCTCCGTACTGCGGTCCGGTGGTGTCCGCACACACCGCCGTTCCCGCCGCTGAATTCGCGGGCGGACGACACCACGCTAAACCGGTGCCGCCCCGCCGTCGTCGCCCGTGAGCGGGAATCCGCGGCTCCGTCGAAGGGATGAACGACGCCGTACCGTGAGGCCGTTCTGCTATTCCGTGAGCCCGTTGCGGTGGGCGAACGCGGCGAGTTGGACGCGGTTGTGCAGGTCGAGTTTGGTCAGAATCCGCGAGACATGCGTCTTCACCGTGGCCTCGCCCAGGACCAGCTCGTCGGCGATCTCGGCGTTGGAACAGCCGTGGGCGACCAGGCCCAGCACGCTCAACTCCCGCCGGCTGAGCCGGTCGACCTCCTCGGAGGGCGGCTTGGGCGGAGCGGCCAGGGTGTCCCGCCAATGGTCCAGCAACCGCCGTGCGACCTGTGGCGACAGCCAGGCGTAGCCGGACGAGAGGGCGCGGATGGCGGCGACCAGGTCGGCTGTCTCCTCGTCCTTGAGCACCCAGCCGTCCACTCCCGCCGCGGCGGCCCGCATGAGTTGGCCGTCGTCGGCTGAGACGATCAGCAGCAGCACCCGGGGCGCGGGGCCGTCCGCGTGCCCGTGCAGGTCCGGCAGCCGGGCCAGCCATCCGCTCTCCACCGATTCGGTGTCGATCAGCAGGACGTCCGGGTGGCAGCGGCCGATCGCGTGCAGGGCCCCGGCCATGTCCTGGGCCTCGCCGACGATTCTGAATTCCTCGACGGCGTTGAGCACCGCACGGAGTCCGTCCTGGAATATCGACGACGCGCCCACCAGCGCCAGCCTCCGGGTCAGCACGGGGGACCCGATTCACCGCGCGCCGGTTTTTCGACTCCGCCCGATATCGATTTCCTGACCCTGTCCATGCAGATAACCTCCGGCTTTCGGGCATGTGCCTACGCGCACACAAACCTGTAGGCCACCAGCCCTGCCCCCTGGTGCCGGGGCCGTCGGCCGGGCCCGTGCGGCCGACGGCGGATCAGGCCAGTGGCATATGCACGAGTCATAGTTCAGTATGGTGGACACCCGCCCGCCCCGGCAGGCCCTTGAGACTTTCGCACCCGCACTCGGGCCTCAACTGCCCGGATAGTACCGGGATGTTCAGGTCAGGAGCGCCCCGACTGCACTACTGGGCAAGCGGAGATACGCGAGTGCCGCACCGCGGCAGGCGGTGCGGCACGCGTCGGGGGTGTACGGCCTACGTCTGACGACGTAAGGCGTCAGTGGCCGTTCTTCTTCCCCTTGGTGTTGGTGGGATTGGCGGGGGTGGGGGGGTGGTCGGGCGGGGGGGTGGGGGTTTT
>NZ_BBPM01000040.1:43952-53945 GCF_000787775.1 Streptacidiphilus carbonis | reverse complement strand
TTGGCGGGGTTGGCGGGGTTGGTCGTGCCGGGGGTGTTGGCCTTCACCGCGTCGGCCGGCTTGGCCGCGACGGTCAGGCTGAGGTGCGGCAGCCCGCTCATCGACGCCGTCATGGCCTGGTGCCAGACCGCCCCCGAGGTCAGGAAGCCCCATGCGGTGGCGTAGTAGGTCCCGCCGATGGTCTTGCCGGAGAGCGAGTACGTGCCGGGGGCGGTCGGGCTGGTCATCACCGTCGCGTCGGAGATCTGCCTGGTGTAGCCGGCGAACCAGGCCTGGTTCTCGCTGTTGGTGGTACCGGTCTTGCCGGCGTCGTCGTAGCCGCCGATGTCGCCGATCGACTGGGCGGTGCCGCCCGGGTCCGCGACCACGGAGTGCAGCAGGGTGTTGACCGAGGCCGCGACGGTGGGCGTGAGCGCCTGGGTGCAGTTCGAACCCGGGACCTTGAGGTCCTTGCCCGCGCTGTTGGTGATCCGGCTGATCGCGGTGGGGCTGCAGTAGGTCCCGTTGGCGGAGAAGGTCGCGTAGAGGTTGGCGATCTGGAGCGTGGTCAGGCTGTTGACGCCCAGGGTCAGCGTCTGCACCTGGTCCAGCGGCGTCAGTCCGGTGGGCGACTTGGAGTCCGAGCTCCCCTGGTAGCTGAGGCCGAGCCGCTGCGCCATCTTCACCACGTTGCAGAGGCCGACCTTGGCCTCCAGTGGCACGAAGTAGGTGTTCACCGAGGCGGCCATGGCCTGCACCATGTTGATGTTGCCGTACGGCGTCGTGGTGTCGTTCTGGTCACCGGGCGTCGCCAGCAGGCGGTTGCCGTTGCAGTCCGTCATCTCCGGGAAGTCGCCGCTGGCCACCGAGTTGATGGTGTAGCTCAGCGGGATCCCCTGCTCCAGGGCGGCCGCCGCGGTGACCGCCTTGAAGATGGACCCGGTCGGGAACCCGCCGCCGCCGCTGTGCTGGGAGTCGACGTTGTAGTTGATCTCGGTCTGGTTGGTGCCGGTGCCGTAGGGCCGGCTCTGCGCCATCGCCAGGATCTTGCCGGTGCCGGGCTCGACCATGGTCGACGCGGCGATGGCCTTGTCACTCGCGTAGGCGTGGTCGGAGACGGCCTTCACGTCGGCCGCCTGGTCCTTCGGGTTCAGCGTGGTGTAGATCTTCAGTCCGCCGGTGTACCAGACCGCCGACCGCGCCTCGGCGGTCTTGCCGAAGGTCGGGTCCTTCAGGATGACCGACTTCACGTAGTCGCAGAAGAACTCCTCGCCCTTCTTGGCGGTGATGCAGCCCTCCGACGCGTGCTTGATCTTCAGCTGGATCGGGGTGGCCTCGGCCGCCTTCGCCGCCGCCGGGGTGATCGAGCCGTACGAGGCCATCGAGTTGAGGACCTCGTTGCGGCGCTTGAGCGCGGTGTTCGGGTTGGCGATCGGGTCGTACTGCGAGGGGGCCTGGACCAGGCCGGCCAGCAGGGCGGCCTGAGGCAGGCTGAGCTGGCTCGCGTGGACGCTGAAGTACTGCTCGGCGGCGGCCTCGACGCCGTAGGCCTTGCCGCCGAAGTAGGTGATGTTGAGGTAGTCGTCCAGGATCTGCTGCTTGGACAGCGTCTTCTCGAAGTTGATCGCGTACCGCAGTTCCTTGATCTTGCGGTCCGTGGTCTGCGCGGTGGCCTGGGCGACGAGGGTCGCGTCGTCGCCGGCCTCCTCGATGAAGATGTTCTTGACCAGCTGCTGGGTCAGCGTGGAACCGCCCTGGACCGAGCCGCTGGAAGCGTTCCGCGTCAGTGCGCGGAGCGTGCCGGTCAGGTCGATGGCGCCGTGCTGGTAGAACCGGTGGTCCTCGATGTCGATCAGCGCGTTCTGCATCACCGGAGCGATCTTGCTCAACGGTTCGACCTGGCGGTCCCGGGAGTAGACCGTGGCGATCACTCCACCGTCGGCGTCGTAGATCGTCGACGACTGCGACAGGGTGGGGATCGCCAGGGAGTCCGAGATGTTGTTGAAGTCGTCGGCCGTGGTCTTGGCCCCCAGGCCGACCGCGCCCACCGCCGGGATCGCGATTCCGGCGACGACCGCGCCCGCCAGCACACTCGCGCCGACAAGGCCGAGGCCGTTGCCGGCCAACTGGAGAGGGGTGCTGCGCTTCGGTGCCATGCGGACACGATAAGCGGCGACCCTAAGAGGATCCGACCCAGGACCCTTCAGTACTGTCACGGACTTGCCACAAATTGCTGAGTGCGGCCCGGAAGGGCGCCGCCCGCGGCGGGGTCGCGCGGGGTCACGGCGGTGTCAGCGTTCCCGCGGCCGCGCGCGAGACCGCGGTGGCGAGGGCGGCCAGTGGAGGGGAGTCCAACTTCCACTGCTGCCAGTACAGGGCGACCTCGACGGTGCGACCCGGCGCCAGGTCGACGACGGTGCCGGGCGGCAGTTGCGCCTCCTGCTCGTCGGGGAGCATGCCCCAGCCGAGCCCGGCCGCGACCGCCCGGACGTAGGCGTCCGAGGCGGGGATGGAGTGCCGCAGCCTGCCGGGTTCGGCGCCCGGGGCGAGACCTCGCAGGAAGGCGTCCTGAAGGTCGTCGTCCCGGTTGAAGACGATCACCGGGGCCGACGGCAAGGTCTCCGCCAGTGGCCCGGCCCCGAGCCACCGCTCGACGAAGTCCGGGGTCGCACAGGCGCGGTAGGCCATGCTGCCCAGCGGGCGCACGGTGCAGCCGGCCACCGGATGCGGTGCTGCGGTGATCGCGGCCGAGACCAGACCCTGCCGCAGCAGGTCAGCGGTGCGGGCCTGGTCCTCCTTGTGCAGCTCGAAGCAGACCCGCAGGTCGGCGGGCAGTTGGGAGAGTGCGGGCAGGAACCAGGTGGCCAGCGAGTCGGCGTTGACCGCGACGGCCAGCGTGGTCGCCCGCCCCGCTTCGGCGCCGCCGTCGGCCGCGCCCTCGGCACCCGGGACCGGGAGCCCCAGCTCGGCCGCGGCGTCGTCCTCCAACCGGACCAGTTGCCGGGCCAGCCGCACCAGGACCTCGCCGGACCCCGTCGGCCCGACCGGCTTGGTGCGGAGCACCAGCACCCGGCCGACCCGCCGCTCCAGCGCCTTGATCCGCTGGCTGACCGCCGACGGCGTCAGCCGCAGCGCCTGCGCCGCCGCGTCGAAACTGCCCTCGTCCACGACGGCGAGCAGCGTACGGACCTGGTCGAGCGGGAGTTCCGACATCACAGCAGCTAATGATACGTAAGAAACTTTAGCTGGTCTGATGCGCTTCCCGGCTCCTACGGTCGAAGCCATGCACGCAGACCACGCGGACATCGCCGCCGCCGCGGCCGGGCTCGGTACCGGCCTCTCGCTGATCGTCGCCATCGGTGCCCAGAACGCCTTCGTGCTGCGCCAGGGCATCCGCCGCCGGCACGTTCCGGCGATCGTGGGGATCTGCGCCCTCTCCGACGCGGTGCTGATCGTGGCTGGGGTGGCCGGCCTCGGCGCGCTGGTCCGCGGCTTCCCGGGGGTGGTCACCGCGGTGGCCTGGATCGGCGGCGCGTTCCTGGTGGGATACGGGCTGCTGGCGGCCCGACGGGCTCTGCGGCCGGGGCGGCTGGTCGCGGAGTCCGCGGCGGCTGAGTCCGGGGCGGCGGGGGTCGGCGACGGTGGCGGCGGCGGTTCGCTGGCGTCCTCGGTGCTGAGCTGCCTCGGCTTCACCTGGCTCAACCCGCATGTCTATCTGGACACGGTGCTGCTGCTCGGCAGCGTCGCCGCCGGCTACGGATCGGCGCGGTGGATGTTCGCCCTGGGCGCCGCCACCGGCAGTCTGCTGTGGTTCAGCGGTCTCGGCTTCGGCGCGCGGCTGCTCCGCCCGGTGTTCGCCAGGCCCGGCGCGTGGCGGGTGCTGGACCTGCTGATCGCGGCGACCATGCTCGCCATGGGGGTCGGACTGGCCCTGCGCGGCTAGACTGTTCGATCAGGAGCGAACAATGGAGGAGGCCGCCATGCCGACCGCCGAGCCGGAGCACCGGCACCCGCGCGAGGTGCCGCTGCAGGGCGCGCTCGCGGCCCTGGCCGATCCGGTACGGCTCACCCTGGTGCGGGAGCTGGCGGCCAGCGCGGACTGGGAGCGGTCCTGCGGAAGCTTCGACGTGCCGGTGCGCAAGGCGGCGCTGAGCCACCACTTCTCGGTGCTGCGAGAGGCCGGCCTGATCGAGCAGCGGATCAACGGGGCCCGGCGGGTCAACCGGCTGCGCCGCGCCGAGTTCGACGAGCGGTTCCCCGGCCTGCTGGCCCTGGTCCTGGCCGACGTCGAGTCCGGCGTCGGGGCAGACGCCTAGCCGTCATATACGTACAACTGTTCGACCGAGGCGTACCCTGGATCCCATGACGGTCGCACTCCAGGGTTCCCTGTTCGGCGAGGCGGAGGACCCCGCCCTGCTCGGGCTGGATCGCCTGCGCCGAACCGAGCTGTCGCACGGCGCCTGGGTCGACCTGCTCCGCGGCTGGCTGACCGGCGCCGACACGCTGTTCGAACACCTGGCGACGACCGTGCCCTGGCGGGCCGAGCAGCGCGAGATGTACGAGCGCGTGGTCGGCGTCCCGCGGCTGCTGGCGTACTACGGGGACCGTGCCGAACCGCCGCACCCGGTGCTCGACCGGGCCCGTACGGCACTGAGTGCCCACTACGCCGGTGAGCTCGGCGAGCCGTTCCGCACGGCCGGCCTCTGCTACTACCGGGACGGCCGGGACAGCGTCGCCTGGCACGGGGACCGGATCGGCCGCGGGCGGACCGAGGACACCATGGTCGCGATCGTCTCCGTCGGCGAGCCCCGCGCCCTGCTGCTGCGGCCCAAGGAGGGCGGCGACACCGTGCGGCTGATGCCCGGCCATGGGGACCTCCTGGTCATGGGCGGTTCCTGCCAGCGCACCTGGGACCACGCGGTGCCCAAGACGGCCAGGCCGGTGGGCCCGCGGATCAGCATCCAGTTCCGTCCGCGCGGCGTGGCCTGACCGCCGGAGCCCTACGGAGGGCTCCGGGAAAACCAGGCGGGACGTCCACAAGACCCCGCGGGACGCCCACGGGTGGTGCTGGTGGTGCTGAAAATGATCAGATCCAGGACGCCAAGGGACCGTTAAGACTGCCGGGATCACGCAGTGCGCGGGCTGCTCGCCCGCTGCCACTCTGGCGCAGGTGGCACAGAGTGCCACTGCGGAGAATCTGCAGAGGTGGCGACGGCAGTGGGTGGCTTCACGGGGGCGGTCACGGGGTTTCCGACCGTGGTCTTCAGCTTCGCCATGGTCGTCGTCGTGGCGTACTGGGTGCTGGTGCTGCTCGGGGGAGCGCACCTGCACACCGGGCACCATGCCGGCGCCGCAGGACACCACGGGGGTGGTCATGGGACAGGGCACGGGGGCCATGGGGGCCGAGCGGGCCACGGGGGTCCCGGACACCAGCCCGGCGGTGGACGCGGCGGGGTACGCGGTGGGATGCGCCACATCCACGGGGGTCTGCAGAGAGCGCTCGGTCTGGGCGGGGTACCGGTCACGGTGGCGGTTTCGCTGCTGATCGCCTTCGCCTGGTTCGGCGCGCTGACCGGCCAGACCCTGCTGGACGGCAGGCACGGGGGTGCCGTCCTGGCAGGGGCCCTGGTCGTCGGTTGGGCGGGGGCCCGGGTGCTGGCATGGCCGCTGCGGCGGATCATGCCGGCGCCCGCCCCGCCGCCCTCCCGCCGGGACTTCGTGGGACGCGCCTGCGTCATCCGCACCGGACGGGTCGGCCCGGACTTCGGCCAGGCGGAGGTGCGCGCGGATGACGGCTCCGCGGCCCTGGTGCAGGTACGGCAGAGCCTCGACGAAGCGGCCGGACCGGGAAGCGCGCTGAGCAAGGGCGCGGCCGCACTGATCTACGACTACGACGCCGAGGGCGAGTTCTTCCGGGTGATGCCGGAACTCCCCGCGTCCGGCTGACGTCACACCACCTGACGTCTCATCAGAAATCATTCACTCCAAGGCCGTTCAAGCGGCCGCCCAAGGGATCAGTCATGTCTGCTGTCACGATCGGAATCGGCGTGCTCGTCGCCGTCCTCCTGCTCATCGGCCTGGGCACGCTGCTGCTCTTCGGCCGGCTGTTCCGCAAGGTCGTCCAGGGCGAGGCCCTGATCATCAACAAGCCCAAGAACGTCGACGTGACCTTCACCGGCGCCCTGGTCATGCCGATGATGCACCGCGCCGAGGTGATGGACATCTCGGTGAAGACCATCGAGATCGAACGCACCGGCCGCGAGGGGATGATCTGCCAGGACAACATCCGCGCCGACATCAAGATCACCTTCTTCGTCCGGGTCAACAAGACCAAGGAGGACGTGGTCAAGGTCGCCCAGGCCATCGGCACCGACCGGGCCAGCCACCAGGAGACCCTGCAGACCCTGTTCGCCGCCAAGTTCGCCGAGGCGCTGCGCACCGTCGGCAAGCAGCTGGACTTCATCGACCTCTACACCAAGCGCGAGGAGTTCCGGGACCGGATCATCGCCGCCATCGGCACCGACCTCAACGGCTACCACCTCGAGGACGCGGCGATCGACCACCTCGAACAGACCCCGATGGTGCAGCTGGACCCGGCCAACATCCTGGACGCCCAGGGCATCCGCAAGATCACCGAACTGACCGCGCTGGAGCACATCCGTACCAACGACTTCCAGCGCAACGAGCAGATGGAGATCACCCGCCAGGACGTCGACGCCCGCGAGGCCGTGCTGGAGCTGGAGCGCCGCCGGTCCGAGGCCGAGATCCGGCAGCGCAAGGGCATCGAGACGCTGCGCGCCCAGGAGGAGGCGGCCACCCTGCAGGTGCAGGAGGAGGAGCGGCTCAAGGCGCACAGCGCGCTGCTGCGCACCGAGGAACTGCTGGGCGTGCAGCGGGAGAACCAGCAGCGGGAGATCGCGGTCGCCGAGAAGAACCGCGAGCGGGTCATCGCCGTGGAGACCGAGCGGATCGAGAAGGACCGGCTGCTGGAGGTCGTCAACCGGGAGCGCGAGGTCGAGCTGTCCCGCGCCGAGATGGAGCGCCAGGTCGAGGTCGAGCGCCGGGGCGTCGCCGAGGTGGTCCGCGAGCGGATCGCGGTGGACCGCACGGTCGCCGAGCAGGAGGAGGAGATCAAGCGGGTACGGGTGGTCCAGGAGGCCGAGCGCACCCGCCAGGCTGTGATCATCGCCGCCGAGGCGGAGGCCCAGGAGCAGCTGGTCAAGGACATCAAGGCGGCCGAGGCCGCCGAGCAGTCCGCGCAGTACACGGCCAGGGAGCAGCTGGTCCTCGCCGAGGCCCGGCAGCAGACCGCGGAGCTGGACGCCACCGCCGCGGTGCGGCTGGCCGAGGGCGAGCGGGCCAGGGCCGGCGCGGCCGGGCTGGCGCAGGCGGAGGTGTCGGAGCGGCAGGCCATGGCCGACGCGGCCGGCATCAGGGCCAGGATGGAGGCGGAGGCCGAGGGCCTGAAGCAGAAGGCCGCCGGTATCGAGAAGGCGGGCATGGCCGAGGCCGCCGTCGCGGAGAGCAAGGCCATGGCGGACGCCGCCGGGATCAGGGAGCGGCTGCTGGGCGAGGCGGCCGGGCTCAAGGAGAAGGCGGCGGCGATGGCCGCGCTGGACGAGGTGTCCCGGGCGCACGAGGAGTTCCGGCTGCGGCTGGCCGCGGACAAGGAGGTCAGGCTGGCCGGGCTGGAGGTGCAGCGCAAGGTCGCCGAGGCCCAGGCGTCGGTCCTGGCCGCGGGCCTGACCAGCGCGGACATCGACATCGTCGGCGGCGACAGCATGTTCTTCGAGAAGCTGGTCGGCGCGGTGTCCTTCGGCAAGGGCATCGACGCGGCGGTGGACAGTTCGGAGGTGGTGAAGGCGCTCGGCGCCGAGTGGCTGAGCGGCGAGAAGAGCTTCAGCAAGGACGCGACCGAGGTGCTCAGCTCACTGGCGGCGGGCGGCCCCTGGAACCTGGCGATGCTGCTGAAGCTGCTGGGCACCGGTGCCGACGGAGCGGCACCTGCGGTCCCCGTGCAGATCGCCAACGGCACCGTCACCGCCGCCAAGTAACCCGGCACACCCCCGCGTCACAGAGGAGCAAGGAACAGCCATGGGCGTCGAGGACGGCACCTTCCAGATCCTGCGGACCCGGCTCGCGGACCGCGCGGCCGAGCTCGGCCGCCGGGCGGCGGAGCTGAACACCCGCCGGCAGGAGGTCTTCGGCGCCCCCGTGCTGGAGCTCGCGGCCTCGGCCCGGCTCCGCACCCCCGCCGAGGCCACGGCCTGCGGCATCATCGCGATCCGGCCCGGCGTCCTGCTGCTGGGGACGTCGGCGCCGGGCCTGGCCGAGGGCATGCTCTCGCTGCACGACACCGAGGGCCGTCCACTGGAACCGGGCGCGGTGCCGGGCCTGCTGGACGATGAGCGGTTCCACCGCGACCTGGCCGAGCTGCTGCGCTACTACCGCGACGCCCGCCTGGTCGAGCTGCTCCGGACCCCCTCGGCCCCGACCTCCCGGCTGCTCGCGGTGTTCCGCACCGGCGAGCAGGACGGCGACATCCGGGTCCTGCAATGGAAGCTGACCGACCGTTGGGCCGAGTACCTGGACAACCACGGCGAGCGCGAGCTGCCCAGCCCGCCGGTCTTCGAACTGCCGTGGACCAGCACCGGTCGCGAGCAGCACGAGCAGGGCCGGGTGGTGATCGAGGGCCTGGTCACCGTCGCCGCCACCGGCGGCAGCCTCACCGTCCACTCGGCACCCGACGGAAGGCCGCTGTTCGAGGAGCCGGTCGACGACCCGCTGCAGAGCCTGGCCGACGCGACCATCGCCTACACCGTCGCGGCGCCGCTGCTGGTCCTCGCCGTCCGCCCCTACAACGAGTCCGCCGACCGCTACCTGGTCGTCAACACCCGTACCGGATCGGTCCGCAGGCAGGACTCGCTGGCCCAGGGGGCCCGGCTGCTCCCGGCCGAACAGGGCCTGATCTTCCCTGGCGGCTACGAACTGGCCGACGGCACCAACCGCGCCTTCCGCACCGACGGCACGGACGGGCTGCGCTTCGACGCGGTGCTGCCCTCGCTGGGCGGGGAGGACCTGCTGTACGTACTGCGCCGGCCGGGTGCGGCCCAGGTGCTGCTGCTGTCCTGGAACACCGTCCGCCGCGAGGCCGCCGCCCCGCTGCACGGCGCCGGCTACACGCTGCTGCCCGACGGCACGCTGGCCCTGCTCAAGCCGGACCGCGAACCGGTGCGCGGCCATGAGACGCAGCTCTGGCGCACCCCCTTCGCCTCCGCCGAGTACGCCGCCTCCCAACCCGTCGGCGACGGGCCGCTGGAGCGGATCGGCAACGCCGACCTGGTCCGCGGCATCGCCGACTGCCTGGACGTGGTCCGCAGCGCCGCGGGCGCCGAGGCGGTTGACGCCGCGCTGATCCTGGACGCCTGCGCCAAGGCCGCCGACCGGCACTACTGGCTGGGCGGCACCGGACTGCTGGAGCCCCTGGTCGAACTGCGCGACGCCGCCGAACAGGTGGGCGGCGAGCAGGCCAGGATCGGCGCGCTCGCGGCCCGGGCCGCCGAGGCCGTCGCCGGGGCGGCCGAGGAGGCCGCCGCGCTGGTCCGCCGCTCGCACGGCGAGCCCCCGGTCGACGCGGAGGGCTGGACCGGGCTGCTCAGCGAGCTGCGCCGGGCCCAGGGCCGGACCCGTACCCTGCGCGAGCTGCCGCAGCTCGACCTGGCCGCGCTGGAGGCCGTCGAGGCCTCGCTGGCAGCCGAGCTGGAGTCGGCGACCGAGCGCGCGTTCGCCTACTTCGCCGGTCCGGACGCCTTCGCGGCCCCGCTCGCCGCCGCCCGCGAGGCCGCCGACAGCGCACCCGGGCTGTCCACCGCGGCCGAGGCCGGACACGCCGCCGACCGGCTCGCCGAGCAGGCCGAAGCGCTGTCCACCGTCACCGACCTGGTCACCGGCGCGGTGACGGCCGACCCCGGCGCGGGCACCACCGTGCTGCTGGCCATCGGCGAGGTGCTGGCG
>NZ_BBPM01000040.1:20237-43610 GCF_000787775.1 Streptacidiphilus carbonis | reverse complement strand
CCCCCGCCGCCCGCGCCATCCTGGACGCCCGGCGCCGCGCGCTGCTGGACACCGAGCACCGTTCCGCCCACGCCGCCGAGTCCGCACTGCTCGCCCAGGCCACCACCGCGGCCCTGGCCGCCGCCGACTCCCCGGCGGGCTGCGACGACCAGCTGGCCCGGCTGCTGCTGCGGCTGGACGGCCTGGAGGCCCGCTTCGCCGAGGCCGAGGACCTGGCCGCCGAGCTGGCCGAGCGCCGCGAGTCGGTCCAGCAGGCCTTCGCCGCCCGCCGGCAGGCCCTGCTGGACGAGGCCGCCGCCCGCGCCGCCCGGCTCGCCGCCTCCGCCGGCCGCGCCCTGGAGGCCCTGCGCCGCAGGCTGGCCGGGCTGCGCACGGCCGAGGACGTGCACGCCGCGCTGGCCGCCGACCCGATGGCGCTGCGGGTCCGCAGCGCCGCCGCCGAACTGCGCTCCCTCGACGACCGGGTCCGGGCCCAGGAGCTGGAGGACGGCCTCACCGGCGCCGGCCAGACCGCCGTCCGCACCCTGCGCGACCAGGCCGACCTCTCCGCCGACGGCGGCGCCACCGTGCGCCTGGGCCGGCACCGCTTCGCCGTCCGCCGCGAACCCGTCGAACTGACCCTGCTCCCGGACGGCGAAGGACTCGCCTTCTCGGTGAGCGGCACCGGCTACCGCCGCCAGGCCCACGACCCGGCGCTGCTGGCGGGCCGGGAGTTCTGGTCCCAGCCGCTGGTCAGTGAGTCGCCGGCGCTCTACCGCTCCGAGTACCTGGCGACAGGCCTGCTGGGAGCGGTGACTGACGAACCGTTGGAACAGCAGGTGCGCCGCGCCGCCGAGGCGGCCTACGACGAGGGCTATGAACGGGGCGTCCACGACCAGGACGCGACGCTCATCCTCGCCGCGCTGCTCCGGCTCCGGGCCGGCGCCGGACTGCTGCAGCACCCCGCCGAGGTCCGTGCCGCCGCCCAGCTGTTCTGGGCCCACGGGGCGGACCAGGCACAGCGCCGCAGCTGGCAGCGCCGGGCCCGTTCGCTGGCGCTGGCCCGCAGCACCTTCGGCCCGGCCGCGGCCCTGTCCGAGCTGGCCGCCGAACTGTCCGCAGCCGTCGCCGGGTTCAGTTCGGCCAACGGACTCCCGCAGACCCCGCCGGCCGGCGACTACCTGCTGGAGGAGCTCGCCGGTCCCACCGAGGGCTTCGCCGCCGGCGCCGGCGCCCGCGACCTGCTGGAGGCCTTCGAGCAGACCCCCGGCGGCCCGCTGCTCGCCGCCGACCTGCGGGAACTCGCCGCCGACCTCCCGTCCCGGTACCAGCTGGCCACCGCCTGGCTCAGCGCCTTCGCCCCGGACTGCGCCGCCGCCCTGCCCGAGGCGGTCTCCCGGCTCTGCGCCCCGGAGCTGCCCCGCTACCCCGTCGACGCGCCGCTGAGCGAGACCGTGGAGGGGCTGCTCGGCAGCCACCCCCGGATCCAGGACGGCCGACTGACCGTCCGCATCGACCAACTGCCGTACCAGGCCGCCCGGTTCCGGGCCGAGCGAGTCAGTGCGTTCCGCGCCTTCCAGCGACAGCGCGCGGACGCACTGGCCGCCGAACGGTCCCGGCTGCGGCTGGACGACTACCGTCCGCGCCCGCTGGCCGGCTTCGTCCGCAACCAGCTGATCGACGAGGTGTACCTGCCGCTGATCGGTGACAACCTGGCCAAGCAGCTGGGCTCCGCCGACTCGGCGTCCGCCGACCGCAGCGGGCTGCTGCTGCTGCTCTCCCCGCCCGGCTACGGCAAGTCCACGCTGCTGGAGTACGTCGCCGACCGCCTCGGCCTGCTGATGGTCCGGGTCGACGGCCCGGCCCTGGGCACCGGTACGACCTCTCTGGACCCGGACCGCGCGCCCGACGCGGCGGCCCGCCGCGAGGTGGAGAAGATCGTCTTCGCGCTGGAGGCCGGCAGCAATGTGCTGCTGCACCTGGACGACATCCAGCATGTCTCCGCCGAGCTGCTGCAGAAGTTCATCCCGCTGTGCGACGCCCAGCGCCGGATCGAGGCCGTCAGCGACGGGGTGGCCCGCAGCTTCGACCTGCGCGGCCGCCGCTTCGCGGTCTCGCTGGCCGGCAACCCCTACACCTCATCGGGGCAGCGCTTCCGGATCCCCGACATGCTCGCCAACCGCGCCGACGTCTGGAACCTCGGCGAGGTGCTGACGGGCCGTGAGGAGCTGTTCGCCCAGAGCTTCCTGGAGAACGCGCTGGCCGCCAACCCGGTGCTGGCGCCGCTCGCCGGCAGTCCGGCCGAGGAGCTGCGGCTGCTGGTCCGGATGGCCTCCGGCGACCCCTCGGCCCAGGCGGACCAACTAGCCCGTCCCGTCCACGACCTGGACCGGGTCCTCGCCGTCCTGTCCCGGATGCGCCGGGTCCAGCAGAGCGTCCTGGACGTCAACCGCGCCTACATCGCCTCGGCCGCCCAGCAGGAGGTGGCCCGCACCGAGCCGCCGTTCCTGCTCCAGGGCTCCTACCGGACCATGGCCGCGCTGGCGGCGCGGATCGACCCGGTGCTCGACGACGCCGAGCTGGAGGCCCTGGTCGACGACCACTACCTGGCCGAGGCACAGACCCTGGGCGGCGCGGCCGAGGCCAACCTGCTCAAGCTGGCGCTGCTGCGCGGCCGGGCTACCGCCGAGCAGACCGCCCGCTGGCACCGCCTCTGCGCCGAGTACGCGCCCGCCGGGCAGCCGAACGCGGGACAGCCGACCGATCACCCCCCGGTCTGGTCCGGCCACCCCAACAACCGGGCCCCGAAGGCCGCCGTCTCCAGGGTGTAGCGCTGCAGCGCGTCGTCCGGGTCCAGCCCGGTGAGCCGGGCGATGCGCTCCAACCGGTAGGACAGCGCCCGGACGCTCAGCCCCAGCCGCCGCGCGGCCTCCGCGGCGACATAGCGGGAGTCGGCGTAGGCGGCCAGGGTCTCCAGCAGCGGCCCCGGGCCGCCGCGTGCGCCGATCAGCGGCTCCAGCACCCCGTGGATCAGCTCCTCCAGGGCGTCCCGGTCCCGCAGCAGCACCGGCAGGATCAACAGGTCGGCGGCGCGCAGCAGCTGCCCCGGCAGCCGCAGCCGGTTGGCCTGCTCCAGCGCGCCGCGGGCCTCCTCGTAGGAGCGCACCACCCCGCCGGGTCCGCTGTGCGGCCGGCCCACCACCACCCGTCGGCCCTCGGTCAGCGCCGCGAACGCCTGCACGGCCGCGGCCTCGCCCGGTCCGCCGGGCACGATGCAGACCAGCCGTCCGTGCTTGACCGCCAGCAGTACGTCCTGCTCGCCGAAGCGGCCCAGCAGCTGCCGCTCCACCCCCCGCACCAGCGGGTCCTCCAGGTCGTACCCGTCGCCGTCGGCCACCGCGACCACATGCGCGCAGGCCAGGTTGAGGCCGAACCGCTCCGCGTGCTCGGCCAGCCGGCCCAGGTCGCTGCGGCTGCTCAGCAGGTCGGCGACGAACTCCCGGCGCCCTGACTCGTCGCGCTGCAGCCGCTCCCGGTAGGCGCGGCCGTGACCGGCGGCCAGCGCCGCGACCGCGGCCCGCAGCGCGGTCAGCGACGGCCCGTCCACGGTCCGCCCGGTCCATGCCGCGCCGGTCTCCACCAGGCGCTCGTCCACCAGTTCGGCCAGCCCCCGGCCCTCCTGGGCGGCCCGGTCGCCGTAGGCGCGCAGCCGTTCCAGCTCGTCCCGGCGCAACTTCCGCCCGGTCCTCGCGACTTCGGCGAGCAGCCCGGCCCATTCGCCCGGTTCCTGCGCCGCCGTGACAGCAGTGGCCATCTGCGGTTCCCTCCCCCGTACCTACTGCGACGCGCAAGCGTAACGCCGCCGCGCGGGCAGGGCAGACTGGCCCCACATGTCGCGAGGCATGGAGGAAGGAAGGACGGCAGCGGATGCCCCAGCAGTTCGGCGACTACCAGCTGGAGATCTACCTCAACGGCATGCAGGGGGTTCTCCCCGAGTACCCGATGGCCTTCGCCGAGCTGGAGGCGCGGGCGCAGAGCGCGCTGCCGCCCTCGGTCCGGTCGTACGTGGCCGGGGGCGCCGGGGACGAGCACACCCAAAGGGCCAACGTCCGGGCCTTCGAGCAGTGGGGCCTGGTGCCCCGGATGATGGTCGGCGCCAAGGACCGCGACCTCTCCGTCGAGCTCTTCGGCCACCGGCTGCCCTCGCCGCTGTTCATGGCCCCGATCG
This sequence comes from Streptacidiphilus carbonis, assembly GCF_000787775.1. Lineage (GTDB taxonomy): Bacteria > Actinomycetota > Actinomycetes > Streptomycetales > Streptomycetaceae > Streptacidiphilus > Streptacidiphilus carbonis. The sequence continues at coordinate 39,403 of NZ_BBPM01000040.1, read as the reverse complement.
GAGTGATCGGCCTGTGCGCCCAGGACGGCCACGGCGACCTCGCCACCGCCCGCGCGTCGGCCCGCACCGGGGTCCCCATGGTCGCCTCGACCCTCTCCGAGGACCCGCTGGAGCAGGTCGCCCCCGAACTCGGCGACACCCCCGGCTTCTTCCAGCTCTACACCCCCACCGACCGGGCCCTCGCCGAGAGCCTGGTGTACCGGGCGGAGGCGGCGGGATTCCAGGGCATCGTGGTCACCCTGGACACCTGGATCACCGGCTGGCGCCCGCGCGACCTGGGCTCCGGCAACTTCCCCCAGCTGCGCGGGCACGCGCTCGCCAACTACACCTCCGACCCGGTGTTCCGGGCCGCCCTGCCCAAGCCCCCGGAGGAGGACCCGGCCGGAGCCGTGATGCGCTGGGCCGGCATCTTCGGCAACCCGCTGACCTGGGACGACCTGCCCTGGTTGCGCTCGCTGACCTCCCTGCCGCTGATCCTCAAGGGCATCAGCCATCCTGAGGACGTCCGCCGCGCCAGGGACGGCGGCGTGGACGGCGTCTACTGCTCCAACCACGGCGGCCGCCAGGCCAACGGCGGCCTGCCCGCGCTGGACGCCCTGCCCGGCGTGGTGGAAGCCGCCGACGGCCTGCCGGTCCTCTTCGACTCCGGCGTCCGCAGCGGCGCCGACGCGGTGAAGGCCCTCGCCCTGGGCGCCACCGCGGTCGGCATCGGCCGCCCCTACGCCTACGGCCTCGCCCTCGGCGGCACGGACGGCATCGTCCACGTCCTGCGCTCGCTGCTGGCCGAAGCCGACCTGATCATGGCCGTCGACGGCTACCCCACCCTGGCCGACCTGACCCCGCAGTCGCTGCTGCGGGTGGCAGCTATGCCGTCCACTTGATGTCCGGGTTCAGATGTCCGGTCCAGTTGAAGACGGCCATGTTGTCCCAGCCGTCCCCGCTGTTGGCGATGTCGGTCGGGTCCCAGCCGTTGCCGGGGACGGCGTACCAGGTGGGCTCCCAGTAGAAGACCCCGATCGCCCCCGCGCTGCGGGCCGTGTTCTGCACGGCGGTGAACTCGGCGCCTTGACCGGCCCAGGTGATCGGGTAACCGGAGCAGCCGGAGGTGACCGAATCAGCGGTACTGTCCGCGTTCGCCGTGGTGAACGGATAGGCCGTCTCGGCGATGATCACGTCCTTTCCGTACCGGGACTTCATGTCCGAGACGACGCTGCCCATATTGGCCAGCGTGCCGTGCCACATGCAGTAGTACGACAGCCCGGTGATGTCCCAGTTGACGCCCTTCGCCTTGATCCCGTCGTAGAACCAGCGGGCGTTGGTGTCGCTGTCGGCGTCCGCGGTGTGGATGATCACCTTGGTCCCGCTGTTGCATGCCTTGGTCGCGTTGTAGCCGGACTTGAGCAGCAGACTGAGGTTGGTGAAGTCGCTGTTGACCACCTTCCCGTCGTTCCACAGCATGCCGACGTTGATCTCATTGCCGATCTGCACGCTGTCCGGCGTGGTGCCCTGCGACTTGAGGCTGTTGCAGACGCCGTAGGTGTAGTTGTAGACATCGGTCTGCAACTGGCTGATGCCGTGGCCGGACCAGGCCGCGGGCTTGTTCTGGTTGCCGGGATCGGCCCAGGTGTCCGAGTAGTGGAAGTCGATCAGCAGCTTCAGGCCCTTGGCCTTCACCGTCTTCGCGTAGGCCAGCACCTTGGCCTCGTTGTTGTACCCGCTGGCCGGGTTGTTCCAGATCCGCAGCCGCACGTAGTTCACCCCGGCGGCCTTGAGGATGTCGAGCGGGTCCTTCGCATTGCCGCTGGCGTCGTAGTACGCGGCTCCGAGATCGATGGCCCGCTGCGCGGTCGACACATCCGCGCCGAGCATGCTCAACGAGTTCGCCGCCGAGGCGCTGGTCGTCCCGCTCAGCACGGTCGCCGACAAGGCGACGGCCACCGGCAGCACGGCTGCTCTGGCGGTACGGCCGAATCTGGACAACAGGGTCATGGTCATCCGAACGAACCTCCTGGTGATCGCGATCGCCTGGCATGGACACATCGGAGCTCTGTGAGCGTTCACAGTAGAGGAGGGAGGATCAGGAGTACATACCTCTGCCACAGCTACGGGAACGTTCACAGAATCGGCCGACGCGGCAGGCCGCACACACAACGGCGGCGCGGGTGGGGCGAGTTGGGCACCGTCTCCCGGGCTCGTGCCCGGGAGACGGACACCGGCGGCGCCCCGCCGGCCGTGCTCACCGGCTGCCCCGCCCCCTCAGAGCAGGGTGCGCCAGTAGTACCAGAACCGGTTGAGCACCATCAGCACCACCACCAGGTAGCTGATCGCGGGCAGCACCCACGGGTACCGCGCCGGCACCGCCACGCCGCCGCGCCAGCGCTCCGGCACCGGGATCACCCCGTGCCGGAGGTTGTGCACGGTGGTGCACCAGAACAGCGCGATGGTCGCGGCCCAGACCACCATGCAGTACGGGCAGAGCGCGCCGATCACATAGAGGCTCTGGCCGATCAGCCAGCCCACGAAGACGATCCCGGCCAGCGTCCCGGCCTGCAGCCCGAGCCAGAGCCAGCGCCGGTAGCGGCCGCCGGCCAGGATCCCGACGCCCAGGGTCACCACCACCGCGAAGCCGGCGATGCCCAGCAGCGAGTTGGCGAAGCCGAAGACCGAGGCCTGCTCGGTGCGCATGACCGAGCCGCAGCTGATGATCGGGTTGATGTTGCAGTCGGGGACGAAGCCCGGGTTCTGCAGCAGTTTGATCTTGTCCAGGGTGAGCACCACCGAGGCGGCCAGAGCCGCCGCCCCGGCGATCACCAGCAGCAGCGCGAACGCCCAGCTCGTCGGCACCGGGTCGGTGGAGCCGTGTTCCGCTCCGGTCGGAGCGGCTTCGTCCGGGGCGGCTGCCGGGGCCGCGGCGGTGGCGCCCATTACTTGGCCGCCGCGATCGTCTGCTGCACCAGGGCCTGGTACGCGGTGGCGCTGATCGGCTTGCCGGTGTCCTTGTCGAAGACGGTCAGGGTCTTGCCGTTGAGCTTGAGCGTCGGGGTGCCGGTGACGCCGCTCTTGTTGAAGGCCTTGCTCACCTGCTGCGCCCAGGGCTTGTAGGTGCCGTCCTTCACCGCCTTCTCGAAGGCCGGAGTCACCAGCCCCGGCACCTTGCGGGCCAGGTCCAGCAGGTGGTCGGTGCCGGCGAAGGCGTCGTCGGTCTCCTCCGGCTGGTTGGCGTAGAGCACGCTGTGCAACTGGACGAACTTCGCCGGGCTCTCGTTGATCGCAGCCCCGGCCATGGCCAGCGCGTTGGCGGAGCCGGAGCCGCCGAGGTTGCTGTCCAGGAAGGTGGCCATGTGGTACTGGATCTTGTAGGTGCCGTTGTCGGCGAGCTCGGTGATGGTGGAGCCGTCCGCCTTCTCCAACTCGTCGCAGATCGGGCAGCGGAAGTCCTCGTAGACGTCGAGGGTGTTGGGCGCGTCGGCCTTGCCGTAGACGATCACGGTGCCGTTGCTGCCGGTGGTGTTGGCCGGCACCGTCAGCGGCGCGGAACTGCTCGCGGACGAGCCCGAGCCCGAGCCGGAGGTGGCGACGGCGACCCCGGCGGCGGCCACGACCACCACGGCCGAGACGCCTATCAGGATCTTCTTCCGCAGCGCGGCCACCCGCTGCTCGCGCTCGCGCTCGGCGCTCAGCCGGGCCCGCGCGTCGCTCGTCGGACCGGCCTTCGCGTAGGACCGCTGCTGACTGCCCTTGCTGGTCTTGCTGTTGTTGCTCATGGTGACGGGTGCTCCTGCTCCGTGAGGGATGCTGCGACTGGTCTGCACATGCGTGACCGGCGTGCGCGAACAGCGGCAGCGCCCCCACGGGCGAACGCCCGTACGGCTACAGAAGAACTGAAGGGGGGTGGCTACTGCTCAGCACACGGCCGAGCAGAGCGGTGGACCGCGCCTGCGCGCGGTCCGGAGCAGGACCTGCTGCGGTCCGGGCTGGCTGCGCCTCGGCGCGGCCGGGATCGCGACGCCGGGCTGCACCGGCGGCGTCAGCACCGCGAACAGCACCCGCAGCGGTGCGGTCGCGGACAGTGCGACGGCGAGCAGGGTGCGGAACACCGCGGCCTCGCCGCGCCGCAGCCAGGCCGCCGCGAGCAGCGCCGCCGCCAGGTGCACCAGCAGCAGCAGCGTGAACTGCCAGACCGTCGGATCGGCCGGCAGTGTCAGCCGGAACAGCCCGCCCAGCGGCCCGGATCCGGCGCCCGCGGTGTGCAGCGGCACGCTGCCCCGTCCGCAGAGCAGCAGCGTTGGCAGTCCGCTCACCAGGCCGCCCGAAGCGCCGTTCGCGGGGGTGGCCGGCACCACCACGGCAGGGCCGCAACTCTGCTGGCCCAGGTTGAACATGGCGTTGAGCGACAGTTCCAGCGGGACCAGGACGGCCGCTATCCGGGCGAAGCCGCGCTCCGCGCCAGTGAGCAGCAGGGCGAGGAGGAAGACCGCCAGCCAGGCCCACAGCACGGTGGCGAACGGCAGCGGCGCATGGGTGACCAGCACCTGGCCGCCCGCGGACAGCGCGAGCGAGACGCCGGCGAACACCGCCGCGCGCATCACCCTCACCGTCACAAGTCCGCTGCCCACATCGGCGAGTATGCCAGCCGCCGCCCACCCGGCACATAACCCGGTGAGCGGCGGAGAGGAGCTCTCAGAAAGGTCTTAACGGCCTCAGAGCTTGCTGAGCTTGGAGAAGGGTGTGGTGACTCGGACCTGCCGGGCGCCGAAGTCGACCATAACCGCGGTCTCCCCTTCGACTCCGGTGATCCGTCCGAGCCCGTACTGGTCGTCCGTCACCATGTCCCCGACAGCGAAGCTCTCGGGAGTCGGAGGTGCGGCAGGTGCCTTGAAGGGACTGGTGGGCATGTGGCGCCGGGTCGCGGCGGTTCTGGTCATTACCTGAAGTATGCGCCTGCTGGAGCGCGAGGGGCAGATCCGCTGCCGAGTCGAGACGCATTCGTGCCTGGAGACCGCCTGCACAGGGGGCGCACAGCCGTGCTGGCGTCCACCTCTGCGGGGGAACGGCTGACGAAGCCCTGTCCCAGAACGCGCTGGTCGCGCACACTGTCAGCCATGCGCGTTGAGATGGCGGGGGAGGCGCAACGCCCTGATCGGGTGAGCGAGGACTACACGGTGATGACGCCGGAGGCGCTGGTCCTGCTGGACGGCTCCAGTTCGCCGGCGGCGATGGAGTCGGGCTGCGAGCACGGCACGGCCTGGTACGCGCGCCGGCTCGGCGCACACCTGCTGGCCAGGCTGGTGGACCGGCCCGACCGGACCATGGCGCAGTGCCTGAGTGACGCCATCGCCGAGACCGCGTCGCTGCACGGCGCCCGTTGTGACCTGGCGCACCCCAACACCCCCGCCGCGATGGTGGTGGCGGTGCGGCAGCACGGCCCGGTGCTGCAGTACCTGGTGCTCGGCGACTCGCTGCTGGTGCTGGACCGCTTCGGGGCGGTCGAGGTGATCGGCGACAACCAGCCCTTCCCTGCCGGGGAGGCGCTGCGGCGCGAGGTCCACTCGATGCCCCCGGGCACCCCGGAGCGCGCCGCCCTGCACATGCGCTACGCGCTCGCGGTCCGGGCGGCCCGCAACACCGGGCGCGGCCCGTGGATCGCCGCGGCGCTGCCCAAGGCGGCCGAGTACGCGCAGACCGGCTCGGTCGCGCTGGCCGAACTTCGCTCCTTCGCCGCGCTGACCGACGGCTCCTCGCGCTATGTCGAGCGCTTCGACCTCGGCAGCTGGCCGGACGCCATGGCGCTGCTGGAGCAGCACGGCCCGGCCGAACTGCTCCGCCGGGTCCGCGAGGTGGAGGCGGGCGACGTCTCCTGCACCCGCTGGCCGCGCGGCAAGACCCGCGACGACGCCACGGTGGTCTACGCCCGACTGCGCTGAGGGCCGGGCCCTCGCGGACCCGGCCCTTCCTGCTACTGCTCTGCTACTGCCTTGCTAGCCCTGGCTTACTGCCTTGCTGCGGGCCTCAGTTGTGCTCGGCCGGGATGGTGCCGAACCGTCCGGACTGGAAGTCCTCCACGGCCTGCTGCAGCTCGCGGTGGCTGTTCATCACGAACGGGCCGTAGTGCGCCACCGGCTCGCGGATCGGCTGGCCGCCCAGGATGACCAGGTCCAGGTTGGGGGAGCGGGACTCCTGGGTGGCGTCCGCCTGGACCGTGATCGAGTCGCCGTCGCCGAACAGCACCGCCTGGCCCATCTGCACCGGGCGGTTCTCCTCGCCCACCGTGCCCCGCCCGTTCAGCGCGTACACCAGGGCGTTGAAGTCGCTGCGCCAGGGCAGGGTGATCCGGGCGCCGGGGCTGACCGTCGCGTGGATCATCGTGATCGGCGTGTGCGTGGCGCCGGGGCCCTGCACCCCGCCGATCTCGCCGGCGATCAGCCGCAGGATCGCACCGCCGTCCGGGGTGGACAGCAGCTTGACGTTGGAGCCGGTGATGTCCTGGTACTTGGGCTGGATCATCTTGGCGGAGGCGGGCAGGTTCACCCACAGCTGCAGCCCGTGGAACAGGCCGCCGGAGACCACCAGGTCCTCGGGCGGAGTCTCGATGTGCAGGATGCCCGCGCCGGCCGTCATCCACTGGGTGTCGCCGTCGCCGAGGACGCCGCCGCCGCCGGTCGAGTCCTTGTGGATGAACTTGCCGTCGATCAGGTAGGTCACCGTCTCGAACCCGCGGTGCGGGTGCCAGGGGGTGCCCTTGGGCTCGCCGGCCGCGTACTCCACCTCGCCCATCTGGTCCATCATGATGAACGGGTCCAGGTACTTGGTGTTGATCTTGGCGAAGGCGCGGCGGACCGGGAAGCCCTCGCCCTCGTACCCCTCGGGCGCGGTCACGACCTGGAGCACCGGCCGGGCCTTCGCCGTGGTCGGGTCCGGAGTCTCCACCCGCGGCAGGACCAGCGGGTTCTCGACGGTCACTGCGGGCATGGCGGCCTCCTCTGACGAAGATTCTGCGGCACTTCCTGCCGACATCCACGAGAATAGTTGATGCATCAACCGAAAGCAAGTTGAAGGTTCAACCACTACTGCGTGCAGCGGCCACGCCCGCCTCGCGGGTGCTGCTGTCAGCCGTACATGCGGCGCATGGTGAAGTCGACCATCTGCTCCACGGCCTTGGCGTCGAACACCATCCGGTGCTCGCCCTCCATGTCCATCGCGAAGCCGTAGCCGGTCGGCAGCAGGTCCAGGACCTCGGCGCCGGTCACGGTGAAGTACTTGGACTCCTTGCCGGCGTAGCGGCGCAGTTCCTTCAGCGAGCTGAACATCGGGATCACTGGCTGCGGGGTGTTGTGCAGCGCCAGGAAGCCGGGGCGCTCGCCGCGCGGGCAGTACACCTTCGAGGTGATGAAGATCGACTGGAAGTCCTCCACCGGCAGTCCGCCGGTGGTGAAGGCCCGGACGGCGTCGCTCAGCGACGGCGGGGACGGCTCGGGGTAGAGCGGCTGCTGCGACTGCTGGGCCTGGCCGTAGCCGCCCATGCCGGCGCCCATGCTGCCGCCGCCCATCCCCGCGCCCAGGTCGGGGCCCATGCCGGAGGTGTTCTGCTGCTGGTAGGGGCCGCCCTGGTAGCCGGGTCCGGCGCCGCTCGTCGTTTGCTCGTAGCCGTACACGGGGCCAAGGTTATCGAGTCCGACGCCACCCCGACGGCCCGGTGGGGTTGAATTAAGTTACCTGCGGGTAGCATCATAGTGATTACCGCTGGGTAGGGGACGCCGTCTCCACCGTGTCCGCACTGCGTCCGCACACATCCCGGCTCCTACCGACGCGATGACCGGAGAAGGTTCCATGGGTCACTACAAGTCCAACCTCCGCGACCTTGAGTTCAACCTCTTCGAGGTGCTCGGGCGGGACGAGGTCTACGGCAGCGGTCCCTTCGCGGACATGGACGTGGACACGGCCAAGAGCATCCTGGCCGAGATATCCAGGCTCGCCGAGAACGAGCTGGCCGCCTCCTTCGCCGACGCGGACCGCAACCCGCCGGTCTTCGACCCGGCGACCAACACCGCCCCGGTTCCGGAGACCTTCAAGAAGAGCTATCAGGCCTACATGGACGCCGAGTGGTGGCGCCTGGGCATCCCGGAGTCGATCGGCGGCACGCCCACCCCCTCCAGCCTGATCTGGGCCTACGCGGAGATGGTGCTGGGCGCCAACCCGGCGGTGTGGATGTACTCCTCCGGTCCGGCCTTCGCCGGCGTCATCGCCGAGGAGGGCACCGAGGAGCAGCTCAAGGTCGCCCAGCTGATGGCCGACAAGCAGTGGGGCTCCACCATGGTCCTCACCGAGCCCGACGCGGGCTCCGACGTCGGCGCCGGCCGCACCAAGGCCGTCCAGCAGGCCGACGGCTCCTGGCACATCGAGGGCGTCAAGCGCTTCATCACCTCGGGCGAGCACGACATGTCCGACAACATCATCCACATGGTGCTGGCCCGCCCCGAGGGCCACGGCCCGGGCACCAAGGGCCTCTCGCTCTTCATCGTGCCGAAGTACGACTTCGACTGGGAGACCGGCGAGCTGGGCGCGCGCAACGGCGTCTACGCCACCAACGTCGAGCACAAGATGGGCCTCAAGGCGTCCAACACCTGCGAGATGACCTTCGGCGCCAACGAGCCGGCCCGCGGCTGGCTGCTCGGCGAGAAGCACGACGGCATCCGGCAGATGTTCCGCATCATCGAGTTCGCCCGGATGATGGTCGGCACCAAGGCCATCGCCACCCTCTCCACCGGCTACCTCAACGCCCTGGAGTACGCCAAGGAGCGCGTGCAGGGCCCGGACCTCGCCGAGTTCCTGGACAAGGCCGCCCCCCGGGTCACCATCACCCACCACCCCGACGTCCGCCGCTCGCTGCTGACGCAGAAGGCCTATGTCGAGGGCATGCGCGCGCTGGTGCTCTACACCGCCAGCGTCCAGGACGAGATCCAGCTGCTCAAGGCCCGCGGCGAGTCCGCCGACGCCGCCGAGCGGCTGAACGACCTGCTGCTGCCGATCGTCAAGGGCTACGGCTCGGAGAAGTCCTACGAGCAGCTGGCCCAGTCGCTGCAGACCTTCGGCGGCTCCGGCTACCTGCAGGAGTACCCGGTCGAGCAGTACATCCGGGACGCCAAGATCGACACCCTCTACGAGGGCACCACCGCCATCCAGGGCCAGGACTTCTTCTTCCGGAAGATCGTCAAGGACCAGGGCCAGGCGCTGACCGCGCTCTCCGAGCAGATCCAGAAGGCCATCGCCTCCGGCCTCGGCGGCGAGGAGCTGGCCGCCGAGCGCGAGCAGCTGGCCGCCTCGGCCGGCGACCTGGAGGCCATCGTCGGCGCCATGCTCAACCAGCTGGGCTCGGTCGAGCAGGACGTCCGGAACATGTACAAGGTCGGCCAGAACACCTCCCGGCTGCTGCTGGTCTCCGGCGACGTGGTGATCGGCTGGCTGCTGCTGCGCCAGGCGGCGGTGGCCCAGGCCAGGCTGGACGAGGGCGGGACCTCCGAGAAGGACACCGCGTTCTACCAGGGCAAGGTCGCCGCGGCGCGCTTCTTCAGCCGGACCGTGCTGCCGACGGTGCACGCCCAGCGGCTGATCGCGGAGGGGATCGACAACGCCATCATGGAGATCCCGGAGGCGGCGTTCTGAATTGACAGCGTCAGGTCGGGATTCTTGACCAGATCTTGACGGGGCGATGTCGGACAAGTACACGTCAAGGGGCACTTCTCCGACACCGGCCCCTTGCCGTAGCGGCAAAGCGGTCCACGGCCGGGCGTAGGCTCGGACGGCAGGAAACGAGGGCGGGGCTCTTCTCAGGAAGGGCCCCGCCCCCGTACCCAGCCCTCCCCTCACCCCTGGAGCAGCATTGACCAGCGCAGCCGGCGCGGGCAGCGTCGCCTTCGACCGCAGCCACACCGACGACCTCATCGCGTTTCTGCAGGCCAGCCCCTCGCCGTACCACGCGGTGGCCAGCGCCGCGCAGCGGCTGGAGAAGGCGGGCTTCCGGCAGGTCGAGGAGACCGCGTCGTGGGAGGGCACGGCGGGCGGGCGCTACGTCATCCGCGGTGGGGCGCTCATCGCCTGGTACGTCCCCGAGGGGGTGACCGCGGCGACTCCGTTCCGCATCGTCGGCACCCACAGCGACTCGCCGAACCTGCGGGTCAAGCCGGTCCCTGACACCGGCTCGGTCGGCTGGCGCCAGGTCGCCGTGGAGATCTACGGCGGCGTCCCGCTGAACACCTGGCTGGACCGCGACCTCGGCGTCTCCGGACGCCTGGCCCTGCGCGACGGCTCCACCCGGCTGGTGCAGCTGGACGAGGCGCTGCTCCGGGTACCGCAGTTGGCGATCCACCTGGACCGGCAGGTCAACGACGGGATGACGCTGGACAAGCAGCGGCACCTCACGCCGGTCTGGGGCCTGGGGCGGCCCACCGAGGGCGCGCTGATCGACTACGTCGCCCGCGCCGCCGACCTGCAACCGGACGAGGTGGTCGGCTGGGACCTGATGACCCACGACGTCCAGCCGCCGTCCTACCTGGGCCGCGACCGCGAACTGCTGGCCGCGCCGCGGCTGGACAACCTGCTCTCGGTGCACGCCGCCACCGCGGCGCTGGCCGCCGTCGCCTCCGCCCCCGGCGCCGCCGAGCTGCCCTTCATCCCGGTGATCGCCGCGTTCGACCACGAGGAGAACGGCAGCGAGTCCGACACCGGCGCCCAGGGACCGCTGCTCGGCAATGTGCTGGAGCGCTCGGTCTTCGCGCGCGGCGGCAGTCTGGAGGACCGGGCCCGGGCCCTGGCCGGGACCATCTGCCTGTCCTCGGACATGGGCCACGCGGTGCACCCCAACTACAGCGAACGGCACGAGCCGGGGCACCACCCGATGCCCAACGGCGGACCGATCCTCAAGGTCAACGTCAACAACCGCTATGCCACCAACGGTGTCGGCCGGGCCGTCTTCGCCGCCGCCTGCGAGCGGGCCGGGGTGCCCTGGCAGAGCTTCGTCTCCAACAACTCGATGCCCTGCGGCACCACCATCGGCCCGATCACCGCGGCCCGGCTGGGCATCGCCACGGTCGACTGCGGCATCGCCGCGCTGTCGATGCACTCGGCCCGCGAGCTGTGCGGGGCCGACGACCCGTTCCTGCTGGCGGCGGCGCTCAAGGCCTTCCTGGAGGGCTGAGCCGGACGGTCGAGGCCGCCGCCGTAGCAACTGCTTCGGCTACTGGTCCGTCCCCGCTACTGGTCCATCCCCGCCAGCACCAGCGGCAGCCGCGAGGCCGCGCCGTCCACCAGTCGGACCGGGACGCCCCAGTCCTGCTGGTGCACGTGGCAGGTCGGGTACTCGATCGCCGGGTCGTCGTCGCAGGAGGCGGCCATCGCGCTGATGTGCAGCACGCCCTCGGTGACGGCCGGGTTCAGCCGCAGCTCGCGGTCGAGCGCGGTGTCCGAGCCCTCGCCGGAGAGCAGCAGCTCCGGCGGGGTGGAGCTGACCAGCAGCCGGGTGGCGGGCCCGAAGCTGGTGTCCAGCTTCTGCCCGGCCGGCGGTGTGAAGATCACGTCCAGCCGCAGCGCGCCGGGGGCGACCTCGGTGGCCGGGCGCTGGGTGCGGTGCGCGGCCGCCTCGACCCGGACGGCCTCCTCGGGCAGCCGCAGCCGGGTGAGCCGGTGCCGGGCCGACTCGACGACGACGATGTCGCCGTCGGCGACCACCGCGCCGGAGGGCTCGCGCAGGTCGGTGGCCAGGGTGGTGACCTGGCCGGTGGCCGGGTCGAAGCGGCGCAGGGCGTGGTTGTAGGTGTCCGCGACGGCGACCGAGCCGTCGGCGAGCACGGTCACGCCGAGCGGGTGCTGCAGCAGCGCCTGGCCGGCCTCGCCGTCCCGGTGCCCGAAGTCGAACAGCCCGGTGCCCACGGCGGTGCTGACCTGGTGCGTGCCCGCGGCGACGAAGCGGACCGCGGAGGTCTCCGAGTCGGCCACCCAGAGCCGCTGCCCGTCCGGGCTGACGGCGAGTCCGGACGGCTGGGCGAACCAGGCCTCCTCCGCCGGGCCGTCGACCAGGCCCTCGTTGGTGGTCCCGGCCGCGACGGCGACCGTCCCGGCCGCCGGGTCCCAGGCCCACAGCTGGTGGGTGCCGGCCATGGCGATCCACACCCGGCCGTCGAACCAGGCGACGTCCCAGGGCGAGGAGAGGTCGACCTCGCGGGCCGGCCCCGAGGTGGGTGAGTTCTGCCACCACTGGCGGCCGGTCCCGGCCACCGTGGTCACCTCACCGCTGGCCAGGTCCACCCGGCGCAGCGCGTGGTTGACGGTGTCGGCGACCACCACCGCGCCGCCCTCGGGCAGCAGCGCCAGGCCCTGCGGCTCGCTGAACCGCGCGCTGTCGGCCGGCCCGTCGGCGAGGCCGCGCTCGCCGCTGCCAATCCGGCGCAGCACGGTCTCGCCGTCCTCTGCCAGCTCGACCAGCGAGTGGTGCCCCGAGTCGGCGACCAGGTAGCCGCCGCCGGGCAGCCGTACCGCCTTGCCGGGGAAGCGCAGCGCCCCGGGCTCCGCCACCGGCGGGACGTAGGGACCGTCCCCGCGCCGCAGCGTGCCCTTGGCGGCGTGCTCCGCCTCCAACTCCTCGACCAGGGCGGCGATGGCGTGCGCATGCCCCTCACCGGCGTGCTGGGCGACGACGTACCCCTCGGGGTCCACCACCGCCAGCGTCGGCCAGGCCCGCACCGCGTACTGCTTCCAGGTCACCAGCTCCGGGTCGTCCAGCACCGGATGCGCCACGTCGTACCGCGCCACCGCGTCCACCACGGCGCCGTGCTCGGCCTCGTGCACGAACTTGGGCGAGTGCACCCCCACGATCACCAGGGTGTCGCGGTGCTTCTCCTCCAGCTCGCGCAGCTCGTCCAGGACATGCAGGCAGTTGATGCAGCAGAAGGTCCAGAAGTCGAGCAGGACGATCTTGCCCCGCAGGTCCGCGAGGGTCAGCTGCTGACCGCCTGTGTTGAGCCACCCACCGGCGCCGACAAGTTCGGGGGCGCGTACCCGTGCACGAGAAGCCATGTCCGTATCCAACCCCATCGGGGTGTGTGCGCATTCCGGACGCCGCTCCTCCGGGAGGAGCCCGCGGTCCTCAGGAGTAGTGGGACAGGGCTTCGCCCACGGTGACGACGGGGATGCCGCGGTCGCTGATGGCCTGCATGACCGCGGTGAAGGCGGTCTGGCTGATCTGGGTGTTGTCGGAGAGCTTGCCGGTGGTGAGCTGGTGGAAGCAGAAGATCAGCCAGTCGCCGTTGTGCGCGCAGCGGTCCAGCTCGCCGCCCACCCGGGTGACGTCGGAGACGGCGTAGCCCGGGTTGGCGGCGTCGCTCACTCCGGTGAGGGCCTTCAGGCGGAGCGGCATGGCGGGGCGGAAGGACTCGGTGGTCTCCGAGATGATCGATCTGCCGGTGAGGAAGTGCTGCTTGACGATGCTGTCGACCGGCACTCCGTCCCTGGTCGCCGAGAAGGTCCCGTGCGGGTAGGCGAAGTGCTCGCTGGGGAACTTGTTGGACGCGAGCCAGGCCCGCAGTTTCCGCAGGTCGATGTCGACCTGCTTGGCGGTGAGCTGGTCGTAGCCCTTGTTGTGGGCGTCCATCGAGTAGGCGTGCCCGGCCATCTCCCAGCCGGAGGCGTCCTGGAGGTCCTGCATCTGGTTCGTGGACAGGTAGCGGGTGGTCCCGGCCGCGTCGGCGATGTTGTAGATCGTGCCGGCGAACTTGTGGGCGTCCATCACCGGGCGGGCCAGGTCGTGGACCGACTGGAAGGAGTCGTCGAAGGTGATCGAGACGGCGCCGCGCGGGAAGGCATGGGTGGTGTCGTTGATCAGCTCGACGGCCTGCAGGTGGCAGGTGACCGGGCCCTTGGCGTCGTCGTACACCGCGAAGGACATGTCCGTGAATCCCGACTTCACCGTGGGGACACGGGTGGCCGAGAGCTTGTGGGCCCCTCCCGAGCCGGTGGCGTCGGCCCACTGCAGGTGCACGGTCACCCACTCGCCGGACTGGACGTAGTTGTCCCACTGGCTCGAGTGGGTGTGGAAGTTCCAGTAGTAGTGGTTCGCCAGGCCGGCGTCTCCGAGGTAGAACGCCATGCTGTGGAGATGGGTGACGTCCTCGACCCGGAAGACCAGTCGGATCATCCTTCCGGTCATATCCATCGGCGGCATGGCCTCCCGACGGATGAAGGACTGGACGCCGTTGCCCGCGGTGGTGAGGCCGAAGGACTGGCTGCCGCTGGTGAAGAGCGCGGTGTCGTTGGGCTTGTCCGAGGCTGTCCCCCCGCCGCCGGCCGTCCATCCGTGGCCGGGCTGGAATCCCTGGGACCACAGGGCCGGCCTGGGGGTCAGGCTGGCCGGAGCAGCCCCGGCCGGCTCGGCCGGGGGCGGCGGGGAGCCGAAGCCCGCGCGCGTGACGACCAGGCCGCCGGTCGCGGCGGCCAGCACTCCGCCGCCCCCGAGCAGCAGGGCGGACCTCCGGGTCATCCCGCCGCGCTTCGCACCGCGGTGGGCGGCATGGCGGGAGCCCGGTATGGAGGGGTCCTGATCGGAAGACGACCTGTTCAAGCCTGGGTTCCTCATCGGTCTGCGGAGTGCCGCTCCTCTGGCGGGGAAGTGCAGCGTACCGGGCCCGGATCCGGCGGTTCAGCCGGGGCGGCGGCCGGGCCGGGTCACCCCCCGGCGGAGCGGCGGTCCCGGCGGCGGCGGCGCACCGAGGCCATGTAGGTGAGCGTGCAGAAGGCGACCACCACGATGCTGAGGACCAGCAGCAGCATGGCCGTGTTGGACACGCCCGAGAGCAGGATGGCGCCGAGGGCGAGGATGAGGACGGCGCCTGCGCCTGCGATGGGATTCACGGTGATCCCTTTCTACTTCCAGGCGGATACGCGGGTGAGGTACGACTTGGCCAGCGAGGAGAGCAGCCAGTAGATGCGCACCACGTTGAACACCAGCTCCGGCAGGATCAGGGCCTCCACCAGCATGGCCTTCCAGCCGAGGTTGGTGACCCGGAGGGCCGGATAGATGATCCAGAAGCCGGTCAGCACCCAGAAGATCCAGGAGAAGGTGAATCCGCTGGACGTCCACTCGGCCACCGTGATCGAACCGAAGCCCATCAGGTAGGCCGCGCCCAGCAGGCCGAGGAACATGGCGCTGATCGAGTGCCAGGTGAAGCGGGTGATGCCGCGGTTGCGCAGGGTGTCCACGGTGCCGCGGGTCCAGCGCTCGCGCTGCTGGATCAGCTCGCGCAGCGTGGGCATCAGGTCGGTGTAGGCGATGCAGAGCTGGTTGGCGGTGACCTTCCAGCCGGACTCCTTGAGGGCCAGGGTGGTCTCGTAGTCCTCGACCAGGTTGCTGTGGTCCTCCCAGAAGACCTCGCCGCGCCAGTCGAGGAGGTTCTGCAGGGCCTCGCCGCGGTAGAAGGAGCCGGCCCCCGACATGGTGTGGACGTCGTGCCGGTAGCGGGAGTTGGCGGCCCGGCCGTACTCGATGATCTGCATGCCGAGGAGGTAGCGCTGCCACGGGCTGCGCCACAGGTCGGTGCGGCCCAGGCAGGCGGCGCTGACGCCGCCGAGCTGGGGGTCGGAGGCGATGACGTTGCGGGCGCGCTCGATGAACCGCGTGTGCAGCTCGGTGTCCGCGTCCATGACCAGGACGTGCTGGACGTGGTCGGTCAGCCGTCCTTCGACTGCCTGCCGCAGCCAGGCGAGGCCGTGGTTGAGGGCTCCGGCCTTCTTGTGCGGGTTGTTCGCCAGGTTCAGCACCACCGTCTCCGGCGTGCCGGGCTCGGCGGCGAACTGCTGGGCGAAGTCCAGGGTGCGGTCCGTGGAGTTGTTGACCACCACGATGATCAGGTCCGGCGGGCGGGTCTGCCCGGCCAGGGACCGCAGGGCGGTGAAGACGCCGGCTTCCTCGTTCCGGGCCGGCACCAGGGCGACCGTGTCCAGAAGTGGGGTGGTACCGGCCCGGTGGGGATCGGCGAGACGCTTGCGGTGGCGCTTGCGCGACTGACGCGGTGCGACGGTCTGATCTCGGGGCGCAGTCGTGCTCGGCACCCGGCTCTCCCTCTGGTATGAACGCACGGCCCAGGTCTGGGCGTGCCCTTGTCATAGGGTCATGCGCCACGGCTGCGGGGCGCAGATGACGTGCGTTCGATTCCATCGGTCGCTCGTTCGCGTCATCGTTTCATATGGTCCATGGAGAGAGACGAACAAATGGGGCGCACTTGATAACGGCAACGCAACGATTGTGGGAGTCCCAAGGAGGGGCTTTTATTGAATGCGCACCGACAAGAGAATAGGTGGCGCCGGTTCGGCAGGGGGACGAATTCATCATTGGGGATGAACCGGTCAGGTCGGGAGATGTGGTTCGTAGTCGTTCCAAATGGGCGGCCGGCCGGAAAAGCAGCCCGGCGGCAACACGTACGATGCGCGTGACGTGAAGCCGTCGGCAGGGAAGCACGGTTGGGGTGCTGCTGCCTTTCCCTTGAGGAGCCCTCCGTGACACCCTCCAGCCGCACTCCCCGCAGCAGCGGGCGGAGGTTGCTGAACCTGCTGGTGTTCGTCGCGGTCCTGGCCCTGGGAGGGATCGCGCTGGTCCCGGTGTACCACTGGGCCCACCCCGGGAAGTCCGGCTCGGCGAAGACCTCGGCCGCGGCCCCGGCGGCGGAGCGGGCGAAGGCCACGGCCACCCCGGTTGTCCCGACGGCGTCGAGGGCTGCCGCCCCCAAGGCCGACGGGCTGATATTCGACGACTTCTCCTATTCCGGCGGCAGCGATCCGAGCCTGGCCGCCCACGGCTGGCAGGTCCGCACGGACCCGGGCGGCCCCGGGATCAACAGCACCTGGAAGGCCGGCGGCGTCAGCTTCCCGAAGGTCGCGTCGGCCCAGGGCGGGCACGCGATGCAGCTCCAACTCACCAGCGACGGAACCGCGTCGGGTACTCGGCAGTCGGAACTGCGCAGCGCCGAGCCGCTGTTCCAGGACGGGACCTATGCGGCCCGGGTCTATTTCACCGACGGGCCCGCGGTGGGGAGGAACGGCGACCACTTCGTCGAGGCGTTCTATGCGATCTCGCCCCCCAAGGACGGCGCGCCCTACAGCGAGTTGGACTACGAGTACCTGCCCAACGGCGGCTGGGGCTCCAAACGGCCCGAGCTCGACACCACCAGCTGGCGCACCTCCAAGCAGGGCGACCGGGTCTACCACCCCTCGTACGCCCGCCTGCACGGCTGGCACACGGTGATGGTCACCTCGCAGAGCGGCAAGGTCTCCTACTACCTCGACGGCGCCAAGGTGTTCAGCAGCAGTGCCCCCTACGCGCTGCACGGGCCCGTCGGCGTGGCTTTCAGCACCTGGATGATCGACCTCCCCTTCGCCGGGCAGCGCACCTGGAACATGCAGGTCAACTGGTTCTACTACCAGGCAGGCAAGGTGCAGGCGCCCGGCGCCGTCGACCAGGCGGTGAAGGGCTACTACGCGGACAGCACCCACTTCGTGGACACGCTGGCCGGCCACTGAGCCGACCGGCGGGCGTACTGCCGCCGCGGGCGTGAGGAACTCCTTTGTGGGGGAAGGCGTCCTAACCGGTACAGACCCACGTGCGGAGGCGAAGCAGCCCATGAAGTTCCTGATGCGGGACCGGATGTTCTCGATCGGCGACGATCACTGGATCACCACCGAGCACGGCGACAAGGCGTTCCTGGTGGACGGCAAGGTGCTGCGGGTCTCGGACACCTTCGAGCTGAAGGACCCGGCCGGCGTCAAGGTCGCGGTGATCAAGAAGAAGATCGTCAGCGTCCGTGACGCCATGAAGATCGAGCGGGACGGCGAGACCATCGCCACCGTCAAGAAGAAGCTGTTCACCCCGTTCCGGGACAAGTACGAGGCGCACCTCGCCGACGGTCGCGAGTTCGAGATCCACGGCAATATCCTCGACCACGAGTTCGACATCGAGGGCGACGACGGGGAACGGGTGGCCAGGATCTCGCGCAAGTGGTTCAGCTTCAGGGACACCTACGGCATCGACATCCAGGACGGCCAGGACGTCCCGCTGCTGCTGTGCGTGGCGGTGTGCGTGGACCACCTGCAGCGGATGGAGGGGCACGGGGACTGACGGGGCGTCATGCCGCCGGACCGCGCGGCGCGGCGGTGCGGGCCGGAGCGGGGCGGGCCGGGGATCAGCCGAGGTGGAGCGTGCGCCAGCCGCGGGTGATCTGCTCGCCCAGGTCCGGCGGGCGCTGCGCCCCCGGCAGCAGTTCCAGGAGCAGCGCGTTGCCGTCCGCCGGACGGTGCGCGCTGTCCTTGGTGAGGGCCAGCCGGACCACCCGGAGCAGTTCGGGGGAGACCTGGCCGAGGGTGGCCAGCGCGGTCTCGTCCGGGCCGGCGATCAGCACCCGGTTGAGGATGGCGGCTGTGTCACGGGCCTGGAACGGACTGCGTCCGGCGGTCGCGGCGACCAGGCAGCAGCCCCAGGCCCAGACGTCGGTCCAGGGTCCGGCGGGTTCGTCGCCGAACTGCTCGGGGGCCATGTAGGGGAGGGTGCCGATGCCCATCCCGGTACGGGTGAGGCGGGTGCGGTCGAGCATCACCGCGATGCCGAAGTCCAGCAGCCGCGGCCCGGCGGTGGTGAGCATGATGTTGGCCGGCTTGAGGTCGCGGTGGACCAGGCCGCTGCGGTGCACTCCGTCCAGGGCGACGGCGAGGGCCAGCGCGAAGGCGTTCAGGGCCTCGGGGGCGAGGATCGGGCCGCGCCCGCTGAGGTGTGCGTCCAGCGGGGAGCCGTCCAGCAGGTCCATGGCGATGAAGGGGAAGCCGTCGGCGATGCCGGAGTCGATCACCCGGGCGGTGTAGGCGCTGGAGACCCGGCCGAGCGCCTCCGCCTCGCGCTGGAACCGCTGGGCCAGCTCGGCGTCGTCCAGGAGTTCCGGCTTCAGCGTCTTCAGGGCGACCTGGGTGGCCGAGCCCTCCAGGCAGGCCACGTACACGGTGCCCATGCCGCCGGAGCCGATCCGGCCGAGCAGCCGGTAGGGGCCCAGGGTGCGCGGCTCGTGCGCGGTGAGCGGGGAGCAGCGGACCACCGGGACCGGGTCGGGGGTGCGGGCCCCGGGCACGGTGCCGGGGCCCGGGGG
>NZ_BBPM01000040.1:0-19764 GCF_000787775.1 Streptacidiphilus carbonis | reverse complement strand
GTCGGGGCGGCCGGTGCCGCCGGCCGGGCTCCGGGGTCGGGCAGGTTGGCGTACAGGGTGGGTGAGGGCGTGGGCGTGGGTGAGGGCGCAGACGTGGGCTGGTGGGCCGGTGCGTGGGTCGGCGGCGTCGGGAAGGCCGCGGGGCCGGTCCACAGCTGGGAGACCATGGGTCCGGTGGGTCCGGTGGGTCCGGTGGGTCCGGTGGTGGCCGGGCGGCCGACCACCGGCGGGGGGGTCAGCAGGGCGCGCTTGTGGTGGAACCTGCGGGCCGCCCACAGCGAGATCAGCTGCCAGAGCAGCAGCGCCGCCAGGCCGAGCACCGGGAGCAGCAGCAGCGCGGCCAGGAAGCGGACCGCCAGCTGCGCCGGCAGCCAGTGGCGCAGCTGGGACTGCTCCCAGGTCCCCGAGGGGGTCTGCACCACATGGAGCAGGTAGCGGGTGCGGAACCAGGCGCCGAGCCAGAGCAGCGCCAGCACGAAACAGATCAGCAGAGCGGTTCCGCGACCGGTGCGGGCGTTGTCGAAGGCGTGCACCAGCCAGGTCGTCGGGAAGGGCGGGTTGAAGCGGAACAGTGCGAGGTCGCGCCGGTCGGTGTAGTGGCTGAGGACGACGGTGTTCTCGTAGTGCATCAGCACGGTGACGGCGCCCACCACCAGCACGCTGAAGACTGCTTCGAGGCCGGCCGCGAGCAGGTGGCGGGGGTAGCCGAGCTGGATCTGGCGCAGCGCGTACTGGCGCTGCGAGGCGTCCTCGGCGAAGTGGCTGACGATCTCCTTGCGGCGGCCGCCGGCCACCGCCCGGCTTCGCCAGCCGACCTGCGAGCGCAGCAGCCAGGCGACGGTGACCAGCCGCAGCACCAGGACCAGGCCCAGCAGGAAGCCGATCTGCTCCCAGCTGTCCCCCCGGGCCCAGTCCTGCCCCAGACCGCTCGTTGTGGCTGCGCCCATCCCGCGTTCCCCCTCGCACCGCGGCCCCGGTCCCCCCGGATCCGCAGAACCAGGAGCATAGTCGGGGCAGACGGCACAACAGGGGCGGTTTGTGCTTCACTCGTGCCTTGAGTGGAATAGACTCAACTTACGTCATGCTGGGTATGGCAACAGGCAGTCGAACAGCCGAGCAAGCAGAGCACGGGAGGACGTACGAGCGTGGACGCGAGCAAGCTCACCACCAAGGCACAGGAAGCCCTGTCGGCGGCGATCCGGCAGGCGTCGAGCGCGGGCAACCCCGATGTCACCCCGGTGCACCTGCTGCTCGCGCTGCTGGAGCAGCCCGAAGGCATCGCGGGGCCGCTGCTGGAGGCCGTCGGCGCTGATGTGCCGCGGATCCGGGCGGCGGCGACCCGGCAGCAGAACGCCCTGCCCAGCGCCCAGGGCTCCACCGTGTCCGGGCCGCAGCTGGCCCGGCAGACCGTGAGCACCCTCAACGAGGCCGCCGCCCGGGCGGCCGAACTGGACGACGCCTTCGTCTCCACCGAGCACCTGCTGGTCGGGCTGGCCGCCGAGGGCGGTGCGGTTGCCGAGCTGCTCAAGGGCGAGGGCGCGACCGCCAAGGCGCTGCTGGCGGCCTTCAAGGACGTCCGGGGCAGCGCGCGGGTCACCTCCGCCGACCCCGAGGGCACCTACAAGGCGCTGGAGAAGTACGGCACCGACCTCACCCAGGCCGCCCGCGACGGCAAGCTGGACCCCGTCATCGGCCGGGACCAGGAGATCCGCCGGGTGGTCCAGGTGCTGTCGCGGCGCACCAAGAACAACCCGGTGCTGATCGGCGAGCCCGGCGTGGGCAAGACCGCCGTGGTCGAGGGGCTGGCCCAGCGGATCGTGGCCGGCGACGTCCCCGAGTCGCTGCGCGGCAAGCGGCTGGTGGCGCTGGACCTCAGCGCTATGGTCGCCGGGGCGAAGTACCGCGGCGAGTTCGAGGAGCGGCTGAAGGCCGTGCTGGCGGACATCAAGCAGTCCGAGGGCGAGGTCGTCACCTTCATCGACGAGCTGCACACCCTGGTCGGCGCGGGCGCCGGCGGGGACTCCGCGATGGACGCCGGGAACATGCTCAAGCCGATGCTGGCCCGCGGCGAGCTGCGGATGGTCGGCGCGACCACCCTGGACGAGTACCGCGAGCGGATCGAGAAGGACGCCGCGCTGGAGCGCCGCTTCCAGCAGGTCATGGTCGGCGAGCCCTCGGTCGAGGACTCCATCGCCATCCTGCGCGGACTGAAGTCCCGCTACGAGGCGCACCACAAGGTGCAGATCTCGGACGCCGCGCTGGTCGCCGCGGCCACCCTGTCCAACCGCTACATCACCTCCCGCTTCCTGCCGGACAAGGCCATCGACCTGGTGGACGAGGCCGCCTCCCGGCTGCGGATGGAGATCGACTCCTCCCCGGTGGAGATCGACGAGCTGCAGCGCTCGGTCGATCGGCTGCGGATGGAGGAGATGGCGCTGGCCAAGGAGTCCGACGCGGCCTCGGTGGAGCGGCTGGAGCGGCTGCGCCGGGACCTGGCCGACCGGCAGGAGCAGCTGGCCGGGCTCACCGCCCGCTGGCAGGCCGAGAAGGCGACCCTGAACAAGGTCGGCGAGCTCAAGGAGCGCCTGGACGGCCTGCGCGGACAGGCCGAGCGGGCCCAGCGCGACGGCGACTTCACCAGCGCCTCGCGGCTGATGTACGCGGACATCCCGGCCGCCGAGCAGGAGCTCGCCGAGGCGCAGGACGTCGCGCGCACCGAGGCCACCAGCGCCTCCATGGTGAAGGAGGAGGTCGGCCCGGACGACGTCGCCGACGTGGTGGCGTCCTGGACCGGCATCCCGGCCGGGCGGCTGCTGGAGGGGGAGACGGCCAAGCTGCTGCGGATGGAGGACGAGCTGGGCCGCCGGCTGATCGGCCAGACCACCGCGGTGCGGGCGGTCTCCGACGCCGTGCGGCGCTCGCGCTCCGGCATCGCCGACCCCGACCGTCCGACCGGCTCCTTCCTGTTCCTGGGGCCGACCGGGGTCGGCAAGACCGAGCTGGCCAAGGCGCTCGCCGACTTCCTCTTCGACGACGAGCGGGCCATGGTCCGCATCGACATGAGCGAGTACAGCGAGAAGCACAGCGTGGCCCGGCTGGTCGGCGCGCCGCCCGGCTACGTCGGCTACGAGGAGGGCGGGCAGCTCACCGAGGCTGTCCGGCGCCGCCCGTACAGCGTGGTGCTGCTGGACGAGGTGGAGAAGGCCCATCCCGAGGTCTTCGACATCCTGCTCCAGGTCCTGGACGACGGCCGGCTGACGGACGGTCAGGGGCGGACGGTGGACTTCAGGAACTCGATCCTGATCCTCACCTCCAACCTGGGCTCGCAGTGGCTGATCGACCCCTCGCTGGACGACGCGGAGAAGAAGGAGCGGGTGCTGGAGACGGTCCGCACCTCCTTCAAGCCCGAGTTCCTCAACCGGCTCGACGACATCGTGGTGTTCGACCCGCTGGGCACCGAGGAACTGGCCCGGATCGTCGACCTGCAGGTCGCGGCCCTGGGCAGGCGGCTCACCGACCGCAGGCTCACCCTGGACGTCACCCCGGCCGCCCGCGACTGGCTGGTGCTCACCGGGTACGACCCGGCCTACGGCGCCCGCCCGCTGCGCAGGCTGGTCCAGTCGGCCATCGGCGACCAGCTCGCCCGCGCCATCCTGGGCGGCGAGGTCCGCGACGGGGACACCGTGGTGGTCGACGCCGCTCCGGGCGCGGACCGGCTGACCGTCCTGCCGGCCGAGCACACGGCGCACTCCTTCGAGAAGAAGTGACGCA
Organism: Streptacidiphilus carbonis; assembly: GCF_000787775.1. Lineage (GTDB taxonomy): Bacteria > Actinomycetota > Actinomycetes > Streptomycetales > Streptomycetaceae > Streptacidiphilus > Streptacidiphilus carbonis. The sequence continues at coordinate 15,993 of NZ_BBPM01000040.1, read as the reverse complement.
GGAGGCAACAGAAGAAGTAACGCAGCAAGAAGAGGTAGCGGGCCACCGGCCCCGCACGCCCCGGAACCCCTTCACGCGGGGTTCCGGGGCTTCGCCGGACCTCCCGGATGAGGCAGGATGGGTGCGGTAAGTCCATTCGAAGGGAACTCGGCCAAGTTATGAGCATCGACCCGTCTTCCATCCCCTCCTTCGGGGCGCCGCAGCCGCAGCCGTCGGGCCAGGACGGGCCGCCGCCGGTCGTCGTGCCCGACCAGGAGCTGGTCACCCAGCTGCTGGACCAGATGGAGCTGAAGCACGCCGTGGACGAGGAGGGCGACCTGCTCGCCCCCTGGGAGGGCTTCCGCGTCTACTACATGTTCCGTGGCGAGCAGAAGGAGCTCTTCGCGGTCCGCGCCTTCTACGACCGGGCCCACCCGATCGAGAACAAGGCCGAGCTGCTGGAGGCCCTGGACGAGTGGAACCGGGAGACCCTCTGGCCGAAGGTCTACACCCACGTCCACGACGACGGCGTGGTCCGGGTCATCGGCGAGTCGCAGATGATCGTCGGCATGGGCGTCAACATCAACTACTTCGTCGCGATGACGGCCAACTGGACCCAGGCCGCCGTCGGCTTCGACCAGTGGCTGGTCGAGCGCCTCGGCCTGGCCACCGACGTCGACAAGGACGAGGACGGCAAGGACGCCGACGGCGCGGCCGAGAGCGACGCCGAGGCGAACGGCACCGAGGAGAACGGCACCGAGGACGGCCCGGCCGAGAGCTGACCTACGGTTTGTGAGGGCCGGTGCGCGGACGCCATGCGTACCGGCCCTCTGTCTTGTCCTGCCGGGTCGCCGGGTCGCCGGGTCGCCGGGTCAGTTGGGGCTGTAGTCCGAGGGCGGGCGCCAGTCCGGGCAGAGCAGGGGCCAGGCGGTGCCGGCAGGGGTGAGGCGGACGGCGGTGGTGGCGGTCAGGCCGTGGGTGAGCCGGGTCAGGCCCAGGGCCAGGGCGGTGGTGAAGCCGTACTTGTTCATCATCGCGACGCGGTACTCAGCGGCCAGGCCTGGTGCGCCGAACACGGCCCTGGCCCGGGAGCGGCCCCCGGTGGGGAGGCCGCGGGAGTCGCAGGGGGCGATGATCACCCCGGGGCGGCGGCGGATACCGGCTGTGGCGGGGGAGCCCGCGTCGAGCAGCACGCCGAGGCCGTCCCCGTCCGCGACCACCTTGCACACCAGGGAGTGTGTCGATCCGTCAGAGCAGTGGACGGCGAGCAGCAGATGCCTGCTCTCCGAGAGCCGGCGGCTCCTGCCGGGCTGCCTCCGCGGGGTCTTCCGTAGCAGCGCCATGGCCGTTCGCCTCCTGGGGAGTCGCCTTGGGTATCTGCGCCGCCTCGCCGTACCAGCTCTGCGAGAGCAGCGCGCGCAGCCGTTCCGAGGTCCGGACCTGGCGCCGTACGCCGTTGCTGTCCACCGCGGGCGGGAGCTCCAGCGGCCGGGGCTGCTCGTGCGCGGTCAGCACGTGCAGCCGGGCCGCCGGGAGCGGCTCGTGCACCTCGGTGAACTCTCCGTGCGGGAGCCGCTTGATGGTGCCGGTCTCGCGGCCGTGCAGCACCTTCTCCCGGTCGATCCGCTGCAGGCCGATGCACCAGCGCTTGGTGACGGTGAAGGCCACCACCGGCACCACGAAGAAGCCGATCCGGCAGCACCAGGTGATGGCGTTGACGGAGACGTGGAGGCGCAGCGCGAACAGGTCGTTGCCGCCTGCGGCGAGCAGCAGCAGGTACTCGGCGATCCAGGCGACGCCGAACGCGGTCCGGACCGGGACGTTGCGCGGGCGGTCCAGGATGTGGTGCTCGCGTCTGTCGCGGGTGATCCAGGCCTCCAGGAACGGGTAGACCGCGATGACCACCAGTACCAGCGGGAAGATCGTCAGCGGAACCAGGATGCCCAGTTCCAGGGTGTGGCCCCAGCCTCTGATCTCCCAGCCGGGCATGATCCGGATCAGCCCCTCGGCCATGCCCAGGTACCAGTCCGGCTGGGCGTCGGTGGACACCTGGTCCGGGCGGTAGGGGCCGTAGGCCCAGATCGGGTTGACCGTGGCGACGGCCGCCACCACCGAGATCACCCCGAAGACCAGGAAGAAGAAGCCGCCGGCCTTGGCCATGTAGACCGGCATGAACGGCGCGCCGACGACGTTCTTCTCGCTCCGTCCGGGGCCCGCGAACTGGGTGTGCTTGTGGTAGAAGACCAGGATCAGATGGGCCGTCACCAGCGCCACCATGATCCCCGGGATCAGCAGAACATGGATGGTGAAGAAGCGCGGGATGATCTCGGTCCCGGGGAACTGCCCCCCGTACAGGAACATGGCTATATAGGTGCCGACGATCGGCGTCGACAGGATCGCGCCCTCGACGAAGCGGATGCCGGTGCCCGACAGCAGGTCGTCCGGTAGCGAGTAGCCCAGCAGGCCGTCGAAGAGGCCCAGCACCAGCAGGGTGAAGCCGAAGATCCAGTTGATCTCGCGGGGCTTGCGGAACGCGCCGGTGAAGAAGACCCGCATCATGTGCACGGTCATCGCGGCGACGAAGACGATGGCGGCCCAGTGGTGGATCTGACGGATCAGCAGGCCGCCGCGGACGTCGAAGGTGATGTCCAGGGTGGACTTGTAGGCCTCCGACATCCGGATGCCGTCCAGCGGGGTGTAGCTGCCGTGGTAGACGACCTCGCCCATGCTGGGCGTGAAGAACAGCGTCAGGTAGATGCCGGTGAGGATGATGATGATGAAGCTGTACAGGCAGATCTCGCCGAGCATGAAGGACCAGTGGTCCGGGAACAGCTTCCGCAGATTGGCCTTGGCCATCGCGTAGAGGCCGAGCCGGCCGTCGACCCAGTCCGCGGCCGCGACCACCGGGCCTTCCCCCTGCTGTGCCTCCGTTTGCGACATGGAGCACCCCCTGCGATCAAGTGGGGTGGACTCCCCACTTCCCAAAAAGGATCGTAGCAGTAAGCGGACAGGACTCCCCGCTTGCCCTGTTATCCTGGCTTCCATGCACGTCAGCCACGCTCGCACCACCGACATCCCGCCGCGGTCGGACACCCCGCCGCTGCGGGCGGACGCCCGGCGCAACCGAGAGGCCGTGATAGCAGCGGCCCGGGAGGTCTTCGCCGCCCAGGGTCTGGACGCCCCCCTGGACGAGATCGCCCGCCGCGCCGGCGTCGGCAACGCCACCCTCTACCGGCGCTTCTCCACCCGGCAGGCGCTGATCGAGGCGGTCTTCCAGGAGGGGCTCGACACGGTGCTGCGGGCCAGCGAGCGAGCACGCGAGGCGGAGGACGCCTGGTCCGGTCTGACCGCCCTGGAGGAGGAGATCTGCACGCTGCTGGTGACCGACCACGGCGCCAAGGACCTGCTCACCACCGGGATCCGCGGCATCCCGGCACTGGACGAGCTGAAGCAGCACAACCTGGAGACGGTCACCCTGCTGGTGCACCGCGCCCAGCGGCAGGGCACCATGCGGGCCGACGTCACCCCGGAGGACCTGCTGGTCAGCCTGGGCGCGCTGAGCGCGGCCGTGCCCGCGCTCTCGGCGGCGGCGCCGGACGCCTGGCGCCGCTACCTCACCCTGCTCCTGGACGGCTTCCGCACCGGCGGCGCCAGCCCACTGCCCGCGCCCAGCCTCACCCGGGCCCAGCTGGACACCGTGATGCACGAACTCGCGGCCCCGGCCCAGACCTGAAGCCTGAAGCCGGGGCCCGAAAGCGTGGTCCCGAAGCCGGGGGCCACGGGTCGCGGGCCAGGGATCCGGCGTAGCTTGGTGAGGAGGAGGGGGGCCGGCTCCGGAGGCTGCCATGACCCGCCAGCACCACTTCCACCTCGACCACGCCGGGCACTCGGTCACCGTCGACGTCCGGACCGGACGCACCCCGGAGGTCGCCCTCCTGGTCGACGGCAAGGAGGTCGGCTACCGCCACCAGCGCGGCGCCGACGCGACCGTGCTGACCAGCGAACTCCCCGACTACCCGGCCCAGCCCTTCGAGATCCGCCTGGACCACCTCTGCCACGACACCCGCGCCGTGACCTGCACCCTGCTGCTGGACGGCCGCGAAGTCCCCGTCCCGGAGCGAACGCCGGCCTAGGCCCACGCACCCCGGCCCACGCACCCCGGCCCACGCACCCCGGCTCAGGCGTCGCGCCGCCGCAGCACCAGCCAGCCGCCCAGCAGCGACGCCGCCACCCAGAGGACGGTGATCAGCAGGCCGGTCAGCGGGCCGAAGGCGTCCTTGGTCTGGTGGTGGATCTGCAGCGCCCGCTGCCCGGCCTGGTCCGGAAGGAACTGGGTGGCCCTGGTGACGCCCGGAATGGCCTGCAGGATGGTGGACACCAGGAAGAAGAACGGGATCAGGATGCCCAGCGCGAGCGTCTGCCGGCGGAGCATGGTAGCCACGCCCAGGGCGAACAGGGAGATCAGCGTCGGATAGAGGGCGCCGACGAGGACCGCCCGCAGAACTCCGGGATCGCCGAGGGACACGCCGTGGCCGTCGAGCAGCGCCTGGCCGACGAAGAACGCCGTGAACGCCGTGACCAGCCCGACGGCGAGCGTCACCGCGCCCAGCACCGTGGCCTTGGCCAGGTAGAACACGCCCCGGTTGGGGACCGCGGCCAGGGACAGCCGGATCATCCCACTGGTGTACTCGCCGCCGATCAGCATCACCCCGAGGACCACCATGGCGAGTTGGCCCAGCACCAGGCCGCCGAACGCGGTGCGTACCGGCTCGAACGGGGCGCCGGCGGGCGGGCTGTAGTTGCGGCCCATGAAGTAGCTGAGCAGGGCGCCGAGGGCGACCGTGGCCACCAGCCCCGCGAGCAGGTTCCAGCGCGGGCCGCGGACGGTACGGATCTTCGTCCACTCGGCGTTCACTGCTGCGGACAACTGCCCTGCCACGCCCAATTCTCCGCCGGGCGCCGCTCGTCCGACCCCAGTCATCACGGTCGTGCTCATCGGGTGGCCTCCGTCGCTGTCGTCGCCGTTGTGGCCGTCTCTGGCGTCGTCTCCCGCGGCTGCGCCCTGGGTGCGCCGCGGTACTCCACCTCGTCGGCGGTCATCTGCATGAACGCCTCCTCCAGGGAGGCGCGTTGCGGGCTCAGTTCGTCGAGGACGACACCGCGCTCCGCGGCCAGCGCCGCGATCCGGGCCGGATCCGCCCCCTCCACCTCCCAGGTCCCGTCCGGAGCGGACACGGCCGTGAGGCCCTCCACGGCCAGCGCGTCCAGCAGGGATTCGGGCCGGGGTGTGCGGATCCGCACGAAACTGCGGGCGTTGCGGTCGATGAACTCCTCCATCGGCACGTCGGCCAGCAGCCGTCCGCGCCCGATGACCACCAAGTGGTCGGCGGTGAGCGCCATTTCGCTCATCAGGTGGCTGGAGACGAAGACCGTGCGGCCCTCGGCGGCGAGTCCCTTCATCAGCGTGCGGATCCACAGGATGCCCTCGGGGTCGAGCCCGTTGACCGGCTCGTCGAACATGACCACCGACGGGTCGCCCAGCAGCGCCGCCGCAATCCCCAGCCGCTGTCCCATGCCCAGGGAGAACCCGGCGGAACGTTTCCGGGCCACGTCCTGCAGACCGACCTCCCGCAGCACCTCGTCCACCCGCCGGTCCGGGATCCGGTTGCTGCGCGCCAGCCACAGCAGATGGTCGCGGGCGCTGCGGCCGCCCTGCGCGGCCGAGGCCTCCAGCAGGGCGCCGATCCGCGTCAGCGGAGCGGGAAGCCGGTCGTAGGGCTTCCCGTCCACCAGCACCCGTCCGCCGTCCGGCCGGTCCAGGCCCAGGATCAGCCGCATGGTGGTGGACTTGCCGGCACCATTGGGCCCCAGGAAGCCGGTGACCCGGCCGGGGCGCACCGTGCAGCTCAGGGAGTCCACCGCCGGCTTGTCCCCGTAGCGTTTGGTCAGCTCGCACATCTCGATCATCGAAGGTCTGCCCTCTCATGTGCTCTGTCGCTACCTCTCTTCCATGCAAGGGGACCGCGGTGGACAGGTGCACGGCATCGCGCCCGCGAAGACACTTCGACTGCGCCCGGCGTAGTACACGGCTCACCGGTGTCAGGACGGAGGCGTGTGAAATGATCCGGACCGCTTTCAACCGCGTCGCCAGACCGACGCCCGCCGCGGCCACATCGGAGGACCGTCAGTGATCTGGATGATCGAAGTGGCCCGCAAGGCCCAGGACCGGATCATCGAGGAGCATCCCCTCCCCAGCTCCTTCACCCTGCAGACCGCGGCCGAGTGGGTCGGCGACTACCCCGACCTCATCGGCTCGGTTTTCGACGTCCCCCTCGAACGGCTTCCCGAGGTGCAGGAACTGCTGGGCGTGACGGTGGACCCGGAGGCACACGACTACTTTCTGGTGGCCAGATCGGACCCCACCGACCCGCCGGCCCCACAATGACGACCGCCGCCGCCAGGACTGGGACCAGATGGCGAAGGCCCTGCGGCCGGTCTACACCGCGCCGACCGAGGAGGCCGCCCTGACGCGGTTCGTGGAGTTCGCCGAGACCTGGGGCGCGAAGTACCCGGCGGTGGGCCTGGACCCGACCGGCACCGGCCGCAAGCGCTGGGCCATCCGCTGGAAGGCCGCTCTGAACGCCTTCGACATCGCCTTCGACGGACGGCTCTCCGCCGCCCGTCGCTGAGCAGGTCGGTGCGGAAGCCGTCGTAGTACGTGTCGGGCAGCCGCAGGGCCTCGGCGATCGCGTACCGGAACGGACCTGCACTCACGTACGTCAGGTACTGCTTGGCGGTGCGGACGGCGGCGACGAGTTCCCCGGGTACCGGTTGCCCAGGCCAATCCATTTTCATGCATCCGTTCGCCGCTCCACCCTGAGCCCCTCCTGCTGCTGACAGTAGTACTATTAGTTCAAAAAACTTGCCCTTGATGGATATTTTCAAGAGAATAGTTGCTCTAGAGGTGAGCGGTAGGGCGGTTTCACTTATGAAAGTTGCTCCGGGGACATCCCCGGCGGGTGTCCTCGAGTTTGGTACGACCGCGACCCGGACCCGCCAGGCCAAGGCGGGGCGAGCGATGCGTCTTGCTCCTGGCATCTACGCCGTAGGTGCCACCCTCCCCCCTGACGCCGTCGCTCGCCACCATTGCCTGGCCGTCGTCGCCCATGTGTGGCCGTCCGCGGTCGTCTCCGATCGCTCTGCGCTGAGTGGGGGCCCCAGCGAGGGCTGGCTGTTCATCCGCCACCCCGACCCACCGCGTCGCAGTGACCTGCGTATGCCGGGCCTGACTATCTCGGTGCAGGACGGTCCGGGGCCACTACCCGGCGACATGCCGCTGCCTCACGGCCTCTACCTGTCCGGGGTGGTTCGGGGGCTGATCGAGAACGTGACCGGTAGAGGTCGCCCGCCCCTGGACCGTCCGGCCCGTGCGGCAGGCACCACGGAGGTAGAGGACCGGATCGACGCGCTCGCGCGGGACGGCGGGGCGGGACGGATCAGGAATGTCCTTGCTGATCTCGACCTCATCAAGGGGAACTTCGATTCCACCGCGGTCGAGACGGTCCGGGCACGCCTGGCCGAACTCCTGGGCACCTTCGCCGGGAGATCACCGTCCTCGCCGCGCCTGCGGGCCCGCTTGGCCGGTGAGCCATTCGATGCCAGCCGGATTGCCGTTCTGGAGGGGCTTGTTGAGGGGATGGGTGCGATTCCGCCGGTACCCGCCCCAGCGTTGGGCGACGCCGAGCGGTGGAGGTGGCTGCCGTTCTTCGAGGCGTACTTCTCCAACTTCATCGAGGGAACGGAATTCGGAGTCGAAGAAGCACGGCGAATCGCCATGGAGGGGGAGGTGCCTGCCGCCAGGCCACAGGACGCCCACGATGTCTCCGCCACCTACAGCATCGTCTCGGACCCTCGGCTCGCCGCGCGACGGGCGCAGTCCGGCACGGGGCTCCTGGAACTGCTGCGGGAACAGCACGGCATCCTGATGGGTGCCCGACCGGACAAGCATCCCGGCGAGTTCAAGCAGGTCAGAAACTACGCCGGGGGTTACCAGTTCGTCGAACCCGAACTGCTTCCGGGAACTCTCAAGCGTGGCTTCGACACACTGTCGCCGGTCACGGACCCGCTCCATCGCGCAGTTGCCATGATGTTCCTGATCACCGAGTGCCACCCGTTCGACGACGGCAACGGACGTGTCGCGCGCATCGCGGCCAACGCCGAACTCACCGCAACGGGCCAGATTCGCATTGTCATCCCCACCGTCTACCGCAACAACTATCTGGCCGGTCTGTCAGCCGTGAGCAACCGGGCCGGGCGCGGCGAGGCCTTGGTCGCAGTCCTGCGCTTCGCCCAGCGCTGGGTTGCGGCCATCGACTGGACCGACTTCGACGCCGCCCATGCCGAGATCCAGGCCACCAACGGATATCTGGACCCAGGACTTGCCGAGTCGACCGGTCAACGGCTACGCCTCCTCGGCGGCCTTCCGGCAGGCTGAGCCGCTGGGCGGGGAGGGCTTCGCGGAAGTCGGTGCAGTAGCCGGCCGGCAGCCGAAGGGGTTCGGCGACGGCGTACTGGAACGGGCCAGCGCTGACGTAGGTCAGGTACTGCTTGGCGGTGCGGACCGCGGCGACCAGGGGGGCGGACGCGGTCACCCAAGCCGCTCCGTTTTCACGTACCCGTTGGTGACGCCTGAAGGGCTGCCGACACGGTCAGAAGGGGAGCTCGTCCGGCAGGAGGCGGAAGGACTTGTGACGGCCGAGGGGGCGCAACGCGCGGAAGTCACGGCGGTCGAGCGTGAGGACAGCGTCCGTGTCGTACTCCGACGCCAAGGCCACGTTCACGGCATCCGCAAGGCCGAGGTTGAGTGCTTCGTAGCGGGCGCGCATGGACTGTGCGGCGGCCAGGTGGGCCTCGGTGATCTCCGGCACGACGACGCGATTCGCCCGCATCCAGCGCCGAATGTCGTCGACGCGCTGATCGCGGCTTCCCGGCCGAGCTCCCGGGTGGCGACGTGGTCGAGCTCGGCGAGCAGCAGCGGCGACATGACGAGCAGGCCGGCGGCCATGATGGCCTCGTTGGCTCCCTGGTGCTCCGGATGCGTCGAATCCAGTGCGGCCAGGAGTCCCGACGTGTCGGCGACAACGATGATCACGCGGCAGCTTCCGGCGTGCCCCCGCGCTTGACGGCGTCGGCCACCGCGTCCTGTACATCGTCCTTCGAAAGGGTGCGGCCCGGCCCCTCGAAGGTGCGGGAGAACAGGGGCTCGTCCCAGACGCGGTTGGCCATAGCGGCCAGATGAATGCCCTGCCGAATGATCTCGGCCTCGCTGATGCCGCGACGGGCAGCCGCCTCCTTGATAATGGAGAGGCCCTCAGGATCGGCGTAGACATTATGGTCCACGTCCTCCACTGTAACGGCGGGCGCCAGCGAAATGGTCTCTCAGCTGTCGGGTGTGCTCGCGGCCACTGGAAGTGCTGAGATCTCCGGAAGGAAGCAGCTGTTCTAGGCGCTCGCCGAAGGCTCGGACTGTTCGCCGCCCGTTCCCACCGATGAATCCGAAGACCACTTCACATCCTTACCGGGAGAACCCGTGACCGACAGCAAGAACATCAACAACCCCGTGGGTATGGGCGGAGGCCAGCGGAAGAGGCTGTCCCGCGCCGAACGGCAGAACAACGGTCCGCACCGCAACCTGGACCGCCAGGGTGCGGCCGACCAGAAGGCGGAGTTGGTGCGCAAGATGCGTGAGGCGGCAGGCGCGACTGAGGGTGCCGGGCAGGCGGGCGACGGCACCACACAGGGCTGAGGCGCCGTCGGAGCCGGGCGGCGCGGCACGGGACTGTCCGATCTCGGCGCACCATCGCGAGTGGCACACCAGGCAGGTGATGCTCTCCGACGGCACACCAGCGCTTCAACCTCTGAATCGCTGAAGCCGGGTGGACGCGTCCTTGAGTACGTCGTCCTTCTTGCAGAAGGTGAAGCGGACCTGGGTGCGGCCGGCTTCGGGGTCGTCGTAGAAGACGGAGTTGGGGACGGCGACGACGCCGCAGCGTTCGGGGAGGGCGCGGCAGAAGGCGAGTCCGTCCTTCTCACCGAAGTAGGCGATGTCGGTCGTGATGAAGTACGTGCCGTCAGGCTGGTAGACCTCGAAGCCGGCGGCTCGCAGTCCCTCGCTGAGCAGGTCGCGCTTGCGGTGGAGGGCTTCGCGGAAGTCGGTGAAGTAGCCGTCCGGCAGCCGCAGGGCTTCGGCGACGGCGTACTGGAACGGGCCGGCGCTGACGTAGGTCAGGTACTGCTTGGCGGTGCGGACCGCGGCGACCAGGGGAGCGGACGCGGTCACCCAGCCGACCTTCCAGCCCGTGAAGGAGAAGGTCTTGCCGGACGAGGAGATGGAGACGGTGCGCTCGCGCATGCCGGGGAGCGCGGCGATCGGCCGGTGGGCACCGGCGAAGACCAGGTGCTCGTACACCTCGTCGGTGACGACCAGCAGGTCGTGCTCGACGGCGAGGTCCGCGATCGCGGACAGTTCCTCGGCCTGCAGCACCATGCCGGTGGGGTTGTGCGGGGAGTTGAGCAGCAGCAGGCGGGTGCGCGGGGTGATCAGTGAACGGAGCCGGTCCAGGTCGGGTCGGAAGTCCGGGGCGCGCAGGGTGAGCGGGACGCGGGTGGCTCCGGCCATGGCGATGCAGGCGGCGTAGGAGTCGTAGAAGGGTTCGAAGGCGATGACCTCGTCGCCGGGTTCGAGCAGGGCGAGCATCGCGGCGGCGATGGCCTCGGTGGCGCCGGCGGTGACCAGGACCTCGGTGTCGGGGTCGAAGGTCAGGCCGTAGAAGCGCTGCTGGTGCTCGGCGATCGCGGTGCGCAGTTCGGGGATGCCCGGGCCGGGCGGGTACTGGTTGCCCTTGCCCTCACGGATGGCGCGGACCGCCGCCTCGGCGATCTCGGCCGGGCCGTCGGTGTCGGGGAAGCCCTGGCCCAGGTTGATCGCGCCGGTCGCGGTGGCCAGCGCGGACATCTCCGCGAAGATCGTCGTCCCCAGGCCGTCCAAGCGACGGTTCAACAGCGGCCTCGTACCCATGTCTGCCAACACCTCTCCTGCGCCGTGTGCCTGCGAGGAGACTACGGGGCCCGGGCCGCGTCGCCGGGCCGGTCCGGGCGGTGTGGGGGTTCCGTGCCGCCCCGTGACGGCACGGAACAACTGAGGGGGCGCGGGGAGGGCAGGGGGAGCACTCAGCCCGCGGTCACATTCGCGACCAGACGCCTGGTCAGGGCCAGGTCGGCGGCTCCGGTGCCCTTCTGGTCGTTGTAGATGGTGGTGACCACGAGGTCGCCGACCCGGACCGCGATCAGCGTGGTGCCGCCGTCGAGGTCGGCCGAGGTGGTGACCGCCTCGACCGCGTCGTCGCCCAGGCCGCTGACGGTCCGGAGGGTCGTGCGCGCGCTGTACGCCGTCCCATTCACCGTGACCTTGGCGTTCGCGCATTCCGCGAAGACCTTTCGCAGGGCCGTCATCACGGTCTTGGCGTCATTGCCCTGGAAGCCGTCCACCTCCTGGCCGAAGAGGTCCTCCGCGGAGTCGCTGTAGTCGTTCTGCGCGAAGGATCGGCCGGCCAGACCGCTGGCGTCGATCCAGCTGGTGCCGCGGATCGCGTCGCAGGCCTTGGCGACGGGGACGGCGGACGGCGAGGACGGCGGGTTGTAGCCGTCGCCGGTGTTGACCGTGCCGGCGGAGTTGACGCTGAAGCCCTTCGGCAGCGCCGACGCGGGCAGCAGCATCGAGTTCAGCTTGTTGCCGGTGGCGAGCGCGGCCCGGGTGGCGCCGGCGGCGGCGGACGGGGAGGCCGCGGAGTCGCCGGCGGACTCAGCGGACGTTGCGGACACTGCGGGGGTCGCGGCCGACGACGGCGCCGCGGCCGGGTCCGCGGTGGCTCCGACCGAGGAGGAGCAGGCGGTGAGTCCGAGGGCCGCCGTGGTGCAGAGGGCAGTCAGAGCGATCCGGCGAAGAGGCGCAGACATGAGGGAGCGTGGACCTTCCGGGCAGGAGAGATGATGAACGGCGGGGCAATCAGACCATCTCCTGTGAACTCCGTCAACACAGCTATTTGGCGTGAAGGCCGCTGTGTATGATCGACCATCGGCAGGCGCGGACGTCGCGGAAGCAGTCGCGGAAGCAGGGGTGCAGGATGGCGCAGGGCGACGGGGCCGCGGTCACGGCGGGTGGGATCGCCCGGCTGGCCGGGGTCGGGCGAGCCGCTGTCAGCAACTGGCGGCGCCGCCATGCCGACTTTCCCCGGCCGATCGGCGGCACCGACACCAGTCCGACCTTCGACCTGGCGGAGGTCGAGCGATGGTTGCGCGACGAGGGGAAGATCGGTCAGGTCCCGGCCCGGGAGCGGGTCTGGCAGCAGATCGAGCAGGACCCGGACGGTATCGCTCCGGCCCTGCAACTGGTGGGCTCCTTCCTGGTTCTGATGCAGCACCAGGAACATGCCGGGGCCGGCCCCGATGGCGCGGGCGGTTCGGGGAAGGCCGCCCGTGAGACCCGGGTGTCGGCGGCGGCACTGGCCTCGGCGCTGCGCGAGCGGCTGGGGAAGGACCACCCGGTGCCGGTCCCGGACACGGCGGCGGTCGCCGCGCACGCGGACCTGCTCCGGGGCGTCGGCGAACTCGCCGCCGAACTGGGGGTCCGGCAGGCCTTCGAGTTCCTGATGGGGCGTCATCTCGACTCCGGGCCGCGCCAGTACACACTGACTCCGCCCGGCCCGGCCGAGCTGATGGCCCAACTCGCCGGCCCGGCCGACCGGGTACTGGACCCCGCCTGCGGGTTCGGCGGCCTGCTGCGTGCCGCGCGACCGGGCGCGGTCCTCCTCGGCCAGGAGGCGGACCCCGGACCGGCCGGTCTCGCCGCCCTCCGGCTCGCGCTGAACTCCCGGGGCCCGGTGGACATCCAGGTCGGCGACAGCCTGAGGGCGGATGCCTTCGGCGGTTCCGACGCCGACGCCGTGCTCTGCCATCCGCCGTTCAACGAGCGCAACTGGGGTTACGACGAGCTGGCCTACGACCCCCGCTGGGAGTACGGCCTGCCCCCGCGTACCGAGTCGGAACTGGCCTGGGTGCAGCACGCCCTCTCCCGGGTCCGCGAGGGCGGCACGGTCGTGCTGCTGATGCCGCCGGCCGCGGCCTCGCGCAGGTCGGGCCGCCGGATCCGGGCCGACCTGCTGCGCCGGGGCGCGCTGCGGGCCGTGGTCGCCCTCCCCGCGGGGGCGGCGCCGCCGTACGGGATCCCGCTGCACCTGTGGGTGCTGCGCCGCCCCGGCGCCGGCGCGCCGGCGCCCCAGCAACTGCTGCTGGTGGACACGGGCGGCCTGGCGGACGCCGGTGAGAAGGCGTCCTGGCAGGCCCTGCACACCGCCGTGGCCGACACCTGGCGGGCCTTCGACCGCGAGGGCGCCGTCGACGGGGTGCCCGGTGTCAGTCGCTCGCTGCAGGTGGTCGAGCTGCTGGACGACGATGTGGACCTCACCCCGGCCCGGCATCTGCCCCTGCGCGCGGTCGGCGAGGGCGCGGCGGACCTGGCAGCGGTACGCGAGCGGCTGACCGCCGCGCTGGGCCGGTCGGCGGAACTCGCCCCCGTCGTCGGCGGATCGGCGCAAACCGCGCACTGGTCGCTGACCAGCGTCGGCGAGCTGGCCAAGGCCGGCGCGCTGCTGCTGCGCACCGGAACGGCGATCAGCGCCGGCACCGCGGCAGCCTCCGGGGGGTACGCCGGTACCGGGCACGCCGGTACCCGGGACGCCGCTACCGGGGCTGCTCGGGCGGTGCTGACCGAGCACGACATCGTGGCCGGCGGACCGCCCTCGGGGGTGCTGCTCGACGGGGACGACCGGGAGCAGGTGCTGGTCGAGGCCGGGGACGTGGTGATCCCGGCCCTCGGCCGAGCCGCGGTCACCCGGGTGGTCGACCGGTCCGGGGCGGGCGCCGCGCTCGGACGCGGAGTGCACCTGCTGCGGGCGGACCCGGTGTCACTGGACCCATGGTTCCTGGCCGGCTTCCTGCGCGGCACAGCCAACAACCGCCAGGCGAGCAGCTACACCTCGACCGCCACCCGGCTGGACGTCCGCCGGCTCCAGGTGCCCCGGCTCCCGCTCGACGACCAGCGCCGCTACGGTGAGCGCTTCCGCGCCCTCGCCGCGTTCGAGGACTCGCTTCGGTCGGTCGGGCGGCTGGGCGAGCAGCTCCTCCAGGGCCTGCACGACGAACTGACGGACGGCAGCGCAAAGTAGCGCGGGGTAATGCGGGGTAGCACGGCTCCGGACGGGCCTTTGGCCGCGACCGGCCGGGTCGGTACGCTCACCCCGTCCGCCACCGATGCGCGCGACACCGACCACCTGGAGCCGCGCCATGTACGGGCCCGCCCCGATACCGCCGCCCCGCCGGGCCGCGCGGGCCGCGCGAGTGCTCGTCCGGGTGCTGTTCGCCGCCGTCCCCCCGGCGACGATCGGCATCCTGTCCTGGATACCCATGCTCAGGCTGGCCGTCCGCAGCCGGAGGGCGTGGGACTGGGTCGGCTGCGGACTGGTGGTGCTGCTCGCCACCGGCGCGTTCGTGCTGGTGGGGCAGAGCGACGACGACAGCAGCTGGGCGAGTGCGCTGGGTATGGCGGTACTGCTGCTACTGGCGGTCGGCGTCCCGGTCCACTTCCTGGTCGCGGACCTCCGCTGGCACGACGCGGGCCGTCGGGCGTCTGCTGCGGCGCCGGGCCACGCACCGACGGGCGCGTGGTCCGTTCCCACCCCTGTCCCCACCCCTCTTCCTGCCCCGGTTTCCACTCCCACCGCTGCTCCTGTTCGTGTCCCGTTTCCCGCTCCTGTTCCGGCCCCCGGCGGGCGCATCGACCAGGTCAGGGCCGAACTCGACGAGCTCAGCGCCTACCTCCGGGACCAGGGGGGCAGGTGAACGGGCGGCTGGTCGCGGGTCGTTACGAGCTGTCGACGCTGGTGGGGCAGGGAGGCATGGGCCAGGTGTGGACGGCCCACGACCGCCGGCTCGACCGCCGGGTGGCGGTGAAGCTGCTGCGGCCCGACCGGGCCGTCGGTGTGGACGGCGGCGTCGGCAGTGACGGCGCCAGTGCCGGCCCTGGCGCCGGGGACGGTAGCGAGCTGCGGCGACGCTTCGCCCGGGAGTGCCGGATCACCGCCCAGGTCGAGCACCCGGGCCTGGTCACGGTCCACGACGCGGGCGAGGACGGCGACGACCTCTACCTGGTGATGCAGTACGTCCAAGGGGCCGACCTGGCCGACCACCTCGCCGAGAACGACCCGTACCCGTGGCCGTGGGCGGTGGCCGTGGCGGCGCAGCTGTGTCCGGTGCTGGCCGCGGTGCACGCCGTGCCGGTGGTCCACCGCGACCTCAAGCCGCGCAATCTGATCGTCCGTCCGGACGGCGCGGTGGTCGTGCTCGACCTGGGTGTGGCCGCCGTGCTGGACAGCGACACCACCCGGCTCACGCTGACCGGTTCGCCCATCGGCAGCCCCGCCTACATGGCGCCGGAGCAGGCCATGGGCGGCGAAGTCGGTCCGGCCGCGGACCTCTACGCGCTCGGCGCGGTGCTGCACGAACTGCTCAGCGGAACCGTGCCGTTCGCGGGTTCCACCGCGCTGGGCGTGCTGCACCGCCACCTCAACGAGCCGCCGGTGCCGCTGCGCCAGGTCCGTCCCGAGGTACCGGAACCGCTGGAGGCCCTGGTGCTGCGGCTGCTCGCCAAGGATCCGCGGCAGCGGCCCGCCGACGCGGCCGAGGTCTACCGGGCCCTGGCACCGCTGCTGCCGTCTCCCGGGGTCGGGGCGTCCGAGGGACCGGCGGTGCCGATGGATCCCACCCGCCCGTTCCGTCAGCCGTACGCGCCCTGGGCGGACTCCCGGAGCACCTACGCCCCCCGCGCCGCCCAGTCGTCGGCCCCGCCCGTGCCCGCGCCCCCGACCGCGCCCACCCCGGCGCCCCCGACCGCGCCCACCC
>NZ_BBPM01000041.1:37045-71555 GCF_000787775.1 Streptacidiphilus carbonis | reverse complement strand
CGGGCCGGGCCGCTCCCACCCCGAGCGGACCTGGCAGCAACGGCCCAAGTGCCCGACAGGCATGCGGAATCCCCCCGCGGTCCACCCCGGACCGCAGACTTGACGAATATAACAAGCCAAGTAACTCCTTGTCATGCCAGCAGTAATGTCACTTTGGACCCGACCTGACCACAGCTCACAAAGGCCCACCCGGACGGTCTTGACTTCAGCGCGCCGAACCACCGGCACAGGGCGGCTGACCTCGGCGGCAGCGTCCCGGCAGCGAGGCCTTAAGATTCTTGGACTATGAGCCAGAGCCCCGTCTTCCGCAGCATGGTCGCGCTCGGCGACTCGTTCACCGAAGGCATGTGCGACAGCGTCCTGCCGAACGGCCACTACCGCGGGTGGGCCGACCGGGTCGCCGAACGCCTCGCAGCCGAACTAGCCGCCGCCGACAGCGGCGCGGAGTTCCGCTACGCGAATCTCGCCGTGCGGGGAAAGCTGATCGGTCAGATTGCGGACGAACAGGGGGACGCCGCCGTGGCTCTCGGCGGCGAGCTGGTGACCCTGGCCGGCGGGCTCAACGACGTGATGCGCCCCGGATGCGACCTCGACCAGGTGGAACGCACCCTCGGCGAACTCGCCGAGCGGCTCGCCGCAGGCGCCCACCGGCTGGTGATGTTCTACAGCGTCGACCCCAGCCGCCGGATGCGCAGCAGCGCCCGGATCATGCCGCAGACCCTGCGGCTCAAACGATTCGTCGGCGAACTCGGTGAGCGCGACAACATCACCGTGGTCGACCTCTTCAACGTCCCCGCCTTCGACGACCCGCAGATGTGGGCCGAGGACCGGCTGCACTTCTCCGCTGAGGGCCACCGCCGGGTCGCCGAGGGCGTGCTGCAGGCGCTGGGCTTCGCCCCGTCCTTCGACTGGCGCGAGCCCCCGCCCCCGGCCCCTCCTGTCCCCCGGGCCGCCAAGCTCCGCGCCGACCTGCACTGGCTGCGCGTGCATGTGGCGCCCTGGGTGCTGCGCCGGCTCACCGGCAAGTCCTCCGGCGACGGCCGGCTCGCCAAGCGCCCCGTCCTGGAGCGCTTCCCGGCCTGACCCGGGCCGGAAGCGCCGACACGGTACACCCCGCCGCGGTGCGGGTTGCGGTCTTCTGCAATTCATGAGTGCCGTAGCCGTTCGGCTACGTAACGTCATCGCCATGGAAGACATCGACGTCGCACTCAAGCAGGCAATGATGATCGAGGGCGCGCTCGGCGCCGCCCTCGTGGACGTGAACAGCGGTATGGCGCTCGGTGCCATGGGCGGCGGCAGCGACTTCGACCTGGGCGTCGCCGCCGCGGGCAACACCGACGTGGTCCGCGCCAAGCTGCGGGTCATGGAGATGCTCAACCTCAGCGGCCGCATCGAGGACATCCTGACCACCCTCACCAGCCAGTACCACCTGATCCGCCCGCTGACCTCGAACAGCGGCCAGGGGCTGTTCCTCTACCTGGTACTGGACCGCAACCGCGCCAACCTCGCCCTGGCCCGCCGCCAGCTGAACCAGGTCGAGGCCGGGCTCGACCTGTGACCCAGCCGCCGCTCTACCAGGTCAAGGCCGAGTTCTTCCGGATGCTCGGCCACCCGGTCCGGATCCGGGTCCTGGAACTGCTCCAGGGCGGCCCCAGGCCGGTCCGCGAGCTCCTCGCCGACATCGGCGTCGAGCCCTCCAACCTCTCCCAGCAACTCGCCCTGCTGCGCCGCTCCGGTATCGTGGTGTCCAGCCGCGAGGGGCCAACTGTGGTGTACGCGTTGGCCGGTGGCGATGTGGCGGAGCTGCTGCGGTGCGCCCGGCGGATCCTGACCGTGCTGCTCGCCGACCAGCAGGGCCTGCTGGAGCAGCTGCGCGGGGCCGACCAGGTCCCGCCCTCGGCCCCCACCTTGGCGCATTCCGGACAAAACGGAATCAAACACTCTTAACGTTCTGGTCATGATCCGTTGGTGACCGCGAAACACCGGTTCGACAAGATGCTGACATGGCTGAATTGACGAACCGTAACCACAAGCGCACCTCCCGGCACCACTGGCGCCGCGACACCGTGGAGCTGTCAGCGGTGTTCACGGCGGTGGCCGTCGCCGATCTGATCGCCAACGTCGTCGTCCACGGCCACGACGGACCGGTCCTTCTGGTGGCGTCCGCGGTGGCGCTGCTGGCGACAGCGGTCTGGCACAGCTGGTGGAAGCACCGCCATCCGGACGCCCCGCCGGGGCCCGCGCCCGGCGACATCCTCTCGTCCGCGCCTACCGAGGCGGCGGTGCCCGGGGCAGCGGCGCTCCCGCCGCGCTCCCCGCACTCGCCGCGGTCCGCCGAATGGCCGCTGTGGCGGATCCGGACCACCGTCCCGGACGCGCCGGGCAGCCTGGCCGGGCTGTGCCGGGCGCTGGCCGACCTGCCCGTCAACATCATCTCCATGCAGGCGCACCCGCTCGCCGACGAGACCGTCGACGAGTTCGTGGTCCAGGCCCATCAGCGGACCGCTGCCCAGGACATCACCCGGGCCGTCGTCGCGGCCGGCGGCACCGAGGTGTGGCTGGAGCGCGCGGACGCGCACGACCTGGTCGACGTCCCGACCAGGATCCTCAACCTGGCCACCCGCACCGCCCTGGACGCCGCCGAACTCCCGCTGGCACTGCGCCAGTTGTTCGGCCGCTGCACCATCCGCTCACGGCCCGGCGGCATCGACGAGGACGAGCTGGACGGCAGCACCATGCGGCTGCGCGACCCGTCCGGCGGCATCCTGCTGGTCACCCGGGACGAACCGCCGTTCACTCCCACCGAGTTCGCCCGTGCCCGGGCGCTGGTGGAGCTGGACGCCCAGCTCGGCCCGCGGGTCCCGGGCACCCGCTCGCTCATCGAGCTGGACGGAGAGGGGTTCCCCGCCGAGGAGTTGACGGTGCGTCGGGCCGACCCCTCGGACCGGGCCGCCGCCATCGCCCTGCACGAGCGGTGCAGCAGCCAGACCCTGCGCCGGCGCTACCACGGCCCGGCCGCCGAGAGCGACCGCTACCTGGGCCATCTGCTGGAGCCCCGCTACGGCCAGACCCTCACCGCCGAGGCCCCGGACGGCAGTCTGGCCGCGCTCGCCCATCTGATGTGGGACGACGACAGCGCCGAGATCGCCGTCCTGGTCGAGGACGCCCGGCAGCGCCGGGGCCTCGGCAGCGAGCTGGTGCGCCGGCTGGTGGAGCTGGCGCGGGACGCCGGGATCGACGAGGTCTACGCGGTCACCACCGCTTCCAACAGCGGCATGATCGCGACCCTGCGCCGGCTCGGCGTCCCGCTGGACTACCAGGTGGAGGACGGCACCCTGGTGATCACCGCGCACCTCGCCCACGAGAGCGCTGAGGCACCGGCTACTCGACGGTGACGCTCTTCGCCAGGTTCCTCGGCTTGTCGACGTCCCGCTCCAGCGCCACCGCCGCGTAGTAGGCGAACAGCTGGAGCGGGATGCCGAGCAGGATCGGGTCCAGCTCGGGCTCGTTCTTGGGCACCAGGATGGCGTCCTCGGCGAGCTTGGCGTCCGGACGGGTGTGGCCGACCATCAGCACCGGGCCGCGGCGGGCCCGGATCTCGCCCAGCGTGGTGAGGTTCTTCTCCAGCAGCTCGTCGTCCGGGACCACCGCGACGGTCGGCAGGTCCGGGCCGATCAGCGCCAGCGGGCCGTGCTTGAGCTCGCTCGCCGGGTAGGCCTCGGCGTGGACGTAGGAGACCTCCTTGAGCTTCTGCGCACCCTCGCGGGCCACCGGCCAGCCGCGCACCCGGCCGACGAACATCATCCCGGGGTGGTCCGCGTACTTGGCGGCCAGCTCCTCGATCTCCTTCTCCTGCGCCAGGATCTCCCGGATCTGGTCCGGGATGGCCTTCAGTCCGGCGCAGATCCGCCGGCCGTCCGCCGGGGACAGGTCGCGGACCCGGCCCAGGTGCAGCGCGATCAGCGCGAAGGCGATGGAGGTGGAGGTGAACGCCTTGGTCGAGGCGACCGAGATCTCCGGACCTGCGTGCAGGTACATCCCGCCGTCGCACTCCCGGGCGATGGCGCTGCCCACGGTGTTGACGACGCCGAGGACCCGTCCGCCCTTGCGCTTGATCTCCTGCACGGCGGCCAGGGTGTCGTAGGTCTCGCCCGACTGGCTGACCGCGATGTAGAGGGTGTCCGCCTCGATCACCGGGTTGCGGTAGCGGAACTCGGAGGCAGGCTCGGCGTGGGCGGGGATCCGGGCCAGCTCCTCGATCAGCTGGGCGCCCAGCTCGCCGGAGTAGTAGGCGGAGCCGCAGCCGAGGATCTTCACCCGGGTGAAGGCCCGCGCCTCGCGGGCGTCCATGTTGAGGCCGCCCAGATGGGCGGTGGAGAACCGCTCGTCGACCCGGCCGCTGAGAGTGCGCTCCACCGAGGTGGGCTGCTCGTGGATCTCCTTGAGCAGGAAGTGGGCGTGGCCGCCGGTGTCGTAGGAGGCTTCCTCCCAGTCCACGGTGGAGGGCTGCTTGGCGGTGGCCCGGGCGTCCTCCTGGGTGAAGGTGTTGAAGCCGTCGGCGCGCACCGTCGCCAGCTCGCCGTCGTCCAGGTGGACCACCTGGCGGGTGTAGCGGACCAGGGCGGAGACGTCGGAGGCCGCGAACATCTCCTTCTCGCCGATGCCCAGCACGATCGGGCTGCCGTTGCGGGCCACCACGATCCGGTCGGGCTGCTCGGCGTCCAGCACGGCGATGCCGTAGGTGCCGACGACGTGCTTGAGGGCGGCCCGCACGGCGTCCTCCAGCTCGACGCCCTCGGTGGCGAGGCTCGCGATCAGGTGCGAGAGCACCTCGGTGTCGGTCTCCGAGGCGAACACGCAGCCGTCGGCGACCAGCTTGGCGCGCAGTTCCTCGGCGTTCTCGATGATCCCGTTGTGCACCACGGCGATGCGCTCGGCGCCGTCCAGGTGCGGGTGCGAGTTGGCGTCACTGGGCTCGCCGTGGGTGGCCCAGCGGGTGTGCCCGATGCCGGCCTTGCCGGAGAAACGGGCCGGTACCAGGGCGGCCAGCTCTCCGACCCGGCCCTTGCTCTTGCGGACCTTGAGCCCGCCCTTGGCGGCGACGGCGACCCCGGCGGAGTCGTAGCCGCGGTACTCGAGGCGCTGGAGTCCCTCCAGCAGGATGGGCGCGGCGTCCCTGGGACCGATGTAGGCGACGATTCCGCACATACAGGACTCCTTATGTCGTGGGTGAGTCTGAGGGTGGAGGGTGAGGGTGAACCCGGCAGAGGGACGGACCGGTCGTCCCGGTCCGGCTCAGCCGTAGACGAGCCGGCGCAGCTGCCGGGCGGACAGCTCCGGCGCGCGCACCCGCCGCTGCGGCAGCTCCGCGCCGATCCGCTCGAAGATCCGGTCGTTGGTCAGCCCGCGCGCCTTCAGCTCGCCGTGCCTGCGGCGCACGTACTCCTCGGCGCTCTCGGCGAAGTAGGCGAGGACGTCGGCGACGACCCGCGCCGCCTCGTTGGGCCCGAGGGCCGTGGTGCGGGCCAGATGGTCGAGCAGATCATCGGGTACGGCGGACGCGGCGGGAGACGTCGGCGCGGTGGCGCGGGCAGGACTGGGCACAAGCAGTGACCTTACGCATCCAGGCCGTCGGAACCAAGAATCCTGCCCGGAATCGGGCAGGATCTCGCGCATCCGGGTCAGAGGCGGCCATCCGGGTCAGGGGCGTCGGTTCCGCCACTCCAGCAGCACCCAGCCGCCCGCCGCGACCACCAGCAGCAGGCAGCAGCCGGCCGGCACCCAGTTGCCCCAGCGGTCGTACAGGGTGGAGCCGGTCGCCAGCGGCATACGGTACTCCAGGCTCCCCCGGTCGTCGGTGCCCAGCGCCCGGCCGACCTGGCGTCCCAGCGGGTCGTAGGCGGTACTGACACCGGTGAGCGTCGCCTGCACCACCGGGCGGCCGGTCTCGGCGGCCCGGAACGCGGCCAGCGAGGCGTGCTGCTCGGGCGCCGCGGTCCCCTGGAACGTCGAGGTGGACGACTGCACCACCACCACCTGCGCACCCCGGTTCACCAGGGCCCGGCTCATGTCGGGGAACGCCGACTCGAAGCACACCAGCGGCCCGATCGTCAGCGTCCCGCCCTCCGGCCGCGGCACAGTCATGATCACCGGGGTGGTGCCCCGGCGCCGGTCCACCGCGGCGGCCTTGGAGAACGAGGTGATCCAGCCCAGCGCCGGGCGCATCGGGATGTACTCGCCGAACGGCACCAGCCGGATCTTGTCGTAGCGCTGCCCGGTCAGCCCTTGCGGGCCGATCAGCACCGAGCTCTTGTAGATCGCCCCGTTGGGTCGGGCCGCGTCCACATTGACCAGCAGGTCCGCGCCGAGCTGATGGGACAGCACGGCCAGCTGGGCGGTCAGGTCCGGACGGTCCCCCAGGTCGTAGCCGAGGCTGCTCTCGCCCCAGACCACCAGGTCGGGACGGGTGCCGATGAGCGCGCGGGTGAGCTGCTCGCCGTTCTCGGTACGGTTGTCCAGGTCGGACGAACCGCCGGGCTGGACCACGGCGACAGTGGCTGCCGCACCGGTCAGCCGGGGCTGCGGCGCCCAGGCCAGTGCCGCCGCGGTGCAGCCGGCGAGCGCCAGCAGGGTGCCGTAGGCCACGGCGGAACGGCCCCAGCCCGCGATCAGCACCACCACGGCGGTGTTCACCGCCACGATGAACAGGCTGTCCAGCCACACGCCGCCGACCGAGGCCAGCACCAGCGCCGCATGCCGCTGGTACTGGCTGGCTCCGAGCAGTCCCCACGGACCGCCGAGGTACTGCCAGGAGCGGATGGTCTCGATGGCCAACCAGCCGCACGGCACCAGCACCACGGCCGCCGCCGCCCGCCCCGCGTGCGGGCTGCCGCGCAGCAGCCGCCACACCAGCCAGCCCCACGGCGCCCAGAACAGCCCGAGCAGCGCGGCGAGCACCAGGATCGCCACGCTGAGCGTGGGGATCAGCCAGCTCATCACCCCGACCAGGAAGCCGATCCCGCCCCACCAGCCGAGCACCATGGCCCGCCGCCGGTCCGGGGCGGTCCGCAGCACCAGCATCAGCGGCACCAGGCAGACATAGGCGAACCACCACCAGCCGACGGTGGGGAAGACCAGCACCGGCAGCGCCCCGGTCCCGGCGGCGAGCAGCGGCATCCGCGAACGGCGCGCCAGTCGGCGCAGCCGCTCCCGGCGGCCCGGCCCGGGGTCGGGCACGGGCTCCGCCCCGCCCTCCTCGGTCACAACGGCCTGTCCGCCCCGCTCGGCCTGTCCGCCGAAGCCGCCCGCCTCGGCCGGGTCACCACCGGACCCCCGCCCCGCAACACTCCGCACCTGCATCCCTCTCCTCAGTCACCACACCCCAGTGTCGACGCATTCCCCCTGATCAGCACTTCGAACACGGGAACCGCTTCCGATCGGAGCAGTCCGGGGGCACCCTTGGAGCCAAGGAGGCCTGATATGCCGTCACTTCCCCGCCCGCTCCGTCAGCTGCTGGGCCGCACGCCATGGGCCGAGCATGACATCAACGACCTGGCCCGGCGTCACCACTACCGCGCCGCGCGCCGCCGTCACCCGGTCCGCCGCCGCCACCCGGTCCGGGCGCTGATGATCAATCTGGCGGTCCTGGCACTGCTGCCGCTGTGGCCGTTCATCGCCTACCCGCTCCAGCGCGCCGACCTGCCCGGGGGCCGACGGGGCCTCCGTCCGCCGAACTACGGCGGCCACCTGGGAGGCCCCCGCCAGTTCCTCCGGGTCGTCACCCACCACTCGGTGGTCATCGCCCTCAGCGCCCCGATGCGCTACCTCGCCGACCGCCTCCACCGCCCGCGCACCCGCGGCAACGGCCCCGACGGCATCCCACCCACTGCCGGCGACCGAGAACCCCGCCGCCCCAACCCCGGCCCACCCACCGACGCCATAGCCCTCCCCGAACCCCGCGGCTGAGCCGGCGGCGTTCACGGCGGAGCGGACGGGCTCAGCGCCGGGTGCCGGCGTGTGCGGCCGTGTCGGCGAGGAGCCACTGCTCGAAGGTCTGGGTGCCGCGCGGGCCGGGGGCGGACGGGAGGAGGCCGCTGCCGAGCATCGCGCGGCCGACCGCGCCGGGCAGGCGCGGGCTCAGCACCGGGCGGCGGCTGCCGCGGGCCCGGAGCACGGCCCGTACCAGGTCGGACATCTCCCTCACCTCGGGACCGGCCAGATCCGGCGCCATCCCGACCGGGTCGCCGGTGGCCAGCTCCACCAGGGCCGTCGCCACCTCGCTCGCGGCGACCGGCTGGCTGCGCATCCTCGGCGCCAGCACGAACGGCATGGGGCCGCCCCGCTCCAGCAGCTGCGCCGCGAACTCGTGGAACTGCGTGGCCCGGAGCACACTGCCCGGCACCGGCCCGGCCAGCACCAGCTCCTCCTGCCGGACCTTCCCTGCGTAGTAGCCCAGTCCGACCCGGTCGCACCCCACGATCGACAGTGCGACATGGTGCGACACCCCGGCCTTCGTCCCCGCCGCGAGCAGGTGCCCGGCGGCCCGCTCGAAGAAGCTGACCGCCGTGCTCCTCCGGATCGTGATCGTGTTGCTGACGTCGATCACCGCGCCCACGCCGTCCAACGCCCGGTCCAGCCCGGCACCGGTGGTCAGGTCGACCCCCTTCGAGCGAGAGAGCACCACCGCCTCGTGCCCCTCGGCCTCCAGCGCCGCCACCACCAGGCGTCCGACCACTCCGGTCCCGCCCGCGACCGCCACCCGCATCTGCTTCTTCGATGTGTCCATACCCGTAGGACAGAGCAGCCGCCCCGGTTGTGACATCGGCGGCGCCCTGGTGCGGGGTCAGGCCGAGGCACCGCCGGAGTAGTCGGAGGCGAAGGCGGTCTCGATGACGCCCTCGACGCCGGTGTCGGTGAGGATGATGCCCAGCTCGCGGTTGTTGCCGAGCGAGTTGCTGGTGATGTTCATGGAGCCGGCCTCCACCTTCGCGGTGGACAGGCCGTAGTCGGCGACGATCGCCTTGGCGTGGATGTAGTACCCGGTGCTGGAGGAGTAGCCGCGCACCGTGCCGCCGGCCGCCTTCACGGCGGAGACCTCGGAGGAGTAGTCCGACGGGTACTCCAGCACGACGCGCACGGTCACGCCGGCCTTGGCCCGGGCCACGATCGCGTTGACCACGGCACTGTCGCTGAACTCCTCCTCCTCGACGTCCAGGGTCCTGGTGGCGCCGTTGATGACGCTGAGCAGCCGGGTCTGCGAGTCGGTGGGCGACCAGGTCAGGTTGTCGCCGTCGCCCGGGGTGATCGCGGTGTGGGCGTAGTCCGCGTCGAAGACCTTCTCGATGGCGGCGACGTCGGTGCTGTCGGTGTCGAAGACGCCGTAGTCGCGGCTGGTCGTGTAGTACTTCGAGGTGAGGTTGCCGGTGAGGACCAGCGACTCGGCGCCGTCGACCGTGATGGTCTTCTGGTGGGTGTAGACGTAGCTGCTGGAGGAGTAGACGACGCCGACGCCGGCTGCCTTGAGCGTGGAGTAGGCGGAGCCGTTGACGGAGGTCCTCGTGCCGTCCAGGATGACCCGCACGGTCACCCCGGCCTTCTCGCGCGCGACCAGGTCCGCCACCGCGGTGCTGTCGCTGAGCTCGTACATCGTCATGTCGAGCGTGCTGGTGGCCGAGTTGATGAAGTTGTAGATCGTCGGCTCGGTGCTGGTGAGCGAGAAGGCGAACGCCGTGTAGGTGCCGGCGGCGTGGGCGGGCAGGGCGGTGCCGAGCGCTGCCGCGCAGGCCGCGAGGATGGTTCCGGCGCGACGCAGGGTGGTCCGGATCATCGTTTCTCCCTGGGTATGTGATGGTTCGTCAGCCCCGGCGGGCCGGCGTGCCAACCGAAGAACCACGCGCGTAGAACTTGACGGAAGTGGGATCCGGTTAACTTGTCATGTCCTTTTCTCTACGCGCGTCCCCCAGTTGTGCGCGTTCTGCGATCACAGCTGCGACACAGGTCAGAGCGCTGCCGCCGCGAGCAGTGGCGCCCTCGCGGGGTGGGTCAGCACGGCCGCCCCCATCGCCCCACCGTACGATCATCGGTATGAACGACTTCCGTACGGCGGGTCACGCCGCTGTGGACCTGCTGGCCGACTACCTGGGCGGACTGCCCGACGGACCGGTCTGGCAGGCGATGGACCCCGCCGCCCGCGAGCGGCTGCTGACGCTGCCGCTGCCGCAGGGCGGCCGGGGTCTGGACGAGCTGGTCGCGGACATCGGCGGGGACGTGCTGCCGTACCCGATGGGCAACGGGCACCCCCGCTTCTTCGGCTGGGTGAACGCCGCCCCCGCCCCGGCCGGGGTGCTGGCGGCGCTGGCCGCCGCCGCGATGAACCCCAGCTCGGCCGGCGGCGACCACGCCGACGTCCACCTGGAGCGCACGGTGGTGCGCTGGATAGCCGAGCTCGCCGGGTTCCCGCACCCGGCCGGCGCGGGACTGCTGACTTCCGGCGCCTCCATGGCGACGATCGTGGCCCTCGGTACCGCCCGCAACCGGGCCGCCCGGCGGCTGGGCGTCGACGTTCGCGCAGAGGGCCTGGCGGCGCTGCCCCCGCTGGTCGGCTATGTCAGCGCGGAGACCCACTCCTGTGTCCGCAAGGCCGTCGAACTGCTCGGACTGGGCGGCCGCGCCCTTCGGGTGGTCGCCACCGACGCGGCCGGGCATCTGGACCCCGCCGCGCTGCGGGAGCAGATCAAGGCCGACCGGACCGCCGGGCTGCACCCCTTCCTCGCCGTCGCCTCCGCCGGGACGGTCAACACCGGCGCCGTGGACGACCTGGCCGCCATCGCCGACGTCTGCGCCGAGGAGCGGCTGTGGCTGCACGTCGACGGCGCTTACGGGGCCTTCGGCGTACTGGACCCGGTGATCGCCGACCGCTACGCCGGACTGGACCGGGCCGACTCGCTGGCGCTGGACCCGCACAAGTGGCTGGGCGTCCCGGTCGACTGCGGCTGCGTCCTGGTCCGCGACCCGGTGGAGCTGCGCGGCACCTTCAGCCTGGTCCCCTCCTACCTCAGGGACGAGAACGCCGGCGGCCTGGGCTGGTTCTCCGAGTACGGCATCGAGCAGACCCGGCCGTTCCGCTCGCTCAAGGTCTGGGCGACCATCGCCGCCTCGGGCCGTGACGGCATCACCCGCGATGTCGCACACTGCACCGCGATGGCTCGGCGACTCGGTGAACTGGTCGCCGCAGACCCCGAGTTGGAGCTGATGGCCGAGGTTGAGAGCTCCATCGCCGCCTTCCGCTACGCCCCTGCCGGGGTGTCCGCCGAACAGCTGGAGCAGGTCAACAAGGCGCTGTCGGTGGCGGTCCAGGAGCGCGGGCGCACGTTCGTCACCGGTACCCTGCTGGACGGCCGCGAAGCGGTCCGGGCCTGCCTGATCAACCCGGCCGTGTCGGAGCAGGATCTGGCAGCGCTGATCGAGGAGGCCCGCGCGGCGGGCGCGGACCTCCTCGCGAAGCTGAGCTGAGCTGGGCCGACCTGAGCTGGGCCGACCTGAGCCGATCTGAGCTGACGTCGGCTCAATTGCGGCTGCCTCAGCGGGTGGTGAAGTCCGCCATCATCGCCATGTCCTCGTGCTCCAGATTGTGGCAGTGCAGCATGAAGCGGCCCGCGTAGTCCTCGAAGCGCACCGCGATCTCGACCGCCTCGGCGGGCTGCACATCCACGGTGTCCTTCCAGCCGCCGTCGAAGGGGCCGGGGTCCGCGCCGTTGCGGGACACCACCTGGAAGTGGTTGAGGTGCAGGTGCACCGGGTGGTGGAAGTCGCTGACGAAGCGCCAGACCTCGGTGGTGCCCAGCCGCGGCGTGGCCAGTGAGCGTCCCGGCCGGTACCCGTGGCCGTTGATGGTCCAGCCGCTGTCCGACTTCTGGAACAGGAAGGTGCGGGTCGCCGCTGCCCTGGACGGGTCCAGGGCAGCGATCGTGGAGAGTCCGGCCGGGATCCTGGAGTCGTCGGCGACCGCCCCGCCGCCCACGTCGAACCGCATCACCTCGGCGGTGCCGCCGCTGCCGAGCCGGTTGACCAGCCGCACCCTGGTCCCGGCCGGGTAGCGGGAGAAGTCGACGACCACGTCGAACCGCTCCGCCGGGGCGACGTCGATGCTGTCGTGAGCGACCGGCGCCGCCAGCAGGCCGCCGTCGCTGCCGATCTGCACCAGGCCGCCGCCGCCCGGCGGCTGCGGGTCCAGGGCCAGCCGGTAGCGGCGGGCATTGGACGCGTTGAGGATGCGCAGCCGGTAGCGGGCCCGGTCGGCGTCCAGTACCGGCCAGGGCGCGCCGTTGACCAGCACCGTGTCGCCGAGCACCCCGTTCATGTACGGCGTGGTGACCCCGGGCGTGACCTCGGAGCCGTCCAGCGCCGGGTAGGCGAAGGAGCCGTCGGCGGCGAAGGAGCGGTCGCTGATCATCAGCGGCAGGTCCCGCTCCCCGCGCGGCAGCGGGAGGGACGCCTCCTCGTCGTCGGTGACCAGGTGGAAGCCGGCCAGACCGCGCCACACATGGGGGCCGGTGAAGCCCATCCGGTGGTCGTGGTACCAGAGCGTCGCGGCCCGCTGGTCGACCGGGTAGGTGTAGGTGCGCCGGCTGGAGCCGTCGCCGCTGTCCATCGCGGCCATGCCGCCCGCCCCGCCGCTCATCCCCGCCATCCCCGCCATCCCCGCCATCCCCGCCATGGCGCCGGCCCCGCCGCCCGTCCCGGCCGGGTGGACCAGCTGGGTCGGATAGCCGTCGCTCGCGGTCGGCGTGTGGCCTCCGTGCAGGTGGACGACGGTGGGCTGCGGCAGCTGGTTGCGGTGTGTCACCACCGTCCGGCGCCCGGACCGGGACACCAGCGTGGGGCCGGGGTAACTGCCCTGGTAGGTCCAGGCTTCGGTGTCCAGCCCGGGCAGGATCCGCAGCAGCGCCGGGCGTTGGGTGATCTCGTAGTAGTCGGCGGTGGCGTCGCTTCGGGTCGGTGCCAGCACCTGCGGGCGCGGCAGCCGCACCTGGTAGGGGCGGGGCAGCGGAGCGGCGCTGCGCAGCAGCAACCCGGGCTGACCCTGCTTCAGCATGCCTTCCAGATAAGGCGACCCGGCCGCCACCGCACCGGCGCCCAGCACTGCGGCGCCGCCGATGCCGAGGAAGCGGCGCCGGCTCATCGCGGGCCGGCTCATGCGTCCGCCCCGGCGTGCGCCGTCCGCGCCTGAGCCTCCACGGCACTGTCCGACGGGGGTCGCAGCGGCAGCGTCCAGGCCGACCTGGCGTTCCTCAGCACGATGACCACCACACCGACCCCGAGCGGGACATGGATGATCAGCTCCCGGCTGAAACCGAGCATCATCTGCAGTGCGATGACGACCAGGGCGATCGCCTGCTCCCTGACGATCGCCACCGGGGCCCCGCCCGGACGCCACGCCGCCACCGCGGCCGCCAGTGCCAGCAGCACCGCCGTGGCCAGGATCATCGCGGCGATCTCATGCGCCTGCAGCAGCGGATAGTGCCCCTGCAGGAACCCGCCCGCGAGGACCGGCTGCGCGACCGCCAGCAGCCCGGCCAGCACGGTCGCCCCCCTGAGTGCCCGTAGCGCGGCTACCCGCACTCCCGATCTGCCCTGCTCCATGGCGGCTTCCTCCCCGTGTGGATTTCAAGTCCCTATTGAGACAGTCCCAAATGGAACTATCTCAACTGGAGCATATACTCGGTCCCCATGGACGCCAACCCCCTTTCCGACGCCGAGGCCGGAGCCGACCCCGACGCAGACGTAGACGTAGACGTAGACGCCGAGGACGCCGCACACACCGCCCTGCAGGCCACCGGTCGGCTCACCGAGGCCGGGGCCGTCGGCCTGCTGCTGCGCCGCGCGCACCGCCGCTCGGCCAGGGAGTTCGGCCGACGGCTGCAGCCCCTGGGCATCGACCCCCGCCACGCGGGCGTACTGCTGCAACTGGACCGGGGCGGTCCGGTGACCCAGCGCGATCTGATCGTCCGCCTGGGCAGCGACAAGTCCACGATGGTTCGCACCATCGACGAACTGGAGGCGCGCGGGCTCGCGGTGCGCCGCCAGCACCCCACCGACCGACGCGCCCATGCCATCGAGGCGACCGATTCCGGACGCTCCGTTCTGGCCGAGATCCACAGCCGCGCCGACGCGGCGGGCCAGAGCCTGCTCGCCGGATTCGAACCGGACGAGCGCAGCCACCTGCTCCGACTGCTGCGCCGTTTCGTGGACGCCGAGGAACGCTCCCCCGACGATCTCTGACCCGGCGTCAACATGCCGACAGGCGGCCACCGGAACCGGTGACCGCCTGAAGGAGAAGTGGAGAAGTGGTAACAAAGAGATCTGTCGACTGCTCGACTACTCGACTACCAGCTCGACCGGGATGTTGCCGCGGGTCGCGTTGGAGTACGGGCAGACCTGGTGCGCCTGCTCGACCAGGCCGCGGCCGGTCTCGCCCTGGAGCGCCTCGGGCAGTTCCACCCGCAGGACCACGGCCAGGCCGAACCCGCCCTTGTCGTTGCTGCCGATGCTGACCTCGGCGGTCACCGAGGCCTCGCTGGTGTCGACCTTGGCCTGACGGCCGACCAGGCCGAGGGCGCTGGCGAAACAGGCGGCGTAGCCGGCCGCGAACAGCTGCTCGGGATTGGTGCCCTTGCCGTCGCCGCCCAGCGCGGGCGGCATCGCCAGGGTGAGGTCGAGCTGCCCGTCGGAGCTCACGGCGCGGCCCTCACGTCCATTGGCGGTGGCTGCGGCGGTGTAGATGGCGTCCATCGGTGTCTCCTCCTGGATTGCTCTCGGCGTTCCCTGCCCCATAAGCATCACACACAATTCAGTTGTGCACAACTGAGTAGTACTCTTGAAACATGTCCAAGCAGCCCACCGCAACCGCCGACGACCTCCTCGGCCTGGAGGACCACATCTGCTTCGCCCTGCAGACCGCCTCCCGCGCCTTCGGCAGCCTCTACCGCGACGCCCTGGGCGAGCTCCGGATCACCTACCCCCAGTACCTGGTCCTGCTGGCGCTGACCGAGCACGGCGAACTGCCGGTCAAGCGCATCGGCGAGCTGCTGCGGCTGGACTCCGGCACGCTGTCGCCGCTGCTCAAGCGGCTGGAGGCGGCCGGCCTGGTGCAGCGCACCCGCAGCATCCAGGACGAGCGCTCGGTCGACGTCAACCTCACCGCCAAGGGGGCCGGCCTTTCGGCTGACGCCCGGCGCGCCGTCCGCGACTGCGCCGCCGACCTCGGGCTGGACCCGGCCGAGATCCGACTGCTGCACGGGATGCTGCAGCGGCTCACCGATCGCCTGGACACCGCCGGGGGCGCCGGTGTCACCCCGGCGGCACGCCTGGGAGCCTCCGCCGCCGACCATTGATCAATACCGGGCCGCCGTCCCGTGCCAGACTGTGCAGGCAGCCGAACGGGCTGTGCTCGATTGACGACAGGAGGCCCCCATGGCTGAAGACGCAGTGGCCGACAAGACCTCCGGCGACGCGGCAGCGCCGGAGGCTGAGGCCGAGGACGCGCAGCAGGCGGCGACCGGCTCCGCCGACACGGCGGAGGACGTGAAGCGCAAGTTCCGTGAGGCGCTGGCCCGCAAGAGCGGCCAGCACGCCGACTCCGCGACCGCAGGCGGCAGCGCCGAGACGTCCAAGATCCACGGAGCCCACGGCAAGTCCGGCGGACAGCGCGACTTCCGCCGCAAGAGCGGCTGACGCCGGGAGCGTGCGCAGGTGAGGGGCGGCGACCGTCCCCGGGCTTCCGGGAGTCGCCGCCCCTCACCCGTGCCACGCGACGCGACGCGAAGGTGTCACGGATCGGTACGGATGCCTTGTCACACGGGCCGCAGCAGGCAGGATGTCGGTATGACCTCGATGCGCAAGGGCGCCAACTGCCCCGTACCGACGACAGCCCTGCACGCGGTGGTGAGCTGGCGCACCGACGCGCCCGGCCCGGACGTGGACGTGTCCGCGCTGCTGCTCGACAGCTCCGGCAAGGTGCGTTCGGACGCCGACTTCGTCTTCTACAACCAGCCGCAGCACGCCTCCGGTTCGGTGCGGTACGAGGGCAAGCGGCCCCAGCCCGGCGAGATGATGGACGCTGTGCTGCTGGACCTGGCCGCGGTGGAGCCCGCCGTGGACCGCATCGTGGTCGGCGCCTCCGCCGACGGCGGCACCTTCGGCCAGGTGCCCGGGCTGCGGCTGCGGGTGATGACCCAGGACGGCGGCAGCGTCGCCGAGTTCGACATCGAGGGCGCGACCAGCGAGACGGCGTTCCTGTTCGGCGAGTTCTACCGGCGCGGCGGGGAGTGGAAGTTCCGCGCGGTCGGGCAGGGGTACGCCTCCGGCCTGGAGGGGCTGGCCACCGACTTCGGCATCTCCGTCGAGGGCGACGAGCAGCCGGCGCAGCAGCCCCCGGCGGGCTTCGGCCCGCCCCCGCCGCAGTACCAGCAGCCCGCGCCGCCGCAGCAACCGCAGTACCAGCAGCAGTACCAGCAGCAGCCGTATCAGCAGCCCGCGCCCCAGTACCAGCAGCCTGCCCCCGCACCGGTCGCGTCCGCACCCGCCGGGGCCGCCCCGGCCGCCCCGGGCGCCCCGGGCGCCCCGATAAGCCTCAAGAAGCAGAAGCTGATCAACCTGGAGAAGCAGCTCGCCGACCGCGGCGACCGCAATCTGCTCGACCTCACCAAGCGCGCCGCGGTCACCCTGGAGAAGCGCGGCCTGTCCGAGCACACCGCCCGGGTCGCCCTCTGCCTGGACATCTCCGGCTCGATGGGCGGCCTCTACCGTTCCGGCAAGGTCCAGTCACTGGTCGAACGGGTGCTGGCGCTCGGGCTGCGCTTCGACGACAACGCCCAGGTGGACGTGTTCCTGTTCGGCGCGCGCGGGCACGAGGCCGGCAGCGTCGGCATGGACAGCTACCAGGGCTGGACGGACCGGATGCTGCAGCAGTGGCGGCTGGAGGGCGGCACCGACTACGCCGCGGCCATGCACCTGATCCGCCAGCAGTACTTCGGCTCGGCCGACCTGCGGAACGGCCCGATCTCGGACCGCCAGCCGGTCTATGTGATGTTCGTGACGGACGGTCACACCACCAGCGAGGCGGCCACCAAGGCCCATGTCCTCTCCTCCAGCTACGAGCCGCTGTTCTGGCAGTTCATGGGCATTGGGCGGTCCTCCAAGTCGGTCGACGCGCCCCAGGTCGCCGAGGCCGCGCCGCCCGCCAAGCAGTCGCGGTTCGCCCGCCGGTTCGCCGCGATGGCGGCGAACTGGGGCGACGGCACCTTCCGCTTCCTGGAGGAGCTGGACGACCTGCCGGGCCGCTACCTCGACAACGCCGACTTCTTCTGCGTCCAGGACCCGGCGAACCTGACCGACGACCAGCTGTACGACCTGATGACGGCCGGGTACGCGAACTGGCTGCAGCACGCCAGGGCGCAGGGCCTGCTCATCGGCTGACCCGAACCCCCACACACCCCGAACCCGGGCCGCGGCCGGGGCTCACACCCCGCGGACGTCGCCGTCGCTGCCCCGCAGCACGGCGGCGACGTCCTCGGCCAGCCCCGGCATCTCGTCCACCGTCAACGGGGAGACCGTCAGCCGCACGCCGGGCGGCGAGGCGAGCCGGAACCGCGCGCCGGGCGCCACCGCCCACCCGCGCTGGAGCAGCCCGGCGAAGGCCGCGGTCTCGTCCGGCACCGGGATCCAGATGTTCAGGCCGCTGCGGCCGTGCGCCGCCACCCCGCGCTCCGCAAGCGCCGACAGCAGCGCGTCCCGACGGACCCGGTAGGACGCCGCCGCGGGGGCGCTGTCCTCCACCGCCCACAGCCCGGCGACGGTGCGCTGCAGCAGATGGCTGACCCACCCGGCGCCGAGCCGCTGGCGGCCGCGTACCCGGTCCATGGTCTCCGGGTCGCCGGTGAACACGGCCACCCGCAGGTCCGGCCCCAGGGACTTGGCGGCGGAGCGCAGCACCGCCCAGGCCGCGGTGGTGGGTGTGCCGTCCGGTCCGGCGCAGAGCGGGTGGAACGGCAGGTCGACGATGCCGTGGCCGTGGTCGTCCTCGACCAGCAGCACGCCCGGACGCTCCGTCAGCAGCGCCCGCAGCGCGGCGGCGCGCTCGGCGCCGATCGCGGCGCCGGTGGGGTTGTGCGCGCGGTCGGTGACCACCAGCGCGCGGACTCCTTCGTCCAGCGCCCTGGCCACGTCCGCGACCACCGGCCCCCGGTCGTCCACGGCGACCGGCACGGCCTTCAGGCCGAGGGCGGGCAGCAGGTCGAGCAGGCTGCCCCAGCCGGGGTCCTCGACGGCGACCGCGTCGCCGGGGCGCAGCCGGGCCAGGAAGATCCGTTCCAGGGCGTCCAGTGATCCCGAGGCGACGCCGACCGGGGCGGCCGGGATCCCGTCGGCGGCGAAGGACGACTCGGCGAGGCCGCGCAGCCGGGGGTCCAGCGACGGCCCCCCGTACATCACCGGGTCGCCGCGGTGCTCCAGCGCGGCCGCCCGCACCGCGGCCTCCAGGTCGGGCAGCAGCGCGGTGTCGGGGTTGCCGTCGGCGAGGTTACGGGTGCCGGCCGGGACGGCGGGGCGGAAGGCGTCGCGGGGGGTGAGCGAGGGGCGGGAGCGGATCCGGCTGCCGCGTCGTCCGGCCGTCTCGATCACGCCGCGGTCCCGCAGCAACCGGTAGGCGGCGGCCACCGTGTTGGGGTTGACGCCCAACTCCCCGGCCAGATCCCGCAGCGGCGGCAGCGCGGTGCCCGGCTCCAGGATGCCGGAGCTGACGGCGTGTTCGATGTCGGCCGCGATCTCAGTGGCCCGGCGTCCCGTGATCCGATAATCTCCTAGCACAAAGAACACTATGCACTAGTGCATAAATCCTGTCCACCGCGACGCGAGGTGTGTCGACCATGCTGATCAACCCCTGGGACCGCGGCGCCGACGACGAGTGGCGCGCCTGGCTCTCCGCCCGCGACTTCGGCGTGCTCGCCGCCAACGGCCCGGACGGCGCCGCGCCGGTGCTGGTGCCGACCCAGTTCCTGTATGTGGGAAGCGCTGGAGCCGGAGGCGGCGACGAGGTGCTGCTGCACCTGGCCCGGCCCAACCCGGTCTGGGCCGCCATCGAGGCCAACCCCCGGGTCACCCTGGCCGTCACCGACGACTACGCCTTCGTCCCCGGACCCTGGCGCGCCCCGGCGGACACTCCGCCCGAGGACGGCGTCCCCACCACCTACTACGCCTCGGTCCACCTGGTCTGCACCGCCGAACCGGTGGACGACCCGGCCGCCAAGGCCGCCCTGCTGGACCGTCAGACCGCCCGCATGCAACCGGACGTGCCACACCGTCCGATCGTGCCCGGCGAACCGCCGTTCGGCCGGATGCTGTCCGCCATCCGGGGGCTGCGGCTGCGGATCGAGGAGGTCCGCCCCAAGTTCAAGTACGACGACAAGAAGACCACCGACTTCCAGACCGCCGTCGCCGAACAGCTGCGCCTCCGCGACCGCCCCGCCGACCCCGGCGCCCGCACCCAGCTGCTGCGCCGACGGGACGTCCGCCTCGCCGGGCCCGAGGGCTGCCCGGTCGAACACTGATCCCACCCGTCCGGAGTGCTCTGGGCCGTCCGGGGCAGGCGTGCACCCGGACGGCCCAGGGAACGGCCTGGCGTCCGTCCCCGTACGGCCCCCGTTCTTAGGCTGGCCGGACGGACCATCAGTTCGGGGACGCGGCCGGTGCCGCGTCCCGCCGCACCCTCGGAGGCTTCCACTGACCAGTTCGGCGACATCACAGCAACCAGCCTCCCGCGAGGGCAGCCTCGGTCACGTCATCTTCATCGCCGCCGCAGCCGCGATGGGCGGCTTTCTGTTCGGTTACGACAGCTCCGTCATCAGCGGCGCGGTCACCGGCATCCAGCACCACTTCGGCGTGGGCAGCGGCGAGACCGCCCTGGTGGTCTCGGTCGCGCTGCTGGGTTCGGCCGCCGGTGCGATGGGCGCGGGCTGGCTGGCGGACCGGACGGGCCGCATCCGGGTGATGCAGATCGCGGCCGTCCTGTTCGCCATCAGCGGCGTCGGCTCGATGTTTCCGCCCAACATCTTCACCCTCGGCATCTGGCGCGTGGTCGGCGGTGTGGCCATCGGCATGGCCTCGGTCATCGCCCCCGCCTACATCGCCGAGGTCGCCCCGCCCGCCGTGCGCGGGCGGCTGGCCTCGTTCCAGCAGGGCGCGATCGTGCTCGGCATCTTCATCTCCCAGCTGGTCAACTACGCCCTCAACGAGGCCGCCGGCGGCAACCCCAACGACCACCTCGCGAGCATCCAGGCCTGGCAGTGGATGCTCGGCGTGGAGACCGTGCCGGCGCTGATCTACTTCCTGATGTCCTACGCCATCCCCGAGTCGCCGCGCTTCCTGATCTCCGTCGGCCGGATGGACCGGGCCCGCGCGGTGCTGCGCGACGTCGAGGGCCAGGACAGCGACCCGGACGCCCGGATCGCGGAGATCCAGCAGGTGATGGCCTCCGAGCACAAGTCCAGTCTGAGCGACCTGCTGGGCGGCCGGGCGGGGCTGCAGACGATCGTCTGGATCGGCATCGGCGCCTCGGTGTTCCAGCAGTTCGTCGGCATCAACGTCATCTTCTACTACTCCTCTCTGCTGTGGCAGTCGGTCGGCATCAACGCCAGCAACTCGCTGCTGATCAGCGTCTCCACCTCACTGGTCAACATCGTCGGTACGGTCATCGCGATCGCCCTGGTCGACCGGATCGGCCGCCGTCCGCTGGCCCTCACCGGCTCGGCCGGCATGGCCGTCGCCCTCGGCGTGGCGGCCTGGGCCTTCTCCTACCGCCACGGCACCGGCACCACGGCCACCCTCCCGAACACACAGGCCACGGTCGCCCTGGTCGCGGCCCACGTCTTCGTGCTCTGCTTCGCCTTCTCCTGGGGCGTGGTGGTCTGGGTCCTGCTCGGCGAGATGTTCCCCAACAAGATCCGCGCCCTGGCCCTCTCGGTGGCCGCAGCCGCCCAGTGGATCGCCAACTGGGCCATCACCGTCAGCTTCCCGACCATGTCCGACTGGAACCTGTCGGCGACCTACGTCATCTACGCCTGCTTCGCCCTGCTCTCCATCCCCTTCGTCTACTTCTTCATCAAGGAGACCAAGGGCCGCACCCTGGAGTCCATGGGCTGACGGCCCGGTCGCCCTGCGGCCCCACCAGGCTCCCTCTTCCGGCGGGGCCGGAGCCTTGCCGCGGGGCGCGGCTACTGCCATGCTCCGGGCGTGAACGAGGACAAGATCAGGAGCACGGCAGGGGGCCGGTGGGAAGGCCCGTTCTACTGCGTCCAAGGCGACGGCTTCGAGGCCCGGTTCGCGGTCGGGCCGGACGAGCTCCCCGATGACGTCTGCAATGTCGACGCCTGGATCCACCTTCCCGACGGCTCGGGCTGGACCGCGACGATCTTCACCCTCGCCGAAGTCGATCGCCTGATGCACCAGTGGAACGAGACCCGCGAGGCAGCCTCCTTCTGGTGCTCCGACGGCCTCATCGTCCGCGCCCCCGGCATCTCCGTGATGGTCGAGGCCATCGCCGAGATCGTCGACGCCGGAGAGGTCGAAGGAGCCTTCCAACGGATCACCGACACCCGACAAGCGGGCTGGGTCACGGAGAACTGAGTCACGCATCGTGCCCGGGATCAGGTACGGTGAGCGGCGTCCTCCCGGTGCGAAGGCTGCGGATTCATCTTGGAGTCGACCTGAAAAGGTCGGCAGTGAAGAGAACCCTGACCGCCGCCGTCCTGATCTCGGGAGCACCCGCGTCGAAAGGTGCCCGGCGGGGCTCAGAAGCGTGGGGCCTGCTGCGCCCGGGCGTCCGCGCGCAGCAGGCCCAGTAGGTACTCGCAGGCCGGCGACTCGGCGCGGAACCTTTGGAGCCAGGAGCAGCTGCCCCGGCCGAAGTGGTAGGCGATCCAGTCGGCCCCGTCGCGGTCCAGGCAGTAGGCGTTGTCCGGGAGTCCCCCGTCCAGGCTGTACGCGCTGCGCCGGATCCCCTCGGCCTCCAACAGCGCCCGAAGGTCATCTCGGTCCACTTCGACCTCCATGGTTCGCCCGGACGGGCGACATCGCAGGTCAGGCGGGCGACGGACCGGAGTTCTGGTCCACGGTCCGCGCGCTGTCGCCGAGGAACTGCACCTGGTCCAGCCGGACCCCGTACTCGTCGGCGACAGCGATCACGTCGTGCCTGGTCCGGACCACGGCCTCGGGCCCCACCGGGCGCTTCCGCGGGTCGTAGACCTGCATCACGACATGCTTCGGATCGGCCTCGCCCTCGACCTCGTCCCTGATCCACACCTGCGCGGTACGACCGCTCACGTCGTCCATGATCCGATCATCTGACGCCGCACAGCTCCCCGCGACCCAGCCCCATCGCCCTCCGGGCCGCCATCGCCCCTTGACGCGGGACGGGCACGGCCGGCGCACTCCTGTTCGGCCCCCGTCGGCACCGCCTCCCCGCACGGCGACTGCTCCTCGCGGACATAGGGCGATGTAGAGGATCGGGTTCAGCACGGCTTGTCGGTTCCTCGGTCCTGCACGCCTGGGACACCGCGGGCAGGTACTCCCTGCTCGCGGTGCCCTGCTCACCGCGTCCCCCGTCGGCACCGCCCTCGGCGGCCCGCTCACCACCGTCCCGGGCCCCCGTCAGGTACTGGCCGCCTCAGGCCTCGCGACCATCGCCCTCGCCGTCATCAGCGCAGCGGTCCGGCCGGCGGCGATGCGCCGTCTCCGGGGCCGCCACGCTCCAGCACGAACCCCCGAACCGCGGCCCCGAACCCCGCCGGCTCCTCCACCCACGGAAGATGGCCCGCTCCCTTGAGGACCACCCTGGACACCT
This sequence comes from Streptacidiphilus carbonis, assembly GCF_000787775.1. Classification (GTDB taxonomy): domain Bacteria; phylum Actinomycetota; class Actinomycetes; order Streptomycetales; family Streptomycetaceae; genus Streptacidiphilus; species Streptacidiphilus carbonis. The sequence continues at coordinate 48,661 of NZ_BBPM01000041.1, read as the reverse complement.
CGGGCAGCGCGGCCTCCAACGAGTCCACGGCGTCACGCGGCCGCAGGTCCAACTCCCCGTCCACGATCAGGGTCGCCACCCGCAGCCCCGTGCAACGGGCGCGCAGCGCAGGGGTTCCCCAGTCGCGCCTGTTCTCGGCGTTGATCGCCGCACTGCACTCGAAGTTGACTCCGAACCAGGGAGTCGCCATGCGCTCGGCATGCGCGATGCACACGTCCGGGTCAGGGTCTGCGAAGTCCGTCGACCACTGCAGCACGCAGAGTTCACGGTCTTCCTCCCCACCGCGCGGCAGACCGTCGAGGAAGGTCCACCGCTCCAGCCGCTCACCGTCGAGCCGCTCCCAGAACCGCTCCCGGAACGCACCACGCCAACTGGCCGACGGATCGATCCCGATACCGGACACATAGACCAGCCGCTCCACCCGCTCGGGATACCGCAACGCGTACTCCAGGGCCAGTTGGGCACCCCAGGAATGGCCGAGCAGCGTCATCCGGTCCAGCCCGAAATGCCTGCGGACCGCGTCCAGATCAGCCACCGACTGCCCCACCGAGTACGGCCCGCACCGCTCCGACCGCCCGGCCCCGCGCTGATCCCACCGATACACGGCCACCCCGTCACCGAGCAGCAGCGCAGCAGCATCGCCGAGGGTGTCCCACAACCCGGGCCCGCCATGACAGAACACCACCGGTACCCCGTCCCCCGACCGCACCGCCCACAACCGAACACCGTCGTCGGCCAACACAGCAGCGTCATCCATGCCCGCCATTCTCCCGCGAGGGTGTGGTTCAGCGGGAGCGATCGTGCACGCTGGAGACGGCGGGAGGATGGGGGCTCGGCCGGGCTGCGTACTCCGTCGCCCGGACGGCGGGTACGGCCAGGACCGCCATGCTGCTCAAGGTCGCCCAGGCTGCGGCGGACCAGAGGACGGCAGCGGGACCGACGGCGAGAGCCAGCGGTCCGGCCGCCATGAGGCCGATCGGGCCGGCCGAGTAACTGCCCAACGTCTGGTATGAACTGACGCGTGCGAGCGCTGCCGCAGGCACCTGCTGCTGCAGGACCGTACCGGCGAAGGCAGCCGACAGGGCCGAGCCGATCCCGGCTGCCACCGCGCCCGCGGCAACGGCCGCGACCGGCGCCTGGATCGCCAACAGGGCGCACGGCAGCCCGTAGCCGAGCGTCGCAACGGTGGACCAGACCAGCGGGCGCCTGGGCCTGCGACCCAGGGCGATCAACCCGCCCCCGACCGCTCCCGCGCCGAACGCCGCCATGATCACGCCCCACGCCCCCGCGCCACCGAGGCGTTGGACCGACAGCACCGGCCCGAGCAGCAGGAACGGCCCCCACACGACCAGGTTGACGAAGGCGAACTGCACGGTGGTCGCCACCAGCCAGGGGCGGGATCGGAACTCCGTCCACCCCTCCCCCAGATCGCGAACAAGCGATCGCCCTGATACGGGATCACTGGCAGCGGCACCGCCAACGCGAAGGCGCCCCAGGGCCAGCGCGCTCACTCCGTACGACATGGCGTCCAGCGCGATGACGAGCGCCGGTCCGCTGACGCTGATCAGGAGCCCGGCCAGGGCCGGTCCTGCGATCGTGGTCGCCGACCGCGCGAGGCCGAACAGAGCGTTCGCGTCGCCGAGTTCATTGCGTGGGGTGATCTCGACGGTGAGCGCACTGAGAGCGGGGCGGAAGAAGCCCTCACCCGTTCCCCGGAACACTGCCAGCAGAACGAACAGCCAGATGTGCGGCCGCCCGAGGAACAGTGCGGCGGCCATGGCCACCTGCGCGGCGCAGCGGGTCGCGTCTGCGGCCAGCATCACCCGCCGCCGGCTGAACCGATCGGCAGCCACTCCGCCCAGCAGCATTACGGCGACCTGCGGCATTATCCCCGCTGCCATCACCCAACCCAGGCCGGTCGCATTACCACCCGCGCCCAGCACGGCGAACGCGGCCGCTGGGGTCGACATCGCCGTCCCCAGCAACGAGGTCGCATATCCGGCGTAGAAGGTGCGGAAGTCGCCTCCCCGGACCAGCATCCGAACGCCGGTCCTCACGGCCAGGGTTCGGCGTCGCGGGCCGCCCGTGCTCGCGACGCAGAGGGGCTGCTGTCCCGCCGTCCACCGAGCCCGGGAGAAGCGACCTCACCGCGCAGAGCCCGCAGCTCCCCGGCGGTGTCCACCGGATGGTCGAGCACCTCGCCGAGTCGCTGAGAAATCGCCTCGTCCAGTGAGGTGCCGCTGTCCCTGAGGATCCGGTCGGCCCGCTCGACCTGGCCGCCGATCCGGTCCAGCAACTGCCCGGCATCGAACGGCGTCCGCGTAAGCAAGGCGTGGCGCAGTTCGAACAGGACCTCACGGGCACACCGGATCTGATCGATCGCCGAATCGGCACCAGCTCCGCGCTGTTCCACGGCGCCGAGCAGCGACGCGAGCCCGTCGATGCGACCGACGGCGCCGATGCCGGCGCCGGACGGCGCGACCGGCAGCCCGGCACGCCTGCGGACGTCGGCCAGCCCGGCGTCGAAGTCGAATGTCGCGTCGGAGCATGCAATGAACCGGGCCCTGACCCTCCGGACCAACTCATCCGTCGCGTCGTACTCGTCGTCATGTCCGCCATCGCCGGCATTCATTCGGGCGCCCCTTCCTTTTCGCTGATCGACTCCCTGAGTGTTCGGCGGGCGCGGGCGAGGTTCTGCCGGACCGCCGGCTGCCCCATGCTGAGGCGGGCGGCGATCTCGGCGGTACTCCACCCCTCGTAGTGCAGCCCGAAGACCTCTCGCTGCCTGGCCGGCAACGCAGCCAGCATCGACAGCACCAACTCCTCCTCCCGATGCGCCTCGACCGCATCGCCGACGGACCCGGTTGCCGCAACCAGATCAGGGGGATCAGCCACCAGCACCAACAGCCCGTCCGCTCCCCTGCGCCCCCGCAGGTACGACCGCAACGCGACCGTCCGCAGCCAGGCCGGCCAGGCCCGCCCATCACGGATCCGGCCCCCCGCACGCAGCGCCGCGGCGAAGGCATCCTGCACCGCGTCAGTGGCTTCCGCCTCGCTCGCACCATGGCTCCGCACATGCCACACCAACGCCGACCGGTGCTGCCGGTAGAGCAGCACGAAACCGTCGTCATCCTGCACAGTCGGCATCCCTCCGTCGGTCACACCGCAGCTCCTACAGTCAGGTGCACGGAGCCGTCCGATCCGTGACATCACGACAGCAGCACGCGACGGATCGGGCGAAATTTGTCTATCTTGGCCCAGTTTCCGTAACAGTGTCGGTAATTGCCGAACTTCTGCGGGTCGGTACTGGATGACGCATTGGTTCTCCGAAACGCTGCATCCGGCGGGGCGGCGGTGGTGCCGTCCGGCTCGTTCTTCGAAGCCGGGAGGTTCGCAGTATGGGCGCACCGCAGTGGAAGCAGCTCGTCGACCACGTCATGTCCATCCCGGAACGGGTCTACGAGACCTGGGTGAGCGGCGACGGCTGGAACAACAGAACCCGGTTCGGCCAGGAGTACGGCGAGGACGGCGTGCCGTGGTGCGCCATTTTCGACTGGGACATGTTCAATGACGTGGGTCTGAGCGCGATCGTGCCGAAGGTCGACAGCGTGTCCGCGATCGCCGCCCATGCCAAGGCGCACGGGCAGTGGTCGGAGTACCCCAGCGTCGGGGCGGAGGTCGACTTCGGCGATGGGTCGCACACCGAGATCGTCGTCGGATTCGACCCGGTGAACGTCTACACCAAGGGCGGCAACAGCATTCAGAGCGGCGCCGGGGACAACGGTCAGGGCAACGGCGTCTGGAGCCACTCGCACGCCCGCGCCGACAGCTATGTGACCGGGTACTTCGCCCCGCGCTTCCCGGACGGGCAGTGCCCGCCGACCGCGGACCCGCGCGACTACCGCGGCGGCAAGGCGGTCGCCTCCTGGCGCTGGTCCAGCCCGTCGGGCCCGGCCGTCAGCGTCAGCCTCGCCAATGTCGTCGACTCCGCCCATCGGGACGGCCCGGCCCCGCAGGGCAGCGCCGCGCACCGCGCCGACGTGCTCCCGGTCGAGCAGGCGCTGGAGTCCGAGGGCCTGCTCCCGGCCCAGCGGGTCGACGGATCCTTCGGCACGGACACCGTGACGGCGTACGCGGCCTGGCAGCGCCGACTCGGCTTCAGCGGCGCCGATGCCAACGGGATCCCCGGCCAGAGCAGCCTGGCCGAGCTCGGAAGCAAACACGGCTTCACCGTCCACCAGTAGGCCGAGGACAGCACGCGCACCCGCAGCCGCAGCCGCACCACGGCTACCCGTCGGCGGCCTCCTCGCGTTCCAGCGCGCGCGCCAGGGCCTCGAAGCCGGCGTCGGCCCCGGCCGGGTAGCCCTCGCCGTCGCTGGTCGCGCGGTCCACGATGAAGCCCCGCAGGGTCGCCAGGATCATCTCGGCGACCTCGAGTTTCCGCTGGTCGGACCAGCCCTCCGGGCAGAGGGAGAGCAGTGACGGCAGATACTGCCTGGTCGCCCCCTGCCCGAGCTCCGCGTAGCGCACCGGGTCGTACATCGCCAGGCCGATGGCCTGGTCCAGTACCCGGCGCAGCCCGGTCTCCTCGCCCATCAGGATCGGCCAGATGGCGCGGACCCGGTCCGCCAGGGTCCGGGTCCGCGCATCCCCGGCTCCCCGGGCCGCGGCCAGCGCACTGTCGATCCGCCGTCCGCGCAGTTGGAAGACGGCCTGCTTGAGCAGGTCCTCCACTCCGTCGAAGTGGTACAGCAGCACCTTGTGCGTGGTTCCGGCCGACCGCGCGGCACGCCGTAGCGAGAAGTCGGCCAGGCCGTTCACCGCGAGGTCGTCGGTGACGCGTTCGAGCAGGTCCCGGCGCCTGGCCTCGCCCCGCCGCGATCCCGTCGAGCGCCGGTAGCCGACCGTCCCCTCCGCCTGGGATCCGGCCTCGGAATCGCCCTGGGCATCGGCGTGGCCATCGGCGTCGTCCATGGTCAGACGTCCTCTCGCTGTCGCTGCACAACCCGGTCGATGATGCCAGGTCGCCCGATCCAGCCGGGCAAGCCGCCCGACGATCCGGAGAAGTCCTGGCAAGAATGACCTGACACGATTGTGAGCCACGTGGTTCACTTTTAGCGAGGATGACTTCGAGACCACATGGAGGTCGGCATGACGGTGTCCGTGCGACGAGAGACAGTCCGTTTCGCCAGCGGCAGCACCGAATGCGCCGCGCTGCACTACCCGGGGACCAACGGCGGCTGCGTGATCATGGCCGGCGGGACGGCGGTCACCAAGGGGCCGGCCAGCGACCGGTTCGCACAGCGGTTCAACGCCGCCGGGTTCGCCGTCCTCGCCTTCGACTTCCGCCGTTTCGGCGGGAGCGGCGGCAGTCCCCGGCAGGTGGTCGACATCGGCGAACAGCTCGCAGACTGGCAGGCCGCGATCGGCTTCGCCGCCGCCCTGCCCGACGTCGACCCGGCCGCCGTCTCACTCTGGGGCTTCTCCCTGGCCGGCGGTGAGGTCTTCGAAGTGGCTGCGGCCAACCCGCAGTTGGCCTCGGTGATCGCGCAGACTCCGCTCGCCGACGGCCGGGCCGCGGCGCCCAACGCGCTGCGCAACATGACCCTGCCCGCGCTGCTGCGCCTCACCGGCCTGGCCGTCGCGGACGGACTCGGCGCGCTGATCGGCCGGGAGCCGCTGCTGGTGCCCGCCGCCGGCCATCGCGGCGAGGTCGCCTCGCTCACCACGCCCGACGCCATGGACGGCACCCGGGCCCTGGACCCCGACGGCGTCCACACCGACTGGGACCAGCGGGTGGCCGCACGCATTGCCCTCCAGGTCGGCTTCTACCGACCGGGGCTCAAGGCGGACCAGGTGACGTGCCCGCTGCTGGTGCTCGTCTGCGACCAGGACCAGAGCGTGCTCACCGAGCCCGGCGTCCAGGCGGCTGGGCGGGCCCCGCGCGGGGAGGTCGTCCGGGTGTCCGGACGGCACTACGCGCCGTTCCTGGAGTCGCACGAGCAGGCCGTCGAGGCCGAACTCTCCTTCCTGCTGCGGCATCTGCCGGAGCCGACAGCATGAGCACCGAGGGCAAGGAGAAGGCGAAAGAGAAGGATAGGGAGCTCGAACTCGAACTCTCCGCCGGGACGATCAGCTACCAGGACAGCGGTGGTGACGGTCCGACAGTCGTGCTGCTGCACGGAATGCTGATGGACGCCTCACTCTGGGAGGGCCCGGTTGCCGACCTGGCGGCCGACCACCGGTGCCTGCTGCCGACCCTGCCGTTCGGTGCGCACCGCCACCCGGTCCGCGCCGACGCCGACCTCTCCCTCCCCGGGATCGCCGCTCTGGTCGCCGAGTTCATGGACCGGCTCGACCTGCGGGACGTCACCCTGGTCGGCAGTGACACCGGTGGCGCTCTGGTCCAGTTGCTGATGTGCGACGGAAGCGCCCGGACCCGGGTGGGCCGGGCCGTACTGGCCTCCTGCGAGGCCTTCGACAATCTCCCGCCGGGGCTCACCGGCAGGACCCTCGCGCTCAGCGGCAGGCTGCCGCCCACGCTGTTCGGGCTGTTCATGCAGCAGATGCGGCTCCGGGCGCTGCGACGGCTCCCGGTCGCCTTCGGGCAACTCACCCTGCGGGGGGACGCCGCCACCGCCCGCTGGGTGCGGCCGGCCATGCGGCAGCCCGGGATCCGCAGGGACGCCGTGCGGATGCTGCGAGCGGTCATGGCGGACCGTCAGCTCCTGGTCAGGACGGCTGAATCGCTGCCCGGATTCGACCGCCCGGCGCTGGTGGTCTGGGCGGCCGAGGACCGGGTGATGCCGTCGGCGCACGGCCGGCGTCTGGCCGAACTGCTGCCACAGGGACGGCTGGTGGAGGTGGCGGACACCCGCACGCTGATCCCGTTGGACCAGCCGGCCGTCCTCGCCCGGCTGATCCGCGAGTTCATCGCCGGGAGCAGGGCCGGAGCCCGATAAATCCCGACTTCACCGAGCGATCTCCGTGCTAGCGTTCGACCCGGCCCGAAGGGAGCGAGCGTGACCAAGCTCAATCAGATCATCGCGGTGGAGAAGGGCGTCAAGTCCAAGTCCTTCGCCGACCTCACCCAAGCCCACCACGACGTGCAGAAGACCGCGCTCCTGGCCGGGATCTCGCGGACGTACCAGCCCAAGGACGAGGAGGGCGACCAGTTCCCGCCCGAGTCGACCCGGGTCCAGGTGAAGGCCGAGGACGTACTCAGGTCCACCGCCGCCACGCTGACCCGCCTCTTCGACGTCACCGCGACCAAGGACTGGGCCAACTGCACGGCCAAGGCCGACGTCGTCGTCGACGGCGACGTCATCGTCGAGGCCGCGCCGGTCAGCTACCTCCTGTTCCTGGAGAAGCAGTTGGTCGACCTGCACACCTTCGTCAAGAAGCTGCCGGTCCTGGACGCCTCGGAGGCCTGGTCGCGGGACGAGTCGACGGACTCCTGGCGCACCGAGCCGACCCGGACCATCCGCACCCGCAAGGTCATGCGGAACCACGTCAAGGCCGAGGCCACCGAGAAGCACCCGGCCCAGGTCGAGGTCTACACGGAGGACGTCGCCGTCGGCTACTGGACCACCGTCAAGTTCTCCGGCGCCCTGCCCGCGAAGCGGGTCAACGACCTGCTGGAGCGGGTGGAGAAGCTGCAGCAGGCGGTGAAGTACGCTCGTGAGGAAGCCAACGGCGCGGAGGTCAGCGACCGGCGCGTCGGCGGCAAGGTGTTCGGCTACCTCTTCGGGTAGCCCCATAGACCCCCGTCCTCGGGCGGGGTGCGCCAGGAGCGCAAGCTGAAACTGAAGCTTGTCGTGACCGACGCGGTCCAGTGGAGGTTCGACTCCTCCCCCCGGCACCAGCGGGCCGGGGTAGCCCAAGCAGGCAGAGGCAGCCGCGATCAATCTCAGACTCTCGCTCCAGATTCAGCATTCGCCGCCGAGCGCCAGGTCGAACGAGTGCGGACGACCATCGTCGGATGCCGGTTCAAGTCCGGCCCCCTGCTCCATCCTGCAGGGGTAGTTCAAAGGCAGAACACGGCGATTTGAGAATGATCCGCAGCTCTTAAACGTGCTGGCGCAAGCAATTGGGTGGCATCACCAGAGGCCCGGGAGATGGATACCGCTCCCGGGTCTCGCCACGTCCCGGCTTCCGCCCCCGGCCCCCTTCCCCCACCTGCCCCCGTCTCCCCGCTGCCCCGTCCCCGCTCAGCGCCGGCGGGCCCGCTCCGCCACCGCGGCAGGGTCGGCGCCGGCCCCCTTGAGCATCTTGGCCGCCCGGCTGGCCGGGTCCGAGGCGAGTTCGGCGAGCAGGTCCAGCGGATCCGCCTCGGCGGCGTCCCGCAGCAGCGCGGCGACCCGGCAGCGGCCGACAGCCGCCGCGGCGGCGTCGCTGAGTCCCGGCGGCAGCGGCAGTGCGAGCCGCTGCCTGGATATGCCGGACCCTTCGTCGGCGCTCTCACCCTCTCCCTGCTGCCAGTGGCGCCCGAACCCGATGCTCCGCTGGGCCAGATACCCCATCAGTCTGGTTGCCTGGGTGGGCGAAGGGGCCGCCAGGCCGAGCGCGTGCTCGTCGCTCTCCAGCAGGGCGTGCAGCAGGTGCCCGCTGTCGATCTCGCCGTCGCCCGCGCGGACGGCCCGTCGGCGGGCACGCGCCAGCACCGGCGCGAGCGCGCCCGCGGATTCGGGGCGCGGGCGTGCATGCTCGGCACCGGACAGATCGTCAGCACCGTGGGGGTCTCCAGGGTTCTGGAGGTCTTCGGGGCTGTGCAGATCCGCGGCACCGTAGAGGTCAGGAAACACGTGGTCCACCACATCGTCGGCAGGGGACGGGGCAGAAGCATCGGCGCCCGTCGGCCGGTCGCCACGACGAAGTCTGCTGCGCAGCGTGAGCAACAGTCAACCCACAGATACGATGGTCCCAAAGACCTCGCCCGGTTTCAGGCGACCCGCGCGGAATGCACCACCCCCCTGGGCCGCCCTCAACTGCCGTGTTCCGCAAGTACGCCACCCCTCGCGCCGCCATTCGCCATCCGGCGCGCGGTTGCACGGCCAGGCGCGCGACAGCACCCCGCGCCCCCGGTCGACCGCAACCACAACGGCCCACGGCACGTCGGACACCACAGCGGTCACAGCCGTGCCGCAGCGGTCACACCCGACCGCGCCGCCGCCGCTCCCGGAGCCCTCCATCGATCCCCTGCCAGCCGATCCCCTGCCGGTGCCGCGCCGCACCGGCAGCACCCCCACCGGCGGCGCCCTGACCGGCAGCAAGCCACCCGGCAGCGCGCCACCCCGCAGCGCCCCAGCCGGTGTCCGGACCCGTGCCGACAAGCCGCTGCTGTACCTGGACGTCGACGGCGTGCTCAACCCCGTCTGCCCGCGCCCCGAGGGCGACTTCACCATCTACCGGATCCAGGGCAGCACCGTGCTGATATCCGCCCGGCACGGCACCTGGCTCCGCGAGCTCGCGGAGGTCTACCAACTGGTCTGGGCCAGCACCTGGGAGGCGTACGCCAATCTCTGCATCGCGCCGCTGCTGCACCTGCCCGAGCTGCCGTTCGTCCCGGTGGGGCGCAGGGCGGGCGGGGACTGGCTGCCGATCGTCCGGCATGCCGCGGGCCGGCCCTTCGCCTGGGTGGACGACCTCATCCCGGAGGCGGTGCTCAGGGACAGCAGGGCCCGGGCCGACCGGCTGTTGCTTCCGGTCGACCCGGGCCAGGGTCTGCGCCGCTCCCATGTGGACCGGCTGTTGCGCGAACCCCCGATCCGCCCCGTGGTGTAGCCGGGGCGGTCACCGGGTCATGCCTCCTCGGCGAGGATCAGGTAGAGCTTCTTGCGGGCGTCGGCCAGCACGGCGAGCGCCTTGGTGCGCTGCTCGGGGCTGCCGGTGATGACCACCTGCCGCAGTGCGTCCCGCACCGCCCCCTCTGCCTGGCCGAACTCCCTGAAGACCTGCCAGTGCTCGCCCTGGCCGGCCTGGTCCCACGGGGCCTCCGGGCCGTTGTCGGCCTCGGCCCGACCGGTGTCGGTGAGCTGGAACAGCTTCTTGCCGCCGGTCTCCTCACTGCTGATCAGCCCCTCCTCCTCCAGCATCTGGAGAGTGGGGTAGACCGATCCGGGGCTGGGCTTCCAGCCGCCGCCCGAGCGCTCCGCGATCTCGCGGATCATCTCGTAGCCGTGCATCGGCCGCTCCTTGAGCAGCGCCAGCAGCGAGGCGCGGACGTCGCCGCGCCGGGCCCGGCCGCCATGACGGCCGCCGCGCCCACCAGGACCACCGCCCCGGAACGGACCGAAACCGGGTCCGGGTCCGAACGGCCCCGGACCGAATCCGGGCTCTCCGCGGGGCGGGCCGAACCCGCCGAACGCCTGCCGGAACTCGGCGCGCGGACCGCGCCCCCGGTGACCGTGTTCTCCGCGCCCGCCCCGGCCGGGTCGGCCCCCGGGCTGCGCGTCTTCGAATGGAATTCCTGTACGCATGATCTTCGTCCTTTCATGAACGAGTTCTATCGAGTGGTCTCGATGCCTCAACGATATATCGGTAGTAGTCGTTCGGCAAGCCCGACCGTCAAGATCTTTGCCGACGGGGGTCCCGGAAAGCGGTTCGACGGCGGTACCGGGTCCTGGCACAGTGACCCCTCATGACGAATGTCGAGCTTCTGACCGCCGCGGACATCCGGCTCATGCAGGGCATGGCGCAGCGGGTGACCGCCGCCCGCCCGGACCTGGTGAACGCCGACGCGTCGTACGGCGAGCTGGCCTGGAACTGGGGCAAGGGGCATGCCGCGCAGGGCGCGAGCTGGCCGCGTCGGCTGTGGTTCTCCGAAGGGGACCTGGTGGCCTGGGCGTGGGCCCAGATGCCGCGTCAGGTGCGGCGGAGCGACGGGTCGGTGAGGGACGTCACCGGCGCCTACCTGGCATACCAGGTCCATCCCGACCACGCCGCGCTGGTGGACGAGGTGATCGACTGGTTCGACGACCTGGCCGCGGGCCTCGAACGCACCGTACTGCCCAGCGCCGCCGACGAGTTCGGCCTGCGGCGGTGGTCGGCGCACGGCTACGGCGACGACCCGGAGGCGCTCGGCGACGACGGGGAGTGGACCCAGCTCAACGAGCGGGACCTGGTCGAGGTGGAGCAGCCGGTGCAGCCGGACGGGTTCCGGTTCCGCAACGCCGACGAAGCCGGTCCTGAGGCCGTGGTCCAGGCCCACCTGGCCGCCTGGGCCCCCTCGCCGTACTCGGCCGAGGCCTACCAGGGCGTCCGGCAGTCGCCGCCGTACCGCGGCGACCAGCACCTGCTGGTGGAGGCGCCGGACGGGACGATGGCCTGCTCCACGATCATGTGGCTCGACGAGGTGAACAAGACCGCCGAGTTCGAGCCGGTCGGGACGCATCCGGACTACCGGCGCCGGGGGCTGGCCCGGGCGATGTTGCTGCACGGGATGCAGCTGGCGCGGGCTGCCGGGGCCACCCACATGACGGTCGCCTGCCTTGGGGCACCGGGTCACCCCGCCGCGCGCGGGCTCTACTACGGCCTCGGGTTCCGGCCGTTCTCCCGGGACGCGCCGCGGATCAAGGCCAGGACGGCGGGCTGAGGGCGCCTGCCCCCGGCCCGCCG
>NZ_BBPM01000041.1:22739-36648 GCF_000787775.1 Streptacidiphilus carbonis | reverse complement strand
CCCCAGCCCCCGTGCCCCCGGCCCGCCGTGCCTCCGACGCCGCCGACGCTGGGGGCGGCGCCGGCGCTGCCGACCGACGCGGCCTGCGCTACTCGGTCCGCAGCGCCGTGGCCGTCCGCGCCTTCGCGGCCCAGCCGGCCGGCAGCATCGCCCCGCACAGCGCGATCGCCACCCCGCCCGCACCCAGCAGCACCAGTTCCAGCAGCCCGTACACGTCCTGGACCTGCGGCGGGGTGCCGCTGCCCGCGGTCCGCATCACCAGCGGGATGACGAAGTCGTGCAGCGCGAGCCCGGCCGGGACGCCGACCGCCCCGCCGACCAGTCCCGCGCCCGCCACCGAGGTCAGCACCTGGGCGAGGGTCTGACCGGGCGTCATCCCGACGGCCTTGCACACCCCCAGGTCGTGCACCCGCTCCCGGGTGTCCAGGACCACCGAGTTGAGCACGCCGAGCCCGGCCACCGAGACCAGCATCAGGGTCAGCAGCACCGACATGGCGTCGAAGGCGACGACGGTCGGGTTCAGGTGCCCGGTCTCGTTGACCCCCACCTGGACGCCGGAGGACGGCAGCGCCGACCGCAGTGCGCTGACATAGCCCGCGACATCGGTGCCCGGCTTGAGCACCACGTCGTAGAAGACCGGGTGCAGCCCGGGCTGGGCCGCGGCCAGCGTGGACATGTCGGTGTTGATGGTGAGTCCGGCGTTGCCCGGGTCGAAGTCCTCGCCGACGATCCGCACCCGCACCTGCACACCCCCGTCGACCAGGGTGACGGTGTCGCCGACCTTGCTGCCGGTGGTGTCCAGGAAGTGGGTCGGCACCACCACCTCCCCCGGCCCGTCGAACCAGCGCCCGGAGATCAGGGCGAAGGCCTCGGCGCCGGACTGCCCCTGGTAGAGCCGCACCCGGATCGCCCCGGTGCCCCCGGCCACGCTGACCACGCCCTGGGCCTGCCCGATGACCTCCGCCGTGCCCGACCGGGCCAGGATGGCCGCGCGGATCTGCGCCGGATCCGCGGACGCGGACCCGGCGGTCGCACCGCCCGTGCCGCCGGGCGCCGGGGCCGATCCGTCGTCCGGGCCGCCCATGAACACCGAGACCGCGATCTTCTGCTGCGGATGGCGCGCCGTGGTCACCGCGCTCGCGGACGAGGTGAGCCCGATCGCGAAGGTCGCCGCCGTGGTGCCGAAGACCACCGCGGCCAGCAGCGCCGCCGAGCGCACCGGACGGGCGAAGGGTGCGGCCAGGCCCAGCGTCACCGCCCTGGGCAGCGGCAGCCGGGCCGCGAACCGCTGGGCCCGCTGGCCGCGGCCGGTGCGCGGAGCGCGCCCCACCGCGAGCGCCTCGACCGTGTGCAGCCGGCCCGCCCGCAGCGCGGGCACCAGCGCCGCCAGGGCCACCAGGACCAGTGCCGCGACCGGCACGGCCAGATCGATCCACCAGGCGACCGCCGACGAGCCGCCGCCGTACATCTGCGCGGCGTCGCCCATCAGCGGCACCGCCAGGACGTTGCCGAGCAGCACTCCGCAGACCGCGCCGACGCCGGCCGGGACCAGCGCCTGCGCCAGATAGACCCGGACCACCTGACCCGGTGTCAGCCCGATCGCCTTCAGGATGCCGATCCGGCGGATCTGCGCACCGACCGCCCCGCTGACCACACTGGCGATGATGATCACCGACATCAGCAGGCCCAGCACCCCGAAGGCCATCATCACCGGGACGAACAGCGCGGTGTTCTCGTCGGCCGCGAGCTTCACGTCCAGGTAGGACTGCGCGCCCACCATCGAACCCTTGCGCAGGGCGGCTGCGATCGCGGCCCGGTCGGCGTTCAGCTGGGCGGTGGTGGCCGCGGAGCTGAAGCGGTAGAGCATCTGCGCGCCGGTCGCCGCACCGGAGGTGCGGAGTGCGGCGATCTCGGCGGGGACCACCCAGCCGTCGGCGCTGTCGGTGACCGAGGAGGCGATGCCGACGATGGTGAGGGTCGGGCTGCCGGCCGCGGTGGAGATCCGCAGGGTGCCGCCGGGCTTGGTGTCGGGCCCCACCGAGTTGGCGTCCGCCGAGAGCACGATCTCCCCCGGTGCGGTCGCCCAGCGCCCGGACCGCAGCGTGATGTCGTCCACGCCGCCGCCCGCCGCGGGCCGTCCGACCACGGTCTCGCTCTGCTGCATGTCGGCGCCGCCGGGGCCCGGCGGGTCGATCTGTGCCACCTGGTAGGGGCCCGAGCTCGCGGTGACCCCCGGCAGCTTCCCGGTGGCGGCGATCCGGGCGGCGTCCGCCCTGCCCTCGTCGAACTGCGCGGTGAGCTGCGCTCCGTGCTGCTTGGCGAAGGCCGTGTCGAACGGCGCGGACGCACTGGCCATCAGCGACCCGGCGACCACTGCGGAGGCCACCGCCATCAGCACCGACAGCGTCATGACGACGGTCTGCACCCGCCGCCGTCCGGCCCGGCCCAGCCTGATCCGCCGGCGGCTCCCGGTCTTCCGGATCCCGCTCATCGGACGACCTCCGCGTTCCTGCTGCGGTCCACCGCGACATGCCCGTCGACCAGTTGGACGGTCCGCTCGGCGCAGGCCTCGGCGAGGGCCAGGTCATGGGTGACCAGGACCACGGTCTGACCGCTGCGGTGCAGATCGACCAGCAGCTGCCGCACCTCGTGCCCCGAGGCGGTGTCCAGCGCCCCGGTGGGCTCGTCCGCGAGCAGCAGCGCCGGACGGTTGATCAGCGCCCGGGCCACCGCGACCCGCTGCCGCTCGCCGCCGGACAGCCGCCCGGGGTAGGCGCCGGCGTGCTTGGCGATCCCCAGCACGCCCATCAGCTCGGCAGCCCGGTCCGCCGCCTTCCCCCTTGGGCTGCCCGCGAGTTGGGCCGGGAGCAGGATGTTGTCCAACACGTTGAGGTCGTCCAGCAGATTGAAGAACTGGAACACCATCCCGATCCGCTCGCGGCGGAACCGCGCCAGTGCCTTCTCGCCGAGGCCGTCGATCTGCAGTCCGCCGACCGACACCCGGCCCTCGCTCGGCCGGTCAAGACCCGCGACCAGGTTCAGCAGGGTCGACTTGCCGCTGCCCGAAGGCCCGGTGACGGCCACTGCCTCGCCCTCGGCGACGGTCAGCGTCACCGGCCCGAGCGCCGGTACGCCGGCGCTGTCGTAACGCTTGACCACGCCTTCCAGTTCGATCACATTCGCCATCAGCCGGCCCGTCCCTGTCGTGTCGTCCCACTGGTCCTGGCCGGGGGCTGTCCCCCGGCAGCAACGACGTTAGGAGTGGGCGGTGCCGGGCCGCGTCGGCCGTCCAATCGACCTTTTCTCGGCCGCGCGGAGGACCCCGCCTGCGGGTCATCCCTGCGATGTACTCCGCCCGGCCGCGGAGCTGATCACCGAGACGGATGTGCAGGCGGCCGCCCTGGCCCGAGAATGACGGCATGCTCCGATACGACTGGCGCGACCTGCGCCGCCAACTGCGCGCCGTGCTGCGCGCCGAGGGACAGCCGGTGCGGCTGTCGCGGGGGTCCCGGTGGGCCGACGCGGTGTTCGCGGTGCTGGTCACCGCCGTCGTGCTGCTCGCGCTGCGCCAGGGCATCGTGGACGGTCAGTACGCCTTCTCGGACCGACCGGTCCCGCCCGTCCCGCCCGTCGCTCCCGGCGTGCCGGTGCCCGATCCGCCCGTACAGCAGGGCCTGGCCTCCCTGCCGTTCTCCGACCAGTTGCAGGACTACGCCATGGGCGGCCTGGCCGGGCTGGCCCTGGCCGCGCGGCGCAGGTTCCCGCTGGCCACTTTCTGGGTGGTGCTGGTGGCGATCCGCGCCGACTACTTCCTGCCGGCCGTGGTCACCCTGCTGGTCTGCGGTGTCGCCATCTGCGCCGCCACCTGGCACAGCCGGAACCCGATCCCGGTGCTGGGCAGTTTCACGCTGGCGTCGCTGCTGATCACCAGCATGTTCCAGAACGCCGTGACGGCGGTCCCGCCGACGCTCATCCTCATGCTGGTCCTCGGCCTGCTCGTCGCCGCCACCAGGCTGTGGCGGATCAGGGTGGCCGCCACCCGGTTCCGGATCGCCGAGCTCCAGCAGGAGCAGGCGGAGGCCACCCGCCGGGCCGTCGAGGAGGAGCGCTCCCGGATCGCGAGCGAACTGCACGACGTGGTCACCCACAACGTCAGCGTGATGGTGATTCAGGCCGGGGCGGCCCGAACGGTGTTGGACAGCGCGCCGGAACTGGCCAAGGAGGCGATGCTCGCGGTCGAGGCCGGCGGACGCGCCGCGATGGCCGAACTGCGGCACGTCATGGGCCTGTTGGCGGCCTCCGGCACCGGCGCCGGCAAGGACCTCCGGGACGGCCGCCCGTCGGCGGACGAACTGGTGCCGCAGCCGGGCCTCGGCCAGCTCCCGGACCTGGTCGACCGGGTCCGGGCGGCCGGCATCGCCGTCTCCGTCTCCGTCTCGCTGCCGCCCGAACCGCTGCTCTCAGGAATCGATCTGACCGCCTACCGCGTGGTCCAGGAGGCACTGACCAACACCATCAAGCACGCAGTCGGCGCCTCCTCCTCGGTCACCGTCGGCCACGACGGCGGGCAGTTGGAGATCGAGGTGGTCGACACCGGCGGCACTCCGGGGTTCCAGTCGCTGACCGGCAACAGCCGCGGCCTGCTGGGCCTGCGCGAACGGCTGGCCGTCTACGGCGGGACACTTGACGCCGGGCGTACGATCAGCGGCGGCTACCGGATCAAGGCCAGGATCCCCCTGGAGCACAGCGTCAGCAGCGCAACGGGGACGACCGCAGCAACCACCACAGCATGAGGAGCACCGCGTGACCCAGCCGCCCCTGCGCGCCGTCATCGCCGACGACCAGGCGCTGGTCCGTACCGGCTTCAGGATGATCCTCGCCGCCGACGGCATCGAGGTGGTGGCCGAGGCCGTCAACGGCACCGACGCGGTCGCCGCGGTCCGGCGCACCCGTCCGGACGTGGTGCTGATGGACATCCGGATGCCGGAACTGGACGGCCTGGAGGCCACCCGGCAGATCATGGCCGGCGGCGCGGACGAGACCCGGGTCCTCATCCTCACCACCTACGACCTGGACCACTACGTCTATGCGGCGCTGACCGCCGGAGCCAGCGGCTTCCTGCTCAAGGACGTCACCCCGGAGCACCTGGTCGCCTCGGTCCGGCTGGTCCGCTCCGGGGACGCGCTGCTCGCCCCGACCATCACCCGCCGCCTGATCGAGCGCTTCGCCCCCCGCGACGAGGCCAGGTCCACCGTGCACCGGGACCTCTCCGAGCTGACGCCCCGTGAGCTGGAGGTGCTGCGGTTGCTGGCCACCGGCCTCAGCAACGCCGAACTGGCCGACCGGCTCACCCTCAGCGCGACCACGGTCAAGACCCATGTGGCCCGCATCCTGTCCAAACTCGGCCTGCGCGACCGGGTCCAGGCCGTGGTCCTCGCCTACGAGACCGGCCTGATCTCCCCCGGCGCCCCGGCCGCCGGACCGGCGGTCGGGGACTGAGCCGGGCCGACCGTCACTCCGACGCGGAGCCCGCCTCGTCGCCGCCCGGGGCGTCTCCCGGCGCCGCGTCGCCCGGCACGGAGGCGTCGGACTTCGCCGCCGTCGCGTCGGGCCCCTGCTCGCGCACGTCGCGGACGTGCCGCAGCGCCTCCCGCAGGTCACCGAGCCAGGCGTCGGCGTTCTCGCCGACCTGGCGGACGCACCAGGCCAGCGCGTCGCTGCGGCTGCGCGCCACCCCGCCCGCGACCAGGGTGTCCAGCACCTGCCGCTCGGGCTGCCGCAGCCGGGTCATCGCCGGCACCGCGAGGTGGGTGAACATCACCCGCTGCTCCCCGTGCCGCACACCCCAGGACACCTTGCGCCCGTAGCGGC
This sequence comes from Streptacidiphilus carbonis, assembly GCF_000787775.1. Lineage (GTDB taxonomy): Bacteria > Actinomycetota > Actinomycetes > Streptomycetales > Streptomycetaceae > Streptacidiphilus > Streptacidiphilus carbonis. Next base: position 30,777 of record NZ_BBPM01000041.1, on the reverse strand, counting down.
GCTCGGCTGCCTTGGCCACCGCGATCCGCTCGTCCCGGGTCCGCTCCCGGAACTCCGACACCGCCCGCTCCGCGGACTCCCCTGCCGGGATCCTGCCCACCACCGTGATCTCCTCACGGTCGACCAGGATCTCCGGCGTCTCCTCGAACAGCCCCTCGGGCAGTCGCTCGGCGAACCACGCCGCCACCGACTCCCCGGTCCTGCCGCTACCAGTCATGCAATCACCATTACATGATTACAGGCCCTGGCCAAGGCTGAGTGCCCGGACAGCGCTGAGCCGTCAGCGAACAGGTCAGGTCGGCAGCCAGCTCACGTGCCCGGCCAGCAGCACGTAGCCGACGAACGCCACCGTGTCGATCAGCGCGTGCGCGATCGCCAGCGGGGCGACCCTGCGCCAGCGCTGGTACAGCAGGCAGAAGATCAGGCCCATCACCACATTGCCGACGAACCCGCCCACCCCCTGGTACAGGTGGTAGGACCCGCGCAGCAGCGAGCTGGCGGCGACGATCGCGGGCCAGGACCAGCCCAGCATGCTCAGCCTGCGGATCATGTAGCCGACCACGATCACCTCCTCCACCACCGCGTTCTGCGCGGCGGAGAGGATGAGCACCGGGATCCGCCACCAGACGTCCGGCAGCGAGCTGGGGACCACCGTCAGGTTGACGCCGGCTGCCCGCGCGCCCAGGTAGAGCAGCAGCCCTGAGCCGCCGATGCCGGCGGCGATCAGCACCCCTCGGCCGACGTCCCAGCCGGGCCGGGTGAGGTCGAAGCCCAGACTGCGCAGCGACGCGCCCTCGCGCAGCAGCAGGTAGCCGACCAGCACCACCGGTACCAGCGGGGTGGCGATGTCGAACAGCTGCCAGCTGAGGTCCAGCCAGGGCCGCCCGGGCGCCAGCGAGCCGTTGAGGGTCGCGGTCTGGGTGTTCAGCGCGGCCGGTGCGGTGAGCGATCCGATGAAGCTGATCAGCGCACTGACCCCGCTGGCCCCCAGCGACAGGCCGAGCACGATGAGCAGCTCCATGCCCATCAGCCGCCGGGTCAGCCGCACCGGTGCCGGCAGCGGGGTGGGGAGGGTGTCGGCGGTGCTGCTGCTACTCCAATTCCTCGGGGAGCGACCCCCCGAACCCCCACGCAGACCCCAGGTGGCGGGCGTGAGGCGCGCGGACACTACGCGGCGGAGCTGAGTGATCACGAGGTGTCTCCCACGCGGGCGCTGGACGGTGGATTCGGACGATCATCGCACAGCGCGGTAAGGGGTCCGCCTTCAGCGCACCGGCCAGGTGTGGACCGGATCGCCCTGCCGCATCAGCTCCATGTAGCGCAGTGTCATCCGCTCCAGCGCGGACCTCCGGTCCAGGCCACCGCGGTCCCTGAGGTCGTGGAAGACGGCGCTCTGCCAGGCCGCCCCGTTCATCCCGGTGCGGCAGCGCTGCTCGATGATCCCCAGGTAGCGGTCCCGGTCGACCGGCTCCAGCCCCCAGGCGTCCAGACCCTGCCCGGCCAGCGGCAGCAGTTCCTCGCGGACCAGCTCCCGCACCGGCACCTGGGACACCCCGCCCCCGGCGCGCACCGCCGGGCCGCGCGCCCCGAACCGTCCGCCGCGGGGCCACCACTGCGCGGCGTCCAGACCGTACCGGGCCGCCTGGTGGAAGTTCTCCGCGGCGAGGGCGAACGGCAGCCGGGTCCACACCGGCCGGGGCTGGTCCGCCAGCGCACGTACAAGTCCGTAGTAGAACGCCGCATTGGCGAGGGTGTCGACCACCGTCGGCCCGGCCGGCAGGGCCCGGTTCTCCACCCGCAGATGCGGTACTCCTTCGGCGACGTCGTAGACGGGCCGGTTCCAGCGGTAGATGGTGCCGTTGTGCAGCCTCAGCTCGCGCAGGGCCGGGATGCCGCCCGCGGCCAGCGCCTTGATCGGGTCCTCGTCGTCGCAGATGGGCAGCAGCGAGGGGAAGTAGCGCAGGTTCTCCTCGAACAGGTCCATCGGCGAGTCGATCCAGCGCTCGCCGAACCAGGTGATCGGCCGCACCCCCTGGGTCTTGAGTTCGGCCGGACGGGTGTCGCAGGCCTGTTCGAACAGGATCGGCCGGGTCTCCCGCCACAGCTCCCGCTCGAACAGGAACGGCGAGTTCGCACCCAGCGCGACCTGGGGCCCGGCCAGCGCCTGGGCGGCGTTCCAGACCGCGGCGAAACGGTCCGGGGTGACCTGCAGGTGCAGCTGGAGCGAGGTGCAGGCGGCCTCGGCGACGATGGAGACGGAGTCCACCCGCATCCGCTCCACCCCGTCGATGTCCAGGGCGATGTCCTCGCCCCGGGCGGCCAGGATCCGGTCGTTGAGCAGCTGGTACCTGTCGCCCCTGGACATGTTGTCCAGTACCGCGTGGTCGCTGGTCAGGGTCGGCAGGATGCCCACGGTGACGATCCGGGCGCCCACCTCCGCCGCCTTCCGGTCGGCGTAGCGCAGGCCGATGTCGATCTCCTCGCGCAGTGTCTCCAGCACCCGGCCGCCGAGCCGGTGCGGCGCGATGTTGACCTCGATGTTGAACCGGCCCAGCTCGGTCTGGAAGTCCCCGCTGGCGATGGCCGCCAGCACCTGCTCGTTGAGCATCGCCGGATGGCCGGCCTCGTCCGCCAGGTTGAGCTCGATCTCCAGTCCCATCAGGGCCTTCGGGCGGTCGAAGCGCCGCTCGCCCAGCATCAGTTCCAGCGCCTCCACGCACTGCCGGAGCTTTCTGCGGTAGAGCTGGCGGTCCGCCAGATCGGAGCCTGCGGCGGCGACCTTCTCCCCCATGCGCGATGTCCTCCTCCGTCGGCGTCAGCGCAGGCATCATGCCCAGCCTGGAGATCGATAGCCCGCGGACGGGGCATGTGCCAAAGCATCCTTGCGTATACGAACGTCCTCCTGGCCGCCTTGCGGCCACATACGGTGGGTAGTAGAAGAGTCACGGCGCGCATCCGTTCGTATAGACTCGCCCCCACGGGTGAGTGCGAATGCCTCTGTCCGCAAGCTCGTCCGAACCGCTCGTCCATATCGAGCACTCGATCGATTCACCGCTTCAGCGATTGAGCACCCCGGAGCCCGGCGACCTCCCCCGCGCCGACAGCCCCGCCGTACGTCTCCAGCTCCGCCTGTCCCTGAGAGGCGATTCCCCATGCCACTGACGATGCCCCAGCCTCCCGCCGCGGCCCTCCGCGCCGTCCGCGCCGCCATCGACTCGCCGATCGCGGTACGCGCACTGCACAGCCCCGCCGGACGCCGCCGCGGCTCGGTGCTGACGGCCGCGCACGCGCTCCCGGTCCATCTCCTCGATCCGGCGACCGCGACGGCGACCACCAAGAGCACGGACGCCCTGGCCGCGGCCCGGCGCACCGGCTGGCGCTTCCTGATCATGGACGGCGAGGAGGTCGTGGCGGCGGCGGAGACCCGGATCTCCGAGGGCGGGCACGGCTTCTCGCACTTCGCCGGCGGCCCCTACCCGCTGGCCACCCTGCGCGCCCTGCGGCAGGCACAGGCGCACACCACCGGGTCACCGACCGTGTTCCTGCCCCGGTTGCTCTCCGTGCCCGGCCACTACATGACCGCGCTCTGGCTGCACCCGGTGCTGGACCGGACACAGAGCGCCGACGTCCTGATCCCGCTGGCCCCCGCGCCGCTCGGGGTGACCGCGCACCTGCCGCACGACGCGGACGAGCTGCTGTCGCTGCTCTCCCTCGGCGGCGGGCAGTTGCTCACAGTGACCACCTGACAACTGCCGTCCCGGCCGTCTCACCCGAAGTGACCATGCCGAGCATGGTCACTTCGGTGCGCCCTGAGGGGGCGGCGGGGTCCGAAAGGGTGGTCCGTACCCGAGTCCGATGACGCATGTCACCAAATGGCTGCGAGACCGTCTCCGTCCGTCGACACTGGGAACCAGCGCGGGCGGCTTCAGCTTCTACCCGGGAAGCAGGCGGTTCACACCTTCCGAGGAAGACCGCGCGGTGACCAGCAACTGCGAATCGAGGGTACGAGCTATGTGCCAGCACCGTCCTGACTGCCCGTCGGCCGACTCCACCGACCGTGAGGCCGCCGTCGTCGTGGCCAGCCACCCCGAGCAGGGGTGGAGCCTGCTGTGCAACGGCGTCCTCCTCTTCGAGGACACCGGCGAGATCCTCCCCGACGGCCGTGTGATCGCCCCCCACCGCCCCTTCGCCACAGCGGCCTAGCCTTTCGCGCAAAGCGCGAAAAGGGGCGCGGGGAACTGCGCGGCCAGCCATGCACCAGGTGCACCCGTCGGCCGAACAGCTCCCCGCGCCCCCTTTCGCGTCTCAGCCCTCGTAGTCCTCAAGCGGAGGGCAGGAGCAGACCAGGTTCCGGTCCCCGAACGCCCCGTCGATCCGACGGACCGGCGGCCAGTACTTCTCCGCCGGGTTCAACCCCCCGGGGAACACCGCCTCCTGACGGCTGTACGGGTGCTCCCACTCCCCCGCCGCCAGCACCGCGGCGGTGTGCGGCGCGTTGGCCAGCGGATTGTCCCCGACGGGCCAGTCCCCCGCGCCGACCTTGTCGATCTCCCCGCGGATGGCGATCATCGCCTCGCAGAAGCGGTCGATCTCGCCCAGGTCCTCACTCTCGGTCGGCTCGATCATCAGCGTCCCGGCCACCGGGAACGACATCGTCGGCGCGTGGAAGCCGTAGTCGATCAGCCGCTTGGCGACGTCGTCCACGCTCACGCCCGCGGACTTGGCGAGCGGCCGCAGGTCGATGATGCACTCGTGCGCGACCAGGCCGGCCGGGCCGGTGTAGAGCACCGGGTAGTACGGCGCCAGCCGCTTGGCGATGTAGTTGGCGCTGAGCACCGCGACCTGGGTGGCCCGCTTCAGCCCCTCGCCGCCCATCAGCCGCACGTACGACCAGGAGATCGGCAGGATCGCCGCCGAGCCCCAGGGCGCCGCCGAGATCGGGCCGACGCCGGTCTCCGGTCCCGCCGAGGGCTGCAGCGGGTGGTTCGGCAGGTACGGCGCCAGGTGCGAGCGCACCGCGACCGGGCCGACGCCGGGGCCGCCACCGCCGTGCGGGATGCAGAAGGTCTTGTGCAGGTTCAGGTGCGAGACGTCGCCGCCGAACCGCCCCGGCTTGGCCAGGCCGACCATGGCGTTGAGGTTGGCGCCGTCCACGTAGACCTGACCGCCCGCATCGTGCACGGCGGCGCAGATGTCGGCGATGTTCTCCTCGAACACCCCGTGGGTGGACGGGTAGGTCACCATCAGCACCGCGAGCTGGTCCCGGTGCTGCTCGATCTTGGCGGTCAGGTCCTCGACGTCCACGTCGCCGTCGACCAGGGTCTTGACCACCACCACCCGCATCCCGGCCATCACCGCGCTGGCGGCGTTGGTGCCGTGCGCGGAGGACGGGATCAGGCAGACGTCACGGCCGGTGTCGCCGTTGGCCCGGTGGTAGGCGCGGACCGCGAGCAGCCCGGCCAGCTCGCCCTGCGACCCGGCGTTGGGCTGCAGGCTGACCTTGTCGTAGCCGGTGAGCTCGGCGAGCCGGTCCTCCAGCTCGTGGATCAGCGTCAGATAGCCCGCGGCCTGGTGCTCCGGGGCGAAGGGGTGCACCTCGGCGAACTCCGGCCAGGTGATCGGCTCCATCTCGGTGGTGGCGTTGAGCTTCATGGTGCAGGAGCCCAGCGGGATCATGCCGCGGTCCAGCGCGTAGTCCTTGTCGGCGAGCTTGCGAAGGTAGCGCAGCATGCCCGTCTCGGAGCGGTGGCCGTGGAAGACCGGGTGGGTCAGGTAGTCGTCGGTGCGCAGCAGCGCCCGCGGCAGCACCTCGCCGGCGGCCGACTCCAGCGCGTCCAGGTCGGCGGCGGTCGCCGGGACCCCGAAGGCCGTCCACACGGCGGCCAGGTCGGCGGCCGTGGTGGTCTCGTCGCAGGAGATCCCCACGGTGTCGGCATCCACCAGGCGCAGGTTGGCGCCGGCCAGCCGGGCCGAGTCGACGACCTCGGCGGCGCGGCCGGGGACCCGGGCGGTGACGGTGTCGAAGAAAGCGGTGTGCACGGTCTCGACCCCGCCCTGCCGCAGCCCCTGCGCCAGCGCGGCGGCGTAGCGGTGGGTGCGGACCGCGATCTCCTTGAGCCCGTCCGGGCCGTGGTAGACCGCGTACATCGAGGCCATCACCGCGAGCAGCACCTGCGCGGTGCAGATGTTGCTGGTGGCCTTCTCCCGGCGGATGTGCTGCTCGCGGGTCTGCAGCGCCAGCCGGTAGGCCCGGTTGCCGTCGGCGTCGACCGATACGCCGACCAGGCGTCCGGGCAGGTTGCGGGCGTACTCGGCGCGCACCGACATGTAGCCGGCGTGCGGGCCGCCGAAGCCCATCGGGACGCCGAAGCGCTGGGTGGTGCCGACGGCGATGTCGGCGCCCAGCGAACCGGGCGAGGCGAGCAGGGTCAGTGCCAGCAGGTCGGCGGCGACGGCGACGACCGCGCCCAGGCCGTGCGCCTGCTCGATGACCGGCGCCAGGTCGCGGACGGCCCCGGAGGCGCCCGGGTACTGCAGCAGCACGCCGAAGACGCCGCGCTCGGCGATCTCGGCCGGAATGCCGTCGCTGAGGTCGGCGACCACGGTCTCCACACCGGTGGGCTCGCAGCGGGTCCGGATCACCGCGACGGTCTGCGGCAGGGCGTCGGCGTCGATGACGAAGACGCCGCCCTTGACCTTGCCGACCCGGCGGGCCAGCGCCACGGCCTCGGCTGCGGCGGTGCCCTCGTCCAGCAGCGACGCACCCGAGGTGGGCAGCCCGGTGAGGTCGGAGACCACGGTCTGGAAATTGATCAGCGCCTCCAGCCGGCCCTGGGAGATCTCCGGCTGGTAGGGGGTGTAGGCGGTGTACCAGGAGGGGTTCTCCAGCACATTGCGAAGGATCACCGGCGGGGTGAAGGTGCCGTGGTAGCCGAGCCCGATCATCGGGCGCAGCACCTGGTTGCGTCCGGCCAGGGCCCGCAGCTCGGCCAGCACCTCGGCCTCGGAGCGGGCGCCGGGCAGGTCCAGCGCCTCCAGGCTGCGGATCGCCGCGGGGACGGCGGCGGCGGTGAGCTCGTCCAGGTTGCTGTAACCGACCTGGGCCAGCATCTTGGCCTGCGCGTCGGCGTCGGGACCGATATGGCGCTGCTCGAAGGGCCGCTCGTGGAAGGGGGACGTCATGGCGGGGGAGCCTCCTGGTCGGACCCGGTTGGCACGGCGGGCGTGCCGGGACGACCTCCCCCTCTGTCATGGAACCTGAGAGCTTCACCGGCCAGGGACAGCCGGCTTTCACCGTCGGTGTGGACCCTCACGGACGGGCCCCGCTTTCCAGAGTGACCTCGCGCGCGCGGTACGGATGCCTGAGAGATTCCGGGGAGGAGTTGCTCCTTCGGCGCCGCAGAGGTGCACGGTCTCTCCCGCGCGCACTCGACCGGTCGGCTTCAGCCTATCAGCGTGATCCCCGCGTGCATCGAATGGAGCAGTGACACACCCGTAACGGCGGTAGGCATTCGACAAATCGATCTTTATGCCTTTTCGTATGAGTTGACCGCAAATGCCCTTCCGCCGCGAGGAGTGGACGCGCCCGTGCAGACCGAGATCGACCCCAGGGACCTGATCGGCCACAAGGCCGTTGACCGCAACGGCGACAAGATCGGCACCGTGGACGAGGTGTACCTCGACGACGCGACGGGCAGCCCCGAGTGGGCCGCGGTCCGTACCGGGCTGTTCGGCCGGGACGCCTTCGTGCCGCTGGCGACCAGCGAGTTCGTCAGCGACGAACTGCGCATCCCCTACGACAAGTCCCAGGTGAAGGACTCCCCGGACTTCGGCGTCGGCCAGCACCTGTCGCCGGAGCAGGAACTCCAGCTGTACCGCTACTACGGCCTCGAAGTCCCGGGCGGCAACCACAACTCGGGCAGCGGCAGCGGCAGCGGCTCCGGCGGCGGGAAGGACTCGACCGCCCCGGCTCCCGCCGCCGCGACGCCCACCGCGCCCGCCTCGCCGATCGTTCCGGCCGCCGCCGTTGCGGCACCGC
>NZ_BBPM01000041.1:0-22353 GCF_000787775.1 Streptacidiphilus carbonis | reverse complement strand
CCCCCCCCCCCCGCGCCCCCCCAAGCGCCCGCCTCGCCGATCGTTCCGGCCGCCGCCGTTGCGGCCACCGCCGCTTCCGCGCCTGCCAGGGCCGCCGAGCCGACCACGACCCAGGCCATGCCGGTGATGACCCCCGGCGCCCCCGCCACGGGAACCGGGTCCTCGCCGACCACCGGCACCAGCCGCACCTCCGCCTTCATGGCGCCCCAGCCGGCCCGGACGGCCGCGACCCCACCGGCCGCCCCCGCGGCCCCGGCTGACGCCGCCACTGCCACCACCACCCCCGCTGTCACCTCTGCCTCCGCCTCCAGTTCCGCCGAGCCGGCCCCGTCGCTGCAGAAGACGGACCGCCGCCCGGACCGACCGGACCCGCTCACCGGCCCGCTGCCCGGCACCGCGTCCGCCGCCACCCAGGCCCCCCAGGGCGGGGTCCCGGAGCCGATCGAGTTCGTCTGCCGCGAGGAGCGGCTGGACATCTCCACCGAGTGGCGCGTCCTCGGCAAGGCCCGGCTGCGCAAGTACGTCACCGCCGAGCAGGTGGAACGCCGGGTGCCGGTGATCCGCGAGCGGATCCGGGTCGAGCGGGTTCCGGTCGGCGCCGACGAGCGGGCCCGGCTGACGGAGCAGGAGATCACCGAGAGCACCGAGGAGGTGACCCTGCACGAGCAGCGGGTCGTGGTCCGCAAGGCGGTCGTCCCGGTGGAGCGGATCCGCCTGGTGACCGAGCGGTTCACCGAGGAGGAGATCGTCCGCGACGAGCTGCACCGGGAGCACATCCAGGTGCAGGACAGTTCCCGCCCGGCCGGGCCGACCGCGGTGCCCGGCACCGGCCAGTCCGACGGTCAGTCCGGCGCCGGCCAGGCCGCCGGCGCCGCTCCGTCCACACCTCCCGCGGCGCCCGGACGACCCGACCTGCCGGGCCACGCCATCGGCGCCTGACGCCCGCTCACACCTCTCCGGCCGAGGCCGACCCGCGCACCAGTGGCAGCGGGTCGGCCTTCGCCAGTTCCGGGTCGTCCACCGAGAAGGTCCGCACCGGCCCGCGCTCGCTCCAGGGCGTCTCGAAGCGCACGGTGACCCGGCCCACCCCGCTGCCCTGGACCCAGCCGTGGCCGAGCTCGGCATGGCGCACGTCCTGACCCGGCATCCAGCGCCGCACGGTGAGCAGCGTGCCGACACCGCCGCCGGGGTGGAACGCCCTCGGCGCTCCCGGCCCCCCGTAGGCGGCCTCCCCGCCGCCGTCCCCGCCCTCCGCTTCGGGGTCGTCCGCAACGGGGTCGTCCGCGTCGGCCAGCGCCCGCAGATCCGCCTCGGCCTCCGCGGCCTCGTGCTCGGCCTGGGCGAACAGGTCCTCCTGGGTGAAGTCGGCCAGCCCGGACACACCGACCCCCAGCAGCCGCACTCCCCCGGTCAGTTCGACCGACTCCAGCAGTCGCCGGGCCATCGCCGAGATCACCAGCGGGTCGTCGGTCGGCGCGGGCAGCGTCTCGGACCGGGTCAGCGTGGTGAAGTCGAACAGCCGCACCTTGACCACCACGGTCCGCCCGGACCGACCGGCCGCCCGCAGCCTGCGCACGCACCGTTCGGCCAACCGGTCCAGCTCGGCCCGGATCAGCTCCCGGTCGCCCAGGTCGACCTCGAAGGTGTCCTCCACCGACACCGACTTGGCGTCCCGCTCGGCCACCACGGCGCGTTCGTCCCGTCCCAGCGCCAGCGCGTGCACCCCGGCCCCGTGCGCCCGCCCCAGCAGCCGCACCAGCTCGTCCTCGGTGGTGGCCGCGATCTGCGAGACCTGGGTCATCCCGAGCCGGCGCAGGGTCTCGGCGGTGGCCGGCCCCACCCCGGGCAGCGCCCGCACCGGCAACGGGTCGAGCACCTCGCGCTCCCGCCCCGGCTCGATCAGCACCAGGCCGTCCGGCTTGGCCTGCTCGGAGGCGATCTTCGCAAGGAACTTGGTGCCGGACAGCCCCACCGAGGCGGTCAGGCCGACCGCCGCCAGGATGTCGGCGCGCAGGTCCTCCCCCAGCGCGCGGACCAGCTCCGCACCCTCCTCGGGGGTGCCCTCGCGCAGCAGCCCGCCGTAGGGGCCCGCCTCCAGGTCCACGAAAGCCTCGTCCAGGCTCAGCGGCTCCACGAGCGGGGAGAGCTCCCGGAGCAGGCCCATCACCAGATCGCTGACCTGGCGGTAGAGCTCGAACCTGGGGATCAGGTAGGCGGCGTGCGGCGCACGGCGGCGCGCCTGCGCCATCGGCATCGCCGAATGCACCCCGAACACCCGCGCCTCGTAGGAGGCGGTGGCGACGACCCCGCGCCCCCCGAGGCCGCCGACCACCACCGGCTTCCCACGCAGGCTCGGCTTGGACGCCTGCTCCACCGACGCGAAGAAGGCGTCCATGTCAAGGTGCAGGATCGATGGCACGGACCGCATGCACCCATCCTCGCCGACAGCACTGACAACCGAGGCAAAGGCTGACCAGCGCGGACGCGTCAACTTCGTGCGGGGGAACACCACGAAAGCGGTCGCATTCACTCGGAAAGCCCAGTTGGAGATATTAACGCTGTTCCCGGTGATAGAGTCCCGGCAGGGTGCTGTGAAGTGCCCGCCAAGATGGTCGACCTGAACGGAGGAGCTTTCACCTGGACAGAGAGATGATCTTGGCAATCAATCACTCTTGACGAGGATGCCATGACTCTGTCGATTCCGCCGGTGACAGCTCCCGCACAACAGGTTGGCGCGCGACGCCGCCTTTCCCTCGCCGCGCTGGACGTGCGTCAGCCCGCATCCGCCACCCATGCAGCACGGACTCTCGGCCTTCCCGCGGTGCGCAAGAAGCCCATCACCTTCGACTCCGCGCTCTGACCCCCGGTGCCGTGCAGGGCACCTGCACGGCACCGGCATACAGGGACATTCAACGCCGTACCGAAATCGGTCGTATTGGCCGACAATCCCGCCTCGTAATGATGCACTTCAGGCCAAACGGTTCGCCGAGGATTCAACCGCTCATAGAGTGGAAAAGTGATATACCCAGCCCTGCGGCAAGTCATTGTCAAGATCCACAGCAGGTGTGATCTTGCATGCGACCACTGTTACATGTACCAGCATGCTGATCAGAGCTGGGTCACCCGCCCGAGAGTGATGGCGGAAGAGACGGTCCGGCAGATCGGTCAGCGGCTGTCCGCGTACGCGGTCTCCCACAGCCTCGATTCCGTCTCCGTCATCCTGCACGGTGGGGAGCCTCTGCTGGTGGGACCTCGGAGAATGCACACCCTCTGCGAGGAGATCCGGTCGGCCATGCCACCGGACACGACCTTAGATCTGCGGGTGCACACCAACGGCACCCAGTTGGGGCCGGAGTTCCTGCGCATCTTCCGCGAGCATGGGGTACGTGTCGGTCTCTCCCTGGACGGTGACCGGACCGCGAACGACCGCCACCGTCTGGACCATCGCGGACGCAGCAGCTACGACCGCGCCGTCCGCGCCGTCCGGCGGCTACACCTCCCGGAGAACCGACATCTCGACCTCGGCCTGCTCTGCACCCTGGACGTCACCAACGACCCCGTGGCAGTGCACAACGCCCTGACCGATCTCGATCCTCCACGGATCGACTACCTCCTGCCGCATGCCACTTGGGACAGCCCCCCGGACGGGCTCAAGGAGCGGGCGATGCAGGGTCCGGGCGGAGTCGGTCCCGGCTCGGAGACGGAACGACCGACCCCCTACGCCGACTGGCTGCTGGCAGTGTTCGACCGATGGGAAGAGCAGGGGCGCCACACTCCTGTCAGGACCTTCGAGTCGGTGCTGAGCACCCTTCGAGGTGGCCCCAGCCTTACGGAGGCCCTGGGCCTGGCCCCGACCGACCTCGTAGTGGTCGAAACCGACGGGACATTCGAGCAGGTCGACTCGCTGAAGGTCGCCTATCCCGGCGCCCCGGAGACCGGGCTGGACGTCTTCCACAACAGCTTCGAGGACGTCGCCGCCCACCCGGGCCTGATCGCCCGACAGCGCGGTCGGGACGGTATCAGCGAGACATGCCGTCAGTGCCCGGTCGTCGAGTCGTGCGGCGGCGGCCTGTACTCGCACCGCTATGCTCCGGGGAGCGGTTTCGACAACCCCTCGGTCTACTGCACCGACCTGCGGGTCTTCATCGACGGCGTAGCAGAGCGGATTACCCGGCGGGAGCTGTGCCCCGCAGTGACCGACCGGGACGAACTTCGCTATCAGCAGACCGAGGTCAACCGTAGCCTGGCCGCGCTCCTGCATGACCAGCGCAAGGATGACCCGGCAGTCGCGAAGTCCTGGCGCTTCCTGGTCGAACTGGACCGCGATCCTGAGACGGCCACCAGCGTCGACACGGTGCTGACCCATCCCTTCGTCCGCCATTCTCTGCTGCGGGCCAAAGGCGCCGGCGCTCCCGTCGACGCCGACCCGCTGGCGCCACTGGCCGCCGCGGCCGCCATCCGCGCCGGCGTGAACGCCACAGTCACCTGGGAGTCGGACGGCCCCGAGGTACACCTGCCGTCCCTGGGCACTCTGCTACTGCCTGTCGCCGGAAGGATCCAGCTGACGTCCGGGCCGTCCGGCTTCACCGCGTCCCGGGGCGGGACAACGGTCCGAGTCGGCCAGGACGATCCTGTTCCGGCCGACCCCTGGCGTCCCCTGGCCTCCATGGCGACGTCGGCAGGCACCGTCCTGCTGGACGACGCCGATCCCGGCCGGGACTGCTTCCACACACGCGTCGTGCCGCCGTTCACCGCCAGCGACATCCAACTACTGCTCAAACGCTGGCAGATGGCGTGGTCCGACCTCGACGACAGGATCCCGGGCTGGCACCGTGCCGCGTCGGTCCTACCGCCCACAGTGCTGACGCCTCTGGCCCGCCCGACCGGGTCCGACGGGGCAGTCAATGCCGTGGTGGTCGCCCAGGCGGTGGGAGCGGTCGGCCTGCCGTCGGACTGCGAGGGCATCGAGGCGTCCCGGCTACTGCTGCGGGGGGCCCGGCGGACCCGCCTCGCGGCGCTCGGTGCAATCACCGACCTGTGTGTGGCGGGAAGCCGCGCAGAGAACCTGTTTGACTCGCTCAGTGACGCCCTGGCGGACGGCGCCTTCTGGCGTGGCCACGCCGACGAGCCGTACCAGCGGGCCCTGGCGACGGCGGACCGTGCCCAGCGGCGGCTCGCGGAGCTGCCGGACCGTCAACTCACTGCAACTGGAAAGGTCCTGCTCCGTCAGCTGCGCAGGGAGCAGGACTTGCATGAACAGTAGGCGCACTCAGACGCTCCCGCCCACGGCCCGCCTTGATGCCGGAGGCTTCGACCCCGTACCGCGCGAAGCGGGCGCACTCCTCCGGATGCTGTTCAGACGCCTGGGCGTGCGTCCCGGCTCGGTGCTTCTCGTTCACGCGTCGCTGCGCGGCAGCGGCCTGCGGTCCCAGCAACTGCTGGCCGCCCTGATACAGACCCTCGGCCCGGAGGGGACGGTGGTGGTGCCCAGCTTCACCCCAGAGAACTCCAGCACATCGCGGGTGCACCGAGCAGCGACGGCCCGGCTCACGGCCGCGGAGCAGGCGCGAATGCTGGCACATATGCCTCCGTTCGATCAGGCGACGACCCCTTCCCCCACCACCGGCCGGTTCGCGGAGGGAGTGCGCACAGCAGCGCATTCGGTGCGCAGCAGCCACCCGCAGACGTCGTTCGCGGCACTCGGCAGGCGAGCGGCAGAGCTGATGGAGGGACACGAGTTGGACTGCCATCTCGGGGAGCGGTCGCCGATGGCGCGGCTGTACGAGGCGGCCGCCGACATCCTCCTCTTCCGTGTGGGTTACGAGGTCTGCACGGCGTTCCACCTCGCCGAGTACCGTCGCGGCGGACCGCTGCCGCATCGGCGTTACCGTTGTGTGGTGGACAGTCCCGGCAACTGGGTGGAGTTCACCGATGTGGCTCTGTCCGATGCGGACTTCGCCGAGGTGGGGTCCCGACTGCCGGCCGGGCTGGCGCGCACCGGCGCGTGGCTGGGGCGGCCGGTGAGCCTGATGCCCATGCGGCCTGCTGTCGATCGTGCCCAGAGCATCCTGGCCGAGATCCGACACGGATTGTCCGAAACTGCTCACATTCGCCGATGAGCAGGTCGGGCATATTGGTTGGTCCGGAAGGGTGCGGGACTCTGTCGTGGGGCGCCGCACGGACAGGCGGGGGAGCGCGTGTTCGACTGGAGGTGGGAACACAAGCTCGACAACAGGCCGTACTTCTTCCTGAGTTACGCCCATACGCCGTCCTGGGGAGCGGGGAACGGTGACCCGGACCACTGGGTACACATCCTCTTCGCCGATCTGTGCGAGAACATCATGCACCTCACCGACCTGCCGGCCGGAGCACCCGTCGGCTTCATGGACCGCGAACTGCGCTCCGGTGACGGGTGGCCCGAGGCGCTGAGCCAGAATCTGGCAGTGTGCCGGGTGTTCGTGCCGCTGTTCTCGCCCCGGTATTTCGCCAGCAAGATGTGCGGCCGCGAGTGGTTCGCGTTCAACGAGCGAATCCTGCGGACCCGCGCTGGTGGCGGTGGCGCCGTGCCAGCGATCGTACCGGCCCTCTGGACCCGAGTGGAGCTGGACCAACTGCCCGACTCGGTGCGGCACATCCACATCGATCACGCCGCCATCGGGGCCAGGTACGCGGAGGAGGGGATCTACGGCCTGATCAAGCTCAACCGACTGCAGGACGAATACCAGGAGACGGTACTGCGGCTCGCCCAGCGTATCGTCCGGGTGGCGACCGAGTCGCCGCTGCCGCCGGGCAGCCCCCGCCACTACGAGCGGACCCCCAGCGCCTTCAAGCCGCGCGGCGAGGGCCCGCGTCGACTACATCTCAGCGTCGCCGCGCCGACCCGTGACACCATACCCGGGCACCGGGACACCGACCCCTATGGTGAGAGTGCCCAGGACTGGAACCCCTATCCGACTGAGTCCACCCAGCCGCTGCCGACACTGGCCGAGGAGCTGATCCGATCGCTGGACTACCGCATCACCGTCTCCTCCTTCGATGACGAGGAGGTGCCCGAGGATCTCGGTGCCCCAGGCTCCCCGGACGGGAATGGCGGATGGCGGTACCGGGCGGACGAGAAGACTCCCCCCGACGGACCGGTGATCCTGCTGGTCGACCGCTGGGCACTCGCGGACGAGGAACGCCAGCGCAGGCTCAAGGCATTCGACACGACGGCGGGCCCGTGGGTGAACGCAGTAGTGCCCTGGAACCGCGCCGACGCGCAGTGCCAGAGCGAGGAGGGGCGTCAGCTCGCCGAGGAACTCGAACGCACCCTGCCGCTGACGCTCGACCGCGGGCGGCGGACCGACTGCCGGATGGCCGTCACCGGCGTGCCGACCCTGAAGGCCTTCACCGACATCCTGCCCGCGGTCGTGGCCAACACCACCCGGCAGTTCCTGAAGCACGCCACGGCGCATCCGCCGGCCGGCCCCGAGGTCCCGCGGCCCCGACTGCCCGGCCCCCTGGATCCCCTCTGACCGTACTCGCGCGAGCCGATGCCGATGACACGGAGGACGAGCATGACCACTCCGCACGAGGGACAAATCATCACGTACTACTCGTACAAGGGCGGTACCGGCCGCACCATGGCCCTGGCCAACACGGCATGGATACTGGCCGCCAGCGGCTTTCGGGTACTGGCGGTGGACTGGGACCTGGAAGCCCCGGGGCTGCACCGGTTCTTCCACCCCTTTCTGGACCGGGACGTACTCAGCTCCACCACCGGCGTTATAGACCTGATCACCGAGTACTGCTGGGCTGCCACTACCGGGGAGCCGCGCACCGGACCCTGGCACCGCGCCTACGCGCGAGTGGAGCCGCACGCCGTCTCGCTGACCCCGGAACGCCTCGGCCTGTCCTTTCCGGGGAACGCCACCCTCGACTTCCTCTCGGCAGGCCGCCAGGACCGGAGCTACTCCGCCACGGTCTCACAGTTCGAGTGGGACAATTTCTACGAGCGGCTCGGCGGCGGCATTTTCCTGGACGCACTGCGTGAGGACATGAAGGCTTCCTACGACTACGTCCTCATCGACAGCCGTACTGGGCTCTCCGACAATGCGGACATATGCACCATCCACATGCCCGACGTGCTCGTCGCGTGCTTCACTCTGAGCGACCAGTCGATCGATGGCGCAGCGGCAGTGGCGCACAGCGTCGCTGAAGGCTATCGGAACCGGCCCGTGCGCGTCCTGCCGGTGCCGATGCGGATCGACGAGAACGAGAAGGAGAAAGTGGACGCGGGCCGAGCGCTGGCCCGGCTGCGATTCGAGAATCTGCCGACCGGACTCGACCCCGAGGCTGCCGGCTCCTACTGGGGCACCGTCGAGATCCCCTACCGCCCCTACTACGCCTACGAGGAGACTCTGGCGACCGTCGGCGACGAACCTGGGCTGCCCACCTCCTTGCTCTCTGCCTTCGAACGGCTCACCGGAGTGGTGACCGAAGGAGCGGTCGCCACGATGCCACCGATCCCGGAGCCGGTGCGACTGAGGTGCCGGGGTGCCTTCGTCCGGCGGCGCCCGCTCCCCACCCCCTCCGAGGTGGTGGTTGCGCACATGCCGGAGAACCGCATGTGGGCGGAGTGGCTGGTCAACGTGATGGCCAGGCTGGGTTGTCAGACCTCGCTGCTGGATCTGTCCCTGGCCGCGCCAGAGCCCACCGAAGGTTCGGTTCGAACCGTCGTACTACTCTCCACCGCCTTCCTCAATTCCAGGCATGCAGCCGAAGCCTGGCGCACCCTGAGCGAGAAGGGCACGCTTCACCGTTCCTCGCTGCTGCCGATCCGAGTGGACGAAGCCCGCCTTCACCCCTCCCACCAGGAGCGCAATCCCCTCGACCTGCACCGCCTGGACGAGGACAGCTGCATCCTCGGCGTGCAGCGGGCACTCGGCCTCCCAACGAGCCCGGTGGAGTCGGACCCGAGCGGCCCGCGCTTCCCGGGCAGAGTGCCTGGGATCTGGAACGCCCCCCAGCGAAATGCCGCCTTCACCGGGCGTAACCAGGCCCTTGAAGCCATGCGCGACGAACTCTGCGCGGGCATGGCTGTCGTGCTGCCCAAGTCCCAGACCCTGTTCGGTCTCGGTGGGATCGGCAAGACCCAGATAGCGATCGAGTACGTACACCGGTTCATGGCCGACTACGACGTGGTGTGGTGGATCTCCGCCGAGCACATGGACAACGTGGTGGCCTCGCTGGCCGAACTCGCCTCCCGCCTCGGCATACCGAAGAAGGACATGTCCCAGGCCAGCCACGAGGCGGTCCAGGCGCTCAGCTCGGGCAGCACGGGTCTGCGCTGGATCCTGGTCCTGGACAACGCCGACGACCCAGGTCGGCTCGCCCCGTACATCCCCACCGGAGGTGGCGGCCACATCTTGGTCACCTCGCGCAACCAGAACTGGTCCCGGCACGGCGCGGCCCTTGCCGTCGACGTCTTCCGCCGCGACGAGAGCGTCGAGCACCTGCTGCGGCGGGCTCCCGGCCTTTCCCCCGAGGAGGCGGACCGGGTGGCGGTGGCCCTCGGCGACCTGCCCCTCGCGATGGAGCAGGCAGGCGCCTGGCTGGCCGAGACGGCGACCCCGGTCGCCGACTACCTGGAGCAGCTCTCTGACCAGACCACCGATGTGCTCGGGATGAACCAGCCGCCCGACTACCCGGAGCCGGTCGCCGCCACCTGGAACATCTCCATCGCACGACTGCGGGAGCGGTCGCCGGCCTCGGTGCGGTTGCTGGAGCTGTGCGCGTTCCTGGCGCCCGAACCGATCTCCTCCCAGCTCCTCTACAGCAAGGAGATGATCGACGCGCTGAGACCGTATGACCCGGCATTGCAGGAGAAGCTCGTGCTCGGTCGGGTGATCCGGGAGATCGGTCGGTTCGCACTGGCCAGAATCGACCAGGTCAGCAACAGCATCCAGGTGCATCGCCTGGTCCAGGCAGTGATCCGGTCCAGGATGAGCGAGGAGGAGCAACGGCACACCCGGCATGTGGTCCACACGGTGCTGGCCGGAGCCCGCCCGGACGGCGACGAACCGATCAACGACCCCGAGACCTGGCCGCGGTACGACGTGATCTGGCCCCATCTCGCCGCCTCCGAGGCACGGTTCTGCAGCGAGCCTGAGACCCGTCGGCTGCTGATCGACCGGGTGCGCTACCGGTGGAGCCGCGGCGACCTGCCCGGAGCCCAGGACCTCGCCGACGAACTGCTTCGGGACTGGGCGCTGACCCTGGGTGAGAACGACGTGCAGTACCTCTACCTGCGCTGCCAGTTGGCCAACGTACTGCGCTCCCAGGGGCGCTTCGTGGAGGCCCGCGCCATCGACGAGGACCTCCTGGCCCGGCAGCGCCGGGTGCTCGGCCCGACCCATCCGCACACCTACGTCACCACCTCCAGCCTGGCGGCGGACCTCTCCGCGCTGGGTGCTTACGAACCGGCGGTAGAACTGGCGCGCGAGGCGCACGAGGGCTTCAGCCAGATCTTCCACGAGTCGCATCCCCGCACGCTGAGCGCCGCGAACAACCTCGGACTGGCCCTGCGCATGGTCGGCCGCTACGCGGAGGCCCTGGCCCTGGATCAGGACCTACTGGACCGCCGGACCGAGGTCCTGGGCCCCGACCACCCGCACACGCTTTCCTCTGCCAGTCGACTGGGCCGCGACCTTCGCGAGGTAGGGCGCTACTTCGACTCCATGACTCTGCTCTCGCGCACCTACGGGTCCCACAAGCGGGTCCTCGGCCGTACTTTCCCCAACACGCTCAGTTGCGCGAAGTCGCTGGCCGTCTCACTGCGCCGGGCCGGGCAGTTCGAGGAGGCACGGCGGCTGACCACGGCGACCCGCGAACGCTACCGCGCGGAGTACTCCACCCCCAATCCGGACACGCTGGCCTGCGACCTGAACATGGCCGCCGATCTCTTCGCCGCCGACGAGCGGCAGGCCGCCCGGGAGGTGGCCGATGCGGCGCTGGCCGAGTACATGAAAGTCCCGGGCGAGTCCCATCCCTACACCCAGACCGCATTGAACAACCTTGGGATCTTCCTGTGGGGCTGCGACGAGCAGGAAGAGGCGGAGCGGGTGTTCCAACGGGCGCTTCCCCGGATGGAGCAGGTGCTCGGCGACCGTCACCCGCACACGCTCTTCTGCCGCGTCAACTACGCCAATGTGCTGGTCGCCCTCGGTCGCCCAGAGGAGGCACGACAGTTGGAGGACCGAGCACTCCCCGCTCTCCGCGCCGTGCTCGGCCTGCACCACCCGGAGACCCTGGCCGTCGCGGCTAACGCCGGGCTGACTCTGCAGTTGCTCGGCGAGACGGCGACCGGGCTGACCCTGCACGACCAGGCCGTCGCGGAGTTGCGGCAACTGCTCGGGGAGGACAACGGCATCACCCGGGTCGCGTGCGACAACCGCCGGATCTACCGGGATCTTGAACCCATGGAGGTCTGAAGGATGCGTGTCCACGTTCGTAGCCACGACGGCCGTACCCTGCTCGTCGAGCGGTCCGGCGACCCGCACGGCGACCCAGTGTTCCTGCAGCACGGCACCCCTGGCAGCAGAGTCGGCCCGCGACCGCGCGCCATGGTTCTGTTCCACCGCGGTGTCCAGCTGATCAGCTACGACCGGCCCGGCTACGGCGGCTCCGACCGCCACCCCGGCCGCCGCGTCGCCGACGCGGTCCAGGACGTCACGGACATCGCCGACGCACTTGGCTTGGACCGCTTCGCCGTGGTCGGTCGATCCGGCGGAGCACCGCATGCCCTGGCCTGCGCTGCCCTGCTGCCGGAGCGGGTGACCCGCGCGGCGGCCCTGGTAAGCCTCGCGCCCCCGGACGCCGAGGGACTGGACTGGTTCGCGGGTATGACCCGCTACAACGAGGACAACTTCAGATTCGCCTCCGCCAACCCTGACGGCTATGCCGCTGGCCTGATCCCCCGGTCGAACGCGATCCGCCGCAACCCTGCCAGCCTGCTCGACGACCTGCGCCACGACCTGACCGCCGAGGATCAGCACATCGTCTCCGACACCGGCATCCGATTCATGCTGCTGCGCAACTACCAAGAAGCGCTCCGCAGTTCGCCGTACGGATGGATCGACGACGCGCTGGCGCTGTGCTGCCCCTGGGGCTTCGACCCGGCGACCATCCGTATCCCAGTACTCCTGTGGCACGGGGGCAGGGACGTCTTCTCACCAGCGTCCCACTCGTCCTGGCTGGCCGCCCGAATCCCCGGGGTCACCGCCGTCATCGAACCCGCTGCGGCTCATTTCGCTGCCCTGGCCGCACTGCCGTCGGTACTGGCCTGGCTGCAGCGGGGAGCCGCGCAGCACGATGCCGCCTGACCTGAGGCGTTTGCCTGGCCGGTCCGCGGCTGGATCCGTCAGAACCTCCTAGCCCCACCTCGCCAACGTGGTCACCTTCGGTCCGAGCAGCGACGGCGCCGGCTTCAGTACCGCGTCAAGGAGGGCCTCCCCTGCCGCAGGCAGCTCGCGGACCCCGCCGTAGTACCACGTGGTGTCATGCGGTTCGTCCACGCCGATGCCGTAGGCATCGATCCCGGCTGCCCGGCACATGCCGACCGCACGGCGGACGTGGAAGCCCTGGGTGACCAGCAGGGCGCGGTCCACGCCGAAGATCCGGTGGGCCCTGCTGCAGGAGTCCCAGGTGTCGAACCCGGCGTAGTCGCGGACCACCCGCTCGGCCGGGACCCCGTGCTGCAGCAGATAGGTCCGCATCGCGTCGGGCTCGTCGTAGCCGGTGTGCCCGTTGTCGCCGGTGACCAGGAGTGCCTTGACCTTCCCGGCCCGGTACAGGGCCAGCGCGGCGTCCAGCCGGTGGGCCAGATAGGGCGACGGCCTCCCCTGGTCCAGCCCGGCCCCGAAGACCACCGCGACCGGCTCGGACGGTGCGTCGGCGACGGTCCGCAGCCGACCGCCCTCAGCGATGTACAACCAAGCCGACGGAAGCAGCGCCAGCAAGGCCGCCGCAGCGACGATCCGAACCGCCCGGCGCTGCCCCCGCCGGGTCCGCAGCACCGACCGCACCCACCGCAGCCCCGCCCGCAAACGTCCCCGTGCCATCCGCACACCCCGCAGCTCCCGGGCCCCTCCCCAGGGCTCTGATCACTGCGGACGCGGTGTCAGCCCGCGCGGTTGCGGCGCCGGGCCAGCTCGTCGCCGGGGTCGAAGCCGACCAGCGTCTCCCCCGTGTCGGCGCGCTCGCCGTGCAGCCGGCCCAGCGAGCCCTCCAGCTCGCGCCAGACCGCGCCCAGGGCGATGCCGAAGACGCCCTGGCCGCCCTGGAGCAGCTCCACCAGCTGGTTCGGCGAGGTGCACTGGTAGACCGAGGCCCCGTCGCTCATCAGCGTGATCCCGGACAGGTCGGCGATCCCGCAGGCCCGCAGGTGCACCACCGCGGCGCGGATGCTCTGCAGCGAGACCCCGGCGTCCAGCAGCCGCTTGACCACCTTCAGCAGCAGCACGTCCCGGAAGCCGTAGAGCCGCTGGGTCCCCGACCCCTGCGCGGCCCGGACGCTGGGCTCGACCAGTCCGGTCCTGGCCCAGTAGTCCAACTGGCGGTAGGTGATCCCGGCCGCCGCGCACGCAGTGGGGCCGCGGTAGCCGATCAGCTCGGAGGAAGGGCCGGCCGTCTGCTCGGACCCACCGGCCCCGTCGGCACCGTCGGTCGTCTCGTCGGGGGCCGCCCCGCCCTGCTGGGGCACGACGCCCGGAAGGGCCTCCCACCCGTTTCGCGCCGCCCGCATCGACCGCTGCGGGGCGTGCTGCGTCGGATGGAGGGGGCAGGAACCACCTGCGGCCGTGCCGTCGCCGGTGCTGCTCACACGGCCCTCCGTTCCACTCGTCCTCCGGATCCGTCGCTGAGGGGGCGGGGTGGCGCACCCTGGACGTCCACAACCGACGGTAGGCAGTTGGCCGACGTGCGTCAACGATCGCCACGCTGGGCATGGCGGGTGATGTCGCCCCGACGAGTGGTTTGGCGTGTCCTGGCCGGGGGTAGGGGGCTTCGATTGCCTGCGTAACGCCTCGCGGGCGTGCGCTACTGGCTGCTGCCGAAGTCCTCGGGCGAGATCTGGTCCAGGAACTCCCGGAACCGCTCGACCTCGTCCTCCTGCTCGTCCGGGATGGCGATCCCGGCCTCGTCCAGCACCCCGTCGCTGCCGTAGATCGGCGCGCCGGTCCGCAGCGCCAGCGCTATGGCGTCCGAGGGACGCGCGCTGACCTCCACACCGCTGGCGAACACCAGTTCGGCGTAGAAGACCCCCTCGCGGAGGTCGGTGATCCGCACCTCGGTGAGCTGTTGGCCGACCGCCTCCAGCACATTGCGGAAGAGGTCGTGCGTGAGCGGGCGCACCGGGGTCATCCCCTGCTGCGCGAAGGCGATCGCCGTGGCCTCCCCCGGTCCGATCCAGATGGGAAGGTACCGGTCACCACCGACCTCGCGCAGCAGCACGATCGGCTGGTTGGACGGCATCTCCACCCTGACACCCACGACGTCTAGCTCGTTCACACTCGCAACCCTAGGGCGCGCCGCCCCGATACTCCAGTTCTGATTGATTTCGGTGAATGCCGCAGTGGCGCTGCTCAGCGTCCGGTGGGCGTCCGACCTGCACCCGACGTGCGTCCGATGAGCGCCCGGTCAGAGTCCGGGGCGGGCCCGCAGCCCGGCCTGGACCAGTGCGGCGTGCAGCCGCACCGACAGCGTGGCCAGCTCGCGGGCCAGCGCCGCGGCATGGGCCCGGGTCTGCGGATTGCGGTGCCTGCGCAGCGGCGCGACCACCTGCTCCACCAGCCCGACCTCCCGGTCCGCCGCCGCCTTGACGGCGCGCAGGTGCCGCGGCTCCAGGCCGAACCGGCCCAGTTCCGCCACCAGCCGGGCGACCTGCAGCATCTCCGGGTCGTAGCCGCCCTCGGGGGTGGCCACCACCAGTCCGTACGACTCCCAGTCGGCCAATTGCTGCTCGGCCACCCCGGCCGCCGCCAGCAGCTCCGCCCGCCCCAGCCGGGGGCCGGGGACGAACACCTCCGGATGCGCCGGGTCGGCCGCGGAGCCGGGCAGGGCGGCCGCCGAGGGCTCGATGGCGTGCTGCTCGGCGCCGGGCAGCGCCGGCGGCTCCTCGCCCGCGTCCACGGCGTCCAGGTGCTCCCTGATCACCCGCAGCGGCAGATAGTGGTCCCGCTGCATCCGCAGCACCTGCGCCAGCCTGGAGACGTCGGCGCGGCTGAACTTCCGGTAGCCCGAGGGCGTCCGCTGCGGCTCGACCAGGCGCTCCGCCTCCAGGAAGCGGATCTTGGAGATGGTCACCTCGGGGAACTCGTCACGGAGCACCCCGAGCACCGCACCGATGCTCAGCAACTGCTTGCCGGCCTCGACGGCACCGACCTCGAACCTGCCGTTGTCGCCCTGCACAGGACCGCTCCTCCGTTGTGCGCCGCTCCCGGCCGCAGCCGGTCCCGGCGGAACATCCCCCTGCTCAGAACCCCCGGCGGCTCTCGAAGAAGACCACCCGGTACTTGCCGATCTGGACCTCGTCGCCCGTGCTCAGCGGCACCTCGTCGATCCGCTCGCGGTTGACGTAGGTGCCGTTGAGGCTGCCCACGTCGGCCACGGTGAAGCCGGTCGGCGTGCGGCGGAACTCGACGTGGCGCCGGGACACGGTGATGTCGTCCAGGAAGATGTCGCTCTCCGGATGCCGGCCCGCCGTGGTCACGTCGGTGTCCAGCAGGAACCGGCTGCCCGAGTTGGGCCCGCGGCGGACCACCAGCAGCGCCGAGCCCGGCGGCAGCGCGTCCACCGCGGCCTGCGCCTCGGGCGAGATCAGCGGGGTGGCCTGAGTGGACGTCACCTCGGGGTCGTAGGCCTCCAGGCCCGAGATCGAGATCGTGGACGTCTGCTCCGACAGCCCCTCCGCCTGACCCCGCGCCCGCAGCGGCGCACCGCAGTTGGAGCAGAACCGGCTGGCCTCGGGGTTGCTGCTGCCACACCGGGTGCACACCGTCATCCCTGCGGCCTCCTGTCGCGGATCGCCTGCCTGAGCCTGCGCATACGGATCGGTCCCAAACCCTCCAGCTGAGGTTGAGGGTACCGCTCCCGGTGCTATGCCCGCCCCACCACCGAAACCGGCGTGTCGCTGGTCCTCCCGGTACATCGGACGCTCCTGGGCCGGCGCCAGCGCGTCGCCCTCGTCCGGACCGCGCATGCCCGGGACGGCCCGATGGCGTGCGGTGGGCGCCTCGACCGCGCCCTGGGGGGACTTACGACCGAACAGCTTCGAGAACAGACTCACGGACGATTCCCCTTGCGTGACACGAGCCTGCCCGAGGGGCAGGGTGAAGCCATCATGGACGATAGTTGAGAACTGCTGTCGACAGGGCCGTGGGCGACCCGCCGGTACCTCATGGCTGCGCCGAGTGAGCGTAGCCAGGCGTGCTCAGCGGGATCAAGGCCGTCACCGACAGCGACTTCTGCTCGGAGACGGTGGCTGACGCCCCCTGCAGCTTGTCGACGGACTGGACCACACCACCGGGGATCCCCAGCGCGACATCGAGGTCGTGCGAGTTCCCGATGACAGTGAAGCGGTAGGGCTGGGTGACCTTGGTACCGCCGGTGACGACGGTCCCCGGGTCGGCGTCGGAGAACCAGGTGCCGGCGACCACGCGTACATTGTTGATCTGCACCGCCTCCGCCCCAGCTGCGCGCAGCTCCTCCAAAGTGTTGAGCAGCATATCTGCTTGCACCTTGCCGCCGGGGTCGTTGACGGTGAGGACGATGCCCGGCCCCGTCGCCGCGACCGTACCCGCCAGTACACCCAACTGCTGCTCCTTGGTGCGGGTCTGCTTCTGCGCCTCGGCGGCCTGCTGCGAGCTGTTCTGCAGCGTCGCCAGCGACGACTGCAGCTGCTGGCGGTCGTCCTGCAGCCGCTGCTGCTTGGCGTCCACCTCGTCCAGCACCCGCACCAGGTCCTCCTGGCGGGCGCCGCGCAGCTGCGTCTCGGTATTGGTCGAGCGCACCTGGATGGCCAGGCCGAGACCCAGCGAGCACAGCAGCAGGGCGACCACCACCTGCGGCCGCGACAGCCGCGGCGGCCACAGTGCGGCGGCGAGCCGCTGACGTCCGGTCAACCGCTCGGGCTGCTCCGCCGTCCCTTCGGCCGCTCGGTCCGCAGTCTGATCCTCCGCTTGATCCGCTGCTCGATCCGCTGCTTCGTCCGCCGTCCGATCCGCGGCTTGATCGGGGACAGGCGGCAGCGGCGTTGGGGGCTGCTCCCCCGACGCTCTCTCGTGCTGGCCCACCTGTCACTCCCGCCGCTTGCGACCTGCGCCGATCATCCTGCCATCCGTCCTACCCGGCCGAAGCACCGGGTGCACCAGGCCCTAAGCCCGGAACACATGCCGTCTGATCGCCGCCGCATTGGAGAAGATCCGGATCCCCAGCACCACCACCACGCCGGTGGACAGCTGCGAGCCCACCCCGAGCTGGTCGCCCAGGAACACGATCAGCCCGGCCACCACCACGTTCGAGAGGAACGAGACCACGAAGACCTTGTCGTCGAAGATGCCGTCCAGCATGGCCCGGATCCCGCCGAAGACCGCGTCCAGCGCGGCCACGATGGCGATGGGCAGGTACGGCACCAGCCCGGTCGGGATACCCGGCTGGACCACCAGCCCGACGACGACCCCGATCACGAGGCCCAGTACGGCGATCACGGTGTTGCTCCTCCCCTGCCGGACGGGGTCGCGTACTGCAGGCCGCTCCTGGCCGCCGCAGGCAGATCCACCCGGTCCTCACTGCTGATGCTGTATCTGATGGCGTAGTCCGCCTTGAGCTGGTCCAGGTAGACGCCGCCGTCGACGTTCTGCCGGAAGCCGTCCGCCAGCGCCCCGCCGCCGACGGCGTCCAGGATGTAGGGGAGGGCCAGTGGATGGTTGTCGACCAGTATGGCGTCGCCGGCCGCCCGGATGGCCGACAGCGAGGTGAGCCGCTGACCGTTGATCGCGACGCCTTCGGCCCCGGCCTGCCAGAGCGCGTTGACCACCAGCTGCACGTCCCGGTCCCGGACCCGTCCGGTGTCGCTGAACCCTGCCGCGGTCCGCGGATTGCTGCCGCCGTCGGTGCCGGCCGACACCGCGTCGTCCAGCGTCACCTGGATCCCAGGGCCGTAGGCCGCGCCCGCGCCGGTGACCAGCTGCAGCTGCTGCAGCTGCGAGGTGTCCCCGGCGCCGGTCCCGCCCGCCTCGGCCTGCTGCTGGAGCTGCTTCAGCTGGGCCCGGTCCTTGTCGATCTGCTGCTGCACCTGGTCGGCGTTGGCCTGCGCCGTGCCCACCCGGGCGATCAGCTCCTGCCGTTCCTGCGCCGCCACCGGGGCCGAGGCCCTGACCTGCACCGCCCCCACCGTCAGCACCAGCGCCGCGAGCAGCAGCCCGCCGCCGAGGAAGAGCTTGCCGCGCAGCGACCGGGGCATCCGGCTGCTGCCGTACTCGCCCCGGCTGCGAGCCGCCTCCGCGTAGCCGTCGTCGAGGGCGTGCTCCATGACATTGGTGAGCAGGAACATGGACGCGTCGGGGCGCGAACTCCAGCTTCCCGCGGCGCTCGCAGCCCTCTCACCGTCCACCCCTGTCCTCGACATGCGCCACATCGTCCCACGTCGCACCGGCGTCACCGGCGCAACTCGCGCCGCGGGCGGCCAACCCGGCACACGATCGTGACAAACCCCGACGCACCGAGGGCCGGCGCCGCGACGGTGAGTCGCGGCGCCGGCCCTCGGCTGGGCGCAGCCGCGTGCTGCCGCGCCCAGCGTCGTCCTGCTGCCTATTCGCGGTCGGTGGACTCGACCACCGCGCTCCACTCGTCCAGCAGCGCCTGCGTGGAGACGTCGTCGGGACCCTCGGCCCAGAGGTGGGTGACCGCCTCGGCCGGGTCGGGCACGACCATGGTCCAGCGGCCGTCGCTCTCCACCACCCGCACCCCGTCGGTGGTGTCGACATGCCGCTCGCCGGCCGCCTCCACCACCGAGCGCATCACCATGCCCTTGGCGGACCACGGCGTCGCCAGGTCGCGGCGGTGCACATGGGCCTTGGGGATCCGCGCGTCGATCTGGCTCAGCGTCAGCTGCGTCCGCGCGACCAGCCCGACCAGCCGGACGAAGGCGGCGGCGCCGTCGAAGATCCCGCTGAACTCCGGGATCACGAACCGGCCGCGGCCGTCGCCGCCGAAGATCGTGCCCTCTGCGGAGGAAGCGCTGGTCAGAGCGTCGGGCGAGGTCGTCGTCCACTGCACCTGGGTGCCGTGGTAGGCGGCGACCTGCTCGGCGATCCTGGTCGTGGTCACCGGCAGCGCCACCTTGCCGCTGCGGCCCTCGGCCGCCACCAGGTCGAGGAAGACCAGCAGCGCCCGGTCGTCCTCGATCAGGTGCCCGCGCTCGTCCACAAAGGACACCCGCTCGCCCACCGGGTCAAACCGCACCCCGAACGCCGCCTTGGAGGAGGCCACCAGCTCCCCGAGCCGCACCAGACCCGCCCGGCGCTCCTCGGCCGTCTCGGTCGGCCTGGCCTCGTTCATGCCCTGGTTGACGGTCAGCGCCTCGATGCCCAGTCGCCCCAGGATGCTGGGAAGGACAAGGCCGGCGCTACCGTGCGCGGCGTCGATGACGACCTTCAGCCCGGCCTCGGGCACCCCGCTGGTGTCCACGGCGCGCAGCAACGTCCCTGCGTAGGAGTCGAAGACGCTGGCCGGGAAGGTCAGGTCGCCGATCTCACCGGGGAACGCCCGGCGGTACTCCTGCCTGGCGTAGACCCGGTCCAGCTTGCGCTGGCCGGCCTGGGAGAGGTCCGCGCCGCGCTCGTCGAAGAACAGGATGTCCAGCGAGTCCGGCACCCCGGGCGTGGTCCGCAGCATGATGCCGCCGGCGCTGCCTCGGGCCGTCTGCTGCCGGGCCACCGGCATCGGCACGTTCTCCAGGTCGCGCACGTCGATGGCGCTGGCCTGCAGCGCCGAGATCATGGCCCGCTTCAGCGCCCGGGCGCCGCGGGAGTGGTCACGCGCGATGGTGACCATCGCGCCCTTCTTCAGCGTCGTCGCGTAGGCGCCGGCCAGCCGGACCGCCAGCTCGGGCGTGATCTCGACATTGATGATCCCGGAGACGCCGCGCACGCCGAACAGGTGCTCCTGTCCGCGGGACTCCCAGATCACCGAGGTGTTGACGACCGCGCCGGCCTCGATGGTCTTGAACGGGTACACGCGGACATTGCCCGCGATGATCGACTCCTCCTCGATCAGGCACTCGTCCCCGATCACCGCCCCGTCGTCGATCCGCGCCGCCCGCATCACATCGGTGTTCTTGCCGATGACGCAGCCGCGCAGATTGGACTGGGGCCCGATGTAGACGTTGTCGTGCACGATCGCCCGGTGCAGGAACGCCCCGCGCTTCACCACGACGTTGCTGCCGAGCACGGTGTTCTCCCGCAGCTCGACCCCGCCTTCGACCTTGGCGTAGTCGCCGATGTAGAGCGGTCCGCGCAGCACCGCCTCGGGATCCACCTCGGCGCCCTCGGCCACCCACACGCCGGGGGAGATCTCGAACCCCTCGATGTCGACGTCGACCTTGCCCTCCAGCACGTCGGCCTGGGCCTTCATATAGCTGTCGTGGGTGCCCACGTCCTCCCAGTAGCCCTCGGCGACGAAGCCGTAGATCGGCTTGCCCTCCTTGAGCAGCTGCGGGAAGACGTCCCCGGACCAGTCGACGGAGGTGTCCGCCGCGACGTAGTCGAAGACCTCGGGCTCCATCACGTAGATCCCGGTGTTCACCGTGTCCGAGAAGACCTGGCCCCAGGTCGGCTTCTCCAGGAAGCGCTCGACCCGGCCCTCGTCGTCGACGATGGTGATCCCGAACTCCAACGGGTTCGGCACCCGGGTCAGGCACACGGTGACCAGCGCGCCCTTGGACCGGTGGAACTCCATCAGTTCGGTCAGGTCGAAATCGGTCAGCGCGTCGCCCGAGATCACCAGGAACGAATCGTCCTTGAGCGCGTCCTCGGCGTTCTTGACGCTTCCGGCGGTTCCGAGGGGGGTCTCCTCATTCGCATAGGTAAGCCTCATCCCCAGCTCTTCGCCGTCCCCGAAGTAGTTCCGGACGAGCGAGGCGAGGAATTGCACGGTCACAACGGTCTCGGTCAGCCCGTGGCGCTTCAGCAGACGGAGCACATGCTCCATGATCGGTCGGTTCACGACCGGAAGCAGGGGCTTGGGCATGCTCGAGGTCATAGGGCGGAGGCGCGTGCCCTCGCCTCCGGCCATCACAACGGCCTTCATGTCGGGTGGTTCCTCCTTGTGGCCTTGGCGGAGCTGTCATCCGACGACCGACTCCGCCACGGGCGCCCAGAGGCCACCCGGCGATCAGCCGGCCGCGGCGCCCGTCCGTACCAGACGACGGGTTTGAACCGCGTACAGGATCCCTGCCCACCAATACAGCGTCGTACCCCACCAGACGAACGCCCATCCGATGATGAATGCCACACTCCCGAGCCAGTCACTCCTCTGTGTGAGCAGAAGCAACGGGAATGCGTACATCAGATTGAACGTAGCCGCCTTCCCCAGGAAATTCACCCCGGGCGGCCCGTAGCCGTGCTTCCGCAACACCGGCAGCAGCGAGGCGATGAACACCTCCCGACCCAGCAGAAGTGCGGTCAGCCACCAGGGCATGATGCCGCGCCAGGTCAGCCCGACGATCGTCGACAGCACGAACAGCCGGTCCGCGAGCGGATCGAGCAGTTGACCCAGACGGCTGATCTGCCCCCACCGGCGGGCCAGCTTTCCGTCCAGGTAGTCGCTGATCCCGCTCGCCATCAGGATGAGAATGGCCCATCCGTCATTGTGCGGCCCTCCGAACTCCGGCCACAGCACCAGCCACAGGAACACCGGCACACCGACGAGCCGCGCCATGCTGAGCACGTTGGGGATGGTGAGCACGCGGTCGGTCTGGACTCGCGTCTCCTGAACCTCCACCCGGGAGCCTCCTGGGACGAACGGACGATGGGATGTACGGCTGCGGCCGTGTGGCTGTGTGGTCGTGTGCTGTACAGGGACTTTACCTTCCCATGGGAGGGAGGTGTGTGAGTGGGGAGGCGGCGCGGGCGAGTTGGTGCTTGCTTGTTGCTGTTGCTCGCTCCGCTCGCCGGCCAACTGCGGGGAGGGGACGGCCGGGCTGGGCGCCGTTGGCCCGTGCGGCGCGGGTGTGCCCCGGCTGGAACGTTTCCTCAGCCCCCACCACCGGCCTGCGGCCCGGGGGACGGCGCATACCCGGGCCTCCAGAATTCGGGG
>NZ_BBPM01000042.1 GCF_000787775.1 Streptacidiphilus carbonis | reverse complement strand
TGGAGCAGGAGGGCGTCGAGGTGGTCCGGGGCGACCTCGCGGTGCCGGAGGTTCCGGCCGGGACCGGGGTGGAGCTGCCGCTCCCCGAGGTTCCCGCCCTGGCCGGGGAGAGCTGGCTGACCGTGACGGCGACCCTCGCCGAGGACGAGCCGTGGGGCGCGGCCGGGCATGTGGTGGCCTGGGGGCAGGTGCAGCTCGGGCAGCGCCCGCCGCGCACCCCGCTGCGGCCGGCTTCCGGTGACACCGCCCGCGAAGCGGCGCCCGGGGACGACACCGGCGTGCTGGCCCTGGGCTCGGCCCGGTTCGACCGCGCCTCCGGCGTGCTCGTCGGCTTCGGGGGGCTGGCGGTCGACGGCCCCAGGCTGGACGTCTGGCGCGCCCCGACCGACAACGACCTCGGCGGACGGCAGCGCTCGGTCGCGTACGCCTGGCGCCGGGCCGGGCTGGACCGGATGCGCCACCGCACGGTGTCCACCGGGATGGAGGACGGCGCCTTCGTGGTCCGCTCCCGGGTCGCGCCTGCGGCGACCGACCTGGGCCTGCGGGCCGAGTACCGCTGGAGCGAGCAGGACGGGCGGCTGCGGCTGGACCTCTCGGTGGCGCCCGAGGGCGACTGGGAGGAGTTGACCCTGCCGAAGCTGGGCCTGCGGATGGCGCTGCCCGCCGAGCTGGACCAGGTGACCTGGTACGGGCTGGGCCCGGGGGAGTCCTACCGGGACAGCAGGCAGGCGGCGCGGGTGGGGCGGTTCAGCCTGCCGGTGTCCGAGCTGCAGACGCCGTACGTGATGCCGCAGGAGAACGGCAACCGCTCGGAGGTGCGCACGGCGACCTTCCAGGCGGCGTCCTCCCCGGGCGGGACCGGGACGGGGCTGCGGGTCGAGGGTGACCCGTTCTTCGACTTCACCGCCCGGCGGTGGACCGCCGAGGACCTCGACGCCGCACGGCACACCTCGGACCTGCGGCCGAGCGACCGGCTCCACCTGACCCTGGACCGGGCCCACCAGGGCATCGGCACCGGCTCCTGCGGCCCAGGCGCGCTGCCGCAGCACCGGCTGACGGCGGAGCGCACCAGCTTCACCGTACTGTTCTCGCTGACCTGAGCCGCTGCGGCGCCCCGTCGGCGAACGACCCGAACCGGTCCGTTCGCCGACGGGGCGCCGTGGGTTGTCGGGAGGTGAAAGGACCGGCCGGATCGCTCATCCGACCTGGGTCGGAACCCTCACGTCGCTCTCATACGCCGCCCATAGCCTCGAACCCGTAGCCAGAACGCACCAGCTGACGGGAGCACCACCATGATCCTCATCAACGCAGCGTCCAAGCGCCCCGGCGAGGCCCCGCTCCGCCGGCTCACCCCCGGCACCGGCACCGTCGTCGTCCCCCGCGCCGCGGGTCGCCGCACTCTCCGGTCTACGGCTCGCTGAGCGCCATCCACTGCTCCGGCTTCCCGAGCGGAGCGAAGCCCGCCTTGGCGTACACGGCGTGCGCGTCGGCGGTCGCCAGCAGCGTCCGCCGCAGACCGTAGGGGGCGAGATGGTCGCGGACGGCGGCGGCCAGCGCGGTCCCGAGGCCCCTGCCGCGAGCCTCGCGGGCGATGTAGACGTCGCAGAGATAGGCGAAGGTGGCCCGGTCCGTCACCACCCGGGCGTAGCCGACCTGGGCGCCCGAGGCCCGGTCGTAGACGCCGAAGTTGAGCGAGTTGGCACCGGCGGTGTCCTGCTTCTCCCTGGACCGGCCGAGCGCCCAGTAGGCGTCCTGCGACAACCAGCGGTGGATCAGCGCGGGGCCCAGCCGGGCGGGGTCGGTGGAGATCTCGTAGCCGTCGGGCACGTCGTCGTTGCTCATGCCGTAATCCAAGCAACCCGGCCGGTCGGCGGGCCAGCGGATTTCCTTGCACACGCCCGTGGATCCGCCGTTCCCCTTCCTTTGTATGCTCGACTCGCGTCGATGGGACGCGCGCACGGGCCCGGGAGAGGAACGTCCATGACCACCGAGTTGAGCTCCGACGCCGTGGAGGGTCTCCTGGACCGAGCCCGGGAGGACTACGAGGCGCTGGCGGCCCGCGGGCTGTCGCTGGACCTCACCCGGGGCAAGCCCGCGCCCGCCCAGCTGGACCTCTCCGACGACCTGCTCAGCCTGCCCGGCGGCCGGTACACCGCCGCCGACGGCACCGATGTCCGCAACTACGGCGGCCTGCAGGGGCTGACCGAGCTCCGGGAGATCTTCGCCGACCTGTTGCAGATGCCGGTCCCGCAACTGCTCGCGGCCGGGAACTCCAGCCTGGAGCTGATGCACGACTGCCTGGTGCACGCGCTGCTCAGCGTGGCGCCCGGGGCCGAGTCCCGCTGGGCGGACCAGGAGCGGATCGCCTTCCTGTGCCCGGTGCCCGGCTACGACCGGCACTTCGCGCTGTGCGAGCGGTTCGGCATCGACATGATCCCGGTCCCGATGACGGACGCCGGCCCCGACATGGACGTGGTGGAGCGGCTGGTCGCCGAGGACGCCTCGGTCAAGGGGATCTGGTGCGTGCCCAAGTACAGCAACCCGGACGGCGTCTGCTACTCCGACGGGACCGTGGCCCGGCTCGCCGCGATGGAGACCGCCGCGCCCGACTTCCGGATCTTCTGGGACAACGCCTACGCCGTGCACCACCTCACCGACGAGCGGGTGGAGATCGCCGACCTGCTCGGCGTGAGCGCCGCCGCGGGGCACCCGGACCGGGTGTTCGTGTTCGGCTCCACCTCCAAGATCACCGCGGCCGGCGCGGGCGTTGCCTTCTTCGGCTCCTCCGCCGCCAACGTGCAGTGGCTGCTGGCCAACAACGCGAAGCGCTCCATCGGGCCGGACAAGGTCAACCAGCTGCGGCATGTGCTGTTCCTGCGCGACGCGGAGGGCGTGCGCGCCCACATGGAGCGTCAGCGGGCGCTGCTGGAACCGAAGTTCGCTGGGGTGCAGCGGATTCTCGAGGCCGAGCTGGGCGGGACCGGCCTCGCCACCTGGACCACACCCAAGGGCGGGTACTTCGTCAGCCTGGAGGTGCCGGACGGCTGCGCCAAGGAGGTCGTCCGCCGCGCGGCGGCGGCCGGCATCGTCCTGACTCCGGCGGGAGCGACCCATCCTTACGGGGACGACCCGCGCGACGCCGTTATCCGTATCGCTCCGAGCTACCCCTCGCTGGAGGAGCTGGAGCAGGCCATCCTGGGGCTCACTGCGTGTGTGCGGGTCGTCGGTTATGAGCGGGGCGTTCGCCAGGCTTCGGTCGGGTCCTAGCCGCGGACCGTAGTTGGTTGGCCGCGCAGTTCCCCGCGCCCCTGGACAGTGCAACCGAGCCGGCTGCAGACCCCTGGGGGCGCGGGGAACTGCGCGACAAGCCAGCTACGGTCCGCAGCCGACAGCCGGTCA
Source organism: Streptacidiphilus carbonis (assembly GCF_000787775.1). Classification (GTDB taxonomy): domain Bacteria; phylum Actinomycetota; class Actinomycetes; order Streptomycetales; family Streptomycetaceae; genus Streptacidiphilus; species Streptacidiphilus carbonis. The sequence goes on along the minus strand of NZ_BBPM01000042.1, from coordinate 67,280 downwards.
GAACCCGCCGCCCACCTCATGGGTGACCCCTTCGGTGATGGCCTGGAGCTTGTCCGGGTTGGCGATGTTGTGGACGGTGCGGATCCGCCCTTCCGCGTCGAGGTCGAGGGTGATGACACCGATCACCCGCTCGGCCCCGGTGAAGACGATGCCGGGGCCGCCGTTGATCTCGACGAAGGCGACCGTCATGTCGCTCACCTCCACGCCCTCGTAGGCCCGCCGACGGGCGAACGCCGCCATCACGGTGGCCACCTTGGCCGCGCCCTCGACCGGGTGCAGCACCTGGCGGACCTTGCCGCCGCCGTCGGTCCACAGGGTGACCTCGGGGGCGAGCAGTTCCATCAGCGCGTTGATGTCCCCGCCGGTGGCGGCCGCCAGGAACCGTTCGGTTGCCTGCTGCCTGGCGGCCCCGTCGCCGGTGAACCGCGGCCTCCGGGCCTGCACGTGCTCGCGGGCCCGGTGCCCGGCCTGCCGCACGGCGGCCTCGGAGCGTTCGACGATGTCGGCGATCTCGGGGTAGCTGAAGGCGAACACCTCCTTCAGCACGAACACCGCCCGCTCCAGCGGGCTGAGCGTCTCCAGCACCACCAGCATCGCGGTGGAGACAGAGTCGGCGCGCTCCACCGTCTCCAGCGTGTCGGCACCCGTGTCCGCGGTGGTCAGGATCGGCTCCGGCAGCCAGGGGCCGACATAGGCCTCCCGCTTGCGCTGCACCGAACGGAGCCGGTCCATGGCCAGATTGGTCGCGATCCTGGCCAGATAGGCCTTGGGGTCGGCGACTTGGGAGCGGTCCGCCGCCGACCACTTGAACCAGGAGTCCTGGACGACGTCCTCGGCGTCCGCGGCGGTGCCGAGGAGCCGGTAGGCGACCGAGAACAGGAGGTTGCGGTGGTCGGCGAAGGTCTGCTGGTCAGTGGCGGTGGTCATGAGCCGATGATCTCAGTGCGGCGACCGCCCTTGCGCCACACCGCCGTCATCCCGGCGCCGTACCGCTTGACCCGGCCGAAGACCTGCCAAGGAGCGCTGCTCACCGACTCCTTGTAGAACACCGCGCTCCTGCCGGTGAGCATGAAGCGTCCGGGGGTGTCGTCGGGGCGGGTGAACTGGATGACCGCGTCGTGCCGGCCCAGGCTGACCGGCTGGTGCAGGTACCCGAACCGGAACGGCTTGGTCTGACGGCCCCTCAGTTCGTCGGCGATCGCCAGGGAGGCGTAGGAGCCGGTCGGCATCCCGCTCTGGCAGGTGCCGTGGATGACGCCGTAGCTCTGCTGGATCGCGGCCGCGTCGCCGACGGCGTAGACGTCGGGGTGGGAGACGGAGCGCAGCCGGCTGTCGGTCACGATCCGGCCGATCCCGTCGACGGCCAGTCCGGCCGCCGCCGCCAGCGGCGACATCCGGGTGCCGGTGGTCCACAGCACCGCGTCGGCGGCGATGTGCTCGCCGTCGGCCAGGTCGACGCCGCCCGGCAGCACCTTGGCGATCTCCGCGCCGGCGCGTACCCGGACGCCCATCCGCTGCAGTGCGCCCAGCAGGTAGGCACGCGCCTTGGGGCCCATCATGGATCCGGGCCCGGTCCGCCCCAGCAGCAGCACGTCCAGCCGGGGGTGCTGCTCGGCGATCTCGGCGGCGGCCTCGACGCCGGTCAGTCCGCTGCCGGCGACGACCACCGTCGCGCCCTCGGCCAGCCGCTCCAGCGTCCCGGCCAGCGCCAGGGCCCCGGCGGAGTTGACGAGGGTGTGTGCGTGGCTGTCGACCCCGGGGACGGCGTCGGTGTCGGCGACGCTGCCCAGCGCGTACACCAGGGTGTCGTAGCCGAGTGTGAGCTCGTCGTCGATGCGGACCGTCCGCGCCTTTGTGTCGACGGCGGTGACCCAGCCCTCGACGAAGGTGATGCCGGTGCCCGCCAGTAGTTCGGGGAGCTGCAGGTCGGCCAGTTGCTGGCCGGAGGCGATCTGGTGCAGTCGCAGCCGTTCGGTGAACCGCGCCTGCGGGTTGACCAGGGTGATCTGCACGTCCTGCTTCTTGCGGGTACGGGCGGCCAGGCTCATCGCCGCGGTCAGGCCCGCGTACCCTGCGCCGAGGATCACGATCTTGTTCATGGTGTCCGCTCCCTGTCCGGGGTCTGTCCGTGTTTGCTTGACGGACCCAGGACGGATGGGCGGGCGCGGATCGTGACATGCCGAGCATGTGATCCAGCTCACATGGATTCAGCGGGGCTGCCGCCGTCGCAGCAGCAGTGTCAGCGCGGTCGCGGAGAGCGCCAGGGCGACCGCTCCTGCGGCGCGCAGGCAGCCCCAGGCGACCAGTGAGGTGGCCGCGGCGCCCGCGACCACAGCCGCCAGCCGCAGCGCCGACCAGCGGTCGGCGGCCTGCAGCCGCCCCTGCCCGGCGCGGCCGAGCAGACCGGTGAACGTGCCGGTGAAGTAGGTGGTGGGCACCGCCCAGGTCTGCGCCTGCAGGCCCATCGCCACGGCCACCGCGACGATCAGCACCAGCTGCGCGGGCAGCGTCCGGCCCCAGTCCAGCGCCCAGGCCCCGGCGGCCGCCGCGAGCAGCCCGGTCCCCACCGCGAGCAGCCGGCGGACCGGGATCCGCGGACGGGCCCGCCCCGCCGCCGCGGCGCCGAGCCCGTATCCGGCGAGCGACGCCGCGGCCCTCGGCACCACGCCGTGCTCGCCGAGCCCGACCGAGGCCCCGACCAGGACCAGGTTCCCGGTCATCACCCCGGCGAAGACCTTCCCCAGGCAGAGGAAGGCGAAGGCGTCGGTGGCCCCGGAGGCGGCCGACAGCACCACATGGACCGGTTCGTCCTGATCGGGGTCCGGATCGGGGTCCGCGGCGCCGTCCTGGTCTGCGGCGGGTTCGGGGCCTGGTTCGGGACCGGGTTCGGGGCAGGCGGGGCTCATGCGTCCATTCTTCCCACGCCTGCTCCCGTTCCGCGGTTCTGACGCCCGCTCGGGTCAGCGCTCGTAGGTGCCGGTCAGTCTGCCCCTGGCCAGGACCGGTGCGGCGACGGAGGACAGGACCGCGCGGGGCGCGGCCCGCGCGGGCGAGGCCGCCCCCGGACCGTCGCCGCCCGCGGCGGCTGCCAGCGCGAAGAGCTGGAAGGTGTAGCGATGCGGACCGTGGCCCTTGATCGGCCCGGGCCCGTGGTACCCCCGACCGATGGTCGAGCGCAGGACGGTCACCCCGGCGGCGGGCGCCCGGCCCGACAGGCCGCCGGTCGGCAGCCGGTGCGGGGAGGCGAGCGCGGCGGGATCGATCAGCGCCAGGCAGTGCACGGCGGGCCTGGCCATGGGGACGTCCAGGTCCTCGACGGCCAGCAGCAGCTGCGCCGTGCCCTCCGGCGGCGGGGTCCAGGCCAGGTCGGGGGAGAGGTCCTTGCCGCCGTACCGCTTGGCCACGTGTTCCTGCGGGATCGGGCCGCCGTCCTGGAACTGCCGGCTCGTCAGGTCGAGCAGTTCGGGGCCGTGCAGCCGCGGCTGGTTCCAGGCCAGGTGTGTCTCGCCGGCCCTGTGGTTCCTGAGGAGGGTGCCGAGGATCGTCATCGGGTGGCCGCCAGCGTCTTCAGCACGTCGGCCGTGGTACCCGTCTCGCCGAGGCGGGGGAAGATCCGCTCGACGCTGTTGCGGTGCGTCTCCGGGTCCGTGTCGGTCATCGCGTCGGTGGCCAGGGTGACGTGGTAGCCGTGGTCGTGGGCGGCCCGGGCGGTGGACTCCACCCCGGCGCTGGTGGCGATCCCGGTCAGCACGATCTGGGTGACGCCGCGGCGGCGCAACTGCAGGTCCAGGTCGGTGCCGTGGAAGGCGCCGCGGTTGCGCTTGGTGACGACGATGTCGCCGGGGTGGCCGGACAGCTCGGGGATGATCTCGTCCCAGCCCTCGGGCCTGGCGACGGGTCCCCGGCTGGGGGCGTCGGTGCGGCCGGGGACGGCGTCGGCTCCGTCGGCGGCGGAGGTGACCCGGACCAGCACGACCGGCAGGCGGTGGCCGCGGAAGGCCTCGGCCAGCTCGACGTTGCGGGCGACGACCTCGGCGACGCTGTAGGGGGCGGTGTCCATCGGGACCAGGGCGTTCTGCAGGTCGATCACCACCAGGGCGGTGGTGGGGTCGAGTGTGCTGACGGGCATGGGTGCGGCCTTTCTGGCGGTACGGGGGAGTCGGGGCTATGCGGCGGGGGCGGCGGTGCCGTCGTCGGCCGGCTCGTCACGGCCGACCCGGCCGAGCGAGCGGTCCGCCACCGTGCCGACCAGGAACACCGCGGCCAGGGCGGTCAGGAACCAGGCCAGGTGGTGCAGGCCGGCGGTGTCGGCGCGGTGGGTGAAGACGATTCCGTTGGCGGCGGAGGCGACTATCGCGCCCAGGTAGCCGAAGGTGCGCAGCAGTCCGGCGGAGGAGCCCATGCGTTCCGGATCGGCCTGGTGGTAGACGGAGTTCTGCAGTGCGAGGCTGTTCAGGCCCTGCGGCACCCCGACCACCAGGGCGACGGCGACCAGCAGCCAGACCGGGCTGGACGCCCCGAGCAGCAGGAGCAGCAGGCAGGCCAGCAGTTGGGCCCCGGCGCCGATCAGCAGCTTGCCGCGGATCTCCTGGCGCCGTCCGGTGAGCGCCGACACTGCGATCGCCGTTCCGAACAAGGGCAGTTGGGCCAGTCCGGCCTGGGTGGCGGACAGTCCGCGGCCCTGCTCCAGCCACTGGGTGTAGCCGTAGAGGAAGGCGTAGGAGACGACGTAGGACAGCAGCGCGCGGCCGTAGGTGGCGAGCAGCGGCCCGTTGCCGGCCAGCACCCGCAGGTCGATGAAGGGCTCGGCGGCCCGCCGTTCGCGCACCGCGAAGCCGGTCGCGGCGGTGAGGGCCAGCAGCAGCAGGTACCAGTGCGAGGCCTGAGGGTTCATCAGGAACAGCAGCAGTGCGACCAGCATCGCCGCGAACAGGCCCATTCCGGCAGCGTCCAGACGGGTGGTCAGTCGAACTGCCGCATCGGGACCGGAGCGCTGCGCCGCCGGGGTCGGCGGCAGCCGCAGCAGGCCCAGCAGCAGGCCGACCACGGCCAGCGGGATGTTGACGGCCAGGGTGGTCCGCCACCCGCCCAGTCCGATCAGCAGTCCGCCCAGGGTGGGGCCGATCACGGCGATGGTCTGGTTGGAGATGGCGAGCACGGTCAGCACCCCGGCCGGGCTGTCGTGGCCGGTGCGTTTGGCCTCGCTGCGGATCAGGTACATCGCCGCCGGGTAGCCGGCGCAGGTGCCGAAGCCGAGGATCACCCGGGCGGCGATCAGCATGCCCAGGTTCGGGGCCAGGGTGCCGACCACGCCGGCGATCCCGGCCAGCGCGGTGCCGGCCAGGAAGAGCCGGCGCGGTCCGAAGATGTCGATCAGCCGTCCGACCACCGGTTGGCCGATGGCGGTGGCCAGGTAGAGCGCGGAGACCAGCCAGGCGGTCTGCGAGGGCGGGGCGCCGAAGGCGGCGCCGATGGGGACCAGCGAGACCGCGATGATCGAGGAGTTGACCGGGTTGAGGATCGACCCCAGGATCATCGGCGCGAGCAGCCTGCGGTCGAAACCGTCCGCGGGCGCGGCTCCGGCGCCCGGGCGTATCGAACGGGTGGAGTGGGCGGTCACGGCCGGCTCAGCCTGTCGAGCAGCGCCATCGCCTCGATGACGGTCTGCCGCTCGGCCTCGGTGCAGCGGTCCTCCAGGGAGCGGCTCAGCCACTCCTCGCCGGCCCTGCGCTTGTCGGCGAGGAACGCCTGTCCGTCCTCGCTGAGTGAGAGCAGTTGGCGGCGGCCGTCGTCCGGGTCGGGACGGCGCAGGATCAGCCCGCGCTGGTCGAGGACGGCGAGGGTGGCCGCCATCGACTGCGGGCGGACCCGCTCGTCCGCCGCCAGGTCGCTGGCCGATTTGGGCCCCTCCTTGCTCAGCCTGCTGAGCGCGGAGGTCTGCGAGGGGGTGAGCCCCTCGGTGTCGTAGCTCTCCCTCATCCGGCGGCGCAACCGGCTGAAGACCACCCGCACCTCGCTGGCCGCGCGGACGGCCGACTCGGAGATCCCTTGAGCGTTCTCGTCCATGCCTCCACGGTAAATCCTTCAGTCTGAACTGTCCAGTCCCATCTGTTCAGTCCAGGCTGAAGAGGCTTCCGCCTCAGCCGGGGCCGGTGAGCCGGTGCAGCCGCAGCGCCAGGTGCAGCTCCAGCGCGCGGCCGGGGCTGTTCCAGTCCGGGCCGAGCAGCGCCTGCACCCGGTCCAGGCGCTGCACCACGGTGTTGATGTGGACGTGCAGATCGTCCTTGGCGCGGGTCAGGCTGCCGCCGTTGCGGAAGTAGGCGTCCAGGGTGTGCACCAGTCCGGTGCCCCGCCGGGCGTCGTACTCCAGCAGCGGGCCCAGGGTCTCCCCGACGAAGCCGTCCACATCGTGCCCGTCGCCCAACAGCACGCCCAGGAAGCCCAGTTCGGCGGCGCAGGCGCCGTCGCCGAGCCGGCCCACCACCTTCAGCGCACGCAGGCAGCGCTGCGCCTCGGCGTGTGCGGCGACCAGCGCCTGCGGTCCCTCGGCCGGGCCCGCGGCGGCGACCGTGACCGGGGCGCCGGCCAGCCGGCCGAGGCGGTGGGCCGCGGCGCGGGCCACCTCGCCGGCGGCGCTGTCGCCCTCGGGGAGCAGCAGCACCACGGCGCCCGCGTGCTCGGCGCTGACGCCGGGGCTGCCGAAGGGATAGCGTCCGGCCGCACCGGCGAGTTTGTGCCGGGAGTCGGGACCGGTCTCGGCGACCAGCACCAGATGCGGGCGGTCCAGGTCCACCCCCAGCCGGCGGCCGCGCTCGACCAGGTGCGCCGGATCGCGGTGCGGCGCGGACAGCAGGTCCGCGACCAGCTCGCCGCGGACCCGGTTCTCGGCCTCGGCCACCGAGCGCCGCAGCAGGAGCAGCAGCGCGGTGACCACTCCCGCCCGCTCGAACAGCCGCCGGTCCGGGTCGTCCAGGTGCTCGCGGTCGTGCAGCACCAGGCTGCCCAGCAGCTCGGGTCCGGCCAGCACGGCGCAGACCCAGCCGCCGTCGTGCGGCACGGCCCGGCCCGCCGTACGCGACTGCACCACGGCCGCCCGCAGCGCCTCGTCCGCGGCGGGTCCGCCGTCGGACGAGCTGAGCGGCCGGCCCTCGGGATCGTGGAGGGTGACCGCGCCGCCCAGCAGTCCGGCCACCGCCCGGGTCACGGCGGGGACCTCGCCGCCGCGCAGCACCAGGTCGGTGAGCCGGTCGTGGGCCTGCTCGGCCCGCTGCATGGCGGCCGCGTGCTCGCGGATCACCTCATTGGCGCCGGCCAGCTCGGCCAGCGCGGCGCGGGTGTCCTCCATGGCACGGGCGGTGTCGATGGCGATGGCGGCATGGGCCGCCAGCGAGCACAGCAGCGCGACCTCGTCCGGTGCGAACGGGCGCGGGGAGCGGTCGGCGGCGAACAGCACCCCGATCACCTTGGTGCCCTCGCTGCCCGAGGATCCCAGCAGCAGCGGCACCCCGAGGATGCCGACCAGGCCCTCGTCCACCACCCCGGCGTCGATGCTGCGGGTGTGGCGGAACCGGGCGTCGGTGCGGTAGTCCGGGGTGGCGTATGGACGGGCGGTCTGCGCGACCAGACCGCCCAGGCCCTCGCCCAGCTCCAGCCGCAACTGCTGGAACAGCGCGGACACCGAGCCGTCGGTGACCCGCATATAGGTGTCCCCGGCCTCCTCGTCCGGCAGGGTGAGGTACGCGGTGTCGGTGCCCAGCAGCATCCGGGCCCGGCGCACGATCGCCTGCAGCACCGCGTCCAGGTCGCGCGAGGCGGCCAGGTCGCCCGCCGTCTCGAAGAGCGCGCTGAGCCGGTTCTCCCGGCGCCGGTGCTGGCCCAGGGTGCGGTGAACCCGGAGTGCCAGCTGCGCCGCCTCGGGGTCCGCGGCGGAGAGGGCACTGAGCTCCTCCGCCGGGGCGCCCTCGGCGAGCAGCCGCAGCAGGTCGGCGGCGGCACCGGTGTCGTTGGCCTGGGTAGCCTTGCTCTCTGCCATGATGCGCGTCATCGTCCCAGGTCAGACGGCTGATGTCACCCCATCAGACGACGGCCTGCCGATCGGCGGCGAGCTCGGCGCCGGTGTCGTCGGACCGGGGCCCGACCTCCGCCAGGTCGCGGCCGCGGGTCTCCCGGGCGAAGAGCAGCGCGATCACGGTGACCACCGCGGCCAGCGAGATGTAGAGCGAGATGGGCGTGGAGTCGCCATAGCCGGACAGCAGCGCCACCGCGATCAGCGGCGCGGGCGCGCCGGCCGCGACCGAGGCGAACTGGGCGCCGATGGAAGCACCGGAGAAGCGCATCCGGGTCGCGAACAGCTCCGAGAAGAACGCGGCCTGCGGTGCGTACATGGCGCTGTGGAAGACCAGGCCGACGGTGACCGCCAGCACCAGCATCGGGAAGGACTTCGTGTCCAGCAGTGCGAAGAACGCCCAGGCCCAGGCGCCCACGCCGACGGCTCCGACCAGGTAGACCGGCTTGCGTCCGACCCGGTCGGAGAGCGCGCCGAACAGCGGGATCAGGCAGAACTGCACGGCGGAGCCGATCAGTACCGCGTTGAGCGCGGTCTGCTTGTGCAGCTTGAGGTGGTCCACGCAGTAGGTCAGCACGAACGCGGTGATCACGTAGTAGGAGATGTTCTCGGCGATCCGGGCCCCCATCGCCACCAGGATGTCGCGCCAGTGGTGCCGCAGCACCGACAGCAGCGGGGAGGGCTCGGCCTCGGCGGCCTTTCGGGCCTGGGCCTTCGCCTGGGCCGCCTTGAACAGCGGCGACTCGTCCACGCTCAGCCGCACCCACAGCCCGACGCCGACCAGTACGGCGGAGAACAGGAACGGGATCCGCCAGCCCCAGGCCTGGAAGGCGGCGTCCGACTGCACGCTGGTCATCAGCGACAGCACACCCACCGCGATCAGGTTGCCGGCCGGTGCGCCGCCCTGCGGCCACGACGCCCAGAAGCCGCGCCGCCGGGCGTCGCCGTGCTCGGACACCAGCAGAACGGCCCCGCCCCACTCGCCGCCCAGCGCGAAGCCCTGGACCACCCGCAGTGTGGTGAGCAGGATCGGCGCCGATATGCCGATCGCGGCGTAGCCGGGGACGCAGCCGATCAGGGCACTGGAGACGCCCATCATCACCAGGCTGACGATCAGCAGGCGCTTACGGCCGATGCGGTCGCCGAAGTGGCCGAACACCAGCGCGCCGATCGGGCGGGCGGCGAAGCCGATGGCGTAGGTGAGGAACGAGAGCAGGGTGCCGGTCAACGGGTCCGAGGAGGGGAAGAAGACCTTGCCGAAGACCAGCGCGGCCGCCGAACCGTAGAGGAAGTAGTCGTACCACTCGATGGTGGTCCCCACCAGGCTGGCGGCGACGACCTTGGTCAGGCCTCCGGGCGGACTGCCCGGGCCGGGGGAGGAGGGAGCGTTCACGTCGGTGGGAGCGCCAACCATGGGAACCTGCTTCTGAGTTGAGGATGAGTCAGGGAGCGGCGGGAACGGGCTAGTGCGCGGTCCAGCCGCCGTCCAGCGGCAGCGAGGCGCCGGTGAGGTAGCCGGTGTGCGGGGAGCAGAGCCACAGCACCGCCTCGGCGACCTCCGACGGCTCGATCAGGCGCTTGATGGCGCTGCGTTCCAGCAGCACCTGCTCCACCACGTCGGCGTGCGGGATGCCGTGGGCCAGCGCCTGGGTGGCGATCTGCTCCTCCACCAGCGGCGTGCGGACATAGCCGGGGCACACGCAGTTGCTGGTCACCCCGTACGGGGCGGCCTCCAGGGCGACGACCTTGCTGAGCCCCTCCAGGCCGTGCTTCGCGGTGACATAGGCGACCTTGAACGGACTGGCCCGCAACCCGTGCACCGAGGAGATGTTGACGATGCGTCCCCAGCCCTGCTCGTACATGTGCGGCAGCACGCGGCGGATGATCCGGAACGGGGCCTCGACCATGACCCGCTGGATCAGCGCGAACCGCTCCGGCGGGAAGTCGTGCACCGGTGCGATGTGCTGCAGACCGGCGTTGTTGACCAGGATGTCCACGTCGTCGGGCAGGCCGTCGACGGCGTCGGCGTCGGCCAGGTCCACGACCAGTGCGGTGCCGCCGATCTGCTCGGCCACCCGCTTGGCGGCCTCCGGGGCCCGGTCCACCACGTAGACCTCGGCGCCCGCGGCCGCCAGTGACCGCGCGCAGGCCCGCCCGATGCCGCCGGCCGCGCCGGTGACCATGGCCCTGCGCCCGGCCAGGGAGTTCTGGATGCTGTCCATGACGCACACCGTAGGAACGCGGCGACCGGCGGCACATGTGACCGGAACCCACAGTTGGATCCCGGGGCATGGCGACCGCGACCATGGCCGCGGTCGCCGTTCCGCACCGTGCAGGCCCACCCCCGACGGGACGGGCCGGGTTCGGGGCGCTGCTCCCGGCCGACGCGGTGCTGAGGGCGCTGAGTGCGCGACTCAGGGGCGGCCGTACCAGACGTCGCTGGTCCAGATGTGCTCCTTGCGCACCCTGGCGCCCGGGTGCGGGGCATGCCACACCATGTCGCTGCCGGCGTAGATCGCGACGTGGTAGACGTTTCCGCCGGAGTGGAAGAAGACCAGGTCACCGGGTCGACGCTCGCCGCTGGAGAGGTGGTGGGCGCTGTCGTACTGGGCCTGGGCGGTGCGCGGGAGACGGGCGCCGGCCTGGCGGTAGGCGAAGAAGGTCAGGCCTGAGCAGTCGAAGCTGTCCGGGCCGGACGCTCCGTAGCGGTAGGGGTCGCCCTGCTTGGACGCGGCCACACTCAGGGCCCTGGCCTGCAGGGTCGTGGCCTGGGCGTCGGGCGGCGCCAGGCCGGCGCCGGTGAGGACGGTCAGGGTTGCGACGGTGACGACGCCGACTCGGATGCGCCACTGGTGCGGGCGCGCGTTGGTACTGGCGGACTCGGTCACGCGGGTTCCTCCGGAACCGCCTGCGGAAGGTGTCCTGTCGGGTTCGGGCTCCAAAGGCTGCCCGGCCACCGCGGTGGCTTCACCCCAAGGAACGGTCCTGGTCTGTCCGGGCCGTCCCGCCGTGCTCGGGTCTCCCGCTCTCGCCGGTGGGTGGGTGAGCAGCTGACGTCCGACCGGCGGCGAGACTGAGCGTCCGGCGGACCGCCCCGCCTGGATGACGGGGGCTTGTCGATCGCCGCCAGTATTGCCACGACGGGGTGGGCTCTTCAGGGTTGTCGAGCGCCACGGCGGGTGCCGGGGCCCGGTGCGGACGGGTCGGCGGTCACAGTGGGTGACGGTGGCGGCCGTCATGGCGGTGTTATGCCTCCGCGGCGGAAAAGATTCTTTGCCCGTTTTTGGTATCAGCCGCTGAGCAGCAAGTACATCCACGTCCCGACACCTGCTCCACTCGTTTGCCGGACCTGCCGCCCAGGTCTGTTCGAGTGGAACCGGCTGCTCGGGGCCGCCGGTCGTACGCCCCGGAGCCACCGCCGGATCCTGCCGTGCGCGGGCGGCGCGGCGTTGGCCCGAAAGAGCACGGGCCGCTGGGCGTGTCGCGGATGTTTTCGCCAGGGGTGACGAGGTGCCCGGATTTGTGACCGTTTGATGACGTTGATTCAGGGAGGTGAGGGAAACAGGGTGCCATGACATTCAGTGACCAAGAAGACGACCTGGCGCTGCACCGCCTCATCGCGCAGGCCGACGCCTGGTCGAACCCCAGGGCGGAGGACGGGTCGGAGGACGGGTATGAGGACGACTCGCCCCTGGCGGACGAGCACCCGCTGGAGACGCTGCTGCGCTGGTGGGGCAAGCTGCGCTTTCCGGACCTCGACAGCCCTGAGATCCCGCCGCAGGGCCGCTCCCCGGGCAGGGGGCTCCGGCCGCCCCAGTAGGTTGGGGCGCCACCGACCCAGGGAGCCGCATGTGTCCGCCCGCCCCAGCGTTCTGCTCGTCACCGACCTCGGCTACCAGGCCCGGGGACGTCGCTACTCCGACGAGGACATAGCCCTCTCGTCGCGGCTCAGGGGCGATTTCGACACGGCCCTGTGCCACCCCCTGGACGCCACCGCGCTGATGGACGGCTTCGACGCGGTGGTGGTCCGCAACAGCGGCCCGGTGCTGCACTACCACGAGGCCTACCAGGCCTTCCGCCGCCAGGTGCGGCTGCGGGGCACCCGGGTCTACAACCCGCTGACCGGACGCGGGGACATGGCGGGCAAGCAGTACCTGCTCGACCTGACGGCGGCCGGATACCCGGTCATCCCCACCGTGGACCGGCGGGAGCACCTGGCGCGACTGCCCGAGGCCGAGCAGTACGCCGTCAAGCCGAAGGCCGGCGCGGACTCCGTCGGCCTGCGCTTCGTCCCACGGGCCGAACTGGCCGAACTGGGCGGTATGGAGGGCATGGAGGGCATGGAGGGCATGGACGAGTCACCGTACGGCGGCCTCCTGGTCCAGCCGTGGATCGACTTCGCCTACGAAGTGTCGTTCTACTTCATCGACGACGCCTTCCAATACGCCCTCAACGCCCCCGACCCCGACCGCCGCTGGCTCCTGGAGCCCTACCGGCCCAGCGCCGCCGACCTGGCCTTCGCCCGTCGCTTCATCTCCTGGAACACCCTGGACCACGGGATCCAGCGGGTGGACGCCTGCCGCACCCGGCAGGGCGAACTCCTGCTGGTCGAACTGGAGGACCTCAACCCGTACCTCTCCCTGGACCGGGTCGACGCCACGACCGCCGACGCCTTCGTCACCGCCCTGACGGAGTCGCTGCACCGCTTCCTGGCCGCCCCGCCGGCCGGACCGATCTCCGCCTGATGCCTTGTGGCAGCTGGTGGGGTGTGATAGCTATGCCGGGAGAGAACTGACGGAGCGTCAGATCGCGGGCTCCGCCGCCCCGCCGCAGGACCTGACCGCACAGGAGGCCCCTGATGGAGTTCGGCATCTTCCTGAATGGATTCGTGCCCGGCCCGGCCGCGCACGACCGTGCGTCCGAGCACCTCGCCCTCAAGCGGGAGTTGGACCTGGCCGTCAAGGCGGACAAGCACAACTGGAAGTACGTGTGGTTCGGCGAGCACCACACCCTCACCGAGTACAGCCACATGTCGGCCCCCGAGGTGGCGATGGGCTACGTCGCCGCCAGGACCGAGCGCGTCCACCTGGGCACGGGCATCAACAGCCTCTCGCCGCGCAAGGAGCACCCGGCCCGCTACGCCGAGCGCGCGGCGATGCTGGACCACATCACCGAGGGCCGCTTCGAGTGGGGTACGGGTCGCGGCGCGGGCAGCCACGAGCTGGCCACCTTCGGCATCATGGACACCGACTCGACCCGGGCCGAGTGGGACGAGGTCTCCCGCGAGGTGGTCCGGATGTGGGAGCAGTACGACTACTCCTTCCACGGTGAGCACTTCACCGTGCCCACCCCGCACAACATCCTGCCCAAGCCCTACGGCCACTCGCACCCGCCGATCTGGATGGCCTGCGGCAACCCGGGTTCCTTCGGGAAGGCCGGATCCCTGGGCATCGGCGCCATCGCCTTCAACTTCGAGCCCATCTACAACCTCAAGGGTCGGATCGAGGCCTACAAGGAGGCTGCGGAGAGCCCCAACGAGGTCCTCGGCGACTACCAGAACAACAACGTCATGATGACCAACGGTGTGATCTGCCTGAGCGACCGCCGGCGGGCCCGGGAGATCGCCATGTCCGCGGGGCTCGGCTACCTGGTGACGCTGGTCAACCTCTACCACGACACCATGCCCAAGTCGCTGGACGAGATCACCTGGCCGGATCCGCCGATCCACCTCGGCGCGCTGGGCGGGGAGGACCTGCTGGACGAGCTCATCGCCGGCGGCTACCTGCTCTGCGGGACCCCGGACGAGGTCTGCGAGCAGGTGGCCGCCTACCAGCAAGTGGGCTGCGACCAACTGGTGTTCGGCGTCACCGGCGGCCTCTCGCACGAGGAGGGCCTGGAGATGCTGGAGCTCTTCGGCGACCAGGTCATCCCCAACTTCGACAGCTCCCCGGAGATCTCCACCGAGGTCTACCGCCGCGAGGCCGGCGGCCCCAAGTACCCGCCCTACAACAGCCCGGTCGACCCGTCGCTGCGGCACACCGTGCTGCCCCCGGCAGCGATCATCCCGCTGCCGGAGTGACCTGACGGCTCCAACGGCTGCCGGGGCGACGGGGGCTCCTCACTCGGCGATGCCCCGGGTCAGCAGAACGACCGTCACAAAGGTGCGGTAGAGCCGGATCGGGTCGTCGTCCGTGAGATGGGCCACCGTCGGATCGTCCTTGTCGGCGACGACGCCGGTGATCCAGGTCGCCATCTCGGCGAGGTCTGCATTGCGGAAGCGCACGGAGAGGGTGGCGGGCAGCCCGATCCGCGGCGGGGCGGCCGTGGCGACCTCCGCCACGGCCCGGCGGGCCGCTTCCCGGATCACCTCGCGGGCGTCCTGCGGGTGCAGGCTGTCCGCGGCGAAGCGGGAGACCGAGGTCTTCACCACGGCCGGCCGGATGCCGGGGCAGAAGGGCTCGATCTCGGCCGCGGTGGTGTCGTCGCCGGTGATCAGCACCACCGGGACCCCGTGCCCGAGCGCCACCAGCGCGTTGACGGCGCTCTCGCCGACCACCGTGCCGTTCAGCCGTACCTCGCTGACGGCCAGCGGGTTGTAGGTGTGCGAGAGGGTCGAGGAGGCGGACATCGACCCGTGGTAGGAGACGAAGAAGACGGCGTCGAAGGAGTCGTCCAGCCCCTGCATCATGTAGAGCGGCTTGTGCCGGCCGGAGAGGTAGCGGGCCCGGCCGGACAGGGCGTCGGGGCGGAAGTTGGCCATCCGCCCGTGCGAGTCGTTGACCAGGAAGGTGATCTCGTCGTCCTGTCCCGCGCCCTCGATCGCCCCCTCGATGGCGGCATTGGTCTCGGCCTGGAGCAGGTCGCGGTAGTAGGGGTAGTCCGCGCCGGTGGGACGGCACTGCTCCCAGTCGACGACCCCCGCAGTGCCCTCCATGTCCGTCGAGATGAAGATCTTCACAGCACGATCCTGGGGTGGGTCTGCAGCTCGGGGGAGTCCGCCGTCATCACGGCGTAGACGCTGCCCTGCTGGCCCGCCGCGCCGCCGTGCCGGCCGTCCGGGGTGAGCGCCAGGGCGCGCAGCTCGGCGCGGAAGTCGTCGGGGAGCGTCGCGGCGTCGGCCAGCGCCGTCCGGCAGGCCTCGGCGGGGTCGCTGCCGGCGGCGAGCAGGTCGACGATGCTGCGCGCGGTGCCGCCGCGCATGCTCAGCTCGCCGCGCCCGGTGCAGGCCGCTCCGCCTGCGCGCAGGTCGCACCAGTTGCCCGCGCCGGGCACGGCGGTGTCGCCCACCCGGCCGGGGTACTTGAACGGATAGCCGGAGGTGGAGACCCCCACGCACATCTCGCCGGACGCGTCCAGGGCGATGATGTTGATGGTGCCCCAGGGGCCGTCGTGCGGTGCGAACCGACGGACCAGGTCCAGCGCCGCACGCCGGTAGCGCTGGTCGCCGTCCAGCGCGGCGGTGTTCTCGCCCTCGACGGACTCGCCGGAGGCCTGCAGTTGCTCGCGCCAGAGCGCCAGGGACTCCTCGGTGAGCAGTTCCGCGGTGTCGAACCCGTTCTCCTCGGCGAACAGCGCCGCACCCTCGCCGACCAGCATGCAGTGCTGCGGCAGCCGCTCCAGCACCGCCCGGGCCACCGAGATCGGGTTGGGGTACCCGCGCAGCGCCCCCACGGACCCGAACCGGCGGCTGGAACCCAGCATCACCGACGCGTCGAGCTCCACCTCGCCCCGGGCGTTCGGCAGCCCGCCGGTCCCCACGTAGTGGTCGGCGGGGTTGTCCTCGCAGCAGCGCATGGCCGCCTCGACGGCGTCCAGCGCCGACCCGCCCCGGGCCAGCACCTCCCGCCCGGTCGGCAGCCCGACCTCGCTGCGTTCGCTTCCGATGATGACGGCCTCTGGCACGGGGTCTCCAGCCTGACGGTGGTGCGATGGTGCCCACACTCTCGCACGCCCGAACATCCCCGTGACCTGCGGGGCGCGACCGTCCGTCGGGGGTCAGGGGCTATGTCCGCTCGCGCGAGCGGAAGGCGCCGGGCGTCGTTCCCGTCTCGCGGGCGAAGAACTTGCCGAAGTTGGTGGGTTCGCTGAAGCCGACAGCGCGGGCGATGGTGGTGACCGGCAGGTCGGTGTGGACGAGTAGGCGTTTGGCCTCCAGGGTGACCCGGGTGTCGAGGAACTGCTTGGCGGTTGTGCCGGTCGCGGCCAGGCAGGCGCGGGTGAGGGTTCTGGGGGCGTAGCCGAGTCGGGCGGCGTAGTCCTGGACGTCCCGGGTGGCGGTGAAGGAGCGTTCGACCTCGCGTCGGAAGGCGCGGAAGACGTCGGTGGCTTCAGTCGGAGTGGATCCGGGTGGGCTCGGGAGCCTTGCGATGCGCAGGAGCGCGACGGCCAACAGCTGGCGGAGCAGCTCGACCGTGAGGCGAGCGGCGGTCTCGTCGCGGGTGTCCAGGAGGCGGTATTCGGTCTCGAGTTGTGCCGCGGTCTGCTGGAGGCCCTCGTGTTCGGCGGGCGGCGCCGACAGTACGGCCGGGCCGAAGACGAGGTCGAGGCGTGAGGACGGGAAGTCCGCGGTGAACAGCAGGACGACGGCGTCCAGGTCGGCGAGGCGTCCGTCCGGGCGGGCGGGGAGGCGCTGCACCTGGCCGGGGCGTACGTGCAGGACCGTCCCGGGGCCGCACCCGTGGGCGACGAAATCGACCATGGCGACGCCGTGACCGGAGCGGACCACGGTGAGCTGGTGGAAGTCGGCACGGATGGGCGATGCGGCGACGTGGGGCTTCGTCCGGGCGCGGAGCTGCGCGAAGGTCATCGCCTCGAGTCCCACGCGGGGGCGGTCCGGGTTGTCGTACCCGAGGCCGACGATCTCATCGTGTCCGGAATCGACCATAGCGGGACCATAGCGCACCTCCTCCGGGAGGGGGTCGCCGACTGATGCTGGTTGTGGCGGCGCTGATCGACCATCAGGGCCGTCTCCCGGAAACGGAAACCACATCAAGGAGTGAGTGAGTCATGAACGCAGTGCCGGTGCTCGACCCTGCCCGTCTTCCCTTCGCGTTCGAGGACGCGGTCAACGCCGGGGACGTAGACGCCTTCCTTGCGCTGTTCACCCCGGAGGCCACCATGCGCACCCTCACCGGCGAGGTGCTGACCGGCCCGGACGAACTGCGCGGGGAGGCCCTCCGTACGGTCGCGGCCGGGGCGCGACTGACCAACAAGGCCAGGTTCTGCCTGATGGGGGACGACACGGCGCTGGTCGTCGTCGACTGGAACCTCGAAGCGACCATGCCGGACGGTACCCGGATCGCCCCCGCCGGAACGACGGCGAATGTCGCCCGCCGGTCTGCCGACGGCAGCTGGCGTTTCACGGTCCTCAATCCGCTGGGCACGGTGTGAGCTGACGCGTTGCCCCGTCAGGGCGCCCGCTCCGAGAGGAGGCGGGCGCCCAGGGGGGTGCACAGGTGGCGGACCTGCTTGCCGTCGCGCCGGGTGGTGATCAGGCCCGCTGCGCGCAGGGTGCGGGCGTGGACGGAGGCGGAGGCGGCGCTGATGCCGAGGTCCCGGGCGACGGCGGTCAGGTGCTGGTGCACGCGGGGGTCCACCGAGGATCTCTGCGACACCCTCGGCTGACTGACGGTCAGGAAGTGGGCGGGGCTGACACGGGGGCCGCTTCCGGGGTCGGGTGGAAGGTCTCCTGGAGCCTTTCGCCTTCGATGTCCGGGTCGGGGACGTACTTGGCGAACCACTGCGGGTGGTACCAGAGCTTGGAGCGGATGACGGCCATCACCGCCGGCACCAGGGTGAGCCGGACCACGAAGGCGTCCAGCAGCACTCCGGTGGCGAAGCTGAAGCCGATGGCCTTGATGGTGGGGTCGTTGGTGAACATGAAGGCCACGAAGATGGCGAACATGATCAGCGCGGCGGCGGTGACCACCCGCGCCGCCAGGCCGGTGCCGCTCTCGACGGCGCCGCGGGCGTCGCCGCTCCTGGAGTACTCCTCCTTGATCCGGGAGACCACGAAGACCTCGTAGTCGCTGGAGAGCCCGAAGATGATGGCGAGCATCAGGATCGGCAGGAAGCTGATGGTCTCGCTCGGGGTGATCCCGAAGACGTGCCGGCCCCATCCCCACTGAAAGATCGCCACCTGTGCGCCGAGCGCCGCCAGCACCGACAGCAGGAAGCCGATGATGGACTTGATCGGCACCAGGATGGTGCGGAAGGCGAAGGTCAGCAGGATGAAGGCGAGCCCGACCACCACGACCAGGAAGACCGGCAGCGCGCTGGAGAGCTTGCTGGACACGTCGATGTTGGAGGCGGTGGTGCCGCCGACCAGGACGGTGGCGCCGGTGGTCCCCTCGACGGCGGCGCGGTTGTCGCGGATGCCGTGCACCAGGTCGGCGGTGGCCTGGTCGTTGGGGCCGGTCTTGGGGATCAGCCGGATCACGGCGGTGGTCGGAGTCTGCACCGCCACGCTGCTGGTGGCCACGTCGGAGACCTTGGCCAGGTTGTCGACGATCTGCTGGGTGGAGGCGCTGTCGCTGCTGCCGTCCGCGACGACCAGCAGTGGGCCGTTGAAGCCGGCTCCGAAGCTCGCGGTGGTCAGGTCGTAGGCCTTGCGCGAGGTGTCCGAGGTCGGCTTGGACGAGCCGCTGGGCAGTCCCAGCTGCATGCTGAAGTACGGCACCGCCAGCACCACCAGGACGGCCACCCCGGCGACCAGCATCGGGATCCGGAAGCGGACCACGAAGCGGGCCCAGCGGGCGCCGAAGGTGCGGTGCGGCTGGGTGGCGCCGATGGCGGCGACGGACTCGTGGTGGCCGCGGCGCAGCGGGGTGCTGATGAACTTCGTGACCTTGTGCCCGGCGAAGCCGAGCATGGCGGGCAGCAGGGTGAGCGCGATCAGCATCGCCATGAGCACCGCGACGGCCGCGCTCAGGCCCATGACCGTCAGGAACGGGATGCCGACGACGGACAGTCCGCACAGGGCGATGATCACGGTGAGGGCGGCGAAGACCACCGAGCTGCCGGCGGTGCCGGCGGCGAGCGCCGCCGAGTCCTCCACACTCAGCCCGTTGAGCAGGTTGTTCCGGTGCCTGGAGAGGATGAACAGGCCGTAGTCGATACCGCAGGACAGGCCGAGCATGATGGCGACGGTCGTCGAGGCCGAGGCGATGTCGACCACGGCGGCGACGGCGGTGACGCCCATCAGGGTGATCACCACGCCGATGATGGCCGTGAGGATCGGCAGCCCGGCGGTGATCAGCGCGCCGAAGGTGATCGACAGGATGCAGAAGGCGATGACCAGGCCGATCAGTTCGGGCGCCTCGGAGGGGACCAGCCGCCAGCCCGGATAGACGCTGCCGGAGTACTCCACCTGGACGCCGGCCTGCTGGGCGGGCTTCACCGCGGCCTTGACCGCGTCCAGGCTGGCGTCCTTCACCTGCGCCGGGGCGACCGAGTACTGCACCTGGCCCAGCGCCACCCGTCCGTCCGGGGAGACCGCGTGCGCGGTGTAGGGGTCGGAGACGGAGACCACCTGGGGGACGGTCTTCAGGTTCGCGAGAGCCGCCATGACACCGGCCTGGTAGGGCGCGGCGGTGATCTTCGCACCGGCCGGCGCCGCGAAGACGACCTGGGTCTGACCACCGCTCAGCGCCGGGACCTTCTGCTTCAGCAGGTCCGCGACATGCTGGGACTCGGTGCCGGGGATGGTGAAGTTGTCGTTGGTCTTGCCCCCGCTGAGCTGCCCCAGCAGGATCGCCCCGACGGCGGCCAGCAGCCACAGTGCCAGCACCAGGCGGCGGCGCCGGAACGCGAAGCGCGACAGCCTGAACAGGTACGTCGACATCGGGGATCCTCCGGGGGTGGCCCTAGGGTCGGTAGGGCCATCATCGGGAGTGCGGATCCTGTGAGCACGTCGGAGCGGTCATTGGGGGGACCGGGGGGTGCGACCGGCCCCCACATGCGCGGCGTCGTCGTTGTCGCCCGGCCCCGGTGGGTCGGCCCTCGCGCGTCACGGTTGTCCGTCCACGAGGGCGGTGGCCCGCGCCTCGGGAACGCCGAGGACGAGCAGGCTGGTGACGGCGGCCGCGCGGGCGTCGAGGGCTCCGTCCGAAAGGCCGTTGTCCGCGATGGCGAACACGGCGGCGTAGGCCACCTGGCTGAGGGTCCCGGCAGGCAGGTGTCGTCCGAACTCCCCGCGGTCCTGGCCTCGTTGCACGAGGTCGGCAAGGATCTGGTCGACCGGTTCCAGGAGGGCGTGGATCTCCTCGCCGTACTCGCCGCGCCGGAGCACCAACAGCACGCGGTAACGGCGCGCCAACGGCCATACGTGGGAGATGAAATCGACCCACACCGCTTCGGCGGCCCGTTCCGGGGCGTCGACCTCGGTGAGCGCGGCTGCGATCTCGTCCACGGCGCGTTGCGCGAGGGTCCGCACGAGGTCGGTGCGGGTGGGGAAGTGGCCGTAGACGGTGCGGCGGACCACGCCGGCAGCGGAGGCGATGTCGCCCATGCCGGCTTCCGGGTTCTGCCCCAGGACCTCGAGTGCGACGTCGAGGATGCGGGTCCGGGTCTCGTTCATGGAGCGCGCCCGGGCGGATTCGGTCTGCATCGTCCCATCATTGCACGGCGGTGTGCAGTGGAGTAGATTGCACAGCAGTGTGCATTGCACACCTGCGTGCAACAGGTTGCCGCACCGCGAGGCGAGTACCGAGGAGAACGAGGCAATGACCGAATCGACGCCCGCGCCCCCGTCCCCACCCGTCGTCCGCCCGTTCACCGTCACGGTCTCCGACGCCGAGATCGAGGACTTGAAGCAGCGACTGGCCAGGACTCGGTGGCCGGATCCGGAGACCGTTCCGGACTGGTCGCAGGGCGTCCGCCTGGAGAGCGCCAAATCGCTGATCGACTACTGGGAGCGGGAATACGACTGGCGCCGATTCGAGGCGGAGCTCAATCGGTTCCCACAGTTCCTGACCGAGATCGATGGGCTCGACATCCACTTCATCCATGTCAGGTCCAGGAATCCGAATGCGATGCCCCTCGTCCTGACGCACGGATGGCCGGGTTCGATCGTCGAACTCCTGAAACTGATCGGCCCGCTGACCGACCCCGTGGCGTTCGGAGGACATGCCGAGGACTCGTTCGACGTGGTGGTCCCGTCGCTTCCCGGATTCGGGTTCAGCCAGAAGCCGACCGGTACCGGGTGGAATGTGTCACGTGTCGCAGGCGCGTGGGCCGAACTCATGAAGCGTCTCGGCTATGAGAACTGGGCCGCTCAAGGCGGTGATTGGGGCGCCGTCGTCACAAGCGCGCTCGCCGCGATGCGTCCTGAGGGCCTTCTCGGGATTCACCTGAACACCCAGTACGCATTCCCCGCGCAGATACCCGAATCGCTCTCGCCCGAAGAGCGCTACGCGGTGGAGACCCTGGCCCGCTACACCGGCGATCTCGGCGGATCCAACCACCTGCAGGGCACGAAGCCCGAGACCGTCGGCATCGCACTGGCGGACTCTCCGGCCGGCCAGGCGGCCTGGATCTATGAGAAGTTCCAATCCAAGACGGACAACGACGGCCTCGCCGAGGACGCTCTCAGCACCGACGACATGCTCGACGTCATATCGCTCCACTGGTTCACCAACAGTGCGGCGTCGTCCGGCCGCATCTACTGGGAGAACAAGTCGGCGAGCTTCGCCGGCCCCGAGCTGACGCTGCCGGTCGCGGTGACGGTGTTCCCACGCGACATCCCACGCCTTCCGCGAAGCTGGATCGAGGACACCTACACCAATCTGATCCACTACGGCGAGGCCGGCAAAGGCGGACACTTCGCAGCATTCGAGCAGCCCGGGATCCTGGTCGGCGAGATCCGCGCCGGCCTGAGGAGCCTCCGCTCCTGAAACGGACACGTCTGGGCCACGTGCGGCGGCCGCCGGGCCCGGGCGGCGTTCAGGCTGCGGTCGGGCGGGGCTTGCCGCGGCTCAGCAGGGCCTCCAGCCAGCGGAGTTGGGTGCGGGTGTGGACGGCTTCGCCGCCTTCGTGGTGGTTGAAGGGGTAGACCTCGACGGTGCGGTCCACCGCGGCGGTGGTGGCGCCGGCGGTGCCGTAGTGGTTGTAGGCGGCGAAGACCGTGCTCGGGGGGCAGACGGTGTCGCGCAGGCCGACGCCGAGGTGGAGCGGGGCGGTGGCCCGGCGGGCGAAGTTGACGGCGTCGACGTAGGAGAGGGTCCGGCGTACCTGCTGCTCGCCGCCGCGGTGGACGGCCAGGTAGCGGACCACCTCGCCGAAGGGGTCCGCGTCGGTGATCTCTATGGCGCGCTGGATGTGGCAGAGGAAGGGGGCCGAGACCATGACCGCGGCGAGGTCGGGGACCAGACCGGCTGCCGCCAGGGCCAGGCCGCCGCCCTGGCTGTTGCCGAGCGCGGCGACCCGGTCGGCGTCGACGCCGGGGAGTGCGCGGAGCGCGTCCACGGCTCGGGCCGCGTCGGTGATCAGACGGCGGTAGTAGTAGTCCTCCGGCGAGCGGATGCCCCGGGTCATCGGGCCGGGGCCGCCGAGTGCGCCACTGCCGGGGTCGGGGGTGTCGCCGCCGTTGCCGTACTGGTCGCCCTGGCCCCTGCTGTCCATCAGCAGATGCGCATAGCCGGCCGCGGCCCAGGTCAGCCGCTCGTGGGGGAGTCCGCGGCCGCGGCCGTAGCCGAGGTACTCGACGACAGCGGGGAGTGCGGTGTCGGTTCCGGCGGGGCGGGTGTACCAGGCTCGGACCGGGTCGCCGCCGAAGCCGGAGAAGGTGACGTCCCAGCAGTCGACCAGTCGTAGGCCGGAGTCGGCCGGACGGACGTCGACGAGGACCGGGTGAGCCGCGGCCTGACCGGTCGTCGATTTCCAGAAGGCGTCGAAGTCGTCGGGTTCCGCCACCTCGGGGGCGTAGCGTTCCAGCTGGTCCAGGGGGAGGTCGAACAGGGCCACGGTCCTTCGTCCAATCCTTGTCAGGCGGGTCGAGCGGTACTGTCGCGGACGACCAGTTCGGTGCCGAGGTCGATCCGGCTGGTCGTCAGGTCGGTTCCGGCGGAGAGGTCGAGCAGCATCCGGGTCGCGGTGACGGCCATGTCGTGCAGCGGCTGGTGGACCGTGGTCAGTGCGGGTTCGATCCAGGCGGCGACCGGGAGGTTGTCGTAGCCGACCACCGAGAGGTCGGCGGGGATCCGCAGTCCCAGTTCGCGGGCCGCGCGCAGTACGCCCATCGCCTGGATGTCGGAGCCGGCGAACACTGCGGTCGGCGGCTGCGGCAGTTGCAGCAGCGCCTTCCCCTCGGCGTAGCCGCCGTCGAGGTAGAAGTCGCCGTGGCGCACCAGTTCGGGGTCGACGGTCAACCCGGCCTCGTCATGGGCCGAGCGGAAGCCGGCGATGCGGGCCCGGCTGCACAGCAGGTCCTGCGGGCCGGAGATCACCGCGATCCGGCGGTGCCCCAGCTCCAGCAGGTGCCTGGTGGCGACCAGGCCGCCGTTCCAGTTGTTGGAGCCGACGGTGGGCACCGACTCGGCGGTCGCGGTGTCCGTGTCCACGGCCACGAAGGGGACGTTCTGCCGGCGCATCCGCTCCTTCTGAATCTGCGTCAGTCCACAGGCCACGAACAGGACTCCGAGCGGGTGGCGGCCAAGCATCCGGTCCAGCCAGGTGTCGGACGGGCGGTGCCGTCCGCCGAGTTGGGCCAGCACCACCTCGATGCCGGAGGCGGAGGCGGCTGCCTCGACCCCGCGGATGATCTCCATCGACCAGGCCGAGTCGAACTCGTGGAAGACCAGGTAGAGCCGGTCGGCCTCGGTCGGCTGGCGGCGCCTGCGGCGCCGGTAGTGGTGGCGGTCCAGGCTGGCCTCGACCTTGGTCCGGGTCTCGGGGGCGACGTCGGCGCGTCCGTTGAGGACTTTGGAGACGGTCGCCACGGACACGCCCACCTCGCGGGCGATGGTGGCGATCGTGGCCGATCGGGGCTCGGCCGAGGGGTCGGCCGGCGGATCGGAACTGGTCATGGCAGCCCTAAAGTTTCGGAAACTTGTCTGTGGATTCGGGCCCGCTCCAGGCCAGTTGGCGAGGAATATACGCCACCGGGCTCCGACAGGCCAGGTTCAAATCCTCTGCGTTCACCCTCTTGACGTGGTTCGGACCGCCTCCCTACGCTTCCGACACATTAAGCGAGAGTTTCGAAACTTTCGATTGCGCTGCCCCTTCCCCACCTGCACAGGAGAGCCGAGGATGAGCAGTACCAAGACGGCAGACCTGCTGCCCGACGCGCGCAGCCCCGGCGGCGGGGGAACCTCCCCGGTCCCCGCCCGGCGCCGGAGCTGGCGTCAGTCGCTGCGCCGCGACTGGCAGTTGTACACACTGGCCGTCGTGCCGCTGGTGTTCTTCGCGGTCTTCCGCTATCTGCCGATGATCGGCAATGTCATCGCATTCCGTCAGTTCGAGCCCGGCGGCAGTGTGTTCGGCGACCACTGGGTCGGCCTCGAGTACATCCGGATGTTCCTCAACGACCCGACGTTCTGGGACGTCTTCACCAACACCCTGGTGCTGGGACTGCTGACCCTGGTGGTCTGCTTCCCGATGCCGATCATCCTGGCGCTGCTGCTGAACGAGCTGCGCAACCGCTACGCCAAACGGATCGTGCAGTCGGTGTCCTACCTGCCGCACTTCCTGTCAGTGGTGATCGTGGCAGGCATCGTGATGGAGTTCCTGGCCGCCGACGGATCGGTGAACTCGGCGCTGCACGCGGTGGGCCACGCGCCCATCCTGTTCCTGCAGCAGCCCGGCTGGTTCCGCTCGGTCTATGTCTCCTCCGAGCTGTGGCAGACCGTGGGTTGGGGCACGATCCTCTACCTTGCCGCCCTCACCTCGATCGACCAGGACCTCTACGAGGCGGCCCGGATCGACGGCGCCAACCGGTGGCAGCAGACCTGGCACGTGACGCTGCCCGGCATCCGGCCGACCATGATCACGCTGCTGATCCTCAACATCGGCACCTTCATGTCCATCGGCTTCGAGAAGATCATGCTGCTCTACAACCCCCTCACGTACTCGACCGCGGACGTGGTCTCCACGTACCTGTACCGGATGGGCGTGGTGTCCAACAACTTCAGCTATGCCGCGGCGATCGGCCTCTTCGAGTCGCTGATCGGCCTGGTGCTCATTGTGAGCGCTAACAAGATCTCCCGCCGCACCCTGGGGACGAGCCTGTGGTAGGCCGACCCACCCGTGGCTACCGGGTCTTCCAGGTGTGCAACACGATCATCCTGACGCTGGTCGTGGTGGCGACGCTCTATCCGCTGGTCAACATCGTGGCCCGGTCGTTCAGCGGCGAGGGCTACATCAACGCCGGCCAGGTGAACCTCATCCCCAGGGGGTTCAACATCAAGACCTACAAGGCGGTGCTGCACGACTCGACGTTCTGGACCGACTACGGCAACACCGTGCTCTACACGGTGGTCGGGACGGCCATCTCGCTGGTGCTGACCACCTGTTACGCCTACGTGCTGTCCAAGAGGAATCTCCGCGGCCGCACCTTCCTGGTCGGCGTGGCGGTGTTCACCATGTTCTTCTCGGGTGGCCTGATCCCCAACTACCTGCTGATCAGCGGCCTGGGGATGCGCAACACCATCTGGTCGCTGGTGCTGCCCAACGCCATCAGCGTGTTCAACCTGCTGGTGATGAAGTCCTTCTTCGAGGGCATGCCGACCGAGTTGGAAGAGGCCGCCGCCATCGACGGCCTGAGCACGTACGGCACCCTGCTGCGGATCGTGCTGCCGCTGTCGAAGGCCGTCATCGCCACGATGACGCTCTTCTACGCCGTCTCCTTCTGGAACTCCTGGTTCGGCGCGTTCCTCTACCTGGACCGCCCGAATCTGTTCCCGGTCACGCTCTACCTTCGGAACCTGATCGCCGGCGCCAGCGGCACCGGATCGGTCGGCTTCACCGGCAGCGACGCGGCGCAGGCCGCGGCCAACATCCAGTCGGTGACCATCGTGCTCACCACGATCCCGATCCTGGCCGTCTACCCGTTCGTGCAGCGGTACTTCGTCTCCGGGGTCATGATCGGCGCCGTCAAGGGCTGACGTCCTCCCCGCACGACCACACCCCCCACCCTTCAACCACTCCCCGTGTCAGCGGGAAGGGAGTCCCCCATGTCCGAACTCTCCCGGCGATCCATGCTCTTCGGTGTCGGCGCCGTCGCCCTCGGCCTGGCCGGGTGCAGCACCGGCGGCGGTACCAAGAAGGCCTCGGACCTGTCCGGCAACAGCGCCGACTCGATGACCGCGTACGCCGTCGGCGACCGGTTCAAGGCGGGCAAGCCGCTCACCTTCACCACCCTGTACGACGACAACACCAACTACCCCTACAACAAGGACTGGCTGTTCTGGTCCGAGGTCAGCAAGCGGACCGGCGTGACGCTCAATCCGACCATCGTCCCGTACAGCGACTACGAGACCAAGCGCAGCGTGATCATCGGGGCCGGCTCCGCGCCCTCCATCATCCCCAAGACCTACCCCGGCCAGGAGGTCCCCTTCATCGCTTCCGGGGCGATCCTCCCGGTCAGCGACTACACCGACCTGATGCCCAACTTCAAGGACAAGGTCGCCAAGTGGAATCTTGAGGGCGACCTGGACGCGCTGCGGCAGGACGACGGGAAGTACTACGTGCTGCCCGGTCTGCACCAGGACGTCTGGCCGGACTACTCCCTCGCGGTGCGCACCGACGTCCTGCAGAAGCTGGGCCTGCAGACGCCGACCACCTGGGACGAGCTGCACACCGTGCTCAAGGCGATGAAGGCCGCTCACCCGGACTCCTACCCGATGTCCGACCGATGGAGCATCCCCACCCCGGGCGGCAACCTGCTGAACCTCCTGGGCCAGTCCTACGGGACCGCGGGCGGCTGGGGCTACAACAACGCCACCTGGGACCCGAACGCCGGTCAGTTCGTGCTCACCGCCGGGATGGACCAGTACAAGCAGATGCTGCAGTACGTCAACACGCTGGTCCAGGAGAAGCTGCTGGACCCGGAGAGCTTCACCCAGACCGACGACCAGGCCAAGGCCAAGTTCACCTCCGGCAAGTCCTTCGTGATCAGCACCAATGCGCAGGAACTGGTCAACACCTACCGTCCGGCCCTGGCGACCACGATTCCCGGTGCGACCGTCGTCAAGATCCCGGTGCCGATGGGTCCGGCCGGGGCGACGAAGATGGGCAGCCGGCTCGAGAACGGGCTGATGATCACCAAGAATGCCAGGAACAGCCCGGACTTCGTCGCGATGATGCAGTTCATCGACTGGCTGTGGTACTCGGACGAGGGCGAGGTGCTCGCCAAGTGGGGCGTCGAGGGCGTCACCTACACCGTCGACCCGGCGGGTGACTACCGGTTCACGCCCGACGTCAACTACGTCGGGCTGAACCCGAAGGGGACGAAGAACCTGCAGAAGGACTTCGGCTTCATGAACGGCAACTTCGCCTACGGCGGCGCCACCAAGCTGCTGGACTCGATGTTCTCCGCCGAGGAGCTGGTGTTCCAGAAGGCGATGGGGGCCCGGAAGACGCTCGCGGTGCCGCCGCCGTACCCGCTCACCGAGGACGAGCGCCAGCAGTCGACGTTGTGGGACACGCCGTTGAAGGACTACGTGACCCAGCAGACGCTGAAGTTCGTGCTCGGGGACCGCCCGCTGAGCCAGTGGGACGCCTTCGTGGGCGAGGTCAAGAGCAAGGGCGGGACCTCCTACCTCAACCTCGTCAACAAGGCCTACCAGCGCTACAAGGGCAAGAAGGGCTGACCGGACCGCCGCCCCGGAACGAGTCGTAGCGCGCCGCACCGCCCGCACCGAACAGAGGAAGACCATGCGGACCACCGTTCCCGACCGACCCACAGGACAGCTGTCCGACGCCTGGCGCCTCTGCGTCGGCACGGGCCGGCTCGAACTCGCGCTGCGGCGCGACTACCAGGACTCGCTGGAGCTGATCCAGCGGGAGATCGGCTTCCGGTACATCCGGGGCCACGGCCTGCTCAGTGACGGGATGGGCGTCCACCGGCCCTACGAGTACCAGGGGGAGCGCCGGGTCCGGCACTCCTTCACCTATGTGGACCAGGTGATCGACGCCTATCTGCGGCTCGGCGTCCAGCCCTTCCTGGAGCTGGGGTTCATGCCTTCCGGGCTGGCCTCCGGCGACCGGACGGTATTCTGGTGGCTGGGCAACATCACCCCGCCGAAGGACTGGAACGAGTGGGCGGCGCTGGTCCGAGCCCTGGTCGCGCACCTCATCGACCGCTACGGCCTGGAACAGGTCCGGCAGTGGCCGATCGAGGTGTGGAACGAGCCCAACCTCAAGGAGTTCTGGGCCGACGCGGACCAGGACGCCTACCACCGGCTGTACGAGGTCACCGCGAACACCGTCAAGGAGGTGGACGCGTCGCTCCAGGTCGGCGGACCAGCCCTGGCACCGGGGGCCGACCCCGAGTGGCTGGTCCGCTTCGCCGACTTCGCCGCCGCCCGCTCGGCGCCCGTCGACTTCGTCAGCCGGCACGCGTACACCACCGGTCCGGCCCAGCACGTCCCGTTCGGGGTGCACCAGACGCTGGCCCCGGCGAGCCGGCTGCTGGAGCAGTTCGCAGCCCCTCGGGAGGAGTTGAAGGGGACAGCGCTCGCGGACCTGCCGGTGCACATCACCGAGTTCAACTCCTCCTACCGGCCCGACAACCCGATCCACGACACCGCGTTCCACGCGGCCTATCTGGCACCGGTGCTGGCTGCGGGTGGGGAGCTGGTCGACTCCTTCTCGTACTGGACGTTCAGCGACATGTTCGAGGAGGTCGGCGTCCCGACCTCGCTCTTCCACGGGGGCTTCGGTCTGCTGACGCACCGCCAGATCAAGAAGCCGACGTACCACCTGTACGCCTTCATGGCCCGGATGGGCGACCAGGTACTGGCCAGTGGCGCCGACCATCTGGTGACCCGTCATCATGACGGCCGGACCACCGTACTGGCCTGGGCACCCGTGGACCCCACCGGCCGGGAGCCGGTCCTGTCGCACACCGTGCAGTTGTCGCTCCCGGTGGCGGAAGCGTCCGGCGACGACTGCGCCGCGGTCTATGTGCAGCGTTCGTCCGTCAGCGAGGAGGCCGGGAATGCCTGGGCCGCCTGGAACGAGATGGGACGGCCCGCCTCGCCGCGCGCCCGGCAGTTGGACGCCCTGCGCGAGGCGGCGGAACCTGCTCGCAGCCACCGGAGCCTGCCGGTCCACGGCGGTCGGGTCGACTGCGACATCACGCTGGGCCTGCACGAAGTGACCCTGCTGGAGATCACGCCGGTCCGCGACGAGACACCCCCGTGGTGGGACGAGGCCCGACTGTACGGAGGCAACGCATGAGCAGCGGTACCGCACCAGGGCACGCGGCGCTCGGCCACTCCTCGGTCGGCCAGTCCTCGGTCGGCCAGTCCTCGTTCGGCCGGACGCCGCTCGCGCGTGCCGCGGCCCTGATCTACAACCTGCTGTCGATCGAGCTGCTGCTGCTGATCACGGTCGCGCCCTGTCTGCTGCTGCAGGCGATGCTCGACCACGACGCGAGCAACGTCCCGCTGGCGGCGGCCTGTCTGCTGCCGCTCGGCCCGGCCTGGTCCGCGGCGCTGTACGTCTGGCAGCACCGCCACCGGGACCTCACCGACCTGTGGCCGGCCAGGGCGTTCTGGCGCGGCTACCGGGCCAATGTCCGTGACGCGCTGCGGATCTGGGTGCCCTGGCTGGTCTGGATGACCGCTGCCGGGACCGTCCTCACCCACCTCGGTGCGGCCGGCGTCCCCACCTGGTGGGCGGTGCTGCTGGCGGTGATCACCGTGGCATCGGCGCTGTGGGTGGCCAATGCGCTGGTCATCGCCTCGCTGTTCAGCTTCCGTGCGGTCGACACGGCCCGCCTGGCCGTCTACTACCTGTTCCGTTGCGGCCGGACCACGCTGGGCAACCTCGCCGTCCTGGCCGCTACCGCCGCGGTGACGGCGGTCTGGTCCGAAGCGGTCCCGGCACTGCTGGCGTCGGTGCTCGCCGCCGGCGTCCTGCTGAACAGCCGTCCGATGACCACCGACATCCGAGAGCGATTCACGGCATGAGCCTCCCCTCCACTCGAAAGACCCTCTTCGGCGGGGACTACAACCCCGAGCAGTGGCCGGAGGAGGTGCGGGCCCAGGATTACAAGCTGTTCGACGCGGCCCGCATCGACACCGTCACCCTCGGCGTCTTCGCCTGGGCGCAGACCCAGCCGGCCCCCGACGTCCTCGACTTCTCCGTGCTGGACCGGATCGTCGAGCAGGCCACCGCCCAGGGCCGCAGCATCTGCCTGGCCACCGGCACCGGCGCCCAGCCGCCCTGGCTGGCCCGCCGCTTCCCGGAGGTGACCCGTACCGACTTCGAGGGCCGTCGGCACCGCTACGGGCAGCGGCACAACTCCTGCCCGAGTTCGCCGGTCTTCCGCAGGTTCTCCGCCGAGATGGCGGGCCGGATCGCCGAGCGCTACGCCGACAACCCGGCGGTCATCGCCTGGCACATCGGCAACGAGTACGGCGGCGCCTGCTACTGCGAGCTGTGCGCGGCCGGATTCCGCGACTGGCTGCGGGCCAGGTACGTCACTCTGGACGCGCTCAACTCGGCCTGGTACACCACCTTCTGGTCGCACACCTTCCACGACTGGGACGAGATCGAGCCGCCGTCCGCGCTCACCGAGCACTGGCGCGGCCCCGACCACACCGCGTTCCAGGGCATCACTCTGGACTACCTGCGCTTCATGTCCGACGCGATGCTGGCCGACTTCCTGGACGAGAAGGCGGCGATCCGCAGGCACAGCCCGGACACTCCGGTCACCACCAACTTCATGGGCATGTACCGCCCGATCGACTACCACCGCTGGGCCCCGCACCTGGACTTCGCCTCCTGGGACAACTACCCGCCCGAGGGCGCCCATCCGGCCTGGTCGGCGCTGGCCCACGACCTGATGCGAGGGCTGAAGGGCGGAGAGCCGTTCTGGCTGATGGAGCAGACCCCCAGCACCACCGCCTGCCGGGACTTCAACCCGCTGAAGCGGCCCGGGGTGATGGGCCTGTGGAGCTGGCAGGCGATAGCCCACGGCGCGGACGCCGCGCTCTTCTTCCAGATGCGCGCCTCCCGGGGCGCCTGCGAGAAGTACCACGGCGCGGTCATCGGCCACTCGGGCCGGGACGACACCCGGGTGTTCCAGGAAGTGGCGCGGCTGGGCGCGGAGCTGGAGCAGTTGGGCAGTGCCGCACTGGGTGCCCGTACCCCCGCCCGGGTGGCGCTGCTGTTCGACTGGGACAGCTGGTGGGCGCTGGAGATCTCCGACGGACCGTCACGCCTGGTGCGCTACCAGCAGGTGGTGCTCGGCTACTACCGCGCTCTCTGGGAGGCCGGGGTCGACGTGGACGTGGTCCCGGTCACCGCGGACCTGACCGGCTATCAGGTCGTCGTGGCCCCGGCGCTGCACATGCTGAAGGATGACCTGGCCCAGCGGCTGGAGGCAGTGGCCCGACGCGGCGGGTCGGTGCTCGCGACCTACCTGTCGGGCCGGGTGGACGAGAACGACAACGCGTTCCTGATGGACGTGCCCGGCCCGCTCGGACCGCTGATGGGGGTACGGATCGACGAGTGGGACGCGCGCGGCCCGGAGTTCGTCAACCGGGTGCGGCTGCGGGCGGGAGCCGATGACGCGAACCCGCTGACGGTCGAGTCGCGGCTGCTCTTCGAACTCGTCATCCCCCAGGGCGCGGAGACGGTCGGTGTCTATCAGGACGACTTCTACGCCGACACCCCGGCCGTCA
Source organism: Streptacidiphilus carbonis (assembly GCF_000787775.1). GTDB lineage: Bacteria > Actinomycetota > Actinomycetes > Streptomycetales > Streptomycetaceae > Streptacidiphilus > Streptacidiphilus carbonis. The sequence continues at coordinate 35,366 of NZ_BBPM01000042.1, read as the reverse complement.
CCCGCAACGCCTTCGGCGCCGGCCACGGTTGGTACGTGGCCGCCGGCCTGGACCAAGCCGGCGTCGACTGGGTGGTCCGCCAGGTGCTGGCGGCCCATGACATCGCCTCCCGCCACCCGGACCTCCCGGCCCTGGAGACCACCCTGCGGGTCGCTCCGGACGGCACCCGTCTCCTCTTCCTCCTGAACCACGGCGACGACCCGATCGAGGTCCCCGCGACCACCGCGGGCGTGGACCTGCTCACCGCCGACCGCTTCGAACCGGGCCGGCCGATCACGCTGGCCCCCTGCGGAGTGCGGGTGCTGCGCGAGGACGGCTGACGATCGATCAGGGCGCCGGTTGCACCGTGCAGTCGGCGCCCTGTCGTGCCGTCCCGTGAACCTGCCGACCCGTGGACTCAGAAGATGGTCCGGCCCCGGGCGTCGGGGACTCCGGACTTGCGGAAGAAGTAGGTGTTGACCTGGTCGCGCCACTCCTCGGCGGAGCGGACCTGCTCGGTCAGCCGCTCCAGGACACGGGCGTGCAGTGCCGGGTCGACCACGCCCTCGGCGGGCAGCCGCTCCCAGCGCGAGCGTGCTTCGGCGGCTTCCGCGGCGCCGGTGAAGTGGGTGTCGTAGATGTGCTGGATGACGGAGCGTCCGGACTTCAGCGCATGACTGTAGGGGACGTGGTGGAAGAAGAGCAGGAGTTCGTCCGGGCAGTCCGCGAGTGACTCGTAGACGTCGGACCAGGGGGCCGGGTACTGGCCGGTGAAGCCGGTGCCGGTGGCGCGGGTCCGGTCGACGCCGATGCCGTCGTGGTCGGCGAAGTGGTAGGTGCCCCAGGGGGTGTACTCGTAGCCGTCGACGTCCGGGCCGTAGTGGTGGCCGGGGCGGACCATGAAGCCGACGCCCAGGGGGGCCGTGCAGCGCTCGTAGCTGCGCCAGGAGCCGTCCATCAGGGCGTGCAGGGTGTCCCGCAGCGGTCCCGGGTCCGCGGTCGCGGTGCGGGCGAAGGTGAGGTCGATCCACTCGTCGAGGAGGCGGATCGGGTCCGCCCGCGGGTCCCAGGCGAGCCGGCCGAAGGCGTAGAGGTTGGCCTGGGCGAGCGGGTGGCCGGTCCAGTAGGGGTCGTCGCCGACGTTGGAGACGGCGACCAGGTCGCCGCCGGCCGCACGGTCGGCGACGGTCGCGCCGTCGGCTCCCCAGGGGCGGAAGCCGAGGACCTCGCTCCACATCGGTCCCAGGTAGCACACGTGCCGCTGCTGGCCGGTGTACTCCTGGGTGGCCTGGAACTCCACGGCCAGGCGGGTCCGCGGCAGTCCCGCGATCACCGGCGACAGCGGTTCGCGCGGCTGGAAGTCCATCGGGCCGTGCTTGACCTGCAGCACCACATTGGCGCCGAACTCGCCGTCCAGCGGGGCGAAGTGGTCGAAGGCGGCGCGGGCCCGGTCGGTGGAGCGGTCCCGCCAGTCCTGCTGGTGGTTGTAGACGAAGGCGCGCCAGTGGACCGTACCGCCGAACGGCAGCAGCGCCTCGCCCAGCATGTCGGCTCCGTCGGCGTGGGTGCGGCCGTAGCTGAACGGGCCGGGCTGCCCCTCCGAGTCGGCCTTCACCACGAAGCCGCCGAAGTCCGGGATCGCCCGGTACACCCGGGCGGCGGCATCGGACCACCAGGCACGGACCTCCGGGTCCAACGGGTCGGCGGTGGGCAGTGCGCCGAGCACCACCGGCGAGGCGAAGTTGACCGAGAGGTGCACCCGGATCCCGTAGCGGCGCAGCTCGTCGGCGATGGCGGCGACATCGCCGAGCCGGTCGGTGAGCAGCCGGACCGCGGTGCCGTGCACATTGACGTTGTTGACCGAGACCGCGTTCACCCCGCAGGCGGCCAGCAGCCGGGCGTAGGCCCGGACCCGGGCCAGGTCGCCGAGCGGACCGCCGTCCCGCCAGAAGATCGAGCCGCCGGAGTACCCGCGCTCGACCTGGCCCATCACCGGATGGACGTCGACGTTGTCCCAGTGGTCCACCATCCGTCGGGCCACGGCGGGGCGGTGGTGCTCCACCGCGCGCTCGGGTTCCGGGCCGAAGGCGGCCTCGCCGAGGCGGACCAGCTGGAACAGTCCGTACAGCAGTCCGGCGGGGTGGTCGGCGAGGACCACGGTGACACCGTTGCGGCGGCCGAGCAGGAAGCCCTCGTCGCCGATGGCGGCCCCGGGCGCGTCGTCATGGAACTGCGCCAGAACGGCCGCGGCCTCGGCGTTCGGGCGCTCCGGGGCACCGGTGAGCGCGAGCACCAGATCGACCGGCCCGGCGCCCGCGTCCTCACCCCCCGCCGCGGTGCTTCCGCCGTAGCGGGCCGCAGCCTGCCCGACCTCCGTGCGCACCGTGTCGATCAGCATCCCGGCGCCGTGCACCAGGGACGGGCGTGAGCCGATCGCCCGGAACGCCTCTGCGGGTAGCCACGCCGGGTGGACGTTCGAAACTTTCGATTCCAGCGAACTGGGTATGTCAGAGCGGATCACGGCAGGAATATTAACGGCTTGGACCCGCCTTTCGGCAGGCCTGCGCGGACACTATTTCGGATATTTTTTCGAAACTATCGGCGGCATTCAGGCCGACTCCCGCACCACCAGCCGGCACGGGACCTGGTGCAGCCCCGGGCTCGGATTGGTGTCCATCGCCTCCAGCAGGCGCAGCGCCGCGATCCGTCCGATCTCGGCCAGGTCCACATCGATGGTGGTCAGCGGCGGGCGGGCGGCCAGCGTCATGGTCTCCCAGTTGTCGTAGCCCACCACCGCGATCTGCTCCGGCACCGGCACGCCGCGCTCGCGGAGGGTGTCGGTGACCCCCCGGGCGATCTGGTCGTTGCCGCAGAAGAATGCGTCGGTGTCGGGTGCCGAGCGCAGCACCGCGTCCGCGGCGCGGCGACCCCAGGCCTCGCTCCAGTCGCCGTAGTGCACCCGCCCGGTGGCCAGCGGGAGCGACGCCTGGTCCAGCAGCTCCGTCGTGAAGCGGGCCCGGTCGCTGGCGGCGGCGTGGTGGGCGGGGCCGGTGACATGCGCGATCCGGGTGCGGCCGGAGCCGAGCAGGTAGTCGACGGCCAGCTGGCAGCCGTGCCTCTCGTCCGAAACCACGGAGGTGTCGGCCGGATCGGTCGACGGCGACAGTGCGTAGACCACCGGGATCTCCCTGACCCCGGAGAGCGGCGGTCGCGGATCGGTGCGGCGGCCGGTGACGATGATGCCGTCCACCCGACGGTCCATCAGATTGCTGAGGTGGTGCTGCTCGCGGATCTGGTCGCCCCTGGTGTCGCAGAGCAGCACCGAGATCTTCCCGGCGCCCAGCGCGTCCTCCGCGCCCAGCAGCACCGGGGTGCTGAACCGGCCGATCCCGTCGGTGGTCATCAGCCCGACGGTCCAGCTGCGGCCGGTGTGCAGGCTCTGCGCCTGCGGGTTGGGACGGAAGTCCAGCGACTGGGCCGCGTCGAGCACCCGCTGACGGGTCTCGGGGCGCATCCTCCCGTTGCCGCTCAACGCCTTGGACGCGGTCCCGACGCTCACGCCGGCGAGCGCCGCCACGTCCGTGAGGGTGGTGGCCCTCGTCCTGGTGGGAGAGCGAACCGGGTCAGACACGGGGCAATCCTTTGCTCAGATGGGCTGGGAAACCTCATAGTGCCAGCGAAGACCGGCACTGACCAGTCGTAGTCCAACGAAAACTTATCTTGCGCACCCCCTTGACGCCCCGCTGGGTTGACCTTACGTTTCCGGCTTGAAAAAGGTTTGCGCAATTTTCTAGGACCCGGCTTGCGACACCGCTCCGAAAACGATCTTGGGAGTTCCATGTCCCGCACCCTCTCCGCCTCCACTGCGACCGGCCCGGTCCGGCTCGGCCCCCAGGCACGGGCCGCACTGCGGCCGACGGCCGCGCCGACGGTGACCGCGGGATTCTGGACCGACCGGCGGTCGACCAACGCCGGAGTGAGCATCCCGCAGGGCCCCGAACTGCTCGAATCCGCGGGCAACCTGCACAACCTGCGCCTGGTCGCGGGCAAGGAGGACGGGGCCTTCGAGGGGCACTACCCCTTCGTCGACTCCGACGTCTACAAGTGGCTGGAGGCCGCCTCCTGGCAGCTGGCCCAGGGCGGGGCGGGCTCCGGCGAGCTGGCCGCCGAGGTCGAGCGGATCATCGGCCTGGTCGCCGACGCGCAGGAGGAGGACGGCTACCTCAACACCTGGTTCCAGGCCGGCAAGGGCGAGGGCCGCTACTCCGACCTGCGCTGGGGCCATGAGCTCTACTGCGCGGGCCACCTCATCCAGGCGGCTGTCGCGCACCACCGGGCCACCGGCGGCGAGCAGCTGCTCACCGTCGCCCGCCGCTTCGCGGACCACATCGACACCGTCTTCGGCCCCGAGGGCAGCGGACGGCCGATCGACAGCTTCGACGCCCACCCCGAGGTGGAGACCGCCCTGGTCGAGCTGTACCGGGAGACCGGCGAGCAGCGCTACCTGGACCTGGCCGGCTACTTCGTCGACCGGCACGGCCACGGCCTGCAGGGCGGCGAGCCCTACTGCCAGGACCGGGTCCCGCTGCGCGAGGCGGACACCGTCGAGGGCCACGCGGTACGGCAGCTCTACCTGCTGGCCGCCGCCGCCGACCTGGCGACGGAGACCGGCGAGGAGGCCCTGGCCACGGCGTCGGAGCGGCTCTGGCACGCGATGGCCACCACCAAGACCCACCTGACCGGCGGCGTCGGCGCGCACCACGACAAGGAGGACTTCGGCGACCCCTACGAGCTCCCCAACGAGCGCGCCTACTGCGAGACCTGCGCCGCCATCGCCTCGATCCAGTTCAGCTGGCGGCTGGCGCTGCTCACCGGCCGCGCCCGGTACAGCGACCTGATCGAGCGCACCCTGTTCAACGGCTTCCTGGCCGGGGTGTCGCTGGACGGCGAGACCTGGCTGTACGTCAACCCGCTCCAGGTCCGCGACGGCTATGTCGACGACGGCGGCGACCAGTCCTCGCGCCGCACCCGCTGGTTCCGCTGCGCCTGCTGCCCGCCGAACGTGATGCGGCTGCTGGCCAGCCTGGAGCACTACCTCAGCTCCACCGACGGGCACGGCCTGCAGCTGCACCAGTACGCCTCGGGCCGCTTCACCGGCGATGCCGACGGTGCGTCAGCAGTTGTGAGCGTTAACACCGAATACCCCCGGGACGGCCTGATCCGACTGACCGTCGAGGAGAGCCCGGAGCAGCCGTGGACGCTGTCGCTGCGCATCCCGGAGTGGTGCGACAGCTGGACGCTGCGGCACGCCGACACCGGCGCGCCGGTGGCCGGGGCCGCTGCGGGGGAGGGCTGGCTGCGGGTCGAACGGACCTGGGCGGCCGGCGACGAGCTGGTGCTGGAGCTGGACCTGGCCCCGCGCCTGGTGGTCGCCGACCCGCGGGTCGACGCGGTGCGCGGCTGCGCGGCGATCGAGCGCGGCCCGCTGGTGTACTGCCTGGAGCAGGTCGACCACCCCGGTGGCGGACTTGACGACGTGTCGATCGATCCCGCCGTCCCGCTCACCCTCAAGGACCGCCCCGACCTGCTCGGCGGCGTCGTCACCGTTCTCGCCGGCGGCCACCGCCGCACCCCGGCCCCGACCGCGTCCGGCTGGTGGCCCTACCGGGCCCGCCCGGAGGCGTCGGCCACGAGCACGTCGGACCACACGTCCGAGCACACCCCTGACGGCGGCACGGCCATCGAGCTGACCGCCATCCCCTACTACGCCTGGGCCAACCGGAGCAGCGGCGCCATGCGCGTCTGGCTCCCGACGGACTGACCGCCCAGCGCGCCGAATCGCCCGTCCCTCGCACCACCACCCTCCGCACAGACCATTCCGCACAGACAACGAGGCCCACCATGAGACACCTGCGCCGCGCCCTGCTGGCCACCGTGCTGGCCACCGGCACCCTCGCCTCCGCCGCCGCCTGTTCCTCCAGCGGTTCCACCACGGCCGGATCGGGCACCGCCAAGGCTGCCGGCTACACCTTCTGGGACCCGTACCCGCAGTTCGACGCCACCTCGGACTGGGCCAAGCTGGTCGCCTCCTGCGGCACCCAGGCGGGCGTGACCGTCAAGCGCACCGGGATGGACACCACCGACCTGGGCAACAAGGCGCTGCTCGCCGCCCAGCAGGGCAACGCCCCGGACGTGATGCTGGTGGACAACCCGGTGGTGTCCACGCTGGTGCAGGCCGGGATCCTGAACAAGACAAGCGACCTGGGACTGGACACCTCCGCGATCCAGTCGAACATCATCGGCGCGGGCACGGTCGACGGCGCCTCCTACGGCATCCCGATCGGCGCCAACACCCTCGCCCTGTACTACAACAAGAACGTCCTCAAGGCCGCCGGGGTCGACGCCGCAGGCATCACCAACTGGGCCACCCTCACAGCGGCCCTGAACAAGGTCAAGGCGGCCGGGAAGAAGGGCATCACCTTCTCCGCGATCGGCACCGAGGAGGGCAGCTTCCAGTTCGAGCCCTGGTTCTGGGGCGCCGGCGGCGACCTGACCAAGCTGAACAACGCCAACGGCACGGCCGCCCTGTCGCTGTGGAAGGGCTGGGTCTCCGACGGGCTGGCCCCCAACGACGTGCTCAGCAACACCCAGACCACCAGCTGGCAGGAGTTCGCCACCGGCCAGTACGCCTTCGGCGAGAACGGCACCTGGCAGCTGGCCAACGCCGACAAGGCCGGCTTCCCGTACGGGGTCATCAGCATCCCGGCCAAGGACGGGGGAGCGGCCCCGGCGCCGACCGGCGGCGAGTTCGTCACCGTGCCGGTGCAGAAGGACACCTCCCGCTACGACGTCACCAAGAAGATCGTCTCCTGCCTGACCAGCTCCACCAACCTGCTCTCCACCGACACCACGCTGTCCTACATCGCGCCCACCAGCGCCGTGCAGGCCCAGCAGGTGGCCAAGAACGCCGAGCTGAAGCCGTGGGTGACCGCGGTCGCCGCCGCCAAGGGCCGCACCAGCGGCGGGCTGGGCACCAAGTACCCGGTGATCTCGGAGCAGCTGTGGACCGCGGTGCAGTCCGCGCTCTCCGGCGGCAAGAGCCCCCAGGCCGCCCTGGACGCGGCCCAGACCGCAGTCGCCAACCACCAGGGCTAGCAGCAGGTCCGGCCCTCGGGCCTGCCCCGCAGCCCGAGGGCCTGTCCCTGGACGTCGCCACCGCATCGAGGAGCGCCATCCGCATGACCACCGCACGAGCCGATCGCCTCCAGCGGTCACCAGCCACGTCCAGGGCGACCCCCGCAGGGACCGACGGTCCCGCAGAGTCCGCGGGGCCCGCACAGCCCGCGGACCCCGGCGCGCGCGCCCGTGGGCGCCGACAGCGCCGCCGCAGCCAGCTCATCGCCTGGGGGTTCGTCGCGCCCCTGGTCGCCTACCTGGCCGCCTTCTACGTCTACCCGCTCTACCGCAACCTCGACCTGAGTCTGCACCACTACACGGTCCGCTCCTTCGTCGACAACGACGCCCCGTTCTCGGGCTGGGCCAACTACTCTCAGGTGCTGCACGACCCCACCTTCTGGCCCGCGATGCGCAACACCATGGTGTTCACGCTGGTCTCGATCCTGCTGCAGTACACGGCCGGACTGGCCCTCGCGGTCTTCTTCAACCGGGGCTTCCGGCTCTCCGGAACGCTGCGGGCACTGTTCCTGGTGCCCTGGCTGCTCCCGCTGATCGTGTCGTCGTCCACCTGGGCCTGGATGCTCAACAGCGAGTCCGGCGTGGTCAACTACGGGCTGCACCTGGTGGGCGTGGGGCCGGTGGACTGGCTCACCTCGCCGAACTGGGCGCTGACCTCGGTGATCATCGCCAACATCTGGATCGGCATCCCCTTCAACCTGGTCATCCTCTACAGCGGGCTGCAGAACATCCCCGGCGAGCTGTACGAGGCGGCCTCGCTGGACGGCGCGGGGAGCTGGCAGCAGTTCCGCCGGATCACCTTCCCGCTGCTGCGGCCGGTCTCGGCGATCACCCTGCTGCTGGGCCTGGTCTACACGCTGAAGGTCTTCGACCTGATCTGGATCATGACCAAGGGCGGTCCGGGGAACGCCTCCTCCACCCTCGCCACCTGGTCCTACCGGTTCGGATTCGGTTCCCTGCTCCCGCAGTTCGGCCCCGGGGCGGCGGTGGGCAACATCCTCATCCTGATCGCCCTGGTCTTCGGCCTGTTCTACATCCGCGTCCAGAGGAGGCAGGCCGCATGACCGCCGCCACCGTGCCCGCCCCGGCTTCCGTCCCGGCCCCCGCACCCGCTCCCGCGTCCGCCCCGCGCCGGCGTTCACGCGTCCGGACCGCAGTCGGTGTCGTGCTGACCGCGCTGATGCTGTTCCCGGTCTACTGGATGATCAATGTCTCGCTGACCCCGCAGCAGGACATGCGCAAGGACCCGCCGGACCTGTTCCCGCTGCACCCCACCTTCCAGGGCTACCAGGCCGTTCTCAACGACCAGTTGCCGTACCTGCTGACCAGCCTGCTGATCGGCCTGGGCACCGTCGCGCTGACCCTCGCGGTCTCCGCCCCGGCGGCGTACGCGCTGGCCAAGCTCCGCCCGCGCGGCGGCGGCGTACTGGGGATGGTGCTGCTGATCGCGCAGATGATCCCCGGCATCGTGATGGCCATGGGCTTCTACGGGATCTTCCTCAACTTCGGTCTGATGAACTCCTGGTGGGGCCTGATCATCGCCGACTCCACCATCGCCGTCCCGTTCGGCGTGATGATCTTCACCGCGTTCATGTCGGGCATCCCGGACGAGCTGACCGCGGCCGCGCTGATCGACGGCGCGGGCAGCATCCGCACCTTCTGGTCGGTGGTCCTGCCGGTCAGCCGCAACGCGCTGGTGACCGTCTCGCTGTTCAGCTTCCTGTGGGCGTGGTCCGACTTCGTCTTCGCGAACACCCTCGACAGCGGCGGCTCCATGCAGCCGATCACCCTCGGCATCTACCGCTACATCGGCAACAACAACCAGGAGTGGAACGCCATCATGGCCACCGCCGTGGTGGCCTCCATCCCGGCGGCCCTGCTGCTCGTCCTGGCCCAGCGCTATGTCGCCGCGGGCGTGACGGCAGGCGCGGTCAAGGACTGACCGCGGGGCGCACCCGCGCGCCCCCGAGGGGCTGCAACTGAACCGCTGAGAAAAAGTCGCACCCACGTAGGGGCGCGGGGAACTGCGCGACCGACCATGCACAACCCGCGCCAAACAGCCGTCCCGCACCCCCCGTCCCGGGCCGCCGCACCCCCCGTACCGCTCCTCCGCAATTGGCACCACCCCCACCCCACCCGGCACCAGTCAGGAGAGCACCACGTGACCACCGCAGGTACCCCCGCAGTCAGGGCGACAGCCCTACTCGGCACCCTCGCCATGGCCGTCTCGGCCACCGCCCTCGGCGCCACCTCGGCGCACGCGGCCCCCAGCAGCGCCACCACCCTGGTGGTCAACGCCAACCAGCCGTTCCGCACCGTCACCCACGTCGCCACCGGCAGCCTCTACGGCCTGGCCAACTCGGGGACCCCGGCCGCGAGCGTGGTCGCCCCGCTGCACCCCAACACCTTTGTGCAGATGGCTCCGGGCGGCTCCCAGCTGCCCAACGGCGAGCCCGCCCCGGCGGGCGACGCGCTGAAGGTGGCGTCCGAGGCCGCCGGCGCCGGCGCCAAGGTGGTCGTCCGGATGCCGGACTGGTACCCGAACTTCCCTTACAAGTGGGTGAGTTGGAGCAACTGGCTGTCCGCCGTCGACACCCAGGTCGCCTCCGTGAAGGCGTCCGGCGCCGGCAACATCAGCGCCTACGAACTGTGGAACGAGCCGGACTGGACCTGGGACACCACCAACGCCGGCAGCTTCGACGCCGGTTGGGCCACCACCTACAAGGAGGTCAGGTCCAAGGACTCCAGCACCCCCATCCAGGGCCCGAGCTACTCGGCCTGGAACCTCAGCTGGATGACCACCTTCCTCACCGACGCCAAGGCCAGCGGAACCGTCCCGGACATCATCAGCTGGCACGAGCTCCAGGGCGACGCCAACATAGCCGCGCACGTCGCCGCCTACCGCAACCTGGAGACCAGCCTCGGCCTCAGCCCGCGGCCGATCGCCATCGAGGAGTACGGGACCACCAGCGAGGTCGGCGTGCCCGGCGCGCTGGTCGGCTACGCCGCCAAGTTCGAGCGGGCCGGCGTGAACAACGCCGAGATGGCCTTCTGGAACCACTACGGCACCCTCGGTGACACCCTGACCGACACCGGGGGCTCCCCGAACGGCGCCTACTGGCTGTACCAGTGGTACGGCGACATGAGCGGGAACATGGTGACGACCACGCCGCCCGCACAGACCGGCATCGACGGCATGGCCTCGGTCAACAGCGCCGGCAACCAGGTCAGCGTGGTCTTCGGCGGCGGTGCGGGTTCCAGCGCGGTGACCGTCAACGGTCTGAGCTCGCTCAGCGCGTTCGGCGGCACCGTGCACGCCAAGCTGGAGTACACCCCGTCCAAGGGCCGCACCACCGCGGTCTCCGCTCCGATCACCATCTCCGACGCCGACTACACCGTCAGCGGCGGCTCCATCACCGTGCCGGTCGCGACCAACGCCTCCGACGGCTACCACCTGGTGATCACGCCCAGCGGCACCGACACCTCGCTGGCCGGGACCTACCAGATCAAGAACGTCAACAGCGGTCTGGCCCTGGACACCACCAACGCCGGCACCGCCCAGGGCACCCTGGTCGACCAGGCCACCTCCAGCACCGGCACCGACCAGTCCTGGACCCTGACCGCCGCCGGATCGGGCCTCTACAAGATCGTCAACAAGGCGAGCGGGCTGCTGCTCGGCATCACCAACGCCGGCACCTCCGACGGCGGCACCGCGCTGATCTGGGGTGACAACGGGACCGCCGACCACCTGTGGCAGCTGATCCCGGCCGGCAGCGGCCAGTACAAGATCGCCAACTACAACAGCGGGCTGCTCCTCGGAGTCAGCAACATGAGCACCTCCTCCGGCGCCCAGGTCCTGCAGTGGGACGACAACGGCACCGCCGACCACCTCTGGACCCTGACGGCACGCTGACCTGCCGTCAGCCCGCCGGTCCGTCAGCCGGGCGGCCCCGCGCAGCAACCGCTGCGCGGGGCCGCTGCGTTCCACCGGGTTTTCACAAGATCCCCGGCTACGGTCCGCACCGGTGTCGGCGGAGCGAGCGCAGAGGGGTGCGGATCCGGTGGGTGAGCATGTGCTGGGCGGGCGCTACCTGGTCTCCGGGCTGCTCGGACGCGGTGGTATGGCGGAAGTGCATCTGGCCCGTGACCTGCGCCTGGACCGGCCGGTCGCGGTGAAACTGCTGCGGCCGGACATCGCCGTCGACCCCACGTACCTGGCCAGGTTCCGGCGCGAGGCGCTCTCGGCAGCATCGCTGAACCACCCCGGCGTGGTCGCGGTGTACGACTGCGGCGAGGACACCGTCGACGGGATGCTGCTCCCGTACCTGGTGATGGAGCACGTCCACGGCTCCACCCTGGCCGAACTCCTCAGGGAGAGCGCCCCGCTGCCCGAACGGGAGGCGCTGGAGCTGGCCGCGGGCATCCTGGACGCCCTCGACTACGCGCATGCCCGCGGGATCGTGCACCGGGACATCAAACCGGCGAATGTGATGCTCACCGGCGACGGCCGGACCAAGGTGATGGACTTCGGCATCGCCAGGCCGATGAACGGCGACGCCACCGCCCTGACCCAGGCCTCGATGATCATCGGCACCGCGGACTACCTCTCGCCGGAACAGGCCGAGGGCCTGCCGGTGGACGCCCGCTCGGACCTCTACTCCACCGGCTGCCTGCTCTACGAGCTGCTCACCGGCCGTACTCCGTTCGCCGGCGGCACCCCGCTGGAGGTGGCCTGGCGGCGGCTCGGGGAGGACCCGCCGCCCCCGTCGTCGCACGCTTCCGCGCTGAGCGGGGACTGCGAGCGGCTGGTACTGAGAGCGCTGGCGCGCGACAGGGAGAACCGCTTCCGGACGGCCGCGGAGATGCGCGCGGCCGTGGAGGCGGCACTGGGCTCCGGTGCCGCTGCCGCGGCTGTGCCCGGGACCTCGGCGCTCGGTGCGCGCACCCCGCGTGATGAAGCGACGGTCCGGGAGCCGCTGCCGCCCACGGTCCGCGAGCCGTTCTCGTCGACGGTTCAGCAGGCGCCCCGGCGCCCGGTACCGACATCGCGCCGCCGAGCGGTGGCCGTGTCCGGCGCTGTGCTCGCCGTCGCCGTCGCGGCGGCGCTCGCGCTCGGGGCGGCGGCGGGTGGGGCCAAGCCGAACGGCGTCACCCCGAACCTGTCCGGGAAGTCCCTGCTGGAGGCCCGGACCAGTGCCCGACTGGCCGGACTCCAGGTCGGAGCGGTGGTGCACGGCGGCTGTCCGGTTAGTGGATTCGCGCCCGCGCATGTCTGCGCCCAGTCACCCGCGCCGGGCAGCACCGCCGCCCACGGGACGCGCATCACCGTGCGCCTGGCCGCGGTCAAGCCCTGACGGCCCGCCGGCCGGGCCGCCGACCGACGGCCCGTCGGTCCGCCCGGTCCGTTCCTACCGCCGGGTGAGCCAGGTGGCGATGTCCTCCACCACCGCCGCTTCGACGTGCCCGGGCCGGGCGTACTCGGCGGGGGTGGCGGGGCCGCTGCCTGCGAAGAAGAAGTGGTTGGCGTCCTGGTGCAGCCGGATGGTCACCTCGGGTCGGTCCGCCAGCGCATGCCGCCAGCGGGTCAGGTCGTCGGCCTCGGTGACCTGGTAGTCCCGGCCGCCCTGCAGGATCAGCATGGGGAGGTCGGTGAGCCCGACCGCCGCAGCCACCGGGTCGTAGTCGCGTCCGTCCAGCCAGAAGGCCGCGGGGAAGCCGAAGGGGAGCAGCTCCGACGGGGTGTCGAGGGCGAGGTCGGGGCTCGCCGCCAGTGCGGCCTGCCCGACCAGGGCCGCGACCGCGTTGTCCGCGTTCGGGCCGGGGTCGAGGGTCGCGAGGTAGCGGGCCACCCGGACGGCTGCTTCGTGCATCGGCTGGGCATCCGCGGCGAGCAGGACCAGGCCGGCGATCGACGGGTCGGCGGCGGCGATCCGGGGTGCCACCCGGCCGCCCATGCTGTGGCCGAGCAGGTGGATCCGCTGCGGGTCCACCTCGGACTGCTGCCGGAGCAGCCGGACGGCGGCGAGGGCCGGCGGAAGGTACTCGCCGGACATCGTGGGGTCCGACGGAATCTGGTCCGGGTAAGCGAAGGAGGCCTTGTCGAAGCGGAGGACGGCCACCTGCCGTGAGGCGAGACCCCAGGCGAGGTCCTTGAGCGGCTTGTTCGCACCGCTGGTCCCGTCCCGGTCGAAGGCGCCGCCGCCGCTGAGCAGCACCACGGCGGGCCACGGCCCGGGACCGGCGGGGAGGCTGAGCGTGCCGGGCACGGCGAGCGGGCCGGTGCCGAGCTGGACGTCCCGCTCGGTGAAGCGGGACGGGTCCGCGTAGTGCGGCGGCTGCCACTCGGCGTCGCCGTGCGGGGCGAACCGCAGGCCGTGCAGCAGGTCGTCGCCGCCGACCGAGGTCACGACGGTGAAGCCGCCGTCCGCGCAGGTCACCGGGATGCGGAAGCGGACCGGGGAGCCGTCGGCTGCGTCCGCTCCGTCTGCTCCGGCGGACCTGTCGGGAAGGACCGTCGGCTCGCCGATCGCGCACACCGGGCCCTGCGCGGCCGTCTGGGTGACCCAGGCCAGCCGCAGCGCTTCCGCGGAGACCGCGGCTCGCAGCGGTGGCGCGAAGAGTCTCACGGTGTCGGCGAAACGCTCCGTCCGCAGCAGTGCGGCGAAGTCCCGCGCCACATTCCGTGTCCGTGCTGGGCTCGCATCATCCTGTCTCATGAATGAGAACGGTATCAGATGTGAGACCATCTGTGGATGGATTCCCTGGAACTTCTGGCCCACCCCATCCGGCTGCGGATCGTTCATGCGATGGGGGGTGGACGGCTGCTGACCACCACTCAGCTCCGGGCCCGGATCCCCGAGGCCTCCAAGGCCACCGTCTACCGGCATATCGACCTGCTGGTGGCAGGCGGGATCCTGGAAGTGGCCGAGGAGCGGAAGGTGCGCGGCGCACTGGAGCGCCACTACCGGCTGCGGCAGGACCGGGCCGTGATCGGCGCCGACGCGGTCCGCTCGCTCACCCCGGAGGACCACCGGCAGGCCTTCGCCACCGCGATGACCGCCCTGATCGCCGAGTTCAACGCCTACCTGGACCGGGGGCAGGCCGATCCGGTGGCCGACCAGGTCGGGTACCGGCAGCATGCGCTCTGGCTCAGCCCGGCAGAACTGGACGAGCTGATCGGCGAGCTGCGCGCGGCCATCGTGCCCAGGATGGGCAACCGACCCGGCCCGGGGCGGTCGCAGTACCTGCTGAGCCCGGTCCAGTTCCCCCTGGAGGGCCCGGCGGCGGAGGAGGAGCCGTAGCTCCGGGGGCCGAGGGTCGTCGGCCCCTGGGGGGGCCGTCCGTCGGCTCCGGTTCTGTCGGCTCCGGGATCTGGTGCTTCCGGGGTCCGGCGGCCGCCCTCAGGCTGGTTCGGGGTCGCCCGGGGGCAGGGGCTGCTCGGACCAGATGGTCTTGCCGCGGGGGTTGTACCGGGTGCCCCAGCGGCTGCTGCAGTGCATGACCAGGAAGAGGCCGCGGCCGCCCTCGTCCCCGTCGGCCGCCAGCCGCATGTGCGGGGCGGTGCTGCTGGCGTCGGAGACCTCGCAGGAGAGGGTCCCGGCCCGGATCAGGCGCAGGGTCACCGCCCCCTGTCCGTAGCGGATGGCGTTGGTGACCAGCTCGCTGACGATCAGTTCGGTCGTGTCGACGAGATCGTGCAGGCCCCAGGCGGTGAGTTGATGACGGGTCAGATCCCTTGCGGTGGAGACGATGGACTTGTCCTCCGGGAGGGTCCAGTGGGCGACCTGGTCGGCGTCCAGCACGCTGGTGCGGGCCAGCAGCAGGATGGCGTCCTGCTCGGGGCGGTCGGTGGCCAGGGCGTAGGCGGCGGCGTCGCACAGGGCCTGCAGGTCGTGCTCGGGCTGGGCCAGCACCTGGGCGAGGCGGTGACTGTTTCCGTTCCGCCCGTCTCCGTTCTGCCCCTCTCCGTTCTGCCCCTCTCCGTTCCGCCCGTTTCCGTTCTGGCCGTCTCCGCCCGCACCTCTGTCGGCGCCGGCGCGCAGGCCGTCCGTGCGCAGGCCGTCCGTGGCCAGGGCGAGGAGGGTGCCGGGGGGCAGTTGCAGACGGGCCGAGGGGTAGCCTGCCTCCCCGGACCCCAGCCTCGCGCCGATCGGGACGTCGAGCGGGAGCTCGGCGCCGTCCGGGCCCAGTGCCAGCGGGGTGCGGTGTCCGGCGCTGGCACCGTCGCAGCTGCCGGTGACCGGGTCGTAGACCAGGTAGAGGCAGGACGCCGTGTCCGGCTCGCCGCCGCTGTCCCGGGCCAAGCGCTGCATGGTCTCGTCGAGTCGGCCCAGCAGCTCGTCCGGAGCCAGGTCCTGGGCGGCCAGGGTCTGCACGGCCGTGCGCAGCTGCCCCATCGCCGCGGCGGTGCCGATGCCGTGGCCGCCGACCTCGCCCACCACCAGCGCCACCCGCGCCCCCGACAGCGGGACCAGGTCGTACCAGGCGCCGCCGGTGCCGGCGGGCAGGTAGAGGTGGGCGGTGCTGAGTGCGGCGAGCGGCGGTGGCGGGGAGGGCAGCAGGTGGCGCTGGAGCGCGGTCGCGATGGAGGCCTGCCGGATGAAGCTGTGGGCCCGCTCGACGCTCATCGCCGCCCGGACCGCCAGCTCCCCGGCCAGCTCCAGGTCCAGGCCGGTGAACGGCTCCCGGTGCGGGCCGCGGTAGAAGCCGACCAGCCCGAGCA
This sequence comes from Streptacidiphilus carbonis, assembly GCF_000787775.1. GTDB lineage: Bacteria > Actinomycetota > Actinomycetes > Streptomycetales > Streptomycetaceae > Streptacidiphilus > Streptacidiphilus carbonis. Next base: position 19,471 of record NZ_BBPM01000042.1, on the reverse strand, counting down.
GGACGCCGTGCGCGGCCAGCGGAGCCACGATCAGCGAGTCCACCGTCGCGTCGTCGACCTGGCCGGCGCCGGGGGAGCGGAGGTAGGGCCACTGATCGGCACCGGCCCGGCCGTCCAGCCCGGTGAGCAGCCGGGGGCGCAGGTCCTCCAGGCTCTGGGTGAACGGCGTCGGGAACGGAACCGTGGTCAGGTCCCCGAGCTCGACGCTGCCGGCCCGCGCCGCGTCGACGGACCGGTACGCCACCCGGCGCAACGGCAGGGCGGCGTCCACCGGTCCCGGCCGCAGCTCCTCGCCGCGGAGCGCGTCGTCGCGCAGGTCCACCACCGCGGTGTCGGCGAACCTCGGCACGGCGACGACGGCCAGCTCGTCCGCGGTGGCGGCGGGGTCCAGGGTGGAGCCGATGGCACGGTGGCCCTCGTGCAGCGTGGCCAGCCGCTCCAGCGCCTGCTCGCGCTCGGTGACGTCCTCGACCACGGCTGCCAGTCCCAGCACCTGTCCCTCGGTGTCGCTCAGGCGGAACAACGACACCGAGGCGACCATCTCGCGGGTCGGGTCGGTCGGCGGGAAGCCGCGCACCAGCCGACCGCGGACGGCCGTGCCGGAGGCGAGCACCGCACGGGCGAGATCCGTCACCTCATCGGTGATCAGCTCCGGGGCGACCTCGGCGATCAGGTGGCCGCGGACGTCGTCGTCGGGCAGGCCCCGGATGCCGCGGGCGGAGTGGTTGAAGTGGACCACGCGCAGCTCGTCGTCCAGGACGAACAGTCCCGACAGGGCTTCGTGGAAAAGGGCGTCCAGCAGCGCCGTGTCGGTCGGCGCCGGCGGTCTCCCGGACATCTCGGCCACCCTTCCGTCTCCGAACTGCCGGCTGTACCGGCACCGCGTCGCCCTGCTCCGCCTGCTCCCCTCAGCATCACAGCGCACCGGGCTGCCGCAACTCGGTCGCCCGGGGGGGCCGGGGCCGGGGCCGGGGGCGGGGCCGCGGCCGGGGCCGGGCCGGCCTCGACCGGCTGGTTCGCGTTCCGCTCCTCGTCGGGGGCATAGCCGGCCTCGGAGACGCCGTTGAAATTGTTCCCTGACGACTCAGTGATCACCTTCTGTGCGTAGGGCCCCTGGTCTCTGACCCTGCGAGCCACTCGATCGTGTGGCCCTGTCATGTTCGATCTCGCCTGCGCTGCGTGAGTTGTGCGCCCGAGCCTGCGATCCTGGCGGGATGCATCAGCCGTCGATGTCGTTCTCGGACAGGTGGTCGCTCGCGCCGTCCAGTGCCACCGACTGGCTGCGGGAAATCGCCGAGGATGACGGCCTCACAGGCTTCATGCCGCCCCCGCTGCCGGATGCGGCCTGGGTGCTGAACGCCATGTACGAACACGACCGCGCCCCTGCCGGCCTCTCGTACGACGACGTTCATCGAGCCATGGTCGCGGACGGGACCGCGGCCATGGAGATCGTCGGTGACATCGATCTGACTGCCGAGACGACGGTCACCGGGGGCAGACTGGGTCGCGCGGATCACCCCGGCCAGGGGTGGCGGCGGCTGCGCTGGGCCGAGCTGGTGGAGCGCAGCGGCGATCCGGTGGCCCCTGAGGGCCGCCTGCCCTGCTTTCGTTCCTTCCCCTCCGTCCGGATCAACGGCAGCTGGCCCGTCTCGATCGCTCCGCCGACCGAGGGCAGTCTGGACCGCGAGTCCTGGAACCGGCTGGTACGGCTGCTGTGTGCGCACAGCCCTGCGGGAGCGGACACCCGCTGCCTGGCCTACTACAGTCCGCTGATGCTCGGAGCACACGACTTCGACAACCTGCACGTACAAGCAGGAGTCCTCGGCGACGCCGAGGAGTTGTACGACCATCCGGAGATCGACTTCAGCCCGTCCAACCTGTGGGCCGAGGACCGTTCCTGGGTCGTGTGCACCGATTACGACCTGTGGGCCACCAAGGTCGCCGGGCCCGGCTTCCTGATCGAGGCCCTTCTGGCCGACGGTGAACTCGAAGCAGTGCGACTGCCCTGGGCCTGCTGAGCCTCGCCGTTCGCGCGGCATGGCGTTTTCCACGCCGGCCAGCAACCACTATCACCCCGCGCACGGGGGGCAGAGTCCCTAGGCCTCAGGCGTGCGGGAGCAGTTCATCCGATCGGCGGCAATGGTGCTGCAGCCGGTCAGGGTGGATCGGCAGAAAATCCGTGGCCCGCAACGGCGCTGGTCCGTAGGCTTTTCATCAGCACCGTAGAGCAGGTCGGTCAGCTCGCCAGGCTCATAACCTGGATGTCGTGGGTTCGAATCCCACCGGTGCCACCAAGCGTTGAGTGCTGGGACACATGCGGGCCTGTAAAGCCTGCGCCTTCGGGCTAGCGGGGTTCGATTCCCTGGCGGCGCACTGTGGTCGTAGCTCAATGGTAGAGCACCGCGCTGTGGTCGCGGTTGCACGGGTTCGATTCCCGTCGATCACCCCGGCGTCGTACCCCAACGGCAGAGGGAGCCGGTTCAGGACCGGTCCAGTGTGCGTTCGAATCGCACCGACGCTACGCAGTACCAAGCCCCCTCATTACCAGGTCGCTGACGGCGGCCGGTCGGGACAGGAACGGATGGTGGCCGGCGTCCAGTTCCACAACGCGGTCCGCCCGGTCGGCGAACTCGCGTTGCAGCGCGGCGGGCGTGCCCCGGTCCTGTGCGCAGACGAGGTACGTCGTGGGGAGGTGCTGCCAGGCCGCGGACTTCACCGGCTGCTGGAGGACCGCCAGGCTCTGCCAGGCCGTCCTGTCCATGGCCTGCCGCTGGATCTCGGGACCGCAGTCCTGGAGGAACGTACCGGCCAGGGCGTCCGGCCGGACGGTGAACGTGCCGCCTTCGGGATCGAGATGGAGGAAGGGGGCGGGCTCAGGGGCTCCGAACGAGGAGAGGCTCTGGCCGACCTCGGGCAGGTAGCTGGACACGAGCAGCAGATGGCGGACCGCCGCGACGCCGGCTACCGCCTCCGCGGTGACGATACCGCCATAGCTGTGGGCGACCACGACGGTCGGCTCGTCGCTCGCCATCAGTACCTCACGGACAGCGGCCACGTCCTCTGTCAATCCCGGGCCGTGCGCGCCCGTCGGCCCACCCGTCTCGCCGCAACTCGGCAGGGCGGGAGCCTCGCTGGCGACGCCCCGCTCGGCCAGCAGTCCGGCGGTGCGGTGCCACCACCACGATCCGTCCTTGACGCATGCTCCATGCACGAAAACGACCCTCATCGCGAGCTCCTGGTCTTGTTCCGGTCGGCTACCGAGAACGGTAGACGTACCGGTTGTTACGTGAAACGGTGGCGAGCATGGGTAGGCGGCCGGAGCCACAGATCAGGCAGCGGCTTCTCGACGTGTGCACCGACTACGCTCTTGAGCACGGGCTCCCCGACCGGCTCGGCCCGCTCGCCACCGCCACGGGTGCTTCCAAACGCATGCTGATCTACCACTTCGGCACCCGCGACGGCCTCCTCCGCGACGTGCTCGAACGAGCCCGACAACGCCAGGTCGAGGGCTTCACCGACCTCCTGCGAGTCCGGCCCGAAGAGCCCTATCCGGCAACCCTGAGTCACGCCTGGTCCACCATGACCGGCCCGCACGGACAGCCCTACCTGCGCATGTTCGGCCGACTGCACGACACCGCCGGCGAACCGCTGTGGCCAGGCTTCCGACGCATCGCGACCACCGACTGGCTCGCCCCGCTGGAGGAGGGTATGCGCACCCTCGGCCGTCCCGAGCTGGCCACTGTCGTACTCGCCGTAATCCGGGGCCTGCTCATGGACCTCGACGCAACCGGCGACGCCGACCGCACGAACCAGGCCTTCGAGGACTTTCTGAACACGATCTGCCTCGGCTGATCCTGGCTCTGATGACGCCACCCGATGTTCCGACTCCGATCCACTGACGAGGCCAGGAAGGAAGCTTCAGTCCGTCCGACGGCGGCTCTCCGCGTTGAGGTCCTGAACCTTGTGCATCAGTGACTCACGGGGCGTTGCCAGCCGAACGTGCGAGGGCATGGCCTCCCATTCGCGGCCGCCGTTACCGGGGCGGAGGTACAGCGTGCCCTCGATCAGGTCGCGGAGGACGGCGATGCGGCCGGATCGGATATCTACGACGTAGGAGCCGACAGAGGGAAGTTCGGGGGTCGCAGATGTGCGTACTCGGTTGTGGTCACGGGCAGCGGCCTGGGCCGCGTCGAGGCATCGGAAACCCAGCGGGGTGCCGTTCGTGCCCGTGATGAGCGTGCCGTCGTCGGCCAGCGCCCGCCATACTCCCAGGCTCCGCTCGAACATCGCATGTGGTATCCCCGTGGGGTGGACGGCCATGTCCCTCTCCGCGTGCTCCTGCGGCACCGCCGTCCCTGTCCACCCGTTCATCTCCACACTCCCTCAAGCCATGCGGCGCCTTCCGGCCATGGTCCAAGCGTCTTGCGCCATGGCGTCGAACCGCGACGTCCGTGCTGGTGTCGGTGAGGCGTCGGACGGGGCGTCAAACCGGTGTCATTGGGCAGGTGCGAGGAGCTACCGTGATCGCATGGCAACTGTCACGGCAACACCCAACGACACCCTCCGGGCAGTCCGCGTAGGACTACGACTGAGTCAGGACGACCTGGCCCGCGAACTGCGGCGCGTGGGCAGGGAGTCGGGGGAGCCGAATGACGCCAGCAAGCGCCTCGTCCAGCGCTGGGAAGCCGGCGTGGTCGCCTACCCGCGTCCCGTCTACGCCCGTGCCCTGATGGCGCTCACCGGGTTGTCCGTGGAAGCGCTGGGATTCCGGATGCCTCTGGTGATGGCCCGGGTCCGCGAGGACGGCCACGGTGGGCACGACCTGGAGGGCGGCGGTGACACTGGCGCGCCGGTGGCACACTCCGTGCCGGCCGGTGCACTCACCTACTCCGGGGTGTGGTTGAGCACGTACGAGTACTTCTCTTCGGGGCGCGGGGACACCTTCCGCGGCAGCCACTATGTGGTCCTGGTGCAGCACGGCAACCACCTCACCGGCCGCTCGCTTCCGGACGCGTCACTGAACCCGGATTCACCCCTGTCACTGGACCTCACGATCGACCGCAACGTGGTGACCGGCACCTGGGTCGAGCAGACGGCAACGGACGGGTACTACGCCGGGGCGCGCTACCACGGTGCCCTTCAGCTCCTGGCTGAACCGACCGGCCGACGCATGACAGGTAAGTGGATCGGCTTCGGGAAGGAGTTCGACGTCAACACGGGCCCCTGGTCCCTGGTGTTCCAGGACTCCTCCACCTCGAAGGCCACCATCGAGAAGTACAACCGTCGGCCGCCGGAAGCTTGACCAACGGCGTGCGCGAGACCTGCCCCCGCGCTGACCTGCCGACTTCCCCCGCCGCGGCACGGGATGCGCCTGGCCCGCGCGGCCGGAGCCACCGGGACTGCCGAGGCCGATCGGGAAGGTGGGATTAGTCATATCAGTTCACTGCTCGTGGGGTTGATTCACCCGCTCGGAGGATTTGCGAGGGTAGCTCCGGTGGTACGCCTCCGCAGGCGTCATGCAAGGCAGATGACGTCTCGTCAGGTCAGCTACTCGAAAGGAACACCCTTCATGCCACTCTCCACCCTGCTCAGAGGCAGACGTCTGCGCGCTCTCCGTAACGGGCGTCGCCTGCCCCGGGCTCTCGCCGTCGGGCTCGCCGCGGGCGCGCTCGCCGCCGGGCCGGCTTCTGCCGCCTTCGCCGACGGGCCGCCTGCGGGGTGGACGGCGGACCTGGGCCCGCGGCTGGTGAAGGTGCACATGAGCAGCAGCGGCTTCTCGCTGCCCTCGCGGGTCCATGCCGGGTTCATCGATTTCCGGACCACCACCAATGACGCGCAGGGACACACGCTGCAGGGCGTGCAACTGCACAAGGGCGTCAGCTTCAGCCGCCTGCTCGCCGATCTCCGCCAGGCGACGAGCCAGACTCCGTCGACCTCCGCGGCCGGGATCCGTGCTGCCGCCCGGGACGCCACGGTCGTCGGCGGTGCGGCGGTGGAGCCGTCCACCTTCGTGTCGGTGAGCATTCCGCTGACGGCCGGCACGTACTACTTCTTCGACTTCAACCAGCTCTTCGTGCCCGGTGGCAAGGTGACGGCCCACAAGCTGCTGGTCCACGGCACCTTCGACACCGACACCCCCGCCTTCGGCGCGACGATCACCCAGGTGGAGACCAAGAACGGCCCGCGTTTCATCGCGCCCCGGCACATCGACACCGACTCCACCATCCTGATCCGCAACCGGGCGGACGAGATCCACGAGGCACTGTTCTCGCGAGTGAACAACGGTGTCACCGACGCCACCCTGCAGAAGTACTTCGACCTCACCGCTCAGGGCAAGACCGCGCCCAACCCCTTCGCCGAGAATGCCCAGCGCGGCGCCGCCGCCATGTCGCCGGGCCGCATCGAACTGCTGCACTTCGACCCGCGGGGCGGTCACTACGCCCTGCTGTGCTTCATCCCGGACGACAAGTCGGGCATCCCGCACGCCTTCCTCGGCATGCACAAGGTGATCCGGCTCAGCTGACACCCAGCGGCCCGGCGTACTGCGGCCCCCCACCCGGGGGGCCGCAGGCCGGCGGTCCCCGACGGGGGCGGCCTTGCGGCGGTGGGTGCGATGATCGCCGTCACCGGCGCGAGCGCGTCGGTCTCGCGACCCTGGGGTGGGCTTCGGTGGGCAGCTGGCAGGACCTGGCGACGACGGTGGCGGAGCGCCTGGAAGTCGCTTCGTGGGACGAACGCTGTGTTTTCGCCGCCTGTGTCGCGGAGCGGCTGATGAGCGGGCACGAGGCCTTGCCCGAGGACGAGCGGGCGCCGTTCACGCTCGGTCTGCGTCCCTTGCTGAATGCCGTATGGGAGGGCGTCCTCGGTGACTCGACCGCATTCGACGAGGTGAAGCGCGGTATTGGCGAATACCTGCTGAGCGAGTACTGCCACAACGACGGCCAGAACGGGCCCAACGACGCGGACGAGGACGCCGCGGCGGCGACCCTGTATGCCGCGATGGCGTACCTGTTCGGCTGCCGGGACCTTGCCGGCGTGGTGAGCAGCCGAGCGGTCGACGCCGTGGACCAGGCCTTGCAGCGACTCGCCGAAGAGGGGGGAGACGTTCCCGACCTCGACGAGGCGCTCGTCGCGGAGCTTCGCCGCCAGCTGCGGGACCTCGCCCTCATCGCGACCTACTCGGCAGAGCTCCGCCATGCGAACCTTGGCCTGCCCGTCGAGACGACGAACAGGCTCCGCGCGGAGCTGCGGCCTGCACTGTCCAGCGGTGCTGGACCTCGCTAGGCGTCGGGCCGGCGGCGTGCGAAGAGGATTCCTCCGCGCCTGCTCTCGGCCGAGGTGAGCGTCAGCTGGGCCTCGACGGTGAAACCGGCCTCCTTGAGCCAGGTGGCGAGTTGGTCGGGTCGGCGGCGGTGGACGTGGACGTGCATCGGGTGGCCGCCGTAGCCCTGGGTCTTCAGCTGCGACTCGTCGCCGACGTGGAAGCTGATCAGGAGGGGGCCGCCGGGGCGAAGGACGCGTCGGAAGTGGGCGAGGACCGGGGTGATCCCGGCGTCGGGGACATGGATCAGCGAGTACCAGGCGGCCAGGCCGGCCAGCGAGGCGTCGGGGAGGTCGAGCTCCGTCATGGAGCCGACCTCGAATCGCAGGCCGGGGTGTTCACGCCGGGCGACCTCCACCATCGCGGGTGAGAGGTCGATGCCGAAGGCGTCCAGGCCCAGTCCGCTCAGGTGCGCCGTGATCCTCCCGGGTCCGCAGCCCACGTCCGCGACCGGTCCCGTGCCCGTCGTCCGGGCCAGTTCGGCGAAGACTGCCAGGACCGCGCGTTCGTAGGGTGTCTGGTCGAGGAGGTGGCGCACCTGGTCCGCGTAGCTGGTGGCGACGGTGTCGTAGGAGGCGCGGGTCTCGGCGAGCCAGGCTTCGGGGTTCATGGTCGGACACGGTAGTGCGGTGACCGGGGCGGTTCGTTGCGGGCCTGGGCGGCGGTGGGTGCGGGGAGCTCTCGGCGCTGCTCGCTCCCACCGCCGGTCGGCTCAGGGGAGCTGGTAGGTGGCCTGGACGGGGTAGTGGTCGCTGGGGGCGTTGGTGTCCAGCTGGCCGGTGGTCCAGCCGGACTGCGGGTCGAAGTCGACCTGGACGGTGGGCAGTGCGGTCGGGACCGGGCGGGCGCCGTCCTGGAGGTAGCCGAGGTAGTCCAGGTCGTCCTGGTAGGTGCTGGAGAAGGACTCGACGCCGGACATGTACTGGCACCAGGAGGAGACCGGGCAGTCCATGGTGCGCAGGCTCTGGGAGGGGTCCAGCGCCGGGGAGCCGAGGACGCCGCCGACGGCGGTCTGGGCGTTGGCGTAGTCGCCGCGGGAGGCGCCGCCGTAGTACTCGACGTTAAGGTCGCCGCCGATCAGCACGGGTGCGGAGGTGCCGGCGATCTGGTCGGTCCAGGTCCGGATCTCGCCGAGCTGGGCCAGTCGGGTCTGCTGGGTGGTGGCGGTCGAGGTGCCCGACTGGTCGGCCTGCAGGTGGGTGCCGACCACCCAGGTGTGGGCGCCGTTCACATTGAGCTCGACCAGGTCCGCGCCCTTGTCGGCGTTGTAGTCCCAGGTGCCGGAGGTCGAGTTGGAGAAGATGTGCGCGTACTGGGCCAGGATCGGGTACTTGGACAGGATCAGCGTTCCGCCGTTGATGACGAACGGCGAGTTGGAGCAGTCGCCGCTGATGCCGGTCCAGCCGCCGCCCGAGCAGGTCTTGCCGACCACCGGCGTCGCGTACGGGTAGAGGTCGGCGAGGGCGGCCGGGATCTGGCCGTCGGAGGTGTTGTTGAAGGCCTCGTCGAGGATGACCACGTCGGCGGAGTGCTTGCGGATCACCGCTTCGACGGTGGGGGTGCGTCCGGCGGCGTTCTCCTTCTCGACCGTGTCGACCACGGCGGTGCCCAGGTCCACGTTCCAGGCGAACACCGACAGCGAGGCCGGAGCGGTCGCCGTGGTGGCCGCGTGCGCGGGCGCGGCGGCCAGGCCGGCCACGGTGAGGGTGGCGGTCAGGGCGTGGCCGAGCCTGCGCGCGGAGATGCTGGACATCATCGGGACTCCAAACGTCATCGTCATCTTGTCTGGACAAGTTCAGGACGACATGGACGCTAGAGCCTCGTGGATCGAAAGGGAATACCCGTCAGTAACCACTTGATGCACACTCAATGAGCGTTCTGGTTCACCCGGATGAACGGCCGGCGGTCACTCGTGCCGACCCCTGCGGCTGCGGCGGACCAGGACCAGGGCGGTGGCGCCGAGGCCGGACAGGGCGACGGCCGCGAGGGCAGTGGTCAGCTGGGTGCTGCCGGTGCCGGTCGCGGCCAGGTCAGGGCGGTGCTGACCGGTGCCGCCGGTGAGGTCCTGGTCGCCGTGGTCGTCCTGGTCGTTGTCGGGGACGCCCGGGGTGCTCTGGCCGCTGGTGGGGGAGACGGGGGTGCGCGAGGGGACCGGGCCCGGTGTGGTGGAGCCGTCGGTGTCGTTGCCGGCGCAGTCGATCGTGGCGGTGAAGGGGAAGTAGTGCAGTTCGCCCGCGTTGACGGCGGATCCGGAGGCCTCCAGCGGTCCGTGCAGCAGCTCCCGGACGATGATGTCGCCCTCGATGTTGGAGGGGGCGAGGTCGGTCAGCTTGGCCCGTGGCGCATAGATCGTCCCCTCGACGCTGTCGCCGGAGGCCACGGTGATGTCGGTGGCGTCGGGGAAGTCCCACAGCAGGGAGCCGATCGCGCTCTTCTGCAGGCCGGCCATATTGGGCGTGTGCCAGGTGAAGGTGCCGCCGGTGCCGGTGGTGTCCACCACGATCAGCAGCGGTCCGCTGCTGCTGGGCTGGTCCAGGAAGTTGAACTCGGAGATGTGGTTGAGCATCGCCCCGGTCAGGTGCAGGACGTTGGTGTGCGCGCGGGAGAGATGGATCTTGATGTTGGAGCCGGCCGGGATCACCTTCTGGTCCGGCAGCGGCACTTCGTTGCCGTCCAGCAGGGTGACGTTGGTTTCGCAGCCGGCCATCGCGGTGGAGCGCTCACGGTAGGCGGCGAACAGCGAGTCGAAGTCGATCAGGCCGGGGTGCGGGCCGACCGACGCGAGGGGCTGCTGGCTGTTGAGCTCGATGCGCGGCACGCTGTTGTACGCGGCGCCGGAGACCACCGCCTGGGTGTTGACCGAGGCCCCGTTGCTGTCGGTGTTCAGGACGTCGGTCCCGGCCAGGGAACCCAGCTTGAGGTAACCGCCGGAGAGCACTTTGAGGACGCCGCTCGGGGAACTGCCCGCGAAGTCGACCGAGCCGTCGACCAGGAGCGCGGTCGGCCTGCTGTCGCCCGGGGCGGTGTAGCTCCCGGCGTCGTGGACGGCGACGTTGTAGCCGGGGCCGAAGCGCAGACTGCCGCCGATCGCGATCGGGCCCTCGGACTCGGTGCTGCCCAGCACCGCGTTCTTCTGGACCACCACTCCGAAGCCCTTGCTGCCTGCGACCGGATTCCCGCTGTAGCCGGTGGCACGCGTGGTCACGGCGGCGGTGAACTGAGGGGGCGTCAGAGCAGCGGCGGACGGGCCGAGGAGCAGGCCGCCGGCGAGAGCGGTCACGCACAGGCTCACGGGGAAGCGGAGGGAGATGATCACCCGATGGACGCTAGTCAGCGGTGGCGGCGCCAGGACCAGTGCCGCGCCGGTTCCGTGTGGTTGCACCCCATCCGGCCGCACCCATCCGGCCGCACCCATCCGGCCGCACTCGTCCGACCGCACTCGTCCGGCCGGACCCCTTCGGAGCAGGGACCGGGGGAAGCCGCCCGCAGTCCCTGCTCACCTGGCGCTGCGTCAGCCGGTGAAGCCGGCGAACATCTTGGAGAACTGATAGGGCGTCTGGACGATGTCGGTGCACTGGGAGAGCCCGCCGGTGCAGGCGTTGGCGTCCCTGGTGACCTCCCAGAAGGCCAGCTCGCCCAGGTGGTTCTGCTGGGCGAAGGTGATCAGCTGCTGGGCGTCGGCCAGGCCGAACACCTCGTCGGAGGCGTCGTTCTGGCCCAGCATCGGGGTGACCCCGACCATCGCCCAGGCCTGGGCGTCGGTCAGTCCGGTCCAGACCTGCTTGATCTGCGCCTGGGTGGACTGCGCGGACTGGATCGCGTAGGCGCCCATCCTGCCTGCGGGGGCGGGTGCGGTGGAGTCGCCGAAGTCCATCGCCATGACATTGACGGCGTTCACCACCACGCCGGCGTTCTTGGCGGACTGCAGCACGTAGAGGCCGTCCGCTGTCAGCCCGCTGGGCAGCACCGGCAACGTCAGGGTCACCTTCAGGTCCCGGCCCTTGGCCCGCTGGGCCGCCTGCACCTGGGCGATCGCGGCGGATCTGCGGTCGATCGAGGCGTGGTCGGCGACCGCGCTGCCCTCGATGTCGAAGTCGATCCGGTCCAGCGCGTAGGCGTCGACGACCTTCTGGTACTGCGCGGCCAAGGCGGCGACGGTGGTGCAGGACTGGGCGAGTTCGGTGCCGTTCTCGCCGCCGAAGGAGGGCCGGATGTCGCCGCCGGCCGCCCGGACCGCGTCGAAGTCGGCCTTGTCCCAGCCGGAGGCCGGGTCGTAGGCGCCGAACCAGCTGGCGGTGCAGGCGGTACCGCCGTTGATGATGAAGCCCAGCGACAGCTGCTTGAGCCCGGTCGCCGCCGTGATCTGCGGCAGGCTGGGTGTGGGCCACGCGCCGAGGTCGACGTAGGGCGCGGAGGCGCCGGGGGCGGATCCGGTGCCGGCCACCCCGGTCACCGCGGCCGAGTGGGCCGACTCGTTGCCCGCCGCGTCGAAAGCCGCGACGCTGACGGTGTGGCTGCTGCCGGCCAGCAGCCCGGTGAGGTCCGCGGTGGTGCCGGTGACCGTGGCGTCCAGCGCGGTGCCCTCGTACACGTGGTAGCCGGCCACCGCGACATTGTCGGTGGAGGCCTTCCAGGACAGCGCGACGGAGCCCGGGCCGGTTCCGCTGACGGTCAGTCCGGTCGGTGTTGACGGCGCGACCGTGTCGGCCGGGACGCCTTGGCAGGGCTGGTTGTTGATGGTGCAGTCGGCGGGCGGGGTCTGGGTGGCGCCGGTGGAGAAGTCCATGCCGACCACGTCGGCGGTCGCGCCGGGGGCCAGTGGTGAGGCCCAACTGGGCGAAGCCACGGTGTAGGTGGAGCCGGAGCGGGTGAGGGTGCCGTTCCACGCGCTGGTGACGGCCTCGCCGGCGGGAAGGTCGAAGACGAGGGACCAGGTGTTGATCGTCGCGTTGGTGTCGTTGGTGATGGTGTAGGCGCCCTCGAAGCCGCCCTGCCAGCTCTGGGTGACCGCGAAGTTCGCGATCAGCCCGGTGAGTCCGGAGGCGGCCTGGGCGCTGGTGGGGACCAGCAGGGGTGCGGCGGCCAGGGCGGCGGCCGCGGTGAAGGACAGCAGGGAACGCCTCATCGGCGTGGACTCCTCAGCGTGGGGGCAGCACCGAGCACGTGCTGCTGAGGTGTGTGGGGGTGTTCAGCCGCGGCTCCCACACGATGGTCCAGACCAATGGCCGCAGTCAAGGGGTCGGACGGATGCCGCCGGAGCCGGTCGTCCGCCGGTAGAACCCTTTCCACGTCGGAGGGTTGGCCATGACGAGGCCCTGCCGTCCACCCCGTCCGCTCGGAACGGCGGGGGTGGACGGCAGGGCCTCGGTGGCTGTCGGCTCAGACCAGGCTGCGCATGGCCGCCGGGTGGTAAGGGGCCAGCTCGTCGAAACGGCCCGCCAGGACCTTGGCGGCCCACTCCGGGTCCTGCAGCAGCGCGCGGCCGACCGCGACCAGGTCGAACTCGTCCCGCTCCAGCCGGTCCAGCAGGTCGTCGATGCCGCGGACCGGGGCGCCCTCGCCCTGGAAGCCGCGGATGAAGTCGCCGTCCAGGCCGATCGAACCGACCGTGATCACCGGCTTGCCAGTGAGCTTCCTGGTCCAGCCGGCCAGGTTCAGCTCCGAGCCGTCGAACTCGGGCAGCCAGTAGCGCCGGGTGGAGGCGTGGAACGCGTCCACGCCGGCCTCGGCCAGCGGGGCGAGCAGTGCGTCCAGCTCGGCCGGGGTGTGGGCGAGCCGGGCGTCGTAGTTGTCGGACTTCCACTGCGAGAAGCGGAAGATCACCGGGAAGTCCGGCGAGACCGCGGCGCGCACCGCGGCCACGATCTCGGCCCCGAAGCGGGTACGTGCCGCCGGGTCGCCGCCGTAGCCGTCGGCGCGGCGGTTGGTGCCGGACCAGAGGAACTGGTCGATCAGGTATCCGTGGGCGCCGTGCAGCTCGACGCCGTCGAAGCCGATCCGCTCGGCGTCGGCGGCGCCCCGGGCGAACGCGGCGATGACGTCGTCCAGGTCCTGCTGGGTCATCGCCCTGCCAACGCCCTCGGTGCCGTCCAGCCGGATGCCGGAGGGGCCGACCGCGGGAGCGTCCGCGAACGGGGGCTGGCCCGCGCTGCGGACCATGCCGATGTGCCAGAGCTGCGGGACGATCCTGCCGCCGACCGCGTGCACGGCCTCGGCGACCTTCGCCCAGCCGGCCAGCTGCTCCTCGCCGTGGAAGCGCGGGACGCTGTCGCTCTGCCCGGCGGACTCGTGGTCCACGTATGTGCCCTCGGTCACGATCAGCCCTACACCGGCGGCGGCGCGGCGGGCGTAGTAGGCGGCCACGTCCGCACCGGGGACGCCCCCGGGGGAGAACATCCGGGTCATCGGGGCCATCACGATCCGGTTCGGGACGGTGAGCCCGCCCAGGACGGCGGGTCGCGAGAGGATCTTGGCCGCCCGGGCGGCGGAGGAACTGCTGGTCACGTGCGGACTCCTGGATCGGTCAAAGCGGTCGTACGAAAAACTGCAGGGGCAGGGACGACAACCGGGCTGTGGCCGCCGGCATTCCGCGCACCGGGAAGCGGCTGGGTAGGGGATGTCCGGTATAAGGCCTATGTGAACCCGGGCACATTCCATTGCCTCCGGGCGAAAGGCCTGCTTAGCCTGCAGGCTCCGCAGCACGCGGACCTCTCCGCCGGGACGCCGAATCCTGTCCACCCGGTGGCAGGACCTCGAAACAGTCCACGGGCAGGAGCGGGGGACCCAGGTAGTCGCCGGTGCACGCGCCGTCATCAGGTGCCGTCCGGCTAGGGGTGAAGTCGCTCCACTCACGACCGCGACCGGGCATCCTCGTGCCCGAACCCGACAGCTCACCTCGCAGGCGTCGCAGAGGAACACTTTCATGCGTATACCTGCCACAGCCTCCGCACGCCTCGGTGCGGCGGTCGGGATGGCCGGCGCCGCCGCGCTGGCCGCCGTCTCGCTCGCCACCCCCGCCCAGGCCGCGACCAGGGTCACCCAGGACCGGCTCACCCCGACCTCGATGACCGCGGGCACCGCCGCGAGGGCCGGACTCACCGTCCACTCCAGCCGCTGCTTCACCGCCGCGACGCTCGGTGTCGGCGTCCGCGACTCGGCCGGCGACAACCTGGACTTCCCCGGCTCGGCGTCCCATGTCCGGATCTGCCCGGGCGGGGTCTCGATCACCACCGGCAGCCGTAAGCTGCCCGCCGGGACCTACACCGAGTTCGGCTTCTGGCGGGACACCGCCGGAGCCTGGCACAACCTGGCCTCCAAGGCGCTGAAGGTCGGCGCCGCGGCGGGATCCGGCTCCACGGCCACCAGCACCCCGACCGGCACGTCCGGCAGCGGCTCGACCACGACGACCGGGACGACGACCGGCGCGACGAGCACCGCCGCAGCGGCCGCCGGGAAGTCCCTGACCTGGTCGGACGAGTTCAACAGCCCGATCTCCTGGGGCTCCCGCTGGGTCGGCGGCACCAGCAGCTCCTACGCCTACGGCACCCACAACCCGAACGACAACAAGCTCGACTGGCTGGACCAGAACGATGTGAGCGTCGCCGGCGGCGTGGCCACGTTCACCGCCCAGCCGTCCTCGCACACCCTGGAGAACGGCAGGCAGGCCTGGACCACCGGCATGCTCACCACCGAGGGGTCCAGCGAGGGCTTCCAGGTGAAGACCGGCGACTACGTCGAGGCCCGGGTCAAGCTGCCGACCGGCACCGGCGCCTGGCCGGCCCTGTGGACCTGGAAGGACGGCAATGGGGAGATCGACTCCTTCGAGTACCACCCCGACAACGCCAACCTGCTGGAGCTGACCAACCACGTCAAGTCGGGCCAGGACTACTACACCAACGCCTCCTCGGTGGCCCCCGGCAGCTGGGTCACCATCGGCACCTACTACGGCGCCAACTCGGTGGACTGGTACGTCAACGGCGCCAAGGTCTACTCGGACGGCTCCGGGGTCGGCGCCAACTGGTCCGCCTACCTGATCCTCAACCTGTCGATCAGCGCCGGCGAGTACCACTCGGCACCGACCTCCACCAGCCCGATCAGCTTCTCGGCCGACTATGTCCGAGTCTATCGCTGACGGCCCGTCACCCGACGGTGGCCGCCGCCGGCCCTGGCCGCCGACCTGCGCCGGTTGCGGAGGAGCAGGGCGGCACCGGTCGCGAGGAGGGCGGCGGTCGCACCGGCCGTACCGAGGGCGGGCAGGGAGCTTCCGGTCTGTGCCAGATCCCCGGACGCCGCTGCGGTGGTGGGAGCAGCGGACGGGTTGGTCGCTGCCGCGCCCCCGGCTGCCGTGGCCGGGCCGCCGGGCTTGCTTGTGCCTGCGGCCGGGTGCGCGGCGGCGGTGGCCCGGGTGGCCGGGCCGGTCGTCCAGCCGTGACCGGCCGGGACGGCCTTGTCGGTGAGGGTCAGTGAGCCGCTGCCGGTCTTGTCGAGGGTCCCGCCGACGATGCGGCCGCTGAAGACCGTGGACGACGTCGTGTCCACGGTCAGGGTGTTGGCGCCGAGCAGGACGGTGCTGCCCTGGACGCCGGACAGGCTGCGGATGGTCTGGTCGCCGGCATTCCGCAGGTCCAGCACGGCTCCCGGCCGGGTGAGGTCGATGCCGCTGCTGGTGGCGAGGCTGCCGCCGGTGACCTTCAGGGTCCCGGCGGAGACGACGGTGGCGCCCGTATAGGAGGTGTGCCCGGTCAGGGCGGTGGCGGCGGAGCCGGCCTGGACCAGGGAGCCGGGGCCGCTGATCCGGGACAGCGACACGGCCTCGGCGGTGTTGCGGACCACAAGGGTGCCCCGGTCGTCGACGGTGTCCGCGGCCGTCCCGGTGAGCAGGGCGGAGTCTCCGCCGGCGGCTCCGGTGCCGAGGGTCAGGGTGGCTCCGGTGCCGATGGTGGTGGTGCCGTGGTAGTTCATCGGTGTCGCGAAGGTCACCGCGTTGCCCGGGTGGGCCACCAGGCCGATGTCGCCGTATGCCGGGGTGCTGAGCGAATTGTGGTAGATGCCGCCGGATATCGGGGTGTCCAGGGTGACCGGCCCGTTGTAGTCGAAGTCCAGCGTGCCGTTGTCGTGGATGTTGATGTACGAGTTGGCGGGCGTGGCCGGGAGGAAGAACCGGCTGGTGCTGCCGTCGCCCCACTGGACGTGCGCGCCCTCGATGTTGACGCCGCGGGTGTTGCGGTTGGCCACGGACGTACTGAGGTTGAGTGCGGGGTCGCTCAACGAGGGGTTGCCCGGCACTCCCTGGTCGGCGTAGCTGTACACCCCGCTGACGACGACGGATCCGCCGGCGGCGGTGTGGAAGTTGATGTCGTTGCCGTACTGGTCCTCGTAGAAGTTCTGACGGAGCCTCAGGGTGTAGTCGTACGGGGTGCCGACGATGGCCGAGCCCTCGTTCACGATGGCCTTGGCGTTCGGCAGGGACAGCGGGTACCACGGTTTGGCGAAGGCCGTTCCGGTGCCGTTGTAGAGGACGCCGCTGAAGGGGTGGGTGCCGGCCAGGTCCAGCGTGCCCCAGGTGAACCGCGGTTGGACGACCAGTCCGGAGCCGCTGATGGTGCCGAGGTTGTAGTTGCGGTTCACCGTCTTCAGCACCAGCGTGCCGTCGACCCGGATGTTGTCCTCGTTGAGCGCGTATCCGGGGGTGCCGTAGGGGTAGTGGCCGATGATGCCGGTGGAGCCGGTACTGCCGTACTGCAGGGTGGCGCCGCGGCTGACGGTCACCGCGGGATCGTCGGGGTCGGCGACCGTGGTCATCGGGTGGGCCCCCGCGGTGGTCACCGTCTGGTGCCGGCGTGACGGCGGCAGAGTGAAGTCGCTGTCCTTGGTGAGTACCAGGGTTCCGGAGCCGCCGGGGGCGTTGACCGTGAGGGTGCCGGTGCCGCTGATCACGCCGCCGTAGGTGGTCGTCCCGGTCGGTAGGTTCACCACCGCGTCACCGGTGAGGGTGACGTTCCGCCCGGCCCTGATCGCGGCCGTGATGTCGGTGGTGGCCGCGGACGCCTGCAGCTGCGAGGCGAGAAGCGGCGCACCCACGGCGGCCAGTGCCACCGATCCCGCGACCACCACCCGTCCGCGGCGAATCCGGTGCGTCCCGGTCTGCTTGCTCATGCGGTTCCTTCTCCCGGCGGTCGGCGCGAATCCACGCTCACCATGGGAGATGGGGCCGGGGCCCGCGGGATAACAGGTTTCTGCGGGCCTTTGTTAATTCTGTGACAGATGGGGCAGCTGGGGAACCGAGAAGGGGTCGGCGGGGCTCGACCTGGTCAGGTACTGCGGCACCGGCGCGGCGTCGTCGCCGGTGTCCCGGACCAGGCCGTAGCGGACCAGGCCGGCCGCGGGGTCGGGGGCGTGGTCGATGTCGTCGTTGACGGCCTGCCAGGTGCTGGGGGCGACGATCAGGGAGTAGCGGAGGCCTGCCTGGTCGAGGTGCAGGGTGACGGTGCCGTCCAGGTAGTAGTACTCGTTCTGCCACATCTGCTGGCCCCCCGCGACGAGGGTGTCGTAGCCGTGGTCGCGGTCGCCCATCCAGGTGCCGGCGACGGTCGTTCCCTGTTCGCGGTCGTCCATCCGCCGACCGCCGCCGGAGGCGACATGGAAGAGCTTGCCGGTGAGACCGGTCCAGGTGGGCGGGAGGATCTGACCGAGGGTGGGCAGCTGCCAGCGCACCAGGAGGTAGCCGCGACCGGTGACGGTGAGGTTGTCGCCCCGGTGGTCCAGTACGTACATCTCGCCGGTCGGGCCGGGGTGCGCGGCGCCGAATGTCCCCGAGAGGGAGAGCGGCGCGGTCTGCGGGCGTACCGGGAGCGGTCCGGGCCTGGCGGTGGTGGCGGGGGCGCTGTCCGGGCGGTCCACGGTCCGGCCGTAGACCGGGGCGGCGGGAGCGGGTGCGGCGGTGGGGGACGCGCTGGGTGACGCAACGGACGTGGCCGCGGCGCTGGGCGCCGGGACAGCGCTGGGCAGTCGGGCGGCGGTGACCTGGTGCGGCGCCCGGTGCGGGGGCCGGTCGAGGACGGCGTACCCGGCCGCGGCACCGCCGCCCAGCGCCACGGCGCCCGCCGTCGCGGCGGCGACGGGCTTCGCCATGAGGTACCGCGCCAGATGCGCGGCCTTTCCGCCCAGGCCCGCGGCGGCGTGGGCGGCGGCGTGGGCGGTGACCCCGTGCGAGGTGACGGCATGGCCGAGGGTTCCGTGGACGGCCGGGCTCAGCGAGAAGGCCGGCGGTAGCGGCACCAGGGCGAGGCCGGCCAGCAGCCCCTCCGGGGGCAGCAGGTTCTGCCGGTGCCGGGAGCAGACCTGGCAGTCGGCCGTGTGCCGTACCAGCCGCTTGCGCCACAGCGCTGCCGGGATCCCGTCCCAGGCCCCGGTCAGCGCGGCCAGCTCCGGGCAGGGCGGGGTGGAGCGCAGCGCCCGGACCACGACCCGGGCCGCCTCCAGCCGCTCCTTGACCCGCTGCACCCGTACCGCCGTGTGCTGCGGGGTGAGCCGGAGCGCCTCGGCGAGCTCGGCCCGGCTGAGCTCGCCGGCGGCCTCCAGCCACCACAGTGACAGCACGTCACGTTCGGCCGGCTCGATCCAGCGGGTGGCCTCCGCGATCTCCAGTCGCTGGTCCGACAGCTCCAGCCGGACGATGGTGAGGTCGACGAAGTCCGCTTCCGGATCGGGTACGCCCAGCACTTCGTCGAGGAAGCCGGGAGCGGGCCGGGTCTGCTGCCGGCGCCACCGTTCGCGGATCTTCTGCATGGCGATCGAGACGAGCCAGGACCGGAAGCGCTCCGCGTCGCGCAGCCCGTCCAGGTTGTCGACCACGCTCAGCATGGTGTCCTGCACCACGTCGTCCACGTCGGCATGGCCGCTGAGCGCCCGTCCGACGACGTTGTAGACCAGCGGCAGGCACTCCGCGACCAGGTCGTCCAGGGCCCGCTGGTCCCCGGCGGACGCGGCGGCCACGAGCCCGGTGTCCGGTGTGTGCTGCACTGCCGTTGGTATCCTCTCGCCACCCGTCGGCCCCCGGTAGGAGCAGATGGGTTGTGGCTGGCGAGGATAACAAGAACAGGCGTGCTGGTTTCGCGCACACTTTTTCCATCGATGCTCGGCCGTTCAGCC